>NZ_JAZHPL010000004.1:0-640811 GCF_036919435.1 Arsenophonus sp. PmNCSU2021_1 | reverse complement strand
GTAACAGGTAAGGAATAACCCTCATGACACCGTCTTTACATTACACCTTGCAATACCCTTATGCCCTGGGCAGTGGTGAAAGGCTAACCCAGGTCAGCTTAAACCGGCTCAAGGTCAGTGACATCAAGGCGGTACGCCGCTTAAGTGAAAACGCCAATGACTGGGACAGTCTGTTGATTGCCCGTATGACCGGCCTGATACCGGAAGATATCGACAATATGGATTTGGTGGATTATCAGCAGTTGCAAGACCACTTTCGCCAGTTTGCGGGGCTGGATGCACTCGCCGAAGGCGCTGCGTCAGGCGCAGGCCCTGTTGGCGAGATGGTTCCGTTGGCAGCCGAGTGAGCTGGATGCGCTGACCGTGGTGGAATTTGAGGACTATTTACAGGAAGCCGCCGCCCAAATCCGGCAGGAGCACGGGCAACGCGGGACAAGTACTTAACCGTTAATCAGACGTAACACAGGCAGGTGACTCGGTGGCCAACACATTTTCGATTGGGGTGGTGATTAAGGGGGCGGTGGCCAGTGCCTTTCGCTCGGCGATGGGTGACTCCCGACGTAGCCTCAATCTGTTAGGGGACACCACCCGTCGTCTGCAGACTCGTCAGCAACAACTGACCCAGGCAATGACCCGCTACGGTCAGTTGGGCGGTCAGGCTGCGCGTAACCTTAATAGCGAGCTGGGTCGGGTGGGTCAGACACTTTCCCGTCTCGAGCAACAGCATCGCCGTTTGCATCACACTATGATGGCCAGTCAGATTGCCGGGCAACAACGACAGGCCCTGATGGGGCAAGGACTGGCGTTAGGGGCCACCACGGCGGCAGCGGTGGGCGCGGTCGCGCCGTCTGTCAAGCAGTCGATGACCTTTCAGGACAATCTGGTCGATATGGGTATCACCGCCGGTTACGACGGTGCCACCCAGGCGGCGCTGGGTAAAGATATCCGCGCCTGGAGCCAGCAATACAACCAGACGCAGGATGATTTACAGGCCGCCACCCGTGCGCTTATTGGCAATAACATTGACAGCCTGGACGCTATTCGCGCCTACCTGCCACACATCGCCCGCGGCGCAACCGCCACCCGCACCTCCGCTGAACTGTGGGCACAGGCGGCGGTGACCACCCAGCAGTGGTTGGGCATTGCCGCGAAAGATTTTGCTGTGGTACAGAACATCATGGCGCAAGGGGGTAAGGCTGGGTCATTTGAAATCGCTGACCAGGTGAAGTGGTTGCCGGAGCTGGCACCACAAATGGCCAACATAGCCCAGGGTAAAGCGGCGGTGGCCGAGATGGTCGCTGCCTTGCAGGTAGCCAAAATGGGTGCCGGTAGCACCGATAAAGCGGCGAACAATTTCAATAACTTTCTGGAAAAACTGTACGCCCCTGAAACTAAAAAACGTTTTGGTGATGTCGGTATCGATATTGAAAAATCACTCATGCAGCAAAAAGCGCACGGGATTTCGCCGATTGAAGGGATGATGAATACCCTGCAAACCTATCTGGCGCAAAAGAGTCCCGAGGCGCTGGCGCAATTTAAATCAGCGATGGCGCTGCAGGACGATACCGCCCGCGATAAAGCGTTACTGGCCCTGCAGCAGAACTTTGGCTTAGGTGAACTGTTTGCCGATATGCAGGTGATGGCCTTTGTGCGTCCGATGCTGGCCAATATGGACAAGTACCGGCAAATCCGCGCCCAGGCCCTGGCGGCCGCGGACAAGGATGTATTAGGCAGTGACTATAAAAAACGGCTTGAATCCCCCATTGAACAGATGAAAAAGTTAGGCATTGCCAGTCAGGATTTGTCGCTGAGTCTCGGTGATGCACTAAAACCAGCGGTAGAGAATTTAGCCGCCACGGTACTCCCTTATGTGAACGCCGCCAATGCCTGGGTCAAAACCCACCCCCAGCTGGTCAGTGGTATGGCTAAAACGGTGGGCGCGCTCCTGTTGTTTAAGGGGGGATTGTTGGCCACAAGGTTGGCGTTCAATCTGCTGGGTTCGCCGATACGCCTGCTGTGGGGCGGGTTTACCCGGCTGCGTACCGGTTGGTTATTACTCAGCACCGCCTTTGGCATGGGTGGGCGCTTAAGCCGCTTCGCGGGCAGTGCGGGACGATTAGGTAAGGTGTTGGCCGGCGGACTGGTGACGGGCCTGCGCCTCGCCGGACACGCACTGCTGTGGCTGGGGCGGGCACTGATGTTTACCCCTATCGGCCTGACTATCACCGCGATTGCCGCCGGCGCTTACCTGATTGTCCGCTACTGGACGCCGATAAGCGCTTTCTTTCAGGCCCGTTGGGCCGAGGTGAAACAGGCGTTTTCCGGCGGTATTGCGGGCGTTGGGGCACTTATCCTTAACTGGTCGCCAGTGGGTCTGTTCTATAAAGCCTTTGCCGGGGTGATGAGCTATTTCCATGTTGAACTGCCCGCCCATTTTACCGATGCGGGTCGCCAGCTGATTGAGGGTCTGGTCAACGGGATCAAGAGTCGTTTAACCGCCGCCAAAGAGACGATTGTCCATTTTGGTGACAGTGTGTCGGGCTGGTTTAAGGAAACGCTGGGGATCCACAGCCCTTCTCGTGTTTTCGCCGGATTGGGGGACAATATTGTGCAGGGGGCGGTGCTGGGCATTACCCGCACCACGCCCGCGTTAGAACGCGCCGTCGGCGGCCTGATGCCGCTGATGCAACCGCCGTCCCCGCGTGTGCCCCACTGGCCTGATACCCCGATCTCCCCTGCCGGTCAGGGGAAGGCTTTTTCAGGCATGCAGATCACCTTTGCGCCGCAGATTGTGATGAACGGTCAGTCGCAGACGACCCCGGCGGCGTTGCGTGATGCATTGGCTATCAGTGTGCGTGAGCTGGAAAAACGCCTGGCGCAGCTGATGCACCAACAACAACGGCGGGCCTTTCACTGATGCTGGCGATACTCGGTGAGATTGAAGTGCAGTTACAGACCGGCTTTACCGCGCTGGAAGCCATCCTTGGCGGTGAGTTTGCCGAGCAGGCGCGCATTGGCCGTAAACCGGGTCTGCAGTGGGTCGGCGACAAGTGCGATGAATACAGTTTAAGCGTGCGGTTTCATCAGCAGTACTGTCAACCGACCGCGCAATGGCAACGGCTACAGGCCGCCTGTCGTGCCCACCAGGCACTGGCGTTTGTGCTCGGCAATGGCGAGTACCTGGGGCATTTTGTGATCACCACGCTTACCGGTCGTACGGTGTTGGCGCATGCCGACGGTATCGCCCAATGCCTGGAGGTCGATATCAGTCTGCGTGAATTTACCGGCGATCTGCGCCAACCACTTAAGCCGCCGGCGATGGCCACGACACTGAACAGAAAAGCCGCCGGGCTAACCCGGGCAATAGCCACCGGTACACCGCTATCGCGGGCGGTGGGTCTGGCCCGTCAGGCGCAGTCGGCACTGGCCACGGCCTCACAGGCGATCCGGGTGGTGCGCCAGATGAAAACGGATCCGGTCGCGGCGTTAACGCGCCTCCCTGGGGTCATTACTAGCTTAGGTGAGGTGGCCACCCCGTTGATACAGGCGCAGCCGTTGTTGGCCGGCCTGGAAGCCCATTTTCCTGCGGCCAGTCAGCTGACCCGAGCGGCGGGCAAGGTGGCGACCACGGCCAGCCAGGCGAAAAACACGCTCAGTGCTCTGACCCCCGGTACCGGCCAGGCACTGCCCGGTGCACTGGATACGGTGGCCGGTCAGGTGGGCGGTGCCCTCAGTACCTGGAACGACGTCACCCCGCTGCTGAGCCGTCTGACGAGCCATCTGGTGACGCGCCGCTAAAGGAGAACAGGACGATGTTTGCAAGCCAACAGGAAGAAGAACATAAGCCAGGTGTCTGGCAGCATATTACCCGTGAGGGCGAGCGCTGGGATACGCTGGCCGCCTACTATTACGGTGACGCATTGGGCTATGTGCGGATCATTGCCGCCAATCCTGATATCCCCATTACACCGGTGTTGCCTGCCGGCATCACCCTGGCTATCCCGTTGATTAACGCACAGGACAGCGTTGAGGAGACACCGCCATGGTTGCGTTAATGACACAACGACAGCAGGCGGTACCGGCCCCGACCTGGACCCTGCATTATGGCCAAAAGGACATCACGCACGATATCACCCCGGACGTGCTCGGGATCCGCTTTACCGATCAGCTCAGTGGCCAGTCTGATGAGCTGACGGTCGAACTGGAAGACAGCGCCGGGCGCTGGCGTGGGGCCTGGTATCCGGGTAAAGGCGACACGCTCTCATTGGCGCTCGGCAGGGTCGGCGCGCCATTACGTCCCTGTGGCACCTTTTCGATTGATGAAATAGAGCTTAGTGGCCCGCCGGATACGGTGTCGCTGCGTGGGTTATCCGCTTCGGTGACCACCGCGCTGCGAACCCGGAGCTACCGGGCGTTTGAGCAGACCAGCCTGGCGGCCATCGCCCGGCGGATTGCCCAAAAACACCACCTGACACTGGAAGGGCTGATTGCGCCGCTGCCCCTTGACAGGGTCACGCAGCAACATGAAACCGACCTGGCTTTTTTGCGCCGGCTGGCGGAGGAGTACGGCTATATCGTTAAAGTCACGCCGAGCAGGCTGATTTTTTCTGAGCGCATCAGATTGCGAGAAGCCTCGCCAGTTAACGTCATTACCCCGCAAGCCGTCAGTCATTACAGCCTGCGCGATACGCTTAACCGTATCTACCAGCAGGGCAAGGTGAAATACCAGGACAGCCAGCGCAAACAACTGGTCACGGTCGGTATCAAGGCCGATGGCACGATAGGCGACGTGGCGCGAGAAACGGCGCCTCAAAAACAGGGACGTTCAACCAGCGCCGATACCTTAAGACTGCACAGCCGGGCACGGAGCCGGGAAGAAGCGACTGCCAAGGTGTGTGCGGGGCTGAACCGGCATAATGAATATCAACGGGTGGCGACGGTAGCGCTGGCGGGCAATACGGCGTATCAAGCCGGGTTAACCGTGCGCCTGGCCGATTTTGGTCGCCTGTCCGGGGTGTGGCTTATCACCGAAGTCCGCCATGCCCTGTCGCGCCAAAGCGGGTACACCTGTGAACTCACCTTGGGCCAGGGGCCGATGGCGCGCATGAACAGGAAAACGATTCGCGCGGATCAGTCGGCGACCCCACCGGTGATGGGGGTGAAAGCCGATGGCAGCGTGGGGCCGCTGAGTGAAAAAGAGATGACAATCGGAGAAAAGCCACCATGAAAGCACTGCAATTGATGTTCGGTACCATCAGCCAGATTGATGAGCAAAACGTCCGGGTACGGGTACGGCTGCCGACCTGTGATAACCTGCGCACCGCCTGGTTGCCGGTATTGCAACGCAACACCCAGGATAACAAGGATTACGGGCTACCGGATTTAGGTGAACAGGTGAGTCTGCTGCTGGATGCTGACGGTGATGACGGCGTGGTGTTAGGGGCGGTGTATTCCGAGGTAGACCCCCCCACGGTGGCAAACCGCGATAAACGTCGGGTGGATTTTGCCGACGGGACTTTTGTCGAGTATGACCGCAAAAACCACGCGATGGCTATCGGGGGCGAGATACAGGCCCTGACGCTGACCACCCAGACCACGGTGCTGATTCAAACGCAAAATGCGACGGTGAAGGCAAGTAAAACCCTGTTTTTGGATGCACCCGATACGGTCGCGACGGGCAACCTGACGGTGCAAAAGCAACTGACGTACCAGGGCGGCATGAGCGGTTCGGGCGGCAGTGGCGCGACAGCCATCATTGACGGCACGCTCCAGGCCAGCGGCGATATCCAGGCAGGTCGGGTGTCGCTGCAAGAGCATCAACATAGCAACGGGCATGACGGTAAACCCACCGGCAAGCCGTTATAAGTGAGGGAGGAACGCGTTTGATGAACACAATGACCGTCCTCAGCGCCGCAGACTGGCAACCCGCGCTGCATGCATCGGGTGAGCGGGTCAGTGGCGTCGAAGATATTCAGCAGTGCCTGCGACTGATTTTAGGCACCCCAAAAGGCAGCGACCCGCATCGACCGGATTTTGGCAGTGACCTGCATCGCTATCTGGATATGCCGGTTGAGCGGGCCTTGCCGCATGTGGTACGGGAAACGGTGGAGGCCATCAGGCGCTGGGAGCCCCGATGCGAATTACATCAGGTGCGGCTTAATGCGCAGGGTGAGCGGGTGAATCTCCTGCTGCGCTGGCGACTGCCGGGCAGTCAGGTCAACGCACAAACGGAGGTGGCATGGCGTTAACCCTCGAGAAGCCGGTTTTTATTGCAGCGGATGCGCAGACCATTACCCGCGAGATGATCACGGACTATGAAGCGGCCAGCGGCAAGACCCTGTGGCCGGCGCAGGCTGAGCGGCTATTGATTGACCTGTTCGCCTACCGGGAAACCCTGGTGCGCAGTGCCATTCAATCCGCCGCCGAACAAAACCTGGTGGCCTTTGCCCGTGCGCCAATGCTGGATTATCTGGCCGAGCTGGTCGGCGTTTACCGTCTACCGGCTCAACGGGCACGCACCACGGTGGAATTTTCACTGGCGGCCCCGCCCTCGGTGACGATACCGATACCAGCCGGCACACGGCTCAGCGCCACGGACAGCCTGCTATTTACCACCGACAGCGAAGTCAGGCTGACGCCGACGGCATCCACGGTGACGGTGAGTGCGACCTGCAGCGAGGCGGGAACAAAGGGTAACGGTTGGCAACCGGCGCAAATCAGCACCCTGATGGAGGCCATCGATGACGGGGATATTCAGGTCACCAATACCACGCCAAGCGAAGGCGGCTCAGACGCGGAGGATGATGAGCATCTACGCAACCGTATCCGTCTGGCTCCGGCGTCCTTCAGTACCGCCGGTTCCCGTGAAGCGTACCGTTTTCATGCCATGAGTGCCCATCCGGGGATTTGTGATGTGGCGGTGACCCGCCCGAAACCCGGCACGGTCAATCTATATCCGCTGCTGACCAGCGGGCTGCCGGACAAGACGGTGCTCAGCCTGGTGACGGCCCTGTGCTCGGAAGAGCGGGTGCGCCCGCTGAATGATACAGTGCAGGTGCTGACCCCTGAAAAGGTTGACTATACGATTAGTGCGCAACTGACCTGTTATGCCAGCCAGCCGGGCGAGCCGGTACTGAAACAGGCGCGGCAGGCCGCTGAGCAGTATGCGGCAAGCCAGGCTAAACAGCTGGGTCGGGATATTGTGCCCAGCCAGATTATCGCGGCACTCTCGGTCCCCGGCGTTTACCGGGTGCAGCTCACGAGTTTCACTACCCTTGAGCCGACGGTACTGGCCGCGCAGCAATGGGCGCATTGTAGCGACATTCAGTTGACCCTGGGCACGGAGAGCGGCGATGACCGATAACAGCCTGTTACCGCCGCTGCTGGCGGCAGAGAGCCATTTTCAGGCGCTGGCGGCACAGGCCGCGCGGTTGCAGCAGATTGACCTGACGCCGCTGCTGGTTTATCTGCTGGATATGACCGAGGCGTCGGCCTTGCCCTGGCTGGCAGAGCAGCTGGCGTTAACCGGGGTCAATGGCTGGTCTCTGGCAGAATCGGATGATGCGCGCCGGGCGATGCTGAAATCGGCCATCACGCTGCATCGCTATAAGGGCACCCCCTGGTCGATTCGTGCCATGATACGGGCGCTGGGATTTGGGGAGGTGACGATAACCGAAGGGGGAGCAGCCCTTAAACCTGAACAGGCCACCGCGTATCCCGATGGCGAGACTCACTGGGCACTGTACCGGGTCATTCTTAACCAGCTGATCACCAATGACCAGGCAGCAAAATTGCGCGAGACGCTGGCGGCCTTTGCGCCGGCGCGGAGCGAACTGGTGGCGCTGGATTATACGGCAGTGCCGCTGCGCTATAACGCTCAGACGACCTACCATGGGCGCTATAATCATGGCAGCAGTTAAAAGTATGCAAAAACAGTTAATCCATACACGAAAAAAGACTACACTGTGACCAACAATCCACCCATGATGGAATAAGCACGATGGAGAAAAAAGACATGAGCTATTTAAAAGAACAGGCCGAATGGGCGGACGGTATCTACCAGATAGAGACCTCCGACCCGGTATTGGGTGGGCCAGACGGTATTACCAACCGGCCCGCGCGTGAACTGGCGAATCGCACCGCCTGGTTAAAGCAGCAATTAAAAGCGGCGGAAGCGGCGTTAAGGGCGCATACACGCTCCCGAAACCACCCGGATGCGAGCGTAAGTGAAAAAGGTTTTGTCAAGCTCAGCAATGCCAATCAGAGCAGCAGTGAAACGGAAGCCGCAACCCCCAAAGCGGTAAAAATTGTCAATGACAGGCTGAATGCGGTGGTCGACCATGCGCCTTCCGATTTAGATACGTTGAACAAGCTGGCCCAGGCCATCAGTAATAACCCGAAATTTGCCGAAAGCGTGACCCAACTTCTGAGCCAAAAGTTGGCAAAAAATGAGAATGGGGCCGACATCCCAGACAAGAATCTTTTTCTAGAAAACCTTGGTTTGTTAGAAACGGTAAATCTGGCTAAAAATGCCACACCCAATCAGCGTAAAATTAACGGCAAAACTCTCACTCAGGATGTGCAGCTAACTGCCACAGATGTTCATGCTGTTACACCCGAAGTATTGCGTGTCGAAATCCCGGTAGGTATTCCCCTGCCTTGGCCTGCTGAAAGAGCGCCGACCGGTTGGTTTATCTGCAACGGTGAGCCATTCGATAAGAAAAAATACCCGCTTTTAGCACTCGCCTATCCATCAGGAAAACTCCCTGATTTACGTGGTGAGTTTATTCGTGGCTGGGATGCTGGGCGAGGCGTGAATCCTAGGCGTAAGGTTTTATCGTCTGAAACTGCATCACTCGAGAGCCACGCTCATGGTTATCGGGACAGGTATTATGTTGAAGATGATGGTCCACTAGGCCACGCAAACAATAAAGAAAAAATGCCTGTAGGGTATAATGCAGATACAGGTTCACGTGCTACGGATGGAGATAATGATTCTTTTCTATTCATTGACAAAACAACGTCTAATGCAGGCGGTAGCGAAACCCGCCCGCGAAATGTCGCGTTTAACTACATTGTCAGGGCGGCCTGATAATGTTGAGTTAGTAGCAAACCAGCTCCCATGTTCTCGGCGCTTTAATCCCTGTTCTGGTATAATCTGCACTGATAATTAACGATTTTCCGACTATTTCGACATAAGTACCTAAATTGCCCTCGGGAGCAATACCTTTGTATTTTACCGTCGCGTTTGCCGAGAAAATGGCATGAGGGACGGGACAAGGTAAAGATACCGTATAAATCTGTCCGGCATTGAGTGGTGGTGTGATGCCCCATTGTCTGATAAGGCCGCTGTCACCACATTTCCACCATCCATTCGTAGCGAGGTGAGCTGTATTTTTTGCTCCTCGATTGTTAATCTGCATATTAAGCCAGCTGCTTAACGCCCCGCCCCAAATAGGGCCAGTTACATCACCATTTTCTTGATAAACCGCGGTTCTGCCGCCCCATGAGATATGCAAATTGCTATGAGTATTGATGGTTCCATCAATTTCTACACTCTTTAACCAATGCAATCGATCATTATTCCAGGAAGCTACTTTTGCATTATTAGCATAAAATGCCACGTTGCCATCGCCATTAGCCCGTAATCCTGAATCGTTATCGCCGATATGCACAGATTGGGTCACATGGAGGTTGCCATTGACGCTACCACCCGTTCGTTTATCCAGTGCATTTTTTGCACAATCTACCGTTTCCGTTAAACCAAGGTTTTTTGTAAAAAAGGATTTCGCCTGTTTCCTGACAAAATAAGCCTAAATGATGGCTTGATGAGGAAAATGCACGGCAAAAAACACTGTATTTACCGTTCAAATTTTAGCCAAAATGCCGATTTAGGGCTAAAATCGAGGTTTTGATTAAATTTTAATCCATTTTGGGGTGTTTTATGTACAGCAAAATCTCACTACTGAACTCTTGTCGGATAACATAAAACATCAGCGATATAGACGATCAATAAAGTGTTATCGATCGTCAAAACAGATCAATTACAGTGGCTTAACTACATTCACAATACTTAACCTGAGTTCGGGATAAGCATAATCAATTATGCTTGAAGATACGTACCTGCAACAGGTATCTTTGGTTTAGATGGCATTAAACAATATGCAACCAGTCCGCCTAATAAATTCACTACAAAATTAGCCGGAGAGCGATGTCGCGTATGCTCTATTTGACAAAGATTTTTTAACTCATCAAATACCGTTTCAATGACAGAACGATGACGCAAGATGGCTTTGTCGAAACAAGTCTGTTTAATAGGCTTCATTTTCTTCTTGATATTCGTTATAAGGTTAATTCCCATCGTTTTGAGTTGCTGTTTCAGTGAAGCCGATAAATACCCTTTATCTGCGTACAAACAACCAGAAAGATCCTTTGTCAGCTCAGGCAATGGTTTCCGATCATCGGTGTTTCCTGGTGTGAGTCGAAAACTGAGTATTTCCCCCAAATGATTGATAATTATATGAAGCTTGAAACCAAAGAACCAACCTGTTGAATTTTTTCCCCGTTGAGCTATCCCATTGAAGACTTTATGCCTGCGGATCCGTAAGTTATCACACACTGCTATCGGAGTAGAATCGGCAACCGATAGCCCCGTGCATTTTCCCTTAATTGACTCAAACAGTGCCGTTAACGCTAAGGCACTACGCGGAAGTAACTCTACACAGCGTGAATAGGATGGCAAGTTAGGAAATTCCTTCCGGAGATATAAGCGGACATAATAGAGATAAAATACCTTGAATTGCCTGAATCGGAGTTGATGAAACAACACAACCAGTGTCATCATTTCCGCCAACGAAAGCTGAGTAGACCGTCTACGACGCTTAGTACCGTTAGTCAGCAAATATTCATGCATTTTTGGCTCGAAGTCTTTGCAAAAATCATCCATCAGGCAATAAAGTTCAGTAAGATTTTCCATAATTGTTTAACAATGCTCTACTCTTTAACCAGACTGTTAGAGTATTTTAACAAAACAGGCTCATTCAACTATTTGAATATCAAGACTTTCTCTTTATTTCTTATCCCGAACTCAGGTTAAAATATTTACCTCGATACCGCAGTTAGTATCAAATAACTTTCCTTTGTGTGTTTTTTGAGCGTATCAAATATTTTGCCTTTCGGTATCAAATGATTTGCCGCGCTATACGAAAATGAAAGGGAATTTTATATGCTATGAATTAGCCTGTGGGGTGTACATCAATCTATACCGCAATAAGACCATTCAACTACAAGGTAATCCGTCAGCAACCTCAACGATTGAAAAAATACTTAAAACACATTTACCCCACTATTCACCCCCCTAAGAGCGATATCCTTCCCACAGACTAGGAAGGAGTTTATTTTTGGAGCTATCATGGCCTTTAGAAAAAACGACAGCCCACTTTATTTTAAGGCGGCGCGCGATGCAGTTCACCTTGAACAGTCAGGGCAATACCATGACACCGCGCGCGCATGGTCACAGGCAAACCGGCTGGCGCGCAATCGCAATAATCGTATCTGGAGTGAGAACCGCGCCGATTTTTGCATTATGCAAATAAAACGGGAAGACATAAAAAGGAAGTATCCATGCGGTTAATCAGGGAAAAGAGTATCGAAAAACATTTAGTGCGTGAGGTGCAAAAAATCGGCGGCATTGCCTATAAATTTGTTTCACCCGGACGACGGGGCGTACCCGATCGGCTAGTCATATTACCTGAAGGCCAAATCATTTTTGTAGAATGCAAAGCCCCTGGCAAAAAACCAACGCCTTATCAATTACGGGAACATGCTCGGCTTTTTGCTCTCGGTCATCAGGTCATCGTACTGGACAGTCACGATTTAAGCAGCATCTTACCCGTTGCGGGCTGGGAGCTTGCTTTTTAAACCAGTTTTATAACTAAGGTTACAATGGTTGCCGCTGCACCAACAATAGCTAACATGACACCACTTAGTTTTATCAGAAGGCTATTAGTTAAGGCTTCAACATCTTTACGGACTAACGCTATTTCAGCAGATAAATCTTTACGTACATCTTCTAAATCTCTTTTGGTCGCTACGTCAACTGCTTCCTGTGATTCACGGACAGCCAGAGATATAGCTTTAGCCTGGTCTTTAGGTAAGCCAGCACCTTCAAGCGTTTCAACAAATTTCAGTGTATCAAATGCAACCTGACCCATAGGTAATCCTCCCGTGTTTAGGTAAGTATAACGGGTTTAGGGTTTAATCTGCAAAATCTTTCACATTAATACCTTGATTCGTTTAATTACGGAGAAATATTTTTATGTCTAAATTAGTTGTTATCGAAAATACCATTGTACGCCAAGACGCTTTCGGGCGGTATTGTCTAAATGATTTACATCGTGCCGCCGTTGCTCAGGGTAAAGCGACAGAATCGCAACGGCCATCAAACTTTCTAAGAGGTGATGGAATAGCTTCATTTGTGCAATCTTTAAGCAATACTCAAAAAAGAGCTTCGGTTAATGTGATTAAAGGTGGACTTGAATCAGGTACTTGGGCAGATGAACTCGTTGCCATTAGATATGCCGCATGGATTGAACCTGCATTTGAAGTTCAGGTTTATGAACAATTTCGTGATTCAGTAAAAAGCAACAATGGCGCCTTAACCGATAAAGTACAAGCTGGCTTAGCCATGATCGCTTTTTACAAGCAGGAACTACGAATAGCACCTTCCGCCATGTTGGGAGCGATGAAAAAATTGCAATCTTCCCTTGGCATGCCGGATATAATACCCGCTTACGCGGTTGATGCACCTGAAGGAAGCATGGCAGTATCAAGCGAAGTGACACATTCTTTTACGGAGCTTTTGCAATTACATGGCAAGTCTTACAGCCCACCATCCGGCTTTAAGCGTCTGCAATTATTAGGTATTCACGAGTTTCGCACAAAACTAATTTGGGTACGCTAATAAAACAGGGATTTGCTCAGTAATAGCACTTTTGATTACGTCCCAATTTTGTTGATAAAGGGTTATTTTTTCAGATATACGACGTTTATGTTGTTCAAACCACGCAGAAATAGCGAGAAAAATATGATTTCTTTGCGCTCGGCTCGTGCGAGCCTGACAGCGTTCAATACCACAGTTTTGTTTAACTTCTCGATGATAAACTTCAACAGACCAACGGGCATCCATGATAGATTTGAGGTATTGACGGGTGGGATTCTCTTTGTTTGTTACTATGTAATCAATACGGCCGTTTTTGGCTGTAAATTTGAAAACGGTTACCCAACCATATCCTCGCAAGTGTATTGACGTTCCTTCTTCTGAGATGTCTAACTTGTTCAGTTGTTTGTTATGGTTAACAATCCTATTTTTCCTCAGCGTGGTTACCCAGATCCAACCATGAGAGCGAGTTGATTTCAGGTTATCCAGGCTAGAATACCAAGCATCCATCACTACGGCTTCTGGCATGATCCCTCTTTTTTTAGCAAGAGTGAGCATTTCGGAAAAGTGCGTGTTTTTTGTTTTTCCATCAGAATCTTTATCATAAATAAGATAATTGATAGGAATTGATTCAACCTTCGTCAGATCATGCCAAAGCAAATTAACTAAACCTATGCCAGCAATAACCTCATGTTCATTACCTGAATATTGATAATGGACCATCTCTATTTTTTTACTACGTGTTTTGGCAATCAATGTATCATCGGCAATTAGTACGCAAGGGCTTTTTTTCACGAGTTTCGCAATCTCCAAAAAAGAAGTATAAATTTAAAAACAAGAAAAAATCAGGGTGTTCATATTTTGTCGGGTTATCCATGTATTAAAGATATCTATAAAACATTCTTACAAGTAAGCAGTTTAAGATACTCTGGTTTAGCGTTATCAGAAGTAAGCCCATCGCCTTTATCTCATGACACTGTTAGCCGATGGCTAAAAAGTAGATGTTTTAGACCTAAAGACCTATGGCGATTAGTTGAACCTTCTATAGACAAAAAAAGCCCTTGCGTACTAATTGCCGATGATACATTGATTGCCAAAACACGTAGTAAAAAAATAGAGATGGTCCATTATCAATATTCAGGTAATGAACATGAGGTTATTGCTGGCATAGGTTTAGTTAATTTGCTTTGGCATGATCTGACGAAGGTTGAATCAATTCCTATCAATTATCTTATTTATGATAAAGATTCTGATGGAAAAACAAAAAACACGCACTTTTCCGAAATGCTCACTCTTGCTAAAAAAAGAGGGATCATGCCAGAAGCCGTAGTGATGGATGCTTGGTATTCTAGCCTGGATAACCTGAAATCAACTCGCTCTCATGTTTGGATCTGGGTAACCACGCTGAGGAAAAATAGGATTGTTAACCATAACAAACAACTGAACAAGTTAGACATCTCAGAAGAAGGAACGTCAATACACTTGCGAGGATATGGTTGGGTAACCGTTTTCAAATTTACAGCCAAAAACGGCCGTATTGATTACATAGTAACAAACAAAGAGAATCCCACCCGTCAATACCTCAAATCTATCATGGATGCCCGTTGGTCTGTTGAAGTTTATCATCGAGAAGTTAAACAAAACTGTGGTATTGAACGCTGTCAGGCTCGCACGAGCCGAGCGCAAAGAAATCATATTTTTCTCGCTATTTCTGCGTGGTTTGAACAACATAAACGTCGTATATCTGAAAAAATAACCCTTTATCAACAAAATTGGGACGTAATCAAAAGTGCTATTACTGAGCAAATCCCTGTTTTATTAGCGTACCCAAATTAGTTTTGTGCGAAACTCGTGTTTTTGTCTATAAAAGGTTCAACTAATCGCCATAGGTCTTTAGGTCTAAAACATCTACTTTTTAGCCATCGGCTAACAGTGTCATGAGATAAAGGCGATGGGCTTACTTCTGATAACGCTAAACCAGAGTATCTTAAACTGCTTACTTGTAAGAATGTTTTATAGATATCACGAGTTTCGCACAGGCATATAAAATTCTAGAAATGGCTTAAAAGCAATGATCAATCTGCAAGTTACTAAAACACATGAATTTTCTTAAATTACAATAAGTTGTATTTGATTTATAAGGTTTTATCTATTTATATATTATGCTGAATTAAACTTAAAAATAGCGCGTTTTTTTATTGGTGCGAAACTCGTGGATATCTTTAATACATGGATAACCCGACAAAATATGAACACCCTGATTTTTTCTTGTTTTTAAATTTATACTTCTTTTTTGGAGATTGCGAAACTCGTGGTATTGTTGAACGTAAATCGCGCCCAAGCAGTAAACATCCTGACAAGGAAAAATTATTCTGGTCACTGACAGAAAAGGGATTACAGTTTGGTAAAAATTTGACTGACCCAAATCATCCCCGTCAGACTCAGCCTCATTTTTATGATAGCCAGTTTCCAAGATTGCTAAGCGTGATGATGAACGGAATTGCAGCTGCATAATAAAAACATTGACATTTTAAATACCCATTGACGAAAGATTAAACCATGCGCTATAGTTTATTTGCATCTGCAAAATCAGATGTCTGGATTAGCGTTCCGCCATAAACTACCGCGACATGTACACGCCGCGAGCGTGTTTTTTAATGTCGTAATCTAGCCACAATTCAATGGTGGGCTGGATGGGGCAACCGTAAGGTTGGCCGGTCGGTGGTTTCCGGTAACGCTAACTCCATTCAGTTCACCACCAATCAGAGGTTAGCGTCTCTCGGTGGTGAGTAAATCTAAATCACTATCGGAGGTCATATTATGACTACCGCACAAGCTATCTCATTTTCTTTCCAAGAAACACACGATGTACGCATAAAAATAATAAATTCTGAACCGTGGTTCTGTCTAAAAGACGTATGCGAAATTTTAGATATATCACGTTCATCTGACTTAGTGCAGATCTCAAAGGAATTCGTTAAAAACGAACCCCTTAAAAATACACGAGGAACTCTTGACCCACGGGGAGTAGAAAAAATCTACACCCCTACAAAAGGCGGAAACCAACAGCTTGTTTATGTGAATGAACCTAACCTTTATCGTGTGATTTTCCGTAGCAATAAGTCCGAAGCAAAACAATTTCAGGATTGGGTGTTTAATGAAGTACTCCCATCGATTCGTAAAACTGGCAGATATGATCGCCATCAACCACAACACCAACCAAAAGCCGCAGAGCGTTTTAGCCATTCGGATACGCGCAATTTAACACATTTAGTCTGCTGTATGACGAATGGCTTCCGGTTTGAACAGTCATGGACTAGAGCGGTGTGGCTGGCATTACGTGAAGTGACGGGCACACCTTCACCTGAGCGTTTTCAGGTAGAGCATATACCGCTGATGGCTGACGAATGTAGACGGATTTACTACATCAGCGAGTCACTACGACAAATTATTAATGACGCGGAAAAGCAGACGATTAAGCGACTTTTACGTAAACGTGAAAATATTGATACGGTATTAACGGATATCAAACAGCTTTTTGAGCAATTTCACCATCAACAAATCGGGATAATCACCGCTCGCACTGACCATTGGTATGAAGGTGAGTTGACCCACTTCCTAGAACGCCATTAATTAATCTTAACGCCCCTTTTTAAAGGGGCAATCTTTCATCAATTTCATTATTGAGGAATATTCTTTATGTCAAATTTAATAACTTTCCAAAGTTTAACTATGTCAAGCCTTGAGATTGCTGAACTGGTCAACAAACGTCACGACAACGTAAAACGGACTATTGAAACATTGGCTAAAAGTGAGATTATTCAACTTCCTCAATCTGAGAAAGTTGAGAATAAACAATCAAATAGCCCAAATCACCACACTGAAGTTTTTATTTTTGACGGTGAACAAGGTAAACGTGACAGCATTATTGTTGTTGCTCAACTTTGCCCTGAATTTACGGCTCGCCTGGTTGATCGTTGGCAAGAACTGGAACAGAAATTAAACACCCCTTCATTACCCACTAACTACATCGAAGCGCTTGAAGCCTTGGTTATCTCAGAAAAGGAAAAGGCTGTTATTACTGACCAGAGAAATGAAGCTATCCGTACCAAATCCCATATTAGTCGCAAAAGGGAAGCCACTGCACTCCAACGTAATTCAGCCTACCAGCGCATTGCTAATCGTGCGATACGAGAGCGTGAAAAAATGGCCGCCCGATTTGGCGCAAGTAAAGAATGGGCTTCTCAACAGGCAGTGTGGAGAGCGACGGGAAAAATGTTTGGCTGGAAAGTGTTAAATGCCTGGCTCGACAAACACGATATTTATGACGCACTCACCTCGGGATACCCAACCTGTTTCAATCCTGACCAAAACCGCCGTGAAGTGATTTATCCGAGAGAGGCGTGGCTTGAAATACACGGTATCGATATCGCTGAATTATTTTAAAAACAGCTAAAAGGCAATTTATGAAAACCTTCACCCCTCGCCCTTACCAAAATCTCATTATCAATCATCTGCTGGATATCAAACGCTCAAATGTCTGGGCGGGAATGGGAATGGGTAAAACAGCAGCAACGCTGACGGCGTTAGAAAATCTCTATCTTGCAGGCAGTGAAACCAAACCCACATTGGTGTTAGCCCCTTTACGGGTAGCCCAATCCACCTGGCCGGATGAAGCACTTAAATGGAACCACCTCCATAATATCGAGGTGCAACCCATCATTGGCACTGCCAAATCACGGATGGCAGCACTCAAAAATACCTATGCCAGCGTATTTACGGTCAATTATGACAATCTCGTTTGGCTGGTTGACATCCTCGGAGACAGTTGGCCTTTTGGCACGATTATCGCAGACGAGAGCACCCGATTAAAATCATTCCGGTTACGCAAAGGGGGTAAACGCACCGCAGCCCTAGCCAAAATCGCCCATAAATCTGTCCATAGATGGGTAAATCTAACCGGTACGCCTTCACAGAATGGCCTAATGGACTTATGGGGGCAAGCGTGGTTTGTTGACCAGGGCGAACGCTTAGGCAGAACGCATAATGCGTTTACGTCCCGCAGGTTTAATCGTATCCAGTTCCCTGGGCAACAGTGGAGCAGATTTGGCCTTTAGAATTTGCTCAGCTACAAATTCAGTTAGCCCTGAGTGATGTCACGCTATCCCTTAACGCCGCTGACTGGTTTAATATCGAAGAGCCGATACACAACGTTATCAACGTTGAGCTACCTGCAAAAGCGCGAGCGCACTATCAGGCCATGGAAAAAGAACTGTTTCTTGAGTTGAGCGACAGTGCGATCGAAGCATTAAATGCCGCTGCCAAAACAATAAAATGTTTGCAAATGTGTATAGCAGAAAACAGCGAAATACTGACTAATCACGGCTGGAAACCAATTGAAACAGTCACTTCCGACGATTTGTTGTGGGACGGTATAGCGTGGGTAGCGCATGGCGGTGTAATTAACATGGGAATTAAACCCGTGGTGACATGCTGGGGTGTTCGAATGACACCTGATCACCAGATTTTAACAGATAAAGGCTGGAAAAAAGCGGAGGATATTATTAATGCCCAATCATACAAAGGATTTAACAGGTCAAATTTTTGGCTACCTGACGATTATAAAACGCCACGGAAGTACAAATACAAAACAAAAACGTGCTACGTGGTTGGCAAAATGTATATGCGGAAAAGAGGTGATAGCGATCGGAACAAATCTCACAAATACAAACCGTACGCCGCTGAAATCATGCGGATGTCGAAGAGGAGAAGTGCTAGTAAAAACTCGCGGTTCTCACGGGATGACGTCACACCCAATTTGGAACACGTGGCAACAAATGCGCTATCGCTGTGGCAATCCTCGCAGCAAAGATTGGAAAAACTATGGAGGCAGGGGAATAACTGTCTGCCAACGCTGGCAAAAGTCTTTCGTAAACTTTTTAGAGGATATGGGGCTTTCATGGTACCCCGGAGTAAGTCTGGATCGGATAGACAATTCAAAGGGGTATTCTCTAGAAAATTGCCGATGGGCTACTCCACAGATGCAAAGCAGAAATCAACGTACAAATGTGATTATCAACACTCCCAAAGGAGCCATGACTGTAACCGAAGCTGCGGAAACCTTCGGGATAAAAACAAGTACGCTCCACGCAAGAATATTCAGATACAAATATCCAATAAAGAAAGCCTTACACCAACACATACTGCGAAAGTCTTCGACATCACCAATGCAGGTCCACGCAACCGTTTTGTAGTGCGCGGCACTGAAGAGCCTTTCATCGCACACAATTGTAGCGGTGCTATCTATAACGATGACAATCACAACTGGACTGTGATCCATGATGCCAAAATCCAGGCGCTGGAAAGTATTGTCAATGAGGCTGGAGGGATGCCAGTTATGGTTGCTTACCACTGGAAACATGACCTTGAACGTTTATTAAAAGCGTTTCCAAAAGGCAAAATGTTAGACGCTAGCCCACAAACCCTTACCGACTGGAATAATGGCAAAATCCCGTTACTTTTTGCACACCCCGCAAGCTGTGGACACGGCTTAAATTTACAGGACGGCGGTAATATTCTGGTCTTTTTCTCCCACTGGTGGGATTTAGAGCAGTACCAGCAAATTATCGAACGTATCGGCCCCACCCGTCAAGCGCAAGCAGGACACAATCGCCCTGTCTTTATCCATCATATCGTCGCTAAAGATACACTCGATGAAGTGGTCATGGGGCGTCGTAATTCAAAACGGGCGATACAGGATTTATTACTGGAAGCGATGAGAAGGAAATAAAAAAGACCAGCGCTAGGCTGGCCAACACCAGGTAAAAATATTGCTGTTAGCAAACACACAACCAAATAACTATACCATAGCATAGTAAAGCTGTATATATAAACAGTTTAATTATATGTATAGAAAATTAATTAACCTTAAATTTATGAATATTTTCTCAATTAAAGGAGTTCCCACTATGTGGATTTTAATCTTGTCCATGTACGCCAGTCCTTATGCATCCAGTAACTTTGCAAGTGTTCATACTCAGGAATTTGACACTGAAAATATGTGCCAATTCGCCGCTAAACAGTTTGAGCGTGAGTTTGAAACTTTCAAGGATATCAACGCCAAAGCGATTTGCGTTAAGAAATAAGCTAATTTTACAAAGGTTCAACGATGAAACTTAACATCATCAAATTACTAATCACGACATTACTTTTTATCAGCGCAGCGCTAGCCTTTGAAATGCTAGTTGGACATCTCGCGCACGCCGATACTGTCATTGACCCACAAATCAGGTTTAAACGTGGCGAATTAGGCAACATCCATTTAGGGGGGCAAGAGCTACTGGTTATTGGCGTCATGATAATGCCTGCACTCTTGATTTATATAGGAATATTCATCGATGCCTTGAAGAAATAGTCTAGATCGAGAAGTCATTATCCCACCTGAATTTACCCCACTTAAACTACCCATACCGAAAGGTAAGCCTTTAGCTATTAAAAAAGACCAGCCCAAGGCTGGCCAACACCAGGGAAAATTACGTTGTGAATAGCAAACACACAGCGGTAACGATGTTACCGCAACAAAGCAGCAAACCGTACAGCAAATAATCTCTAGTACACGAGTTTCGCACGGGCATATAAAATTCTAGAAATGGCTTCAGAACAATAATTAATCTGTAACTTACTAAGACGTATAAATTTACTTAAATTACAATAAGTTATTTTTAATTTATGAGATTTTTTCTATTTATATATTATGCTGAATTAAACTTAAAAATAGAGCGTTTTTTTATTGGTGCGAAACTCGTGATGAAAACAATTGGAAAGCAAAAGTCACTTCAAAAACTAAAAAAGGATAAACTACAACCATTTTTAACCCTAAGTTATCAGCCACTGGAACAAAAGCCTTATATTTAGCATTCATGAAATCCTTATTTCGCGCCGCTGAAAGAGATTGGAAATGGATTGACAAGGCACTTTCAATCAAAATTCCTCAACCAAAGAATAAAAGGATACGTTGGCTAGAGCCACATGAAGCCCAACGTTTGATAGAAGAATGCCCAGAACCGCTTAAATCGGCTGTTCAGTTTGCTTTAGCTACAGGGTTAAGACGCTCTAATATTATTAATTTGGAATGGCCCCAAATTGACATGCAGAGACGAGTTGCATGGATTAATCCTGAAGAGAGTAAATCAGGTAGAGCAATCGGCATTGCGTTGAATGATACCGCTTGTAAAGTGCTTCGCAACCAAATAGGCAATCATCATCAATGGGTCTTCGTCCACACAAAACCGAGTACAAAGCCAAACGGGACAGTAACGCCATCTGTACGAAAAATGCGAGTTGATTCAAATACTGCATGGAGAATGGCATTAAAACGAGCAGGAATCAAAAATTTTCGATTCCATGACCTACGTCACACATGGGCCAGCTGGTTAATTCAATCCGGGGTTCCATTATCTGTTTTACAAGAAATGGGAGGGTGGGAATCGATAGAAGTGGTGCGCAGGTACGCCCACCTTGCACCATGCCATCTTAGTGAACACGCAAAAAACATTGATACCCTTTTTGACGATTCCGTCCCAAAATCGTCCCAGTTAGTAAAACCAGAAGCAACACATGGATGCTAACTCCTTGTTTTAATTGGTAGGTCGTACAGGATTCGAACCTGTGACCAATTGATTAAAAGTCAACTGCTCTACCGGCCCTATTAATAGCAAAACACAGCATAAATAATTTAAACAAATAATGCTTTATTTTTTGGATGAATGGTGGGCGATACCAGATTCGAACTGATGACCCCTCCTTGTAAGGGAGATGCTCTACCAACTGAGCTAATCGCCCAATCATAACTAAATCATCACAACAATTGGTGGGCGATACCAGATTCGAACTGATGACCCCCTCCTTGTAAGGGAGATGCTCTACCAACTGAGCTAATCGCCCGTCGTGATGGAGGTGCATTATAGAGATAGTTCTGCATGAGTCAACGGTTTTTCTAAGGAAAATATCCGTTCGTTGCAAAATTAAGCAAGATGCCCCAAATATTATCGACGCTAAATAATATTTATTTAAACTTATTTAGTCTAGCTCCTATCAGCATAAATTAAGCAGTTTTACCATTAAATTAGCAAAATAAAGTATCATTATCGCGCTAACAGCATTGAGGAATTAAGTTGCAGTGATAAAATAACCAACTGTAAATTTATCACTAGACTAGATTCGATATAAAAAAAGATCATTAAGGCAATCCTAATGAATAAAATAAAAACCCGTTTTGCACCAAGTCCAACCGGTTATCTTCACGTCGGCGGTGCTCGTACCGCACTCTATTCATGGCTTTATAGTCGACATAATAACGGAGAGTTTGTCTTACGTATTGAAGACACCGATCTTGAGCGTTCAACACAAGAAGCCATTGACGCCATAATGGATGGAATGAACTGGTTAAGTTTAAATTGGGATGAAGGTCCTTACTATCAAACTAAACGCTTCGATCGTTATCATGCAGTTATCGATCAAATGCTTAGTGCAGGGACAGCTTATCGCTGTTACTGTTCTAAAACACGGTTAGACAATTTACGTGAAGAACAGATGGCTAGAGGCGAAAAACCACGTTACGATGGCTATTGCCGCTCGCATGCTCATAACCATACACCGAATGAACCTCACGTAGTGCGCTTTAGCAACCCCCAACAAGGCTTTGTTATTTTTGAAGACCAAATCCGTGGCCCAATTGAATTTAGCAATCTTGAGCTAGATGATCTCATTATACGCCGCACCGATGGCTCTCCTACCTATAATTTCTGTGTTGTTATTGATGACTGGGATATGAAAATCACCCATGTGATCCGTGGTGAAGATCATATTAATAATACCCCACGGCAAATTAACATATTAACCGCTCTCGGTGCGCCAATACCTGTATATGCGCATGTTTCAATGATCTTGGGTGATGATGGTAAAAAATTGTCTAAGCGTCATGGCGCAGTTAGTGTCATGCAATACCGAGATGATGGTTATCTACCAGAAGCCTTATTAAACTATTTGGTTCGTCTCGGGTGGTCCCATGGTGATCAAGAAAGTTTTAACCGCGAGGAAATGATCAGTTATTTTTCCTTAGATGCAATTAATAAATCCGCCAGTGCCTTTAATACTGATAAATTATCATGGCTGAATCATCATTATATCAATTCATTACCGGCAGAATATGTTGCTACTCACTTAGCATGGCACATTGAACAGCAAGGTATTGATACCCAAATTGGACCAAGCTTAGCAGATTTAGTTAAGCTTCTCGGTGAACGTTGTAAGACCTTAAAAGAAATAGCCAGTTCATGTCGCTATTTCTATCAGGATTTTGCTACATTCGACGGCGACGCCGCTAAAAAACATTTACGCCCGATAGCGCGCTTACCATTAGAAACCGTACGGACAAAATTGGCGGCTATTAGCAACTGGACATGTGAAAATGTTCATCATGCAATCGAAGCAACGGCTACAGAACTGGAAATTGGGATGGGTAAAGTGGGTATGCCTCTGCGGGTCGCTGTGACAGGAGCAGGTCAATCACCGAGTGTTGATGCCACTGTACATGCCATTGGCCAAAATCGTTCATTAAAACGCATTGATAACGCTTTGGTTTATATTAATGAGCGTGAAAATAGGGTTAGCGAATAAAATTAACTTAGCATAACGGCACATTTCACTGTGCCTTTTTTCTTAACACTAAGCTGTATGAGCATTTTTTCAACGGTTAAACACTATTTTCCTATTAATCGATTGACAGTCTTATTCAGCTTGCATATTATGCGCCCGTCCAATCGACTTTGTGTAGGGGCTATAGCTCAGCTGGGAGAGCGCTTGCATGGCATGCAAGAGGTCAGCGGTTCGATCCCGCTTAGCTCCACCAAATTTAAATTCTAGCCAATTTAGATTTAATCAATATTAAATTCCATTACTTACTATGAATGCTTTAGTGGCTTAACTAAGTTGTCTAGCCCTTCCACTTTGACTGTTAACGTCATTTCCATTAAATAACCTAGTCTTCCTTGAGGAAATTCACCTTTACGTGCAAACCAAAGTAAATATTCTTCGGGTAAATCAATCAAAACCCGTCCTTTGTATTTACCGAATGGCATAACGGTATTAGCAATATCGATCAGATCCTGTTTCTGCATGCAGAATTCCACTATATTATTGGTTAATAGAACCAAACACGGCATTCGTTAATCAAGAATGCCGCTTTGCAAACATACTGTCAAATTATCACAAAACTAATCCCGTTATTGCTGCCGATAAGAAACTGACTAGCGTGGAACCATATAATAATTTTAAGCCAAAGCTAGAGACAACATTTCCCTGCTTTTCATTGAGCCCTTTTATTGCTCCTGCAACAATGCCTATTGATGAAAAATTAGCAAAAGAAACTAAAAAGACCGACAAAATACCTACTGAACGAGGGGATAATTCAGCGGCAACTTGTTTCAAATATCCCATAGCGACAAATTCATTAGATACTAATTTGGTGGCCATAATACTACCGACTTTAAGTGCATCTTCAGCAGGTATACCCAAGATCCATGCTAATGGATAAAACACATAGCCTAAACAATCCTGAAAGCTTATTCCTATCACTGCACTGAAAATGGCGTTAATTCCAGCAATAATCGCAATAAATCCTATCAACATTGCCGCTACAATCAAAGCAACTTTAAAACCAGCCAGAATATATTCACCTAACATTTCAAAAAAACTTTGGCCATCATGAAGATGACTGACTTGAATATCTTCTTCTTCGTCAACCGAATAGGGATTAATTAATGATAGAATAATGAATGTACTAAACATATTCAGGATCAGCGCCGCAACGACATACTTAGGCTCAAGCATTCCCATATAGGCGCCTACAATCGCCATAGAAACCGTCGACATGGCTGTTGCTGCCATCGTATACATCCGACGTGGTGACATTCGACTCAATATATCTTTATATGCAATAAAGTTTTCTGACTGACCAAGGATTAATGAACTGACCGCATTAAAAGATTCCAGTTTTCCCATACCATTAACTTTAGCCAGTAATGTTCCTATTATTTTAATAATAAAAGGTAGCACTTTGATATGTTGCAGGATGCCAATTAAAGCTGAAACAAAAATAATTGGACATAATACTCGCAAAAAGAAGGTAGCGAGATTTGAGTCCATCATTCCACCAAATACAAAATCAGTTCCTGCTGCGGCATAAACCAATAAATAGTCAAAAAATTTAGCAAATCCAGCCACAAATCCCTGACCAATATCTGAATTGAGGAAGAACCAGGCTAATATTAACTCAATAACTAATAGTTGAAAAACATAGCGAATGCGAATACTAGCACGATCGCTACTGGTTAAAATCGATAACCCACCAATAAGAATAATGGATAAAAGAAAGTGAAAAACGGCAGACATAAATATTTCCAAGTAGGTTTTTAATTTAACAAATAGTTATATTATTTTATGTAATAGAAAATAATCGGGCGTGATTTTAATCACTAAAAACCGTATTAAGTGGGTAATTTAGTGATTTAACTTGCTGATAGCTAATTGATGATGAATAAAACGATTACGAAATCAAAGCAGTCAACATCCTGCGAATTACTACCTCGAAAAGCCATAAAAGATTAATGTTCTTGTAGTAACTCCATTAATTCATCCTCATTAATAATTTTTATTCCTAACTCATTTGCTTTTGCCAATTTAGAACCAGCAGCTTCACCTGCGATCACCAGATCGGTTTTTTTAGAAACACTGGCAGTGACTTTTGCGCCAAGTAATATTAACTTGTCTTTAAGCTCATCACGCGTTAAACGGTTTAATGTACCGGTTAAAACTAGTGTTTTGCCGGTAAATGAACTATTGGTTTTCTTAACTGGTATAGCTGGCCAGCTAATACCAATTTCATTCACTAACTCATTAACAACATCGCGATTATGTTGTTCGTGAAAAAAATTAATAATATGCTTTGCTACTACCTCGCCAACATCGGGTACTGTTTTTAGCGACTCTATATCTGCTGATATGAGTGAAGTTAACGTCGCATAATGTGTCGCCAAATTGCCCGCCGTTGCTTCGCCAACTTCCCGAATACCCAACGCATAAATAAAGCGAGCTAATGTGGTTTGTTTGGATTTATCAAGCGCATTAATTAGATTTTGTGCAGATTTTGGCCCCATACGCTCTAATCTGGCTAAAATATCAGGATTTAAACAGTAAAGATCGGCCGCTGTCTTTACATACTCTTTATCAACCAATTGATCAATAATCTTATCACCCATGCCCTCAATATCCATTGCTCGGCGCGAAACAAAGTGCTTCAAGGCACCCTTACGTTGTGCGGCACAAATTAAACCACCAGTACAACGGATCACAGCCTCACCTTCGATACGTTCAATGGCTGAACCACAAACCGGGCAGTGAATAGGAAACCGAATTTCTCTGCTATCAGTAGAACGTCTTTCAGTGAGCACATTAACAATCTGCGGGATCACATCACCCGCTCTGCGAATAACGACGGTATCCCCAATGCGTATACCTAAACGTTCTATCTCATCAGCATTGTGCAATGTTGCATTGCTTACCGTGACGCCTGCAACCTGAACAGGCTCTAATCGGGCAACCGGTGTAATAGCACCGGTACGTCCTACTTGAAATTCAACATCATACAATAAAGTTATCTGTTCTTGAGCGGGAAATTTAAATGCCGTAGCCCAACGAGGAGCTCGAGCGACAAAACCAAGCTCTTCTTGCAGCGACAACGGATCCACTTTAACAACGACACCATCGATATCAAAACCTAAGCCTAAACGCTCTTGCTCAATTTGATGGTAATAGGCTAAAACTTGTTGGCTATTTTGGCAAAGCGCTACCTTATCACTAACGGGTAAGCCCCATTTTTTAAACTGCATTAGACATTGATATTGGCTAGCCGGCAATTGTCCGCCCGCTAACAAGCCGAAACCATAACAAAAAAAGGCTAATGGCCTTTTGGCAGTAATACGAGGATCAAGCTGACGTAATGAGCCTGCTGCGGCATTACGTGGATTGGCAAAAATTTTACCATCATTACGCCGAGCTTCCTCATTCAGTTTTTCAAAACCGCGATGAGTCATAAAAACTTCACCACGAATTTCAATATGCGCAGGAATATTATCGCCGGTCAAACGGAGCGGAATTGCTCGAATGGTACGAATATTAGCCGTAATATTTTCGCCTGTTATACCATCACCACGCGTCGCAGCCTGCACCAGCTCGCCATGTTCATATAACAGGCTAACCGCCAAACCATCTAATTTAAGTTCACAACAAAATGTCAACTGGCTATTATTTTTTAAACGATCATGTACTCGTTTATCAAAGGCTAAATAACTCTCTTCATCAAAAACGTTATCTAATGACAGCATCGGTATTTCATGGCGTACCTGCTCAAAAGCCGTTAATGGCGCAGCACCAACCCGTTGTGTTGGCGAATCAGCAGTAATCCATTCTGGATGCTCAGCCTCCAATTTTTTCAATTCCTGCATCATCCGATCATATTCTGCATCGGGTATTTCAGGCGTATCTAATACATGATAAAGATATTCATGATGCCGTAATTGCTGTTTAAGCCGAGCAAGATAATTTTGTTGTTCTTTCATTATTCACCATACAACTAAAGACAAAACCCCCGCTATCACGGGGGTTGATTACTAATCATCTAATATTTAAGTTAATGCTTTTCTAATTCGGCTATGATATTCCTCTATCATTTGGGGTGTCAGCATTTTGCGATCCTCATCAAGCACGACACCACCAACATCAGCCGCAATACGTTGTGCTGCTTGCAACATCAATTTGAAGTTTTGTCCTGAGTCACCATATGAAGGTACCATCATAAATATAGATATACCCGGAGTGGTGAAATCAGACATGGCCTCTGGCTCAAAAGAACCGGGTTTCACCATATTGGCTAAGCTAAATAAAATCTGCCCAGAACCAGAAGGATCAACATGACGATGAAAGATCTGCCTTTCACCAAACTGAAAACCCGATTGAAAAATACTTTGTAACAACAGATCACCGCCTAAAACTTGACCTTGCAGTGCCGCAACATGTAAAACAACAACAATATCCTTTTTATCAGCTTCATCAGCTAAGTTACTTTGTTGTTTTTCACCATCAGGATGTTCAACTCCACCAACAGCCTGTTGGCTGCTTTCTCCTGTGTTTGCTACGAAAGCGTCTTCCCTTTCTTCACTATTAATTGAATTTAGCGCAGGCTCAGAAATCTCAAGTTCAAGCTGTTTAGTCTGAACGCTCTTTTCTTGCTTAGCACGAGATCCAATTTCTACTTCAGTATCAGCTAGATGTGGATCATCGTTAGGTGTTTTCACTACCTTAGATGATTCAGATTTTCGGGAAGCAAATTGTTCATTTGCCTTCTGACTAGTCAATTTAGATGCTGATTGTTGTGCCTCCATCATTTTATCGCCAAGGGATGGATCGCCTGCACTCTCAGGTGTATACTGACTATGTTGTTTACGGCGCTTCATAGGGCGATCTTTAAATAGCTTCGAACGCTCTTTACCACCTGTCCAAAAGCCATGTAACAGTAAAGCTATTATAGCTATCGCACCAACGACCACTAATATTAGACGCAAATCCTGCATCGCTCTATCTCTGTTGTTTGAAAAAATAATCGCCACCATGGCGGTATCATTATATTAAGAGTATTTGCCAATAACGTTAAGTGCAACCCTCTACATAATTTTCTTACAAAAAGTTAGATATTTATTCTTTTTTCGCTGTTTTTTTAGCCAACAAAAGACTAGCCAGCTAAAAATCCTATCTACATGATACAAGATCAAACCTAAAGGAGATAATATGAAGTATGATTAATTCAATAAAATCACTAAAAACTGCGAATGGTTTCTATTATTTTGCTCAGGGATGGCAGCTAGTTACTCGTCCAGGTATAAGACGTTTTGTTATCTTACCCTTATTAGCAAATATTATTTTACTCGGTAGTGCCTTTTGGTGGCTTTATAGCAAATTAGGCGATTGGATCCAAACATTACTTTCTTATGTTCCCAGTTGGATGCAGTGGTTAAGTTATCTAATATGGCCTATTGCGGTGCTCTCTATTTTACTTATATTTGGCTACTTCTTTAGTACTATCGCCAATTTTATTGCTTCTCCTTTTAATGGCTGGTTAGCTGAAAAATTGGAAGCCGAATTAACAGGAACTCCCGCGCCCGATACCAGTTTTGCGGTACTTATTGCCGACATACCGCGGATCTTAGCGCGGGAAGTAACAAAATTATGTTACTACCTTATTCGTGTTATTCCGTTGCTGATCCTGTTTTTCATTCCCGGTATTGCTCAGACAATCGCACCAATTTTATGGTTTTTATTTGGTGCTTGGATGATGGCAATTCAATATTGTGATTATCCTTTTGATAACCATAAAGTAAAATTTGATCAAATGAAGTTGGCACTTGCCAATAATCGAACAACCAGTATCCAGTTTGGTGCAATAGTCAATTTGCTGACGATGATCCCTATTATCAATTTGGTTATCATGCCCGTCGCAATCTGCGGTGCAACAGCAATGTGGGTTGATCTCTACCGTCTGAAACATAACCGTCATTAACTCAAACGCTGAAGTTAGCTAAAATTTCTTACCCTAACTTCAGCTATCTCAGATAGTAATAATAATCAAAATAAATGATTGTGGCATATTTGATGTTAGTATCCGCAGTCAACATAAAAATTAAGCTTAATTTACTAAAAAATAGTTATTAGTTACCACCAAATATCCCGTTATATCAGTTAGTAAAAATTAATCAAAGCGACGATAAACACCTGTGCGATATAACGATAGGATAAATTTTTATTTCCAAAATAATTCGCTTAGCGTATGGTGATTAGTACTATATTTGAGCATGTTTATAGCTTCTGAAAAATAGTAAGGACGATCGATGAGCAACATCTTTGAAGATAACTCGCTAACTATTGGTCATACTCCATTAGTTCGTTTGAAACACTTTGGTAACGGAAATTTGTTAGCAAAAATCGAATCACGTAACCCAAGTTTTAGCGTAAAATGCCGCATTGGTGCCAATATGATTTGGGACGCAGAAAAAAAAGGTCTGTTAACCCCTAAACTAGACAAATTGACAACCAATAAAACTTTAATCGAGCCGACCAGTGGCAATACCGGAATTGCCCTGGCTTACGTTGCCGCTGCGCGTGGATATAAGCTTACCTTGACCATGCCTGAAACTATGAGCCTTGAGCGGCGTAAATTATTAAAAGCGCTTGACGCTAATTTAGTCCTAACTGAAGGTGCTAAGGGCATGAAGGGCGCCATTGAAAAAGCCATCGAAATTGTTGCCACTGCTCCGGATCGTTATCTTCTTTTGCAACAATTTAATAATCCAGCCAATCCTGAAATTCACCAAAAAACAACTGGACCTGAAATTTGGCAAGATACTGATGGTGAGATAGCCGCTGTCGTGGCTGGAGTTGGTACCGGTGCTACAATTACTGGCATCGGCCGTTATCTAAAAAAGAAAGCAGGCGGTGAAGCCATTAAAATGATTGCTGTCGAGCCAGCCGCATCGCCAGTAATAAGCCAGACATTAGCTGGCCTAGAAATAAAACCTGGTCCACATAAAATCCAAGGCATAGGTGCTGGTTTTATCCCTGATAACCTGGATCTTGCTCTTATTGATGATGTGTTTGCTATTAGCGATGACGAAGCGATACAAACCGCTCGGCTAATTATGCAAAAAGAAGGTATTTTAGCCGGTATATCATCAGGCGCTGCAGTTGCCGCAGCAGTAAAATTAGCGGCAAAACCGGCATTTCAAAATAAGAATATTGTGGTTATTTTACCTTCTTCCGGTGAACGTTATTTGAGTACAGATTTATTTTCTGCTGCCAATGCAAGCTAATGACTATTTTTGCGCACAATTAGCTAAAAAAGCGCTTTAAAAGTGCTTTTTTTGTGTCGTAGATCAAAGTTTAGTGTGTATTAAGATGATTTCTTGAAACGAGTTTAGTATTTAAGTCATTAATTATTTCGACAATCGAAATTAATCAAAAAATAAGCAGTGAAAATTTACAAATAGGGCATAAACTAGGCAAATTAACATGTCTGGCTCTATAATGTCGATATACATAAAATTTATGTTTGATAATGGAAAAAAACGTTTTTCTTTTATTATCACTGAAAAGTAATACGCAAATCCAGATTATTTCAGCTAAAATATTTTCGATTTACTAATAAAAAATATTAAGTTTGTTGAGGGAAAAAATATGTTCCAACAAGAAGTCACCATCACAGCACCTAATGGTCTTCACACTCGCCCGGCGGCTCAGTTTGTCAAAGAGGCAAAAAGTTTTTCTTCTGAAATTACACTTTCCTATAACGGAAAATCTGCGAGCGCTAAAAGTTTATTTAAACTACAAACACTCGGCCTGAGTCAAGGAACTGTTGTCACTATTTCTGCTGAAGGTGAAGATGAGCAGAAAGCAGTAGAACATCTAGTTAAACTAATGGCCGAATTGGAGTAATGACATACGGGCAATATAACATTTATTTTCTATTTTTTATCCCTGGATATCTTTATCTGGCGATATCTATTTAACCATAAGTATCAAAGCCAGTCCTATGAGCTAGCTATTTTTCGCCCATTGGTAGTAAGGTAACATTTATGATTTCAGGAATTTCAGTATCACCAGGTATCGCCTTCGGCAAGGCATTAATTCTTAAAGAAGCGCCAATTGTTGTCAATCAAAAGAAAATTTCTGACGCCCAAATTGACAGTGAAATTAACCGTTTTATTGCTGGACGCGAAAAAGCAATAGCACAATTAAAAACGATAAAAAAAACCGCAGAAAAAAATCTTGGTGAAGAAAAAGCGGAAATATTTGAAGGTAATATAATGCTGCTTGAAGATGAAGAACTTGAGCAGGAAATTTTTTCTTTCATCAAAAAAGAGCACAAAACTGCGGATGCTGCAGCCCAAAAAGTGATTGAAGAACAAGCCACAGCATTAGAAGAATTGAATGACGAATACCTCAAGGAACGTGCCGCTGACGTCAGAGATATTGGTAAACGCCTGCTAAAAAATATTTTAGGGTTGCCTATTGTTGATCTTGGTTCAATTACAGAAGAAGTCATTTTGGTTGCGGCAGATCTTACCCCGTCTGAAACCGCACAATTAAACTTGAAGAAAGTACTTGGCTTTATTACTGATATAGGCGGACGCACTTCTCATACTTCAATTATGGCCAGATCGCTGGAAATTCCGGCTATTGTTGGCACAAGCAATGCAACGAAGAACATCCAACCAAACGATTATCTTGTTTTAGATGCTCTCAATAATCATTTTTATCAAAATCCATCTGATAGTGAGATTGACAAGCTTAAACAAATTAAAGATGAGTATTTACGTGAAAAAAGTGAGCTCGCAAAATTGAAAGATTTGCCCGCAATAACTTTAGATGGTCATCAAGTTGAAGTTTGCGCAAATATTGGTACTGTACGTGATGTAGAAGGTGCTGAGCGTAATGGTGCTGAAGGTGTGGGTCTGTACCGTACTGAATTTCTGTTTATGGATCGCAATAATTTACCTAGCGAAGAAGAACAATTTCAAGCTTATAAAGCGGTTGCAGAAGCTATGGGGCCACAGGCTATTATTATTCGTACCATGGATATTGGTGGGGATAAAGATCTTCCCTATATGAACCTACCGAAAGAAGAAAATCCTTTTCTTGGTTGGCGAGCAATTCGTATTTCCCTTGATCGCAAAGAAATCCTACACGTTCAATTACGTGCTATTTTAAGAGCCTCTGCCTTCGGCCATCTACGTATTATGTTTCCCATGGTCATTTCTGTGGAAGAAATTCGCACCTTAAAAGAAGAGCTAGCTATACTTAAACAGCAATTAACCGAGGAAAAGCACGCTTTCGATCAGTCGATTGAAGTTGGGATTATGATTGAAACACCAGCAGCTGCGGTTATTGCGCATCATTTAGCAAAAGAAGTCGATTTTTTTAGCATCGGAACCAATGATCTAACACAGTATACCTTAGCGGTTGATCGCGGAAATGATCTGATTTCTCACCTTTATAATCCAATGTCTCCTTCAGTGTTAAAACTTATTAAACAAGTTATTGATGCTTCTCATGCAGAAGGGAAATGGACAGGTATGTGTGGTGAGCTTGCTGGTGATGAACGTGCTACACTATTATTACTTGGTATGGGATTAGATGAATTTAGTATGAGTGCAATCTCAATCCCAACTATTAAAAAAATTATCCGAAATGCAAATTTCAAAGATGCAAAAACATTAGCAGAACAAGCTCTTAATCAACCGACAGCGAAGGAATTGATGGATTTGGTTGAAACATTTATTAAAGAAAAAACACTTTGCTAAAATCATCAACCAACTCTTGACCCCATAAGAAAACAATTAATTAGGAGAAGATCCATGGGTCTGTTTGACAAACTCAAATCACTGGTTTCAGATGATAAAAATAGCACTGGCAATATTGATATTATTGCGCCAATTTCAGGTGAAGTTGTTAATATAGAAGATGTTCCAGATGTTGTTTTTGCCGAGAAAATTGTTGGTGATGGCATTGCTATCAAGCCTACTGGTAACAAAATTGTTGCTCCAGTTGATGGAACTATTGGTAAAATATTTGAAACGAACCATGCATTTTCTATCGAATCAGATAATGGTATTGAGTTATTTGTCCATTGCGGTATTGATACAGTTGAATTAAAGGGTGAAGGATTCACCCGCATAGCAGAGGAAGGACAAAAAGTACAAAAAGGAGATTTAGTGCTTGAACTTGATCTTCCTCTATTAGAAGAAAAAGCAAAATCGACATTAACACCTGTAGTCATTTCTAATATGGATGAAATAAAAGAACTAACTAAATTTAGTGGCTCTATTGTTGTAGGTGAAACCGTTATTATGCAGATCAAAAAATAAACTACCATTCTTCCCTATTTCGCTATTTAATAACAATGATTGTTTACTATAAACAACTATTTATCTTTGATATTATTTAATTCAATTAAATAATCCAGTGGAAAGATAACGATCCCCTCGGTCACAAATAATAGTCACAATAACTGCCCCGGGGTTCTGTTTAGCAACGCGTAATGCCCCTGCCACAGCGCCTCCTGAACTAACACCACAAAAAGATACCTTCATCTATTGCTAGGCTCTTCATCATTTGTTCTGCTTCTATCTGAGTGATATCCAATATTCTATCAACTTGTGCAGATCTGAATATACTTGGAATATAATCTTGAGACCAGCGCCGAACCCCTGGAATATAGCTATTTTCTGCTGGTTGCAAACCGATAATTTCTATTTTATTTGATTTAGATTTTAAATATTGGCTGACACCGGTAATTGTTCCAGTTGTCCCCATACTTGAGACAAAATGCGTGATCCGCCCTGCTGTCTGACGCCAAATTTCAGGGCCTGTCGTCATAAAATGGGCTAATGGATTATCAAAATTATTAAATTGATCAAGCACTTTACCTTCATTTCGAGATTGCATCTCTAATGCACGATCACGAGCCCCTTCCATCCCTTCCGCTTCACTAACCAAAACTATTTCAGCACCATAAGCTCGTATCACTGACTGACGTTCAACACTCATATTTTCCGGCATTAATAATTTTAGTTTATATCCCTTTATGGTGGCTATCATTGCCAATGCGATCCCTGTATTACCACTAGTTGCTTCAATTAAGGTATCACCAGGTGTAATTTGACCTCGTTTTTCTGCTTGCTGGATCATAAAAAGGGCAGCTCTATCTTTGACTGAACCGGCAGGATTATTACTCTCTAGTTTTACCCAAATTTCAGCATCCCTATTTTTAGTCAATCTTTTTAGCTTAACTAGTGGCGTATTACCAATAAATTTTTCCAAATAATCCACATTATTTACCTAATTATTTTTATTATAAAGAATAAAACAACGCTAATAGCAACATAAACAACAAAAATAGCTGATAGTCCTTGCAACAAAGTTATAATATGCAACTTTGATTAAAGGATTTAAACAATTCAATTTTTATGTCATACCTTGATATAATTTATTACTAAATTAAATCATTATTGTGCAGACCAAATAATACCACTTACTTTCCAATTAGCTAAAACATCAGTTGATGGCACTAGATTTTTGGGACCCACTCGATTTGCCAGTAAAACGATAAGTAACATGGCTAGATTGAGGAGAAACACAATTAGTTAACATATTGGTTTGCTTTGAATCAGGGTAACAACTACCTTGCACTGCGTTTTGATAGATTTGCGAGAATAGTGTTCCTATTTTTGTATCCCATACTGTTTTAATATCTTCATCCACGATTTCGATTCGCTTAACTTCCCCATTCTCAACACCATAAATAACTATCTTTTCTTGAAAATTATTTATACCTTGGAAAAGAGACATTAATTGCCCCTGCTCAATTTGCATTCCAGAGCGAAAATGGTATCGGTTATTTAACGCTGCTGCAATAATCTGCTCTTCCATCGGGGTCATTTTATTAATCTGACCAACTCCGGTAGCGGAAATTTTAACTGAACTGGCAAACCAATTCATTGGATATAAACTTGACCATGAAATACTGCTACATCCGGTTAGTGATAATAGACTTGTTGCAAATGACACTTTTAACCAAAATAATCGGCTGTTGCCAAAAAGTTGTGGCATAAAAAACCCCTTAAAATTAATTTACAATATAATAAAAAAAGTAAAAATATTAATAATTTTATTTAAAATTTGTTTATAATGTGTGAAATTAGCAGCGTGATAGAATACAAGTTAATAATCTACAAAAAAGTAAGTAAAACAAGTTATTTTCCAAATAAAGATGAAATTAACTTTTATTAATCTGACAGTTTAAAAATAATCCACTAATACCGATAAAAAATTTTCACAAAAAATAAATTAATAAAATTTTATATCAAAAAAGATAAATATTGGTATCATCAAATTAATTGCATTAATCACTCAAACGCTTGATCATCAATTAATCGTTTAGTGTATAAAATATTTTCCTGTTGTAACTCTTCGTAAGCCATTTTCTCACACATACAGATGGTAGCGTCATTCTCTTCAGGTACTAAAAACATAATTTGTGGGCAACCTTTAGCAATTAATTTTTTTTCTAAACGACTAATTAATGCATTGGCAATCCCTCTACCACGGTATTCAGGGTGCACCGCTAAATAATAAGCAGATCCTTGATAACCATCGTATCCTCCCATGATGGTACCAACAACTTCACCTGCCATTTCAGCAACTAAAAAAAGATCTGCCCCCGATAACATTTTACGCTCGATATCTGCTTCAGGATCTCTATCTGTTTGAATTAGCTGACAAAGCCCCCATAATGTGATAATTTCTTCGAAATCATCTTGTTGAAAGGTTCTTATTTCCATATTTTTTTACCTACTTAGTGAAGAATAAAGATTGGCATTCTTATTATCTAAACAAGAATGATGGTAGCAAAATAAAATGAATAAGATAGCGCTGAAAATGTTGATTTTATACTCCATGAATCATTATTTCACTTTTAAATAATTTAATTTATTTACAATAAAATCATATGGTTATTACGTAAATTTATTATTCTGTTTATTTAACACCGCTCTACTTGGCTTTTCAATAGCAAATAATTAAAATTTACTAAAATAATAATACCAACACTAAATAATGTAAGAATTTTATTGGCTAAAATTCATTTTATATTAAATCCATTCCATTCTGACAATAAGAGAATAGATAAATACTTCTGCTTTTTAGCCGAAATTGGGTTGTGGTTAACTTTACTAACCGACAATTATAGTATTAACCATAGACTTAAACTGCCAACAACGACAGTTTTTGAATAGACTATAATTAGCTTACTTGATTCACTGATACATGCATAACTCTACTATTAATATTTATAGGCGGTCATGCTGAATATTTTGCTATCGTTATTGCAATACTAACAGATCCAATCAATAACAAAATGTATTCAGACCGTATTGAGTGTATAATTAACCGCTAATCTACTACTCTAATAATAATCAAAAGCAATGTTATGAATATACCTGATATTAATGCAGTGAAGGCACTTCTTCTCACTTTGCAAGATAAGCTCTGTCAGCAATTTGAACATATCGATAACACCGCAAAATTTGCCCAACATAACTGGCAACATAAACAAAAAGGTGGCGGTCGTAGCCGTATATTAAAAAATGGGACGATTTTTGAGCAAGTAGGAGTCAATTTTTCCCATATAAGTGGTGAGCATTTACCTGCTTCTGCCACAGAAAATCGTCCAATACTGGTAGGTCGTCGCTATCAAGCAATGGGAGTTTCTTTAGTTACTCATCCACTCAATCCTTATATTCCAACAGCCCATGCTAATGTCCGTTTTTTCATTGCAGAAAAACCAGGTGAACCATCAGTATGGTGGTTTGGTGGTGGATTTGATTTAACTCCCTATTATGGCTTTGAAGAAGATATTATACACTGGCACAAGATTGCGCAGTCTCTATGTTTACCTTATGGAAAAGAAATTTATCCCAACTATAAAAAATGGTGTGATCGCTATTTTTTTATCAAACATCGCAATGAGCCACGCGGGGTTGGCGGCCTTTTCTTTGACGATTTAAACCAACCCGATTTTACTACCTGCTTTCACTTTACTCAGGATATTGGCAATGGTTTTCTTAAGGCGTATTTACTATTGTTGAAAAAAGAAAACAGACAGCTTGGAGTGAACGCGAGCGCCAATTTCAATTATGCCGCCGAGGACGTTATGCAGAATTTAATCTGGTATGCGATCGTGGAACCCTGTTCGGGCTGCAGACTGGCGGTAGAACAGAATCAATTTTAATGTCCTTACCACCACTAGCACGCTGGGAATATAACTATCATCCTGAGTCCAATTCAGATGAAGAAAAACTTTATAATCATTTTTTAATCGAAAAAGAGTGGGTATAAATATTAGTAACACACTTATTTTTTAAGTGTGCAATTTGTTATTAACGTTTTTTAAGATGGGCAATTAGACGCTTACGTAGCTGCATTGGTGTCAATTTATTTTTCTTGCCGGCATAAGGATTAGCGCCTTCTTTAAATTGAATACGAATCGGTGTCCCCATAACCTGTAATGTGCGACGAAAATAGTTCATTAAATAACGTTTGTAAGAATCGGGTAATTCAGCAACTTGATTGCCATGGATGACCACAATCGGTGGATTATAACCGCCGGCATGAGCATATTTCATTTTCACTCTGCGACCTCGTATCAGGGGTGGCTGATGTTCTTCTTCTGCCATCTTCATAATACGTGTTAATAAGGCTGTACTTACTCGCCGTGTTGCCGATTCATAAGCTTCATGGATAGACTCAAATAAATTACCAACACCACTACCATGCAACGCTGAAATAAAATGCACTTTAGCGAAATCAATAAAACCTAATCGCAAATCCAGCATATCTTTAACCGATTGACGATCCTCTTGCGACATGCCATCCCACTTATTGACTACAATCACCAGAGAACGCCCTGCATTCAAAATAAAACCTAATAATGATAAGTCTTGATCAGAAATACCCTCTCTGGCATCAATAACCAGTAAAACAACATTAGCATCTTTAATTGATTGCAACGTTTTGATCACCGAAAATTTTTCGACCGTTTCAGTTATTTTTCCGCGCTTACGCACACCCGCTGTATCAATCAGTATATATTCACATCCATCCCGTTCCATCGGAATATAAATGCTATCCCGCGTTGTACCTGGCATATCATAAACAACTACTCGATCCTCGCCCAAAATACGGTTAGTTAAGGTTGATTTACCAACATTTGGCCGACCAACAATCGCTAACTTAACCGGTAGTGAACGCGGATCAAAGGCTTCTTCTTCACTATTATTATCAAGCGCCTCTTTCTCTTCCTGAGCAAGCCAATAAGCTGCATTAGCCTCCTCTGGCGACAATTCAATATCATTGGCTGATTTTTGCGGCGAATAGGGAGAAACCACTTTTTCAATCAGTTGAGTAACACCACGTCCATGAGATGCGGCAATGGGATAAATATCCTTGATCCCAAGTGCATAAAAATCACCTAAAACTGTATCGATATCCAAACCATCAGTTTTATTTGCGACCAGGTAACTATCCTTTTTGCGACTGTGCAAATGTTTCGCAATCTCATAATCTGCCGGCATCAATCCTGAACGAGCATCAACCATAAAAAAAACAATATCAGCTTCTTCAATCGCTAGTAAGGATTGAGAAGCCATATGGGTTTCTATCCCCTCTTCTGAACCATCGATACCACCGGTATCAATAATAATGAATTCCTGTCCAGCAAACTCTGCTGTGCCGTATTTTCGGTCACGGGTTAAACCAGGAAAATCAGCAACCAGCGCATCCCTAGTTCGAGTTAATCGGTTAAATAAGGTAGATTTTCCTACATTTGGACGCCCTACTAGCGAAATGACAGGTATCATTTTTAAGATGCCTCATAAAAATTAAAATCGGTATTCTGATTCCAATCTTCAGAATACTAAAAAATAAAACGGCTGCGAAAATCAGCAGCCGTTAATTCTATCTGGAAAATAAGAAAATGTCAGGCAATTAACGTTCAATCAGATATACAGTTCCATCTTTTGCCTGAATAAGTAATTTATCACTGGCAATAATCGGACGGCTGCGTAAGCCCGAACTATCAACTTTATTTTGTGCCACAAATTGACCATCTTGGGTATCTAACCAATGAAGATAACCTTCACCATCGCCAACTACTAAATAACCATCATAAATAGCCAGTGCGGTCAAATTGCGATGTAATAAAGCATCTTGTGTCCATAAAGTGACACCATCATTTTTACGAATGGCCAGCACACGATCATTTTGATCAACTAAGTAGATAATATCATTGGTGACAATAATATCATTCACCGTGCCTAGATGACGCTTCCAGATAATTTGGCTAGAGCGCATATCCATTGCAACTAAATCACCATTATACGCAATAGCAAAGATAGCGCCTGAATTAGTATCAATAACCGGCGTCATATTAACATCGTGTAAACGATCAATTTCCGTTGCGCCACGGATCTGAGAAATATATTGTTGCCAGACAATCTGCCCTTGAGCAAGCATTATGGCACTAATACGACCACCATCACTACCAACAATCGCGACGCCATAAGCAGTAGCTGGCGCTGACTTTCCTCTTACTGATAATGTCGAGGTGTCTAAATTAATACTCCATTTACTTTGTCCAGTCTGTGCATCTAACGCTTGTAACACACCGTTACTGGTATGAATCAATACCAAACCGTCACTCACTACTGGCTGCGAAAGTGCTTCTCCGGCAACATCTGTTTCCCATGCCATTTCTCCATCGGCTTTATTCAATGCGATAACTTTGCCAGTTTCTGTCCCTATATAAAGCTTATCTCCTGAAACCGTTAATCCGCTGGAAAGTAAGGCCGGCAAATTAGCCGTGAAAAAACCAACATGTTCTGATAAATCAATTGACCATAGTATCTCACTTGAATCAACATCCATTGCTTTCACCGTTCCTTTACGATCGGCTGCATAAACAACAGAATCATCGTAAGCCGTTGAAAGTTGAGAATAATATTTTCCACTACCATCCCCTATCGAGCGATGCCAGATGATAGAAGGGGTAAATTGATTGTCAACCTCAGGTAAAGGAGACATTACGATAGAATCTTTTTCCGTTGAGCATCCCATTAATAAAGTCATTGCCAACAAACCAACCAAGAGCGTTCTAGCCAATTGCATGTTAATATTCCTCTTAGTTTGGCAAGCTATTAATTTTTATTTTTAATATTGTCTTCATCATTTCAGCTCCACTTGATTCAATTCCTTTAGAATAAGCTGCACGGGCGCCAGCAACATCACCTTTTTTCAATAATATATCGCCACGAATATCTTCAACAATCGTACTCCATCCTTTATCCTGTACTTGAGTCAAAGTAATCAGTGCTTGATCTGTCTTGTTCAAAGTTAACTGTACGCGTGCCAATCTGACATTGATCAAATCTTTAAGATTATCTAATTTTGCTACTGCTAATGCCTTTAGTAATGCTTTTTCTGCACCAGCAATATCACTCTTTTCCACCGCAATTTTGGCAAGTTCAATATTGGTCAATACACCATAAATATTGTTTGTTTCATTAGCAAATTGTTCGCCAGCAGCCAGTGCTTGTTTTGAACCTGTCTGCAATTGAGATGAAATTTGTTCAAAGGCTTGAGCACTTTCTTGCAAACGATTTGCCTGATGTGATTGCCAATAATTCCAACCAATAATCGCGCCAACTCCGACAGCTAACCCAATTACTAACGCTTTGCCATTGTTAACAAAAAAGCGTTTAATAGCATCTACCTGCTCGTTTTCAGTGGTATAGACTTCCACAGAGTCTCCTTTAACCTAAAAGTTCAACCAAACGTACAGCAACATTCTGCTGAGAAATTTTTTCCTGTTCGCCGGTACGCAAATCTTTTATTGTGACTTCATCCGATTGACACTCATCTTCACCTAAAATTAGGGCAATTTTCGCCTGATGTTTATCAGCGCGAGCTAACTGTTTTTTAAAGTTACCTCCACCATGATGAGTCATTAATTTCAAAGCTGGCAATTTATCGCGAATTTTTTCAGCCAGGACTAATATTGCCTGTTGACTTGCCTCACCACAAGCAACCAAATAAACATCAACTAAGGTACAGTCAGCAACAAAACCTGGATTAAGCTGTTGCACCAATAACACCATGCGCTCCATTCCCATCGCAAAACCTACCGCGGTGGTCGTCCGCCCGCCGAGCTGCTCGACCAGACCATCATAGCGACCGCCGGCGCATACCGTACCCTGCGCACCTAATGCATCAGTAACCCACTCAAATACAGTACGATTATAATAATCTAAACCACGAACTAAACGTTGATTAATTCGATATTGAACGCCTGCTACATCAAGTAATTTACAAAGTCCAGTAAAATGTTGTTTCGAATCATCGTCAAGATAATCAGCAAGTAATGGCGCATCATTAAGCAGTTTTTGCACATCAGGATTTTTTGAATCAAGGATGCGTAACGGATTAGTCGACAGTCGACGTCGGCAATCTTCATCCAATTTATCTTCATACTGTTGCAAAAAAGTGACTAATGCCTGACGATATTTTGCGCGCGCCGCTAATGAACCAATCGAATTTAATTCCAGTGAAACATGGTTAGCGATCCCCAACTCACGCCACCAACGTGCTGTCATCATGATAAGTTCGGCATCAACATCGGGCCCGGCTAAACCAAAAACTTCTGCACCTAACTGATGGAATTGACGATAACGCCCTTTCTGTGGCCGCTCATAACGAAACATCGGGCCTAAATACCAGAGACGTTGTTGCTGATTATACAATAAACCATGTTCGATCCCAGCGCGTACACAACCAGCTGTATTCTCTGGACGCAGTGTTAAGCTGTCACCATCCCGGTCATCAAAGGTATACATCTCTTTCTCAACCACATCAGTGACCTCACCTATTGCGCGAGAAAATAATGAGGTTTGCTCTACGATGGGAGTTCGAATCTCACTAAAACCATAACTAGCAAGGATTTGTTTTAATTTGCTTTCAATTTTTTGCCAGAATTGAATATCGGCAGGAAGAAAGTCATTCATACCGCGAATAGATTGAATGTTTTTAACCACGTTATTTCTCTATTTAAAAATCTATCATAATATGGATTATAAAAGTGAATATTAACAGGGTGCAATCCATAAACAAAATCGGCTCATTACTTTATGAGCCAATATGATTAAATTATTTATCTAATTGTTCAATACAATCCGCCGATTTTCATCCAACATAACGGCCTTTGCCCGAATTTTAGCTTCCAACTGATCGATCATATCAACATTGTCTAAACGTTCTTTTTGACGCACACCGTCTTCATAAAATCCGCTCTTTGCTCTTGCCCCTGTGACGCCAAGGGTAGAAACCTCGGCTTCACCAGGACCATTAACAACACAACCAATAATTGAAACGTCCATCGGAGTAATAATATCTTCTAACCGTTCTTCTAATGCATTAACGGTACCAATGACATCAAACTCTTGACGTGAGCAGGTTGGACAAGCAATAAAATTAATACCTCGCGAGCGAATACGCAGAGATTTCAAAATATCAAAACCAACTTTAACTTCTTCAACCGGATCAGCAGCTAATGAAATCCGTAATGTATCACCAATCCCCTCAGACAATAACATTCCCAATCCGATAGCAGATTTCACCGAACCTGCTCGCGCTCCACCCGCTTCGGTAATACCTAAATGTAAAGGTTGATTAATTTTATCAGCTAGTAAACGGTATGCGCCTACAGCCAAAAAAACATCTGAAGCTTTAACGCTAATTTTAAACTGATCAAAATTCAATCTATCTAATATATCCACATGGCGCATAGCAGATTCAACTAACGCTGCTGGCGTGGGCTCCCCATATTTTTCTTGAATATCTTTTTCTAATGAACCACCATTAACGCCGATCCGAATAGGAATATTTTTATCACGTGCACAGTCAACAACCTGACGAATGCGCTCTTCATTACCAATATTACATGGATTGATACGTAAACAATCCACACCATATTCAGCTACTTTTAGTGCAATACGATAATCAAAATGGATATCAGCAATCACAGGAACATTAACTTGTTGCTTAATAAGTTTAAACGCTTCTGCTGCATCCATTGTAGGCACAGAAACACGCACAATATCAACGCCTACTCGTTCTAAAGATTTAATCTGTTTAACTGTCGCTTCAACATCCGTTGTCCGCGTATTTGTCATAGATTGTACTGTAATGGGGGCACCATCACCAACGGGAACATTTCCTACATAAATGCGCGTTGATTTACGCCTTTTTATCAGTGATTGATTATGCATATTACTCTCCTTCAACATCCATGTTTAATAAGTTGCGCTATTTCTATAATTGAAGCCATCGAATTGACGATGGCTTCTTATTTGTTCACAATTTATCATTATTTATAGATGTTGTCTTACAATATTCATTTACAATCCAGGCAATTTAAACTTGGCTGGACGATTAGCTTTAATAAAGCGATTTAGATCAACGGAATTACCTTTGAATAACAGATTAACATTGGCGGGTATACCAATATTAAATTGATAAGGAAGTTCACCATTTAATTCAAGTTTTTGGCCTGTATTTTTAATACCACTAAATAAAATCTTACCTTTAGCATCACGAACTTCTAACCAGCACTCCCCTTTAAAGTTCATCACAACTCCATCACCAGATTCTATATTAGCAGCATCAGTATCAGTAGAAACCTCTGCTGTTCTATCTCGTTCTGGATTACTATTATTCATACTGCCTGGCAATGGCACTGTTTTTACTTCTGCTGGATTTACTGACTCGATATTAGCATTTATATCACTATTTTTTGGTGTTTCAGACGTTAATGGCGTTTTAGGAGCTGGTGATACGACATTATTAGCTATCGATGAGGTTACCGGCTGTACATTAGTTTCTGTCGACGATGTATTTAAATTATTTTGTTCAGTCTCTGCTACTTCACCAGGAGTAGAAGAAGCTGGATCTGCCGGCATTTGAGCAGTATTCAAGTGATTCTGTTCAGCCATCGTGGCAATTTCTTGTTTTTGTACTTTATAACCCTGCCACCACCAAATACCTACCATAGCAATACAAATAATGATAATTAGCCAGGTAAATTTCATTAACCAGCCTTCGCGTTTTTTACGGGTTTTTCCTAGAGAATAACTCTGCATAGGAGAAACTACAGCTGCTTTTGCTGGTGTATGTTTATCCAATAATTCAAGAATTTCTTTTTCTGGAATTTTCACTAATTTTGCATAAGAACGAATGTAACCACGCAAGAAAGTAGGATCAACATTATGGGAATTGCTGTCTTCTTCTATCTCACGTACTGTGCACACTTTTAAGCAAAGTCGCTCGGCAACGATTTCTCGGGAAAGACCAAGCGTTTCCCGTGCCTGTAATAAACGTTGGCCAACGGTGATTTCTGTTTTTTCTGTTTTAGGTTTGCTATTCATTCGCGGAAATATTGGTCTTTTTTGAGTTTTAACATCATGAAGGCTTTTAAAAAACTTCATCTATAAGTTAATAAAAAACCTTCATACCGATAATATTTCTTATTTTACTTTTGAAATATTTTGACAATTCAGCCCACTACGTTCTTCCTCTTTCCTCAATTTAATTATCTCCTCAGATATGTTTTCAGAGCATAAAAAGTCTAAATAATAATATCGCATACTTGTATTATTGATTGCTGATGAACGAATTGCCACTTTAAAATATTTTAATGCTAAATCTGGTTGCTTTTGCTGACGCATAATGACCGCCATGCCTAAATTTGCTATCCCATTTTTTGGCTCTGCCAGCATTATCTTCTTAAAATGATAAGATGCTGCTGGATAATTCCCTGCTGATAAATAAGCAATGCCTAGCTGTGTCCGTGTCACAATCGCAATATCAACGTCTTTATTAATACTAGTACATCCTATTAATAAACCCACTAACAATAGAATATTAATGACAGATATCCTTATCATATCACTCTCGTTTGTTTATATAACTGGTAATAAAAGGAATTATGATATCTAATTCCCTTTATTTACATAATTAATATTCAGACTGCTTTTACCATAATTGGTTCACCAACAAGCTGTTTTTTCAATGTTCGTTTTGTTCGATCAATAACATCACCCGCTAATTGACCACAGGCCGCATCAATATCATCACCACGTGTTTTACGCACAATAGTAGTATAACCATATTTCATCAATACTTTTGCAAAACGATCAATACGACTATTAGAACTACGGCTGTATGGCGCACCAGGAAATGGGTTCCAAGGAATTAAATTAATTTTGCTAGGCGTATGCTTAAGACATTGAGCGAGCTGATGAGCATGTTCAATACTATCATTCACACCATTTAGCATCACATACTCAACGGTAACACGTCCCTGATTTGAATTAGATTTAGTGAGATAACGCCGAACACTAGCCAGGAAGGTTTCAATATTGTATTTTTTATTAATAGGTACAATCTGGTCACGAATTTCATCAGTCGGAGCATGCAAGGAAATTGCCAAAGCAACATCGATCATATCACCCAATTTATCAAGCGCAGGCACAACACCAGACGTCGATAAAGTCACTCGTCGTTTTGACAATCCAAAGCCAAAATCATCCATCATAATTTCCATTGCTGGAATAACATTGTTTAGATTTAATAGGGGCTCTCCCATTCCCATCATCACAACATTGGTAATTGGCCGCCGGCCACTAGATTTTAAAGAGCCGATGACTTTAGCAGCCCGCCACACCTGGCCTATGATTTCTGCAACGCGTAAGTTACGATTGAAACCTTGTTGAGCGGTTGAACAAAACTTACATTCAAGGACACAGCCAACTTGAGAAGAGACACAAAGTGTCGCTCGATCATCTTCAGGAATATAGACTGTTTCGACTTGTTGCTCACCTACCGTGATTGCCCATTTGATTGTGCCATCAGCAGAGCGCTGCTCTTGCGCAATTTCAGGCGCCCGAATTTCTGCAACTGCTTTTAATTTAGTCCGCAACACCTTATTGATATCAGTCATCAAATCAAAATCATCATAACAGTGGTGATAAATCCATTTCATTACCTGATCGGCTCGAAATGGTTTTTCACCCATGTCACTAAAAAATTGCCGCATCTGTTTACGATCCATATCCAACAAATTAATTTTTGTTGATTTGGTAACAGGAGAAAAAGAGGGCACACACTGCGCTGTTGTTTTAGATTGAAACATTTTTATTGCCTCGTTATTACACTTTTCGGCGAAAACTGTAGATTTTTAATAATTAACTATATTTATTGGCATTAAATCTTATTTTAATAGCTTTATATGCCATAACCTTGTCAATAAATCACTTAACAAGGCATGGTATTTTACAAACTTTATTAATATTTTGCTAATAATATCCTATTTCTGTTTGTTAACGCGGACAAATTTCGTCATCAGTAAAGAAAAAAGCAATTTCTCGTTCTGCTGACACGACAGAATCTGAACCATGGACTGCATTTTCGGTAAAACTATCAGCATAATCAGCACGTAGTGTCCCTGGCAATGCCTTAGCAGGATCCGTTGCGCCCATCAAATCACGATAGCGCTGTATAGCATCGTCACTGGCTAAAACTTGCAACATTATGGGGCCTGAGGTCATAAACTCGACTAATCCAGCAAAAAAAGGCTTACCTTTATGCTCAGCATAAAATCCAGCTGCCTGTTCTTCGCTTAAATGCACCATTTTAGCAGCAATAATTTCGAATCCAGCTTGCTCAAACCGGCCATAAATCGCACCAATAGCATTTTTCTTAACTGCATTTGGCTTAATAATGGAAAACGTGCGTTGTATTGTCATTAGAAATCCTCTTAGCTGTTATTTTTCATCAGGATATTTTTGCCTTGCATCCATTATGCCCGCCAAGAAAAAGATTTATCATCATTTTATTAAGGCAAAATAGCTAGCTATTATAAATATTGGCAATTCAATTGCCCACTTAACGATAAATTTTGTTAATTTTTTTTATACAATTTTTTTATTTCTTTAGCTTAAATCACATTTTTATAAAACTTAAAACACCAGACATGATCACAAACAATAATCTGCTCAATTCTCTTTAGGATTTAGGCATAAACAAATTTAAATATAAAAAAAGCGGGGTATAAATAAGGAAATAATGGGTGACATAATTTAACAATTTTTAACAGCAATGGTACTGCGCAACCAGCCCCCTATTTTACGTTGATAAAACGGCTGCGTATGGCGCACAATAAAATGATCGATACCTGTACTATTCGGTTGCAAAAAATAAAAATCAACTGACTGATTAGCTTCCAGATAATCAAGCGCCATGCTTCCTAACTGCGGAATTAATAGTTGCCCTTCTTTTTCATAGCCAATATTAATTTCTAAAGCAATAAGCATAACCGACGCTTCTACTACAGTATCATCCTCCGCTTGCAGTAAAAAAGCACGGCGTATGATTTTATGCTGTTGGAAAAATTGACATAGCACATTGATTAATTGTTGCGGCATAGTTTCAGGTATGCGCAATTTAATGATACTACCGCCTGGCACTGTAATGGTAGTCATCAGCGCAGTTTGATTGATTTTATCAGCTGCCATTTTAGCTTCTTTCCTAACTAATACTCTTTTGCTAACTAATTATTTACCCGGGAAAATAATATTTCTGGGTAAACAATCATACCAAATAACCGCTATTTTGCTTTTTTTAGCAATAGACTAGCAATCGTCCTGACGCCAATGCCAGTCGCACCTTCCGCCCATAAATTCACAGCAGATTTACGATAAGCCGCCGAACAATCGATATGTAACCACCCTTTATGATAATTTTCAACAAAATGAGATAAGAAAGCAGCAGCGGTGCTAGCGCCCGCAGTATGAGAAGGTGATGCAATATTATTGAGATCAGCAAATCCAGAAGGTAATTGGCGGCGATGAAATTCAGCTAAAGGTAATCGCCAAAAGAGTTCATTCTCCATTTCTGCTGCTGACATCAATTCAGCCACCAATTTGTCATCAAAACTCAATACCGATTGATAATCGTTACCTACCGCGATTTTGGCAGCGCCAGTTAACGTAGCAGCATCAATAATTAATGCTGGTTTTTCTTTGCAAGCATCGATCAATCCATCTGCTAAAACCAGTCTTCCTTCCGCATCGGTATTCATAATTTCAACAGATTTGCCGTTACGGTAGCGAATAATATCACCTAATTTAAAGGCATTACCACTAACCATATTATCGGCAATGCAGAGGAAAAGTTTTACTCGTTGTTTTAAACCTCGGCTTATTGCTAAGGCTAACGCTCCAGTTAGCATAGCTGCCCCACCCATATCGGCTTTCATTGAATTCATTGATGAAGATGGCTTTATGCTATAACCACCAGAATCAAACGTAATTCCCTTTCCTACTAAACAAGCAAATATCGGTGCTTTTAAATTGCCAGTTGGATTATAATCCAGCACTAGTAATGCGGGTGGACGGCTTGAGCCACGGCCTACAGTATAAATTCCACTATATTTCTGTTTGGCTAACTCTTCACCCTGAATGATACGGTAGTTAATATTATCTTTTACTGTTTCACATAATAAATCAGCGCTACGCTGAGCCAGCTGTTCAGGCGATAATTCTTCAGCCGGTGCGTTAATAATATCTCGTACCCAATCAATAATTCGGATGCGATACTGTGGCTCTTTTTTTTCATTTTCAGATAAATTTGGCCATTCAATCGAACGCGCTCCCTTAGGTGCTCTGAAACCTTGCCAAAATGCCCAACTTTTTTCCAAGTCCCAGTCATTACCTGCTAACAGCACATGGTGAATGCCTTGACTGTCCAATCTACGACCAGCACTCTGGATAGCACACAGTTTTGCTTGTGGCTTCAGATGAATGACTATCCCTTGTTCACTAGAACTGATTAATGCATTCTTTTCCCAACAAGGCGCCGCTGCTTGATAAGATAGCGAGACTTGCATGATCTGCTTTTCCATTCCCTCTTCCCTCCTTAGTTTGTGATATTGTGTTTATGGAATAATTGATAAATATAAGATATTAATCATAAAGGTTATCATGAGTTAATACATTGCACGATGAGTGATAGCAATAAAAAAGCTGGCAATTCCCAGCTTTATATGTAATTGATTGCTTCAATCAGTCATTATTGATACTCATCAAGCCATATTAATAAAATGGCTTCTAGGATCTTTTCATTTGAAGCTTGCGGATTGTCATTAAAATCGTCTAATTGGCAAATGCATTGATGCATATCGGTAAAACGAACCGTTTGCGGATCAATATTAGGATATTTATCATAGAGTGCCTCTGCTATTGCACGGCTATCAATCCACTTTAAACTCACCATCCCCTCCTGCAATTAAATATAAGGATCAATGCTCTCTGGCATAATTGATCGTATATCTAGGAATTTCTATTACCAGATCTTCGTTGGTCACAATAGCCTGACAACTTAAGCGGCTTTCAGGCTCTAACCCCCATGCTTTATCTAGCATGTCATCCTCTAGCTCAGAACTTTCTTCCAGTGAATCAAAACCTTCACGAACAATACAGTGGCATGTGGTACAAGCACAAGATTTTTCACAAGCATGTTCAATATCAATACCACTACGTAAGGCAGCATTAAGAATCGATTCACCTTTCTGGACTTCCACAACCGCCCCTTCAGGGCATAACTCTTTATGCGGTAAAAAAATTATTTTCGGCATTATTATATCTCGTCCACAGAATGACCTGATAATCCCTGACGAATAGAGATATCCATACGTCTGGCAGCAAAATCCTGTGTTTGCTTATCCAGTTGTTTAATTGCATTTTCAATCGCAACAGGTGAGGAGCTTTCCTGTGTGCAGTTAACTAATTTATTTACAGCATTATCAATTGCTGCTTTTTCTTCTTTATTCAATAAATGCGCATCTTGTTTTAATTCAGCCATTAGACTTTCTATTACCCGAGCAGCTTCAACTTTCTGCTCAGCAAGACGACGCTCTACCATATCATCTTGAGCATTAGTGATTGAATCAGTGATCATATTGGCAATTTCTTCATCAGTTAAACCATATGAAGGTTTAACTTGAATCGAAGAACGAACACCGGTTGACTTTTCTACTGCGCTGACACTCAATAATCCATCTGCATCTATTTGAAAAACGACCCGAATATGCGCTCCGCCGGCAGCTAGTGGCGGTATTCCACGTAGGGTAAAACGCGCTAACGAACGACAATCATTAACCATTTCACGTTCTCCTTGGACAATATGAAATGTCATGGCTGTTTGCCCATCTTTGAAGGTAGTAAATTCCTGTGCCTTAGCGATAGGCAGTGTCGTATTGCGTGGGATCACTTTTTCAACCAGGCCCCCCATGGTTTCTAAGCCAAGCGACAAAGGAGTAACATCCAGTAGCAATATTTCACTATCAGGTTTATTACCAACTAAAATATCTGCCTGAATAGCCGCCCCAATAGCAACAACTTTATCCGGATCAATTGAAGTTAATGGTGTAAGGCCAAAAAATTCTTCAACCATAGAAACCACCAACGGTACACGCGTCGAACCACCCACCATGACGACCTGCAAAACATCATCGATATCAAGCGCTGCATCTTTCAATGCGCGACGACAGGTTAATAAAGTGCGTTTGATCAATGGCCAAATTAATGTGTTTAGCTGCTCCCTTGACAAAACCCCTCGCCAACCATTGATTTCAATCTCAGTATGGCTACAATTCGTTAATGCTATTTTAGCCTGGCTGGCTATATTTAAAATCTGTCGCTGTAGGCGATGATCTTGGCGATCAGTAATACCCGCCTGTTGATATATCCAATCCACCAGCAAATGATCAAAATCATCACCTCCTAATGCCGTGTCTCCGCCTGTTGCTAATACTTCAAATACGCCACGCTGTAACCTAAGAATGGAAATATCAAAAGTACCACCACCCAAATCATAAACAGCAATGATACCCTCTTGTTGTGAATCTAAACCATAGGCAATAGCAGCCGCAGTGGGTTCATTCAATAAACGTAATACCTGTAATCCGGCCACCCGCGCCGCATCTTTAGTTCCTTGACGTTGCGCATCATCAAAATAAGCAGGCACAGTGATCACTACACCTTCTAATCTACCATTCAATGTTTCTTCTGCCCGCTGCACCAACGACTTTAATATCTCAGAAGAAACTTGAATAGGATCAACTTGCCCTATAGCTGTCTGAATCAGCGGTAAGCCATTTTTACTTGCTGTCAATTGGTAGGGTAAATTAGGATAACGTTGCTGGATCTCAGCCAGTGAGCGACCCAATAAACGCTTAGCTGAAATAATGGTATTAGCCGGATCTTGTTCTACTTTTGCTTGTGCTTGCTTACCTACTGTAATAGCCGTTGGTTGATAACTAACTATTGAGGGTAGCAATTCATATCCTGCTGGATCAGGCAGTGTTTCCGCTTTTCCGCTGCGAACCGTTGCAATCAACGAATTTGTGGTACCTAAATCAATACCAGCGGCTAAACGGTGCTGATGTGGCATCGACGACATGCCCGGCTCACTAATTTGTAATAATGCCATAAAATTTACTCTAAAAACGATTGAATAAGCGCTCTTCCAATTGTTCAACTTGTTGCTGCAACTTATCAAGAAAACGAAGTTTCCGAACAGTATCAGCTGCATTTATCCACTGTTCACTATTTAGTTGTTTTTCCATTTCCTGTAAGTAGTTTTTTATTGTTTTAACTAAACTAGAGGAAAACAAGGCTAATGCCTCTTCTGCTTGAACACTGGTTTCGATACACTCCAATTCTTCACGTAGCGCAAGCTGCTCCATCAAAAAAGCCGTATCATGCATAGTATATTGCTCATTATTGATATCAATATCATATAAAGTGAGCATATATTCAGCACGTTTCAAAGGGTGTTTTAAGGCTTGATAAGCAGCATTAATTGTCGCAGCCTGTTGCAGTGCAGATACTTTGTCGCTTTCAGATTGGTTAGCAAAGCGATCAGGATGATACCGGCCCTGTAATTCCTGATAACGGTAAGTTAATTGCTCAAGATCAATAGAATATGAAAATGTCAGACCGAAAAGGGTAAAATAATCCATAAATGCTCTAAGTTGAAAATATTAAATAGACTGTTAAAAAATTTATCACGTCGTCTATTTAGTTTTAGACTTAACAAATAATAAATAAACTCTCATACGTTAAAGCTTTCACCGCAGCCACACTCATTTTTGCTGTTAGGATTGTTAAACTTAAAACCTTCATTAAGACCTTCTTTAACAAAATCCAATTCTGTCCCATTGAGATAAACAATGCTTTTACCATCAACAATAACTTTTACGCCTTTGTCTTCAAATACTGTATCGTCTTCATTAATGATATCAACAAATTCAAGCACATAAGCCATGCCTGAGCAGCCAGAAGTCCTAACGCCTAAACGTAATCCTTCACCTTTTCCTCGGTTATGTAAGAAAGTCAGAATACGCTCTGCAGCATTTTCTGTTAGAGAAATTGACATACAACACCTCTCAATCAAAACCAGTGCAGGCGGATACTATAAACAAAAATAAAATAGCATCACGCCTAAAAGGGATTTTTATATTAATTAATTATTTGCTTTGCCGTTTATTTTTATAGTCTGCAATAGCGGCTTTAATCGCATCTTCTGCCAAAATAGAACAGTGAATTTTAACCGGAGGCAGCTCTAATTCCTCTGCAATAGCCGTATTTTTGATAGTCTCCGCTTCATCCAATGACTTACCTTTCATCAATTCCGTTACCAATGAACTAGAGGCAATGGCCGAACCACAACCATAAGTTTTAAAACGCGCATCTTCGATGATGCCTGCGTCATTAACTTTGATCTGAAGCTTCATGACATCACCGCATGCAGGTGCCCCTACCATCCCACTGCCCACCATTGGATCATCATTATCAAACGAACCTACGTTACGTGGATTTTCATAATGATCAATTACTTTCTCACTATATGCCATATTGTAAACTCCTTAATCCGTCTATTAATGATGAGCCCATTCAATGCTATTAAGATCGACACCCTGCTTATACATCTCCCATAACGGAGAAAGATCACGCAGCCGACCTATCGCATTATGGATTAGCTGGATGGCATAATCGATTTCTTCTTCTGTGGTGAATCGACCAAAGGAGAAACGAATTGAGCTGTGAGCTAACTCATCATTCATTCCCAATGCCCTTAGTACATATGAAGGTTCGAGGCTTGCTGATGTACACGCGGAACCTGATGAGACAGCCAAATCTTTGAGTGCCATCATCAATGATTCACCTTCTACATAGTTAAAACTGACATTCAGAATATGAGGTGCTCCATTTACCAGGGAACCATTAAGATAAACTTCTTCAATATTCTTAATGCCGTTCCATAAACGTTGGCGTAAGGCATTTAATCTATCAGACTCTACCGCCATTTCTGCTTTAGCAATCCGATAAGCTTCCCCCATTCCTACAATTTGGTGGACAGGTAATGTTCCTGAGCGCATGCCTCGTTCATGACCACCACCATGTTGTTGGGCTTCAAGTCGAATACGGGGTTTACGACGCACATAAAGTGCACCTATTCCCATTGGTCCATACAGTTTATGTGCTGAGAAAGACATTAAATCAACTTTTAGTTTACTCAAATCAATCGGTAATTTACCGACCGCTTGGGTAGCATCAACATGAAAAAAAATTCCTCTATTGCGGCAAAGTTCGCCAATAGAGGCAATATCTTGAATGATTCCAATCTCATTATTGACATGCATGATAGAAACCAAAATTGTATCATCACGCATAGCCGCTTCAAGTTCATGTAAATCAATAAGACCACTATTTTGTGGTGAAAGGTAAGTCACTTCAAAACCTTCACGCTCAAGTTGACGGCAAGTATCCAAAACCGCTTTATGCTCGGTTTTACTGGTAATGATATGTTTACCTTTTTTCTGATAGAAATTGGCAACCCCTTTCACTCCCAGGTTATCTGATTCAGTCGCTCCTGAAGTAAAAACAATCTCACGCGGATCCGCATTAACTAATTCAGCAATCTGATTTCGCGCAATATCAACAGCTTCTTCAGCCCGCCAGCCAAAACCATGAGAGCGCGATGATGGATTACCAAAATTGCCATCCATTGTCATACACTGGATCATTTTTTCAGCAACACGGGGATCAACCGGTGTAGTCGCCGAGTAGTCTAAATAAATCGGTAGTTTCATTAACTCACTAGCTCCATAAGACGAAAAACGTCTCAAAATTTTATCACTTTGCAATTATTCTATTTTGTAGAACCGTGCAATTTATGCTCGTATATTAATAATGGGTTCGGATTGATGAGTCGCTCTTCTCACATGGTGTTTATCGTTATCTTGACGATCAGCAACTTCTTGTATTTCTTGATTATTGACCAATTCTTCTAAGCTAATATTACTAAGAAAACCCGTAATACGGTCACTTAAATCACGCCATAGTGCATGGGTCAAACAACGCTCTCCACCTTGACATCCTTCTTTTCTTCCTTGACAACGAGTGGCATCAACAGACTCATCAATAGCAGAAATCACTTGAGCGATAAAAATATTTTTCGCTTCCCGACCTAATAGATATCCGCCGCCACGACCACGAACACTGGAAACCAGTTCGTTTTTGCGAAGTCGAGAAAAAAGTTGCTCAAGATAAGAAAGAGAAATGCCTTGACGTTCCGATATATCAGCCAATGGCACAGACCCTATCTTTGAATGCAATGCCACATCCAGCATGGCTGTTACTGCATAGCGTCCTTTAGATGTGAGTCTCATAATATATCCCCATAGTTAAATGTGACAAAAATTGTGTCATTCCAGAGTGTTTTAGTCAACTATTTAACCTAGTAATTTACTCAACTATTATTTATGTGCCATTTTTCAATTGATGTGAGAATACCACGCAAAATATCGAGTTCCTGCACTTCGGGACGCGCTCGAGTAAATAAACGTCGCAATTTATTCATGATTTGCCCAGGGTGACGCTTTCTGATAAATCCAGATACATTAAGCACTGCTTCAAGATGGTTATAAAATCGTTCTATATCCTCAAATGGTGGATATTGTACCCTATCTTCATTATCCACAGAGGATTTTTTTTCATTTATTGCTAGGTATGCCATACGAATTTCATAACTGATCAATTGAACAGCCATTGCTAAATTGAGTGAACCATATTCAGGGTTGGTTGGAATATGAAGATGATATTGGCATCTCTGTAGTTCTTCATTTGTTAAACCAACTCGTTCGCGGCCAAAAATGATAGCCACCGGAGAATTTATTGCCTGGCGGAAAGTTTTTTCGCCACATTCGCGAGGCGTTACCTGTGGCCATGATAACGTACGATCGCGCACACTCGTTCCAATTACCAAGCTGCATCCAAGCAAAGCTTGATCTAATGTTTTCACGATAGTCGCTTGACCAATAACATCACTGGCGCCAGCTGATAATGCAATAGCCTGTGCATCCGGCAATATGAGTGGATTAACTAAGTACAAATTAGTTAGTCCCATCGTTTTCATCGCACGGGCAGTTGATCCCATATTTCCGGTATGCGAGGTTTCAACCAAAATAATGCGAATATTTTCTAGCATGATTGTCTTTATTTGGTGTTAATAATTAGGCTATTCTACCACAATCATAGTCATGTTGACGAATCTCTGTTATACTGCCGAACTTGCTTAAACCTTGTTCTTTAACATTCCAGTGGAAATAACCCATGCATCCAATGCTAACTATTGCTATACGGGCAGCTCGCCAAGCAGGTAACTTTATTGCTAAAAGCTATGAAAAACCTGACTCTATCGAAATAATGGCAAAAGGCCAAAATGATTTCGTGACCAATATTGATAAAAAAGCAGAACAAATTATTATTGAAGTCATTCAAAAATCTTATCCTACTCATACCATTATTACTGAAGAGAGTGGTCAAATACTTGGTGAAAAAAATGATATTCAGTGGGTTATTGATCCTTTGGATGGCACAACCAATTTCACTAAACGCTTACCCCATTTTGCCGTCTCCATCGCAGTACGTATTAACGGCCGTACAGAAATCGCCGCTATTTATAATCCTATGCTTAATGAGCTATTTACTGCGGTACGTGGGCAAGGTGCACAATTAAACGGTTACCGCCTTCGTCTTAAAAATAATAATGAATTAGAAGGGGCAATTATTGCCACGGGTTTTCCTTTCAAAGCGAAACAACATTCAGCTGCATATATTAATATTGTCGCTAAACTATTTAAAAAATGCGCCGATTTTCGCCGCACAGGTTCAGCGGCTTTGGACTTAGCTTATGTTGCTGCTGATCGTGTCGATGGCTTTTTTGAGATTGGCTTAAAACCGTGGGATTTTATGGCTGGAGAACTATTGGTGCGTGAAGCCGGTGGAATTGTAACCGACTTCGTTGGCGGACATAATTATCTCACCTCTGGCAATCTGCTAGCTGGCAGTCCACGGATAGTGAAAAAAATGGTGCTAGAAATGCAGACCGGGTTAAGCGATCCATTGAAATGCTAAACAATGCGCTTAAAAAGCAATAGCCAAAGTTATATTGAGTTAATAATGTCTTGATAGCGTAACTTTGTCATTTACTAATTGGTGAAGGCTGCAAATGGTAAAAATTCACCATGGCTTTAATTAGTTAAATAAACCCGCTAAATATTTTCAATATTTACTCTTGTTGTCGGTGCTTTATTGCTTAATTGGATATAAAACCCCTATTCCTTTTCAGGCATTAAGGGGTATTTTAATGATTGGCCAGCTTGTTTAGTTTTAATATAATAATTTTTATCTGCATAGTTGGTTAATATTTATCTCTTATTCAAATTAAATGAACTACTCTAACTTAATTGTTTGGCTATTCCATCGAATTTAATGATGTTATTTTTTTATTCGGGCGAATAAATTGTGCTGGAATGGCAATCAATACCATTAACCAAAATACCCAGTTATGGTGAAAAGGTAAATGTTCATAAACAAAACCTACCACAATTGTCACTAGCGCTAAACCACCTCCTAGTCCAAATGCCGAATAAAATGCTTGCAGCGGAATAATTTCACCTTCGCTACGTGCACTAATAAAACGCATTGCCGCTAGATGACAAACAGTAAAAGTACCACTATGTAAAAGTTGGCTAACTATCAGTATTGGTAAAGTGGTAAAATAGGCCATTAATCCCCAACGAACAACCGCGCAACTGGCTGATAACAATAATAATCCACTTACCTGCCAATGACGGAAAAGGACATGGCTAAAGGTAAACACAATCACTTCAGCAACAATACTTAAAGACCATAACAGGCCAATAATACCATCGGAATAACCCACTTGTTGCCAATAAATTGAAGAAAAACCATAATAGGCAGCATGAGAAGCTTGTAATAAAGTAATGCACAGTAAAAAACGCCAGACTGAGCTATCGGCTAATAATTGCTTCAATGATATAGTTGTATTAGCTATTTGGCGATAAGTGGCTTTAGGCATAACTGTAGGTTGTAATAACATCGTCAACAGCATAATGATTATACTGACAAGTAATGCGTAAATAATTATTTTATGTCCCCCGCTATTCGCTAAATAACCGATCCAAGAAGCGCTAATAATAAATGCAATCGAACCCCAAACCCTTGATTTTCCATAATCAAATGTTAACTGTTTTTGCCAAGTCGCGGCTAACGCATCGGTTAAAGGTATCATCGGTGAAAAGAAGAGATTGAAAGCCAACATGATAAATAATAACCATAACCAATGTGAACTTACGGTAAATCCAACAGCAAAGAGCAACGTTAAACCAGCAAATAGACGCAAAGTCGTAATTAGGTGATAGGCTCGTTTCACTATCGGTGCGATCATTAAAGAACCAATAAAACGAGCGGTAAGGCTGGCGGCTAGCAAGATACCAATTATATCAGCCTCAAGTCCTTCACCATTTAGCCAAATCGCGATAAAAGGCAAAAAAATGCCATAAGCAAAAAAATAAGTGAAATAATCTAAAGCAAGCCAACGTGTTGATGGAATAATCATTATTTATTCCCATTTGATTATCGATGTAAAAAGCCCGTTTCAGTTAACAACTAAAACGGGCCGAAACGGATGACTAAATTTTAACTTATTTATGCATAAACAAGAAACTGTTGGCAAATCAACAATACTTTTTGTTTTACATTTTGGATCACGCTTTCATCATCAATCTTATCCAAAATATCACATATCCAATTGGCCAATTCAGCCGATTCTTTTTCTTTAAAACCACGACGAGTAATGGCGGGTGAACCAATACGAATACCTGAAGTAATAAATGGGCTCTGAGGATCATTCGGTACACTATTTTTATTGACGGTAATATTAGCGCGACCCAGCGCAGCATCTGCCTCTTTACCTGTGATCCCTTTATCCACTAAATCTAATAAAAATAAATGGTTTTCAGTTCCACCAGAAACAACCTTGTAACCACGTTTGATGAAAACTTCCACCATTGTTTTCGCATTTTTAGCCACTTGTTGTTGATAAGTTTTAAATTCAGGCTCCATCGCTTCTTTTAATGCAACCGCTTTACCAGCAATAACATGCATTAATGGGCCACCCTGAGCACCAGGGAATACGGCAGAATTTAGTTTTTTGTAAAACGCCTCATCACCACCTTTAGCCAAGATCAAACCACCACGAGGGCCAGCCAAAGTCTTATGGGTAGTGGTCGTCACGACATGTGCATGAGGAACAGGGTTAGGATAAACGCCAGCAGCGATCAAGCCAGCGACATGTGCCATATCAACAAATAAGTAAGCACCAATACTATCTGCAATTTGACGCATTTTAGCCCAGTCAACCACGCCTGAATAAGCAGAAAAACCGCCAATGATCATTTTAGGTTTATGTTTTTGTGCCTGAGTGGCTATATCGTCGTAATCAATTTTACCCTCTTCATCGATACCGTAAGGAACGATATTATAAAGCTTACCAGAAAAATTGACGGGTGAGCCATGGGTTAAATGTCCACCATGTGCCAAATTCATACCTAATACCGTATCACCAGGTTGCAACAAAGCCATATAAACAGCGGTATTAGCTTGTGAACCTGAGTGTGGCTGAACATTAGCAAAATCCGCATCAAATAGAGTTTTTGCTCGATCTATAGCGAGTTGTTCAACAATATCAACATATTCACAACCACCATAATAACGTTTACCAGGATATCCTTCGGCGTATTTATTCGTAAGTTGAGAACCTTGAGCCTGCATAACTCTTGGACTGGTATAATTTTCTGAAGCGATTAACTCAATATGCTCTTCCTGACGCTTAACTTCATTTTCCATTGCCTGCCATAGTTCTTGATCATAATCTGCAATATTCATTTCACACTTTAACATTTACTTCTCCTGACTCAGCCACATTTTAAATCTTTATTCAACTAAATGAATATCACACAGTGTAAACTCTTTTAGCTCACTGAGATAGCCCAAAAATAAAAAATTACGCAAACGATTGCCACATCCTAATTATCAAATAAAAACATTTCTCAATAGCGATTTTATTGCCAATTAAATATGCTAATTCAATCTCAGTTTTACAATTAATTATTTACTTTTAATATTAAACAATTTAAGTTGCATGTAAAATACAACTTATAAACTCTGGCCAAAACTTAGGAACTTTATATGATAGATACTCAAACTATCGCGACCGTCAAATCAACTATTCCTCTCATTGTTGATTAAGAAAAATAAAAAACATAAATATCAATTGCTTATAAAAAAATAGCTCATTTAATATACGCATTTATACGCAAAAATAAGCGATTTCACTCACTATAAATCAATTACTTGCAGCTTATAGTGAGTTCCAATTTTACCTAATTTTGACTGAAATCTCAGTTTAAATTTACCCTCTTTTTTAATCCCCAAACCACTTTAACAATTCGTTTCATTACGGAGAAATAGTTATATCTAAATTAGTTGTTATTGAAAATACCGTTGTTCGTCAAGATGCTTTCGGGCGGTATTGTCTGAATGATTTACATCGTGCTGCCGTTGCACAAGGTAAAGCGACAGAATCGCAACGGCCATCAGCTTTTTTAAAAAGCAAAGGTATTCGTAAGATAGCAAAAGCTTTAGGTAATAACGCATTAAACACAATGCATGGTGGCATTGAATCAGGAATTTGGGCTGTAGAAACATTAGCTATCCGTTACGCTACGTGGCTTAAAAAAGAAACAATTATAGAAAAAAATAGAGCAACAACAGCCTGTAATTATAACCTAATAACTCATCAACAAGAATTCACCGATAAGATTAATGCGGGACTTATATTACTGGATTTTGCAAAAACAGAACTTAATCTCAAGCCTTCTGAAATAATTAACGCGACAAATAAATTGAGTGAATACATAGGCATAGAAAATATTCTATCAACAGTCAATTTCCCAGACTGCTAAGCGTGATGATGAACGGAATTGCAGCATAATAAAACATTGACGAAAAAAGAAATCATGCGCTATAGTTTACTTGCATCTGATAAATCAGGTGCTGGTATGGGTCTGTAAAATTTTTTGTGTAAATGGCTCCTCCGTTAGCAGGTGATCCGATCACCGTACATCAACATAAATTGACTCATGGCGGGCTTCCAATCTTTGATAGGCATCGTCCATTTTATTGAAATATTATGCAACGCTAAATAAAGTAGCTTGAGGACAGATTCATCTGTTGGGAAAACTCGCCGCGTTTTAGTAATCTTACGCAATGACGCATTAAGTGACTCAATCGCATTGGTGGTATAAATGGCTTTACGGATTTCAGGAGCAAAGTCAAAAATAACGATTAGCCGTTCCCAATTGTTTGTCCATGACGGACTAATTGTTGGGTACTTCTCATCCCATTTGGCTGAGAATGCCTCCAGAGCAGGCTCAGCAGCATCGACTGTCGCCGCACCGTAGATAGCTCGCAGGTCTGCTGCCACCGCTTTACGCTCTTTCCAGTGGAGGTAGCGAAGAGAATTACGTACTTGATGGACTAGGCATAATTGAACACGGGTTTGCGGGTAAAGCACTTCAATAGCCTCAGGAAAACCTTTTAAACCATCACAGCACGCAACGAAAATATCTTGCAAGCCTCGATTCTTGAGTTCTGTCATCACCGATAGCCAGAATTTAGCTCCTTCGCTTTTTGCTATCCACAAGCCCAATAATTCCTTCTCTCCATGGATATTTATGCCCAAAGCGAGATAAACGGATTTGTTGATGACTACGCCGGAATCCTGGCTTTTAACAACAATACAATCAAGATAAACAATAGGATACAGCGCCTCCAACGGCCTTTTTTGCCAGGCTTTAACCTCTTCCATCACCTCATTGGTTACCTGAGAAATGAAGGTTCCTGACACTTCAACACCATAGACTTCTTGAAAATGCGCCTGAATATCTCGAACCGTTAACCCTCTCGAATACAGAGAAATTATACGCTCATCAAATCCATTAAACTGTCTTTCCCCTTTCGATATCAACTTTGGTTCGAAAGTGCTATTTCGATCGCGAGGAACATCCAACCCGATAGCTCCATGCACAGAACGTACATTTTTACCGGTTGTGCCGTTTGGAGAATTTCCCGAGTTGTTACCGATAGGATCATGTTTGTCATAACCAAGATGCATCGCCATTTCCGCTTCCAGCACCCTTTCAGCAAGACGTTTGGTGAGTTCTTTAAGCAACCCACCTTCGCCCAATAGGTCTTGTGGGGCATTACAATCTTTGAGTAGTTGATCAATCAATTCGTTACTGATAGGCATTTTGTTATCCTGTAAAAAGTTTTTTATCAAAATTCCATTTACACAGTTTATTTTACACTCTCGCTGGTATTAGTCTACCATAGTTCTAACAGGCGACATTATCACGAGTTTCGCACAAAACTAATTTGGGTACGCTAATAAAACACGGATTTGCTCAGTAATAGCACTGATTACGTCCCAATTTTGTTGATAAAGGGTTATTTTTTCAGATATACGACGTTTATGTTGTTCAAACCACGCAGAAATAGCGAGAAAAATATGATTTCTTTGCGCTCGGCTCGTGCGAGCCTGACAGCGTTCAATACCACAGTTTTGTTTAACTTCTCGATGATAAACTTCAACAGACCAACGGGCATCCATGATAGATTTGAGGTATTGATGGGTGGGATTCTCTTTGTTTGTTACTATGTAATCAATACGGCCGTTTTTGGCTGTAAATTTGAAAACGGTTACCCAACCATATCCTCGCAAGTGTATTGACGTTCCTTCTTCTGAGATGTCTAACTTGTTCAGTTGTTTGTTATGGTTAACAATCCTATTTTTCCTCAGCGTGGTTACCCAGATCCAACCATGAGAGCGAATTGATTTCAGGTTATCCAGGCTAGAATACCAAGCATCCATCACTACGGCTTCTGGCATGATCCCTCTTTTTTTAGCAAGAGTGAGCATTTCGGAAAAGTGCGTGTTTTTTGTTTTTCCATCAGAATCTTTATCATAAATACGATAATTGATAGGAATTGATTCAACCTTCGTCAGATCATGCCAAAGCAAATTAACTAAACCTATGCCAGCAATAACCTCATGTTCATTACCTGAATATTGATAATGGACCATCTCTATTTTTTTACTACGTGTTTTGGCAATCAATGTATCATCGGCAATTAGTACGCAAGGGCTTTTTTTGTCTATAGAAGGTTCAACTAATCGCCATAGGTCTTTAGGTCTAAAACATCTACTTTTTAGCCATCGGCTAACAGTGTCATGAGATAAAGGCGATGGGCTTACTTCTGATAACGCTAAACCAGAGTATCTTAAACTGCTTACTTGTAAGAATGTTTTATAGATATCTTTAATACATGGATAACCCGACAAAATATGAACACCCTGATTTTTTCTTGTTTTTAAATTTATACTTCTTTTTTGGAGATTGCGAAACTCGTGATTATGACGCGCCAGCGTCTTTTTTGTTGTCATATCTTAGTCACATATCAATGGTGGCTCAGGTGGGAGCTTCATATGAAGCACCGGAGTCCTGTTAGACCGGTAAGACTAATTCCATCTGGGCTACCACCAATAGTTTAGTCTCTATTCTGGTAGCTAAATTACTGCTAACAGGAGACACATGTATGTCTGCACTATCAATTAACTCTCTAGAATTTACTTTTGAAAATCACAGTATCCGTACAATAATAATTGAAAATGAACCTTGGTTTGTGGCTGTTGATGTTTGCAATACTTTAGGCATAAAAAACACTACTGATTCATTGAAGGTTTTAGATAAAGATGAACGATCTAGGTTTAATCTAGGCCGTCAAGGTGAAAGCAATATTATTAATGAATCTGGGCTATATACAATTATTTTACGTTGCCGTGATGCAGTCAAACAAGGAACGCTCCCTCATCGTTTTCGCAAATGGGTAACAAATGAGGTTCTGCCATCTATCCGCAAAACTGGCAAATATGAGCATCCACAAACCAGACCAGAAGCCCCAGAACTCTTAAACGATAACGACACACGCAATCTGGCTCATCTTGTCTGGAGCATGGCGAATGGATTTAGATTTGAGAGAGCATGGACATAAGGTATCTGGTATGCGCTCCGTAATGCGACAGGAGTCGCATCCCCTCAACATTTTGAAGTTAATCAAATATCGATAATCGCAGAAGAATGCCTCCGGATTTACGGCATGACCAGTACGCTCAAATCCGCTATTTTTGACGCTGAAAAACAAGTTATCCGCCGTCTACTCCGCCATAAGGAAGATGTTGAGACGGTACTTCGTGAAATGCAACAACTGTTAGAAGTCAGTACTCACGAACACGATAGCGTCATGAGCCAATCACTTGAAAAATGGCAACAAGCTAATGTTAACAATTTCCTCCAACGCTGCTAATATTACGCCCCTGTGATAGGGCTATTAGTTTTGCGCATGCCGTTATTCCCATATCGAATTATCCGGCATTTGCACCCGCACGTCTAACCATGTCGAGGGTGGAATATCAACTTGCTCACCGTCAGCGTAATAAACTGGTTTGCCGTCAATAATTTCTTTAATTCGCCAATTTTGAAAATCTCTAGGCAAATGGGTGTGTTGTCGGTGAAATGTTTGAATCTCAATATCACCATTGGATAAGATTTTGTCTCTGACGTAGATAAGTTCTAATCCATTAATATCTTTAGGGGTTGATATTCCGCCATTCACACCCCATGCTCCATCAGCGTTATAACCCATGACGCCGGAAATAAAATAGCTGCCAATTCCAGTTCGTTGGACTCTTGCCCCTTCTGATTCTTCGTTGGTTTCAAAACTACCATCGGGATGGATTTTTACTATCGGCGAGGCTCTTTTAAAAAAACCGTTAGCATCCGCTATCATTTTTGGAATGTCTGACAATAAAGCAAATGTTCCATCTTTATCTGGAAAATAAGTTGCTACGCTAAGCCTATTATTACGTATAAAACCACGTTTAGATGAACGTACATAGACTAAATCATAACCCTCTCACGAGTTTCGCACAGGCATATAAAGTTCTAGAAATGGCTTAAAAGCAATGGTTAATCTGCAAGTTACTAAAACACATAAATTTTATTAAATTACAATAATTTGTATTTAATTTATAAGGTTTTGTCTATTTATATATCATGCTGAATTAAACTTAAAAATAGCGCGTTTTTTTATTGGTGCGAAACTCGGGCCTCTTTAGGATCTCCTAACCATATAACTGAGTCACCGGTAGAATGTGAGGCACTTATTTTTCCAGCTCTAAGTTGTTCATTTGAATCTTTTTTCGCAAGAATATCAGTAGATGCTTTTTGACTCATGACTTTATCAGTAGCGCTACCGATTTCCTGAACTACGCTTTCCTTATCAAACTTACCGGTCACCGTTTCACTTATGTCTTCAACAGTTTTTGTATCAGCTTTACTTTCTAGTGCAGTTTTTATCTCTTCAATGCTACTAGCATCTGCTTTGCTTTCTACTAGCTCTTGCAGTGCTTTAATCGACGCTAACTTAACTGTTTTACCACTCGGTAACGTGATTTCAACCACACCATTTTCAGTCATCCATGTGTTCATGTTTTGCAGAAAATAGATAATGTAAGTGTTGGCTGCAACAAGTGCTCTTGCTGCATCAGAATTATTATTGGGCTCGGTGAGATTAATCGTGTATGTTGTGTCGGTAGCTGAAAATGTTGCTTCTTCAGCAAGGACTAATTCCGTGTTGCTATTAACTGCCAATATCATGTACGGATAATTCACATCACCATTTTTAATCAGCATTAACATGCCAGGTGATACTAGTGGATTATTGCTATTCCATTTTGTGCCTGTGCCTTTGACAATAGAAGAGCCTGACACTATTGTAATTGTGCCATCTGAATAAATCATTTTTATTTCCGTTATAAATAAAAGAAGGGTTTTAATTAGAATTTAAAGTAATCTTCTGCATCCAATACTAATACTGGGAAAGATAACAAGGCGGTTGTCGTTTCACCAATATATGCTGAATTATAAAAATATCTGTAACGAGAAAGACCTAAACTTGTTGCACTGTATCGACAGACATTTAGATAATCTAGATAACCGCCATCCGTATGCCAAAAATAATCTCCAACCCGTTGAGGGGTGTACATCGGCCTTTTTATTCCTGGAATTGTTTTTCCTTTTCCAACCGCAAATTCACTACTTGGTACTAAAACAGGTTTTGTCATAACATTAAACTGAGAATTAAATGTCACATTACCATCAATATTACGCAATTTTAGTCCACACCCCTTGGTCTCTAGTTCGCCAGATTTAGCTGCCCTAAAAGCAATTACATAATATTTAGATTTTGCCAAGCTATGTGAATTACGTCTTATGTTTGATATCCTCAAACTTTTTACACTTCCACCCCCATCCCTGATAGGCTCTCTGCCAATATAATTTTTTACATCGGTAGAATAAAAAAAATAAATGGCATTATCTGGTGTTAAACCAGCTCCTAATTCTACAGGATTAAAAACTCCATCAATAACATAATCTTCTTGTGAAAAGCGTATGAATAACCAGTTATCGGCAGTGAACTTAGAAAAATAGCGCTACCTAGTATCTTCAACCCCGCGCTTCCTACAAGAGGTATTTTATTGTAGTCTGGATAAGCTATAATTTGGATAGGTTCAGTCCCCACCCCGTGTAAATTACGTACTGTCACTAAACGATTAGACTCAGAATAAGATACTAGTGTTTCTGTCCCTGCGGCAACCATAGCGTTACCATGCTGCACAAATCTTACACTAGCAAGTGCTCCTCCGCGAGAAATAACAAATTTATAACCTTGCGGTATTGGGTTGGGGCAGGTCCAACTACCTCTTCTAACGTCAACAGCTTTTGTCCATATATTTGTCGCTGGTGTTGTATTTTCATTAAAATAAAAAAAAGAACCATCTGGATTTGTTATTCTTAAGCCAATCATATAAATTCTCCAATTTCTATAATCGGAGTATTGCCTAAATATACATAAAAACCTTTGTTTGTTAGTCTTGTCCGATAATTAGAGGATACGCCGTTAACTTCAAAATTACCGTTAACCATATCTATACGTGTTCCTTGTTGTCCGGGAATATAATTTTTAGACTTTAAATCCATTCCGACTATTACATTTTCAATGGTTGCCTTACTTATTAGCGCATCATTAAAAATTACCTGACCGTTTTTGATGGCAAAAACCGGCTCCATCTTGCCATTAGCCGGATTGTATACGATGAATGTTTGGGCGCTAAAGCCAATTTGTGTGCTGACTTTACCGTTTTTAAGCTCAGCACCAATCACCATGCCTGCATCATAAGAGACGCCGTCATAAACAATCTTGACTAACGATGTCCAGGTTGCAGAAGCCTCACCCTTTTTCATGTCATATTTGGCTTGTAGCGAGTTTTGCGCGGCTGCCCAGGACTTATCTGCTGTCGCTCTGACCTGATGGATAGATTCAGCCAAGGCTTTAGTCTCGGTTACCACATAATTGTCAACCCTGACAATTTCCGCCTTAATCTTGCCATTTTGACGCATGAAATACTGCGTATTGCCGTTAAGTCCCTTCGCGTTTTCCAGTATCGCTTCTGTGCTACTGTCTATCCCTTTCTTTAGCTGCTTAATCGCTTCCGTATCGTTAATTTTTTTATCAATTTCATCAATGATACTGCTGGCATCGAATTCTGACTCACCCCGCACAAATTCTGTCCACGGTGACGGGTTACCGGATTTATCAACGAGTCTTGCGCGAAAATAAAAGACTGTCCCTGCGGCCAACCCTGACATTTCATGGCTTTTTGACGGATAAGGGATATCAGCCAGTAACATCAAGCCTTCACCGTCATTCGTTTCGCTGTACTGAATCTCTGTTTTTAACGTATCTTCCGTATTTTCGTTGAATCCCCAGTCTAACTTAATCCCAAACACCAACGTGGAAGCTCTGAAGTTAACAGGTGTAGGGGGTTCGCCTTCCTTACCTTTCAGTATTGTCTCAGGCGCATTCGCCCAGATTGATGAGATATCCGATGAGTTTATGGCTCTTACCCTTACCTGATAACGTCCGGCATATATCCCTTGAACTTCAAAACTGGATGTAGATGTTCGAGGTATACTTACCCAGTTATTATTTCCTCTTCGCCATTGCGCCTCATAGGCAATCGCATTTTCTGTGGCATCCCAGTCAGCGCTTAACGTTGTAACAGCAATCCCTTGACTGATTTGGGTATAAGCAGAGATATGTACGTTTTTAGGGGGCGATTGAACACCCGGTGGGATGACAGTAATTGGTCTTTTATCAATCCTGGCGCCCGAATCAACATGCGCATATTTATCTGGATTATGGAAAGTCCCCGTGAGGGTATATGTATTATCGGCGTTGTCCTGAAGGCTAATTACGCGATAAAGCTGAATCGCCAAGTCATTGGCATCTACTGTCCAAACCGCATTTTTTTCAATGGGTTGAGAATAACGGGCTGTTACAGTGATAATATTGTCGTTAACCGTCTGGACGGTTCTTGCTTCTGATTTTCCATCGGGTAAGTTAATGATAAGTCTGTCACCCGATTTAACATCTGCCTGCCTGTCGAGCGTAATTTTTCTCTCATCAACAGATGAAATCCTGCCACCAATAATTCGCCCTGCAAGATTTGCATCCGCTACCCCTATAATCTGTCCAGGCGTTGGAATAGCCCCTTCAAGTCCTGTTGAAAAGGTAATCGTCCTGTCATAAGCATTCGTTAATAATATCCAGCGTCCACGTCGGTTTGCTTCTGATTGCCGAGTGCAACCCATCGCCGAAATATCCGTTTTACGCACACCATAACGGCGCTGCAGTTTGCTATCAGAGACCGCCTCAATCCCATCATGACTGTGATTATCGGCATCCGAATAGGAAACCAGCACCTGCGTATAACGGTTTTGCTGACTACCGCCTGAATATGTCACCTTTCCATCGACGATATTCGCTTGCGTGAAAATCCGAAAGACATCCGAGGGCATATCAGCCACCGCTTTGACAGAATTATCCGCCCAAAAAGTCATGCCTCTAAAAATGCCCGCAATATCACGCAATACCTGATAAGCCGATTCCTGAGACTGAATATAAATATCACATAAAAAACGAGGCTCTTTACCTGAACCACCCTGACCGTCAGGAACGTTTTCATCGCAATACTGGGCTATCTGGTATAAATCCCTCTTATCTATTTGTGTGCTATTAATCCGCTCTCCACAACCGTAACGGTTATTCAAAACCAGGTCATAAAAAATCCAGGCGGGATTGTTTGTCAACGATCACCGAAAACTGATCCACTTTTTAGCTAAATACGATCAATCAAAATTGATCCACTGTTTTACTCGGTTATTGCTCCTGATCGCCGCTTATCTTTCAATCGATAGCTTTCACCGCTCAATTGCAGTACATGCGAATGATGAAGTAAACGATCAAGCATAGCGGCGGTTAATGTTGCGTCATCAGCAAAAGCACCAGGCCATTGTCCAAATGATAAGTTACTCGTCAATATGAAACTGCCATGCTCATAACGCTTGGCAATCACATTGAAAAATAGGTTTGCTTCTTCTCGCCCAAATGGCAGGTATCCAATCTCATCTATGATCAACAACTTCGGGGCCATTACCGAACGTGATAGATATTGTTTGAGCTTATTTTGTCGTTTAGCAGTTGAGAGTTGCAACATCAGTTCAGCCGCTGTTGTAAAGCGAGTTTTCTTCCTGGCCTGTACTGCTTTTAATCCTAATCCAATAGCTAAATGCGTTTTGCCTACACCGCTTGGGCCAAGCAACACGACATTTTCATTACGTTCAATAAACGTTAATGCACTTAATTCTTGTATTTGTTGCTTAGGAACACCCGTTGCAAACTTAAAATCGAACGAACTAAGTTCTTTGTGCGTTGGGAATCCTACCATCCGACTAAAGAGATGGCGAGTTCGTTCATCTCGTTGTTGTTGCTCACATTTTAATAGGGACAATAAAAACTCTCCGTAGCTTTTGTCTTGGGCAATGCACTGTTGGGCAAGTGATGACCAATGAGTCGGAACAGAATTTAATTTCAATGACTCACACAGGTGTTCAATTTGTTCATGCAATAACATGTTCACCTCCCAGCAATGCTTCATATACGCTGATTGAGTGTTGCAAATTGACAGATTCAAGCGGCGGTACGATACGGATATTAAGCGCATTAGTCTGCGGGATAGATTGGCAAATCCTTGTTGGCAAAGGAAGAAGATACTTAATTTCCTTAGCTAATCTATCTGCTGGCTTCTCTAACGTTGTTCCATGAATCCGCTGATGAGCGACTCGTTGTAACCATGGCCCCACTTTTGCATTGGCTATCTCCATGTCCAGTTCAAGATTATGAGCACGAAGGTCGGTATTTAATGGTACGATAAAGCTGTTTTTTAAATAGTGGTTAAAGCGCTCTACTTTCCCTTTAGTTTTTGCCCTGTAGGGCTTGCAAGCACACAATTTAAACCCGTAATCTTTCGACATTTGAAGCATTTCGACATGTAATTTATGTTCACCTTCTGCATAAGCATCCCGTTCGATGATGAGGGATTTTGCGTTATCACACAATATTTCCTGTGGTACACCACCAAAGTAGTCGAAAGCTTCTCGTAAACCTTGTTGCCACGATTCTGCTCGTTCATTATCAAAGAACTTTACATAACTCGCACGCGAATAGCCTAGCGTTGCACCAAACGCTTTTAGTGATTTTTTACCTCGCCGGATGCTGGTGAAGTCGATTTGCATTTGTTGACCTGGCTGTGTTTCAAAACGGACGACAGCTTCGGGAACAATGCTTGGTTTAAATTGACAAACAAATCGGCGTAATTGAGCAATACCGCCTTGATAGCCGCTTTCAACTACTTCATCAAATAAGACTGTTGCAGAGATCCAATCAGGTTTAGCCAGTTCAATTCGATGAAGCAAATAAGGTTTAAAGGGTGCTAATTTAGTCGGTTGTTGACTTCTTTTAGCATAAGTTGGCATTGTCTGTTGTTGTAAATGATGTTTTACGGTGTTACGGGATATGCCCAATTCACGGGCAATTTTTCGAAGGCTTTGTCCTTGTGCAACGCGAACATGAATATCCACAAATATCTCCTTGGTTAACATAAATTACCCGTACAAAAATGTACGAATAATACCAAGTGGATCAGTTTTAGATGATCGTTAGTGGATCAGTTTTGCATGATCGCTGACAGTTCGTCGCGGCCAACTTGAAAGTGCCATTCCAGACGCCCGAATAAGTTCGGTTTACAGGGTCATAGTTTGAGGGTACTTTTACCAGCAAACCACCTTTGGGGCGCAAACTGACTTTAGGGATGCGATTATTAAATTGTCTTGCATCAAAGGTGATAAACAATAAAGCGGTATTAGGATATCTTAATTTTGCGTCAATCACCTCAGTAACGGCGGCAACAACCACTTTATCGGCAATTCGCGCCGTATTTTTGTTAGGGGTGAGACGACGAACACGCAATTGCCAGCCGGTTTTGGCAGCAGGCAAATCGATACGGTGTGTGCGCTGATATTCACTGGTTGTTTTTCCATCAAAGGCAGCATGCAACACTTCCTTGTAGCCACGCCCATCCGCTGACAGGTCAATGGCATAATCGATGCGGTAACCGGAGGTATCACCATTATCATGTTGTTCAAGAAGTTGTGGTACCGAAAAACGTAACCGAATAGCTGATAGCTGGATATTATTTATCGACCTGATATACGGCTGTTCATCTTTTAACTCCCTGCTTATGCTAATTTCATTGTCAACTGACGGAATACCTTTGATGTATGCCTGTTGCTCACTGCCCGGACGAAACTCCCACGTCACGCCCTCAAAGTTTTTACTGCCGTCAGCATTACCGATAGGCGTACCATCCACGAGTTTCGCAATCTCCAAAAAAGAAGTATAAATTTAAAAACAAGAAAAAATCAGGGTGTTCATATTTTGTCGGGTTATCCATGTATTAAAGATATCTATAAAACATTCTTACAAGTAAGCAGTTTAAGATACTCTGGTTTAGCGTTATCAGAAGTAAGCCCATCGCCTTTATCTCATGACACTGTTAGCCGATGGCTAAAAAGTAGATGTTTTAGACCTAAAGACCTATGGCGATTAGTTGAACCTTCTATAGACAAAAAAAGCCCTTGCGTACTAATTGCCGATGATACATTGATTGCCAAAACACGTAGTAAAAAAATAGAGATGGTCCATTATCAATATTCAGGTAATGAACATGAGGTTATTACTGGCATAGGTTTAGTTAATTTGCTTTGGCATGATCTGACGAAGGTTGAATCAATTCCTATCAATTATCGTATTTATGATAAAGATTCTGATGGAAAAACAAAAAACACGCACTTTTCCGAAATGCTCACTCTTGCTAAAAAAAGAGGGATCATGCCAGAAGCCGTAGTGATGGATGCTTGGTATTCTAGCCTGGATAACCTGAAATCAATTCGCTCTCATGGTTGGATCTGGGTAACCACGCTGAGGAAAAATAGGATTGTTAACCATAACAAACAACTGAACAAGTTAGACATCTCAGAAGAAGGAACGTCAATACACTTGCGAGGATATGGTTGGGTAACCGTTTTCAAATTTACAGCCAAAAACGGCCGTATTGATTACATAGTAACAAACAAAGAGAATCCCACCCGTCAATACCTCAAATCTATCATGGATGCCCGTTGGTCTGTTGAAGTTTATCATCGAGAAGTTAAACAAAACTGTGGTATTGAACGCTGTCAGGCTCGCACGAGCCGAGCGCAAAGAAATCATATTTTTCTGGCTATTTCTGTGTGGTTTGAACAACATAAAGGTCGTATATCTGAAAAAATAACCCTTTATCAACAAAATTGGGACGTAATCAAAAGTGCTATTACTGAGCAAATCCGTGTTTTATTAGCGTACCCAAATTAGTTTTGTGCGAAACTCGTGCCATCTAGAAAAATACGGGTAGCATCTAACCCCCCGGCAATTTCTCCTTCAGAAATGGCAAAGAGTAATTTTGCGGTTGATTCCGATAGCAAACTATCAGGAGACTCTACGGGTTTATGTCCACCGCCATCACCGCCTTTCGCCCCCAAAATAAGGTTTGTCATATTTCACCCATAAAAAAAGTCGCCTCAACGAATCAATGTCCATAATTAATGTTATCGTTGGTCTTCGGTGTAAATCCCCGCGGATATGATTGCCCCACCTATCTCTTTTCTATCCAAGGTATACAATAACGGTGTCGCTACCAATGTAAAAATGATCCACTTGCTAATGTAAAACTGATCCACTAAGAATAAATATGGCAGTTTTAAGGTACTGCCGATGATAACATTGGAGATCAGAGTGGAAATTTCTGTTTTACATCGCCAGGGTATGTCTATACGTGCGATTGCGCGACGGCTTTCATGCTCAAGAGTAACCGGGAGGCGATATCTTCGTAGCACTGAAGCGGCGGCGAATATGCGTTATAAATCGAGAGCGCCTAGACCCGGTAAGTTGGATCCCTTCAAGGTATATATTCTCGAACGCGTAGAGGCGGCCAGACCTGATTGGATACCGGCCTGCGTATTGCTACGGGAGATCCGTGAACGAGGCTACACAGGCAGCTATAGCTTGCTGACCGCTTTTCTTCATCCTATGAAACAAACCGTTATTGAAGATGTTGTCCGCTTTGAGACTGAACCCGGTGAACAGATGCAGGTTGACTTCACGATTATCAGACAGGGGAAGAATCCTTTGATGGCATTCGTTGCCACGTTAGGCTGGAGTCGCTCCACTTTTGTTAGGTTTTACACCTGTCAAAATTCAGCAGCCTGGGGCGACGGGATTGAGTCAGCCCTACAGTATTTTGGCGGTACGCCTCGTCAGCTGCTATTTGATAATGCGAAGACCATTATCATTGAGCGTGATGTTTATGGTCCTGGTAAACACCGCTGGAACCCACAGCTTATCAAGCTTGCCGAAAAATATGCTTTCAGTCCGAAAGTCTGCCGTCCATACAGGGCGAAGACTAAAGGTAAGGTTGAACCTTTTAATCACTATCTTAAGAACAGTTTCATTGTTCCACTAACCGCGTTATTTCGTCAGGCAGGGCTTACTTTGGATGCTACCGCCGCCAACTCACGTATTGGAGACTGGCTGAGTACAATAGCTAATGTACGTAAACACGGCACTACGGGTGTATCGCCGGAAGAGCGCATGCTACAAGAACGCTTGGCACTGTTGCCGCTGCCGAAAGTCATGCAAGCATTTCCTTTACCGATACATCAGACTCGCCCCATTCCTATCGAGAGCCTACAACATCCTTTGTCCGTCTATCAGTCGATTCTGGAGATGCCGATATGAGTCTTCAGTATGAACGCATCGAAAAATTCTACCAGCAGCTTAAACTGGACAGACTAAGCACAGAGTGGCCAGCTGTAGCGCAAGGAACTGTCGACAAGAACGGTACACTCGCTGACTTTCTAGAGTCTGTTTTTCGACTCCAGTATGAAGGACTTACTGAACGTCGGCGTCAAACGATACTCCGTTTATTTGGGCTGCCAGTGATAAAGACGTTGGAGCAGTTTGATTACAAATATGCCAGCGGTGTTCCCCGTAACCAAATACAGGAACTGGCTGGACTGGCTTTTATTGAGCGCCAGGAGAATATCGTGTTGCTAGGTCCGTCTGGTGTCGGTAAGACCCACCTTGCTACTGCCATCAGCTATAGGGCTGCGATGCAGGGATTAAGCATCCGTTTTCTAACTGCGGCGGACATGATGTTGCAGCTGCTTACCTCTGATCGACAAGGTGACCTTAAAGGATATCTTACCCGAGTTATCAGTAAACCTAGACTATTGATTATCGCACGAGTTTCGCACAAAACTAATTTGGGTACGCTAATAAAACACGGATTTGCTCAGTAATAGCACTTTTGATTACGTCCCAATTTTGTTGATAAAGGGTTATTTTTTCAGATATACGACGTTTATGTTGTTCAAACCACGCAGAAATAGCGAGAAAAATATGATTTCTTTGCGCTCGGCTCGTGCGAGCCTGACAGCGTTCAATACCACAGTTTTGTTTAACTTCTCGATGATAAACTTCAACAGACCAACGGGCATCCATGATAGATTGGACGTATTGACGGGTGGGATTCTCTTTGTTTGTTACTATGTAATCAATACGGCCGTTTTTGGCTGTAAATTTGAAAACGGTTACCCAACCATATCCTCGCAAGTGTATTGACGTTCCTTCTTCTCAGATGTCTAACTTGTTCAGTTGTTTGTTATGGTTAACAATCCTATTTTTCCTCAGCGTGGTTACCCAGATCCAACCATGAGAGCGAATTGATTTCAGGTTATCCAGGCTAGAATACCAAGCATCCATCACTACGGCTTCTGGCATGATCCCTCTTTTTTTAGCAAGAGTGAGCATTTCGGAAAAGTGCGTGTTTTTTGTTTTTCCATCAGAATCTTTATCATAAATACGATAATTGATAGGAATTGATTCAACCTTCGTCAGATCATGCCAAAGCAAATTAACTAAACCTATGCCAGCAATAACATCATGTTCATTACCTGAATATTGATAATGGACCATCTCTATTTTTTTACTACGTGTTTTGGCAATCAATGTATCATCGGCAATTAGTACGCAAGGGCTTTTTTTGTCTATAGAAGGTTCAACTAATCGCCATAGGTCTTTAGGTCTAAAACATCTACTTTTTAGCCATCGGCTAACAGTGTCATGAGATAAAGGCGATGGGCTTACTTCTGATAACGCTAAACCAGAGTATCTTAAACTGCTTACTTGTAAGAATGTTTTATAGATATCTTTAATACATGGATAACCCGACAAAATATGAACACCCTGATTTTTTCTTGTTTTTAAATTTATACTTCTTTTTTGGAGATTGCGAAACTCGTGTATCGATGAAGTTGGCTATTTACCTTTTGGCAAGGAAGAAGCAAACCTGTTCTTCCAGGTGGTGGCAAAGCGATATGAAGCGGGTAGTGTGCTCTTAACTAGTAATCTGTCTTTTGCTCAGTGGTCAAGTACATTTGGTGACGATGAGACGCTAACAGCGGCTATGCTGGATAGATTGCTGCACCATGCACATATTGTACAGATTAGTGGACAAAGTTATCGGTTAAAAGACAAGCTAAAAAGCGGTCAGCTACATAAAAAATTGAAACCGGAACTTAGCGAGTAAATTAAAGGGGGTGGATCAGTTTTACTTTAGCAAAGTGGATCAGAATTCAGTTGGCATTGACACGTAGTCGTAGACATGAGCGTAGAAGAGCCAAGCAAACAGCTTATGAATATAACAAAGCACTTAATATGGCACTGAAAGCAGCCTTAAATCCAAGTAAACCCTCTCAGCAACAAACACCACCCAACACTAAACGCCCTGCTCTTTCACTAAAAAGAAAAGTGATGAGTCGTATTGAAATAGCAATATCAATTCGCCCTACTAAAGTTTATGACTCATTTGATAATTGCTGTTTGCCCATAGCAGCTTTGTACACTTCTAGACGGTTTAACAAAAAGCCAAAATCACATTTTGGATTCACCGCTAATTGTTAAGATTAGCAATATAAATATCATGAAATTTATTGTCTAAAATAAGATTAGACGTCATATACTTAATTAGTTTCGAGGTCTCATATGAGAAAAAATTATATAGTTAAAGATGAAATGTTCATAAATGCTCTACTAGTCATGCTTAAATATAACAAAATTGAATGTAATCTATCCTATCTATCATCGATACTTGGCGTTAATTATATTGCGCTTAAAAATATAATAATGTTAGAAAAAGACTTTCCTAAACCTGTTCGTGACGATGGAGTTCATATATTATCTAAAAAATGGCTTCTTTATGATGTATTGAATTGGGCCTTCAAAAATAAGGAACTGAAATGACAGTTAGCTCAAGTAATATAAAATCAAATATAACTAAGGCTAGCTGGATATATTATAGAGCAGCTTGAGAAATCAAAAGATGAACAATAATAAAATCCAGATTTGTATTTAATTAAAGTTTAATTCCATCTAGATGAAAGCTTTATTATAATCAAAGAAGAATAATACTCATTAATTTTATACTGATTTTTATCTTGCTGATAGGGTAATGCGCCCAAATCAATCAGAATCCCTTTTTGAACCAATGTTTCTATCAACGGGTTATTCCTATTGAACTTATTTACTGGTACTTCAAATCTAAAAACAAACAAATAAAGTCTTTCTCATCATCCGTTAATTGGTCTATATATTTTTCGGCTTTACGCTTATATATCCAATTTAACAGTGAGTAATAAAAAGGCTTTATAAAATTGTAGGTAGCACCAAAAATGGAAGCTATAACATAGCTAACACAAAATAATAGAGTGTAGTACATCCAATAACTTGGAATAATTTCAGGATTGTAAAAATTTATCCATTCTTTTATCTGTGCTGGTGTAATGATTATTAAGATAATCAATATAATAAGCATATAAATCAACCGATTTAGGGTTATTCCTTGCAGGAAGAAACGAACAAATTCCTGCCACCAAGTGTTGTTCATAGGCTTAATTTTCTCACTCTGTAAGGGTGAAATTATTTTAGCTTATTTCTCTCTGTAGGGGTACAAGAGAAACCACCTCGCCTAACGTGGTTAAAAGTAGGCAATCAAATCAATTTAAGGATGTGTGAATGCGGCTCTGCGCTCGTGGGACAGTCAACACTATAAATTATCTTTCAAATAGCTAAATATAGTTTGATTGCGTTTACCCGTCCGTGATGACTGTAATCGGACACCAAGTGGCACTTGGGCACACATCCTATTTTTTCAGCAAATGTTAACAAGGAGTACACATGATGAGATTGGACAATCCACGCATTGTAACAGCGAAACATCCCAATATGGGTAATTTGGTAGGAGTGACTAATGCCAGTCGTAATTTGAGCGATGCGAAATACTTAAGCAGCATTGATATATGGAATGACGACGACATGGAAACAAGAACTTTCAAAACGATAATACACTGCTTAACAAAAGAAAATAATCGTCTCAAAAAAGAGAATTTAAGACTGATGAAGGTACATCGTGAGATTGCCGGGCTGTGCAGGACTTGAACCTGCAACCGAAGAATTAAACCCTCTGCTATACCATTAAGCTAACAGCCCTATGGTAATTATAGTGCAATAATTAGAAGAATTTGAGTATTGCTGTTGCAGCACTAATAGTCACAACGATTACACCACCAAGTTTTAAAAGCAGTCCATTAGCAATATGTTCAACATCCTTACGGACTAGTGCTATCTCAGAAGATAAATCTTTACGGACATTGGTTATTTCAGCAGATAAGTCTTTGCGAACATCAGCAATTTGAGACTCAATTTTCTCGAAGCGAGCATCAACTTTGTCAAATCTGCCGTCTATTTCTTTACGAACATCGCCTAAATCTCTCTTGGTTGCCACATCAACCGCTTGATGTGATTCACGGACAGCCAGAGATATAGCTTTAGCCTGATCTTTAGGTAAACCAGCACCTTCAAGCGTTTCAACAAATTTTAATGTATCAAATGCAACCTGACCCATAACAGATACCTCCTTTTTGGGAAGTATAACACAACCATTTTCATTGTGAACTCAGAGTAACAATGAGAAATCATCGCTGACTGAAAGGACGCGCATCCCAGCAGACAGCTAACCCTAAACCCCTAACCAAGTAGGAATTAAAGCTAATGAAAAAGTCTAGCTTTCCTGTGCTCATTTGTGAAGCCCAATCGTTAATACAACATGCTAATTTGTATACAATGGAAGGTATCGCATGAGAATTATTGATCCTACCCAATATCCAGAATTACGTAATCTTTTTCCAGAGTTAACCCCTGTTGAATTTGAAACATCATTACTCTTTGCTTTTGGTATTCCGCAAAAACAGATTTCAGTGTTACGTTCAGTCAACTACCGATTGGTTCAGCGCGATATCGCAGCAGCTAAATTAAAGTTTGAAACAAATTCATTGAATCAATTATTGACCGTATTTCATATTCGTTTGATGTTATTTGCACTATATGGAGGTAAAAGAAAATAATTGAATGCATAGAATACTGAGAATGCCTAGATCGCATTAAGCGATCTATTTTGGATTATTGGTTGAGATAATAATACTTTCACAGATAAAACAAGCCATGCCCTTTTAGCTTCATCATTAATCATAAAATATATTCCGACACCAGGGAAACCTAAGCCAACCAGTAGAGCTGGTATTTTAGTTTCCAAAATACCCATTGACGAAAGAAGAAATCATGCGCTATAGTTTCTATCAGGTGCTGAACACACCCAAGTAGCGGATACCGCGCCCGAAAGTAATGCGTTTTTTTACGTCCATAGATTGTTATGGTCGGGTAGCGAGCAAAATATACAATACCTTTTCGAAGGGAAAATTGCTGACCGTCTACTTGCGGTGTTCAAGTGCCCGACCGCCCATCTGAACAATGGGTAATATTGAACAATCAAGTAGGACGTAATATAAATGAATACTAAACTCTCATTTCATGATGTTCACTTCAATGTTGTTAACCATAATTGCCGTGTATATTTAACATCTGTAGAAATTGCAAAGGCGCTAGAATATAAAAATTTTGACGCTGTGACGCAAATTTACGAAAGGAATTCCGATGAGTTTTCTAGTGATATGACTGAGACCCTCAATTTGAAGGTCTCAGGAAATTACGAAAAGACTGTTCGTATATTCTCCCTACGTGGAGCTCATCTTGTTGCTATGTTTGCCCGTACTCCAGTAGCCAAAGAATTCAGAAAATGGGTACTCGATATATTAGACAAGGAAGTTGGTAACCCTCAATACCAACCCGAAGCACCTGAACTTTTAAACGATAACGACACACGCAATCTGGCTCATCTTGTCTGGAGCATGGCGAATGGATTTAGATTTGAGAGCATGGACGCAAGGTATCTGGTATGCGCTACGTCATGCGACAGGAGTTGCATCCCCTCAACATTTTGAAGTTAATCAAATATCGATAATCGCAGAAGAATGCCGACGAATTTACGGCATGACCAGTACGCTCAAATCCGCTATTTTTGATGCTGAAAAACAAGTTATTCGTCGTTTACTCCGCCATAAGGAAAATGTCGATACGGTACTTCGTGAAATGCAACAACTGTTAGAAGCCAGTACTCACGAACACGATAGCGTCATGAGCCAATCACTTGAAAAATGGCAACAAGCGAACGTCAATCGCTTCCTCCAACGTAACTAAATAATCTTAACGCCCCTTTTCAGGGGCAATCATTCATCAATTACACGAGTTTCGCAATCTCCAAAAAAGAAGTATAAATTTAAAAACAAGAAAAAATCAGGGTGTTCATATTTTGTCGGGTTATCCATGTATTAAAGATATCTATAAAACATTCTTACAAGTAAGCAGTTTAAGATACTCTGGTTTAGCGTTATCAGAAGTAAGCCCATCGCCTTTATCTCATGACACTGTTAGCCGATGGCTAAAAAGTAGATGTTTTAGACCTAAAGACCTATGGCGATTAGTTGAACCTTCTATAGACAAAAAAAGCCCTTGCGTACTAATTGCCGATGATACATTGATTGCCAAAACACGTAGTAAAAAAATAGTGATGGTCCATTATCAATATTCAGGTAATGAACATGAGGTTATTGCTGGCATAGGTTTAGTTAATTTGCTTTGGCATGATCTGACGAAGGTTGAATCAATTCCTATCAATTATCGTATTTATGATAAAGATTCTGATGGAAAAACAAAAAACACGCACTTTTCCGAAATGCTCACTCTTGCTAAAAAAAGAGGGATCATGCCAGAAGCCGTAGTGATGGATGCTTGGTATTCTAGCCTGGATAACCTGAAATCAATTCGCTCTCATGGTTGGATCTGGGTAACCACGCTGAGGAAAAATAGGATTGTTAACCATAACAAACAACTGAACAAGTTAGACATCTCAGAAGAAGGAACGTCAATACACTTGCGAGGATATGGTTGGGTAACCGTTTTCAAATTTACAGCCAAAAACGGCCGTATTGATTACATAGTAACAAACAAAGAGAATCCCACCCGTCAATACCTCAAATCTATCATGGATGCACGTTGGTCTGTTGAAGTTTATCATCGAGAAGTTAAACAAAACTGTGGTATTGAACGCTGTCAGGCTCGCACGAGCCGAGCGCAAAGAAATCATATTTTTCTCGCTATTTCTGCGTGGTTTGAACAACATAAACGTCGTATATCTGAAAAAATAACCCTTTATCAACAAAATTGGGACGTAATCAAAAGTGCTATTACTGAGCAAATCCGTGTTTTATTAGCTTACCCAAATTAGTTTTGTGCGAAACTCGTGAAAAAACAGAAACTAAATTAAACATCCCTTTGAGTTTAGAAATAATAGGCATTCGATTATCAAATATCATAAAAAATAACAAAAATAATTCAGAATATGTAATCAATGATGATGGCAAAAAAATTTCTGCAGAAAGAATATCAAAACGATTTTCAAAGGCTAGAGATCTAACTAATTTGATATGGGAAGGTACTCCGCCATCATTTCATGAGATCCGAAGTTTATCAGCAAGATTGTATACAGAAAAAAATGGGAGTGAATTTACTCGCAAATTACTCGGTCACAAGTCAGCAGAAATGACAGCTAAATATCAGGATGACAGGCAGGATAGCTGGATTGAAATTTAAAATTAATAGTGGATGAATGGTGAATTATGGTGATAATATTTTTTTATCATATTGAATTTTCAGACCCTGTACACGATTCTGTGTAAATGCCTTTTCTCAGTAGTGACCGTCCAGGCGGTCACCGAACTCGATAATAAAGCAGCTAATCGCCATACGCCAGTCCCTCAGCGGCATTGTCCATTTCTGTGACGCCGCCTGGATTGCCAGCCACACCACCTTTTTCACTGCGTCATCCGTCGGGAACACCTTACGCTTTTTGATGGCATGCCGGATCACGCTGTTCAGCGGACTCTATGGCATTCGTTGTGTAGATCACCTTGCGGATGTCTGCCGGGTAAGAGAAGAACGTCGCCAGGTTGGCCCAGTTTGTCTGCCAGCTCCGGCTTATCTGCGGGTAGCGGCTGTCCCATGCGCTGGCGAACGCTTCCAGCGCCTGCTGGCCTGCTTCTTCCGTGGAAGCCTGATAGATGGCTTTCAGGTCGCGTGTGACGGCTTTGTAGTCCTTCCAGGAGACGAACCGTAGGCTGTTACGCACCATATGCACGATGCACAGCTGAATGCGGGCTTCCGGATACACGGTGTTGATGGCGTCCGGAAAGCCTTTCAGACCGTCGACACAGGCGATGAGGATATCGTTCAGACCACGGTTTTTTAGTTCTGTCAGCACACTGAGCCAGAACTTCGCGCCCTCGTTTTCGGCCAGCCACATACCCAACAGTTCTTTCTGACCTTCGATGTTGATACCCAGGACCAGAAACACGGATTTATTGATAACGCGACTGTCCTGCCGGACCTTCAGGACGATACAGTCAAGATAAACAATAGGATAGACTGCATCCAGTGGGCGATTTTGCCATTCGGTAACCTCCTCCATCACGGAATCGGTGACCTTCGAGACCAGCGCCGGTGAGACATCCGCGTCATACAGTTCTTTGAACGCAGCCGCTATCTCGCGGGTGGTCATCCCTTTGGCGTACAACGATAAAATCTGGTTATCCATCCCGGTGATCCGGGTCTGGTTTTTCTTCACCAGTTGCGGTTCGAAAGAACCGTCACGATCGCGCGGAGTGCGTAGTTCCAGAGGACCATCGCCGGTGGTAACTGTCTTTGTGGAATAGCCGTTGCGGGAGTTGGCACCCGGTTTGGGCTGATTTTTATCGTAGCCCAGATGGTGGGACATTTCGGCGTTGAGAGCCGCCTCAACGCTGATTTTCTTCAGCAGACGATCGAACTGGCTGAGATCGTCAGGGGTTTTGAGATTTTTGGCCAATTCATTAGCCAGAGCCTGCAATTGTTTTTCGTCCATAAATTAACCTTCATTTGATGTTGGATTGAACATATCAAAATCAGGCAATTACACAAATTTATGTACAGGCTCATGCCTGGGCTAAAGCTTTTCACGTGCTAGCCGATATCTTTATTAACCGTGAAGAGCAGATCTACCAAACAAATGAAGAGCGTATCGGAGGTTGGCGAGGTTTACGTCATTTCAAAGTGGCTAAAAAGATCCCGCGCAGCGAAACGATCACCAGTTTTCAATTTATTCCAGAAGATGGTAATGAAGTAGTCGATTTCCGCCCAGGACAATATTTAACTCTTTACCTAACAGGATAATGAAAAACTCACTAATCCACGAGTTTCGCACAGGCGTATAAAATACTAGAAATGGCTTAAAATCGATGATTAATCTTCAAGTTACTAAAACACATAAATTTTATTAAATTACAATAAGTTGCTTTTGATTTATAAGATTCTGTCTATTTATATATTATGCTGGATTAAACTTAAAGATAGAGCGTTTATTTATTGGTGCGAAACTCGTGTAATCAACAAATTCGGCAATATTCATTAACCAATGCACCTAACGGCAAAAGTTATTGTATCGCTGTAAAACGTGAAGAAAAAGGAAGTGTGTCAAACTATCTTCATAATGAGATAAAAGAAGGTGACATCGTCAAACTGGCACCACCCTGCGGTGATTTTTTTCTCGTCGTTAATGCCGATACACCAGTAACACTAATTTCAGCCGGTGTCGGCTTAACGCCGATGATAAGTATGTTGGAGAAGTTACATCAGCAACAACATAAAGCACCACTGAATTGGCTACACGCGACAGAGCATGGTGGACATCACGCCTTTGCTAATGAAGTAAAAAATAAATTAACTGATTTTACTCATGGCTTCAGTGCCGTTTGGTATAACAATCCACGAGAGCAAGATAGACCACAAGAACAGTACCAATACCAAGGGTTAATGGAGCTGTCAAAAGTAAAAGAGCAGCTTAATCTTAAAAATATGCATTATTACTTCTGTGGTCCAGTCAACTTTATGCAATTTATTGCCAAACAGTTGCTCGCCATGGGTGTAAATACCAGTCACATCCACTATGAGTGTTTTGGACCACATAAAGTTATTGAGGGAAATGAACAATAATAATTAAAAACCTCACTAAAACCAGGGTAAGTGGTAACAGGTGGAATAAAAAGTTACAGATTCCATATCAACTCCTCTGTAACTTTCAACCATCTGTTACCCTTTAAAATCAAATAGCCGCTTCATCCTGCTCGCCGGTTCGAATACGGATCACATGAGCAATATCATAAACAAAAATTTTGCCATCACCAATTTTTCCCGTTTGTGCCGTCTGTATTATCGTTTCAATACAACTGTCAACAATATCGTCCGGAACAACAATTTCAATTTTTACTTTAGGCAAAAAATCAACCATATATTCTGCACCACGATAAAGTTCTGTATGGCCTTTTTGGCGGCCAAACCCTTTTACTTCCGTCACTGTCATTCCGGTTATGCCGACATCTGCTAAAGCTTCTCTTACATCATCCAACTTGAAAGGTTTGATAATTGCATCAATTTTTTTCATCAAATTATCCTATTATCACCAGTTTTTACGACCAAAAGCCGAAGTAATTGGGTAACGCCTATCCTTGTTGAAATTTCGCATTGTAACGCGCGGACCTATCGGTGCCTGACGCCGTTTATATTCATTAATATCAACTAACTTGATCACTTTACGAACTGTTACTTCATCAAACCCAGCCGCAACTAATTCACTGACCGATTTATCCTGTTCAACATAACCTTCCAAGATCGCATCCAATACAGGATAAGGGGGTAAATTATCCTGATCGAGCTGCCCTGGCGCTAGCTCAGCAGAAGGCTGCCGTTCGATCACGCGCTGAGGGATGATTGGTGAAATCGTATTTCGATACTTTGCTAGCTCAAATACTAACATCTTTGGTACATCTTTAAGCACCGCAAACCCGCCGGCCATATCACCATAAAGAGTGGTATAACCAACGGCGGACTCACTTTTGTTACTGGTCGTTAATACTAAACGGCCACGCTTATTCGATATTGCCATCAGAATGATAGCCCGACAGCGAGCCTGCAAATTCTCTTCGGTTGTGTCGGGCGCCATGCCGATAAATAATGGTGACAAACCTGCCATAAATGCATCATACATAGCTTCAATAGATATTATCGCAAATTCAATATCTAACAATGCTGCCTGCTCTTTGGCATCATGGATACTCATTTCAGCGGTATATTTGAAAGGCATCATTACTGCCTGAACTTTATCTTTACCTAAAGCATCTACTGCAATAGCCAAGGTTAAAGCTGAATCAATTCCGCCTGATAATCCCAAAATAACGCCAGAGAATCCATTTTTATTAATATAGTCACGGGTTGCCATGACTAATGCTTCATAAACCTGGGCTATCGGTGATAAAGTTTCTGCTGAATTAGCCACTGGCAGTGGTTCATCATCATTAAATTTACACTGGAGAACTTGCTCAGCAAACTGCGCTAAATAATGCGTTATCTCACCCTTGCCATTGAATACTTTTGAGCCGCCATCAAAGATGAGCTCATCTTGTCCACCAACCTGGTTTAAATAGACAATTGGTAATTGGGTTCTTTGGCAGTGTGATTTTAATAATGTCCAACGAATATGCGGCTTTTCACGATTGTAAGGTGAAGCATTAATGATAATGAGGACATCAGCGCCTTGAGCTTTAATTGCATCAACTGGCTCATCAAACCAGACATCTTCACAAATTAAAAAACCTAACTTGTAACCTTTAAAAGGTATTACACAAGTTTCGTTAACTGAATGAAAATAACGCTTTTCATCAAAAACACCATAATTAGGCAATTGTTGCTTAAAATATTGCGCCACTAACTGCCCCTGCCAGAAAAATGACAATGCATTATAACATTTTTCATTTTGCCAGCATGGATGACCAACAACAATGGAGATATTTTGACTAGCGTCTTTCAGACGATCAAGCTGTTTGCTACAGCGTTGGTAAAAATCCGGCCGAAAAAGTAAATCCTCGGGCGGATAGCCAGTTAAAGCTAATTCTGAAAACAGAATAAGATCTGCACCCTGTAACTGTTGAGCCTTAGCTTCCTGCAACATGCATTCACAGTTGCCTTCAATATCACCTACCAGCCAATTTAATTGTGCTAGTGCAATATTCAGCGTTCGGTTCATAAAATTTCATTCTCCAGACATAATAAAAATTATTCTTTAAAATCATTAGCATCCAGTTTATGCCTGGCTAATAATTTATAAAACTCCGTTCGGTTTCGACCTGCCATACGCGCGGCAGGGGTAACATTACCTTTTGTCATTTGTAACAATTTACGCAAATAATTAAGCTCAAATTGATTGCGAGCCTCAACAAAAGTAGGTAATGCAGTATTCTCGCCTTGCAGCGCCTGAATGACTAATGCTTCACTAATAACCGGCGCGGTTGTTAATGCAACACACTGCTCAATAACATTCACTAATTGCCTTACATTACCCGGCCAACTTGCCGCCATTAAGCATTTCATTGCATCCCTCGATAGGCTACGCACAAAAGGTTTATGACGCTTTATTGATTCCCTTAACAAATGATTTGCTAATAAAGGGATATCCTCCGAACGCTCATTAAGGGTAGGAATTTTGATATTTACCACATTCAAACGGTAATAGAGATCTTCCCGAAATTCATTTTTTTCCATTGCCTTTGGTAAATCACGATGGGTCGCTGAAATAATTCGAACATCAATATCCAAATCACGGTTACTGCCTAAAGGCCGCACTTTACGTTCTTGTAAAACCCGCAATAGTTTCACTTGAAGAGACAAAGGCATATCACCAATTTCATCGAGAAATAGTGTCCCACCTTGCGCAGCGAGAAATAGACCTTCACGATGTGTAACCGCACCGGTAAAAGCGCCCTTGGCATGACCAAACAGCTCCGATTCTAAAAGCTGCTCAGGTAAAGCCCCACAGTTAATTGCAATAAAGGATTTTTTAGCTCTAGGACTAGCACGATGAATTGCTCGTGCCAACACTTCTTTACCAGTACCACTTTGCCCATTTATTAATACACTAACATCAGATTGCGCCACCATACGTGCCTGTTCTAATAAACGAAGCATTATCGGGCTACGAGTGACAATTTCCTCACTCCAATTTTCATCAGAAACGGAAATTGACATAGCTAAGGCTTCACCAATCGCTTTATAGAGAGCATCACGATCAACTGGCTTAGTGAGAAAACTCGATACCCCTCTTTGTGTTGCCGCTACCGCATCAGGGATTGAACCATGCGCCGTTAAAATAATGACCGGCATGCCTGGCTGCTGTTTCTGTATCTCCGCAAAAAGTGCCATGCCATCCATTTCATCCATACGCAAATCACTGATAACCAGATCAATTTTATCTTTTGCTAGAATTTTCAAGGCATCCACACCATTCTCTGCGGTAACCACCTTAAATCCTTCACTAGTCAAACGCATACCCAATAATTTCAATAGACCGGGATCATCATCTACCAATAATAGATTGGCTGATTTATGCACTGTCATTGGGGATTTTCTCCGCTTTTATCAACCTGATGAGACTCTTTAATCACATCTGTCGTTTTCAGCTCTGCGCTATTTGCTGTTGAATTGGTACTGCTTTTATCCATTTTTCCACTTGAAACAGCTTGTTCCTGCTGTTTGCGTGAAGAAAGTTGTCGTTCAATATCGGTCAGATTTTCCAACTTACGTGAGACAATATTTAATTCATAGGTTAGATGAGCGTTTTGTTCAGCTAAACGATCTAGTTTATTATCGCTCTCTTGTTGTAAACGTAAATATTTAGCATTTGCTTCTTCAACATTAACAATCTGAATTTGCTTTTCACGCCATAATTCTAACAGTGGGCGAATAGGTGAAGGGAACTGCAAACTATAACTATTCAAATTATCAATCACTTTACGCCGGGCAGTGACGGTTGGCTCTGCGACATCGAGTAAAATACTATGTCGAAAAACATTTTGCCAATTAATTAACTGAATCGTTTTAGCCATCAAAGCCGCTTGCTCTTTATTCAATCGATTAGCACAGTCAACAATTCTCAACCAGTAAAGCGGATTATCTGAAGCATTCTCACTATCTATATTCCATATTTTTTCACAAGTAACATAGCGATAATCTGTTATACGTTCTTCTATTGGTATCGATTCATTTATCATATCCAGTGGTACTGGATGGTGATATTTACTACAAGATATTAATAAAAAAGGTAAAAGAAGTGTTGTTAACTTTACTTTCCATTTAGTGGAAAAAAATCCCCCACAACTTAGCTTCGCAAATGCAATATGCCATGTTTTCCGCATTATCCCTGCGGCTATTAGGGTGTTGTAATTAGACCAATTTGGCATTATTCATACTCTGTGGTTAGTGGTAGCTCAATACGAAAACAGACATCAGCAAACTGACAATCAATAAGCAACAATTGACCATTCATTCTTTTAATACAATCTTGGGCAATGCTTAATCCTAACCCGCTCCCTTTTACTACCCCTTTACGCAATAAAGATCCTTGAAAAAAAGGTTCATAAATCATATTTTGTTCAGATTCTGGGATAGGTGTTCCTGTATTAGCGATATCGATTTGGAGTTTATCATCAGTTTCATTGCTTATTATCCAGATCTTACCCGATTCAGAACCGTAGTGCACTGCATTAGAATAGAGATTATCAATCACTCTTGCCAAAAAAGTTGGCTCTGCACAACAATGAGTAATATTTAACTCAATTTCAGTTTGAATATTTTTAGCTCTAGCCGTTAAATTATTTGAGGAAACGACATTTGCCACTAACTTGGTTAAATCAATTTGCTGAATCAGTGCTGGCCCATCGGCTAACTGACGATTATAGTCTAATAATTGCTCAATGAGTTGTTGCAAATGTTTACTACTATTATCCAAAATAGCGACAACCTCTCGTTGATCTAAAGTCAAAGGCCCTGCTACTTCATCAGCTAATAGTTCAGCCCCTTCACGCATACTGGCTAAAGGTGTCTTTAATTCATGAGAAATATGACGTAAAAATTCGTGCCGTTGTGATTCCAACCAGCTCAGTCGCTCACTTAACCAAACAATACGCTGAGCTAATGAACGTAACTCACTAGGGCCCTTAAAACGTTCAAGTCTGGTGAAAAGTGTTCCTCCTGCCCCAAGATGATTAATCATACGCTCAATAGCTTTAACCGGACCAATAATCATTCTAGTAAACAACACAACTAATAATACACTCAATAAAAACACAATTAGCGTTTGCCAACCAAAATATTGACCTTTTTCAGCAATTGCATTCTGCAATTGCGTACCTCGTCCAAATACAACATCACGTGTTAATTGTACTAACTGATTGTTGGTAACCGAAAAACGTTCAAGTGCCTCCGCCATTGCCGGGATAGGTGAGTTATTTTCGCATTTTAAATCGGAGAGATCTTCCAGTAAGGTTTGAATAGTCGTGATTTGGTTTTTATCAGGCAAAATAGTCATTTGGCGAGCTAGCATCTCACTATATTCTTGCCGTTTTTTCTTATATAAAGCAGCAAAAGTTTGATCGTTTAACACACAGTATTGACGATAGCTACGCTCCATTTCAAGCGCAGTACTCGTCATGATTTCACTGCGCCTAGCATCAAGCAAAGTGGTTCGGTTGATATCAGCCGCTTGATTACTCAATTGATCTAAACTTTGATAGGCCTGGTATGCCAATATTAATAATGGCAAAAGAACCAATAAAAAAGCCATCACCACCAGTTGGCGTAGTGAACGCGGAAAAGAATGCCACTTATTCAAAGAAATCATCTCATTACCTATTCATACTATTATGGTAACAGAACTTATATTCGATAGTGAATTTGCCTGCCGATTTAATAAAAAATTTCTAATTTGATTATTATGAGAAAAACAGTCTTTTAATCACCAAAATCGAGGGTAACATTTTAATTAATAAGGGAATAAGGCAAGGAGAGTAAATAATATTCATACGCTTAAGCAGCAATAAATACTTTATTAAATAATTCACTGCGCCCCACCGATATTGGCGAGGAGAGCAGAGAATTTTTAATAGATGGTGCCTCACTCCACGTGTCGCCCGATGTTTGATAAAGCTTGTTTATAAGCAAATATCATGCTGCTGGACGGTAGGCACCTGACTTTTGGCATCATTCCTGGCTTATGTGGTGTGCATCCCTCTATATTGGGACCAACATAAAAAGTTGAATGAGCGACTACTCAATATAGTATGCACCTTATATGCCAACTTTTTAAAAATTTTATTAACCTATTGAAATTTAATGTAAAATAAATTTATTAAGCATTTAAAATGGTTTTTCATTAAATTTAATTCCATGATTTTTAATAAAAATGTCGCCTATTAGCGACATTTCATTGAGTGAATAAAATATTAACAAAAAATCATACAATTAAATGTCTCCAATTAGAGACAACTTGTTTTTATCACTTAGCTAATTAATGACAGTTATAAGATTTAATAAGCAAATTTAAATAATTTGAATAATAATCAACATCAAATTTCAGCTAAATTTAGCTCATAATGAAATTTATTTTTACTTATTTTCAATCAACCGCGCAAAAATTACATTTTATCTCCTATGACTAACCAAGTTTTTATCACTTTAATTAGCCATAGGGAAAAATATTTATATCAATATCAACCCAGCTGCCGCCGCGCATTACGAAAAATACGCATCCAGGGGCTATCTTCGCCCCATTCTGGCGGATGCCATGAATGGGTAACTGTACGAAATACTCGCTCCGGATGGGGCATCATGATAGTCGCCCGCCCATCTAAGCTGGTCACTGCAGTAATACCATTAATCGATCCATTTGGATTTGCTGGATACTGTTGAGTAACCTGACCATAATTATCAACAAAACGTAGCGCAACTAAATGATTTTTTTCCAACTGGTCAAGATGCGCAATGTCTCGCATTTCAACTTGACCTTCACCATGAGATACCACTATTGGTAGCTGACAATCAGCCATATCTTGTAAAAATAGTGAAGGACTTTCCATCACTTTGACCAAACTAAAACGCGCTTCAAAGCGTTCTGAACGATTACGTACAAATCGTGGCCAATGTTCAGCACCTGGAATCAACTGGTTGAGATTAGACATCATTTGACAACCATTACATATGCCTAATGATAAAGTATCAGAACGAGTAAAAAAGCCTGCAAATTCGTCACGTACGCGTGAATTGAATAAAATTGATTTTGCCCAGCCTTCTCCCGCCCCCAATACATCACCATAAGAAAAGCCGCCACAGGCAACTAATAGCTGAAAATCAGCGAGTGTTACCCTGCCTGCTAACAAATCACTCATATGCACATCAATGGCAGTAAAACCTGCACGGTGAAATGCGGCCGCCATTTCAACATGAGAATTGACACCCTGTTCACGTAAAACAGCCACTTTAGGTGACGGGGTTGTCATAATATAAGGCGCTGCAATATCATCTGCTGGATCAAAGTTTATTTTTACATTCAATCCAGGATCTGTCAGATCTTGTTTAGCCTGATGTTCTTGATCTGCACACGCCGGATTATCACGTAAACGTTGCATTTGCCAGGTAGTCTCAGCCCACCATAAACGCAATTGGCTACGTTTTTCACGATAAATTTCTCTACCGTGACTATTGATAGTAACAATATCGTCTTTAATTGCTGTACCAAGATACAGTACACACCCAGCCAATCCATGCTCGGCCAAACATGCTTCCACCATTTCCCTATCCGCTTGCTTGACCTGAATGACTGCCCCTAATTCTTCGCTGAATAAAGCAGCAAGAATATCTTTATCATAATAACCGATATCAATATCTAACCCACAATGACCGGCAAATGCCATTTCTGCTAATGTAACAAATAGGCCACCATCGGAACGATCATGGTAAGCTAATAATTTTTGTTCTTTTATAAGCGCCTGAATTGCATTAAAGAAACCGGTTAATAATTTAGCATCACGGACATCCGGGGCATGATCACCTATTTGCCGATATACCTGTGCAAGTGCTGAACCTCCCAATGCATTATGACCTTGCCCGAGATCAATTAATAATAATGCATTATTTTGATCACTTTTCAGTTCAGGTGTAACCGTCAGACGAACATCCTCAACCCGGGAAAAAGCGGTAATAACCACAGAAAGCGGCGCCGTCATTTCACAAATCTGTTCGCCATTATGCCAGGTGGTCTTCATTGACATCGAATCTTTACCAACTGGGATGGTTAAACCTAATGCCGGACATAGCTCTTCTCCAATAGCCTTCACCGCTTGATACAAACCGGCATCTTCACCAGGATGTCCCGCTGCTACCATCCAATTAGCGGAAAGCTTCACCCGTTTTAAGTACTGAACATAAGCAGCACCGATATTGGTCAACGCTTCTCCAACCGCCATTCGGCTAGATGCCGCATAGTTCAATAGCGCAATGGGTGAGCGCTCACCGATCGACATAGCTTCGCCATAATAATTTTCTAAACTAGCTGTCGTGACCGCACAATCAGCAACCGGGATCTGCCAAGGGCCAACCATTTGATCGCGGGCCACCATTCCGGTAACACTGCGATCACCAATTGTAATCAGAAAAGTTTTCTCTGCTACTACTGGCAAATGTAATACCCGTTTAACTGCTTCGGTTAAGGTTATCATTTCTCGATTAATCGGCTTACCGGCAGCAAATTGAGAACTAACATCACGTAGCATTTTAGGCGTTTTACCTAACAAAATATCTAGCGGCATGCAAATAGGCTGGTTAGTAAAATAACTATCATTAAGAACAAGATCGCGATTTTCTGTCGCTTCACCAACAACAGCATATGGCGCGCGTTCTCGACGACAGATAGACTCAAATAGGGGAAGTTGTTCAGGTAAAACAGCTAATACATAGCGCTCTTGAGATTCATTGCACCAAATCTCACGAGGATCCATGCCTGGTTCATCATTCAATATTTGACGTAGTTCAAATATTCCGCCTCGATCAGCATCATTCACTAACTCAGGCATAGCATTAGAAAGGCCACCAGCGCCAACATCATGAATAAATAGGATCGGATTATCAGTTCCCAACTGCCAGCACCGATCAATAACCTCTTGACAACGACGCTCCATTTCAGGGTTATCACGTTGCACCGAAGCGAAATCAAGATCAATATCAGACTGCCCTGAAGTCATCGATGAAGCTGCGCCACCTCCCAGCCCAATATTCATCGATGGGCCACCTAATACGATTAATTTAGCGCCAACTGGAATATTGCCCTTTTTAATATGTTCTGCCCGAATATTACCTATACCGCCTGCTAGCATAATCGGTTTGTGGTAACCACGTAATTCTGCTCCATTATGACTATTCACTAGCTCTTCATAAGTGCGAAAATAACCTAATAAAGCGGGTCGGCCAAATTCATTATTAAAAGCGGCGCCACCCAATGGCCCATCAAGCATAATATTAAGTGCACTAACAATACGCTGTGGTTTGCCAAAATTTTGTTCCCATGGTTGTTTAAAACCTGGAATACGTAAGTTAGAAACAGCAAATACAACTAAACCGGCTTTAGGCTTTGCACCACGCCCTGTTGCCCCTTCATCACGTATTTCTCCACCTGAACCGGTGGCAGCACCAGGCCAAGGAGAAATAGCTGTTGGGTGGTTATGGGTCTCTACTTTCATCAAAATATGAGCATTTTCATGATGATAATCATATTTGCCGGTTACTGGATCAGGAAAAAAACGCCCAATATTCGATCCTTCCATTACGGCAGCGTTATCTTTATAAGCTGATAAAATATAATCTGGCGTTTGTTGATAAGTATTTTTTATCATACTAAACAAAGAATTAGGTTGTGATTTACCATCAATAACCCAACTGGCATTAAATATTTTATGCCGACAATGTTCTGAATTAGCTTGCGCAAACATATAGAGTTCAACATCCGTTGGATCCCGTTCTAATGTTTGGAAGGCATCCATTAAATAATCAATTTCATCTGTAGCTAACGCTAACCCTAATTCAATATTTGCCAATTCAAGTGCACGACGACCGTTTTTTAATATTTCTATCGTCACCATCGGTGCCGGCTTATGGTGCATAAAGAGTGATTCTGCTTGCTCGAAAGAAGTCCAAACAGTTTCAACCATCCGATCATGCAAAATGACAGATAAATCATCCAATTGTGATATATCCAATGGCGAGGAATAAATAATATAATAAGCAATTCCACGCTCAAGCCGGATAACCTGCTGTAATCCACAGTTATGAGCAATATCCGTTGCCTTTGAAGACCAGGGTGAAATAGTGCCTGGTCGAGGAGTAACCAAGAGTAACTGGCCAGCAGGCTGTTGCTCAGTTAATGAAGGACCATAATGAAGCAATTGACTTAGTTTTTGTCGATCATCCTGATTTAATGGCGCACCAAGTTCAGCAAAGTGTACATATTCAGCATAAATGTCAGTAACCGGTAGTTGCTGCTGCTGGCATAGGGAAAGAAGCTTAGTAATGCGAAATGTCGATAAAGCGGGTGAGCCGCGCAGAATTTCCATAGTAATAGATTCTCTTAACTTATAAAGCTGGCCTGAAGGATATGTATCAGGAAAACTGGAAGGCTATTATAAATCATCATGAACCAATACGAAACCGTTTGCGTGCACATTTATCACGCACCCGCAAATGTTAAAGATATGTAAAATAGATTAAATTAAGTTGCAAATTCTACTTTTGTTAAGCAGAATGTCCGGCTCTTAAAAAATTGGCCATAATTTGGTCATTTTAATTAAGAAAATATGTTTAACTAACGAGATATAACCATTTGATTAATATTAGAATTAATTATCTTGTTATCGTTATTGTCTCTATAATTTCTGTTGGTGTCATTACACTTAATATTGAGTGGCCCAACCAGCAGCAAGACCAGGTGACGAGAATTATTTCTCGCGGTGAATTACGTGTAAGTACCATTAATTCACCCCTTATGTCCTTTAACGATAAGCAAGAAGCAAGCGGATTTGATTACGAACTGACTAAACGCTTTGCCGATTACCTTGGCGTAAAGCTACGTATCAATGTACGTTCAAATATCAATCAACTTTTTAATGACCTTGAAAACGGTAATAGTGACTTTATTACTGCAGGACTTCTTTATAATGAGAAGCGCCTCGATAAAGCACAGCCTGGCCCGGCCTACTATACCGTTTCCCAGCAGCTAATTTATCTCAAAGGGGTAAGTCGTCCACGCTCTTTGAACGATGTAAAAGGAAAGTTTGTCGTTGCCACTGATTCAGTAAACGCTAATACGCTGCAACAGTTGAAGCAAAAATATCCAAATCTTCAATGGGAAGAAACCAGTCATTATAATGCGACTGAGTTATTGCAACTGCTAGCTGAAGGGAAAATTGATTATACCTTAGAAAATTCTATTGTCGTCGCTATGCAGCAACGTATTCATCCAAACATTGCTGTCGCTTTTAATGTTAGCGACGATCATAACCTTAATTGGTATATGAAACGCTCAAAAGATAATAGTCTAAATGCAGCAATGTTAGACTTCTTCAATAAAAGTAATGAAGAAGAACTTTTAACACGTTTAGATGAAAAATATTTTGGCCATGTTGCTACTTTTGACTATTTTGATACGCTTTCTTTTATTACTGCAATTAATAAAATTTTGCCAACCTATAAGCATCTATTTAAAAAATATGCAGAAGATATAGATTGGCGTCTACTAGCAGCAATTTCCTGGCAGGAATCACACTGGGATCCACTAGCCACATCACCCACTGGTGTTCGTGGTTTAATGATGCTAACAGTACCTACTGCACAAACTATGGGTGTGTCAGATAGGCTGGATCCAGAGGAAAGTATTAAAGGTGGCGCCGCTTACTTGCAATATCTGATTTCGCGCTTACCAACTACTATTGCGCCTGATGATCGTATTTGGTTTGCCTTATCGGCCTATAATATGGCGTTGGGACATATGCTTGATGCCAGGAAACTGACACGCATACAAGGCGGAGATCCAGACAGTTGGTTAGATGTAAAAGCCAGACTGCCGCTACTTAGCAAGAAAAAATATTTTGCTAAATTAACCTACGGTTATGCACGTGGCTATGAAGCCTATCGCTATGTGGAAAATATCCGCCATTATCACCAAAGTTTGGTGAGTTACCTACAGAATAAGGAAATGAATCAAAATATGCAGCTCGCCGCAAGGGATCCGCTATTATTCTCTAGAACCAGCAGCAAAGAAAAAAGTACACGAGTTTCGCACAAAACTAATTTGGGTAAGCTAATAAAACACGGATTTGCTCAGTAATAGCACTTTTGATTACGTCCCAATTTTGTTGATAAAGGGTTATTTTTTCAGATATACGACGTTTATGTTGTTCAAACCACACAGAAATAGCCAGAAAAATATGATTTCTTTGCGCTCGGCTCGTGCGAGCCTGACAGCGTTCAATACCACAGTTTTGTTTAACTTCTCGATGATAAACTTCAACAGACCAACGGGCATCCATGATAGATTTGACGTATTGACGGGTGGGATTCTCTTTGTTTGTTACTATGTAATCAATACGGCCGTTTTTGGCTGTAAATTTGAAAACGGTTACCCAACCATATCCTCGCAAGTGTATTGACGTTCCTTCTTCTGAGATGTCTAACTTGTTCAGTTGTTTGTTATGGTTAACAATCCTATTTTTCCTCAGCGTGGTTACCCAGATCCAACCATGAGAGCGAATTGATTTCAGGTTATCCAGGCTAGAATACCAAGCATCCATCACTACGGCTTCTGGCATGATCCCTCTTTTTTTAGCAAGAGTGAGCATTTCGGAAAAGTGCGTGTTTTTTGTTTTTCCATCAGAATCTTTATCATAAATACGATAATTGATAGGAATTGATTCAACCTTCGTCAGATCATGCCAAAGCAAATTAACTAAACCTATGCCAGCAATAACCTCATGTTCATTACCTGAATATTGATAATGGACCATCTCTATTTTTTTACTACGTGTTTTGGCAATCAATGTATCATCGGCAATTAGTACGCAAGGGCTTTTTTTGTCTATAGAAGGTTCAACTAATCGCCATAGGTCTTTAGGTCTAAAACATCTACTTTTTAGCCATCGGCTAACAGTGTCATGAGATAAAGGCGATGGGCTTACTTCTGATAACGCTAAACCAGAGTATCTTAAACTGCTTACTTGTAAGAATGTTTTATAGATATCTTTAATACATGGATAACCCGACAAAATATGAACACCCTGATTTTTTCTTGTTTTTAAATTTATACTTCTTTTTTGGAGATTGCGAAACTCGTGAAGTAGTGACTAATTTAGCTAATCATTACAAACAGTATTAGCTTCTATTTCTGCCTAAGCCGCCTTACTAAGCGACTTAGGCAGATTTAATTTATCAACGCTGCCCTTTCCTGGCCAATTTTTTTTCTGCTCGCCGTTGTTGAAAAAAAACACTTAACATCGTCGAACATTCATCGGCCAAAACCCCTCCCAATACCAGAATACGATGATTCATATCTGGATGATTAAAAACATCAATAATTGAACCAGCAGCGCCAGTTTTTTGATCAGAGGCGCCATATACCAAACGACCGATGCGCGCATGGATCATAGCTCCGGCACACATAATACAAGGCTCGAGTGTCACATAAAGCGTCGTATTGAGTAAGCGATAATTTTGTAAAGATTGACCCGCTGCCCGCAAAGCTAAAATTTCCGCATGGGCAGATGGATCATGAGACAAAATAGGATGATTCCAACCTTCTGCAATCAATTCATCTTCATGTACTAATACCGCGCCAACAGGAATTTCACCTTTTTCTTGAGCATTTTTAGCTAGTAAAATAGCTTTTCGCATCCAATAAACATCTTTTTGGGCTTGATCCACGAATAAAAACCTCAAATATTAATTTAATATCGCAAAAATAGTTATAATATAATATCAAGTTATGATTTAATAACTCTTTAATACTAATTAATAGCCATCTCATATAATAAATAACATCAATAAATCACCCCAAAAATCACTTATGTTATTAAGAAAATTAACTAATTCAACTTTGTGTATCGTTGCATTAAGGGTAGTCACTGATCTAAATCGGATATAATAAATGATAAAAAAATTAATAAATGATAATCGAAATTTTTTGCTGAAAATATCGCTACTTATTATATTATTCAGCCTAATTCATTACGCTATGGGTTACCCACCAAGACTAAACTATACAGCTGGTATCGTCGCATTGCTAATCGTTATCAATCAGTTACGAATAATATATAGTGGATTCATTATTATATTCACCATTATTGCAGCGCTATATTTTTCAATTAGGCTACTTTATGGTACTCCCTCACTAACCATAGCAACATTAGTTACTTATACCAATTTAAATGAAGCAATAGAATTTATTAGTAATATTCCATACTATCTTTATGCTGGATCATTATTTATTTTACTGTTCGGTTTTTTCTGTACAACATTTAAGCTTAAAACCGGTAACAAAACAAAGATTGGTGCTTTTATTACCTTTTTGGCGTTTCTTCTATATGGCCCTAAAGATTATAAAGAAACGGGTGAATTCGATATTTTAAATAGCGGTTATCCAGAAATCAAATTTGTCAAAGACTTCAATAGTGCCAAGGAAGAAACCAATAAACTCACGAGTTTCGCACGGGCATATAAAATTCTAGAAATGGCTTCAGAACAATAGTTAATCTGTAACTTGCTAAGACGTATAAATTTACTTCAATTACAATAAGTTATTTTTAATTTATGAGATTTTTTCTATTTATATATTATGCTGAATTAAACTTAAAAATAGAGCGTTTTTTTATTGGTGCGAAACTCGTGCAAAATAGTGTTATTGACTTTAATAATAAACGAATTGACTATACAAAATTACCGTCAGATATGGCACCATGACATTATACCAAACAGCAAATAAGGCAAATATTGTGGTTATAGCATGATAATTTGTTATCTGAGATATAAAATATACTGCGTTTATTCACGGCTTTAGCTTAATAATAAATGCAGTTTTGACTAATTTAATGATATAAGTAATATTTTAAATAGAGCTTAACATGTCACTATAAATTACTTATCGCTGTATCAATTGTGATATAAAATAACTTTAAATAGTTTTAAAATAATTGTAATATATTTTTGTATTATCTTTTAATTTTTTGAATTGGCGTTATTTATTCGCAATTTCGCTCTATTTAGCAACACAAAAAAATACCAAGCATACATAGGAATACCAACCTGCTATTAAAACAAATTAAAGATATATTCAATACCGCTAGCTGAAAAGTTATATATCTTCATTTTTATTGCAGATTAATAAATTAATTATATGAAAACCGCAAAAAAATACTTTAACCATATAATAATATTATTATTTATATTCTCACTTTTATTAAATGTTTTTGTTTTCAAAGAAGATTCAAGACTACCGCATATATCTAGTTTTATTATTCTCTTAATTACTTTCTTATTAATAAGTAAGAATAAATTACCAAAACTAATTGGATTACTTTTTTTATTCTTTATAAATATAAAAGTTATATATTCGTTAAATTTTAACGAAAATATAACAACTTCTATTCTCCATTCCATCCTTGAAACCAACATAAATGAAGTTCTATTTATGTCAGGCAGTTTACTGCTGAAGTTAATTTTTCCTACATTGATTTTTACTGCTTTTTTATTTTATCTAATAACAAGAATTAAGAAAAATTTAAAAAATACCTCTCTATTACACGAGTTTCGCACCAATAAAAAAACGCTCTATTTTTAAGTTTAATTCAGCATAATATATAAATAGAAAAAATCTCATAAATTAAAAATAACTTATTGTAATTTAAGTAAATTTATACGTCTTAGCAAGTTACAGATTAATTATTGTTCTGAAGCCATTTCTAGAATTTTATATGCCCGTGCGAAACTCGTGTATTATTGTATTCAGCATTATCGTTTACAGCACTTTCGATGATCCTGGTTGTTTTAGATATCAAAGATGAAAACAGATTAATTTCTAATATCAAAGAAGATAAAAAACAGCTCGGGATTTTTTTTCATCATAAAGTCCCTTTAGTATTTGGTGACGTGGTTTATTTATTAATTTCATCATATGAAAATAATAAATATGCAAATACAGCCAAAATTGAAAAATTTAATCATGCAATATTATCTAAAAAAGACAATAATAATAAAAATATTATATTAATCATGGGGGAAGCCTCACTCTACTCCCGCTATAGTGCATATGGCTATCATTTAGATACAACGCCACATATGACAAAAATATTTTCAACCGAAGATAGCTGCATCTTAAATAATGCCCATTCCAGTTCACCGATAACCCGAGATTCAGTGTCAATGACACTAGCCTTTCACACACCGGAAAATGAAGAAAACCTGTTCAACAATAAATCTATTATTGAAATGGCAAAAGCCAATGGATATAAAACATATTGGTTAGGTTCCCAAGAAATACAAGGTCTGCATGGTTCAAAATATGGTTTTATCGCTCAAAAAAGTGATGATTTAAGGCTAACCAATTATAACGATAATGAATTAGCCAACCTGCTAGCAAAAGTGTTATCTGATAATGCACAAAAGAGATTTATCATTATTCATCTTTATGGTAATAATTTACCCTATGACAACTATGATGCAATGGATAAAAAAGCTTTACCAAAAGCAGCGGATTATGATCTCTCTATTCATCATACTGACAGGATCATAAATAATATAATGAATATCATTAATGCTAAAAAAATAGATTTTAATTTATACCGCAGATCACGGCGAGATAGTCAATGTTGGTCATGGATTGGAAAAAGGAAGAGAACAATATTTGATCCCCTTTATGTATAAATCGACTAATAAAAATTTTAATTGTGCTTTTATCGAATCTTTTCGTAATAAAGACGGATACTTGAGTGGTTTGATGAATAAGTATATTTTATCCGAACTGCTTGGCTATGACATTGATAAAAATATTCTTAGAAGCGAAAGAGAATATGATCGAGTGCTAACAGCTAATGAAAATATTTTACCTTTTTCCTTGATAGAATAACAATTACTTAGCAACAATATTGCTGGATTTCTATTTAAAATCCAGCCTTTGATTATATTCTTTTGAGTTTTTAGATCGACACGATTTAGCAAAGTGTTTTAAAATAGATTTAGCTGCTGCAACACAGATTTTAGCTATGAGTTTACATCAAAGCGCCAACACTTAGTTTTTTGTCTGTGGTGTACTGTTCTAGCTACTATTGAACTGCTTTTTGAACAAACAGCCGATGTAACGCTCATACCCTTATCATTGTAAAGAGAGTAAAATCGATCTGGGTTGCAGCTTTGTATTACTGAATCGGGTTTTTCAATAGAATATATACTGTACAAAATCATCAGTTACAGATAAGATTATGTTTTTAATGCATAATTTATTTATATTTACTCAAATTACTTATAACATATTGCTATGTCTTTATTAATTACTCAACGCTGTATCAATTGTGATATGTGTGAACCAGAATGCCCAAATGAAGCGATTTCAATGGGAGAAGAATTTTACCAAATCAATCCCAATCTTTGCACTGAATGCATTGGCCACTATGATAAGCCAACTTGCCAATCTGTTTGTCCGATCAACAATACCATTTTAAAAGATCCTGATAATCCTGAAACAGAAGAACAATTATGGGATAAATTTGTCCTATTACATCATGCCGATAAAATTTAACTTTCCATAATCACAGTGGCACAAGCATAATTTTGTTCATCAGATAATGATACATGGATATGTTGTACACCTAAAGAATCAGCCAATATTTTTGCTTGTCCTAATAAATTAAGCCCTGGCTTACCTAATTGATCATTAAAAACTTCAAATTGATTAAGCGCTAAACCGTTTCGGATCCCCGTGCCTAAAGCTTTTGCTGCTGCCTCTTTGACCGCAAAACGCTTAGCCAAAAAACGGACTGGCTGAGAATGATGTTGATATTGTCGCCACTCTTGCGCGGACAATATACGCTTCACCAGACGTTCCTCTAAACGCTTGATAATTTGCTCAATACGTACAATTTCAACCAGATCAGTACCTAATCCAATAATCGCCATTAACAACGCGCCTCACGAAGAATTTTCTTCATATCACTCACAGCTGTCGCCATGCCACTAAAGAGTGCTCGCCCAATAATCGCATGGCCAATATTAAGTTCATATATATCAGGCAATTGAGCAATACGTTGAACATTATGATAAGTTAACCCATGACCCGCATTGACCTTAAGTTTTTTTGCAGTGGCATAACTTATCGCCTGCTTGATACGTTTAAACTCTTCTTGCTGCTTTAACTCGCTCTTAGCATCAGCATAGGCACCAGTATGAATTTCAATAAAGGGAGCACCAATTTCCACTGCAGCATCAATTTGTTGTTCTTTAGCATCAATGAACAAAGAAACCATGATACCTGCTTCGGTTAATCGTTTGACCGCCGTTGCGACTAATGCTTGTTGCCCAACAACGTCAAGCCCACCTTCCGTCGTAACTTCTTTACGTCGCTCTGGTACCAAGCAGCAAAATTGAGGTTTGATCTGACAGGCAAAATTGACCATTTCATCCGTTATTGCCATCTCCAAATTCATCCGGGTTTGTAACGTCTGGCGAAGTAACTTAACGTCACGATCAGTAATATGACGGCGATCTTCACGCAAATGAACAGTGATCCCATCTGCCCCAGCTTGTTCAGCAAGAAATGCTGCATGTAGTGGATCAGGATATTGTATTCCCCGCGCATTTCGCACCGTGGCAACATGATCAATATTAACGCCTAATAATAACTCTGCCATATTTAACTCCTGTTATCCATTTCATAGTTTGAATTTCGTTTATCCATGCAATCATAATATATTCAAAGAGGTTTTAATAACCTCGCTTCAACGCGTTTTAGGCAATATGACCTGGTAAAAAAGCTCACGGCTTTTTAATGGACTTCCGCCCAGATAAGGCTTTAGCGCAATACGGGTAAAACGCTTGGCTGCTCTTAATGTATCGACATCAGGAAACTGACGAGCGGCAAATGCATTAAGCTGCTTACCGGTAAAACTTAAGTGATCAATAACCAAACTGGCAATAAAACCTTTCTCTTCTCGATAACGGTAAGTCATGCTATCTGCCACCAGTTCACCACTACCGGCACAGTGTAAAAAATCAACACCATAACCTAAATGAGATAGCAATGATAATTCAAAACGGCGCAATGCATGTTCCGGCGTATATTCACTACCAGCCAATACCTGCAAACAGGTCAGATATTCAAAAAATAGGGTTTGATAAGGGATATTTTGGGCTAAAACTCGCGCAAGCAATTCATTAACATATAGACCGCTATACAGTACGGTACCGGTAAATGGTAGCGCTAGAGAAATAGGTTCTGCGCCACGCAACGTTTTCATTTCTCCCTTGCCTCCCCAACGGATCAGCAATGGCGTAAAAGGTTGTAAGCAGCCTTTTAAATTAGATCGACGGCTACGAGCACCTTTGGCTAATAGTCGAATACGGCCCTCATTTTCGGTGAAAAAATCTAACAGTAAACTCGTTTCACTATAAGGGCGAGTATGAAGTACAAATGCACGTTGCCAACCGTCCACGGAAACCCGCCTTAATGAAGATCGTCCATATAGCCTAAACTACGCAGTGCACGTTCATCATCAGCCCATCCGGCTTTAACTTTCACCCAAAGTTCAAGATGAACCTTAGTAGCAAAAAGTTTTTCCATATCCATCCGGGCTTCAATGCCAATTTTCTTAATTTTGCTACCTTTATTGCCAATAACCATTTTTTTCTGGCCATCTCTTTCAACCAAAATCAGGCCATGAATGTTATAGCCACCGCGTTCATTTACCACAAATTGCTCAATTTCAACTGTGACCGAATAAGGGAGCTCATCGCCGAGAAAACGCATTAATTTCTCACGAATAATTTCACCAGCCATAAAACGTTGTGAACGATCAGTGATATAGTCCACTGGAAAATAATGTGCTGCTTCTGGCATATGTTGACGGACAATTTTAGTAATAATATCGATACCGGTACCTTTTTCTGCACTAATTGGCACAATATCCAGAAAATTCATTTGCTTGCTAAGAAATTCAATATGGGGCAGCAAACGGGTTTTATACACTACATTATCAATTTTATTGATCACTAATAATACCGGACAAGGCAAATGACGCAGCTTATTTATTACCATCTCATCATCGATTGTCCAATGTGTGCCCTCAACAACAAAAATAATCAGTTCCACATCACCAATTGAGCTACTTGCTGCCCGATTCATTAAACGATTTATTGCGCGCTTTTCTTCTACATGCAATCCTGGAGTATCGACATAAATTGTTTGATAATTACCTTCTGTCTCAATGCCCATGATGCGATGACGGGTTGTCTGTGGTTTACGTGAAGTAATAGAAATCTTTTGCCCGAGTAATTGGTTCAATAATGTTGATTTACCCACATTTGGGCGCCCTACAATGGCTACAAATCCACAATAGGTTTTCTGTTTGCTCATTCAAGCTCCAATATTTTTAATGCCTGTTCAGCTGCGGCTTGTTCAGCCTTACGACGACTTGAACCCACTCCTTCAACCGGTTCATTTATACCACTAACCTGACAATGAATAGTAAATTCCTGATCGTGCGCTTCACCGCGAACTTGAACTACCAAATAACTTGGTAAAGGTAAATGGCGTCCCTGTAAATACTCTTGTAAACGTGTTTTAGGATCTTTTTGTTTATCGCCGGGGCTAATTTCTATTAATCGAGTGTCATACCAAGCTAAAACAATTTGTTCAGTCGTTTGAATATCACTATCTAAAAAAATACTGCCAATTAACGCTTCGATTGTATCTGCTAATATTGATTCTCGACGAAAACCACCGCTTTTTAATTCACCTGGCCCTAAACGCAAACATTCTCCCAAATCAAACTCTCGTGCAAGCTCAGCCAGTGTATTACCCCTGACCAATGTTGCTCGCATACGACTCATATCGCCTTCATCAACCTTAGGAAAACGATGATAAAGATCATTGGCAATCACAAAACTAAGAATTGAATCGCCTAAAAACTCCAATCTCTCATTGTGACTACTACTGGCACTACGATGAGTTAACGCTTGCTTTAATAATTCAATTTGTTTAAAAGTATAGCCAAGCTTACGCTGTAGCTGTTTAATTTCTTGTCGCTCTGACCACTCAATTAAAGAAAAATTCATGTGCTACCAATTATTTCATTATCAAATTACAAAAAGCATACGCAACAGATCTGCAAAATAAATTTTTACAAAACTGTTGCGTTGGCAGGTTTCCTGATATCGTTCAAGAAACCATCATTTTTGATTATCGTGCTATATTCTATATCGATTACGATATAAATCAATTTAGCATTAATGATTAGTTTATCTCATTATTTTATTAGTTGATTGCACCAATACGACTTAAACGCACTCCAGTTGGCCATTCACCCTCATGCTTATCAAGGCTAAACCAGATAATAACTGCACGCCCAACTAAATTTTCTTCTGGCACAAAACCCCACATACGACTATCTGCACTATTATCCCGATTATCTCCCATCATAAAATAGTGTTTAGGGGAAACAATCCATTCATTGTCTGGTAAACCGGGCTGTTGGTAACGTGACTGAGTATATACTTGTGGGATCACTAAGATTTCATGGCTAGTATCATCTAATTTTTCGATTCTTTCCGCTTGACGTAATGCGTTACTTGGTACTGGTTCGCCCAATGGAATTTGATAACTTCCTTTCTGACTTTCGACCATAGAGTCAATATTAAAAAATAAAGACCATTCACTCTCTTTTAATGAAGAATAGATAATTGGTAACGCTCGAACACAGTTTGAAATTGAACAATTCGGATATATACGTAACTCTTTTTGTTCAGGATCATAAACAATTTTATCACCAGGTAGACCAATAACACGTTTAACAAAATCTACACTAGGATCCTTAGGATATTTAAATACCGCAATATCACCACGTTTAGGTTTTCCTGTTTCCAATAATGTTGTTTGGGTAACAGGATCTTTTAATCCATAAGCAAACTTTTCTACTAGTATAAAATCACCGACCAATAAGGTAGGCATCATTGAACCTGACGGGATTTGAAATGGCTCATAAATAAACGAACGTATCACTAATACAATCGCTAATATCGGAAAAATAGATGAACAAGTATCAACCCATGATGGTTTATGAATACTTTCAGCTAAATGCGTCTGCTCTACGCTTCCGTCAGTAACTTTTTGCTGCTGCGCCATTTTCTTCTTACGAGCAGGTGCTAATTTAAAACGATCAATACCCCAGATAATCCCTGTAATCAAGGTCGCCAGCGTCAAGATCAAAGAAAAAGTGTTAGCCATTATGACTCCTTACAACGGTTAGTTATCTTTACCTACGTGAAGAATAGCAAGGAACGCTTCCTGTGGTAGTTCAACATTACCAACCTGCTTCATACGTTTCTTACCTTCTTTCTGTTTCTGTAGTAATTTTTTCTTACGGCTAACATCACCACCATAACATTTAGCTAATACATTTTTACGTAATTGTTTCACCGTTGAACGCGCTATAATATGGGTACCAATTGCAGCCTGGATTGCAATATCAAACTGTTGGCGCGGGATCAGATCTTTCATTTTATCAACTAGCTCACGACCACGATATGGTGCATTTGCACGATGGGGAATCAAGGCTAAGGCATCCACTCTTTCACCATTAATTAACACATCTAGACGCACCATATCAGCCGCCTGGAAGCGGACAAAGCCATAATCCAATGAAGCATATCCTCGAGAAGTAGACTTCAAGCGATCAAAGAAATCTAACACCACCTCAGCCATAGGAATTTCATAGGTTAATGCGACCTGATTACCATGGTAAACCATATTAGTCTGAACACCGCGTTTTTCTACGCAGAGCGTAATAACATTACCAAGATATTCCTTAGGCATTAGCATGTTACATTCTGCAATTGGTTCGCGTAATTCATTTATATTATTAAGTGCTGGTAATTTAGAGGGACTATCAACATAGATGACATCACCATTTGTTAACTCAACTTCATAAATAACTGTAGGCGCGGTTGTAATAAGATCCAAATCATATTCACGTTCCAAACGCTCCTGGATAATCTCCATATGAAGTAGGCCAAGGAAACCACACCGAAATCCAAAACCTAATGCAGTTGAACTCTCTGGTTCATAAAATAACGAAGCATCATTCAAGCTTAATTTAGCTAAAGCGTCACGAAATGCTTCATAATCATCAGAGCTAACGGGGAATAAACCGGCGTAAACCTGCGGTTTTACTTTTTTAAAACCAGACAACGCCTGTATTGAAGAATGACGAGCGCTAGTTAATGTATCGCCAACCGGCGCGCCGTGAATATCTTTTATGGCACAGACCAGCCAACCGACTTCACCACAATTTAGTTGTTGACGATCAATTCGTTTGGGTGTGAAAATTCCTAAGCGATCAACATTATAAAGTTGGCCAGAGCTCATCACTTTAATTTTATCACCTTTACAAAGCGTACCATTTTTAATCCGTACCAGCGAAACAACACCTAAATAATTATCAAACCACGAATCAATAATTAATGCCTGCAAAGGCGCTGCCGGATCACCTTCTGGTGGTGGGATCTCTTTAACTAGCCGCTCAATTACGTCTTGTACCCCTAATCCTGTTTTTGCTGAGCATCGAACAGCATCATGAGCATCGATGCCAACAATATCTTCAATTTCTTCAGCTACCCGATCAGGCTCTGCCGCAGGTAAATCGATTTTATTAAGTACAGGAACAACTTCTAAATCCATTTCAATAGCAGTATAGCAATTAGCAAGGGTTTGCGCTTCAACACCTTGCCCTGCATCAACAACCAGTAATGCCCCTTCACAAGCAGCTAATGAACGGGATACTTCATAAGAGAAGTCAACATGGCCAGGTGTATCAATAAAATTAAGCTGATAGGTTTCACCATCACTGGCTTTATAATTCAGGGTAACACTCTGCGCTTTTATTGTGATCCCTCGTTCCCGCTCCAAATCCATAGAATCTAATACCTGGGCTGCCATTTCACGATCAGAAAGGCCACCACAGATCTGGATAATACGATCCGACAGAGTTGATTTACCATGATCAATGTGAGCGATGATGGAAAAATTTCTTATATGTTTGATTTTCAAGGTTATATCTTCTTCTAAATGGCCTTATAAAATCAGTTTTAGCGATAGCTTAGCCCTACAAAGCTAAAACTAATAAAAGCTGTTATAACAATCTTGGGAATGCATTTTACATATAAGCGACAAACAACTCAAAGAATCATTGATAATGAAAAAGTCGTTTTTATGAATAAGGCGGTTATAGACATAGATTAGTGACGATATGTAATTACTAATGATAGGCATTTAGGCTTACTATGTCATTCATACTTGCTGTTTTAATTCATCAGGCGGTAAACCTATTTGTAAAATGATCGGTTTATATAGCGTCTCTTTTTCCCAATAATGCGCAATTTTTTTTGCCAGAAAAAAGCCAACACAGCCACCAATAACTGCACCTAAAAATATAATAAATTGATTTAAAAAAAGAAATTGCATAACCCCACTGCCGATAAAAAGGCCAAGTAATGGGGTAAGGTAAACAAGCATTGCTGAACGTAATAAACGGGCTTCAGGGATCCCGACTTCAATTTTCTGACCAACTATCAGAGGCTGACTGACCTCAAGTTCTAATTGATACTCAGTTTTCCGTCCTATTTTATTGAGAATATAAGATCCGCAAGTTGAGCGAGCAGCACAACTACCACAACCGGAATTAGAACCATATCGCAACACAGCTCGACCATTATGCCAATACACAACCGTTGCCCACTCTTTAACCATTACTAGCCTCTTTAAAACTAACATTAGCTGCAATCTGGCTAGCGGTTAACAATGGTAACTGGCCAATAACCGTCACTTCGTATTGTCCTTTTATCACCGTATAAATAGTTAAACCACCTTTACGAAATGGTTTTTCACTAAGTTGATGCTCACCTGCTTTAGTAACATTAATAGAAAAACTAAATAACCCATCACTAAATAACATGGCCTCTAAAGATTCATTAGCAGCAATCTCTTTACAACTACGTGAAATTTCTTCAAATCCCAACGGCAGTTGGTTTATTTGCCAGTTAAATCGCTTAGTGATCGATTTGGGGATAAGTAATAAGGGAGGCATATTCAACGATGCGATCACATGCATTGATTTCAGCAACGCTTGACTATTAAAAGCCACAGAGACAACTCTAAATTGCTCTAATATTTCATTCTTACTATCTAAAAGATCAATGCTCAATGGTAACTTGCTTTTTTCATCAATTAATAAGATATAGCTAAAACGTGAATTATCTTTCGGTATAACACGAATAACCTGACAGCTTATATCACCAATATGTGTTCTGCCTAACTTAATGAAATTATAATAGGATTGCAGTTTAGTAAAATTAGCAAAAACTACCGACGGCAAATAATCAACGATATAAGCGCCCTCTAAGCTAAAAGAATCAAATCCTGGCTCAAAGTAGCTAACTTGATTACCTTTCTGAATAATTTCACGACGAGAATTATCCATCTGCATCATTTGAGCAATTGGTTGATTGTCAATAGTGACATGACGGTATCTGATCGGCGTTATACCTTGTGGATTGACAATAATAAATGATAATTCGTAGGGTAAAGACTTTACTGCATTACCCATATCAGTTAATAAAGTTTCAGCCGATAATTCTTTCGCATAGGAATGTAAAGGCAACAATAAACCGCCCAGCAAAAAAAAGAGGGCGGATAACCAATGCTTCATTACTACTATTCTGCTCCTGAGTAAGATTTTTCTGCTACTGGTGAAGATGATGTTACACTTTGATTCAGCATTGAACGACGCTCAAGCTCATATTGTTGTAACATCAGACCAAGTCGGCGATTACGTTGTTCTAGCTGCTCGGTTTGTGGATGAGCAAACAATTGATCATTAGATAGATTTAAACTCACAGGCGACGCAGCCCCCATGATAGGTACCGTATTAAATATGGGTGAGTCAGATTTGACATCAGTTTCTATGCTAGACGTATTATAATTCTGAACACCTGCAATAACAGCTACGGCAACGCTCGCTGCGACACCAACTTGCGTCATCTGGTTAGCCCAAGGGCGAAGCTTACGCCAAAAAGGCATTAAACACCAGCTAGCAGGTACAGGTTGTGACTCCGGTATTGCATTAGGCGCAATTTGGATAGGCTCACTTGCCAGCGCCTGCTCTACTTTGTCGGTAATATCAAGATGGATAACTTCATTGATATCGCCTCTCAAACTGTCGCGGATAAGATGGTAGCTCTCCCATCGTTTCTGTAACGAAACATCTTGTAAAATGGTATGGATCAATTCTGAATCAAAGATCTCTCCATCCATTAAAGCGGAAAGTCTCTCTCTATGCATGCCAAAGTACCCTTCAGTAAAATGTGAGCCGCATTTAATTTCGTATTAGCGGTTGCACTTTATTATCAATAGCTTCTCTTGCTCGAAAAATGCGCGAACGAACTGTACCAACAGGACAATCCATAATAAGCGCTATCTCCTCATAACTTAGTCCATCTAACTCCCTAAGCGTAATTGCCAGACGTAAATCTTCAGGAAGTGACTCTATAGTCCGGAAGACTACTTTTCTCAATTCTTCTGACAACATTAAATTCTCAGGGTTCGAAATTTCTTTTAATGCATTAGAAGCCTCAAAATTCTCTGCATTAACTACATCCAAATCATTCGATGGCGGTCGACGTCCTTGGGATATAAGATAATTTTTTGCTGTATTTACAGAGATCCGGTAAAGCCAAGTATAAAATGCGCTTTCACCACGAAATGAACTGATAGCGCGATAAGCTTTAATAAATGCCTCTTGAGCTACATCCGGTACATCTCCCTGCGGCACATAACGAGAAACAAGGCTCACAACTTTATTCTGGTATCTAATAACCAGTAAATTAAAAGCTTTTTTATCCCCTTTTTGTACCCGTTCAACCAGCACCTGGTCTGTTAACTGCTCGCTCATTCGAGGTCACTTCTCCCGAAAATAAGCCTCATATTTTCCTTATTTGAACCCGCCATGTTTTCTCTCATTTGTAAGCAAGCATTTTTTTGAGTAACAAAAACTCGCAAAGTTCCAGTCAATTTAAATTATTTATATTTAATCTAAGCTAAACCATAAGAAAAGTTCTTTCAAGGCCATCGTATTTACTCTAAATAAAAGAATAGGCTAACATGGTAATTTACTCTATTCCGAAACCTTAGTAATAAAATATTATGCCATCAACACAACATTATACGGATATTTTAATCATTGGTAGTGGCATCGCCGGTCTGTCGTTAGCACTTCGATTAGCGCCACAATACCAAATAACGATACTTAGTAAAAACATTTCAACTGAAGGCGCATCTTACTATGCTCAAGGTGAAATTGCAGCGGTTTTTGATCAAACCGATAGTATAGAAGCCCACGTTAATGATACTTTCAATTGCCGGTGCCGGGCTGTGTGATAAAAAAACGTTGAATTTGTCGCTTGCAATGCCCGCCATTCTGTCCAATGGCTTATCAATCAAGGTCTTTTATTTGATAAAGAGCTAAATTTGGCCGGTAAAGAACAATATCATCTTGCAAAAGAAGGTGGCCATCGCCGTATTCTTCATCATGCCGATGCAACAGGCAAGCAAGTAGAAACCACCTTGGTTGAAAAAGCCATCAAACATCCGAATATCACGATTAAGGAGCAGCATAACGCGATCGATTTGATCCGCTCAGATAAAGATCCAACAACAATTATCGGTGCTTACATTTGGGATCTCAATCAACAACAAATCGTTATTTGCCATGCAAAAGTGACAGTTTTAGCAACCGGAGGAGCCGCAAAAGTATATCAATATACTACCAATCCTGACATTTCATCAGGTGATGGAATTGCAATGGCCTGGCGAGCCGGTTGTCGTGTAGCCAATCTTGAATTTAATCAGTTTCATCCGACTTGTCTTTATCATCCACAAGCGCGCAATTTTCTACTAACTGAAGCGTTACGAGGTGAAGGTGCCTATCTGAAGCGACCTGATGGCAGCCGCTTTATGCCTGATTTTGATAAAAGAGCGGAACTTGCCCCTCGTGATATAGTTGCCCGGGCCATTGATCATGAAATGAAACGCTTGGGGGCAGATTGTATGTTTCTTGATATTAGCCATCAGCCGGCAAGCGAGATAAAACGACATTTTCCAACTATCTCACGAGTTTCGCACCAATAAAAAAACGCGCTATTTTTAAGTTTAATTCAGCATGATATATAAATAGACAAAACCTTATAAATTAAATACAAATTATTGTAATTTAATAAAATTTATGTGTTTTAGTAACTTGCAGATTAACCATTGCTTTTAAGCCATTTCTAGAACTTTATATGCCTGTGCGAAACTCGTGTATCTATCATAAATTAGCCACATTAGGTATCGACATTACCAATGAGCAAATTCCGATTGTACCGGCGGCGCATTATACATGCGGTGGTGTTATGGTGGATCATTATGGTCAAACCGATCTTCGACACCTATATGCTATTGGTGAAGTCAGTTATACCGGGTTACATGGCGCCAACCGACTAGCATCCAATTCATTATTAGAGTGTCTCATCTATGGATGGTCTGCGGCAAAACAGATAAAACAACATATCGAACAAATTGATATGCCATCTACACTAGCCAAATGGAATGAAAATCAATGTCATAATTTAGATGAACAAGTTGTTATTCAACATAACTGGCATGAGTTAAGACTGTTCATGTGGGATTATATGGGAATTATCAGAACGACCAAACGACTGACCCGGGCATTGCGGCGCATCCATTTACTACAACAAGAAATAGAGGAATACTATTCAAATTTCCGTTTATCAAATAATTTATTGGAACTGCGTAACCTTGTGCAAGTAGCTGAATTGATGATCCGCTGTGCGCTTGATCGTAAAGAGAGCCGTGGATTACATTACACATTAGATTATCCGCAACAGCAACCAGATGCTAAACCGACTATTTTGACCCCATCAACTAAATAACTAGAGAGGGGAATATAATTAACCCTCTTTCATATATGAAGGAGAAAATGCGACCAAATTGCCATTAATTACTAATAATTATTTATATGATCACTCAAACATTCAACAAAACATTTTAATAGATGAACAATTTGGACGTTCTGTTTATAATCCATTGCCTAACCAGAGGTATACAATGACTGCAACCACATTTTCTGAACTTGAGTTAGACCAAAGTCTTCTCAATGCACTGGATGATAAAGGCTATGACCGCCCGACAGCCATTCAGCTTACAACTATCCCTGCCGCTATGGAAGGACACGATATTTTAGGTTCATCGCCTACAGGAACAGGAAAAACTGCCGCTTACTTACTGCCGGTGATCCAACATTTACTTGATTTTCCACGTAAACGATCTGGGCCACCGCGTATTCTCATATTAGCGCCAACCCGTGAACTGGCAATGCAAGTAGCTGAACAAGCAAAAGAATTAGCCAAATACACCCATCTTGATATCGCAACCATTACTGGCGGGGTATCTTATATTAACCACGCTGAAATTTTTAGTGAAAACCAAGATATTGTGGTCGCAACCACAGGCCGCTTACTACAGTATATTAAAGAAGAAAATTTTGATTGTCGGGCGATCGAAACGTTAATTTTAGATGAAGCTGATCGAATGCTTGATATGGGATTTGCCAACGACATTGAAACCATTGCCGGTGAAACACGCTGGCGCAAACAAACTATGCTATTTTCAGCAACACTAGCGGGTGATGTCATTCACGATTTTGCTAATCGATTACTAAATAATCCTTATGAAATTGATTCTGATCCTTCAAGGCGTGAACGAAAAAAGATCCAACAATACTATTATCGCGCTGATAACCTCGAACATAAAACTGCGCTACTTTGCCATCTGTTAAAACAACCCGATGCCACTAAATCTATTATCTTTGTCCGTAAACGCGAAAGAGCACATGAGTTAGTTCAATGGTTACAGCAAGCCAAAATAAAAACCTGGTTACTTGAAGGAGAAATGGTTCAAGCAAAACGGACTGAAGCGGTTAAACGCCTAAATAGTCGGCAAATTAACGTCTTAGTCGCGACCGATGTTGCCTCACGTGGCCTTGATATTGACGATATTAGTCACGTATTCAATTTCGACTTACCGCATACTGCTGATGTTTATCTGCATCGAATTGGTAGAACCGCACGCGCGGGACGAAAAGGAATTGCAATTAGCTTAGTAGAAGCCCATGATCAACCGCTATTAGGTAAAATCAACCGTTATCTTAAAGAACCATTAAAAATACGCGTCATCGATAGCCTTCGGCCTACCACCAAAGCGCCGGCTGAAGGTTCACTACGTAAACCCAAACCATCGAAAAAAATCCAGCTAAAACGACAAGAAAAGAAAAAAATTGACCAACAAAAAAAGAAAAAAACCAAAGAACGCCATCGCGACAGTAAAAATATTGGCAAACGTCGTCAACCATCAGTAAAGCAAACTGATAACAAATAATAAATATTTAAACTATTTATTGATTGATTTGGTGAAATAACAAAAATTAATAGCCTGATAAGATTATCCGGCTATTAATTATCAATAAATTAATTGAGTGCTATTTTATTATAAACTTTGTGTAAAAGTACGCGTAATAACATCGCGTTGCTGCTCAGGTGTTAAAGAATTAAAACGCACCGCATAGCCTGAAACACGAATGGTCAATTGAGGATATTTTTCTGGGTTTTCAATCGCATCTTCTAATGTTCACGAGTTTCGCACAGGCCTATAAAATTCTAGAAATGGCTTAAAAGTAATGATTAATCTGCAAGTTACTGAAATGCATAAATTTACTTAATTTACAATAAGTTATATTTAATTTATAAGGTTTTATCTATTTACATATTATGCTGAATTAAACTTAAAAATAGAGCGTTTTTTTATTGGTGCGAAACTCGTGATGTTTCCCGAGTCAGAACATTAACATTTAAATGTTGTCCGCCTTCTACTGACACCTGCGGTTTAACCTCAAGGGGAATTTCGCGATATTCAAACGAACCTAACAACTCCTTGGCAACAATTTGTCCTTCATTAAAATCAGTTTTAGCGCAAATACAGCGAGCTTCATTTTTTTCATCGTCTAATAACCAAAAGGAATTTAATAGTGCTGTATTAGCTGCCTTAGTAATCTGAATTCCAATAACCATGTCGACCTCCAAATTCGAACAAGATTGAAATAACAATTTGAAATTATTTTCAAATTGGCTATTTGCTATAACCATTATTTCTATAAAATATATATCAATTAAATATCAGCAATTCATTGACATTAATCAATAATTTCAAAGCGTTATTAATAATATTATCGACAGGTTACTGTTTTAAATCAATTTTTCATTTAAAAAAAATTATAATTTTTAGAAAATATTTTTAATATCAAAATATATAATGAAAAATAAGCGATTTCCGTTTTAAAATTTACCTCATATAACGTAGATATTAAGTTAAACATGATATTAATCAAAACCTAAAGGAATGGTTATGCCCTCTTTGCCCAGCTGGCACGATGTCATCGGCCTAGAAAAAGAACAAGATTACTTCCGTAACACCCTGGCTTATGTTGCCAAAGCACGTCAACATGGCACAACAATCTATCCACCACAAAAAGATGTCTTCAACGCTTTCCGTTACACCGAACTCAGCGAAGTAAAAGTTGTGATCCTAGGACAAGATCCATACCATGGACCGAATCAAGCGCACGGACTCTCGTTTTCAGTTCGGCCAGGTATTCCTGCACCGCCTTCACTGGTTAATATGTACAAAGAACTGGCAAAAGACATTGCCGATTTCCAATACCCCAATCATGGTTATCTCGTCAGTTGGGCACAACAAGGGGTATTATTATTAAACACGGTTTTAACCGTTGAACAAGGCAAAGCTCATTCTCACGCCCATCTTGGCTGGGAAACATTTACGGATAAGGTTATAGCGGCAATTAATCAACACCGTGCTGGCGTGGTTTTTTTATTGTGGGGATCTCATGCGCAGAAAAAAGGCCAATTTATCGATAACCAAAAACATTTTGTGCTTAAAGCGCCCCATCCTTCACCACTCTCGGCCCATAGAGGTTTCTTTGGATGCAGACATTTTTCCAAAACCAATGAAATACTCATAAAACAAGGATTAAGCCCGATAGACTGGACACCTTTCATTCCAGAACAATAAACTAAATGCCACCACCATATGGGTGGCATTATTTCAGTTTATTTTGCTTTTGACACAATCACCATCGCCGGGCGTAGTAAACGACCGTTTAAAGTATAGCCTTTCTGCATAAAATCAATAACTTGATTAGGTTCATGTTCTTCTGAATCGATCACGGTCATGGCTTGATGCAGTTCTGGATTGAAAGCAACATTCTTCTCCGCTACCACCTTAATACCGTATTTGCCAACAGTAGCTAAAAAAGATTTTAAAGTTAATTCAAGTCCTTCAAGCATTGACATCGATTCAGAATTTTCCCGATTAACAAGTTCGATTGCTCTTTCCAAATTATCAATAACGGGTAACAACTCATTGGCAAACCGCTCTAGGGCAAACTTGTGTGCTTTTTCAACATCTTGCTCAGTACGGCGGCGAATATTTTCCACTTCAGCCTTAGCGCGTAGCAACGCTTCACGCTCACGTTTTTGCGCTTCAAGCAATTGCTGCTCTAATTCAGTAATGCGTGGATCAATTAATACTTCTTCAGTAGAACTCACTGGTTGTTCGGTCTCAATTGCTTGTTCTTTTGCCTCATTTTTTTGTAATTTTTTTAATTCTTTTTGTTTAGAGGCTTGCTCATCATGCACTTTATGATCTTTACTACTCATGAGTATCTCCACATTCTTTTTAGCATTAATCCAGATTATTAGCTTATTATGGGGATAAAAGTTTGGGATTCAAGAGAACACGCCAACTTGATAAGAGGAAATAAACCATGCTGACCGGAAAAGCAGCAAAAAAGACATTATTTGAATATATTGGCATTGTTGGTCATCCTCGACATACAGAGGCATTGGCAACTCATGAACAACTTTATAATTGGCTTCGAGCGCAAAAATATAAAGTTATTGTTGAACGACAAATTGCTCAACAGCTTAAACTAAAAAATGCCACCATTGGTGGATTAACAGAAATTGGTAAAACAGCTGATTTAATTATTGTTGTTGGCGGTGACGGTAATATGCTTGGCGCTGCTCGTGTTCTATCACGCTATGAAAATAAAGTTATTGGCATCAATCGCGGTAACCTTGGTTTTTTAACTGATCTTGGGCCAGATAACGCGCTACAAAAGCTAACAGAAGTATTAGCTGGCCATTTCTATGAAGAACAACGCTTCTTACTGGAAACTCAAATCAGCAAAAAAAATCACAAACCTCGCATTAGTACGGCAATTAATGAGGTCATTTTACACCCCGGCAAAGTGGCTCACATGATTGAATTTAAAGTTTATATTGATGATCGCTTTGCCTTTTCACAACGTTCCGATGGACTAATTATTACTACACCAACTGGCTCAACCGCTTATTCACTCTCTGCCGGTGGCCCGATACTCACTCCAAATCTTGAGGCTATCGCGCTAGTCCCTATGTTCCCTCACACCCTCTCATCGCGTCCATTAGTCATCAGCAGCGATAGTAGTATTAAATTAAAATTTAGACAAAAAAACATCAATTATGAAATCAGCTGTGACAGCCAAATTATTTTACCTATCCAAGATGATGATGAAGTATTAATCAAACGAAGTAATAAAAAACTTAATCTCATCCACCCAAAAGATTATAATTATTTCAATACATTAAGTTCAAAATTAGGCTGGTCAAAGAAAACCTTTTAATTTTTTTTAATTACTACTTTACTGTATAAAAAACCAGTTTATACTGTATTTATTAACAGTTGTGTTTTTACATACAGGAGAAGCACATGCTTATTCAATTAACCATCAATAATTTTGCCATTGTCCGCAAACTAGAAATTGATTTTCATCCTGGTATGAGTGCTATTACCGGTGAAACAGGGGCTGGCAAATCAATTGCAATTGATGCATTAGGTTTATGTTTAGGCAACCGAGCGGATAGCACTATTGTTCGCCCTGGTGCTTCTCGTACCGATATCTGTGCCTATTTTTCTCTTACTGATACTCCTTCAGCGCAAGATTGGCTTAAAAATTATCAGTTAGATAACCATAATGAATGCTTGCTACGCAGAACCATCACTGCTGATGGACGATCACGTGGTTTTATTAACGGCACAGCGGTTCCCTTATCACAATTGCGCGAACTAGGGACGTTACTTATTCAAATACATGGCCAGCACGCTCACCAATTATTATTAGATAATCAGCATCAAAAATTTCTGTTGGATACTTACGCTAACCAAACCACTCTCTTGGCTGAAATGAAATCGGCCTGGAAAAATTGGCATCAAAGTTGCCAAGAACTAACGAAATTTCAACAACAAGCAACTGAACGCCTGTCGCGCCAACAACTTATTGAATATCATCTTAAAGAATTGGGTGAATTGATACCACAAGCTGATGAATATCAAAAATTAGAGCAAGAGTATAAACAGCTAGCAAATCGTGAACAATTTCTTTCCTTGAGTCAAAATGCATTACAAATTCTTAATGACAATGAGGAACAAAATATTATCAGTATGCTAAATCATGCAAAGCAAGAAATTAATGAGCTTGCTTCTGTTAGTAATCAATTCAGTCATTTACTTGATATGCTTGAAGAGGCATCGATCCAAATTAATGAAGTGAGTAATGAATTGCGTCATTATGGTGATCGAACGGAGCTAGATCCTAGCCAACTATTCGAATTAGAACAACGCATCCCCAAATATGTCAATTTAGCCCGTAAACATCGGGTTGCGCCCGAATTATTGTTTGAATTACACCAACAACTACTGTCAGAACAAGAAAAACTAAATCAGCAGCAAGATGATTGTGACCACTTAACTAGTCAGGTCGAAGTTCAACATCAATATGCATTAGAAATAGCCGGCAAACTCCACCAAATACGGCAACAATATGCCAGTGAATTAAGTCAATTAATCACCAACAGTATGCACCAACTTTCAATGCCTCATGGCTATTTTACGGTTGATGTAAATTTTAATCCTGAACATTTACAAATTGATGGAGCAAGCCAAGTCGAGTTCAACATGACAACCAATCCTGGGCAACCACATCAAGCATTAATAAAAATTGCTTCAGGTGGAGAACTATCACGCATCGCGCTGGCCATACAAGTCATTACAGCCCAAAAAATGGATACTCCCGCACTTATTTTTGATGAAGTTGATGTGGGTATCAGCGGTGCTACCGCCGCGGTAGTTGGAAAATTGTTACGTGAATTAGGCAATTCAACTCAAGTTATGTGTGTTACCCATTTACCTCAAGTTGCAGCCTGTGGACATCACCATTTTTATGTGAGTAAACAGACCAATGGCTGTGAAACAGAAACACAAATGCAATTATTAGATAAAAAAACTCGCTTACAAGAAATCGCCCGTTTACTGGGTGGTAGTGAAGTAACAAAAAACATCCTGGCTAGCGCAAAAGATCTACTTGCTGCTTAAAAACATCCTCAACTTTATTGTATAGTATAGATCATAGAAAAATGAGGAAAGGTTTTCAATTTCATCAATGTCGATTATTATCGATATTCTGACTCTTAAAGGAATATATGACCATGCGTTGTAAACTGTTAATTGCTGCTGCTATGTCTGTTGTTGTTTTAACAGCGGGTTGTTCTATAGCAGAACGGCTTGTTTACCGTCCTGACATTAATCAAGGAAACTATCTTTCTGCCAGTGATGTTGCAAAAATCCAAAAAGGAATGACGCAACAACAAGTAGCCTATACATTAGGAACACCAATGCTAAAGGAACCGTTTGGCCAGCAAGTTTGGTATTATATTTTCCGTCAACAGCCTGGACATGAAAAAGTTAAACAGCAAACACTAACACTCACTTTTGATCGCAATGGGATTTTAGTTGACATTAAAAATAACGATACATTAGCAGCACAAAAAGCATCAACACTTATGTAGATGCTACATCACGTTATTGATATTTATTTAAATAAATATTAATAGACTGCCAATTAGGCGACATTTAAATTGGCGGTCAACCTACCTCATTACAAACAGATTATTAAGATTTTTGTTTGGCTTTTTCTGCCCGTTTACGACGTATCTCTTTCGGATCAGCAAGTAATGGACGATAAATTTCAACCCGATCACCATCAGATAAGACATCGGATAATTTAGCGGGTCGACTATAAATACCGACTTTATTTTTACTCAAATCAATGCCATCTCGAAGTGACAAAATACCTGATTGCATAATTGCCTCTTCAACACTCGCACCCTCTGCTAGCTTGACGCGCAACAGAAATTGCCTATCTGGCAATGCATAAACCACCTCAATATTTATTTCAACCACGATAAACCTCGTGAGCACGTTGAGTAAAAGCTTGCACCATATTTCCAGACAATTCTTTAAAAATCCGACCAAAAACCAACTCAATCAATTTATTAGTAAATTCAAAATCAAGATATAATTCCACTTTACAGGCATTTTCATTTAAAGGTGTAAATAACCAATTACCCATTAATTTACGAAATGGCCCTTTTACCAACTGTATTTGAATACTCTTATTATCTTGCAATATATTATGCGTAATAAAAGTTTTACTAATACCCGCTTTAGCAACCTCAACCGACGCAGTCATTTCATTATTAACATGATTCAGCACCCGACTGCCCACACAACCTGGTAAAAATTGTGGATATGAATCTACATCATTAACTAAATTGTACATTTTCTCCGCACTATAAGGCACTAATGCAGATCGACTAATTTGCGGCATAACCATTCTCACCAAATAAATCAGAAACAATAATAACATTGATATACACTTAAATAAAAATTCTGCACGACAACTTAGTCTAATAAATGCTCACTTAACACCAAATAATAGATCCTTACCGTGCCATTTATTTATACATACAGTATAATCGCCAATTATGACAAAGAAAAAAGCACACAAGCCCGGTTCGGCAACGATTACGTTAAATAAAAGAGCACGCCATGAATACTTCATCAGTGAAGAAATTGAGGCGGGCATAGCTTTGCAGGGTTGGGAAGTCAAAGCACTGCGCGCAGGTAAAGCCAATATTAGCTACAGTTATGTTTTACTGAAAGAAGGTGAAGCTTATCTTTTTGGTGCAACAATTACCCCGCTAAATGTAGCCTCCTCCCATGTGGTTTGTGATCCAATGCGCACCCGAAAGTTATTGCTAAATCAGCGTGAACTAGATTCGCTATTTGGTAAAATCAATCGCGAAGGCCACACAGCGGTAGCATTATCCCTTTACTGGAAAAATGCCTGGTGTAAAGTCAAAATTGGTGTCGCCAAGGGTAAAAAAGAGCACGATAAGCGTTCTGACATTAAAGATCGCGAATGGAAGTTAGACAAAGCGAGAATTATGAAAAACGCAGGTCGATAATGAGCTAAGTACTAGCATTATTAAGTTTTTTTCTGATATAATTAAAGTAATAAACTTGGGGCTGATTCTGGATTCGACGGGATTTGCGAAACCCAAGGTGCATGCCGAGGGGCGGTTGGCCTCGTAAAAAGCCGCAAAAAAATAGTCGCAAACGACGATAAATACGCACTGGCAGCTTAATAACCTGCGCAGAGCCCTCTCTCTCTAGCCTCCGCTCTTAGGACGGGGATCAAGAGAGGTCAAACCTAAAAGAGATCGCGTGGATGCCTAGCCTGGGGTTGAAGCGTTAAACTTAATCAGGCTAGTCTGTTAGTAGTGTGTCTGTCCACAGCTAGCTGGCGAATGTAAAGACTAGACTAAGCATGTAGTACCGAGGATGTAGAAATTTCGGACGCGGGTTCAACTCCCGCCAGCTCCACCAAATTTACATGGTCAGCAGTAGGACAATAGCTTTAAAAACAGGAAGTTATGAAAATTAAGCTGACCTCGATATGACAACAATAGGACTTAAAAAGATACGCAAATGACACGCGGCTTTTCTTGAACAATACCCATTGACGAAAGAAGAAATCATGCGCTATATTCTATACTAGGCGCTGAAAACACCTTACAAGACGTAAGTCCGCGCACGATAGATTGCGGATCTTTTGTGTCCATATTTTAGATATGGCCGAGTGTGGGCGAATAAAAGACCAGCAATGGAAATAAACCCGCTTGATCTTGTACAAGTTTTCAGCACTTGGCCGCCTGAGCCTTTCAGGTTTCCTCTGAAAAAGGATACAAGAATGAATATTCAACTTTCTACTATCACACCTAAAGTTACCTTCCATAATGGAAAAGTCATTACTACATCTAGAGATGTAGCAGATTACTTTGGTAAACGTCATGAACGGGTTTTAGATAAAATAAGAAATCTTGATTGCTCACCTTCATTTAACCAACACAATTTTGTGTCCGTTAGTTACACTGATAGTAAAGGTGAAAAACGTCCCATGTACGAAATGACCAAAGATGGCTTCGTATTCTTGGTTATGGGATTTACTGGCAAAAAAGCAGCTGCATTTAAAGAAGCCTACATTGCTGAATTTAACCGCATGGAAGCAGAGTTACATTCTGTACCAAAATACCAACCCGAAGCTCACGAAAAGTTCAGCAACAAAGATACACAAAATCTTGCTCGTATCATTGCCCTAATGACACAAAACTTTCGTTTTAGAGATAAAACTTTCGTTTTAGAGATTCATGGAATAATGCTATCTGGTATGCATTAAGAGAAGTGACAGGCATTCCTTCACCTTATCCGATGGAAGTCCGGTTAGTTCCTTCTATTGCTACAGAATGTGAGCGTATCTGGCACGTAACGGAAGAGCTTCAAGATAAAATAGCCGATGCAGAGAAATTAGCAATTAAACAGATTATCCGCAAACGCGAAAATGCAGATAGAGTTATTGCTGAGATAGAAACTTTGTTATCTCAGACTACACAGGATAACCAGTTAACGCTAAATGGTGCCCTTTCAAACTGGCATAAAGCGGAATTGACCCATTTCCTCCAACGCTGCTAATAGGATGCCCCTTGAATGGGGTAATTGAGAAAAGATCACGAGTTTCGCACAAAACTAATTTGGGTACGCTAATAAAACACGGATTTGCTCAGTAATAGCACTTTTGATTACGTCCCAATTTTGTTGATAAAGGGTTATTTTTTCAGATATACGACGTTTATGTTGTTCAAACCACGCAGAAATAGCGAGAAAAATATGATTTCTTTGCGCTCGGCTCGTGCGAGCCTGACAGCGTTCAATACCACAGTTTTGTTTAACTTCTCGATGATAAACTTCAACAGACCAACGGGCATCCATGATAGATTTGAGGTATTGACGGGTGGGATTCTCTTTGTTTGTTACTATGTAATCAATACGGCCGTTTTTGGCTGTAAATTTGAAAACGGTTACCCAACCATATCCTCGCAAGTGTATTGACGTTCCTTCTTCTGAGATGTCTAACTTGTTCAGTTGTTTGTTATGGTTAACAATCCTATTTTTCCTCAGCGTGGTTACCCAGATCCAACCATGAGAGCGAATTGATTTCAGGTTATCCAGGCTAGAATACCAAGCATCCATCACTACGGCTTCTGGCATGATCCCTCTTTTTTTAGCAAGACACGAGTTTCGCACAGGCATATAAAATTCTAGAAATGGCTTAAAAGCAATGATCAATCTGCAAGTTACTAAAACACATGAATTTTCTTAAATTACAATAAGTTGTATTTGATTTATAAGGTTTTATCTATTTATATATTATGCTGAATTAAACTTAAAAATAGAGCGTTTTTTTATTGGTGCGAAACTCGTGCAAGAGTGAGCATTTCGGAAAAGTGCGTGTTTTTTGTTTTTCCATCAGAATCTTTATCATAAATACGATAATTGATAGGAATTGATTCAACCTTCGTCAGATCATGCCAAAACAAATTAACTAAACCTATGCCAGCAATAACCTCATGTTCATTACCTGAATATTGATAATGGACCATCTCTATTTTTTTACTACGTGTTTTGGCAATCAATGTATCATCGGCAATTAGTACGCAAGGGCTTTTTTTGTCTATAGAAGGTTCAACTAATCGCCATAGGTCTTTAGGTCTAAAACATCTACTTTTTAGCCATCGGCTAACAGTGTCATGAGATAAAGGCGATGGGCTTACTTCTGATAACGCTAAACCAGAGTATCTTAAACTGCTTACTTGTAAGAATGTTTTATAGATATCTTTAATACATGGATAACCCGACAAAATATGAACACCCTGATTTTTTCTTGTTTTTAAATTTATACTTCTTTTTTGGAGATTGCGAAACTCGTGAAGATAAAAGTCCCCAGCGTTTTTCTGGGGACTATTGTAAAACTTAACAGGATTACCACTCAAAATTAAATGACGAGTTATACATCACATGATTGCCCCCAGAATAAGCAACCCCCGCTTTAACGGCCGCATTTTCAGTGATACGGTAGCCTGTACCAACCGCCAGGGCCTGAGAAGCACCATATCCCCCAATACTTGCCGTGAAATTCACTTTACCGACCCCATAAGGCTGGAAAAGTCCGGTCAGCGCCGCAGAGGTCGCGAGTCCTCGTTCAATTTTCGTGTTAGTTTTCGATAACTTATCCTCAAGATGATTTATCCGTGTATCGCTTAATTTCTTCTCTATTGCACTATTCATTTGATAAAGATTAACCACATCGGTGTCTTCAGTACCCGGGGCAACGTGGGTGATTTGACTAAATTTTTTTACACCAGCAGTGCCACTTTTCTTATCCTCTTGAACAATATAACCAACAGAGAGCTCTGTAATTAATGCATTTTTATCGGGATCATTCAGTTGATTTCTAACCATATCAATTAGATTCTCTGTATATTCTCTTTGCGCTTTACTTCTCGTACCAATAGCAGTGCTTGCATATCTGGAAGCTTCGGCTCTTGAACCTAATGCTGATGAAAATTTACAGGTGGCTTTACTTGCTTGACCAATAGCAGTGCTTGCGTATCCGGAAGCTACGGCTTTTGCACCTAATGCTGATGAATACTCACCGGTGGGTTTACTTTCCGTACCAATAGCAGTGCTTGCGAGTCCGGAAGCTTCAGCTTTTGTACCTAATGCTGAAGCTTCGGCTGTTGTACCCAATACTGATGAAAACTCACCCTTGGTTTTAACTTCTTCAGCGTTAACATTTGCCAGAATTCCCATAATCGCACAGGCTAGTATAGTTTTTTTTCTTCACTTTATCTCCATTTTTTGATTAATTTAACTAAATAAAACTGACATTTAGAATTAAATGCCGCATGGGTATTTAGTTTTCCATGAATCCAAAACAAAAATAAAATGAATTATTTTGATCGATTCGATCGATTTTTTAATGTGAAAAGTTGTTTACCACACCCGCTATCCCATGATAGGGTTTAATCAACTAACGAAATTTTCGAGTAAGAAGGTAAGTCTTTTGATGTTCAATGTATCCGATTTTCAGATAAAAATTTTTGTGAAGTGCTATTTCGCTTTCAATCTTTGCTGCTGACCCCAAATTGAATCAACGGGCATTTGCACCCGCACGTCTAACCATGTCGAGGGTGGAATATCAACTTGCTCACCGTCAGCGTAATAAACTGGTTTGCCGTCAATAATTTCTTTAATTCGCCAATTTTGAAAATCTTTAGGCAAATGGGTGTGTTGTCGGTGAAATGTTTGAATCTCAATATCACCATTGGATAAGATTTTGTCTCTGACGTAGATAAGTTCTAATCCATTAATATCTTTAGGGATTGATATTCCGCCATTCACACCCCATGCTCCATCAGCGTTATAACCCATGACGCCGGAAATAAAATAGCTGCCAATTCCAGTTCGTTGGACTCTTGCCCCTTCTGATTCTTCGTTGGTTTCAAAACTACCATCGGGATGGATTTTTACTATCGGCGAGGCTCTTTTAAAAAAACCGTTAGCATCCGCTATCATTTTTGGAATGTCTGACAATAAAGCAAATGTTCCATCTTTATCTGGAAAATAAGTTGCTACGCTAAGCCTATTATTACGTATAAAACCACGTTTAGATGAACGTACATAGACTAAATCATAACCCTCTTTAGGATCTCCTAACCATATAACTGAGTCACCGGTAGAATGTGAGGCACTTATTTTTCCAGCTCTAAGTTGTTCATTTGAATCTTTTTTCGCAAGAATATCAGTAGATGCTTTTTGACTCATGACTTTATCAGTAGCGCTACCGATTTCCTGAACTACGCTTTCCTTCACGAGTTTCGCACGGGCATATAAAATTCTAGAAATGGCTTCAGAACAATAATTAATCTGTAACTTGCTAAGACGTATAAATTTACTTAAATTACAATAAGTTATTTTTAATTTATGAGATTTTTTCTATTTATATATTATGCTGAATTAAACTTAAAAATAGAGCGTTTTTTTATTGGTGCGAAACTCGTGTCCTTATCAAACTTACCGGTCACCGTTTCACTTATGTCTTCAACAGTTTTTGTATCAGCTTTACTTTCTAGTGCAGTTTTTATCTCTTCAATGCTACTAGCATCTGCTTTGCTTTCTACTAGCTCTTGCAGTGCTTTAATCGACGCTAACTTAACTGTTTTACCACTCGGTAACGTGATTTCAACCACACCATTTTCAGTCATCCATGTGTTCATGTTTTGCAGAAAATAGATAATGTAAGTGTTGGCTGCAACAAGTGCTCTTGCTGCATCAGAATTATTATTGGGCTTGGTGAGATTAATCGTGTATGTTGTGTCGGTAGCTGAAAATGTTGCTTCTTCAGCAAGGACTAATTCCGTGTTGCTATTAACTGCCAATATCATGTACGGATAATTCACATCACCATTTTTAATCAGCATTAACATGCCAGGTGATACTAGTGGATTATTGCTATTCCATTTTGTGCCTGTGCCTTTGACAATAGAAGAGCCTGACACTATTGTAATTGTGCCATCTGAATAAATCATTTTTATTTCCGTTATAAATAAAAGAAGGGTTTTAATTAGAATTTAAAGTAATCTTCTGCATCCAATACTAATACTGGGAAAGATAACAAGGCGGTTGTCGTTTCACCAATATATGCTGAATTATAAAAATATCTGTAACGAGAAAGACCTAAACTTGTTGCACTGTATCGACAGACATTTAGATAATCTAGATAACCGCCATCCGTATGCCAAAAATAATCTCCAACCCGTTGAGGGGTGTACATCGGCCTTTTTATTCCTGGAATTGTTTTTCCTTTTCCAACCGCAAATTCACTACTTGGTACTAAAACAGGTTTTGTCATAACATTAAACTGAGAATTAAATGTCACATTACCATCAATATTACGCAATTTTAGTCCACACCCCTTGGTCTCTAGTTCGCCAGATTTAGCTGCCCTAAAAGCAATTACATAATATTTAGATTTTGCCAAGCTATGTGAATTACGTCTTATGTTTGATATCCTCAAACTTTTTACACTTCCACCCCCATCCCTGATAGGCTCTCTGCCAATATAATTTTTTACATCGGTAGAATAAAAAAAATAAATGGCATTATCTGGTGTTAAACCAGCTCCTAATTCTACAGGATTAAAAACTCCATCAATAATCATAATCTTCTTGTGAAAAGCGTATGAATAACCAGTTATCGGCAGTGAACTTAGAAAAATAGCGCTACCTAGTATCTTCAACCCCGCGCTTCCTACAAGAGGTATTTTATTGTAGTCTGGATAAGCTATAATTTGGATAGGTTCAGTCCCCACCCCGTGTAAATTACGTACTGTCACTAAACGATTAGACTCAGAATAAGATACTAGTGTTTCTGTCCCTGCGGCAACCATAGCGTTACCATGCTGCACAAATCTTACACTAGCAAGTGCTCCTCCGCGAGAAATAACAAATTTATAACCTTGCGGTATTGGGTTGGGGCAGGTCCAACTACCTCTTCTAACGTCAACAGCTTTTGTCCATATATTTGTCGCTGGTGTTGTATTTTCATTAAAATAAAAAAAAGAACCATCTGGATTTGTTATTCTTAAGCCAATCATATAAATTCTCCAATTTCTATAATCGGAGTATTGCCTAAATATACATAAAAACCTTTGTTTGTTAGTCTTGTCCGATAATTAGAGGATACGCCGTTAACTTCAAAATTACCGTTAACCATATCTATACGTGTTCCTTGTTGTCCGGGAATATAATTTTTAGACTTTAAATCCATTCCGACTATTACATTTTCAATGGTTGCCTTACTTATTAGCGCATCATTAAAAATTACCTGACCGTTTTTGATGGCAAAAACCGGCTCCATCTTGCCATTAGCCGGATTGTATACGATGAATGTTTGGGCGCTAAAGCCAATTTGTGTGCTGACTTTACCGTTTTTAAGCTCAGCACCAATCACCATGCCTGCATCATAAGAGACGCCGTCATAAACAATCTTGACTAACGATGTCCAGGTTGCAGAAGCCTCACCCTTTTTCATGTCATATTTGGCTTGTAGCGAGTTTTGCGCGGCTGCCCAGGACTTATCTGCTGTCGCTCTGACCTGATGGATAGATTCAGCCAAGGCTTTAGTCTCGGTTACCACATAATTGTCAACCCTGACAATTTCCGCCTTAATCTTGCCATTTTGACGCATGAAATACTGCGTATTGCCGTTAAGTCCCTTCGCGTTTTCCAGTATCGCTTCTGTGCTACTGTCTATCCCTTTCTTTAGCTGCTTAATCGCTTCCGTATCGTTAATTTTTTTATCAATTTCATCAATGATACTGCTGGCATCGAATTCTGACTCACCCCGCACAAATTCTGTCCACGGTGACGGGTTACCGGATTTATCAACGAGTCTTGCGCGAAAATAAAAGACTGTCCCTGCGGCCAACCCTGACATTTCATGGCTTTTTGACGGATAAGGGATATCAGCCAGTAACATCAAGCCTTCACCGTCATTCGTTTCGCTGTACTGAATCTCTGTTTTTAACGTATCTTCCGTATTTTCGTTGAATCCCCAGTCTAACTTAATCCCAAACACCAACGTGGAAGCTCTGAAGTTAACAGGTGTAGGGGGTTCGCCTTCCTTACCTTTCAGTATTGTCTCAGGCGCATTCGCCCAGATTGATGAGATATCCGATGAGTTTATGGCTCTTACCCTTACCTGATAACGTCCGGCATATATCCCTTGAACTTCAAAACTGGATGTAGATGTTCGAGGTATACTTACCCAGTTATTATTTCCTCTTCGCCATTGCGCCTCATAGGCAATCGCATTTTCTGTGGCATCCCAGTCAGCGCTTAACGTTGTAACAGCAATCCCTTGACTGATTTGGGTATAAGCAGAGATATGTACGTTCTTCGGGGGTAATTGGACACCAGGGGGGATAACAGTAATCGGTCTTTTATCAATCCTGACGCCCGAATCAACATGCGCATATTTATCTGGATTATGGAAAGTCCCCGTGAGGGTATATGTATTATCGGCGTTGTCCTGAAGGCTAATTACGCGATAAAGCTGAATCGCCAAGTCATTGGCATCTACTGTCCAAACCGCATTTTTTTCAATCGGTTGAGAATAACGGGCTGTTACAGTGATAATATTGTCGTTAACCGTCTGGACGGTTCTTGCTTCTGATTTTCCATCGGGTAAGTTAATGATAAGTCTGTCACCCGATTTAACATCTGCCTGCCTGTCGAGCGTAATTTTTCTCTCATCAACAGATGAAATCCTGCCACCAATAATTCGCCCTGCAAGATTTGCATCCGCTACCCCTATAATCTGTCCAGGCGTTGGAATAGCCCCTTCAAGCCCTGTTGAAAAGGTAATCGTCCTGTCATAAGCATTCGTTAATAACCTGAGTTCGGGATAAGAAATAAAGAGAAAGTCTTGATATTCAAATAGTTGAATGAGCCTGTTTTGTTAAAATACTCTAACAGTCTGGTTAAAGAGTAGAGCATTGTTAAACAATTATGGAAAATCTTACTGAACTTTATTGCCTGATGGATGATTTTTGCAAAGACTTCGAGCCAAAAATGCATGAATATTTGCTGACTAACGGTACTAAGCGTCGTAGACGGTCTACTCAGCTTTCGTTGGCGGAAATGATGACACTGGTTGTGTTGTTTCATCAACTCCGATTCAGGCAATTCAAGGTATTTTATCTCTATTATGTCCGCTTATATCTCCGGAAGGAATTTCCTAACTTGCCATCCTATTCACGCTGTGTAGAGTTACTTCCGCGTAGTGCCTTAGCGTTAACGGCACTGTTTGAGTCAATTAAGGGAAAATGCACGGGGCTATCGGTTGCCGATTCTACTCCGATAGCGGTGTGTGATAACTTACGGATCCGCAGACATAAAGTCTTCAATGGGATAGCTGAACGGGGAAAAAATTCAGCAGGTTGGTTCTTTGGTTTCAAGCTTCATGTAATTATCAATCATTTGGGGGAAATACTCAGTTTTCGACTCACACCAGGAAACACCGATGATCGGAAACCATTGCCTGAGCTGACAAAGGATCTTTCTGGTTGTTTGTACGCAGATAAAGGGTATTTATCGGCTTCACTGAAACAGCAACTCAAAACGATGGGAATTAGCCTTATAACGAATATCAAGAAGAAAATGAAGCCTATTAAACAGACTTGTTTCGACAAAGCCATCTTGCGTCATCGTTCTGTCATTGAAACGGTATTTGATGAGTTAAAAAATCTTTGTCAAATAGAGCATACGCGACATCGCTCTCCGGCTAACTTTGTAGTGAATTTATTAGGCGGACTGGTTGCATATTGTTTAATGCCATCTAAACCAAAGATACCTGTTGCAGGTACGTATCTTCAAGTATAATTGATAATGCTTATCCCGAACTCAGGTTTAATAATATCCAGCGTCCACGTCGGTTTGCTTCTGATTGCCGAGTGCAACCCATCGCCGAAATATCCGTTTTACGCACACCATAACGGCGCTGCAGTTTGCTATCAGAGACCGCCTCAATCCCATCATGACTGTGATTATCGGCATCCGAATAGGAAACCAGCACCTGCGTATAACGGTTTTGCTGACTACCGCCTGAATATGTCACCTTTCCATCGACGATATTCGCTTGCGTGAAAATCCGAAAGACATCCGAGGGCATATCAGCCACCGCTTTGACAGAATTATCCGCCCAAAAAGTCATGCCTCTAAAAATGCCCGCAATATCACGCAATACCTGATAAGCCGATTCCTGAGACTGAATATAAATATCACATAAAAAACGAGGCTCTTTACCTGAACCACCCTGACCGTCAGGAACGTTTTCATCGCAATACTGGGCTATCTGGTATAAATCCCACTTATCTATCTGTGTGCTATTAATCCGCTCTCCACAACCGTAACGGTTATTCAAAACCAGGTCATAAAAAATCCAGGCGGGATTGTTCGTCGCGGCCAACTTGAAGGTGCCATTCCAGACGCCCGAATAAGTTCGGTTTACAGGGTCATAGTTTGCGGGTACTTTTACCAGCAAACCACCTTTGGGGCGCAAACTGACTTTAGGGATGCGATTATTAAATTGTCTTGCATCAAAGGTGATAAACAATAAAGCGGTATTAGGATATCTTAATTTTGCGTCAATCACCTCAGTAATGGCGGCAACAACCACTTTATCGGCAATTCGCGCCGTATTTTTGTTAGGGGTGAAACGACGAACACGCAATTGCCAGCCGGTTTTGGCAGCAGGCAAATCGATACGGTGTGTGCGCTGATATTCACTGGTTGTTTCCCCATCAAAGGCAGCATGCAACACTTCCTTGTAGCCACGCCCATCCGCTGACAGGTCAATGGCATAATCGATGCGGTAACCGGAGGTATCACCATTATCATGTTGTTCAAGAAGTTGTGGTACCGAAAAACGTAACCGAATAGCGGATAGCTGGATATTATTTATCGACCTGATATACGGCTGTTCATCTTTTAACTCCCTGCTGATGCTAATTTCATTGTCAACTGACGGAATACCTTTGATGTATGCCTGTTGCTCACTGCCCGGACGAAACTCCCACGTCACGCCCTCAACGTTTTTACTGCCGTCAGCATTACCGATAGGCGTACCATCTAGAAAAATACGGGTAGCATCTAACCCCCCGGCAATTTCTCCTTCAGAAATAGCAAAGAGTAATTTTGCGGTTGATTCCGATAGCAAACTATCAGGAGACTCTACGGGTTTATGTCCACCGCCATCACCGCCTTTAGCCCCAAAAATAAGACTTGTCATATTTCACCCATAAAAAAAGTCGCCTCAGCGACTCAATGTCCATAATGAATGTTATCGTTGGTCTTCGGTGTAAATCCCCGCGGATATGATTGCCCCACCTATCTCTTTTCTATCCAAGGTATACAATAACGGCACCGGATTACCTTGCGCTGTCGTATTCACCGCACCGCCAAACGCATAAGACGGTTTATTATCGGCGTCCTGACGAACGGAAGCCCCAGGCGGCTGCGGTGACAACATTTGCGCTATACCGCCTAATGCCATTGACGCACCGCCTAACGCTAAAGCACCACCCATAAACCCGCCTGCCCCAAACGCTGCCCACCCAGCAGGTCCCAGCATCATTGCTGCTCCTATCATGGCCACCCCTAACATCGTCTGAAAGAAGCCACCTGGTTTGCTGCCCTTAATTATCGGCGCTATTCGAATATCCTCTTTTGTGTTCAGGTGAAATTCATCTTCGCCTATATTCCGCTTTCCCTTGAAGACCGCAAACTCTACGCCTCTCAAATGCGCATCCGCCAGATAACGCTCAAAGCCTGAGTAAAGCACACATAACGCTTTAATGGCTTCTCTTGGGGAGCTAATGGCCAGTTGATGGACGCGTCCATATTTTGCGCCCAGTTTTCCATACAGCCTAACCGTTTTTAGTTCACTCATGCCCATTCTTTCCTTCTGACAATCTTGACGGTGCGGTGGCGCCAGTAATCACTGTAGGGCGTGACACGGCTTAATTGCCCGTACAGATGATGCAACAGCATACCTTTATCCAACAAAACACCCGCATGATTGGCGACATCAGCCTGAACCTGCATAATGACCACATCACTTACTTTTGGTGTGTCATTAATTTCAACGAAACCTTCTTTGGTGAAATTCTCCATGTAACGGTTTTCACCTTGCTCCCACCATGGATAAGTGACACTATAATTATTCAATGTAATACCGTGTTCTTGACGAAAATAATCAACAATCAGAGTCCAGCAATCGGCGTAACCCAAAACAAACGCTCTTCCCGTTAATTCACGCTCCCCTCTTGGTTGAATAATACGCAAATCCCCCTCGAGCCACGACACAATTATCCACGGTAATTCACTGGCATCGCATTGCAGATTATCTATTTCACTTGGGTGTGTTGTCACGCCGTCGCCACAATGTGAGTGGACGATAGCAACAGGCGTTCCCCAGTCTTCCGCATTGGCATAGTCTTCGGGTGATAGTTCAAAATATTCAGTCGGATTTAAAGCAAGATTACGGCAAGGAAAATAGCGTTTTACACGGCTCTTTTGGCAAATAACCCCGCAGGCTTCTTGCGGAAATGCCGTTTTAACGTGATTAAATATTGCTTCGGTAAGACTTTTTGTTATCATCGTATTAACCCTGCCGCAGGAAATCCGCCAAAATCCAAGGGTGCATTTTCACCAAATCGCTTTTTACAATCGCTCATTAGGCCGCCACAAACATCTAAGGCGGGGTCATTAACCGGATTGCCTTTCTCGTCAAAATAGCGTTGGCCATTATAGGCACACCCATTGCCTGAACGATACCCACCCCGCATGCACCAGTAACAGAGATGATGAATTTGACGCACTGGCAACATAACGCCTTGTAAATCAAACGGGCAAGCCAGTTCAAATTGAATAATTCCCCCCGCTTCCTCATGACTTTTGCGGTCAACATAAAATACCTGTTTAAAGCATTCATCCGGATTTACGGTGGGATTATCATCAGGAAAATTTGCTATCCAGATAGTGCGAAAAGGTCTCATAAATGGTTACTTTTGCCTGAACCATATCATCAAATTCCAGGCACAGTGATGATATCAGACTATCAATGTTCCCCACTTTAAGAATCGGTCTGGCTTGGCTGCCCTCACTACTTTTTGATAAACCCGAAATTTCATAAGGCCATGCGCCATATTCGTTACCTTGCCACCAGATAGGCTTCGGCTTTAATTTATCTTCTGCCTTTTCAATTTCTTCGGGGGTGTAACGAAGATTGTAAGCATGAAAACGCAAAACCGGACCACCAAAAGCACTGCCATCGACTTCCACCAACTGGATTTTTTCACCGGGTTCTAATTTTTGTACATCTGAATGGATTATCATGCCGAAAAAGCCTCCTCAAACGTGGCTGATATTTTCATGACATCACGCGCAACCGGCGTCATCTTGATTGAATCGGCTTTGACCCGATACACTCCCTTGACACCAAACGGGGGCATCCAGATAAATGATTTAACGGTGTGTTGGCGAATAAAATCAAAGATAGGCATCACTTCGGCCTTTTTGCCTAAATAAGAAAAAGGCCAGGATTGCGATTCGGGATGGATCCCATCGGCGGATACCTGCTTGTAACCATCACCAAATTCCACTTCTTTGATTCGATACCTGAACTCGCCAGTCGGGCTGTCTTGAATCTGGGTTCGCCATTTAAATTCATCCATTAACTTGACTCCATAAAAAAGGCCACCTGAAGAGTGGCCTGTAAATTACACGTTAATTAATGTATTACGTATTACCATTCATTAGACAGTGACAATAATTTATCCTTGCGGATAATCAGATACCCTGCTCGGTGAGCCAGCTCCATAAAAGAATCCAGCGATAATACATACTCATCTGCTGATATTTCACTAGCATGATGAACTCTGTTATCTTTTATCGTGATTAAAATTCTACCACTTTCGCCTGAAAAGCGATTAAGCACCGATAATTTATCTTCTTTTTTCCTGACTTCTCCGGTCGTCCAATACTCATAGAGCACATCATCACACTCATCATGATAACGGACAACTTTATCCCTGATTTCTGCTTTCACTTTATTCGGACTAATAGTCGATAGCCAGCCTGCAAGTTTACGAAGAGCAAGGCAAATCATGGATTGCTGACCCCCTTTTGTAGGTATGGTGATTTCCACCATACCTTTTGAAAATCTAGATTTAATCTTGTGAAACTGACTTTTCCAGTCCAGCCCCATGCCCTCAACTACTGGCTTCATGGGTACATAGGGTTCATTGTTGTAATTCACCACGTACAAATCATCACCATAGAATGAGACATTAATTGTAGAAATGGCGTTACTCATGCTGCCCCCTCCACGCTTAACAGTTTTGCCAATTTAGCAATCCCTTTAGGTGTGATACGAACTTGTGTTTTAGTTTCATTAACGCCATCAGTGCGGGTAATGGTTGTCACTTTATGCTCAATCAATCCTTGTTGAATCTTGTCCTGATAACCAATCCAGGGACTGCCCAAGCGTCTATAAATCCATTTATTCCCACTCAAGAAATCAAACAGGGCTTTAGGACGTATTTGTAATTGTTTAGCGGCATCAGTCACACACATAGCACCATCGGATTTAGCGAGGCGTTCTAATGCTTCTACATCGGGCTTCATTACTGCTATTTGATGGTCACGCTCAAGGATTTTTTCACTATAATTTAGCAACAAGCCTCTCATGACAGCCGGATCATTTAATGCAATCATAGGATCAACAATCGGTTTTACCTGATTAGTTTCAAGGCAGAACCAACGTTTAATTACCGCAGCACGACGCTTAACATCATAGCCAGTTACTAAAACCTCTGAATGATAACGATCAAGACTAAATTCAGAAACATAACCCCGAACATCAAAGGTGACATAAATCCCTTCTTTGATAGTAACTGATTGATTTTTAACATGATGGAAAAATCCGTCATCTTTCGAAATAGAATAAAGTTGAAATAGCATATTCCAGATATCAACATGGACATCAGCTTTTTTCTTACCCGTTAATTCAGCAATCTCACTGCTCGACATAGTGACATTTTGTGTTGTAACTGCTAAAGTATTCATGTTGTTAATCTCGCTGTAAATGGTTAACTCATTTGAAACCCTAACTGTTCCCGCAGTTGGGGTTTTGCTTTTATTTAACATCATCACGCTCCTCACGTAAGCATTTGGCTAATCGCATAATAATTGCAGAATTTAAGGATATAAAATCCATTTCCGCTTTCTCTTCTAACTCCTTACGCATTCGTATAGGTAGATTTAAAGTAAATCGACTATTTCTTATTTGGCTATGTAATTCATTACTCATGTACTATCTCCATATAAAACCAAACCGGCATAAAATCCAACTTGGCACTAGCTCCAATTTATCATCATTTATAAATATGTCAAGTTGGTGCTATCATTAATTTAATAAAATTTTGAGGTACTATCATGTCAAAGAAATACCCAAGCCAAGAAATGGATAGATTTAACATTAGGATGCCTGCTGGAATGAGAGAAGCGATAGCTGAGATTGCTGAACAAAATGGGCGCTCCATGAACACAGAAATAGTTATGATTCTTCAGGAAGCTATAAATAGAAATAAGGAGGTCAATTGTACAAATTCTGGAATACCAAAGATCACAACGGATTTATTAACTGAAATTAAAGAATTAAAATCAATTTTAATAAAACAGAATAAACATTCAAAGTAATTACGTAGTCGTTTTTATTTAGGGATCATGCTGTCAGTTCTAATACAGCAAGTATTACATGGCTAATTAGAATGCTTTCGCTTTACCTGCAAGTATACATGCCCGACTTCCTAAATGGACTCGTCGATATCCAACTTGCGTCTACTCACTTCATCAATTTGGCGACTGGCAATAAGGATGGATACCGAATCAGGATCACTATCCGTGCATATGGAAATGGGGATGGGGATGGGGATGCTGAAACCTGGGAAAATCTTCTGACCGTTTTCACTGGTATCTGGAAATCCACAGAAAGATGTAGTAGTGCTATGACGGAAGGAGAGTTTCCCACTTTCACCCAATAGGTCTTGTGGAGCATGACAATCTTTGAGTAGTTCATCAATCAATTCGTTACTGATAGGCATTTTGTTATCCTATAAAAAGTTTTTTATCAAAATGCCATTTACACAGTTTATTTTACACTCTCACAACTTAAAACTTATATCCTAAACCAACCGTGAATGCGTCAGTTTTCCATTCGCCACTGCCTGAACGTTCATAGCCCACGTCTAAAGTTGCCCCTTGCCAGAAGTTGACTTGCATACCAACCCCATAGGCTAACTGTGTTTTGTTATCTGAATTTGAATATTTAGCGCTATTAACTAATTTATTATCTCTGAACTCTTGTGAGCTTGATTCATAAGAAGCTTTCTTATAGGCGCCACCGATTAGTCCATAAAGGCTGACAGAGTCATTAACCCGATAAGTGGGACCCACCATCAAAGAAACATAATCACCGGATACTTTACCTGTAGCATGTATTCTATCTTTTTTATTATTTTTATCCGCCTTTGCAGTGGCATTATAATCTTTGGTAGAATAGGTAATTGAACCGATTACACCCCATTCGTCATCGATTTCATACCGGTAACGCATAAAAGCGCCCCCTAAATCATGATAACTATCTAAGGAAAGCGTTGCCGATTTGCCAAAGTGATTATTCATTTCATCACCCGCTTTCCTTGCATTTTCTCTTAACAGATTAACTTGGTCTTTAACCTCATTAGACTTTACATTCAAATACCCAAAAGAAAGCGTACTCTCACCGGCTTTTGCCATTACTGCGCCAGAAAATAATAGGGGGATTAAAAACAATAACGTTTTTTTCATTGTTTTTCCTTTAATTTAACCATCATCTAGCTAACCATTAATTTTATTCATAGGTAACTATATCAAAAGAAGCTAATTGCTGCATAGAAAATACACTCATCGGATTAATAACCCCGCCCATTGACTGTCTTGATAATTTTATGCAAATCACCACCGTCGCGACTCTCTGCCACTAAAACCGATTTAATTTTCTGGATTAAGGATTGTTCAGCTGCGCGCATATTGACATTGGAAGGGCTGGATTGCTGCGGTTGACCATCAACATGGATACCGCCTAAATTGACATTGATACCGCTTGCTATGGGCTGCATACCGTACATGGGCGTTGAAGACGTGCCCACATATCCACCAGACGCATAGCCCCGCTTGGTTCCATCCATTAGACGATACAGGTTAGCAATACCTAACCGTTGAGTCGCTTCTTTGGTAAATACAAACTCGCCACCGTGAACGATACCTTTCGGGTCATATTTACCTCCAACGCCCACATAACCGCCTGATGAGAAACCAAAAATACTGGCAATCGCGCCTCCAATTCCGCCTGTTTGCCCGCCAAAAGCCCCTTTCATCGCCTTTAAAATGGCCATTTGCGTCATTATCTTCACAATCATCTCAAGTAATGATTTTGTGAAATCAGCAAAATTAGCCTTACCTGTTACCAAAAAATCAGTCAGTGATTGACTCATTCCCTCAAAAGCAAATTGGGTAACATTGGCGACATTGCCATAAGCATCAGTCGCTTGTTGTTCGAAATTTGTAAATCCTCGCTTAATCCCGGCTTCCCAGTTTTTCCGCAATGACTCCTCATTTTTGTACTTCTCATCAATGAGCGTTAGGCCTCGTCCATACTCAGGATTTTCTTGTTCAATCCCTTTACGCGCCATTTCTTCACGATATTTCTTTAGCGCTTGCTCTTTAGCTATTTGAATCTCAGTTTTGCCAATACTCTCCAGCCTAAGTCTGATTTCTTCTTGCAATCCATCATTCGATAACCGCAAGGCATTGAGTTGTTTTTGTTTCTCAATTTTATCGCCTATCTCTGCAGCTTCACGCTTCTCAGAGAGAATCGCCTCTTTTTTTAATAATAACGATTGCTCATCTTCACTCAGTCGGCGTTGGTGTGTGCCACTTTTGGCCTCTTCAAGAATGGCTAACTGGTTTTCTGTTTTAAAAAGTTCTCGACGTTGCTGGCTGATAATCCCAACATATTGACTTTCATCCTGTAACGTTCGTAGTTCTGACTGTAGTGCTCTGTTTCTGGCTTGCGCTTCCTCTTCCCAACGGGTGCCTAAAGACGGGCGGTATGTATCAGCTTTTGAATCTGGACTTGATTTTTCTTTCGCATAACGGGCATTTTCACGCCTTATTGCTTCATCGACTACGGATTTTGAACCGCCTGAATTTCTTATTCTTTCAAGCTCACTTTGATGCTTTTCTTCCGCATTTTCATATTTGCGTTTAAGCGCCTCGTCAACCCTGAACCGTGCTTTTTCTGCCTCTTGAGCCCTTACAACCGCTTGCTTTCTCTGATTTTCAATATCCTGTTGATATTTTTTCTCTTTCAGTAAATCAAGTTCACGCCTTATATCTGTCTCTGTTTTTCCTGAGGCATGATAATAATTTAATCTTGCACCCGGATTTACCTGGAATGCGACTAATTTTTCTTCATATTCGCGTATCTTCTGGTCTAATGTGTGTTCACGACCAATATCTAACATGCTATCCCAGGCGAGTCTTGCTTTATCGTTAACCGCTGCCCAGGCTGACTCAAGATAACCTAAATTCGCTTTTACCTGCTGGGTTCTATTCTTCGTTGCAGTCGCATAGGCTTCCATGGCAACTTTAGCGGCTTCGTGCTTTCTTCCGTGTTCCTCTAATGTCAATATTTGCGCTAATTGTGTTGCTGTCAGAAAATGCAGGCTTTTGTCAAGTTCGTTAATCGCTTTAACTGGGTCATCTTTGATGCGTTGGAACTGTTTTATTGTTTCATCAACAGATTGACCCACCAATTTTTCCATTCTGGCAGCGACATTGGCAATATTATCAATTTCATTGCCAGAAAATGAACCCGACCCCACAACTTTAGTGATTACATCCGCCATTCCCCCTTGTGTGATGCCATTTCCTGACAGCTGTTTGGCCAACCTGTCAAGTTGCCCCGCCGTTTTACCTGCATAACCACCCGTTAAAATAAGATGTTTGTTAAATTCACTAAATTCCTGAGAGCCTTTATAAGCGGCGATGGCAACCGCTGCCGTAACACCTGCCAATCCCCCCATCAACAATCGGGTAGGGGTTAATATTGAGCCTATTGCTTTAAAGGCATTACCCACACCGCCAAACGAATCTTTTATCTGTCCACCTTGCTGAACGAATACCATCCAGGCGGGCATACCAGAAGCCAATGAAGTCACCACATCGGTCATTTGCATCGGTAACATACGCATTGCATGACGATATTGCCCCATCGTTACCGCGCCATTCATAAACGCTTTTTCTTGTGCTTTTACTTTGGCAATCATCGGCGCTGCTTGTTGCGAAATGCCCATCTGCGCCGCTTTCAGTTCAAGAATTTCAGTTCGCGTCTTGCCTATCGTGTCTGATTGCTGTTTTAATGTGTTTAGAAAATTATCCGCGGCTAACTTCGCTCGCTTTGAAGTTTCTTCCTGTGCAAGTAGCGCTCTCCCTTCTGCGGTCAGTGCCAAATTCATCCGACTTAGTTTATCTCTCGATTCCTCCAGTATCGTGTTGTAATCAACAAACTGGTCAAGGGGGAGTAAACCTTTTTGATGTGAAGCGGCGAGCTTTCGGCATGTCTTAATGAGGCCAAGCTGACTTTTTTTAATCCGCCCTCCAGATTTGATGAAGCCTTTTCAACCTTTTCCGCTGTTCCCTGAAAGGATTTTAACTTCTGTTCACCTCTTTCCAAATCCGCCGTGTTGACTTTTAATGAAATCGTGGCGATATCAGTCATTATATTTTCCTTCAAACAACAAAAAATTTAAAGCCTGTGATAAAAATATCCGCCTTATTGGTGCATTATCGCTAAGGCTTTCGCTTCCATCACCCGTATATCATTAAACAAAGTCGTCTTATCACTGTTCAGGTTTAATAAATCAATAACCTGTGGCAGTACACTATAATCCAGCGCTGTTGGCCCATTCACCCCCATTCGCCACTGAGTACGCAGCGCATTAAAGGTAAGATAAGCCGCCCAGACATCTGGCCAGACTTCAACCTCGCTGTCTTCCGGCCTAAAACCAAAGGCGGCTTCAAAGTTGCGGATATCGGTCTCGGTCATGCCGCCATACATGGCCTCAACGACCGCTAGGAGTTTTTTTCGCGTTGGCCTAATAGTTCGCTATCACAAGTTTCGCAATCTCCAAAAAAGAAGTATAAATTTAAAAACAAGAAAAAATCAGGGTGTTCATATTTTGTCGGGTTATCCATGTATTAAAGATATCTATAAAACATTCTTACAAGTAAGCAGTTTAAGATACTCTGGTTTAGCGTTATCAGAAGTAAGCCCATCGCCTTTATCTCATGACACTGTTAGCCGATGGCTAAAAAGTAGATGTTTTAGACCTAAAGACCTATGGCGATTAGTTGAACCTTCTATAGACAAAAAAAGCCCTTGCGTACTAATTGCCGATGATACATTGATTGCCAAAACACGTAGTAAAAAAATAGAGATGGTCCATTATCAATATTCAGGTAATGAACATGAGGTTATTGCTGGCATAGGTTTAGTTAATTTGCTTTGGCATGATCTGACGAAGGTTGAATCAATTCCTATCAATTATCGTATTTATGATAAAGATTCTGATGGACAAACAAAAAACACGCACTTTTCCGAAATGCTCACTCTTGCTAAAAAAAGAGGGATCATGCCAGAAGCCGTAGTGATGGATGCTTGGTATTCTAGCCTGGATAACCTGAAATCAATTCGCTCTCATGGTTGGATCTGGGTAACCACGCTGAGGAAAAATAGGATTGTTAACCATAACAAACAACTGAACAAGTTAGACATCTCAGAAGAAGGAACGTCAATACACTTGCGAGGATATGGTTGGGTAACCGTTTTCAAATTTACAGCCAAAAACGGCCGTATTGATTATATAGTAACAAACAAAGAGAATCCCACCCGTCAATACGTCAAATCTATCATGGATGCCCGTTGGTCTGTTGAAGTTTATCATCGAGAAGTTAAACAAAACTGTGGTATTGAACGCTGTCAGGCTCGCACGAGCCGAGCGCAAAGAAATCATATTTTTCTCGCTATTTCTGCGTGGTTTGAACAACATAAACGTCGTATATCTGAAAAAATAACCCTTTATCAACAAAATTGGGACGTAATCAAAAGTGCTATTACTGAGCAAATCCGTGTTTTATTAGCGTACCCAAATTAGTTTTGTGCGAAACTCGTGGCTATAATACGTTGTACTAATGGCGCTGGCAGCTGAGGGATAGTTGTCAAATAGCAACTTTAAGTTATCAGCGTGATAAGGCGCTTCAATTGCCCAGTCAGCAATAATCTGCCGATAAAATTCATCAATCGGCATCTCTCGCATGGTTTCCAGTTCACTCATGGCTTTATGATTAAAGGTGAAAGTGACCACCTCTGGCTCTTTTTTGCCTGCCACCGGAATGAGGACATTGGCTTTAAACGTTGGCTTGGGTATCAGGGTAAATTTTGCCATGCTGCATCCTTAAACTATACCGTATAGATTTGCATATCAGATTTAAGTGAGAAACGGGCTACCACGTTTTCAACTTCATTGATGGCGGTATTGGGCACGCGCTGGAAAGAGACCGAAGCGGTAAAATAACGATCCTCGCTGGCACGTTTATTGAAAAAACGCATCGTGGTTATTTGCTTGTTGTCATCGAGTTTCATCAATAACTTACGGATGGGTGATTTCGCATCATGTGCAAAGGTATAAACCTGCGTGATGCCATTTTTAAAGGTATCAACCGTTTCTGCCTGCTCATCTTCCAAAAATTGAATTTCCTGCGTTTGTTGCTCACCCCCTTCCGTTGATAAAGTCATGACTTGCGGCATTGCTTCCCATGCTTCCACTTTCTTTAAACTCCCTTTAGCCCCACCATCAGGAAAAACGGTTTTATCGGTGGTATCGATTGATGCCAGTGTAATACGGGTATCAGCTGCTTCTTTCACTTTAAAAGCGCCTGACATTTTCTTCCAGCCACAATCAATTTGGACGATATCGCCCGCTTTAATACTGCCAATCGCGTTGACAGTTAATACCGCCTCTACCGCATTGGTAGCCGCCGTCATTGTTATCTCATCCGCATATTTATTGGCAACATAAACACGCGAACCATTAGAAATATTGTATGCCATTGTCAACGATCACCGAAAACTGATCCACTTTTTAGCTAAATCCGATCAATCAAAATTGATCCACTTTTACTCAGTCATTGCTCCTGAGCGCCGCTTATCTTTCAATCGATAGCTTTCACCGCTTAATTGCAGTACATGCGAATGATGAAGTAAACGATCAAGCATAGCGGCAGTTAATGTTGCGTCATCAGCAAAAGCATTTGGCCATTGCCCAAATGATAAGTTACTCGTCAATATGACACTGCCATGCTCATAACGCTTGGCAATCACATTGAAAAACAGGTTTGCTTCTTCTCGCCCAAACGGCAGGTATCCAATCTCATCGATAATCAACAATTTCAGGGCCATCACCGAACGTGATAGATATTGTTTGAGCTTATTTTGTCGTTTGGCAGTTGAGAGTTGCAACATCAGTTCAGCTGCCGTGGTAAAGCGGGTTTTCTTCTTGGCCTGTACTGCTTTTAATCCTAACCCAATAGCTAAATGCGTTTTGCCTACACCGCTTGGGCCAAGCAACACGACATTTTCATTACGTTCAATAAACGTTAATGCGCTTAATTCCTGTATGTGTTGTTTGGGGATCCCCGTTGCAAACTTAAAATCGAACGTATTAAGTTCTTTATGTGCTGGGAATCCTGCCATCCGACTCAAAAGATTACGGGTTCGTTCATCTCGTTGTTGTTGCTCACATTTTAATAGGCACAGTAAAAACTCTCCGTAGCTTTTGTCTTGGGCAATGCATTGTTCGGCAAGTGATGACCAATGAGTCGGAATAGAATTTAATTTCAATGACTCACACAGGTGTTCAATTTGTTCATGCAATAACATGTTCACCTCCCAGCAATGCTTCGTATACGCTGATTGAGTGTTGCAAACTGACAGATTCAAGGGGCGGTACGATACGGATATTAAGCGTATCAGTCTGCGGGATAGATTGGCAAACCCTTGCTGGTAAGGGTAGAAGATACTTAACTTCCTTAGCTAGTCTATCTGCTGGCTTCTCTAACGTTCACGAGTTTCGCACCAATAAAAAAACGCTCTATTTTTAAGTTTAATTCAGCATAATATGTAAATAGATAAAACCTTATAAATTAAATATAACTTATTGTAAATTAAGTGAATTTATGCATTTCAGTAACTTGCAGATTAATCATTACTTTTAAGCCATTTCTAGAATTTTATAGGCCTGTGCGAAACTCGTGACGTTGTTCCATGAATCCGCTGATGGGCAACGCGTTGTAACCAGGGCCCCACTCTTGCATTAGCTATCTCAATATCCAGTTCAAGATTATGAGCACGAAGGTCGGTATTTAATGGTACGATAAAGCTGTTTTTTAAATAGAGGTTAAAGCGCTCTACTTTCCCTTTAGTTTTTGCCCTGTAGGGCTTGCAAGCACACAATTTAAACCCGTAATCTTTCGACATTTGAAGCATTTCGACATGTAATTTATGTTCACCTTCTGCATAAGCATCCCGTTCGATGATGAGGGATTTTGCGTTATCACACAATATTTCCTGTGGTACACCACCAAAATAGTCGAAAGCTTCTCGTAAACCTTGTTGCCAGGATTCTGCTCGTTCATTATCAAAGAACTTTACATAACTCGCACGCGAATAGCCTAGCGTTGCACCAAACGCTTTTAGTGATTTTTTACCTCGCCGGATGCTGGTGAAGTCGATTTGCATTTGTTGACCTGGCTGTGTTTCAAAACGGACGACAGCTTCGGGAACAATGCTTGGTTTAAATTGACAAACAAATCGGCGTAATTGAGCAATACCGCCTTGATAGCCGCTTTCAACTACTTCATCAAATAAGACTGTTGCAGGGATCCAATCAGGTTTAGCCAGTTCAATTCGCTGAAGCAAATAAGGTTTAAAGGGTGCTAATTTAGTCGGTTGTTGACTTCTTTTAGCATAAGTTGGCATTGTCTGTTGTTGTAAATGATGTTTTACGGTGTTACGGGATATGCCCAATTCACGGGCAATTTTTCGAAGGCTTTGTCCTTGTGCAAAGCGAACATGAATATCCACAAATATCTCCTTGGTTAACATAAATTATCCGTACAAAAATGTGCGAATAATACCAAGTGGATCAGTTTTAGATGATCGTTAGTGGATCAGTTTTGCATGATCGGTGACATGCCATGATAAAACCTCGTTATTGGTGATGCGGCGTGCGATATTTGAAGCCAAAACGTGCGATAAATGGCAGGCTACTTTTGTTTCCATCAGTGCAACGAAATTACACTGTCATTTTTCATCGGAGGCACTTTGGTCTGTTTGAGTGGCACGATCAGCGGGACAATATTTGTAGATGCTGGTCAATGAAATCCCATACAGTAATGCAAGCTGTTTTCTGCTATGACCATTCGCCAATAATTTTTGAGCTTCCTGTTGCTGTGCAAAAGATAGCGACTGAGGTCTGCCGCCAATACGCCCCCTACTTCTTGCCGCTGCCAAACCTGCCTTAGTACGCTCAACAATCAGTTCTCGCTCCATCTGTGCCAACGCACTCATCACATGAAAGAAAAAACGGCCAGCGGACGTAGAGGTATCAATGGCATCCGTCAAACTATGAAAATGAATACCTTCATCTTCCAGTTTGGATATTAAAGTAATCAAATGTTTAATGCTGCGACCCAGTCTATCCAGCTTCCAGACGACTAAGGTGTCACCCGATTTCAGTGCATTTAGCGCGCGTTTTAATCCGGGTCTCTGGTCTGTTTTTCCGCTGATTTTATCCTCAAAAATCTGCTCACAATTTGTACAAATGAGTGATTTTCGCTGTAAATCGGTGTTTTGGTCATTTTTTGACACCCTCATATAGCCTATTTTTGCCATTTTAGCCTCTTATTCTCCCTCTGAAAGCCTTGTCATTGCTGGTTTTGGGCAAAATATTAGCTAAATTCTCTATTTAATAAAACCTTGGTTTGTTAGAAACGGTAGATTGTGCAAAAAATGCACTGGATAAACGAACGGGTGGTAGCGTCAATGGCAACCTCCATGTGACCCAATCTGTGCATATCGGCGATAACGATTCAGGATTACGGGCTAATGGCGATGGCAACGTGGCATTTTATGCTAATAATGCAAAAGTAGCTTCCTGGAATAATGATCGATTGCATTGGTTAAAGAGTGTAGAAATTGATGGAACCATCAATACTCATAGCAATTTGCATATCTCATGGGGCGGCAGAACCGCGGTTTATCAAGAAAATGGTGATGTAACTGGCCCTATTTGGGGCGGGGCGTTAAGCAGCTGGCTTAATATGCAGATTAACAATCGAGGAGCAAAAAATACAGCTCACCTCGCTACGAATGGATGGTGGAAATGTGGTGACAGCGGCCTTATCAGACAATGGGGCATCACACCACCACTCAATGCCGGACAGATTTATACGGTATCTTTACCTTGTCCCGTCCCTCATGCCATTTTCTCGGCAAACGCGACGGTAAAATACAAAGGTATTGCTCCCGAGGGCAATTTAGGTACTTATGTCGAAATAGTCGGAAAATCGTTAATTATCAGTGCAGATTATACCAGAACAGGGATTAAAGCGCCGAGAACATGGGAGCTGGTTTGCTACTAACTCAACATTATCAGGCCGCCCTGACAATGTAGTTAAACGCGACATTTCGCGGGCGGGTTTCGCTACCGCCTGCATTAGACGTTGTTTTGTCAATGAATAGAAAAGAATCATTATCTCCATCCGTAGCACGTGAACCTGTATCTGCATTATACCCTACAGGCATTTTTTCTTTATTGTTTGCGTGGCCTAGTGGACCATCATCTTCAACATAATACCTGTCCCGATAACCATGAGCGTGGCTCTCGAGTGATGCAGTTTCAGACGATAAAACCTTACGCCTAGGATTCACGCCTCGCCCAGCATCCCAGCCACGAATAAACTCACCACGTAAATCAGGGAGTTTTCCTGATGGATAGGCGAGTGCTAAAAGCGGGTATTTTTTCTTATCGAATGGCTCACCGTTGCAGATAAACCAACCGGTCGGCGCTCTTTCAGCAGGCCAAGGCAGGGGAATACCTACCGGGATTTCGACACGCAATACTTCGGGTGTAACAGCATGAACATCTGTGGCAGTTAGCTGCACATCCTGAGTGAGAGTTTTGCCGTTAATTTTACGCTGATTGGGTGTGGCATTTTTAGCCAGATTTACCGTTTCTAACAAACCAAGGTTTTCTAGAAAAAGATTCTTGTCTGGGATGTCGGCCCCATTCTCATTTTTTGCCAACTTTTGGCTCAGAAGTTGGGTCACGCTTTCGGCAAATTTCGGGTTATTACTGATGGCCTGGGCCAGCTTGTTCAACGTATCTAAATCGGAAGGCGCATGGTCGACCACCGCATTCAGCCTGTCATTGACAATTTTTACCGCTTTGGGGGTTGCGGCTTCCGTTTCACTGCTGCTCTGATTGGCATTGCTGAGCTTGACAAAACCTTTTTCACTTACGCTCGCATCCGGGTGGTTTCGGGAGCGTGTATGCGCCCTTAACGCCGCTTCCGCCGCTTTTAATTGCTGCTTTAACCAGGCGGTGCGATTCGCCAGTTCACGCGCGGGCCGGTTGGTAATACCGTCTGGCCCACCCAATACCGGGTCGGAGGTCTCTATCTGGTAGATACCGTCCGCCCATTCGGCCTGTTCTTTTAAATAGCTCATGTCTTTTTTCTCCATCGTGCTTATTCCATCATGGGTGGATTGTTGGTCACAGTGTAGTCTTTTTTCGTGTATGGATTAACTGTTTTTGCATACTTTTAACTGCTGCCATGATTATAGCGCCCATGGTAGGTCGTCTGAGCGTTATAGCGCAGCGGCACTGCCGTATAATCCAGCGCCACCAGTTCGCTCCGCGCCGGCGCAAAGGCCGCCAGCGTCTCGCGCAATTTTGCTGCCTGGTCATTGGTGATCAGCTGGTTAAGAATGACCCGGTACAGTGCCCAGTGAGTCTCGCCATCGGGATACGCGGTGGCCTGTTCAGGTTTAAGGGCTGCTCCCCCTTCGGTTATCGTCACCTCCCCAAATCCCAGCGCCCGTATCATGGCACGAATCGACCAGGGGGTGCCCTTATAGCGATGCAGCGTGATGGCCGATTTCAGCATCGCCCGGCGCGCATCATCCGATTCTGCCAGAGACCAGCCATTGACCCCGGTTAACGCCAGCTGCTCTGCCAGCCAGGGCAAGGCCGACGCCTCGGTCATATCCAGCAGATAAACCAGCAGCGGCGTCAGGTCAATCTGCTGCAACCGCGCGGCCTGTGCCGCCAGCGCCTGAAAATGGCTCTCTGCCGCCAGCAGCGGCGGTAACAGGCTGTTATCGGTCATCGCCGCTCTCCGTGCCCAGGGTCAACTGAATGTCGCTACAATGCGCCCATTGCTGCGCGGCCAGTACCGTCGGCTCAAGGGTAGTGAAACTCGTGAGCTGCACCCGGTAAACGCCGGGGACCGAGAGTGCCGCGATAATCTGGCTGGGCACAATATCCCGACCCAGCTGTTTAGCCTGGCTTGCCGCATACTGCTCAGCGGCCTGCCGCGCCTGTTTCAGTACCGGCTCGCCCGGCTGGCTGGCATAACAGGTCAGTTGCGCACTAATCGTATAGTCAACCTTTTCAGGGGTCAGCACCTGCACTGTATCATTCAGCGGGCGCACCCGCTCTTCCGAGCACAGGGCCGTCACCAGGCTGAGCACCGTCTTGTCCGGCAGCCCGCTGGTCAGCAGCGGATATAGATTGACCGTGCCGGGTTTCGGGCGGGTCACCGCCACATCACAAATCCCCGGATGGGCACTCATGGCATGAAAACGGTACGCTTCACGGGAACCGGCGGTACTGAAGGACGCCGGAGCCAGACGGATACGGTTGCGTAGATGCTCATCATCCTCCGCGTCTGAGCCGCCTTCGCTTGGCGTGGTATTGGTGACCTGAATATCCCCGTCATCGATGGCCTCCATCAGGGTGCTGATTTGCGCCGGTTGCCAACCGTTACCCTTTGTTCCCGCCTCGCTGCAGGTCGCACTCACCGTCACCGTGGATGCCGTCGGCGTCAGCCTGACTTCGCTGTCGGTGGTAAATAGCAGGCTGTCCGTGGCGCTGAGCCGTGTGCCGGCTGGTATCGGTATCGTCACCGAGGGCGGGGCCGCCAGTGAAAATTCCACCGTGGTGCGTGCCCGTTGAGCCGGTAGACGGTAAACGCCGACCAGCTCGGCCAGATAATCCAGCATTGGCGCACGGGCAAAGGCCACCAGGTTTTGTTCGGCGGCGGATTGAATGGCACTGCGCACCAGGGTTTCCCGGTAGGCGAACAGGTCAATCAATAGCCGCTCAGCCTGCGCCGGCCACAGGGTCTTGCCGCTGGCCGCTTCATAGTCCGTGATCATCTCGCGGGTAATGGTCTGCGCATCCGCTGCAATAAAAACCGGCTTCTCGAGGGTTAACGCCATGCCACCTCCGTTTGTGCGTTGACCTGACTGCCCGGCAGTCGCCAGCGCAGCAGGAGATTCACCCGCTCACCCTGCGCATTAAGCCGCACCTGATGTAATTCGCATCGGGGCTCCCAGCGCCTGATGGCCTCCACCGTTTCCCGTACCACATGCGGCAAGGCCCGCTCAACCGGCATATCCAGATAGCGATGCAGGTCACTGCCAAAATCCGGTCGATGCGGGTCGCTGCCTTTTGGGGTGCCTAAAATCAGTCGCAGGCACTGCTGAATATCTTCGACGCCACTGACCCGCTCACCCGATGCATGCAGCGCGGGTTGCCAGTCTGCGGCGCTGAGGACGGTCATTGTGTTCATCAAACGCGTTCCTCCCTCACTTATAACGGCTTGCCGGTGGGTTTACCGTCATGCCCGTTGCTATGTTGATGCTCTTGCAGCGACACCCGACCTGCCTGGATATCGCCGCTGGCCTGGAGCGTGCCGTCAATGATGGCTGTCGCGCCACTGCCGCCCGAACCGCTCATGCCGCCCTGGTACGTCAGTTGCTTTTGCACCGTCAGGTTGCCCGTCGCGACCGTATCGGGTGCATCCAAAAACAGGGTTTTACTTGCCTTCACCGTCGCATTTTGCGTTTGAATCAGCACCGTGGTCTGGGTGGTCAGCGTCAGGGCCTGTATCTCGCCCCCGATAGCCATCGCGTGGTTTTTGCGGTCATACTCGACAAAAGTCCCGTCGGCAAAATCCACCCGACGTTTATCGCGGTTTGCCACCGTGGGGGGGTCTACCTCGGAATACACCGCCCCTAACACCACGCCGTCATCACCGTCAGCATCCAGCAGCAGACTCACCTGTTCACCTAAATCCGGTAGCCCGTAATCCTTGTTATCCTGGGTGTTGCGTTGCAATACCGGCAACCAGGCGGTGCGCAGGTTATCACAGGTCGGCAGCCGTACCCGTACCCGGACGTTTTGCTCATCAATCTGGCTGATGGTACCGAACATCAATTGCAGTGCTTTCATGGTGGCTTTTCTCCGATTGTCATCTCTTTTTCACTCAGCGGCCCCACGCTGCCATCGGCTTTCACCCCCATCACCGGTGGGGTCGCCGACTGATCCGCGCGAATCGTTTTCCTGTTCATGCGCGCCATCGGCCCCTGGCCCAAGGTGAGTTCACAGGTGTACCCGCTTTGGCGCGACAGGGCATGGCGGACTTCGGTGATAAGCCACACCCCGGACAGGCGACCAAAATCGGCCAGGCGCACGGTTAACCCGGCTTGATACGCCGTATTGCCCGCCAGCGCTACCGTCGCCACCCGTTGATATTCATTATGCCGGTTCAGCCCCGCACACACCTTGGCAGTCGCTTCTTCCCGGCTCCGTGCCCGGCTGTGCAGTCTTAAGGTATCGGCGCTGGTTGAACGTCCCTGTTTTTGAGGCGCCGTTTCTCGCGCCACGTCGCCTATCGTGCCATCGGCCTTGATACCGACCGTGACCAGTTGTTTGCGCTGGCTGTCCTGGTATTTCACCTTGCCCTGCTGGTAGATACGGTTAAGCGTATCGCGCAGGCTGTAATGACTGACGGCTTGCGGGGTAATGACGTTAACTGGCGAGGCTTCTCGCAATCTGATGCGCTCAGAAAAAATCAGCCTGCTCGGCGTGACTTTAACGATATAGCCGTACTCCTCCGCCAGCCGGCGCAAAAAAGCCAGGTCGGTTTCATGTTGCTGCGTGACCCTGTCAAGGGGCAGCGGCGCAATCAGCCCTTCCAGTGTCAGGTGGTGTTTTTGGGCAATCCGCCGGGCGATGGCCGCCAGGCTGGTCTGCTCAAACGCCCGGTAGCTCCGGGTTCGCAGCGCGGTGGTCACCGAAGCGGATAACCCACGCAGCGACACCGTATCCGGCGGGCCACTAAGCTCTATTTCATCAATCGAAAAGGTGCCACAGGGACGTAATGGCGCGCCGACCCTGCCGAGCGCCAATGAGAGCGTGTCGCCTTTACCCGGATACCAGGCCCCACGCCAGCGCCCGGCGCTGTCTTCCAGTTCGACCGTCAGCTCATCAGACTGGCCACTGAGCTGATCGGTAAAGCGGATCCCGAGCACGTCCGGGGTGATATCGTGCGTGATGTCCTTTTGGCCATAATGCAGGGTCCAGGTCGGGGCCGGTACCGCCTGCTGTCGTTGTGTCATTAACGCAACCATGGCGGTGTCTCCTCAACGCTGTCCTGTGCGTTAATCAACGGGATAGCCAGGGTGATGCCGGCAGGCAACACCGGTGTAATGGGGATATCAGGATTGGCGGCAATGATCCGCACATAGCCCAATGCGTCACCGTAATAGTAGGCGGCCAGCGTATCCCAGCGCTCGCCCTCACGGGTAATATGCTGCCAGACACCTGGCTTATGTTCTTCTTCCTGTTGGCTTGCAAACATCGTCCTGTTCTCCTTTAGCGGCGCGTCACCAGATGGCTCGTCAGACGGCTCAGCAGCGGGGTGACGTCGTTCCAGGTACTGAGGGCACCGCCCACCTGACCGGCCACCGTATCCAGTGCACCGGGCAGTGCCTGGCCGGTACCGGGGGTCAGAGCACTGAGCGTGTTTTTCGCCTGGCTGGCCGTGGTCGCCACCTTGCCCGCCGCTCGGGTCAGCTGACTGGCCGCAGGAAAATGGGCTTCCAGGCCGGCCAACAACGGCTGCGCCTGTATCAACGGGGTGGCCACCTCACCTAAGCTAGTAATGACCCCAGGGAGGCGCGTTAACGCCGCGACCGGATCCGTTTTCATCTGGCGCACCACCCGGATCGCCTGTGAGGCCGTGGCCAGTGCCGACTGCGCCTGACGGGCCAGACCCACCGCCCGCGATAGCGGTGTACCGGTGGCTATTGCCCGGGTTAGCCCGGCGGCTTTTCTGTTCAGTGTCGTGGCCATCGCCGGCGGCTTAAGTGGTTGGCGCAGATCGCCGGTAAATTCACGCAGACTGATATCGACCTCCAGGCATTGGGCGATACCGTCGGCATGCGCCAACACCGTACGACCGGTAAGCGTGGTGATCACAAAATGCCCCAGGTACTCGCCATTGCCGAGCACAAACGCCAGTGCCTGGTGGGCACGACAGGCGGCCTGTAGCCGTTGCCATTGCGCGGTCGGTTGACAGTACTGCTGATGAAACCGCACGCTTAAACTGTATTCATCGCACTTGTCGCCGACCCACTGCAGACCCGGTTTACGGCCAATGCGCGCCTGCTCGGCAAACTCACCGCCAAGGATGGCTTCCAGCGCGGTAAAGCCGGTCTGTAACTGCACTTCAATCTCACCGAGTATCGCCAGCATCAGTGAAAGGCCCGCCGTTGTTGTTGGTGCATCAGCTGCGCCAGGCGTTTTTCCAGCTCACGCACACTGATAGCCAATGCATCACGCAACGCCGCCGGGGTCGTCTGCGACTGACCGTTCATCACAATCTGCGGCGCAAAGGTGATCTGCATGCCTGAAAAAGCCTTCCCCTGACCGGCAGGGGAGATCGGGGTATCAGGCCAGTGGGGCACACGCGGGGACGGCGGTTGCATCAGCGGCATCAGGCCGCCGACGGCGCGTTCTAACGCGGGCGTGGTGCGGGTAATGCCCAGCACCGCCCCCTGCACAATATTGTCCCCCAATCCGGCGAAAACACGAGAAGGGCTGAGGATCCCCAGCGTTTCCTTAAACCAGCCCGACACACTGTCACCAAAATGGACAATCGCCTCTTTGGCGGCGGTTAAACGACTCTTGATCCCGTTGACCAGACCCTCAATCAGCTGGCGACCCGCATCGGTAAAATGGGCGGGCAGTTCAACATGGAAATAGCTCATCACCCCGGCAAAGGCTTTATAGAACAGACCCACTGGCGACCAGTTAAGGATAAGTGCCCCAACGCCCGCAATACCGCCGGAAAACGCCTGTTTCACCTCGGCCCAACGGGCCTGAAAGAAAGCGCTTATCGGCGTCCAGTAGCGGACAATCAGGTAAGCGCCGGCGGCAATCGCGGTGATAGTCAGGCCGATAGGGGTAAACATCAGTGCCCGCCCCAGCCACAGCAGTGCGTGTCCGGCGAGGCGCAGGCCCGTCACCAGTCCGCCGGCCAACACCTTACCTAATCGTCCCGCACTGCCCGCGAAGCGGCTTAAGCGCCCACCCATGCCAAAGGCGGTGCTGAGTAATAACCAACCGGTACGCAGCCGGGTAAACCCGCCCCACAGCAGGCGTATCGGCGAACCCAGCAGATTGAACGCCAACCTTGTGGCCAACAATCCCCCCTTAAACAACAGGAGCGCGCCCACCGTTTTAGCCATACCACTGACCAGCTGGGGGTGGGTTTTGACCCAGGCATTGGCGGCGTTCACATAAGGGAGTACCGTGGCGGCTAAATTCTCTACCGCTGGTTTTAGTGCATCACCGAGACTCAGCGACAAATCCTGACTGGCAATGCCTAACTTTTTCATCTGTTCAATGGGGGATTCAAGCCGTTTTTTATAGTCACTGCCTAATACATCCTTGTCCGCGGCCGCCAGGGCCTGGGCGCGGATTTGCCGGTACTTGTCCATATTGGCCAGCATCGGACGCACAAAGGCCATCACCTGCATATCGGCAAACAGTTCACCTAAGCCAAAGTTCTGCTGCAGGGCCAGTAACGCTTTATCGCGGGCGGTATCGTCCTGCAGCGCCATCGCTGATTTAAATTGCGCCAGCGCCTCGGGACTCTTTTGCGCCAGATAGGTTTGCAGGGTATTCATCATCCCTTCAATCGGCGAAATCCCGTGCGCTTTTTGCTGCATGAGTGATTTTTCAATATCGATACCGACATCACCAAAACGTTTTTTAGTTTCAGGGGCGTACAGTTTTTCCAGAAAGTTATTGAAATTGTTCGCCGCTTTATCGGTGCTACCGGCACCCATTTTGGCTACCTGCAAGGCAGCGACCATCTCGGCCACCGCCGCTTTACCCTGGGCTATGTTGGCCATTTGTGGTGCCAGCTCCGGCAACCACTTCACCTGGTCAGCGATTTCAAATGACCCAGCCTTACCCCCTTGCGCCATGATGTTCTGTACCACAGCAAAATCTTTCGCGGCAATGCCCAACCACTGCTGGGTGGTCACCGCCGCCTGTGCCCACAGTTCAGCGGAGGTGCGGGTGGCGGTTGCGCCGCGGGCGATGTGTGGCAGGTAGGCGCGAATAGCGTCCAGGCTGTCAATGTTATTGCCAATAAGCGCACGGGTGGCGGCCTGTAAATCATCCTGCGTCTGGTTGTATTGCTGGCTCCAGGCGCGGATATCTTTACCCAGCGCCGCCTGGGTGGCACCGTCGTAACCGGCGGTGATACCCATATCGACCAGATTGTCCTGAAAGGTCATCGACTGCTTGACAGACGGCGCGACCGCGCCCACCGCTGCCGCCGTGGTGGCCCCTAACGCCAGTCCTTGCCCCATCAGGGCCTGTCGTTGTTGCCCGGCAATCTGACTGGCCATCATAGTGTGATGCAAACGGCGATGCTGTTGCTCGAGACGGGAAAGTGTCTGACCCACCCGACCCAGCTCGCTATTAAGGTTACGCGCAGCCTGACCGCCCAACTGACCGTAGCGGGTCATTGCCTGGGTCAGTTGTTGCTGACGAGTCTGCAGACGACGGGTGGTGTCCCCTAACAGATTGAGGCTACGTCGGGAGTCACCCATCGCCGAGCGAAAGGCACTGGCCACCGCCCCCTTAATCACCACCCCAATCGAAAATGTGTTGGCCACCGAGTCACCTGCCTGTGTTACGTCTGATTAACGGTTAAGTACTTGTCCCGCGTTGCCCGTGCTCCTGCCGGATTTGGGCGGCGGCTTCCTGTAAATAGTCCTCAAATTCCACCACGGTCAGCGCATCCAGCTCACTCGGCTGCCAACGGAACCATCTCGCCAACAGGGCCTGCGCCTGACGCAGCGCCTTCGGCGAGTGCATCCAGCCCCGCAAACTGGCGAAAGTGGTCTTGCAACTGCTGATAATCCACCAAATCCATATTGTCGATATCTTCCGGTATCAGGCCGGTCATACGGGCAATCAACAGACTGTCCCAGTCATTGGCGTTTTCACTTAAGCGGCGTACCGCCTTGATGTCACTGACCTTGAGCCGGTTTAAGCTGACCTGGGTTAGCCTTTCACCACTGCCCAGGGCATAAGGGTATTGCAAGGTGTAATGTAAAGACGGTGTCATGAGGGTTATTCCTTACCTGTTACTGTCAAGCGCCCAGATTGGCGCGATAATCGGTGAGCATATCTTCACCGTTGATTTTAAAAATATTGGCGATCACATCCAGCTCCAGCAGCACCTGGCCATCCATCACCTGCTTGATATAGCTGCAGGTAAAACTGCTGCTCATCTCCGGCACCTCATGCTGCTTAAAGCTGCCCAGACTATTTTTGCTGAACATCACCGTCATAAACACCGCGACGGGTAATTCATCCTGGCGACCCTGTGCCGGGTTATAGCGCTGCAGGCTACCGCGACATTGCAGCGGATACGCCTTGAAGGGATTGGCGGTACGCAGCGCCACTTCTTCATACAGGCTGGTCCAGTGAATCTCCCCTTCCAGCTTGTCAAACCCCGCCGGTAACTGAATTTTGCCTATCATCCCCAGCGCCTGATGCTCCTGCTGCACCACGTTGATTTCCGGTAGCTTGATTTCTTTTTCCCGACCTATCAGGCTATTGCCGTCCAGGTAGACGTTGGCATTGGTCATAAAATGCAGTGCATTGCCCGCCATCATCTCCTCCTTATCGTTATCTTATTGACCCTGTGCGTCACGCTCATGTGGAAACCCCACTTTTCAGGAAGGTGAGATAGTCATTAGTGATTTCCGTCTCAAAGGTCAGGTGCTCCATCGGCGGCGGTGGGGTGTATTTGTAATTCAGTTTCAACTGCCCCAGACTGAGCGCATCCTTGGTGTTCTTCGCCGGGTCATACCAGCAGTGAAAACCCAGCAGCGCCCCATCGGCAATCAACCTCCGACCATAGCCATTCACGGATTCGGTCAGCGCATCAATCAGCCCCTGATTAATGGGGCGATCAATATATTGCAGACTGAAATGGCGGATAGATTCATTAATCATATCCCCGGTGCGCCGCACATTTTCAAAATTCTTCAGATGCGTCACGGTCGGCCAGGCCGCGGTGCGATTGCCCCACAGGCGTAATCCGCTACCAAAGCGGTTAAACACCGTGGTAATGCCGTTCTGGTTAAGCAGATTGACCTCGCTATTGGCATCATCAATGCGCGCACTTAACGGGCGCTCAATCCCGACAATGCCCATCAATTCCTGATTGGAAGACGACCACCAGAACCCTTTTTCCCGGTCAATTTTTGCCCGCAGGCCCGCCGCGCGCGCTGAGAGCGGCTCCAGACGATTCTGATTCGTCGCCTTGTCATAGACCTTGACCTGCGGATAACACAGGCGTACCCGGTCAGAGGCGGTATTAAAATTAATGGTGCCTTGTGGCCCGCGTCCGGCTATCGCCTGGGCAAACGTATAGAGAAGTAATTTATTTGATACTCGTGGGAATATCCGGGAATTGGCGGGAACTCATGGGATTTCTTGAGGTTAGAAGCGATTTTCTGATTTGATACCGATGCTTAAAAAATAAGCAATTGTTTACCTGTAAGTAAAATATTTGATACCGCTACAAACAAGCTTTAATGCCCTTTAAATTGCATTTATAAGACAGTTTTACTGGGCCAAGGCTTATTTCATGCTCTGACCCTGATGTTAGCATCAATGTGATCTATTTCTGAAATGGTTTCTCCGGCACTGATTTCAATTTTGGATAAAATCTCTCTAAGCTGTTCTTCTGACATGGATTCTAACCGTAAAGCTATTCGTTTTCTATCTCCTTTTAGTTCTAGAAGTGCTTGATTTTCTGTATCAAGTAGGTGAAAAACTGTCTCAAGTCCTTTACGAGCAAGAATCTCGAATAATCTTAACTTTTCTTGATCCGTCAGAAGCGATAAAAGCTCAAAAAGCTTCCGTTCGGCATCTCCATTTGAAACCAACTTATTGGGTTCTTGGGTTTTTTTGTCGGATTCATAAATGTCGCCTTCACCATTAAGAAGCCAATTGAGAGAAACGCCTTCGTGCTCGGCTATCTTCAATAACTGGCTTCGTCTAGGGCTTGGCTTTAAGTGTCTTCTTTTATAATAATTTTTTAATGTACTAACATTAATCCCCCAAGCCCTTGCGGCTTCACTTCTAGATGAATATCTATCAACCAATTGAAAAATTCTCTCGATTACCGGTTCTTTTTCGGGTTCAAGAAAAGTACGACTAGGTTTTTTTGTCATCACCAGCACCTGCAACTTATTGCATTGATTTATAAAAAGAAATAAATAAAACCATTAAAACCACAAAGAAACCTTGAATTGGTTTCTTTTGGTTCTTATACTTTACCTGTACGCATAACTTTTCAGTTATTCATGCGGATAACTTTTTAGGATAGACGAATGATGAGCAAAAAAGAAGACATGTGTGCTGATTGGCACCCTGAGATCATTAAAGCGGAGATCCATAAGCGAGGGTTGTCGTTTCGCTTACTGTCCTTGCAAGCCGGTTACAGCAAGGATTCGCTCAAAACGGTTTTACGCACGCCCTGTAAGACTTATCAGAAGATTATTGCCCAAGCGTTGGGGGTCGAACCGGAAACCATTTGGCCCAGCCGTTACAAGATTAAAAGTTACATACGTAAGGCATCATAATTATGTTTGTTGTTGCTAAAGAACTTATTGGCGTAATGGGTCTCCCTAAAACTACTAAAGGCATTAGAGAGATATTGGCGCGTTTAACGAAAAATACGCCCGATTTGGTACGTAAACGTCCCGGCACCAAGGCTTACGAGTACCACATAGATTGCTTACCGGCGGAAGCACAATGTGCGATCCGTGAGCGTCATCTTCAACAACTGATGATCGCCGCGCCGGTGGATGCTGCTGCCAAACAACCCACTGTATCAAAGGTCAGCACCGATCCGGAGAAGCTTGGCAAGCTGGAAGTTTATCGCCGTTGCCCTGCATTGCTTGGCAATAAATTAGCCGACCTGACGGATAAACAACGTCAGATTGCCGATGCACGCATGTTATTGGTGCAACATATCCTCACCATAGGCCAACAGCCCCGTTATAGCTGCGCCCAGGCCATCCGCTTTATCGTCCAGCAGGCGAAAACCGGCCAGTTGCCCGAGAGCATCGCGCAAGCGGCACAGGTGGCCAATGCCAAGAAGGGCAAAAGCCGTCAGCTCAGTGAAATCACCCTTAAGCGCTGGCTGGCCGACTACAGAAAGGCCACTACCCCCGCCGAACGTCTGATAGTGCTGGCACCGGGTAAGCGTGAAGTCGTTAAGCCGGAGCAAATCGCCTGGTTACATGACTATCTGGCGCACTATCGCAAGCCAAACGGGTGCAGCATGAAAGAGGCCTATGTAGATTTTTGCGCCGAGTGGCAACAACGCTATGCCGATGAGCCGCTGATGTTGGCCGCGCAGCCGTCCTATGATGCGGTGCTGTATGCGATGGATAAACTCCCCGAAATCGTCAAACAGCGCGGGCGCAAAACCGGCAGCGAATATCGCCAGCTGGAAGGGTTTGTCCGCCGCGACTGGAGCAGTTTACCGGTTAACTACGTCTGGATTGGAGACGGTCACGGCATGAAGATGAAAGTCGCCCATCCCGACCACGGTCAACCTTTTTCGCCGGAAGTGACCTTTATTCTCGATGGCAGCTGCCGCTATATCACCGGCTGGAGCCTCTCGCTCTCTGAAAACGTGATTGCCGTCACCGATGCCCTACGTTATGGCATTGCCACTCACGGCAAGCCGTTTCTCTACTACTCAGATAACGGCAGTGGGGAAACCAATCTCACCCTGGATGCAGACGTGACCGGTATTCTGCGGCGGCTCGAGATTGACCACCCGACCGGTATTGCCGGCAATCCCCAGGGGCGCGGCATTATTGAACGCCTTAACCGTACCTTGCCCATGTACATTGCCCGCCGCTTTGCCACTTATTACGGTACCGGCGCTGACCGGGAAACCGTGCGCAAGACTGGCAAGGCGCTTAAATCCGCCTTAAATGCCCAGGCAAAGGGCCATGCACTGACCGTCGCCCAGCAGAGCACGCTACGCAAGCTGCCTTCCTGGGAGAGGCTGATTGATGAAATCAAGGCCGGGGTCGAGTGGTACAACGCCCGTCCGCACAGTGAATTACCCAAACGCCCCGATGGCCAGCATTACAGTCCGGCCGAGTTTCGCCGCTGGAAGCTGGAAAACGAAGCCACCGAGCTGGAATGGCTGACACAGTTTGAACTGCGTGACCTGTTTATGCCACAGACCGAGCGCACGGTCAGGCGCTGTGAAATCCGTTTCCTTAACAATATTTATTATGCCGCCAAACTGGCCGATGAGCACGACCGCAAGGTGCTGGTGAGTTACGACATTCACGATGGCAGCAAGGTTATCGTGCGCCGTATGGACGGTACTTACCTGTGTGAAGCCTTGTGGGACGGCAATAAACAGCTGGCCTTCCCGGTAACGGCGGAATACCACAACCGGCAGCAACGTATCAAAGGGATGCGTAAGCGGGGTGAGGAGAAAGTGGCGCTTGCTGAGGCAGAAAACACCCTGACGTTGCCGGGTGAGAAAGTGAATGACCTCGAGTTACCGGTCAATGTTTATCGGCAATTGGGGAATACCGCATTAAAAGCTGAGGTTGAAGAACAGAGCGACCTTGATACGGAAGCGGCACTACAGCGGGGTTTGGCATTACTGGAAGCCCAGCAGATTGACCCGCTGTTGTAAAAAAGCCATCTGGTCGGCAAACCGATGGCTGATTGAAATACAAAACAACTTTTATCAGGAGGCAAGATGATGACTGAAAACCCAGAGATTATCAAGCAGCTGCAACCGTTAATCGATACAGGCCAGGTCACCCAGGCGCAGATTGCCCGCGAAACCGGCCAGTCGAGCGCAGTGATATCCAGCTTTATCAACGGCAGTTATAACGGCAATAACCAGCGGGTCGGTGAACTGTTAACCCGCTGGCTGACGGATTATCAGCAAAAAAAGACCTTGCCTGCGCCGCCGCAGTTTGTGGAGACCGCCACGGTCAAGGAGATATGGGCGGTGTTCCAGTTTGTCCGGCTGGCGCAGTGCATGAATGTGATTGTCGGGGTGCCGGGGGTGGGCAAAACCTTTGCCGCCCGTCAGTACTGCCAGCATGCCAATACCTGGATGGTGACCCTTTCCCCGGCCCACGCCAGCATCACCGAGTGTCTGCTGGAGCTGGCGGAAGCGCTGGGCCTTAGCGACCTGCCTAGAAACAAGGGGACGCTGGCGCGTGCAATTCGGCGGCGGCTAACCGGCACTCACGGGCTGGTGATTGTCGATGAGGCTGACCACCTGGGCATTGACGGGCTGGAGCAGCTGCGCGCCATTCAGGATGCGACCGGGGTCGGTATGGTACTGATTGGTAACCCGCGCGGCCTGTCGAAATCGGCCCGCTCAACCCAGGGGGCGGATGACCTGGCCCGGTTGTACAGCCGTATCGCCCGCTCTAAACGGCTGTTAAAGGCAAAAAAAGCGGATGTGGCCGCGATTGCTGCCGCCTGGGGCATTACCGGCGAGAGTGAGCTGACGCTGGTACAGGCCATTGCCCAGAAAGCCGGTGCCTTGCGGGTATTGTCGCACACCCTGCGCCAGGCGTGGCTGATGGCCAGCGGTGATGCACAGGCCCAACTGGGGGAAAAATACATCAAGGCGGCCTTCAGGGAGGTGTATACCGAGACCGACCTGCTGCCGGCCAGGGGGTGAGCATGGGCGGCGTACTCTTTACCGACAGCACCGGACGCCAGGTGCTGCTCAATACCCGGCGGGTGGTGTCCGTCTCGCTGGAATCGTCACACAGCCTGTTAGTGTCATTTGGCAATCGGGGCGCTGCGCTCTATGTGTTGCCGGATGCGCAAGAGGTGATGATGCAGTTATGTCATGACATGAACCGTTTACTCAGGAGAGCCAATGATGAATAACCCTGTACGCCATGAAGTCCGCGCCCTGCGGCGTATGGCCCGCTACGCCAGCTATAACGTTGATGGGACTATCCGGCCCAATATTACCCTGTCACGCGGGGCAACGCCGTACCTCTGGCTGGACCGGTATGAGATGGCGGCGGCGACCTTGCCCCCGGCCCAGCAACAGTATTACCGGTGGCAGGGATTTGATGTAGATAGCTGGGAAGCGCTGCAACTGGGCTGTTATCTCTCTGGCCCAAGCCGGCGTCAGGCGTGGTACGCCGCCTGGCGCACCTTACGGGCATTGTTGTCCGGGCGGTCAGTGCCGTCCGAATCGGGGCCGGTTTTACTGAGCACGCTACTGTGTGAGGCTCGGTTATCAATGAATATGCTGAAAAGGAAAGGTCATCATGATGAACATGTTTGATGCGATGAATAGCGTGCGTTATCAGTTACGCGCGGTCGGCAGCGACATTCTGTCCGCCCGGCGTTATCGGCAGCGCCCGTTTATAAAAATTATCCCGCCGGCGGGTCAGCCGACGGCGTCCGATGCGGTGACGGCCATTACCTTGTATTACCAGGGCCAGCGGCGTCAGGTCTATGCCAAACCGTTATCAGGCTGTCTGGTCTATTGGGACGCGCAGGACTAAATGCGCCGCCGTTATCCACTCTTTTAGCGAGGAAACACGAAATATGCATTATCACCCTGAAAAATCTCCCCTAACACCCCCTGACGGCTATCGCATTAATGCGTTAGGGCATATGGTGCCGGTCAGTCATATCAAGCCGATTGACCTGTTACGCGATGAATTGATTGACAGCCTGTTTACCGAGGCGCGGCAGCTCCGGCATCAACTGGCCGAATTTAAATTGCGCGCCCTGCAACGTATTCGGGATTTTGTCGATTTATCCGCCGCCGAATATGGCGTCAATTACGGGGCCGCTAAAGGCAATGTCACCCTGACCAGCTTTGACGGGCAATATCGTCTTGTTCGGGCGGTGGGCGAACACCGTATTTTTGATGAACGTATCCAGGCGGCGAAAGAAAAAATCGCGGCCTGCATTACCAAATGGTCAGATGGCGCGGATGCCAAATTAATCGCCATCGTGAAGCGTTCCTTTAAGGTCAATAAACAGGGACAGATTGATATTAATGAAGTGCTGGCGCTACGGGATTTAGATATTGACGATGAAGAATGGCAAGAGGCGATGCGGGCGGTCAGCGATTCGATTAAGGTCAGCGGCAGCAGTACCTATCTGCGTTTTTATCAGCGGGAAGCGGACAAAGCCTATAAAACCTGAGTTCGGGATAAGAAATAAAGAGAAAGTCTTGATATTCAAATAGTTGAATGAGCCTGTTTTGTTAAAATACTCTAACAGTCTGGTTAAAGAGTAGAGCATTGTTAAACAATTATGGAAAATCTTACTGAACTTTATTGCCTGATGGATGATTTTTGCAAAGACTTCGAGCCAAAAATGCATGAATATTTGCTGACTAACGGTACTAAGCGTCGTAGACGGTCTACTCAGCTTTCGTTGGCGGAAATGATGACACTGGTTGTGTTGTTTCATCAACTCCGATTCAGGCAATTCAAGGTATTTTATCTCTATTATGTCCGCTTATATCTCCGGAAGGAATTTCTTAACTTGCCATCCTATTCACGCTGTGTAGAGTTACTTCCGCGTAGTGCCTTAGCGTTAACGGCACTGTTTGAGTCAATTAAGGGAAAATGCACGGGGCTATCGGTTGCCGATTCTACTCCGATAGCGGTGTGTGATAACTTACGGATCCGCAGACATAAAGTCTTCAATGGGATAGCTGAACGGGGAAAAAATTCAACAGGTTGGTTCTTTGGTTTCAAGCTTCATGTAATTATCAATCATTTGGGGGAAATACTCAGTTTTCGACTCACACCAGGAAACACCGATGATCGGAAACCATTGCCTGAGCTGACAAAGGATCTTTCTGGTTGTTTGTACGCAGATAAAGGGTATTTATCGGCTTCACTGAAACAGCAACTCAAAACGATGGGAATTAGCCTTATAACGAATATCAAGAAGAAAATGAAGCCTATTAAACAGACTTGTTTCGACAAAGCCATCTTGCGTCATCGTTCTGTCATTGAAACGGTATTTGATGAGTTAAAAAATCTTTGTCAAATAGAGCATACGCGACATCGCTCTCCGGCTAACTTTGTAGTGAATTTATTAGGCGGACTGGTTGCATATTGTTTAATGCCATCTAAACCAAAGATACCTGTTGCAGGTACGTATCTTCAAGTATAATTGATAATGCTTATCCCGAACTCAGGTTATAAACAACTGTCGCTCGATATCTCCAAACTGTAATGCCTTTTTAATCGATGGCTTTACATCCGGCGCGCACGTTAGGGCATCGGGCGCGCCGAATTCAGCCGAGGACATATTGATGGTAGTGAATGAAAATTTAATTTATGACGCCGCCCTGGCGCGTTGGGGGCATGACCGACAGATGTTAAAAACCATTGAGCGCTGCGGGGCACTGGCCGGCGCGCTGTGCCGTTTTCTTTCGCAGGGTCAGAATATGCGACAAGTCTGTCAAGCCGTGGCGGACATGGAAATCATGCTCGCCCAGCTTCGTCTAAACGGTCTGGCGGCGATGATTGACGATGAAAAAGTGCGCAAGCTGGCCGCCTTGTCGCAACGCCTATTGACCCAACCACCGGCGACGATAAACACGGGAGATAAGGCATGAACCGGGCTACCTTAATCAAACTTATCCATGTGGCCCGTCGGGAGTTGCAGCTGGATGAAGCGACCTACCGCGCGGCGCTGATGAAGGTGTGCGCCGATAAAACCAGTTGCCGGGAAATGACGGTACCCGAGCTGGTCAGGGTGTTACATGCCTTTCAGCAAAAAGGCTTTACCGTGCGTTCAAAGCCGGTTTTACGCGGCGTTAAACCCGCGTCACCGGTCGCTAAAATCCTTGCCATCTGGCAGACCATGCACCGCCAGGGGTTTGTGCAGTCCGGCGATGAGGCAGCACTGAATGCCTGGATAAGGCGTACCACCGCAAGGGAGAACGGTGGCCTGGGGGTGGCACAGCTGGCCTGGCTCAATCAGGATAACGCCCTGGCCGTCAAGGTGCTTGAAAGTCTTAAGCGCTGGCATCGGCGCTGCATGCTGGCGACACTCCCCCCGGGTACGCCGGCTGAAAGTTATCCGCGCGTTTGTCAGCGTTATGAGGCCGAGACCCGTGTATCGTCATAACGTCGGTAACGGGGTATCTTCACCGTGGGCAGAAGGGGCGTCTCGCTTTAGGGTTATGGGATAATATATTGTATAATAACATTATTACTCAACTCACCTGATGAGGTAGACGATGAAGATACAACAAGCAGATTTACTCGCCGATGATACCCAGCTGCATGCGTTAATTGACCGAATAGACACGGTGGATGAGGAAACCTTACAGCCTCAGTGGCCACAATTACTCGCCGCGTTGGTGGATGTGATGGATAATGAACTGCAACGCCAGGGATTTACCGCCCCCCAATCTCGCCCTCTGGCGCGTAAAATGGCGGCGGCCCTGGCCGCGTATGCGGGTGGGCGTAACTATTATTTGCCCAAAGGCGACAGTCTGCTTACGGCGTTACGCGACGATGAAATTTTCCACCGCTGGCAGCAGGGCACACCGATTGAAACGCTACGCAAGGCATACCGGCTCGGCCAGATACAGATTTATAAAGTGATTGCCACCCAGCGCCAGCGCTATGTCAAGCGTACCCAACCCGCCCTGTTTGCCGACTAACCCCTGCTAACGTATCCGAACAATCGACTGGCCCCCAGGGGACGGATTGTTAACGGAGCGTAATCCCCCGCCTTATCACGCAACGCTTACCCTGTGACCAGGAATCCCTGTATCAAGGTATCGCTATGCCGCCGTTGCCCGACCCGTTACGTAAAAAACTCCTCGCCGTCTCCGGTGCCGGTCTGTTGACTATTGCCGCCTGCTATACCGCGTTCTGGGAAGGTCACGCCCTCCAGCCCTATGCCGACAGCGGCGGGGTGCTGACGGTGTGCTACGGCCATACCGGTAGCGATATCACCCCCGAGACGACCCAAACGCCGGCGCAATGTGAGGCCCTGCTGGCGGCGGATATGCGCCAGGCTTTCGCTGTGATTGACCAGCAGGTCACCGTACCGCTGTCAGACGGGCAGCGCGTGGCGCTCGCGGCGTTTATTCACAATGTCGGGTCGGGGGCCTTTGCGCGCTCGACCCTGCTAAAGCGCCTGAATGCCGGCGATATCCCGGCGGCCTGCGATGAGTTTCGTCGCTGGGTTAAGGTGAAGGGCGTCACGCTGAACGGTCTGGTCAATCGCCGCGCCGCCGATGAATGGCTGTGTCGGCATGGACTGCCTGACCCCGAGGCGACGCTGTGAACACGTTACTTAAAACGGGGCTGACGCTGTGCCTGCTGGCGTTATTACTCGCTACTGCCGGCTGGCTCTGGCAACGTGAACGCCTGCGGGAAACCGCGCTGCACGACTTGCGCCAGGAGCGGGACGAAGCCTGGCAGGCACTGGCAGAGCAACGCCAAATACAGCAGGTATTTCATACCTTGGAGCAGACCGTCACGCATGAAAAACAACACCTGCGCGGAGAAAGCGAAAAGGACCGCCAACAGGTGCGCCAGCGGTTATCGTGGGTCAATTGTGCCCGTGAGCCTGTGCCTGGCCCTGTGGCTGACCGGGTGCGCCGCGCCGCCCGTGAAAGTGGTGACGTTGCCGCCCGTACCGCTCCCTGAAGGCTTACTGGCGGCCTGTCCGGCTCCGCTACCACCGGAGCCGTTGACCTTTGGGGCCAGCGTGGACTATTCCCTGCAACTGCTGGCCGTGATTAAACAGTGTAATGCCGACAAGGCCGCGTTGCGCCAGGCCGAGCATTACCGACAAGAGCAACCCCATGATGAGTAAACGATGGAAACGATAACCCCCTCAATACCGGACAACGGACGGACCCGAACCCCGCCCGCGCGTTATTGCGCCGCGTGCCGGGTTCCGATAGACCCGGCAAGGCTGGCCGTGATGCCCCAGGCGCGCTGCTGTGTGGCCTGCCAGGCACGACGGGAGCGGCGGCGTGTGGGTTAACGTGCTTAAAGACTCTATTGCCCCGGCGCTCTCTGCTGCCAGCACCGCAGGGGCGCTGTTTATGTGGCTGATGCGCCGCTCCTTTGCCGGACGCGAGCAGGTCGAGCGCCTTAACGCCCGTCTGCTGACGGTAGAAACCCAGCTGGGTAATGCGCCGTCGGCACAGACAGTGCATGCCCTGAAAGTGGAAATCACCGAGCTGCGCGGCGATTTGAAAGAAACCCGCGCCAGCTTGCAGGCGGTGACGCATCAGCTAGAGTTACTGGTGGAAAAAGCCCTTTACCGGAGTGACGGATGATTGACGATATTTTGACGCAAGACCAACGCCTGGTGATAGTGCGTTCACTGAATGAGTATCACGGCGAATTAAATGAATCGGTGTTGCAGGACTGCCTCGACGCCTACGGTCATAAGGTGTCGCGCGACCGGGTGCGCGTGTTACTGGCCTGGCTGGCGGAGCAGGACCTGTTGCGGCTTGATACCTTGCCCGGGGGTTATCTAGTGGCCCATCTGAGCGGGCGCGGGCAGGAGGTCGCCGAGGGTCGCGCAACCGTGCCGGGCGTGAAGAAGCCACGTCGGCGCTAGGGAGGTCGCGATGGAAGAAAACCTCACGCGCGGGCGCGCCAGTAAGGTGGATTTATTACCGGCGGATATTCGTCAACGCCTGTTTGCCCTGCTGCGAGAAAAACGCATTACCCAGTTACAGATTGTGGACGAGATTAACCGCCTGATTGATGCCGCAGGCCTCCCGGTCGAGCAACAACTGTCCCGCTCAGGGGTGAACCGGCTGGCAACGCAAAACGAGCGCGTGGCGCGGGATTTACGCGAGCTGCGTGAGCAGACCCGCGCCCTGACCGCTGAACTGGGCGAAAAACCCACCGGCGAAACCTCGCGGCTGATTATGGAGATGGCGCGCTCCCTGCTGTTCAAGGGCATCCGCAAGCACCAGATTGCCAGCCAGGATAACGACGAGATTGATATTGATTTTCTCAAAGAAGCCATGCTGGCCGCCCAGCGCCTGGAGCGCACGGCAGAGATGAGCCACAAGCGCGAGGCACAAATCCGCCAGGCTTATGCTGAGGAAGCGGCGAATGCCGTCAGTGAAGCGCTCCGTGGACAAGAGGGCATGAGTCACCAGATGGAAAGCAAAATCCGCGACATTTTGCTGGGTAAGGCCTAATGCATTTTTTAACGGTTTGATTTTTAATGGAAACAGACAATGCGAACCGCTGAACAACCGGCCCCGATGCACCGATTGACCGACCCGCGCAAAATTGACCTGCGCGAGGCCACCCGCGCCTGCGGCGTCGATGTGCCCGAATCACTGGCGTTACCCGAAAATGAACCGGTGTTTTTGCCTTATCAACAACGCTGGTTCCTCGACGACAGCCCGGTGTGCATTGCCGAAAAATCCCGCCGTACCGGCCTGACCTGGGCCGAGGCCGGGCGCAACGTCATCACCGCCAGCAAGTCGCGGCGCGATGGCGGACGCAACGTGTTTTACGTCGGCAGCAAGAAGGAGATGGCGCTGGAATATATTGCCGCCTGCGCGCTGTTTGCCCGCGCCTTTAACCAGCTGGCCCAGGCCGATGTTTACGAGTCCACTTTCTGGGACAGCGAGAAACACGAGGAAATTCTCCAGTACATGATCCGCTTTCCGCACAGCGGCTTTAAAATTCAGGCGTTAAGCGCTCGCCCGTCCAACCTCCGTGGCTTGCAGGGCGACGTGGTGATTGACGAGGCGGCGTTCCATGAATCCCTTGAAGAGCTGCTCAAGGCGGCGCTGGCGCTCAACATGTGGGGCGCGCGGGTGCGGTTGATTTCCACCCATAACGGGGTCGATAACCCGTTTAATGCCTACATTCAGGACGCCCGCGAAGGGCGCAAGGATTACAGCCTGCACCGCATCACGCTCGATGAGGCGATTGGCGAGGGACTGTATCGCCGTATCTGCACGGTCACCGGGCAGATGTGGTCGCCTGACGCCGAAAAATCGTGGCGCGATAACCTGTATAAAAATGCCCCCAATCGCGAATGTGCCGAGGAGGAATACGGCTGTGTGCCGCGCAAGTCGGGCGGTGCCTATCTTGCCCGCCCGCTGATTGAGGCGGCGATGGCCCCGACAGGCCGTGTCCCCCTGCTGCGCTTTGAGGCCCCGGCGGTATTTGAACTGTGGAGCGCCGCGCAGCGTGAAGCTGAAGTGGAGGCCTGGTGTCAGGCGCACCTCGAGGCGGTGCTGACGACCCTTGCGCCGGACTGTCGTTACTGTTTCGGCGAGGACTTTGCTCGCAAGGGCGATCTGTCGGTGTTTGTGGTACTGGCCATCGCCCCGGATTTAAGCAAGCGCGAGGCGCTGCGCGTCGAGCTGCGCAACGTCACCTATGACCAGCAAAAGCAGATAATGCTCACCATCCTGACCCGGCTGCCGCGTCTGGTGGGGGCCGCCTTTGACGCCACCGGCAACGGCGGCTATCTGGCCGAAGCCGCCCGGCTGCATTTCGGCCCGGACATGGTGGATTGCGTCACGCTCTCGGCAAAATGGTATGCCGAATGGATGCCCAAACTGAAAGGTGAGCTGGAAGCGCAAAACCTGACCCTGGCCCGCCATCAGTCCACGCTGGATGATTTGCTGCATATCAAGGTAGTGAACGGGATACCGCAAATTGACAAGGGCCGCAGCAAGGATACGCCGTCAGGCGTTCAGGGCGCGCGCCGTCACGGCGACTATGCGGTGGCGCTCTGTATGGCCAACCGCGCCGCCGCGCTGGACGGTTTTGTGCTGGATGAGGCGGCCTGTCAGGCATTGCCAGCCCGTATCCGGGCGATGGAGTATGCCGATGAGGTCGGCGATGACGATGATAACGCTGATGAGCGAGGATGCTGGTAATGAAAAGGCTTGTAGATATTCAGGGACAGCCGCGGGTGTTTTCACCGGACAGCCAGACGGCAAAGACCGATATTCCCCAGGTGGCCAGCCGTGCGCCAGAACATCCGGCGTCCGGTATCACCCCTAACCGTGCCGCACGCTGTTTGCGGGCGGCAGAGCACGGTGACATGACCGCTCTGGTGGATTTGGCCGCCGATCTGGAAGAAAAAGATACCCATCTGTTTTCTGAACTCAGCAAGCGCCGCCTGGCGCTGCACAGTGTGGAATGGCGTATTCAGCCGCCGGATAACCCCAACGCCCAGGAGAAAGCCCAGGCAGTGGCGCTGGAAGCGCGGCTCACCGATGCGCCCTGGTTTGACAATGCGCTGTTTGACGCCACCGACGCCCTTCTCAAAGGCTATGCGATGCAGGAAATTATCTGGGGTCCCCGGCGCGGCGGCGAATTTTTCCCGCGCGCTGTCCACTGGCGCGATCCGGCGTTGTTCTGCGTCAATCCCGACGACTACCGCGAGCTGCGGCTGCGCGATGGCAGCTATGCCGGACAGGTGTTACAGCCGTTTGGCTGGATTTGCCATGAGGCCAAGGCCAAAACCGGCTACCCCGGCACCCAGGGGCTGGTGCGCACGCTGATTTGGCCGTTTATCTTCAAGAATTACAGCGTGCGGGATTTCGCCGAGTTTCTGGAGATTTACGGACTACCGTTGCGGGTGGGGAAATACCCCAGCGGCGCGAGTGCCGAGCAGAAAAGCGCCCTGATGCGGGCGGTGATGGATATTGGCCGCCGGGCCGGGGGGATTATTCCCGCCGGCATGAGCCTGGAGTTTGAGGCCGCCGCTAACGGTCAGTCTGACCCGTTTATGGCGATGATTGCCTGGGGAGAGCGCGCGATATCTAAAGCGATCCTCGGCGGGACACTGACCTCAGAGGCGGGCGATAAAGGCGCGCGCTCGCTGGGCGAGGTGCACAATGCGGTGCGCAAGGAGATCCGCAACGCCGATTTACGCCAGCTGTCACGGACCTTTAACCGTGATCTCATTTATCCGCTGCTGGCACTGAACAGCCCGGTCCCGCTTGACCCGCGGCGACTCCCCCGCCTGGTGTTTGATACGCTGGAATGTGAGGATATGGCCAGCTTTGCCGAGGCTATTCCCAAACTGGCGACCGGCATGGCGATACCGGTTTCCTGGATCTACGATAAGCTGCGCATTCCAGTGCCGGATGGCAATGAGGCGGTGTTTACCGTCTCGTCACCACCGGCAGTGGCGCAAACGGCGCTATCCGCGACCCTCACACCGGCAGCGCCGATAAGCGACGCGCTGGACGCGGTGCAGACAGCACTTGACGCCCCGGGATTGAACGCCAGTGCCGACCCGCTACTGGCACCGGTGATAGCCGCTATCCGTGAGCAGGGGCCAGAGGCGGCGCTGGAGCAGGCGGCGATTCTTTACCCCGAGATGGACGACCGCGCGCTGATTGAACTGCTGACCCGCGCCACCTTTGCACTGGAAGTCTGGGGGCGTCTCGATGCCACAACCGATTGATTTGGGCGTCGTCGCCCGCCTGCCGCCAAAAGAGGCCATCGCCTACTTCCGCGCCAAGGGGTATCACATCACCTGGAACTGGTTTGAGCAACAGGCGGACGTTCATGCCCGGATATTTACCGTCGCCAAGGCGGCGCGGCTGGACGTCCTGAGTGCGATCCGTGACGAGGTGGATAGAGCAAAATCACAGGGAATATCCCGGCAGGATTTTATCGACACGCTGACGCCCCGGCTGCAAACGCTCGGATGGTGGGGGAAGCAGGTCGTGGTCGACAGCCAGGGCAAGGCCGAAGTCGTACAACTGGGCAGCGCCCGCCGTCTGGCGACGATATATAACGTCAATACCCGCGTCGCCTATAATGCCGGGCGCTATGCACAGATGATGGCCACCGCAGACCTGTATCCCTACTGGCAGTATGTCGCCGTCGGGGATAGCCGCACCCGGCCCTCGCATGCCGCCCTGCATGGCAAGGTCTTTCGTTACGATCACCCCTTCTGGCAAAGTCATTACCCGCCCAACGGGTTTAACTGCCGCTGCCGGGTACGCGCCTTGTCAAAACGCCGACTCGATGCGTTGGGCCTGCACGTTACGGAAGAGGCCGGTCAGCTACACACGCATGAGGCAGCGGCGGGTGTCGATAAGCGTAGTGGGGAAATCGTCACCAGCCCCGTGACCACCTTTGATGATGGCAAGGTAAAAATGACGCCGGATGTGGGTTGGTCCTATCACCCCGGCGCGGCGGCGTTCGGTGTTGACCAGACCATGATCCGCAAACTCCTTGAGGTCAAAGACGCGGCGCTGCGTGAAGCCGTGGTGCAGGATCTGAACAACAGCCCGGTGCGTCAGTTGAGTTTTTCGCTGTGGGCCACGCGCATTATGCAAAGCCGGCGTGCCGGCAACGGCATTCACACGCTGGGCTTTTTGCCGGAAGCCATTGCCCGTGCGGTACAGGCACGCACGGGGCAAGCACCGGCCCGTCTGCTGGCAATGAGCGAAAAAAACCTGTTGCATGCCGACAGTGACAAGCACCCTAAAACCGGGGTGGCATTGTTGCCCGAGGATGTGGCCGCACTTCCTGGCTTGTTGGCAAAGCCTCAAGCTGTACTCTGGGATAAGGCTCACCAAAACCTGCTTTTTCTTGTGCCAGGAAAAGCGGGGCTGGCACGTATTGTGGTTAATGCGTCTTATGGCGTTAAGAAACACCCGGATACCCTGGATGTGGTGATCAATGCTTATCGCATTCTCAACCTCAATAAAGTGAAATCTGATTTGGCCGGTGGCAAGCTAGAACTGCTGGCAGGAACGTTAGACTAAACCGGTGGCAGGGATCGAACCTGCATACATGTTATGCCCCATTGCTGGGACTGACATCGACTTTACCATTAAGCGTACACCGGTCTATTGGCTGTATTTTAACCGACCCCCATACGGAGGGCAAGATGTCACAGACTGAATTAACCGCAGTGATTGATCGCCAGCGCCTGCAAACCCTGTTTGCTGAACTGCAACGCGTTGGCGAAGACGGCAAGGCGATCACCCGTATCGTTGCCGCCAGCCTCCTTTCGGCCACTGAGCAGGCGTTTGAACGCGAACGCGCGCCGGATACCGGGGCAGCTTGGGCACCCTTGAGCGATCCGTATCGCCGCTGGCGTGAGCGGCACGGCTATAGCCCGATCAAGGTGTTAACCCGTGAGGGCGATATGGCGCGCTCGGTGAGCATCGACTGGGGGGATAGCTGGGCGCGTATCGGGGCCAATGCGCCGCAGGCGGCCATCCATCAGTGGGGCGGCAAACCGGGGATGCGTCCGGGGCCGGCAGCCATCCCGGCCCGTCCGTTTATGGGACTGGATCCGACCGGCGAGCGGGATATCCTTGACGCCCTGGCGCAACGCCTGTCCAACGCCCTGCACCCATAAACGCCAGTGCGCCCCACCACGCGATGATGACGGAGAAGGTATACCTTGCATCAAAAAAATCTTTTGAACGCGCTACGGCGTTTTTGAAGGGGTTTTGAACGGGGTTATTCAGGCGATCGCCCGCCGTTGTCAGTGCCCATTGAAATCTGCCCCCCTGCCAACGTAAAACTGGCCCCCTCTTTGATTGTTAATGTAGCGTAATCCCACCGTCCGCACTCAGGCTGCCACACTGCCGGCATGACGACAAAACCCCCTGTTCCCAAGATAGCCTATGCGGTGCTCAACGCCGCGACGCTCTCGCCCTTTGATCATGACGGCTGGTGTCAGGTGATGCCCGCCGGCCATGTCCGGGCGCGTGACGGTCGCCCCGAGACGCCCGCCGAAGGCTGGCTGATTAACGAAGCCGCGTTTAACCGCATGGTGGCGCGGGTGGTGGCACTCAATCAGCCTGTCAAAATCGATTATAACCACCAGACGCTGTTTAAACAGGAAGCGGCCCCGGCAGCCGGCTTTGTTCCGGCTACCCCGGCACGTTTTCGCTGGGACGACAACACCGGGGTCTGGGTCAAGCCGGAGTGGAACCCGCCGGCGCTTGAGCGCCTAAAAAACAATGAATTTCCCTATTTTTCGCCGGTGATGGGCTATGACGCGCGCAGCGGCGAACCCCTGGAGCTAAGAATGTTAGCCATTACCGGCGATCCGGGTCTGACGGGCCTGCGCCCGGTGGCCGCTCTGAGCGCCGAAGATATCTACCAGGCGTTAACTGTTCCCCCTTCCTCCCCTAAGGAGCCTGCAATGAATCCATCGTTAACAGCGCTGCTGGCCGCGCTGGGCCTGACGGTGCCGGAGGGCGGCGAGCTGACCGATGAGGTCGCCACCGCCGCCCTGTCTGCCGTGACCACGCTAAAAAGCCAGGCGGACAAGGCTACCGCGCTGGAAACCACTATGGCGGCCCTGTCCGCTGACCTGAACGCCCTGAAAACCCAGGCACCGACGGCGGCCGTGGATTTACGCCGCTATGTCCCGGTCGAGACCTATAACGCGGTGCGTGAGCAGGTGGTGTCACTGTCCGCCGACCTGGGAAAAACCACCCTGGCGCAGACGCTGGACCAGGCCGAGCAGGACGGGCGGATATTGAAATCCGAGCGCGCCTACCTGGAAACACTCGGCGACCAGATTGGCGTGGCGGCGTTGTCGGCGCAACTGGCGACGCGCCAGCCGATAGCCGCCCTGACCCGGGTGCAGACCGAAACCCTGATGCTGCCGCCCCAACACCGTGAAAAAACCGCCACCGTCGCCCTGTCGGCGGAAGAGTTACAGGCCGCGCGCGTGCTGGGGATGACCCCGGCGGCGTTCCAGAAAATCAAGACCGAGGACGCACTATAATGCCAACCCCCATTACCCCGTCGCAAATCACTGCCCTGATGACCGGCTTTCGCAAAGAGTTTCAGAACGGGCTGGCGATGGCCCCGTCTCACTATCAGCAGGTGGCGACCAGCGTGCCCTCGACGTCAAAATCCAATACCTACGGCTGGCTGGGGCAGTTTCCCGCGTTCCGTGAGTGGGTCGGTGCACGCAGTATCCAGCAGATGAAAGTCTATGGTTACACCATCAACAACAAGACCTATGAAGGTACGGTGGCCATTACCCGCGATGATTTCGAGGATGACAATCTGGGCGTGTATACCCCGCTGTTTCAGGAAATGGGGCGCGCTGCCGCCGCACAACCGGACGAACTGGTGTTTACCGCCTTGCGCGACGGCAATAAAACCGACTGCTACGACGGTAAACCTTTTTTTGATAGCGAGCATCCGGTCTATCCCAAGGTCGACGGCACCGGCACCGCCAAAAAGGTCGCCAACCAGTTGATTGAAAAAACCGGCACCGGGGCAACAGAAAAAGACTACGAGGGGGCGGTATGGTATCTGCTGGACTGCTCACGGGCGCTTAAACCGCTGATTTTCCAGAACCGCCGCCCGCCGGAGTTACTCGCCCTGACCAAGGTCGATGAGGGGCGCGCGTTTACCGATAACGAATTTGTCTTTGGTGCCTCCGCCCGGCGCAATGTGGGCTACGGCTTCTGGCAGATGGCTTACCGCATGCAGGCGTCACTGACGCTGGATAACCTCTGGAAAGGCTGGAGCGCCATGCGCGGCTTTAGTGCCGATGGCGGTCGCAAGCTGGGTATTCGCCCGACCCATCTGGTGGTGCCGGTGGAGCTGGAAAAAACCGCCACCCAGTTACTGGAGCGGGAATTACTGGCCGAGGGCAGCACCACGGTCTCTAACGAAATGAAAGGCAAGCTGACACTGTTGGTGGCGGATGCGCTCTAAACGCCCTTTAAACCGGGTTTTAACGGTCATTAACGGAGAGTCAGGGGATGTATGCCAGTGAGCAGGATTTACGCGCCCGCTATAGCGCCCCGTTGATAGAAAAACTGGTCGACGGGCGCGGCGATGAGGCGGCAGCCCGGCAGAAAGTGGACCAGGCGCTCAGCGATGCCAGCGCCCTGATGGACAGCTTTATCGCGGCCCGTTACGCGCTGCCGCTCTCGGTGGTGCCGTCGGTGCTGAAACAGCATGCCTGCACCCTGGCGTTTTACTACCTGAATGACGAGCGGGCCACTGAGCAAACCCGCCAGCGTTACCAGGATGCGCTGCGCTGGCTGGAGGCGGTGAAAAAGGGTGAACTGCCGCTCGGGGTGGATAACGATAACCAGGCTCCCGACAGTGCCGACCTGCCGCAGATGCAGGCCGAGGCGTCGGTGTTCGGGCGCAGGCAGAAGGGGTTTATCTGATGATTGTCTCCACCGAAAACGCCTTGCTGGCGCGACTACATGAGGTATTTGGCAACACGTTGCGTGATATCGCCACCCATCCCGGCGACTGGAGCGAGGCGGGGCTGCGTGATGTGCTACTTACACCGCCCTCGGTATATCTGGTGTGGCTGGGAGCGCAGGCGGGTCAAGTGAAAGGGGTGATTGACAGCCGTTTTGTTTTTTACGTGGTGGCCGAGGTTATCAATGGTGCCGAGGGAGACCGCCCCGGCCTCTACCAGATAGTGGCGCGGCTGATAGCGGGCTTGTCGGGTTTTCGTCCCGGTCATGCCGGACCGATGCGTTTTGAAGAAGGGCGCAACCTGTACACCGAGCAACAGGGGCAACATGGCGTGGTGCTGTATGGCACTTATTTCACCTGCGAGGAGCCGGTGCCGCCTTTGCTTCAGGATGACGGTGTGGATGCGTACCTGCGCCATTATCAAACCTTTACCCAGACGGACGGCAGCCCGCCGTTCGCCGCCCCTATCACCCTGCGCGGAGAGAACAACGACCATGAATGACACCGATAACGCTTTGATGCGCTTCCCTAACCCGCATGACTTACCGATGATTTTTGTGGTGCCGGCCCCGGAGCGTGCGGTGCGTGAACCGAATTCCCTGCGGATGTTACCGGATACGGGGGCCTGGGTGCCGCGCAATGCTTTCTGGCTAACACGCCTGCTGCGTTTCAAGGATGTGCTGGAAATCCCGCCCCCATCCAAACCGGCGGCCACCCGGCAAACGTCAGCCCCTGCCGCCTTGAGTAAACAGGAGTCGCCTTCATGACCATAAGCTTTAATGAAATCAGCGCCGGGGTTCGCCTACCGCTGACGCATATTGAGATTGATAATTCGCAGGCCGTCACCGGTACCCCGACCACGCTGACCCAGGTGCTGATGTTGGGTCAGGCCGCCATCAAGGACGGCAAGGTCGACGGCAGCGGCGCAGTAGACACGCCGGTCCGCATCACCCGCGCCGATCATGCCGCGACACTCTGGGGCCAGGGATCGATGCTGGCGGCGATGGTGAGGGAATTTTTAACCGATAACCCGGATGCGGTGTTAACCGTGATGGCGCAGGGTAACGGGGCGGGCAAGGCCGATGCCGGCAGCCTGACCTTATCGGGCACAGCACAACAGGCCGGGGTACTGAATGTCTATCTCGGCGGTGTGCGGGTGCGCGTGACGGTGGAGAAAGGCCAGCAGGGTAAGACGGTCGGTGATGCGTTGGCGACAGCGATTAATACCCTGCCGTCGCTGCCGGTGACCGCGGTGTCTGCCGCCCCGGGGGGTGAAAATGTCACTGCCGATCAAACGGTGGTGACCCTGACGGCACGGTTTATTTCCGACTATTCGGCGCAGGATATCCGCCTGAATTATTACGATGGCGAGATAACGCCGCCCGGACTGGCAGTGACACTTGCCGCGCCCGCTGCACGGGCGACGAACCCTGATTTGGCCAACAGTATTGCCGCGCTGGGGGATACCCAGTATCACCATATTGTCATGCCCTGGCTCGATGCGGCTAATCTGAAATTATTGAGTGAAGCGCTGCGCGATCGCTGGGGACCGACCAAAATGTCTGACGGCATCGCCTGGGCGGCCCATACCGGCAGTCTGGGGGAAATCACCCAGTTCGGTAAGACGCGCAATGATTTTCTGCTGACCTGTAGCGGCATTCAGCGCGCCCCCGAGCCGGGCTATCTGTGGGCGGCCACCCTGTGCGCCATTGGCGCAAAACATTTAAGTCTTGATCCGGCGCGCCCGCTGCAAAGCCTGCGCCTGCCGCGACGGCTGGCGCCGGCATTGTCTGACCGGCTGCGCCCCAATGAGCGTAACCAGCTGCTGTATGACGGCATCGCTACCGTGACCGTGGGGGCCGACGATGGGGTGCAGATTGAGCGGCAGATAACCACCTATCGTACCAACGCCTATGGCGATCCGGATCCGTCTTACCTCGATGTGAATACCGTGGCGACGCTGTCTTATCTGCGCTATTCCACCGGGGTACGCATCACCCAGCGCTTTCCGCGCCATAAGCTGGCCGATGACGGTACGCCGGTGGCACCGGGGCAGGCGATGGTGACGCCGGCCATTATCCGCACCCAGTTACTGGCGCTGGCGATAGAGTGGCTGGAGGCGGGGCTGATTGAGAACTTCGAGCGCTTCCGCGACAGCCTGATTGTCGAGCGCAACAAAAACGACCGCAACCGGGTAGACGTACTGTGCAGGCCGGATGTGGTCAACCAGTTCCGCATTTTCGCAGAACAAATTCAGTTCATTTTGTAAGGGGGTACGATGGCATTTGGCAAACTGCAATACCAGGGCAAGGCCATTGTCCGGGTTAACGGGCAGGAATACCCGACCCTGACGGGGGCCACCTTTACCCCGTCCGGGGAAAAACGCGAGGAAGTGACCGGCGCACGCGTTTATGGCTACAAATCGACACCTCGCGCCGCCACGCTGGAATGCAAATTCCCGGCGCGGGGTGATCTGAGTGTGGACGTCATCAACGGCTGGCACGATGTCACGCTGGAGTTTGCCGCCGATTCCGGCGAAACGCACATGATGACCAACGCCTGGAGCAACGGGGAAGAATCCCTGACGGACGCGGGCGAAATTTCCGCCAAATTTACCGCCATTCGCAGCCAGCGTGTGGCGTAAGGAGCAAGCATGACCCACAGCATGGAAACCCTGGCGGCGGCCCACGAGGTTGAAGGGGTGTCGCCGGATATCGCCAGTGTCGCCGACGAACTGGCGCGCGGGCAACTGACCCTGGTTGACGGTCTGGTCACCGGCAGCGGTGATGATGAACAGCGCCATACGGACGTCACCCTGCGGCCATTAACCGGCAAGGACATTATTGATGCCGAATTGGCCGCCGAGCGGGTGGTGCAGACGGCTAACGGCTCAGAGTTAGTGCGTTCGCCAGCGATGGTGGAGTTTGAGCTGCTGCGCCGCCAGGTCGCCCGGCTGGGCAACCTCAACGGCCCATTGTCGCTGCTGCAACTGAAAAGCCTGTCGGCGCGGGATATTGAACGCCTTATCATCGCCCAGCGTCTGGGCGGCAGCGCGCTGGCCGGCCAGCTGGCGGCTGATGCGGGGCGACTGGATGCAGTGTCGGGAAAAAATTGAGGAAGCGGCGCTGATGCTCGCAACCGTTACCAAATCGGGCATGGACTGGGCGCTTTCCCTGCCGTTAATCCGGCTCTACCGGCACTGCCAGCAAGCCACCCATTTATTACAGCGTGAGTAACCGATGGCAGAAAAAAAAGTCAAAGCCGCCGTCATTGTTGACCTGCTGGGCACCCTGCCCCGGCAGGCGCGGCTGTTCGGTCAAAGTCTGGTCGGCATGGGGCGGCAAGGCGGCGCATCCCTGCACGGTCTCGGTCTGCGGGCGAATAGCCTGGGAAGTCAGCTTGACCGGCTGGGCCATCAGGGCCAGCGCACCTTTAGCGGTCTGCGCCTGGGGCTGGCGTCGGTGTCATCCGGTTTTGACCATCTGGAGACGCGCGCCAAGGCGGCCTATGGCGGCGTAGCACGCCTTTACGGGCTGCTGGCCGGGGGCGCGGCACTGGTTGGCCTGAAAAAAGCCTTTATCGACCCGGCGGCGGCAATGGAAAACTACACCATTCGCCTGAACGCGCAGAATAACAAGAACAAGGGACAGACCGACGACGATATTCAGTGGGCGACGAAAAACGCCAAAGACACCACCTGGGGCTTGCAGGGCGTCATTCAGGAGTACACGACCAGCCGTGAATTTGGCATGAACCGAGAGCAGGCGAGGCTTTTTGTCGCCATGCTGGAAGACCAGGGCGCGCGGCACGGCTGGACGCTGCCGGAAGCGCAAGGTGCCTCCCTTCAGCTTAAGCAGATGTTTTCCCGCAAAAGCATTCAAGCGCAGGATGCGAACCTGTTAACCGGCTATGGCGTTGATGTTTACAGCATCCTTGGCCGGGCGCTGGGAAAAACACGTCCTGAAATGCAGGCTCGCGGGGAAAAAGGCTTGCTGGGGCCTGAGTCTATTCGCTTGCTGTTTCAGGCGATGCGGGCAGAGGCCAAAGGGGCGCAGAAAGACGCGATGAACTCGTGGACGGGACTCACTTCCCAGCTGGGTGATGTCTGGCAGCAGTTCGCCGTCAAGGTAATGAATCAAGGGCCGTTTAAACGGCTTAAAACCGAGTTAAAAGACTTTCTGGATGTTGCCGGCGAGGCGCAGGAAAGCGGTTTGCAGGACCAATGGGCCAACCGGCTGGCCAGCCGTTTTAACGGGGTATTCGACAGTGCCCGACGGGGCGTCACGCTGTTTAAAAATGGCCTGAGCCGGGTCAATGCTGAATTGATGGCGCTACGCCAGGCCGGTTACGGCGACACCCTCGACACTATCGGCAAATATGCCGCTAACACCGCCAAAGCCATGCTGGCGATTTACGTCGCCTCGAAACTGGCCCGTGTCGGCATGGCGATAGCCCGTCCCGCCTGGGGGCTGGCCAGTGCGCCGGTGCGTTACCCGTGGCGGGCTTATCGATGGTGGCGTGGGCGCGGCAAAAATGCCCCGGCGGGTTTGCCTGGCCCGGCACCGTTTGCGATGGGCGGCGGACTGGGTGCGCCGGTGAGCGTGTTTGTCACCAACTGGCCGGCGGGCGGCGTCGGGGGAGGCAGTGAGACTTATGTCGATGGCAGCGGACGCACCCGCCGTAAAGGCTCGCGCCTGCGTCCGGGCCGTCCAGCGGCCCCGGTGCCGCGCTCCCGTCTGGGGCGGGCGGCCTCCGCCGTCTCAGGCTTCTTTGGCGGCCTGGTCAATCGTGCAGGCACCCTGCTTGGCAGCGTGCCGGGTGTGGCTCGTGCAGGCCGGTTTATGGCCTCCATTGGCCGCCGCGCCGGCGGCTGGTTGAGTCAGGTGGGCGAGCGGGCCAGCGGCCTGTTCGGCGGCGCAATGCAGACACTGTCGGGCGCGACCGGCTGGCTGAGTAATAAGGCCGGCGCACTCGGTCGCGGTGCCCTGCGGTTTGGCAGTCGGCTCGGCGGCCCGTTACTCACGGCTTTGTCGGTTGCCCCTACGCTGCTCGATAAAGACGCGACAGCCGAAGATAAAGGCGGCGCACTGGGGTCGGCAACCGGGGCGACGGCGGGCGGACTCGTCGGCGCTATCGGCGGCCCGATTGGCGCGGTGGCCGGCTCGATGCTGGGTAGCGTACTCGGCGAAAAACTCGGCGGCTGGCTGGGCGATATCTACGCCCGGTGGGACAAGCAGGACGAGCAACAGGCAATACCGCAGGCAGTGAAAGCCCAGGCCGACATGCGTATCGCCCTGGCCCCGGGCCTGGTGCTGCAAAACAGCGCCGTCACCGACAGCAACGCCTTTGGCTTACAGCTCGATGTGTATAACGGCGACAACTACCGTATTTATTGAGGTGCGCAGATGAAAAGTACCGGTCAGGGCCGCTTTCGCGGCGTGCCTTTCTGGGTTTACAAAGAGCAGCGCAGTCGCGGCGGTCGCCGGGTGGTGCGGCGTGATTACCCGCTGCGCGAACACGGCGGGGCAGACGATTTAGGAAAAAAACTGCCTGAGCACACCTTCACCCTGTCACTGACCGGCGATGATGTGCAGGCGCAGCGGGTACGGCTGACGCAGGCGCTGAATGCGCCGGGACCGGGCGAGGTGTTGCACCCTGACTGGGGTACGCTGTCGGTGCTGGTTGAACATTTTGAAAGCCGCTACAGCGTCGATAACCAGCGTCTGGTGGAGTTTACCGTCACGGTGGTGCCGGTGGCCGATGAGACCGCCCCTGCGGTGGCGCAAGATACGGCTGGGGTGGTCAATCGCCAGGGCGACAGCACACTGGCCGCACTCTTTTCAACGCTGGCTGATGGCTGGCAGGCCTCGCTGCATGACGCGCAGGCGTTGATGGATACCGTTAGCGAGCAGGCCAACACGCTGGAAAGCGCCCTCACGGGTCTGGGGCTGCTGGCCGATATGCAGAGCTTTAGTGCCTCGTTTACCGCCCTGCGCGGCAATATCCAGGGGCTTATCAGCACCCCCGACCGCCTGGCGCTGGCCTTCAAGGGCATTTTTCAGGGCATACAGCGCCTGCCGGCTTACCCCCAACCTGAGCAGATAAAAAACCGGGCACGCGCGCCGGTCTCCCCGCAGCCCGGCGCTCTCCAACACCAGATAGTCCAGCTGGCCGACCGGCTGGACAGCGCTTTGGTCCGTCAGGATCGCCTGCGCGATAGGCAGGGGCTGCAACCTGCCACCCGCGCCACGCTGCAACTGCTGCACAATACGCTGCGCCTGGCGGTGGCGGTGGTGCAGGTACAGATGTTGTCGTCCCTGCTTACCGCCAGTCTGGCCGCGGTCGGCCAAAACGCACCGGCGCAGGTGTTGCCACACACGGTCTCGCCCGCCCCGCTGCCGCTCAGTGACAGCGCCAGCGTCTGGCTGGAAAGTACGCCGGATGTGGTGCGCGTCAGCCAGCAGGTCGCGCGCCGACTGGATGCGTGTGCCCTGACCAGCTCGGCGCTGGGCTATCAGAGCCTGGCCTTGCAGGTGCGGGCGTTAAGCCGCGCCTTTGTGGCGGATTTATCCCATCGCGGCGTGGCGTTACCCGGCCTGATCCAGGCCGCAGTGACAATCACCGAGCCGGCGCTGGTGACCCTGTACCGCATCACCGGCGATGCGCGTGACACGGCGCGCTTTATTCGTCGCAACCGGCTGCGTCATCCGCTGTTTGTGCCGGGGGGCGAGCGCGTGGAGGTGCTCGGTGGCTGAGGTGGCGTTGCGCATCGACAACCGGATTTTCACCCACTGGCTCTCGGTCAGTATTACCCGCGGGCTGTCGCGTCTGGCCGGGGATTTTACCCTCGGGATCATGATGCCCGGCCAGGCGTTGCCCGACAGCCTGCGCGCCGGCGGAACGCTCGCGCTGACCCTTGACGGGCAACCGGTCATCACCGGCTACCTGGACAGCGTATCGCACAAGATGGCGGCCGACGCGGCACAGGTGACGATAAAGGGCCGGGATAAAACCGGCGATCTGGTGGACTGTTCGGCGGTCTATCCGGGCGGGCAATGGCGTCAGCGCACCCTGCAACAGATTGCGCAAGACCTGTGCAGCCCTTTTGGCATTGCGGTGCGCTGGGCGGTGTCTGACCCCGAGGCCGCCAAACCCTTTACCTCCTTTACCCTTGAACTGTCTGAAAGCGTAGCGGATGTGCTGAGCCGGGCGGCGCGTTACCGGGGGGTTTTGGTGACCAGTGATGCCGATGGCGATCTGGTGTTTACCCAGGCGGCGAACACCGCCACTGACACCCTGCGTCTGGGTGAAAATCTGTTGTCCGCCGAGTACACCGAGGACTGGCGCGACCGCCACAGTCAGTATCGGGTTAAAGGCCACGGCGGCGGCGGTGGGCACGCCGGCGACGCCAACACCAACGCACTGCGCGCTGCCCCCAAGGGAGAAAGCGACGACCCCGCGATGGGGCGTTACCGCCCCAAAGTGATTCTGGCTGACAGCACACTGACCCCCGCCACCGCACGGGCGCGCGCCCTGCGGGAAAGTCGACGGGCATTGGCCCAGTCAGAACGCTTTACCACCGTGGTCAAGGGCTGGCGGCGCGAAAGCGGTGAACTGTGGCAGACCAATCGGCTGACCCGCGTCATTGCGCCGCGTCTGTCGATGGTCAGCCGTGACCTGTTGATTAGCCAGGTGCAGTTTGATCTCGATGCGGACCAGGGGGAACGCACAACGTTAACACTGGCCCCGCGCGAGGCGTTTATTGTGCCGGCGGAGGCCGAGCGTCAGGCGGGCGGTACTGACGGCGGCGTCGACGGTCTGGTGCGGGCCTGGCTTAACCAGGGGAATAAACTCGATGAGTAATATCGCACTGCAACGGCTGCTTGCCCCGGTGATACGCGGGATCCGGCTGTTGTTTGGGCGTGGCGTTCTGACCGGGGTCAATGACAGCCTGAAAGCGCAAAACGTCCAGTTGACGGCGCTGGACGGCGAAACCTTCGATGAGGTCGAGCGCCCGCAGCAATACGGGCATATCAGCGTGCCGTTGCCGGGGGCTGAGGTGGTGTTTGCCTGCCTGGGCGGCAGTCGTGACCAGGCGACCGTGCTAGTGGTAGAAGACCGCCGTTATCGACCCACCGGACTGCCCGCCGGGGATAGCGGCCTGTATCACTATGAGGGGCATCGTCTGCGTCTGACCCGGGACGGGCGCTGCATCATCACCTGTAAAACACTGGAAGTGGTCGCCGAGCAGGAGGCGGTGTTTAACACTCCGACAGCGCGCTTTACCGGTGATGTGGAAATAGCAAAGAGCGTGAGCGTGAAACAGAACATCACGATTGAGGGCAGTGCTGAATCTAAAGGCACCTTAACCGCACCGGAAGCCGTTATCGGCGGTGTCAAACAGAGTGCTCACCGCCATCAGGAAAATGGCCGGGGCAGTCTGACCGGGGGGCCGCAATGAGCGACGCGGCGCTACGCTGGATGAATGGCGAGGGGATGCTGGTACAAGAGGGCGCGGATTTACTCGCCGACGACAGCCTGACGACCACGGTGCTGCTGTGCCTGTTTACCGACCGGCGTGCCGAGGTCTCCGACTGTTTGCCGGATGGCGGCCATGACCGGCGCGGATGGTGGGCGGACAGTTACCGCGACCGCCCGGTTGGCGCGCGGCTGTGGCTGCTGTCACGGGAAAAGGCGCTGCCTGCGGTATTGGCGCGGGCGGAAGCCTACGCCCATGAGGCGCTGCGTGGCCTGCTGGACGCCGGGATGATAAGCCAGTTGCATTGCCAGGCGAGTGCGCCGCTGCCGGGCTGGCTGCGACTGACCGTGCGCCTGACGCTCAAGGACGGCAGTGCGCGCCCGTTTACCTTTAAAGCCCGTTTGGAGGGGATGTAAATGCCGTATCAGATACCCACGCTCGGCGAGCTTATCAGCCAGACGCAGCAGGATGTGGCGCAACGCCTGCCGGGCGCGCTACCGGCCCAGGACAGTCTGCTGGGTGCCATGGCGATGGCGCAGGCCGGGCTGTCGGCGCTGGAGCATGAGCACCTGGGCTGGATAGCCCGGCAAATCATTCCGAGCGACGCCGACGAAAGCGAACTGCTCAAACACTGTGCGTTCTGGGGCGTGGTGCGCAAACAGGCCGCACGGGCCAGCGGCCCGGTCAGGCTGTCGCTGTATGATGCCGCCAGTGTGCCGGTCGGCACACGTTTGCAACGGGCTGACGGCGCGCTTTACCGCCTGACAGACGCCGCCGAGGGCAAGGCCGGCAGCGTAACGGTCAACGTTGAGGCCGACCAGCCGGGGCTGGCGGGTGACTGCGGTGCGGGACAGTCCCTCGGTTTTGTGACCCCGGTTGCCGGGGTGGCCCAGCAGGCGCTGACGGAAGCACCGGGTATTCGGGGCGGCGCTGACCGCGAGCGCGTGGAGGAATTGCTGTCGCGCCTGCTGTATCGGGTGCAGTTTCCGCCGGGCGGCGGCACGCGCTGGGATTACGAACGCTGGGCGCGCGAGGTGCCGGGCGTCACGCGTAGCTGGTGTCTGCCCACCTGGAACGGGGCGGGCACGGTGGGCGTGACCTTCGTGATGGACCATCACCCGGATATCTTCCCCGGCCCGACCGATATTGCGCGGGTGACCGACTATCTCGCGCGCCACCGGGACCCGGCCACCGGCGAGTGGGTCGGCCAACCGGAGGGGCCGACGGTGACGGTGTTTGCGCCAGGGGCAAAAAAGGTCGATATCACGCTGCGTATCGCCCCCAATACCCCGGATAACCAGGCCCGTATCCGCGAGGCGCTCAGGCAACTGTTTTACACCGCGGCCAAACCAGGCGAAACCCTGTTGCCTTCGGCATTCTGGCGTGTGCTGTCCGGGATAAGCGGGCTGGATGATTACGCCCTGAAAAACCCGCTGACGCCGGTCAGTAGCGGAAAAACCGAGCTACTGGTGATGGGGGATATCACATGGCTTTAAAAGCACACCAGCGCGCACTGCTGCAACTGCTGCCTAATGGCCTGGCCTGGAACAAAGCGCCGGATACGCTGCTGGCGTCGCTGGCCGACGGCCTGGCCCGCAGCACAGCACGCGTCACCGAACGCGCCGAGCAATTGTTGGCCGAGCGTTTTCCGCTGACCGCCACACTGTTGCTGGCTGACTGGGAGCGTTTTTTAGGGCTACCGGACTGTGATATCGGCGACGATGCCGGTATCGATGAGCGCCAGCGCTATGCGGCCAACAAACTGCGCATGAAACCGAGCCTCAACCGGCAGTTTTACATTGACCTGGCGCGGTCTTACGGCTTTACGGTGAACATGAGCACCTTACCGGATAATCAGTGGGTCACGATGGTGACGATTGAGACCGACGTGGACTATCGCCCGATGCATGTGCTTGACCCGATCACCACGCCGCTGCGTATTTATTATGCAGGAATACTGGAATGCCTGTTAAACCGCTATAAGCCGGCGCATCAGGACTTTCGCTATGTGTATGCTGACAAAAAGGAGAAAGGCTAATGTATTTTTTAGATAACAACAGCGGCATTGCCACCATGCCGCCGCTGAAAGAAACCCAGAGCACCACGCCGTTATGGTTTACCGAGGGCGACGGCCACAAGGGCATCAGCTGGCCGGGGGAAGACTGGTTCAATATCCAGCAAGCTGAACAACTGGCCTTGCTGGACGCCGCGGGCATCCGCCCGGATAAGGGCAAGTTAAATCAGCTGACGCTGGCTATCCGGGCGATTATCGGTCAGGAGGCGTTACTGAAAACCCAGGCATTGACGGAGATTGCGGCAGCGGGTAAGACGGCGCAGGAAAAGGCCCGCACGCATCTGGGGCTGGGCAAACTGGCGACCCAGGACGGTATTCAGGAAGCCACGGTGCACCGCAAAGGGATTGTGCAGTTAAACAGTTCCCCTCGCAGCGCGGACGACACTACCGCCGCGACACCCAAGGCGGTCAATGACCGGGTGAATGCGGTTGTTGATAAAGCGCCGTCCGATTTAGATACGCTGAACAAGCTGGCCCAGGCCATCAGCAATAACCCCAAATTTGCTGAAAACGTCATGCAACTGTTGAGTCAAAAACTGGCAAAAAATGAGAATGGGGCGGACATCCTGGACAAAAATCAATTTATAAAAAACCTTGGTTTGTTGAAAACCATAAATCTGGCTAAAAATGCCACACCCAATCAGCGTAAAATTAACGGCAAAACGCTGACTCAGGATGTGCATCTAACCGCAACCGATGTTCATGCTGTTACTCCAGAAATATTACGTGTAGAAATCCCTGTCGGCGTTCCTCTTCTTTGGCCTACTGAAACGCCTCCGACAGATTGGCGTATATGCAATGGTGAGAGCTTTGATAAAAAACAATATCCACTTTTAGCGCTGGCTTACCCGTCGGGAAAGCTCCCTGATTTACGCGGCGAATTTATTCGGGGCTGGGATGCAGGACGAAAAGTGGATAACGGACGCAAAATATTAAGCGTACAAGGTGATTCCCTTCAAAATTTCACTGGAAACATAACCGGCATTCAGTTTGTCGGTCAATCACCAACCAGTGGGATTTTCAAAATGGGTAGTCGAACAGGCGGCAGCAGTATTGGTTCTGGAACCAGCGGCGTATTCGCTGTTGATTGCTCAGCCAGTTTTCAATCTGGTTTGAGAACCGCGTCAGAAACAAGGCCGCGAAATGTCGCGTTTAACTACATTGTCAGGGCAGCATAAAGTTTTTATCTTTTCGGAGCTTCCGGTCACGCAATATCCAGCGTTTTGCTGATATCGACACGGTTTAGCAGCACGCGGTATTTTTCATTACCACTCAATCGTTAACCAACCATTGGCACCATCGCTACCGTTACCGCCAGCCGTCCCAGAGATGCGTGTTCCACCGCCACCACCCCCTCCAGCACCATAGCCGTAAGCAGGTCGGGCATGGTGCGCTCCTTGTGACCCGACATGGCCACCTGGGCCACCTCCACCAAAAGCGCAGGATGCGCCGCTAGCCGCTACCATATAAAAAGTGCTCATGGCATTCAAGTTGCCGCCAACAGCCGTCTCGCCATAGGGATAACCGGCACCACCGTAGCCATTTGTTCCTCCTATACCAGGTGGCCCACCATCACCTCCGGGTAACGTGAGTAAATCGCCTAGCGCCGTCAGGCCACCGTTTCCGCCTTTTATTCCTGAATTATTCGACGCTCCTCCTGCACCGCCTTTGCCACCACGACCTATCGTAATGGTTATCTGTTCACCTGGTGTTACTTTCACAGCTTCACGTATAACCGTTTTTCCCGCACCACCGCCACCTCCGCCACCTCCGCCAGAGGTATAACCATTCAGATAGCCAAGTCCACCGCCACCACCGCCCCCTGCTCCACAGCCTGAAACATAAACGGTCGTAATGCTTTCTGGAACGGCAAACACACCACCGTTAAAAAAGGTAGAAAAGCGAGGTTCTAACAAACCAAGGTTTTATGCAATTTAGAATTTGGCTTAAATTTTGACCAAAACCAGCAATGACAAGGCTTTCAGAGGGAGAATAAGAGGCTAAAATGGCAAAAATAGGCTATATGAGGGTGTCAAAAAATGACCAAAACACCGATTTACAGCGAAAATCGTTAATTTGCTCAAAATGTGAGCAGATTTTTGAGGATAAAATCAGCGGAAAAACAGACCAGAGAGCTGGATTAAAACGCGCGCTAAATGCACTGAAATCAGGTGACACTTTAGTCGTCTGGAAGCTGGATAGACTGGGTCGCAGCATTAAACATTTGATTACTTTAATATCCAAAATGGAAGATAAAGGTATTCATTTTCATAGTTTGACGAATGCATTGATACCTCTACGTCCGCTGGCCGTTTTTTCTTTCATGTGATGAGTGCGTTAGCACAAATGGAGCGAGAACTGATTGTTGAGCGGACTAAAGCAGGTTTAGCAGCAGCAAGAAGTAGGGGGCGTATTGGCGGCAGACCTCAGTCGCTATCTTTTGCACAGCAACAGGACGCTCAAAAATTATTGGCTAACGGTCATAGCAGAAAACAGCTTGCATTACTGTATGGTGTTTCATTGACCAGCATCTACAAATATTGTCCCGTTGATCGTACCACTCAAACAGACCAAAGTGCCTCCGATGAAAAATGACAGTGTAATTTCGTTGCACTGATGGAAACAAAAGTAGCCTGCCATTTATCGCACGTTTTGGCTTCAAATATCGCACGCCGCATCAGGATCACCGCTAAACGAATTGGCGCAATATTGCGTTCACTGGAAGGTAAAGATATTACCGTCAATATCAATTCGCCGGGTGGCGATCTGTTTGAAGGGCTGACTATCTTCAATCAACTCCGTGAATACGCGGGCAAAGTCACCGTGAAAATATTGGGATTAGCGGCTTCTGCGGCTTCAATCATTGCCATGTCAGGCGATGAGATACAAATCGGGCGCAGTGCTTTCCTGATGATCCACAACACCTGGGGGATGGCCGTCGGTAATCGCCATGACTTTGCCGACATTGCCGAAAAAATGACCCCCTTTGATTTTGCCATGCGGGATGTTTACGTCGCCAGAACCGGCATGGATGAAAAGACGATCACCGTGATGATGGATAATGAAACCTGGATTAATGGTGGCGAAGCGGTGGAGAAAGGGTTTGCGGATGCCTTCCTGCCCGCTGACAGCACACAACAGGATAACGATTCGCCTACCGCCGCACTGAGAAAACTGGATGCCCTGTTGGCGAAAACCAATACACCTCGCGCTGAACGTCGACGATTATTTAAAGCTTTACGGGGTGATATGCCGAGCGCTGTCACGCCCTCTCACGGTACGCTGTCCGCTACCCCTGATGTTTCTTCCGAGACCTTGACACAACTGGATAATGCCTTGCGTCGTCTGGTGTCGATACCCTATTAAACTGGAGACAATATCACGAGTTTCGCAATCTCCAAAAAAGAAGTATAAATTTAAAAACAAGAAAAAATCAGGGTGTTCATATTTTGTCGGGTTATCCATGTATTAAAGATATCTATAAAACATTCTTACAAGTAAGCAGTTTAAGATACTCTGGTTTAGCGTTATGACGAAGGTTGAATCAATTCCTATCAATTATCGTATTTATGATAAAGATTCTGATGGAAAAACAAAAAACACGCACTTTTCCGAAATGCTCACTCTTGCTAAAAAAAGAGGGATCATGCCAGAAGCCGTAGTGATGGATGCTTGGTATTCTAGCCTGGATAACCTGAAATCAATTCGCTCTCATGGTTGGATCTGGGTAACCACGCTGAGGAAAAATAGGATTGTTAACCATAACAAACAACTGAACAAGTTAGACATCTCAGAAGAAGGAACGTCAATACACTTGCGAGGATATGGTTGGGTAACCGTTTTCAAATTTACAGCCAAAAACGGCCGTATTGATTACATACACGAGTTTCGCACCAATAAATAAACGCTCTATCTTTAAGTTTAATTCAGCATAATATATAAATAGACAGAATCTTATAAATCAAAAGCAACTTATTGTAATTTAATAAAATTTATGTGTTTTAGTAACTTGCAGATTAATCATTACTTTTAAGCCATTTCTAGAATTTTATACGCCTGTGCGAAACTCGTGACATAGTAACAAACAAAGAGAATCCCACCCGTCAATACCTCAAATCTATCATGGATGCCCGTTGGTCTGTTGAAGTTTATCATCGAGAAGTTAAACAAAACTGTGGTATTGAACGCTGTCAGGCTCGCACGAGCCGAGCGCAAAGAAATCATATTTTTCTCGCTATCACGAGTTTCGCACAGGCCTATAAAATTCTAGAAATGGCTTAAAAGTAATGATTAATCTGCAAGTTACTGAAATGCATAAATTTACTTAATTTACAATAAGTTATATTTAATTTATAAGGTTTTATCTATTTACATATTATGCTGAATTAAACTTAAAGATAGAGCGTTTTTTTATTGGTGCGAAACTCGTGGCTATTTCTGCGTGGTTTGAACAACATAAACGTCGTATATCTGAAAAAATAACCCTTTATCAACAAAATTGGGACGTAATCAAAAGTGCTATTACTGAGCAAATCCGTGTTTTATTAGCGTACCCAAATTAGTTTTGTGCGAAACTCGTGAATATGTCTGATATTAATGAAATGCTTAAGAAAGTAACGGCTTCTATCGAAGAAGCCAGCAGCAAATATAGCGCCCAGGCAGAGAAAGCCCTGAAGGAAGCGCAAAAATCGGGTGAGCTTTCCGCTGAAACCAAAGCGGCCGTTGATAAAATGGCGGTCGAACTGAACGCCTTACGCGAAGCAGAAAAAACCCTGAAAGCCCAGGTAGGCGAAGTTGAACAACATCTTGCCCAAATGCCTGTGGCTAATGCGTTGAACGTGGTGAGTTCTATTGGTCAACAGGTGGTTGGCATGGAGGTAGTACAGGCTTTAGGCTCGGGCATGGAATCCAGTAAACGGGTGATAGCGCCGATTAACGCTGCCCTGATTTCATCGGATGTCACCGGAACGATTGTCGCCCCAGACCGTCAATCAGACATCTTGACCAAGCCGAAGCAACGGTTGTTTATTCGTGATTTAATCGCCAGTGGAAAGACGCAAAGCAACACGATTTATTACGTGAAGCAGAAAGGATTGACCAATAATGCCAAGACGGTTGCGGAAAATACCGCTAAGCCCTATAGCACGATTGAATTTGAAGAAGCAACAGTACCTGTTCGCACGATTGCCCATATGTTTAAAGCCTCCAAGCAAATTCTGGATGACTTTTCGCAACTGGCCTCCCTTATCGATATGGAGCTACGTTATGGCCTGAAATACGTTGAAGAGCAGCAAATTCTCTTCGGTGACGGTACCGGTTCAAACCTGCACGGGATCTTTACTCAGGCCACTGCATTCAAAGCGGAATTAAAACCAGCACATCGCACCGCGATCGATGATCTGCGGCTTGCCATGCTACAAGCGCAACTGGCACGGATCCCCGCGACAGGCCATGTGTTGCACTTTACCAACTGGGCACAGATTGAACTTATCAAGGATACGCTGGGGCGTTATCTCCTTTCCAATCCGGCAGCCCTGACGACACCCACATTGTGGGGCTTACCCGTTGTCGTGACAGAAGCCGCTGAGTTTAAAGATAAATTCCTGGTGGGGGCTTTCAATTTAGGGGCGCAACTGTTTGACCGTGAAGAAGCAAATGTGGTGATCAGTTCCGAGAATACCGACGATTTTGAAAAGAACATGATTTCAATTCGTTGTGAAGAAAGGTTAGCGCTCGCGGTTTACCGCCCCGAAGCGTTTATCAAAGGTGACTTAACCGAGATAGAGGTTTCGCCTTCCGCTCCGTCAAATGCAGGGAGTACTGGTAAAGGCGGTCAATCAGATAGTGGTGGCTAGTAATCAACATTAAACACAATGGCCTACCGATGTAGGCCATTTTTTTACTGGAAATTAAACCAACATGTTTATTAACAAAGAACTAGTCAAGCGACACTGCAAGATTGAGTTAGACGATAGCAGTGAAGATGTGCTGCTTGATAGTTATATCGCCGCCGTAGAGCAAAAAACCATTTCGCATCTTAACCGTAATTTATACCAAAAATCGGTTCCAAAAAACGATCCTGACGGTCTCGTCATTAATGCGGCGATTATTCAAGGCATGTTGCTATTGGTGACGAGTTTACATGAGCATCGTGGTGCAGTAGCCGATCTTGAGCAGTTGCCTCATTTTTCTGTTTTTAAGTTCCTGGTGGATGATTATAGGCTGAGCGGACTATGAAATATTGATATCATAAACCCTATTCCCGTTTTCCCGATGAATTAAATAAGCGTGTTTTGTTTTATACCCAACATGATGAACCTATAGGTGATAGCGGGGTACAGGCAACGAATCAAGGCGAGTGTACGGTTTGGGGGAAGTTGATCCCCGTGAGTGACACCCTACGCATTAACTCTTTTCAGACTCAAGAAAAGATAACGCATAAAATCATTGTGAGATACAGACAATCGCTTTACTCAAGTGATCAAGCACTGATTAACGGTGTCGTCTACCTCATACGAGGCGTTACTGATATCCACAGTGCGGGTCGTTTTCTGTCTTTTTCCTGTGAAGAAATAAGCAGTCAACCAGAAAGAGGAAATGATTTTGGATAATCTCCATATTGATTTTCATCAACCCAAAGAATTTGTCTTTAATCGCGCCAGGATCCGTCGTGCTTTTGTAAAAATAGGTCAAATGCATCTGAAGCCGCACGTCGTCAACTGATGAAGCGAGATGGCCGTTCACGACCCGGTGAAACTCCACGATGGCAAACCCGAGGATTAGCCCGATCTATTGGTTACTACATCCCTCGCGCTTCCTCACGGCGACCTGGGTTGATGGTTAAGATCGCCCCCAATCAGAAACGGGGTGTCGGTAGTAAACCGATTGAAGGCGATTTCTACCCTATTTTTCTGCATTACGGGGTACGTAGCGCTTCTCGCGGCATGTCTAAACAGCACAAACGACAAAAACGTCACCACCAACGCGGGGGTTGGCGCATTGAAAAACGTCAAAATTACATGGTCACCACGTTAACGCGGCTGAAAAGTTGGACGTCCTACACCCTCAAAAGAGCACTGCGTCAATCACTGCGCGCAGAGTGAAGAAAAGGAAAAAATCATGAAACTTAGTCCCATTATTGCGGCATTACGAACCTTGTGCCCCCGTTTTGAAAACAGAGTGGGCAGTGTCTCTCAATATGAGGATTTACCCGATTGCGGCAAACTGGCTTTACCCGCTGCTTACGTTATTCCGGGAGAAGATGTCGTCGGAGAACAACGGTCACAAACGGATTATTGGCAATCATTAACCGAAAGTTTTTATGTCGTGGTGATTTTAAACAATGCACGTAATCAAAAGGGACAATATCCTTCTGTCGACACATTAAATGAAGTCAGGTCTGAAATCTGGCGGGCATTACTGGGTTGGCAGTCAGAGCCGGGTTGTGGTGCGATTAACTATGCCGGTGCAGAGGAAGCCGATTCAAACCGCGCCGAATATCACTACCTGTTTAAATTTAATACTGAAACAGACATCAACACCGAAGATACCCGCCACTATGCTGACCTCAATAATTTACCTGATTTACACACCGTTGCTATTAATGTGAACGAACAGTCAGGCAACGTAAAATCGCATCTGGAGATACAGATAACATGATGGGGACACAACCAGAAATTGTTTTTATTAAGCCTAAACACGGGCGAAAAGTGCCTATTCCGCAATATATGCGCGATACCCAAGAATATTTTGGTGACTATCTGCCCGAAGAAGGTTTGCAGGTTCAAAAAACGCTTTTTTGGATCAGAAGAAAACAGGACGATGATATTGAAGAAGTCAGTTAACCTGATAATCCCCCAATCTTGCAAGAGATGACTGATACCGCAAGAACCAAGTTAAAAAAAGCTAAAGAGGAGACGCAGGAATGACGATTAGCTTTAATACCGTGAACGCCCATCTGCGAGTGCCTGGTTTCTATCCCGAAATGGATAACAGCGCTGCCAATACGATGCAAACAAGTGGGCCTGCCTTGCTCATTGGTTATGCATTACCCACTGCACAAATGACTTTGAATTCACCGATGATCATGCCCTCGGCAGAAATGATGCAACAATTAGCCGGTCGTGGCAGTCAGTTACACCGCATGGTGCGAGCATATCGCCGGATTGATACTATCGGTGAACTGTTTGTCATTGCTGTACCTGAAACAACGGGCACTGAAGCAAAAGGCGACATCACGATTAGCGGGACAGCAACCGATTCTGGTGTCGTCACGCTGTATATCGGCAATCAACGTATTTTAGCTGCCGTCAAGAAATCGGATACGGCGAATACGGTTGCCGCCGCGCTTGGCAAGGCCATTAACGATAACGAGGACTTACCCGTCACCGTGACGATAGATGCTGACAAAATCAGCTTGACGGCAAAACATAAAGGGTTAACCGGCAACGATATTCCCTTGATGATGAATTACTATTCGCCGACAGGCGGGGAGACTACGCCTCACGGTCTCAATATTACCATCACTGCCATGAGTGGCGGCGCTGGCTCACCCGATATGGATAGCGTTATCAGCGCAATGGGTGACTTATTATTTGATTTTATTGGGCTGCCTTTCTCTGATGCTGCCTCTTTGCAAAAGATGGGCGCGGCGATGAACGACAAGAACGGGCGCTGGAGTCCCTATCAGCAGTTGTACGGTCATGTTTATACCGCAAAAAAAGGGACGGTCAGTGAACTGGTCGCTTTTGGCGACACGCTTAATGATCCGCATCTCACCATTGCAGGCTATGAGAAAGCGACCCAAACTGCGCTGGATGAACTGGTTGCGGCACGACTGGCACGGTGCGCGATATTTTTGCGTAATGATCCGGCCAGACCCACCCATACAGGTGAGTTAAACGGGGTGTTACCCGCACCGTCGGGCAAACGCTTCACCTTGACAGAGCAGCAATCACTGCTTTCACACGGTATCGCCACCGCCAATGTCGAAGGTGGCGTATTACGCATTCAGCGCGATGTAACGACGTATCAGAAAAACAGTTACGGCGTCGCCGATAACAGCTATCTGGACAGTGAAACACTCTATACCAGTGCCTATGTTTTGCGGCGATTAAAATCCGTCATCACCAGCAAATACGGGCGGCAAAAACTGGCTAGTGATGGTACTCGATTTGGGTCAGGGCAAGCGATTGCGACGCCAGCCGTGATTAAAGGCGAACTCTGTGCGGTTTATCGTCAGTTGGAAAAAGAAGGCATTGTCGAGAATTTTGATGCTTTTCGTAAAAATCTTATCGTTGAACGTAACGGAAATGACGCTAATCGAATTGATGTCGTCTTTCCGGCGGATTATATCAATCAATTACGTGTATTTGCGTTGGCGAATCAATTCAGGCTGCAATATAACCAAGGTGAGGTAGTGTGATGACGGGCAAAAGAAGAATAGGCGGCGTCGTGTATTTTAAGACAGATGGTAATCAATTATCAGTAAACGGTAATCTGGAAGTGCCGATGAATACCGTCATTCGAGAGGACATTGTCGGCGCTGATGGCAGTGTACATTACAAAGAAACGCACAAGGCACCGTATATTAAGGCTGAATTCAAAGTAGAACACAGTTTTCCAATCCAAAAATTAACCTCTGCTGATGAAATGACCATTACCGCCGAATTAGCTAACGGCATGGTGTACGTATTGTCTGGCGCATGGTTGTCAGGTGAATCTACCTATAACCCACTTGAAGGCACTGTCGAAATGGAGTTTCACGGAGATGAAGGATTTTATCAATGAAATCAATTACACTCAGTAAGCCAATTAAGGTACAGAACAAAGAAGTATCGGTATTGGATATTCAGGAACCTACGTTTGATCAGGTAGAAAAATTTGGTATTCCGTTTAGTTATTCCGAGCGAGGCGATACACGCCTGGATACGCGCTCAGCACTCGCTTATCTTCCTGAGCTGGCTAATATCCCACGCTCTTCAGCGCAACAGTTATCGTTACATGATGTATTTGTCGCCTCGATGACCATCGTGAGTTTTTTTACCAGTGCCCAGAACTTGGATCTCTCAGACGACGATTTTACAACGTTGCCTGGTTCTGGCGCATAAACCCCTTTGAATTACGCCAGCATCCGCTAAGCCAGTTCTTTGATCTGGAAGCGGAGGCTGTTCGCATCAACGAGGAGCGACAGGGTGGCTAATAGTTTTGAGTTAAAAGCAATCATCACTGCCGTCGATAAACTCTCTGCCCCGTTAAAGGGGATGCGGCGTGAAATGAAGTCCTTCAAGAAGGAATTTAGCGCAGGACTGGCAGGGGCTGCTGCATTAGGGGCTGGCGTTGTTACCGCAATGGCTGGCCCTATCAAGCAGGCGATAGACTTTGAGTCGACGATGGCTGATGTCCGCAAGGTGGTTGATTTTGATACGCCTGCGCAGTTTAAACAGATGTCGGAAGATATTCTTAAGCTATCGACAGCATTGCCGATGGTCGCAGATGGCATTGGTCAGATTGTGGCCGCAGGCGGTCAGGCAGGGATAGCGAAAGAAGAATTAATGTCCTTCGCACAATCCGCCGTAAAAATGGGTATCGCCTTTGACCAGACAGCTGAGCAATCTGGGCAGATGATGGCACAGTGGCGTACCGCCTTCCGGTTAACGCAAAATGATGTCGTCTCGCTGGCCGATAAAATCAACTACCTTGGCAATAACGGGCCAGCCAATGCCGCCAAAATCTCTGAAATTGTGACCCGCATTGGCCCGCTGGGTGAAGTGGGCGGTCTCGCCTCCGGTGAGATAGCGGCCCTTGGGGCAACCATTGCCGGAATGGGTGTTGAGTCAGATGTGGCGGCAACCGGCATTAAGAACTTTATGCTGGCGTTAACCAAGGGGAAATCAGCGACAAAATCGCAAAAAATCGCACTACACACCTTAAAAATCAGCCCCAAAAAACTGGCCGCACAGATGCAGAAAGACGCGAAAGGCGCGATGTTGATGGTTTTAAAATCCCTTGAACAATTGCCTAAAAAAGATCAGATGGCATTATTAAATGACTTGTTTGGCTCTGAATCTCTGGGATCAATTGCGCCACTTCTCACCAACCTTAAATTACTGGAAGTTAATTTTGATAGAGTTGCAGACAAACAAAAGTACGGCGGCTCAATGCAGAAGGAATACGCTAGCCGTGCGGCAACCACGGCAAATGCTATCCAACTGTTTAAAAACCAGATGCATGTTGCCAGCGTAAGTATCGGTAGTATTTTTCTACCATCAATTGTTGAAACAACAGAGAAAATTCAGCCGTTGATTGAGCAATTTCGCACCTGGGTAAAAGCCAATCCAGAACTGATTAAATCCTTCGCCAGATGGGGTCTTTATCTGTTGGGCACCGCGACAGCAGTCGGTGTTGTCACCCGTGCTTTCAGGATTTTTAACAGCGTGATGAAAATGTCGAGGCTAGGTAAACTGGTCACGTTAATGGTCATAGGCGGTGGACTTATTGTCGACAACTGGGAAACGATCGGCCCGATTATTAAAGCGGTGTGGCAAGATATTGATGACGTTATTCAGGCAATCGGCGGTTGGGAAACCGTGCTTGCCGGCATTCTCGTTTTTGTGACGACAAAATGGGCTGTCGATATGGTGAAATCGATTCGCAATGTCACCCGTGAGATGAAAACATTGGCTAAAAACAGTCCCTCTGGCATCAAGGGCGTACTGGGAAAAGCCGGGCTGATTGGGGGGATATCAATGGGCGTCGAACCGCTTGTCGACAAGGGTCTTAATGCGGTGTTTGGCGGTAATGAATGGTTTCAAAATATCCGGACAGCGCGGGATTGGAGCGAGTTTGGTCGTTCAATGATTGGCAACAGTCATTTACTTAAAGATGACAAGGGTAACTGGCAATTTACGGAAGCCCCCAAAAACACCCTGGATTCATTTAGCAAAACTGAGCCCCGAGACGGTGAGGTCAGATTTATCTTTGAAAACACTCCGCCAGGTATGCGTGTCGCCCCCGTTGGTGATGCCCTACCCTGGGTGAGTTTCGATGTCGGCTATAACCGATTTTCCAAGCAGTAAGTAAAAACAAAGGAGAAGTAATATGAGTTTTTTAACAATAGACGTTGATAATTACGACAATGGCGACGCCTACGAACCAACGAAAACGATAGGGATTAATTTTGAGGCTATAGAAGAAATAAAAAAAGGAGGCAAACAATATATTCCATCCAATATACCAAATGGCCCAAATATAAATATTTACCCTGAAGTTAAGTATTTTAAAACAATAAAAGAACGTGATGATTATTTCGAGTATATAGCCAGTAAATTAGAGGTAATTGATTTATCACCAAAAGAAAACCGCAAGGGGTAAAAGCGATGAAATTTGCAAGAATAAAATATCGTGAAGATGACAAAAACGAAGACATTATTATTAACCTATCTAGGGCCTGTCATCAAATGTCGGGATAAACGTGTATGATATGCCCCATATATGATTATCCACTTCGGCCAAAGAGAAAGAGATGACGCGTCGCTATGCACTTCGAGATGATCAATGGGCTCGGATTGAGACATTCCTTCCTGGACGGAAAGGCCATGTGGGCATGACCGCACGTAACAACCGGTTGTTCGTAGAGGCGGTGATCTACCGTTATCGAACAGGTATTCCTTGGAGAGACCTGCCCGAACGTTTTGGCGACTTTCGTATTGTGCACTTACGTCACTCACGCTGGAGCAAGACTGGCGTATGGGAGCGCATTTTCAACGCCCTGGCGCAGGATGCTGACAACGAGTATGCGATGATTGACTCGACTATAGTGCGGGCCCATCAGCATAGCGCTGGAGCAAAAGGGGGGATACAGACAAACAAGCTATCGGGCGTAGTCGCGGTGGGTTAAGCACCAAAATTCATGTCACAGTCGATGCTCTCGGTAACCCTACAGGCTTTCATCTTACGCCGGGCCAGGCCCACGACCTAGAAGGTGCCGATGTGTTGCTTGAGGATACACAAGGCCAAACGATTATTGCCGATAAAGGCTACGATGCTCAAGAGCGCCTTGTCCAGCCATTGAAAGACAAAGGCAAGGCGGTAGTGATCCCATCTCGCTCGAACCGAAAACAACACCGCACGTATGACAAACACCTCTACAAAGCTCGCCATTTAGTCGAAAACTTCTTTGCTCGACTGAAGCAGTATCGCGCTATTGCTACCCGTTACGATAAAACCGCCATCAACTTTCTTGGCGCTATCCATCTGGCCGCTGCCGTCGTCTGGCTTATTTGATGACAGGCCCTAAACTGAGATTTGTAAAAAAGTATTATCCTAACAAGTCAAATCCCAATTCCCCCTTTGAAATTCTGTTTGATGGGATTGGTCTAAAACGAGTTCCTTTCGATAATAAAATAGATGCAGATAATTATTTCAATTATGTAATGGAAAAACTTCGCACCGTTGAACTGAAAAACAAGCCCTGGTAATACAATAACATTTGTTGATTAAAATCACATTTATTTAAATATAGAGGGTTAGATGACGAGCTGGAAAGATAACCGGCGTCCAGCGTCTTTTCGCGGCGTACCGTTTCAGGTAGAAGACGACGAGGGGACGTTCGGACGGCGTGTACAGGTTCACGAATACCCGAATCGGGATAAGCCCTATACCGAAGATCTTGGACGCGCCACCCGGCGATTTACTATCAATGCCTATCTGGTCGGTGATGATTTCTTCGATGTCCGAGATCGGCTCATTGTGGCTATTGATACGCCAGGGCCGGGAACGCTGGTACATCCCTACTACGGTGAAATAGCTGTCTGTATTGACGGTTAAGTGAGAGTCAGCCATAGCGGACGCGATGGAAGGATGTGTCGCGTCAGCTTTAACGTCGTTGAGGCTGGTGAGCTTTCTTTCCCAACAGCAGGTATTGCGACGGGACAAACGCTAATTTCTTCCAGTTCAGCACTAAATGATCGCATTGGCGAAGCTTTTGCTCATGTAGACTTAAAAAGCTTACCGGATTTTGCACAGGCTGGCGTGTTAGCACAGACTAAAAGCATGATTAACAACGTCACCAAAGCCTTTGACACTATTGATAGCGGCATTACTGCCGCGTCAAGGCTATTGCATGGCGATATTTCGGTGATCTTAAAGTCCGGCTCATCCGGTAAAAACCTGGTCGAAGCGATACAGCGGATGTGGCGTGCTGGCAGGCGTACCGCGCAAGATGCTTCTACATTGGCACAGCAAATCAAAACGCTATCGGGTGTCACACTAGGGAATGATTTAGCGCCGCGTGGAGTATGGAAAAGCGACAGGCCAAGCGTACAGTCTGAACGCATTCAGGGTAATGCTATCGCCGCTGTTTTGCGCACGACGGCGATCCATGAAACCGCCTGGCGATTAACACAATTACCGCCGCCGCGTACCGCCATGTTACCGGTTAATCAACGTGCAAAACGTCAGGTACACCTCAATATATCCCATCCCGCATTACACGCGCTTTCTCATACGGCAGGCAGTCACATTGAAGGACTGGCGGCGGTAACGTGGGATGCGTTGGTCACAGTGCGAGAAACGCTGAATCAGGCTATCGAGCACGAACAGGCATTAACGCTTGATGATGCGCTGTTCCTTGCCTTGCAACAGGTGAAAACCGATGCTAACCGGGATATTGCAACACGACTGGTGCAAGTTGAAAAAACGGTAACACGCACGCCCGAGGCAGTGCTACCGGCGCTGGTTCTGGCCGCCAAGTGGTATGACAATGCGGCACGGGAAACCGATATTACCAGCCGAAATATCGTTAATCATCCTGGCTTTATGCCCGTTAAACCTTTGAGAGTACCCGCAAGATGAGTAATCACGTGATATTGCGCGTCAACGGGCGCGAATGGGGGGGCTGGACGCGGGTACAGATTTCAGCAGGGATAGAACGGCTGTCACGCGATTTCAACGTAGAAATTACCCGACAATGGCCAGGTGAATCGGGAAGTGTGCCGTTACAGCCCAGAATTAAAAAAGGTGAACTTGTCGAAGTGCTCATTGGTCAGGATAAAGTCCTCACCGGCTGGATTGAAGCCACCCCGATACGTTATGACGCTAAAAGTATCCAGGTTGGTATCAGTGGTCGTAGTAAGACAGCGGATTTAATCGACTGTGCGGCGAATACGACGCTTTTTACGGGCAAAACCCTGCATCAAATCGCGTCAGCACTGGCAAAACCGTTTGGCATTAAGGTCATTAGCCAAAAGGCCCCAAAAACGCCACTACAGGCTTTTCAGGCCGATTACAGCGAAACAGTACACGAGGTATTAAACAAGGCGCTAGGAAGCCAACAGGCACTTGCGTGGGACGATGAGGAAGGAAACCTGCTGATTGGCACCGTTGGCAATGACAGGGCTAAGACAGCGCTCGTTTGGGGCGAGAATATTCTTACCTGTGATACCGAGCAAAGTATCCGTGAACGCTTTTCTGAATATCAAGTAGCAGGTCAACGATCGGGTGATGATGACGATTTCGGGGGAAGCCACGCTGACAGCACTCCGCGCCAGAGCCAGGGGATAGCCAGATAACGCGCTATCGTCCGCAACATATCCAGCAATCCGGCAATGCAACCGGAGCCAGTTGTAAAGCACGTAGCGAATTTGAAGCCAGGCAGCGAGCAGCCAGAACCGAAGAAACGACTTATACCGTCCAGGGCTGGCGGCAAGGTAACGGCAGTTTGTGGAAACCTAACCAACGCGTGATTGTCTTTGATCCGGTACTGGGTTTTAACAACCGCGAACTCGTGATTAGTGAGGTGGTGTATACGCAGAATGAAGGCGGAACATGCTGTGAACTCCGTGTTGCACCCGAAGCCGCCTATATTCCGCCGCTTGAAGCGTTAAAGGAAAAAGAGACAGAAGATATCGGCGACCTGTAGAAATTTTAACTATTAATGAGAGAAGCAATGCAAAATATTTTTTTCTGCATTACAGCGAAACCTTGCACGCCTATGGTCACGAGCGGTAATACAACGTCTGAATAACACGACCGCTTGCCAACAGGTTGATATATCCATGATGGCGGGCGAAACGAAAACAGGTATGGAGTACCTGGAACCTTACGGTTTTACCTCGACTGCACATGCAGGTGCAGAAGGGGTTGCTCTATTTCTCGCTGGCGACCGTTCTCACGGCATCGTGATTAGCGTTGCTGATCGGCGCTACCGGATAAAAGGGCTAAAAAGCGGTGAAGTAGCGATCTACACGGACGAAGGCGACAGCATCATGCTCAAGCGTGGACGATTGATAGAAGCGACGACAGAGACGTTCATCCTGAATGCCAAAAACAAGGTGGTACTTAATACCGCATTAATTGAAACACCCGGTGAAATCAAGGCGGAGAAATCGATCACGTCTGCTGCCGAGGTGCAAGATAAAGTGGGTTCATTAAGCACGATGAGGAAACAGTACAACAGCCATGCTCATTCAGGCGATAGCGGCGGTATGACTGGCACAACCACTCAAGGTATGAAATAACATGACAGGCGTTCCCATTCAATATGATGACCGATTAAGCCGTGCCGTGATTATCTCGCTATTCACCTGGCGACGGGCCGAACCGGATGATGACACCGATACGCCGTTCGGATGGTGGGGTGATACCTGGCCGACCGTACAAAACGACCGGATTGGTTCTCGATTGCACTTGTTAAAACGCAGCACTTTAACTAACCAGACGGCGCAAAAGGCGAAAGAATATATCGCTCAGGCGCTCACCTGGATGACAGACGACGGTATCACGCTTCGGGTTGATATTGAGGTAGTACGCTCAGGCATCGATAAATTAATGGCAACTGTCATCCTGACGTTACCTGACCATAACATAAAAACGATGACCATCAACAATTTATGGAGTGTGATCCATGCAAAATAGCGGTTTTTCGCGCCCGACCCTGCCACAACTGATAGACACCATTCGCGGTGATTTGCTCACCCGATTTAATGAAGATAGCGTATTACGCCGCCTCGATGCCGAAGTGTACGCAAGATTACAGGCCGCCGCTATTCATACCCTATACGGCTATATCGATTATTTAGCGCGTAATATCTTGCCGGATTTAGCCGATGAAGACTGGTTGACCCGACATGGAAATATCAAGCGTTGTCCCCGAAAAGGAGCAACCAAAGCGAGCGGTTTTGTTCGGTGGGAGGGTGTACAAAATGCCCTATCGCTGCCCGCTGACACTGAAATACACCGTGATGATGGTCAAATATACACCACAACGGCCCCAACAACATCAGCAAAGGGTGTACTTCGCGTACCCGTCGTTGCAAAAAGCAGCGGTCAGGCTGGCAATTGCGAAGACGGTATAGCACTACGTCTGGCAACCCCGATAACGGGACTGTCGTCTACCGGCTATGCCGATAGCATCAGGACGGGAACCGATATTGAAGACCTGGATAGCTGGCGACAACGCATCATGGCGCGCTGGTACGATACGCCACAAGGCGGTGCGGATAGTGATTATGTTCGTTGGGCGAAAGAAGTCCTGGGAATAAGCCGAGCATGGACACATCGACACAAGAACGGTATCGGCACAGTTGGGGTCATGGTTGCCAGTGATGATGTAGACCATCCTGCCACCACACAGGAAATATTAACCAAAGTCAGAGAGCACATCTTACCCCTTGTCCCCGTTGCGGGTAGTGGCTTAACGGTTTTTGCGGTAACAGAAAAAAGCGTCCCTCTCTCGCTTGCCTTATCGACGGATACCGCCGAAATTCGAGCCGCTGTCATCGCAGAAATCAAAGCCTTCTTACAGCGAGAAGGAGAACCCGGCAGCAAGCTTTTTATGTCACGTCTCGCGGAAGCTATCAGTCTTGCAGCAGGTGAAATCGCTCATCGTCTTATTGCGCCAACGGCAGATGTTGAATTAGACAATACGGAAGTGCCGTTACTGGGCGAGGTAACGTGGGCAAAATATAAGGAGTGAGCATCATGACAAATCTGGACGACGAATATACGCAATTGTTGCGAACGTTATTACCGCCCGGTCCCGCATGGGATGAAGAAGATCCGCTCATTAAAGGGCTAGCCCCTTCACTGGCACAAGCACATCAACATGCTGATAGCCTGATGATTGAAATTAACCCAGCCCAATCGGTTGAATTAATTAACCGTTACGAAAAATTATGCGGGCTGCCGGATAAATGCCTCGCTAATAGAACGCAAACGCTAGAAGAAAGGCAACGGGTGCTTGATGCCAAGGTGAATACCGTGGGCGGTATTAATGAGGCTTTTTTCAAAAAGCAGTTGGAAATATTGGGCTATCCAACAGCAACAATAGAACAATTTCAACATCTTGATAGTACACCCGATCCGGCTTGGGGTGACAAGTGGCGCTACTACTGGCGAGTCAATATTCCTGCTGAAGCGAATGTACGCTGGATTAGCTGTACCAGTGCTTGCAATGAATCAATTCGGACATGGGGAGATAGCGCCGTGGAATGCGTTATTAAACGCCAATGTCCTTCACATACCCAAGTCCTGTTTGCCTACATAAAAGGAGAAAATGATGCATCGGATTGATACCCCCACAGCACAAAAAGATAAATTCGGTCAGGGGAAAAACGGGTTCACCAACGGTGATCCGACTACGGGCACGCCGTCAACAAAATTGAATAGTGATATTTGTGATGCGCTAGAGGAAGAAGTTTGTACTGTGGTTGAGCGTTCAGGTATCCGACTGAATAAAAGTCAGCATGACCAGCTTTATCAGGCGATTATAAAATTAGCCGGAACGGCTTTTGGTGGGAAAATAAAGCAGATCCTGGGTAATTCAACCACGGATGTTGTGAGTCAGAAAACCGTGACTGAGGAAGTCAATAAAAAACTCGATAAAGCAAGTGTCTTGCAAACGACAGGCAATGCCACTGATAAAGTGATAAGCCAAAAAGCCTGTGACGACAATTATGCCAAGAAAAATTCTTGGGAAAGATTTACCGCAGGTCAAATAGACATAAGGAGTAACGGCAATTATGCCAGCTTGTCCCTTATCAAAGGTGATGGGAACAAGTTGTTGCTCGAAAATACCCTTGGCGATGCCTATTTTGTATACAGAGATGCTAAAGATAACAATAAAGCCGTTGTCACTATTCCGTCCAATAAAACTGGCACGCTGGCTTTAACTGCTGATGTGGACGCGATTAACAATTATCCGGTCGGTGCGCCCATTCCTTGGCCACACGAAACGGCACCAGCAGGCTATTTGATTTGTAATGGTCAAACGTTTACTAAAGCCGACTATCCCGAATTAGCCCTCGCTTACCCTTCTGGAAAATTACCGAATTTGTACGGTGAATTTATTCGTGGTCTGGATTTAGAAGGAAAAGTCGACCCGGGTAGAAAAATATTAACTCATCAGGGGGACGCTATTCGTAATATCACAGGACGTATTGGCTATGCGCGACAAGGATGGGGTGCACCACCTGTATGGGCTGATGGTGTCTTTTTCATAGACAGTAATCACAATGCTAGAGTCGCTGGCGGCGAAAATGATGATTGGGGTTCCGTCGCTTCTTTTAATGCATCTCGTGTCGTACCCACTGCAAATGAAAACAGACCACGAAATGTCGCATTTTTATACATCGTAAGGGCAGCATAATGAAATACAGTACAGAAATACCCAAAGCAGAAATCGATGAAAACGGTTTTGCGAAAAACAGAGGCTGGATAAAAACTTATATGTCCAGGAATGAACCGCCGTATGAATATTTCGGCGCGACAATGGAATTGCTCTATAAAGGGGTGAGTGTCGGTCAATATTCCTATATTGATGCACCAGAGATACCCGATAATGACGACATTGCCATTGTTCGCAGTGATGACGGCAAACAGTGGCGATACGTGCCAGACCACCGCGGCAAGACGGTCTTTAATACCGACAGTCAGGCTTCCTGCACCGTTGATTATCTCGGCGAGATAAAAACCGGCTTTACCTTGTTAGCACCGGCGACGAGATTCGATAAATGGGATGGCAAAAAATGGGTAACGGATAATCAGGTGATGAAAGCAGACCAAATCAACACCGCAAATCAAACAAAACACCAGTTAATCGACGAAGCGGAATCAAAAATCACTTTGCTTGAGCGTAAAGTACGCTTAGGCATGGCCACCAATAGTGAAAAAACCGCTTTACGCGCTTGGGAAATGTACAGCGTAAAACTCAATGATATTGACACCGCCACCGCACCCGAGAACGACTGGCCTAAAAAAACAGAATAACCAAATAGCCCGATCACAGGGGCATGATATTAGCAGCGTTGAGGGAAGTTGTTAACCTTAGTTTGTTGTTATCGCTACCAGTACAAAAATGATCCACTTGCGAATATAAAATTAATCCATCAAGAGTAAAAATGGCCGTTTTAAGATATTGCTGATGATTACATTGGAGATCAAAGTAGAGATTTCTTTTTACATCGCTAGGAATGTCTAAACGTTCGATCAAACGATAGCTTCAAAAAAACCTAGTTTTACTACGTTGATAAAGCGATTTTTAGGCAATAATCCTTATCAATTTCTTTTTTCCCCGTATTAGGCAGATCAATATAATATCCCATTAATTCAGAGATATAAGAATAGCAAATTAAATAGATTGGTAGCGACAGACCAACACTCCTTCATTGTATCACAACAACCCACCCTTCCTACAATTCACCGCCTGCTCGCCGTCATGACATACGGCACAGTGGCTTGATTTTAGCAGAGGTCATTATGGTATCGATCACCTTATCCGAGTGGAGTCGACTCAACTTAAAACGCAAAGTATAAGACATTTTATTAGAGGCGATGAAGTAGAAAAAACATCGCAGGTAACTATTTTCAGGAGAAGAAAGTATGAGTAAATTATTTCTTGAAAAAGAAGAGATTATTAAATTGACCAAATATAAGTACAGCGCGTATCAGAAAAAATGGTTGGCTAAACGCAATATTCCCTTCTGGGAAGATAAAGAAGGCAATCCAATCATAGTACGCTCGTATTTTTTGAACACTGAAAATAACAGCACTATTGCAGAAGATAAACCTAATTTTGGAGCTATTTGAATGGGGAGAAAACGACTTAATCCTGAGCACAATAAACTGCCCAATCGAGTTTATTCTAACGGCTACAGTTATGTCTGGAAACCGACATCAAGCGAATCGATAACGTTGATACCAATCAAAGACGGTATTGCCGCAGTCTGGAAAAAATACGAGGAAGTTGTTAATTCAGCGCGTAAACCCATCACCTTTAGTCAACTATGGTGTCAACGATCACCGAAAACTGATCCACTTTTTAGCTAAATCCGATCAATCAAAATTGATCCACTTTTACTCAGTCATTGCTCCTGAGCGCCGCTTATCTTTCAATCGATAGCTTTCACCGCTTAATTGCAGTACATGCGAATGATGAAGTAAACGATCAAGCATAGCGGCAGTTAATGTTGCGTCATCAGCAAAAGCATTTGGCCATTGCCCAAATGATAAGTTACTCGTCAATATGACACTGCCATGCTCATAACGCTTGGCAATCACATTGAAAAACAGGTTTGCTTCTTCTCGCCCAAACGGCAGGTATCCAATCTCATCGATAATCAACAATTTCGGGGCCATCACCGAACGTGATAAATATTGTTTGAGCTTATTTTGTCGTTTGGCAGTTGAGAGTTGCAACATCAGTTCAGCTGCCGTGGTAAAGCGGGTTTTCTTCTTGGCCTGTACTGCTTTTAATCCTAACCCAATAGCTAAATGCGTTTTGCCTACACCGCTTGGGCCAAGCAACACGACATTTTCATTACGTTCAATAAACGTTAATGCGCTTAATTCCTGTATGTGTTGTTTGGGGATCCCCGTTGCAAACTTAAAATCGAACGTATTAAGTTCTTTATGTGCTGGGAATCCTGCCATCCGACTCAAAAGATTACGGGTTCGTTCATCTCGTTGTTGTTGCTCACATTTTAATAGGCACAGTAAAAACTCTCCGTAGCTTTTGTCTTGGGCAATGCATTGTTCGGCAAGTGATGACCAATGAGTCGGAATAGAATTTAATTTCAATGACTCACACAGGTGTTCAATTTGTTCATGCAATAACATGTTCACCTCCCAGCAATGCTTCGTATACGCTGATTGAGTGTTGCAAACTGACAGATTCAAGGGGCGGTACGATACGGATATTAAGCGTATCAGTCTGCAGGATAGATTGGCAAACCCTTGCTGGTAAGGGTAGAAGATGCTTAACTTCCTTAGCTAGTCTATCTGCTGGCTTCTCTAACGTTGTTCCATGAATCCGCTGATGAGCGACTCGTTGTAACCAGGGCCCCACTTTTGCATTGGCTATCTCCATGTCCAGTTCAAGATTATGAGCACGAAGGTCGGTATTTAATGGTACGATAAAGCTGTTTTTTAAGTAGTGGTTAAAGCGCTCTACTTTACCTTTTGTTTTTGCCCTGTAGGGCTTACAAGCACTCAATTTAAATCCGTAATCTTTCGACATCTGAAGCATTTCGACATTTAATTTATGTTCACCTTCTGCATAAGCATCCCGTTCGATGATGAGAGCTTTTGCGTTATCACACCATACTTCCTGTGGTACACCACCAAAATAGTCGAAAGCATCTTTTAAACCTTGTTGCCAGGATTCTGCTCGCTCATTATCAAAGAATTTTACATAACTCGCACGCGAGTAGCCGAGCGTTGCAACAAACGCTTTTAGGGGTTGTTTTCCTCGCCGGATGGTGGTGAAGTCGATTTGCATTTGTTGACCTGGCTGTGTTTCAAAACGGACGACAGCTTCGGGAACGATGCTTGGTTTAAATTGACAAACAAATCGGCGTAATTGAGCAATACCGCCTTGATAACCTCTTTCAACTACCTCATCAAATAAGACTGTTGCAGGGATCCAATCAGGTTTAGCCAATTCAATTCGCTGAAGCAAATAAGGTTTAAAGGGTGCTAGTTTACTCGGTTGTTGACTTCTTTTAGCATAAGTTGGCATTCCCTGCTGTTGTAAATGATGTTTTACGGTGTTACGGGAAATGCCCAATTCACGGGCAATTTTTCGAAGGCTTTGTCCTTGTGCAAAGCGAACATGAATATCCACAAATATCTCCTTGGTTAACATAAATTATCCGTACAAAAATGTGCGAATAATACCAAGTGGATCAGTTTTAGATGATCGTTAGTGGATCAGTTTTGCATGATCGGTGACACTATGGGAGAAGTTTATTGATAGCGTATACTTCATTGAGTTAAAACCGCGCACCCAGCAAGATTACATGCAGCACCAGAAGAAATTATTTGCAGTATTCGGAAAGATGAAGGCCGATAGTATTAAACCTCAACATGTTCGGGAGTTTATGGACAAGCGTGGATTACAGAGTAAAACGCAAGCGAACCATGAAATGGCAAGTATGTCTCGCGTTTACCGATGGGGTTATGAAAGAGGCTATGTTAAAGCTAACCCCTGCTCTGGAGTTGCCAAATTTAAGGAGCTTAAACGAGAACGATATATTACAGATAAGGAATATCTTGCCATTTATCAAGCTGCTGATGATGTGGTCAAAGTTGCGATGGAGATAGCCTATCTTTGCGCCGCTCGTTTATCTGATGTGCTTGGCATGAAATGGCAACAAATAACCGAGCAGGGAATTTTTATTCAGCAAGGTAAAACAGGTATTAAGCAAATCAAAGCGTGGACACCTAGGTTAAGGGCAGCGATAGAGAGGGCTAAGGTTTTTTCTACCCCAGCACAATCTAATGCTGCTGTGGTCATGGGAAAACATAAAGGACATTATACTAAAAGTGGTTTTACTAATCGTTGGGTGGATGCACGTTTAAAAGCATCCTCTCAACTTGGTTACGAGCTTGACTGTACGTTTCATGATTTGAAAGCTAAGGGAATTTCAGATTATAAAGGTAGTACAAAAGATAAGCAATTATTCGGCGGACATAAGTCCGAAAGTCAGATTTTGGTATATGATAGAAAGGTTAAAATATCACCAACTCTTGACGTTCCACCCCCACCTGAAGAAGGAGAATATTCCAACTAGATATTCCAAGTCAATTCCAAGTACGGATTTCACTCAGTAAAACTCACTGTAACCTCTTGATTTATATGGCTGGGGTACCAGGATTCGAACCTGGGAATGCCAGGATCAAAACCTGGTGCCTTACCGCTTGGCGATACCCCAACGAGAATATAAATAATTTTTATAAAGAATGGTGCGGGAGGCGAGACTTGAACTCGCACACCTTGCGGCGCCAGAACCTAAATCTGGTGCGTCTACCAATTTCGCCACTCCCGCAAATATGGTGGCTACGACGGGAATCGAACCTGTGACCCCAGCATTATGAGTGCTGTGCTCTAACCAGCTGAGCTACGTAGCCATCTTTTTGCATAACCTTTATCGGCTGTTGCGGGGCGCATTATGCGTATATCGACCCGAGTCGTCAACTGATTTTTTTACGATTTCTACAGAAAAGTATCTGTTTGTTTGGGTTGTAATCATTTTGTCGATAAAATCGACAAAAAATAACGACGTGGTCGCCAAATAATAATAGCTTGATATGTTAAATATAAAAGCTAATTAAGTTAAGATATTTTTGCTCATGAAGTGAAGAGATGCTTTTTATTTCAATGGTAGTGATAATTTCCATTAACAACCAAAAGCATCTTATTGGTATCTTGCGATAAAATGTTGATGGCCATTGAGCAACTTGTCAGTGGGCAAAAGTAAACAAATTAGCGCGTAATATTGTATATCTATGCAGCTAGTTTGCAGCGATTAATAATTGCTGTTGTCTATTAAAATAAAAGATAAATGTGAGTGGCACCATAAATTCTTTATATTCGCGCTAGTAAAAGCATAGATAAATGTATTACAACGCTATTGCTATTCAAGCAAATGTTGTAAAAGTTCACCATTTAACATAGCACGTTTAGTTAAGGCGAAAGCGCCAATAGCTGAATTATGTAACAGTTGTGAAGTAACAATCGGTAAATCATTGCGGAAATCTTTTAGCGCTTGGGTTTTGATACAGTTTTGCACGGCGAGTAGGAGAACTTTTTCAGCTGCTGTAATTTCTCCTACAATGACCACTTTTTGCGGATTAAATAGGTTAATAATAATGGCAATTGCTTTACCAAGATGATGGCCTACGTGTTTAATTACTTCAATTGCTAACGGATTGTTTTTATTTGCCGCCTGGCAAATTGCTTTAATAGAACAGTTATTTGATTTTAATTGGCTCGGATAATTTTGGTCAAGTTGTTGCCTAATTCTATTTTCAATAGCGCTATTAGCTGCAACGGTTTCCAGACAACCAAAGTTACCACAATGGCAACGTTCTCCTAATGGATCTATTTGTATATGGCCGATTTCACCCAGATTGTAACGGTTGTTCAATAAAATTTCACCACCCATAACCACACCTGCACCAGCGCCATGATGGATGCGTACAAAAATTGAATCGGCGCAATTTTGTGTAGCGCCGAAATAATGTTCTGCCAGTGCAAAACTACGAATGTCGTGACCGATAAAACAGGTTATTTTGAAATGCTCTTTCAGATTACGCAGCAATTGCCAGTTATGTACTTTTATATGGGGCATATAATGGACAATTCCTGCTTGTGGATTGACTAAGCCAGGTAAAATAACTGAAATAGCAATCAACTCGCGATTAGGGCGTTGATGTTGTTGAATGAAATTTTCAATGGCGGCAATTAAATGATTTTCTGTTTCTTGTTGACCGGTTTCTGGTAAGGGTGAATGCGCTTCGGCGAGCATTTTGCCGTTTAAGGCGTAAAGTGCTAATGTACAGTCACGACGGCCTAATCTGACACCGATGCTATGAAAAATACGATGTTCAGAAATAATTGAAATTGGTCGGCGACCACTGGTAGAGGCTTATTGAGCGACTTCTTTAATTAAACCACGCTCCAGTAGTTGGCGGGTTATTTTGGTTACACTAGCAGGCGCCAACTGGCTTTGTTCTGAGATCTGAATTCGAGAAATAGGGCCATTTTGATCAATAATTCGATATACAACAGCACTATTTAATTGTTTAACTAAATCAATATTACCAATTTGCTTCAAGATGTAATTGTTACTCATCAGTATATATGCTCGTTACAGTTCTATTTCACGGCCATTAACAATGGTTTTGCGGATGATGAAGTCGTGATCAAATACGATAAGGTTTGCAACTTTATCTTTTTCTATGCTCCCAAGTTTTTTGTCGACACCAATAGCACGAGCTGGATAAAGTGTGGCCATTCGTAATGCTTCATCTAATGCAATACCTACATGTTCAACGATATTTTTGACAGCATCTATCATCGTTAAGGATGAACCGCTTAATGTACCATTTTTATCAACACATAATCCATCGCGATAATATATGGTTTTACCAGCAAAGGTAAAATAATCCATTTCACTGCCATTAGAATCCAGGCCAGCAGGTGCGGTGGCATCTGTTACTAGAACTAATTTATCGCCTTTTAATTGTTTACTGTCACGAATATTCGCCCAGTGAACATGTAACCCATCGGCAATAATTCCTGCATATACATGAGGAGTGTTGTAAATAGCACCCACTAATCCCGGGGCTCGACCTGAAATAGCAGGCATGGCATTGAAAAGATGGGTTGAGAATTGAATACCTGCCTTGAAGCCATTTTGTGCTTCTTCATAAGTGGCATTGGAATGGCCTGCTGAAACAACAATACCGGCTTCAACTAATTGGTGAATATATTTTTCTGCAACTATTTCTGGTGCTAAGGTAATTTTAGTGATCACATCGGCATTTTGACATAGATAGTTGATCATTTCGGCAGAAGGCTGACGAATATATTCAACATTGTGGGTACCTTTTTTGACTGGGTTAATGTAAGGCCCTTCAATATGTAGCCCTAATGCTTGGTTTTTATATTTGGCCAGGTAGTCACGCATCGTCTCTATTGCTGTTTTAATCAGTGGATCAGGGCTGGTGATCAATGTAGGCAGGAAGCTGGTACAGCCATTTCGTTCATTTGCTTTTTGCATAATTTCCAGCGTCTGAATAGAGATATTTGCTGGATTATCATTGAACTGTACACCACCGCAGCCATTAACTTGTAGATCAATAAATCCCGGCGCTAGGATCGCATTTTGTAAATCATGAATTTCAATATCCTGAGGTAATTCTGCAATTGGACAAACTTGTTTTATCTGTTTTTTTTCAATAATAACTGCATGATTGTCCAGTCGTCATAACCTGTGTAAATAATGCAGTTGATTAATGCATACATGATATTTTACTCTTCTATAATGGCTAAAAATAGTATAATTTATCGAATTTTTGGTTTATTATATTGAATTTTGCTATTTTAATTTAACTAGCAAATTGATTAAATGATGTCAGATTCTAATTGACAAAAATATTTTAAAGTTTTTACTTTTAGCTCAAGGGTTGCTGGTTCATCACAAACTAAAGCCGATTTTGCATGCATTTGTAGGCAGCTAATCGTCCACATATGGTTAATCGAACCTTCGACCGCAGCCTCAACGGCTAATGCTTTATTTGCACCGGTTGCTAAGATTAAAATTTCTTCCGCATCAAGTAGGGTTCCTACCCCAACAGTGACAGCATATTTAGGCACCCTATCAATATTGTTATCAAAAAAACGAGAATTTGCCTGTCGGGTTTCTGGTGTTAGCGTTTTGATCCGGGTGCGAGAAGAAAGAGATGAAGCAGGTTCGTTGAAGGCAATATGGCCATCACTACCAACGCCTCCCATAAATAGATGTATTTTACCATAAGACTTAATTTTATCTTCGTAACGTTTGCATTCAGCGTCGATATTTTTTGCATTACCGTCGAGTAAATTAATATTATTTTTTGTAATATCAATATGGTTAAACAGATTTTCATACATGAAAGTATGATAGCTTTGTGGATGATTTTTTGGGATGCCGACATATTCATCCATATTAAAAGTAACTACATGTTTAAAACTAATTTTACCTGCTTTATAGAGATTAATTAGCTCATGGTAGGTAGCTAGTGGTGTTCCGCCTGTGGGCAGCCCTAATACAAATGGATGTGTAGCCGTTGGATTAAATTGATTAATTTTGTTTGCAATGTAATTGGCGGAAAAAAGACCGACATCTTTTGCTGTTGTTAGAGGAATAAGCCTCATTATTTTTTTACCTCACTTAATTTTGTTTCATATCAGCTATATTTTAATAATTTTGTATTATTCTTTGTTATTACTTGAGTTTTTATAACTCAAAGATTGTCTATTTATTAACGCCTGAATTCTAGTACAATAAGATATTTTTCATGAAAAAAAAGGTTTTTTGTTTAGCCACTATTTTAATCAAATAACAGGGTCATATTTAGACTTTTATCACAACTTTAGCTGATATAATTTGTGATGCAAAATAATTGGGTCTGAATTACTTAATGATAATATATGCAAAAAATTGAATATTTATAATATTTAGCAATAAGATCTCAGTAATGAGGTTATTCAAGGGGAAAACATAGTGAATGTGTTAAGTTATTTACAGCGAATAGGCCGTGCTTTGATGGTGCCTGTCGCTGTGCTGCCTGCCGCTGCGATTTGAATGGGGCTCGGTTATTGGATCGATCCTAATGGCTGGGGAGCTAATAGTACTATTGCTGCTTTACTGATTAAATCGGGTTCAGCAATTATAGATAATATGTCAATATTATTTGCAATTGGCGTTGCGTATGGTTTATCAAAAGATAAAGATGGTTCGGCGGCATTAACCGGTTTTGTCGGTTTTTTAGTGGTAACAACCCTATGTTCACCAACGGCTTATTCGATGATTATGGGTATTGCTATCGAGCAAGTTCCTGCAGCATTTAGTAAAATTAATAATCAGTTTGTTGGGATATTGGTTGGTGTATTGGCGGCGGAACTTTATAATCGCTATGCGGTGTCGAGTTACCGAAAGCATTGTCGTTCTTTAGTGGCCGCCGTTTAGTACCTATATTGACTTCATTTTTGATTATCCTGTTATCTTTCGTTCTGATGTATGTTTGGCCATTTATCTATAATGCATTAGTACTGTTTGGTGAAAATATTAAAGATTTGGGTTCATTAGGTGCCGGTATTTATGCTTTTTTTAATCGTCTATTAATCTCGGTTGGATTACATCATGCATTAAATTCAGTATTTTGGTTTGATGTGGCGGGTATTAATGATATTCCTAACTTTTTGGCTGGCGCTAAATCGTTAGCTACAGGTTTAGCCGAAAAAGGTATTACTGGGCGTTATCAAGCTGGATTTTTCCCTATCATGATGTTTGGTTTGCCTGGTGCGGCATTGGCCATTTATCAGTGTGTTCGTCCTGAAAATAAAGCAAAAGTCGCAGGTATCATGATGGCAGGTGCTTTCGCCGCCTTTTTTACTGGGATCACTGAGCCGCTCGAATTCTCATTCATGTTTGTGGCGCCGGTTCTTTATGTCATTCATGCTCTATTAACTGGATTTTCTGTTTATATTGCAGCTGCAATGCACTGGATATCGGGTTTTGGTTTTAGTGCTGGTTTAGTCGATATGTTACTGCAGAGTCGTAACCCATTAGCAGTGCATTGGTATATGTTGATTTTCCAAGGGATAATTTTCTTTTGTTTATACTATGTCATATTTCGCGTTGTGATTAATAAGTTCAATTTAATGACCCCAGGTCGTGAAATAATCAACGACTATCAAGCCGTTGATGATTATGACAAAGATATCACCACCAGTGCTAAGGATATTACCCATGAAGCATACCAATATCTTGCGGCGGTGGGCGGAACCGATAATTTAACAGTAATCGATGCCTGTATTACTCGTTTATATTTAGGTGTAAAAGCCGTTGATATTGTTAATGATGACTTGGTAAAAAAACTGGGTGCATCAGGCATCATTCGTTTAAATAAACATAGTGTGCAAATTATTGTTGGAACCCCGGCAGAAATGATTGCGGAAGCAATGAAAAAGATTGCCGCACGAGAAGTTGTTGCACCGTTAAATTTTGTTGAGAAAGATAATCGACAGTCAGCAGTAAAAGTAAAAAATAAGCATGTGGGGCAAACAATTTTAACGCTGGTGGCACCGGTTAGTGGTGAAATTTATTCCCTTGATGAAGTTCCGGATGAAGCTTTTGCTAGCCGCATTGTCGGTGATGGTTTAGCGATTAAGCCAACGAGTGGTGAGGTATTAGCGCCTGTATCCGGTAAGATTGTGAAAATTTTTGCTACCAATCATGCTTTCTGCATCGAGACAAATGAAGGTGTTGAAGTGATCGGTCACATGGGTATTGATACTGTAACGTTAAAAGGGCAGGGTTGTGAGCGTTTAGTTGAAGAAAATAGTGATGTAAAGGTAGGTCAGCCTATCCTGAAATTAGATCTCGATTATTTGGAACAGCATGTATGAGCTTTTTATTGATTAAATAAAGCCTAATAATATATGTTAATAAACGGTTGTTTCTAATTCGGATATCGTAGATGATAAAAGCGTTATTAACATGCTTTTGCATTGAGGAGCTATGACAATGAATGAGGCAGATACTCGCCCAACAAATTTCATTCGCCAGATTATTGAAGAAGATTTGGCTACAGGTAAGCATACTCATGTATATACCCGTTTTCCACCTGAACCTAATGGTTATTTACATATTGGTCATGCCAAATCAATCTGTTTGAATTTTGGTATTGCAGAGGATTATCAGGGTCAATGCAATTTGCGTTTTGATGATACTAATCCAGTTAAAGAAGATGTTGAATATGTTAATTCCATTCAAGAAGATGTGAAATGGTTAGGGTTTAGTTGGAGTGGTAACGTAAAATATTCGTCAGATTATTTTGATGACCTATATCAATATGCTATTGAGCTGATTAAAAAAGGCTTAGCTTATGTTGATGAATTAAGTCCCGATGCTATTCGTGAATATCGCGGAACTTTAAGGCAGCCAGGTAAAAATAGTCCATATCGTCATCGCACTATTGAGCAGAATTTGCAGCTATTTGACAAGATGCGAGCGGGTGGATTTGAAGAAGGAAAGGCCTGTCTACGTGCTAAAATTGATATGTCATCCTCTTTTATTGTCATGCGCGATCCGGTGTTATATCGAATAAAATATGCTGAACACCACCAATCGGGTAATAAATGGTGTATTTATCCAATGTATGATTTTACTCATTGTATTTCGGACGCATTGGAGGGGATTACCCACTCACTTTGTACCCTGGAATTTCAAGATAATCGCCGATTATATGATTGGGTATTAGATAATATTACCATTGATTGTCATCCAAGACAGTATGAGTTTTCGCGTCTAAATCTTGCCTATACGGTGATGTCAAAACGTAAACTAAATCAGTTAGTGGCGGAGAATAGGGTTGAAAACTGGGATGATCCCAGAATGCCAACCATTTCAGGTTTACGTCGTCGTGGTTATACGGCAGCGTCGATTCGTGAATTTTGTCGGCGTATTGGCGTGACTAAGCAAGATAATACTGTTGAAATGGCAGCATTGGAATCTTGTATTCGTGATGATCTAAATGAAAATGCACCACGGGCAATGGCGGTCTTAGATCCCATAAAGTTAGTGATTGAAAATATGTCTGCTGATGAGCAAATGCTGACGATGTATAATCACCCTAATAAACCTGAGATGGGCGCTCGACAAGTGCCATTTAGTCGGGAACTTTATATCGATCGAGCTGATTTTCGTGAAGAAGCTAATCGGCAATATAAGCGCTTAGTTTTGGGTAAAGAAGTGCGTTTACGAAATGCTTATATTGTACAAGCTAATCGGGTTGATAAAGATGCAGAAGGCAACATTACCACGATTTATTGTACTTATGATGCTGATACATTAAATAAAGATCCTGCTGATGGACGTAAAGTCAAAGGGGTTATCCATTGGGTCAGTGCATCACATGCCTTGCCAGCAGAGATCCGATTGTATGATCGCTTATTTACTGTGCCTAATCCTGCCGCAGAAGAGGACTTTTTAGCTACCATTAATCCTGATTCTTTAGTGATTCGCTATGGGTTTGTTGAACCAAGTTTAATTACCGCGCAACCGGGAAAAGCTTATCAGTTTGAACGCGAGGGTTATTTTTGTGCAGATAGCCATGATCATACAGCTAAGCAGCTGGTATTTAATCGCACTGTAGGCTTAAGAGATAGTTGGGCAAAAATAGCAAGCTAAGAAATTACCCCGTTAAGAGTTATGGTAAAAAGCGTGGTTTATAGCCACGCTTTTTATTAAAAAATATCGTCATTATTGTTCACGAGATATTTTTATTAACAGAAAAATGGCTTTCTGTTATAAATTTTTATTCGTTTAGAGCAAGTCAAAAAAATATGTAGTCAATATCCTTATCAAAAAAATCAATTGGTTACTAACAAGGATGTTATATCATGCTTAAGTTTATTAATTGATCTCTTCCAATAGAAAAAGCGGTTTTACAAGCAGAACTGCAAACGATATCACCTAAGATCAATTTCACCTGTCCATTAAAAAGTATTTATAACAGTGATGCCTTTATATCGGTACAAAGACGAGCCTGTACATAAATTTGTGTAATTGCCTGATTTTGATATGTTCAATCCAGCATCAAATGAAGGTTAATTTATGGACGAAAAACAATTGCAGGCTCTGGCTAATAAATTGGCCAAAAATCTCAAAACCCCTGACGATCTCAGCCAGTTCGATCGTCTGCTGAAGAAAATCAGCGTTGAGGCGACTCTCAACGCCGAAATGTCCCACCATCTGGGCTACGATAAAAATCAGCCCAAACCGGTTGCCAACTCCCGCAACAGCTATTCCACAAAGACCGTTATCACCGGCGATGGTCCTCTGGAACTACGCACTCCGTGCGATCGTGACGGTTCTTTCGAACCGCAACTGGTGAAGAAAAACCAGACCCGGATCACCGGGATGGATAACCAGATTTTATCGTTGTACGCCAAAGGGATGACCACCCGCGAGATAGCGGCTGCGTTCAAAGAACTGTATGACGCGGATGTCTCACCGGCGCTGGTCTCGAAGGTCACCGATTCCGTGATGGAGCAGGTTACCGAATGGCAAAATCGCCCACTGGATGCAGTCTATCCTATTGTTTATCTTGACTGTATCGTCCTGAAGGTCCGGCAGGACAGTCGCGTTATCAATAAATCCGTGTTTCTGGTCCTGGGTATCAACATCGAAGGTCAGAAAGAACTGTTGGGTATGTGGCTGGCCGAAAACGAGGGCGCGAAGTTCTGGCTCAGTGTGCTGACAGAACTAAAAAACCGTGGTCTGAACGATATCCTCATCGCCTGTGTCGACGGTCTGAAAGGCTTTCCGGACGCCATCAACAGAAGCAGGCCAGCAGGCGCTGGAAGCGTTCGCCAGCGCATGGGACAGCCGCTACCCGCAGATAAGCCGGAGCTGGCAGACAAACTGGGCCAACCTGGCGACGTTCTTCGCTTACCCGGCATACATCCGCAAGGTGATCTACACAACGAATGCCATAGAGTCGCTGAACAGCGTGATCCGGCATGCCATCAAAAAGCGTAAGGTGTTCCCGACGGATGACGCAGTGAAAAAGGTGGTGTGGCTGGCAATCCAGGCGGCGTCACAGAAATGGACAATGCCGCTGAGGGACTGGCGTATGGCGATGAGCCGCTTTATTATCGAGTTCGGTGACCGCCTGGACGGTCACTACTGAGAAAAGGCATTTACACAGAATCGTGTACAGGGTCTGAATTGGCAAGGTTTGTGTCTAAAATGACTAATATAACCTGAGTTCGGGATAAGCATTATCAATTATACTTGAAGATACGTACCTGCAACAGGTATCTTTGGTTTAGATGGCATTAAACAATATGCAACCAGTCCGCCTAATAAATTCACTACAAAGTTAGCCGGAGAGCGATGTCGCGTATGCTCTATTTGACAAAGATTTTTTAACTCATCAAATACCGTTTCAATGACAGAACGATGACGCAAGATGGCTTTGTCGAAACAAGTCTGTTTAATAGGCTTCATTTTCTTCTTGATATTCGTTATAAGGCTAATTCCCATCGTTTTGAGTTGCTGTTTCAGTGAAGCCGATAAATACCCTTTATCTGCGTACAAACAACCAGAAAGATCCTTTGTCAGCTCAGGCAATGGTTTCCGATCATCGGTGTTTCCTGGTGTGAGTCGAAAACTGAGTATTTCCCCCAAATGATTGATAATTACATGAAGCTTGAAACCAAAGAACCAACCTGTTGAATTTTTTCCCCGTTCAGCTATCCCATTGAAGACTTTATGTCTGCGGATCCGTAAGTTATCACACACCGCTATCGGAGTAGAATCGGCAACCGATAGCCCCGTGCATTTTCCCTTAATTGACTCAAACAGTGCCGTTAACGCTAAGGCACTACGCGGAAGTAACTCTACACAGCGTGAATAGGATGGCAAGTTAGGAAATTCCTTCCGGAGATATAAGCGGACATAATAGAGATAAAATACCTTGAATTGCCTGAATCGGAGTTGATGAAACAACACAACCAGTGTCATCATTTCCGCCAACGAAAGCTGAGTAGACCGTCTACGACGCTTAGTACCGTTAGTCAGCAAATATTCATGCATTTTTGGCTCGAAGTCTTTGCAAAAATCATCCATCAGGCAATAAAGTTCAGTAAGATTTTCCATAATTGTTTAACAATGCTCTACTCTTTAACCAGACTGTTAGAGTATTTTAACAAAACAGGCTCATTCAACTATTTGAATATCAAGACTTTCTCTTTATTTCTTATCCCGAACTCAGGTTAATATAAAACTTTATCCACAAGATGGTCTATTAGAAGATAGTCATACTGGATTGGTGGCTTATATCTTTCGCAATAAGGTTGAGCGGGAAATTCGATTGGTATTTGGTGGTGTTCCAGCTTGCTATAAGCAGGCTGCGCAATTAATGCATAATCTGCAACAACTGGTTCAAATGGATGGGGAATGGAATGGATACAGGCTTTCAACCAGTGGTCATTCATTAGGTGGTGGTTTAGCTGCTTATGCAGCCCTGAAGGTATCTAGCAAAGAAAATGTTATTTTGGCGGAATGTTTTAGCAGTGCTCAATTTGGCCGATGTTTACAGCGCGATTTGTTAAAGCAACATGGTAGTTTAGATTTAGAGAAGGCTATGCATAATGTCAATCATCATTATGTCGAAGGTGATGTTATTCCGAAGATGGATAAATTTTTTGCGGTTGATCATATTGGTAAAATTAATATTATTCCCCAAGCAACGAACAAAAAAGACAACTTTTTAGCGGCACATTCAAATTATGTCAGGCATAGTCTTATTTATGCGCTACAAACTTGAAAATAAAAGGAGAAATTGGACTGCAATTCTCCTTTTATTTTTAACTGATTAATAACAAAAATAGTAATAGGCTGTGTTATTTTTCTTCTTTACTATTGCGGGCAGGGTGGCCCAAATCGTTTTCATCACAATGATCTTTTTTGGAGCAATGTCCATATAGATAGAGACTGTGATTAGAGAGCTTGATGCCATGACGTTCCGCAATATTTTTTTGTCGTGTCTCAATGGATTCATCGCTGAATTCAATGACTTTACTACAATCCAAGCAAATTAAGTGATCATGGTGATGTTGTTGTGTCAACTCAAAAACCGATTTACCGCCTTCAAAATTATGGCGAGTAACAATACCTGCGTCATCAAATTGATTTAGAACACGATAAACCGTTGCGAGGCCAATCTCTTCCCCCATATCAATGAGTTTTTTATAGAGATCTTCCGCACTGACATGATGGCATTCAGGCTCTTGTAATACCTCTAAAATTTTTAAACGTGGAAGTGTTACTTTAAGCCCTGCATTCTTCAATGCTTTATTGTTGTCGGTCATGGGGATCCTACCTTGTTGCATTAGCAGTGAATTCAATAATATCAAAACATCGTTAACAGTAGTATACTGTTTATTTCAAACTAATTTTACAATTATATATGTCACAATATCATTACACAATTTGCAGGAATTATCATATACAAAAAATATTGACAGCTATCAATCGATAATAGCTTGTAAATTTAGCTCTTCAGATATTTGTTTTACCCAGCTTTCCACTCGCTCAGCGGTTAGTTCCGGCTGCCTGTCTTCATCAATGGCAAGGCCAATAAAGTTAGAGTCATCAGCGAGCCCTTTTGATGCTTCGAAGTGGTAACCTTCTGTTGGCCAATGGCCAACAATGATAGCACCATTAGGTTCAATAATCTCTTTCACAGTACCCATAGCATCACAGAAATATTCCGCATAATCTTCTTGATCGCCACAACCAAAAATAGCTACTAGCTTATTGGTAAAATCAATTTCTTCTAATGTCGGAAAGAAGTCATCCCAATCACACTGTGCTTCACCATAATACCAGGTAGGAATACCGAATAGTAAAATATCAAATGCTTCAATATCCTCTTTACTGCTTTTAGCAATATCATGAATTTCAGCGCCGCCAAGGGTTTCTTGGATCATTTTGGCAATATTTTCTGTATTGCCAGTATCACTGCCGAAGAAGATACCTATGATTGCCATAAAGTAAATAAACCTCTTAATTTTAATTTGAGTTGTTTTGTTATCTTATCGTTATTAACAGTAGTAATAGCAAAGATAATAACGATTGATTAATAAATAATTAAATAACCGTTATTTTGACGAAAATAACGGCATAATTCTGTCAATTTTGTGTGTTTTAGGCAAAATAAACCAGTAAAATTGCAATTCATCGGTTTTTCTTTGCTAATTGTGTCAGCAATATTTGTTCTATTAATTCACTACGGCTTATTTTTTGTTCTTGAGCTAGCATATTTAATGCCGCAACAGCACGCTCATTGATTTTTAGTTCGACACGGCGTAAACCTTTGCTTTTATCACGTTTTAACTGATTACGTTTATTAATTTTTAATTGTTCATGTCGAGATAAAGGATTGGTTTTTGGACGCCCTGGTCTAGGTTCATCGGCGAATAAATCCCGGGTTGTGCGATCAGTCTGCTCTTTTGCCATAAATTTAAATGTTGATGGAAATTTGCTAGTTACTTAAACCAATCATACCCTAGCATGATAACTATCGCTACTAACAGATAAAATATACTCAATTGATAAAGCAGCCTATTAGTGAGTAACTGAAATTAGCAATAGCCAGTAAAACGTATAAAAAGTGATCTTACTGGCGACTGGCGTTATTTTTAAGCGTTAATTTTTGTTATTGTTCCTATTTGTTGATGCCAGAGTTGAGCATAAAACCCATTTAACTTGAGTAGATTATCATGGCTATCGAATTCAATCACTTGACCTTCATTAATCACACAAATTTTATCAGCATGACGAATGGTATTGAGGCGATGGGCAATACTAATAACAGTTCGACCAGCAGACAAATAATGCATATTTTTCATGATAGCGGCTTCTGAATCATAATCTAGTGCAGAAGTGGCCTCATCAAGAATTAAAATCCGTGGTTGTGTTAACAGGGCTCGGGCAAGTGCTATACGTTGCCGTTGTTCTCCTGATAAATTCATACCTCTCTCTGCTAACTGCGTATTGAAACCTTGAGGAAGTTGTTGAATAAAATCCAGTGCGCCTGCTATTTGTGCTGCCTGGGTCATGGCTTCGTCAGAAGCTGCCGGTTGGCTTAAGCGGATATTATCTGCTATCGAGTCTGCAAACAAAATACTTTCTTGAAGTACTACACTCATATTAAGACGTAAAGCAACGGGATCGGCGACAGCCAGATCCATACCATCAATAGTAATTTGACCCTGCTGAGGAACATAAAGTCGTTGTAATAACTTTGTTAAGGTACTTTTTCCTGATCCTGAAGGGCCTGTGATACCGATAAATTGTCCGGCCTTAATTGACAAGGATAGGTTCTGCAATACTTCTGGCATGTCGTTAGCATAACGAAATCTGATATGATTAAATTCAATATTACCATTAATAGATGCTGTATTGGCTAACCCCTTTTGGCCAAATTCAGTAGGTTCATCAAGAATATCACCAACACGTTTAAGGGCTATAAGGGTATGCTGAAAATCTTGCCATACTTGCGCCAGGCGAAGGATCGGTTGAGTAACATGTGCGCTAAGCATATTAAAAGCAATTAATTCTCCAGGACTAAGTTGGCCTTGCATAACGGCTTTAACACCAAACCATAATAGAATATCAGTAGTTATTTTATTGACCAGTGTAATAATTTGACTGGCAATGATACTGCTTTTTTGTACCTGAAAGCTTTTTTGTAATTGGTGACTTAAGATTTTTTGCCAGCGTTGTAAAAACCTATTCTCGGTGGCGGTTGTTTTAACGGTTTCAATACCCGTGATTGTTTCAGTCACGAGTTTCGCACAAAACTAATTTGGGTACGCTAATAAAACACGGATTTGCTCAGTAATAGCACTTTTGATTACGTCCCAATTTTGTTGATAAAAGGTTATTTTTTCAGATATACGACGTTTATGTTGTTCAAACCACGCAGAAATAGCGAGAAAAATATGATTTCTTTGCGCTCGGCTCGTGCGAGCCTGACAGCGTTCAATACCACAGTTTTGTTTAACTTCTCGATGATAAACTTCAACAGACCAACGGGCATCCATGATAGATTTGAGGTATTGACGGGTGGGATTCTCTTTGTTTGTTACTATGTAATCAATACGGCCGTTTTTGGCTGTAAATTTGAAAACGGTTACCCAACCATATCCTCGCAAGTGTATTGACGTTCCTTCTTCTGAGATGTCTAACTTGTTCAGTTGTTTGTTATGGTTAACAATCCTATTTTTCCTCAGCGTGTTTACCCAGATCCAACCATGAGAGCGAATTGATTTCAGGTTATCCAGGCTAGAATACCAAGCATCCATCACTACGGCTTCTGGCATGATCCCTCTTTTTTTAGCAAGAGTGAGCATTTCGGAAAAGTGCGTGTTTTTTGTTTTTCCATCAGAATCTTTATCATACACGAGTTTCGCACAGGCCTATAAAATTCTAGAAAGGGCTTAAAAGTAATGATTAATCTGCAAGTTACTGAAATGCATAAATTTACTTAATTTACAATAAGTTATATTTAATTTATAAGGTTTTATCTATTTACATATTATGCTGAATTAAACTTAAAAATAGAGCGTTTTTTTATTGGTGCGAAACTCGTGTCATAAATAAGATAATTGATAGGAATTGATTCAACCTTCGTCAGATCATGCCAAAGCAAATTAACTAAACCTATGCCAGCAATAACATCATGTTCATTACCTGAATATTGATAATGGACCATCTCTATTTTTTTACTACGTGTTTTGGCAATCAATGTATCATCGGCAATTAGTACGCAAGGGCTTTTTTTGTCTATAGAAGGTTCAACTAATCGCCATAGGTCTTTAGGTCTAAAACATCTACTTTTTAGCCATCGGCTAACAGTGTCATGAGATAAAGGCGATGGGCTTACTTCTGATAACGCTAAACCAGAGTATCTTAAACTGCTTACTTGTAAGAATGTTTTATAGATATCTTTAATACATGGATAACCCGACAAAATATGAACACCCTGATTTTTTCTTGTTTTTAAATTTATACTTCTTTTTTGGAGATTGCGAAACTCGTGTATGTAATCAATACGGCCGTTTTTGGCTATAAATTTGAAAACGGTTACCCAACCATATCCTCGCAAGTGTATTGACGTTCCTTCTTCTGAGATGTCTAACTTGTTCAGTTGTTTGTTATGGTTAACAATCCTATTTTTCCTCAGCGTGGTTACCCAGATCCAACCATGAGAGCGAATTGATTTCAGGTTATCCAGGCTAGAATACCAAGCATCCATCACTACCGCTTCTGGCATGATCCCTCTTTTTTTAGCAAGAGTGAGCATTTCGGAAAAGTGCGTGTTTTTTGTTTTTCCATCAGAATCTTTATCATAAATACGATAATTGATAGGAATTGATTCAACCTTCGTCAGATCATGCCAAAGCAAATTAACTAAACCTATGCCAGCAATAACATCATGTTCATTACCTGAATATTGATAATGGACCATCTCTATTTTTTTACCACGTGTTTTGGCAATCAATGTATCATCGGCAATTAGTACGCAAGGGCTTTTTTTGTCTATAGAAGGTTCAACTAATCGCCATAGGTCTTTAGGTCTAAAGCATCTACTTTTTAGCCATCGGCTAACAGTGTCATGAGATAAAGGCGATGGGCTTACTTCTGATAACGCTAAACCAGAGTATCTTAAACTGCTTACTTGTAAGAATGTTTTATAGATATCTTTAATACATGGATAACCCGACAAAATATGAACACCCTGATTTTTTCTTGTTTTTAAATTTATACTTCTTTTTTGGAGATTGCGAAACTCGTGATTTTGTTGGATCATGGCTTGTGTTTGATCATCCAAAGCGTTGGTGGCTTCATCAAAGATCAGAATACGAGGATTGCTAAGTAGTGTGCGAGCAATGGCAATACGCTGGCGCTGGCCGCCTGATAATGATTGGCCACCTTCAGCAATTAGCGAATCGTAACCTGAAGGCATTTTTAAGATGAAATCATGGGCACCGGCTAATTTAGCTGCGGTAATCACTTCATCTAAAGTCGCATCAGGTTTTGATTGAGCAATATTGTTAAATACCGACTGGTTAAACAGAAAATTTTCCTGTAATACGATACCAATTTGTTGCCGTAAGCTAGCTATGTTGATTTGGTAAAGAGGAATATCATCAAGTAATATACCGCCTTTTTCTGGTGTATAAAGGCGTAATAACAGACGCGCTAAGGTACTTTTACCGGAACCTGAAGCACCAACAATGCCTATCATCTCTCCGGCTTTAATGGATAAATTATATTGATTAATAATAAGGGGAAGATCTGGTTGATAGCGAAAATCCATATTTTGAAACTGGATTTTGCCGGTTAATTGCGGGTGCAAACCATCACTATGTTGTTCGGCTGGTAAATTAATGATTTGTGCTAGTTTATCAATGGCAACCCGAGTACGGATATAATCCCCCCCATAATTGCACCAATTTCCCCAATGGTTGACTACTGTGAGAGACCATCATTTGAAAGGCTATTAATTGGCCTATCGTCATATTTAATGCCAGTACTTCCGCAGCCCCAATCCATAAAATTATCGCCATAGTCAATTTTTCAATCAGCATGACAATATGACTGCCTTGTGAATTTATTTGCTGTGCCTGAAAGTTACTCGCAACCATGTCGGCGGTTTGCGCATCCCAACGGCGGATAAAACGTGGCTCAACCGCCAAACTTTTAATGGTTTCACTGCCAGCGACGCTTTCAGTTAAAAAAGAGGTATTGATTGCCGCATGCATAAATTGTGTTTCGGCCGCTTTTTCTATCTTTGGCGTTATTCGCCAGGTTAACAGTAAATAACAGGGGATCGACAGCAAAAAAATGAGTGTTAGTGTCGTTGATAGAATCGACATTACATAGATAAAGACGAATAAAAAAAGCACGTCGACCATCAAAGTAAACATACTGCCGGTTAAAAATTCACGGATTGTTTCTAATTCTCTAACCCGATTAACAATTGCGCCTACTTGACGGGTCTTGAAAAAGGAGAGTGGTAAGTGTAATAGATGCCTAATCAGTTTTAATCCGAGTCGGATATCAATACGGTTGGCGGTATGGACATATATATATTCTCTGAAACCTTTTAATATAACTTCAATAAACGCGGCGATTATTAAGGCAAAAATAAGCACATCTAAAGTGCTAAAGACTTGATGGATAAGCACCTTATCCATAATAACTTGAATAACAATCGGTGATAATAGAGTCAGTATTTGTAATGCAAATAATATATAGCAATAAACAATGGTCGTCAACAGTCATCAATAGACGAGATTTTATCGTTAATACACTATTTTATAATATTTTATTTTTTACCTTAGCATATAATAGCTGTTTTTAGTCGCCTATTATAATCCTTGTGTCATGAAATTTATGTACATATTGATGTACATGAAATATCATTAAAAAGATTAGACGCAAGGAGAAAAAAAATGGCGGTAAGTGATTCATGGTTAAGAGCGGTAAATGGTAAGCCGCAAACTAAAATTGTGACTAAATCAGACAGAGAGGGTTTATCAGTTCGCGTGACACCAAAAGGAAAAGTCATTTTTCAATATCGCTATCGTTGGCAGGGGAAAGGTGATCGGATAGACATTGGAACGTATCCGGCAATCAGTTTAAAAGATGCCCGTGATAGTGCGCTTTTTTACCGTGGTGAACTGGAACAGCACAGAAACCCTAAAGTGATCAAACGCACTCGTAAACAAAAGTCAGTTGAAGCGCACACCGTTGAGGCGGTTATCCGGGACTGGTGGGAAAAATCGCTTAAAAATGCACAGGTAAAAGCAGGTGAGATATTACACTCATTTGAGCTTTATGTTTTCCCCAAGATTGGCAATTTACCCCATGACGAAACCCACTTGCATGTCTGGTTATCACTAATTGAAGAGGTGGTAAAAGCAAAACCAGCAATAGGGGCCCGGATTTTACTTTATACCAAAAAAGCCCATCGGTGGGGGATACGAAGGGGGATGATCTGTTTAAATCCACTTATCGATGTTACCGCACAGGACTTAGGCGTAAAAACACAACAGGGCGAAAGGGTATTAAGTGAAGATGAACTCAGAGTTTTATTTGCGTTAATTGATGCGACAAACTATAACCCTAGAAACGCTCTGATAATCAAATTAGCGTTATTATTTGGTTGCCGGATAGGGGAATTGCTAAAAGCAAAAATCACCGATTTCGATTTTGCTAAAAGAATATGGACAGTACCGCCCGAAAATCATAAAACAGGGCGAAAAAGCAAAAAGCCCATTATACGTCCTATTATTCCAGCGGCAGAGGAATTGATAAAAACGGCTAAAAAATTAAGTCATGGCAGCGATTATTTGTTTATTGTATCGGAAGGGAAACCTTTGTGCGTCAGTGGGCATATTAGTTTTATTAGCAATCTCAACAAAAAAATGGCGTTAAAATTTGAAAACTATACTCACTGGTCAATTCACGATTTACGTAAAACTATGCGCACAGGGGTTGCGGAGTTAACCCAGCCCCATGTTGCTGAAATCATGCTAGGCCATAAATTACCCGGCGTTTGGCAGGTATACGACAAACATACCTACCTGGAAGAGCAGCGAGAGGCTTATGAGCGCTGGTGGAATAAAGTTAATCAAATCGTTTACCCATTTCCCAATCCAGAATATCCTGTCGGGCAAAATTAAGCTCATCAGATCTAAACCGAGGGCGTGGAAAACCTTCCCGCCTTTGTTTTCCATTACCCGCCCACTGTCTGATAGTGTGTATTGTCACTTTGTACCTTTTTGCCAGTTCACTGGTTTTGACAAAAGGGGATTCATTCATAGGATTTTTCTCCTTATTACATCTTTTCGTTATGGGTAGTTTAAGTGGGGTAAATTCAGGTGGGATAATACTTATTAGCTCTATGCTACTTTTTCAAGGTATCAAGGAATACCCCCAAATAGACCAGGAGTGCTGGCACTATCATGACGCCGATAACCAGTAGCTCTTGTCCGCCTAAATGGATATTGCCTAATTCACCACGTTTAAACCTGATTTGCGGGTCGATGACGGTATCGGCGTGTGCAAGATGTCCTACTACCATTTCGAAGGCGAACGCTGCACTGATAAAAAGTAATGTCGTGATTAGTAATTTGATGATGTTAAGTTTCATGGTTTAGCCTTAATGAAATTACCTTATTTCTTAACGCAAATCGCTTTGGTGTTGATATCCTTGAAAGTCTCAAATTCACGCTCAAACTGTTTAGCGGCAAATTGACACATATTTTCAGTGTCAAATTCCTGAGTATGAACACTTGCAAAGTTACTTGAGGCGTAAGGGCTGGCGTACATGGCTAAGATTAAAATCCACATGGCGGGGACTCCTTTAATTAAAAATGCTGTTATTTCCTTTTCATCACTTCCAGTAATAAATCTTGAATTTCTCGTTTTGAGTTGCGGCGTTTCATAACCACTTCATCAAGGGTATCTTTAGCGACGATATGGTGAATAAAGACAGGGCGATTGTGTCCGGCTTGCGCTTGACGAGTAGGGCCGATACGTTCGATAATTTGCTGGTACTGCTCCAAGTCCCACCAGTGGGAGAAAAAAACCAGAATATTACCGCCGTCCTGTAAATTTAAGCCGTGTCCACAGCTTGCAGGATGGGCAAAAAGCACTGGAATTTTGCCATTATTCCAGTCGGTAAGGGTTTGTGGGTTAGCGTCTAAGATTTTGCCTTTTGGAAAAGCGTTTAACAGTCTTTCAAGCACGAGTTTCGCACAGGCCTATAAAATTCTAGAAATGGCTTAAAAGGAATGATTAATCTGCAAGTTACTGAAATGCATAAATTCACTTAATTTACAATAAGTTATATTTAATTTATAAGGTTTTATCTATTTACATATTATGCTGAATTAAACTTAAAAATAGAGCGTTTTTTTATTGGTGCGAAACTCGTGTCAAGGTCATGTTTCCAGTGGTAAGCAACCAGTACTGGCATTCCTCCGGCCTCATTGACAATACTTTCCAGCGCATGGATTTTGGCATCGTGTATCACTGTCCAGTTGTGATTGTCATCGCTATAGATAGCACCACTGGCAATTTGTAAGGTTTTTATTGTTTTGGCAGCGGCATTTAATGCTTTGATCGCACTGTCGCCCAACTCAAAAAACAGTTCTTTTTCCATGGCCTGATAGTGTGCTCGCGCTTTTGCAGGTAACGTAATGTTGATAACGTTGTGAACAGGTTCGTCGATATCAAACCAGTTGACGGCATTAAGAGATAAGGAGACATCACTGAGTGCCGCCTGAATTTGTAGATGAGCAAACCCTAAAGGCTCAAACCTGCTCCACTGTTGCCCAGGGAACTGGATACGATTAAACCAGCGGGACGTAAACGCATTATGCGTTCTGCCTAAGCGTTCGCCCTGGTCGACAAACCACGCTTGCCCCCATAAGTCCATTAGGCCATTGGGTGAAGGTCTACCGGTTAGGTTTACCCAGCGATGAACCGATTTATGCGCGATTTTAGCAAGTGCAGCGGTGCGTTTACCGCCCTTGCGTAACCGGAATGATTTTAACCGGGTGCTCTCATCGGCGATAATCGTGCCAAAAGGCCAACTGTCTCCGAGGATGTCAACCAGCCAGACGAGATTGTCATAATTGACCGTAAATACGCTGGCATGGGTATTTTTGAGCGCTGCCATCCGTGCTTTGACGGTGCCAATGATGGGTTGCACCTCGATATTATGGAGGTGGTTCCATTTAAGCGCTTCGTCAGGCCAAGTGGATTGGGCTACCCGTAAAGGGGCTAACACCAGTGTGGGTTTGGGTTCACTGCCTGATAAATAGAGATTTTCTAACGCCGTCAGCGTTGCTGCTGTTTTACCCATTCCCATTCCCGCCCAGACATTTGAGCGTTTGATATCGAGCAGGTGATTGATAATGAGATTTTGGTAAGGTCGAGGGGTGAAGGTTTTCATAAATTGCCTTTTAGCTGTTTTTAAAATAATTCAGCGATATCGATACCGTGTATTTCAAGCCACGCCTCCCTCGGATAAATCACTTCATGGCGGTTTTGGTCAGGATTGAAACAGGTTGGGTATCCCGAGGTGAGTGCGTCATAAATATCGTGTTTGTCGAGCCAGGCATTTAACACTTTCCAGCCAAACATTTTTCCCGTCGTTCTCCACACTGCCTGTTGAGAAGCCCATTCTTTACTTGCGCCAAATCGGGCGGCCATTTTTTCACGCTCTCGTATCGCACGATTAGCAATGCGCTGGTAGGCTGAATTACGTTGGAGTGCAGTGGCTTCCCTTTTGCGACTAATATGGGATTTGGTACGGATAGCTTCATCTCTCTGGTCAGTAATAACAGCCTTTTCCTTTTTTGAGATAACGAAGGCTTCAAGCGCTTCAATGTAGTTAGTGGGTAATGAAGGGGTGTTTAATTTCTGTTCCAGTTCTTGCCAACGATCAACCAAGCGAGCCGTAAATTCAGGGCAAAGTTGAGCAACAACAATAATGCTGTCACGTTTACCTTGTTCACCTTCAAAAATAAAAACTTCAGTGTGGCGATTTGGGCTATTTGATTGTTTATTCTTAACTTTCCTCGTTGGGGGAAGTTGGATAGTGCCACGGTTTGCAAGGCGTTCTATTGATTGTTTAACTTTGTCATGGCGACTTCCAACGAGTTCAGCAATCTCAAGGCTTGACATAGTTAAACTTTGGAAAGTTATTAAATTTGACATAAAGAATATTCCTCAATAATGAAATTGATGAAAGATTGCCCCTATAGGAAGGGGCGTTAAGATTAATTAGTGGCGTTCTAAGAAATGGGTCAGTTCACCTTCGTACCAATGGTCAGTGCGTGCGGTAACTATCCCGATTTGTTGATGGTGGAAATGCTCAAAAAGCTGTTTGATATCCGTTAATACCGTATCAATATTTTCACGTTTACGTAAAAGTCGCTTAATCGTCTGCTTTTCCGCGTCATTAATAATTTGGCGCAATGTCTCGGTGATGTAGTAAATACGTCTGCATTCGTCAGCCATTAAGGGTATATGCGCTACCTGAAAACTCTCCGGTGATGGCGTGCCGGTCACTTCGCGCAAAGCCAGCCACACCGCATTACTCCACGAACGCTCAAATCGAAAACCATTTGTCATGCACCAGACTAAATGCGTTAGGTTACGTGTATCCGAATGGGTAAAACGCTCTACGGCTTTAGTGTGGGGTTGATGGTGCTCATATTTGCCAGTTTTGCGGATCGATGGAAGGACTTCATTTGTTACCTATTTGCGGAAACGATGAGAAAGCGTTCCTTGTTTTACTGCATCACGGCAACGGAGTACTAAAGTGTACATTCCTGATTCAGAGATTATGTTAGTGTCACGATTTTGAACAACACCATTTGAGCTGGTGTAAGTTAAACTTACGTCAGTTTTTTCATCTTCATCTAAAGGTTTTAATGCCATACGAGAATTCGCAAGTTTTAACGCGTCACAAACATCCTGAGCAACAAACCATGGCTCATTGTTTATCATAACAGTACGGATTATGTGATTCTCGAAAGTAAATGGTGTGGTAGATAATGTTGTCATAATGACCTCATACGGTATTTAAGGATATTGCTACCATTTTAGAGGCTAATCTTGGGTGGTAGCCCAGACAGGGTTAGCCTTACCGGATACCGTACCGGCGAACCTTACGGTTCCCCTACCTGAGCCACCATAGAAGTGGACTAAGGCGCATAAAAAAACACGCTAATGCGTGTCAATTTACGACACGGTATTCCAGCGAGAGGCTAATCCCGACATCTGATTTTGCAGATGCAAGTAAACTATAGCGCATGATTTCTTCTTTCGTCAATGGGTATTGTTAGGTTATACTTATCCAAAAGGAGGATTCCCTATGGGGCAAGTTGCATTTGATACACTACAAGCATCAGAAGAACTTCAAACTGCTGGTCTTACTAGTCAGCAAGCCAAGGCTATTTCGCTTGTTGTACGTAAATCTCATGAGGTTGCTGATATAGCGACTAAAGCTGATATTGCTGATGTTAAGCGTGATATATCTGATGTCAGAAAAGAAATTACTGATGTTCGCAAAGACTTATCTGCTGAGATTGCTGATGTCCGTAAAGATATAGATGTAAGATTTGATAAAGTTGATGCTCAAATCGCTGATGTTCGCAAAGACATGGAAAATCGCTTTGACAAACTTGGCTTGCAATTAACAGTGAGACTTGGTGGCATGCTAATTTTGGCTATAGGTGCGCTTACAGCTATTCTCAAGCTTGTCCATTAAACAAGTTCATTTGTTGCTGATTCCTGTTTTGCGACAAGAATTTCCTTGAATTTCTTAATAGCTTTGTCGTTGTAGCGAAAAGACTCAACCTCTTTATTACTGTAAGGGGATTTATCAAGATAGGTATCGCCATACGCTTTAACTTTCATTTTATTGTCATTAGCGATCCGCCCAATCTTATTTGCGGAAACACCAAATATTTTACCAATCTCTGTTGCGGTATAATGTTTTTCGGTGATAAGCGGCAAGGGGATCACTTCACTACCCGCAATAGGATTAATCAGTCCGGCTATAATGGTTTGTCTGGCGTTATCGGAAAGGTTTGTTGCCCATTCAAATATCTTCTTCACATTTTCCATTTGAATTTGGATGGCTTTCGCCTGAATTTCTATTGCTTTTGCTTTACGAAATTCAGGTAATCCACTGCCTTCGTCTTTGTGAGATTTTATTTGCAAGATAGCTTGATTGAAATAATTGTCTTCTAAAGCTTCGAACCAATTCCATGCTTCATCCGTTTCTAATATTTTCGCATGGCGGGAAGCACCGCGTTCTGTCCATAAATAAATGCTTCTTGCTTTGTTTGAAATTTGCACTCCCCTTAATGACGAACGCAAATTATCTAATTCACTGCCTTCTATTTTGAAATAATGTTTACCTTCATTAAATCTATTTTTGTTACGATTAAAATTTTTAGAAATCACTTTTGAGTCTGTACCGTATCCTTGAGCAAGCATGTCGGTTGTGATTGCTCGCTGAGATTTGTATTCGATAATGGGTAATTGCGTGTTTTGAATTGTGACTAATTTGGACATAAAAATATGCCTCCGTAGTTAAACAAGGGGAATCAACAAGATGAGTTAATTTTCAACCGATAGCGGGTAAAATGCTGCTTAAATCCTGACTGTCCAGTACGATAACCTGATGGCCTAGTGCAAAAAGCTGTGCGTGTTCGCGTAATTGATAGGGGCTAGGTTTTTCGCCCGGTGCTTTACATTCCACGAAAATAATCTTGCCATTGGGCAGGGCGATTAATCGGTCAGGTACACCCCGTCGTCCAGGTGAAACAAATTTATAGGCAATACCACCGATTTTTCGCACCTCACGCACTAAATGTTTTTCGATACTCTCTTCCCTGATTAACCGCATGGATACATCCTTTTTATGTCTTCCCGTTTTATTTGCATCAGGCAAAAATCGGCGCGGTTCTCACTCCAGATACGGTTATTGCGATTGCGCGCCAGCCGGTTTGCCTGTGACCATGCGCGCGCAGCGTCATGGTATTGGCCTGGCCGGATTGTTCAAGGTGAACTGCATCCTGTGCCGCCTTGAAATAAAGTGGGCTGTCGTTTTTTCTAAAGGCCATGATAGCTCCAAAAATAAACTCCTTCCTAGTCTGTGGGAAGGATATCGCTCTTAGGGGGTGAATAGTGGGGTAAATGTGTTTTAAGTATTTTTTCAATCGTTGAGGTTGCTGACGGATTACCTTGTAGTTGAATGGTCTTATTGCGGTATAGGTTGATGTATGCCCCACAGGCTAATTCATAGCATACACGAGTTTCGCACAGGCATATAAAGTTCTAGAAATGGCTTAAAAGCAATGGTTAATCTGTAAGTTACTAAAACACATAAATTTTATTAAATTACAATAATTTGTATTTAATTTATAAGGTTTTGTCTATTTATATATCATGCTGAATTAAACTTAAAAATAGCGCGTTTTTTTATTGGTGCGAAACTCGTGGCATATAAAATTCCCTTTCATTTTCGGCATAATTTTACCTAATCCGCATTTTTCCAGAAAACTGGAAAACGTAGCTATTTCGTAAGGGTATTTTTTTCAGCGGTAATATATTGAGTGGGTCTTGCATAGTGGATAAACCTTATGATTTCCCTGTTAAACGTGGTGAATACTTTTTTATTCTTTTCGATAGCGATAAGTCTCAAACCCCGCTGCGCTAAGCGGTAAATCAAAAGCCCAGTCAGGCTTGGCACTTAACAGTGTACTTAACCCCTCGGCGGAAAATTGTGCGGTATCCTGCGTTTCGCTGATAATTTCATCATGGACGGTTAGGACAATCTCATAACCCGCCTTTTCAATAGACGGCATGTTATATGCCAAGACATCCCGTGCGGCGACCTGACAGATATTTTCGCAATTATGAACAATTAAGGGCCCATCGGGTGTTGCTATTACAAAACGGTTGCGAGGCCCGCAATTGATCAGGTCGTAAACTTCCGCGATATGTTGGGGTGTTCCACTAGTTGTACTGGACTTACCTTTTTTACCAGGCGATAGTAAAGCGTGCTTGAAGCAATCCCTGTTAGGCGAGCTAATTCCTGTATATTCATTGTGCCGAGGGGAGTTTGCACGTATCTTGCTCGTCGAGTATTTTGAGCTTGTTAACGCGACGTAGCCCAGTGGCAGTTTTTGGGGTGGTAACCTGCATTGTTGTTGATGCGATCTAAAGATAAGCCGGGTTGGTATGTTTTGCCCATGTCTACCCAGAAATTGCTGAAACTTTTTTGCCAACGTTTGCAAACCGTTATTCCCCGACCACCATAATTTGGCCATGCTTTGTGGGAAGGGCGAGTACATCTGGCTAACATGCTGCTCCATACAGCAAAAGCGGGGTGTTTTGACATTCCGTGCTTTTGGTTTTTGCATGATATTGTTTGTGCCTTTCGGCATCCGCAGGAGGCAGTTATACCTTTTTTTCTTTGTTTTTGTAATTCTGTTGCTGCTATGATTATTTCGTGTCCACAGGTGCAACGTGCTTTCCAGATTGATTTCTTTCCGTCTGAACCGTGGTAGTTCATAGCCGTCAGGTAGCCGACACGAAGACCTGTTATATCTTTTGCTCTGTGATGCACTTTTCCAACCCTTTTCCGTCAATACTTGGTGATCAGGGGTCATCCAAACTCCGTAAGCCTGAATAACTTCTTGATTACCATTAAAAACACTGCCATCTGTGCATACCCATTCGATACCATCCCATACATAAGCATCTTGTGAAAAGATTTCTATAGGCATCCAACCCGTTATAGTCAACACAAGTGTTCCTTTGGCGAGACATAATTTCCCCCGTAGGTTTTTAACCGTTCCCATTTTCGGCTGTAGGGATTAATACCCATATAGGTGATTTGTCCATTTTCTATTCGCGCAGAAGGGTAGCAAATACTCCGTCCTGATGGTAGACAAATCCTGAGCCAGCCTTTATCGCGACGGACGCTAAGTTTACGGCACTTAAACGCTATCCCCGGTGACTGAATGGCCTGTTTTACTACCTCTTCAATGTCGTACCAGAATGATACGGTTTGTGGATGGGCATTGCGCCACATGCGCTTAAGGGAATCGCAGGTAACAAATACTTTTTCGCTGAGGCCATAAGTCTTCTCTGTTTCAACAGATTTTTGATACCAGCTTATTGCCTCTCGCTTAACGCCAGACGGTATGTTAGGTAATGCGGCTTCCGCCAGTTCATCTAAATCCAGACCGTAGGCGAGGGCGAACGTTAGAAATGCCGCAACCCCACCGCCATAACCTAAGCCGAGTTCCATTACCTTACCGATTTGTCGTTGAGCTTTAGTGACGTTCTCAGGTAAAAGATTAAATGCGTGCGCATAGGCGAGTTTATAGAGGTCATCGCCTTTGCCGTTATCAAACTCGCTAAAAGCGTTGACTTTCCAATTTTCACCCGCCAGCCATGCCAGCATGCGGCCCTCAATATTTGATAAATCAGAGATAACCAGTTTTTTACCGGGTGGCGCAATAATACATCCTCTTAGCGCAGAACTGGTCAATTGCATAATGTCATCAAAAATCAGCTCGGCGCAACCGGCTTTTAACGCTTCAATCCCGTCATTAATAGTGTTTGAGTCAAGCGTGGGTCTGGGGAGATTATCCGGCTGAAAAATACGTCCCGCCCATCGTCCGGTGCGTGAGGCACCACAAAATTGCTTAGTCCCTCGAAGACGCCCATCTGCGCTTACCGATTTTAACAGTGCCTTGTATTTACTGGTGCTGGTTGTGCACGATTGCAGACGGACTGACAGCAGTTCGCATAAAGCCTGTGGGATGTTCGGGTCATTAATTCGGCGCTGTAGCGTGCTGGCTTGCATATCCGGTAACGTGATGCCAAATGACGAGGTGATATGCTGTAGCAAAGCATCGCGTTGCGTTGCGGTTTGTACGACATTATCTGTTAATTGCCGGGTGACGGTTGATAACCGGTTTTGCTCGTTTTCAACGGCAGTCAAGGCACTTTTCGCCAGTTCAACGTCCATACACATTCCACGGCGATTAATTTTTTGGTCTAGCTGCCATAGTTGGGTTTCATCAGCATTCATATTCCAACGCGGTAAATATTGATAAATCTCGCGCATGGCTAAAATATGAGAACCTGCATATTGCTTAAAACGTTGCCATTCCTCTACGTGCGTTAACGCCGTGGCGCGTTGTATTTTGCTATTTTTAGGGCGCGGTTTGCAAAATAAAGAGATAAGGGCTTTACCTTCTTTATCTTTGGCTTTATCGCTATTGACGTTGAAGATATCGCAAAGCGAACCTAGTGCACCAGGTAAACCATGTGCCAGTGCTTGTACTAAGGTGTCGTGAACGCGGGATAACGGTAAGTCAATATTTAACACTTTGCTTAAAATTACCGTATCAAACATACCGCCATTGTGCCATACAGTTAAGATCGCAGGGTCATCAAGATAGGCTTTTAAACTTTGGCATCGTTTTATCTTGCGTCACATCCCAAACCTTGACAGAACCATGATTGTAAGCGTACGCAAAAAGTAATATTTCGGCACGCTCAGCATAGCGGTGAGTGCCACAATTAATGGGGGTATCGCTGTAGGTTTCTAAATCGCAAAACAGTAAATTTTGCATCTAAAAATTCCTCAATATTTAAATTGATTAATGATTGCTCCTATAAAAAGGGGTTTTGGGTTAATTAGTGACGTTTGAAGAAGTGGGTTAGTTCACCTTCGTACCCGTGGTTGTCAGTACACGAGATGATTTAATAAAAAAGCGATATTGATTTTTGTTTTATTAAAAAGCTAAACTTAATTATAAAAATAAATTTATAATCGTAATATCTATGAAAACATCTGATGTACTAACAAAACACCTCATCTCGTTTATGGAACGACAGCAAGATTTTTGGTGTATTGCAGATACTGAATCACGTTTTATCCATGCCAATAAAGCTGCTTTTATCATTTCCCTTTTACCAATGAATTTGGATATTGAAGGAAAGCTAATTTGTGAATGTCCTGTATCATGGTGTGAATATGGTGATATAGTTCATTTTCATCAACAAATTGTTTTGAAATCTGGTAATACGTTATTTTATGTTATCAATCACATTACAGGAAAAAAAAGATTACCCCAGCCTTTTTTCGTAAAAAAATCGGTTTATTACAATCACAGTAAAATTGCAGGTACTATCAGTCACGGAAGAAAAATACCACCTAGATTACTATCAGAACATTTCTTTAAAAACCCTAACACCCCGTATTTCCTAACAAATCACCCACCGAATAATATATTTACGACTGAAGAACTTAATGTGCTTTTTTTCGCGATGAAACTTATGAGTAATCAAGAAATCGCATTGCGGTTAGGTACCTATTGTTGTGTTGTAGAGCAAATAATACAACAGATATATAAAAAGATTGATATTTACACACGAAAACAACTAAGAGACTACGGGATAGCGGAACGATTTGATAATTACTTTCCACCATTTTTGTTAAAGGGATTGTTATAACAAATATAGTGGGTTATTAGCTTAATGATAGAGCAGAGGGCTTTTGGCCCATCGGTTGCAGGTTCGAGTCCTGCATAGCCCACCATTTTACCGATGGCTTTTTGCCAGTCGCTTATTCTCTTTTTTCAGGTACTGGTTTTCTTCTGCCAGTAGTTGAATCATACTGATTAATGTTTTGGTTTCTTCATCGGCGTAAACGGGTTGCGCTAAGTTAAGCAAATAATGGCTGTTATTACTGGGGTTAGTGAGCGCAATGGTTTCACCAATATTATTTAATTTCATTTTTAACCCTCCTCAAGGAATTTAGCGCGGTGCCTGATTATTTCACCACCTCAGGCGGCGGTAGTTCCCCTGGTGTTAACTTAGCTGGCTAATAATTCTTCTTCCTCAGCCATGCTCAGGTCGTCAAATTCGTCAACGGAGGCCACGCTTCCACCTGCAAACGCATCGCCATCCCGGAAAAACTGAACCCCTCTTAAGGAGGCTGAAACCCCTTTACCATTATTGTCATACGCGTAAAACTGAATGGTGGCGTTAACGTAACAGCCCGAATAGGGGCGTCCGTCCTGTGCGGTGAGTGGTGTGCGATTTACGTCAATGACTAACGGCCGATCTTTGTTACTGGCGGTGATGTACATATTTCCGACATAACCGTCGTATTCCTTATTGTCCCCGTCGCGGAAGCAAAAACGGTTATTGGAGTGGCAGATGCTGTTATAAATTTTTTCTACCTCTTTGGCTCCCCATTTTTCCTTAATGACCGCCTTAATCGCCGTTTTGATTTCCTCAATCAGGTCAGTACGATTTTTGGCGATAAGGAAATTTGTTCGGTATTTGAAGGCGCCCTGGCCACTGACTTGTGTAGGTTCAAATAATTCAGGAAAAGCCAGACGTACGTTGTTTAATTTAACCTGAGTTCGGGATAAGCATTATCAATTATACTTGAAGATACGTACCTGCAACAGGTATCTTTGGTTTAGATGGCATTAAACAATATGCAACCAGTCCGCCTAATAAATTCACTACAAAGTTAGCCGGAGAGCGATGTCGCGTATGCTCTATTTGACAAAGATTTTTTAACTCATCAAATACCGTTTCAATGACAGAACGATGACGCAAGATGGCTTTGTCGAAACAAGTCTGTTTAATAGGCTTCATTTTCTTCTTGATATTCGTTATAAGGCTAATTCCCATCGTTTTGAGTTGCTGTTTCAGTGAAGCCGATAAATACCCTTTATCTGCGTACAAACAACCAGAAAGATCCTTTGTCAGCTCAGGCAATGGTTTCCGATCATCGGTGTTTCCTGGTGTGAGTCGAAAACTGAGTATTTCCCCCAAATGATTGATAATTACATGAAGCTTGAAACCAAAGAACCAACCTGTTGAATTTTTTCCCCGTTCAGCTATCCCATTGAAGACTTTATGTCTGCGGATCCGTAAGTTATCACACACCGCTATCGGAGTAGAATCGGCAACCGATAGCCCCGTGCATTTTCCCTTAATTGACTCAAACAGTGCCGTTAACGCTAAGGCACTACGCGGAAGTAACTCTACACAGCGTGAATAGGATGGCAAGTTAGGAAATTCCTTCCGGAGATATAAGCGGACATAATAGAGATAAAATACCTTGAATTGCCTGAATCGGAGTTGATGAAACAACACAACCAGTGTCATCATTTCCGCCAACGAAAGCTGAGTAGACCGTCTACGACGCTTAGTACCGTTAGTCAGCAAATATTCATGCATTTTTGGCTCGAAGTCTTTGCAAAAATCATCCATCAGGCAATAAAGTTCAGTAAGATTTTCCATAATTGTTTAACAATGCTCTACTCTTTAACCAGACTGTTAGAGTATTTTAACAAAACAGGCTCATTCAACTATTTGAATATCAAGACTTTCTCTTTATTTCTTATCCCGAACTCAGGTTAATTTAATTTTCATCACGTTACCTTTTAATTAAATGGATTTATCAGCGAGTGCCGCTTCGGTCACATCGTCAAAGTCGTTTAAGGGGTTAGTAATAATGGCAGGTCGAGGGTCAGATTCCGGTGCGATAACAGGTTTACCGTCTGCACGTTCAATAAGTGCTTCTAGTTTTGCCCAGCGACTCGGTTTGTCTTTTTTAAGCAATTTTTCAGCCTGTGGTGGGCTGATAATTTTCTTGTGGTAGATTTGCTCCTGTTTAAGTTTGGCATTTTTTAACAGCGTTTCGGCTTCACGTTCATCACCCCATACGCGATTGCCCGTTGTGTAATGCCTCGGCGACCCGATTGCGTAAGGCTTTACAAAAGCTCTCTATCAAATCGACATGCGGGTAGAGTGTTGCCATTTGCTCAGGGGTTAGTAGCGTAATGCGTTTTGGTGCATTACTTAGTTGGGGGTTCAAAGGTTGGGTTAAATCGACAAAATCGCCTCTGACTTCATTATGGACAAACTGCGCCTGAGCAAAACACAATCCGCCTTTTGCTTTGCAGAACTGGCATTGTTTAATGCCCGGTGAAAAGGCACTATCGGGTAGCGCATTAAGCCCGTTGCGCTCGGCGAGGGTTGCCATCTCCATGGCTTTTTGCGCCCGCAATGTATGTAAACACGGCACTACGGGTGTATCGCCGGAAGAGCGCATGCTACAAGAACGCTTGGCACTGTTGCCGCTGCCGAAAGTCATGCAAGCATTTCCTTTACCGATACATCAGACTCGCCCCATTCCTATAGAGAGCCTACAACATCCTTTGTCCGTCTATCAGTCGATTCTGGAGATGCCGATATGAATCTTCAGTATGAACGCATCGAAAAATTCTGCCAGCAGCTTAAACTGGACAGACTAAGCACAGAGTGGCCAGCTGTAGCGCAAGGAACTGTCGACAAGAACGGTACACACGCTGACTTTCTAGAGTCTGTTTTACGACTCCAGTATGAAGGACTTACTGAACGTCGGCGTCAAACGATACTCCGTTTATCTGGGCTGCCAGTGATAAAGACGTTGGAGCAGTTTGATTACAAATATGCCAGCGGTGTTCCCCGTTGTCAGCGATCATGCAAAACTGATCCACTAACGATCATGATGCGGCGTGCGATATTTGAAGCCAAAACGTGCGATAAATGGCAGGCTACTTTTGTTTCCATCAGTGCAACGAAATTACACTGTCATTTTTCATCGGAGGCACTTTGGTCTGTTTGAGTGGTACGATCAACGGGACAATATTTGTAGATGCTGGTCAATGAAACACCATACAGTAATGCAAGCTGTTTTCTGCTATGACCGTTAGCCAATAATTTTTGAGCGTCCTGTTGCTGTGCAAAAGATAGCGACTGAGGTCTGCCGCCAATACGCCCCCTACTTCTTGCTGCTGCTAAACCTGCTTTAGTCCGCTCAACAATCAGTTCTCGCTCCATTTGTGCTAACGCACTCATCACATGAAAGAAAAAACGGCCAGCGGATGTAGAGGTATCAATGCATTCGTCAAACTATGAAAATGAATACCTTCATCTTCCAGTTTGGATATTAAAGTAATCAAATGTTTAATGCTGCGACCCAGTCTATCCAGCTTCCAGACGACTAAGGTGTCACCCGATTTCAGTGCATTTAGCGCGCGTTTTAATCCGGGTCTCTGATCTGTTTTTCCGCTGATTTTATCCTCAAAAATCTGCTCACAATTTGCGCAAATCAAGGATTTTTGCTGTAAATCGGTGTTTTGGTCATTTTTTGACACCCTCATATAGCCTATTTTTGCCATTTTAGCCTCTTATTCTCCCTCTGAAAGCCTTGTCATTGCTGGTTTTGGGCAAAATATTAGCTAAATTCTCTATTTAATAAAACCAAGGTTTTTTAGAAAAAGATTCTTGTCTGGGATGTCAGCCCCATTTTGATTTTTTGCTAATTTTTGATTTAATGAATTAATCACTGTTTCCGAAAATTTCGCATCATTGCCAAGGGCTTTTGCAAGCTTGTTTAGCGTATTCAAATCCACTGTCGCACCATCAACTAACGCGAGTTTCGCTTTATTCGCTTCTGCCTCAGACAATTTTTTCACCGCCTGATAAAGCTGGTCATGCTGGCTTTTATTAAGACGAATACCTGAGCGTTCAATAACGGTACACACTTCCTCTTGTAGTGCATCATAAAGATCACTATTCAATTTTGTTGACGGTGTGCCGGTAGTCGGATCGCCGTTGGTAAACCCGTTTTTTCCCTGCCCGAATTTATCTTTTTGGGCGGTAGAGGTATCAATTCGATGCATCATTTTCTCCTTTAATGTAGGCAAAAAGTACTTGGGTATGTGAAGGACACAGGCGCTCAATAACACATTCCACGGCGCTATCTCCCCACGTCCTAATCGACTCATTGCAAGCACTGGTACAGCTAATCCAGCGTACATTCGCTTCAGCAGGAATATTCACCCGCCAGTAATAGCGCCACTTATCGTCCCAAGTCAGATCTGGCGTACTATCAAGATGTTGAAATTGTTCTATTGTTGCTGTTGGATAGCCCAATATTTCCAACTGCTTTTTGAAAAAAGCCGCATTAATACCGCCAACATTATTCACTTTGGCATCAAGCACTTGTTGCCTTTCTTCTAGCGTTTGCGCTCTATTAGCGAGGCATTTATCCGGCCGTCCGCATAATTTTTCGTAACGGTTAATTAATTCAACCGATTGGGCCGGGTTAATTTCAATCATCAGGCTATCAGCATGTTGATGGGCTTGTGCCAGTGAAGGGGCTAGCCCTTTAATGAGCAGATCTTCTTCATCCCATGCGGGGCCAGGCGGCAATAACGTTCGCAACAATTGCGTATATTCGTCGTCCAGATTTGTCATGATGCTCACTCCTTATATTTTGCCCACGTGACCTCACCCAATACCGGCACTTCCGTCTGGGCTAATTCAATATCTACCGTTGGCGCAATAAGACGATGGGCGACCTCACCTGCTGCAAGACTGATGGCTTCAGCGAATCTTGAAAGAAAAAGCTTGCTGCCAGGCTTGCCTTCTCGCTGTAAGAAGGCTTTGATTTCTGCGATAACCGCTGTCCGTATTTCTGGCGTATCCGTTGATAAGGCTATCGAAATGGGAACAGTTTTTGCCGTAACCGGAAAGACCGTTAAACCACTACCGGCAACAGGAGCAAGGGGTAAGATATGCTCTCTGACTTTGGTTAAGATTTCCTGTGTGGGGGCAGGATGGTCTACATCATCACTCGCCACCATCACCCCAACCGTGCCGATACCGTTCTTATGTCGATGTGTCCATGCACGACTTATGCCTAAAACTTCTTTCGCCCAGCGAACATAATCACTATCCCCACCCCCTTGTGGTGTATCGTACCAGCGCGCCATGATGCGTTGTCGCCAGCTATCCAAATCTTCAATATCGGTTCCCGTCCTGATGTTATCGGCATAACAGGTAGACGACAGTCCCGTTATCGGGGTTGCAAGACGTAACGCGATACCATCTTCCAATTGCCAGCCTGACCGCTGCTGTTTGCAACGACGGGCACGCGAAGTACACCCCTTGCTGATATTGTTGGGGCCGTTGTGGTGTAGATTTGACCATCATCACGGTGTATTTCCGTGTCAGCGGGCATCGATAGGGCATTTTGTACACCCTCCCACCAAACAAATCCGCTCGCTTTGGTTGCCCCTTTACGTGGGCAGCGTTTGATATTACCGTGACGAATCAGCCATTCCTCATCCGCCAAATCCGGCAAGATATTAGCGCTAAATAATCGATATAGCCGTATAGGGTATGAATAGCGGCGGCCTGTACTCTGGCGTACACTTCAGCATCGAGGCGGCGTAATACGCTATCTTCATTAAATCGGGTGAGCAAATCACCGCGAATGGTGTCTATCAGTTGTGACAGGGTCGGGCGCGAAAAACCGCTAGTTTGCATGGATTACGCTCCACAGGTTGTTGAATGTCATCGTTTTTATGTTATGGTCAGGTAACGTCAGGATGACAGTTGCCATTAATCTATCGATGCCTGAGCGTACTACCTCAATATCAACCCGAAGCGCGAGACCGTCGTCTGTCATCCATGTGAGCGCCTGAGCGATATATTCTTTTGCTTTTTGCGCCGTCTGGTTAGTTAAAGTGCTGCGTTTTAACAAGTGCAATCGAGAGCCAATCCGGTCGTTTTGTACGGTCGGCCACGTATCGCCCCACCACCCAAACGGCGTATCTGTGTCATCATCCGGCTCAGCGCGTCGCCAGGTGAACAGCGAGATAATCACGGCACGGCTTAATCGGTCATCATGTTGAATGGGAACGCCTGTCATGTTATTTCATACCTTGAGTAGGTGTGCCGGTCATACCGCCACTATCGCCTGAATGAGCATGGCTGTTGTACTGTTTCCTCATCGTGCTTAATGAACCCACTTTATCTTGCACCTCGGCAGCAGACGTGATCGATTTCTCCGCCTTGATTTCACCGGGTGTTTCAATTAATGCGGTATTAAGTACCACCTTGTTTTTGGCATTCAGGATGAACGTCTCTGTCCTCGCCTCTATCAACCGTCCGCGTTTGAGCACGATGCTATCGCCTTCATCGGTATAGATAGCCACCTCACCACTTTTTAGCCCTTTTATCCGGTAGCGACGGTCAGCAACGTTAATCAAAACGCAGTGAGAACGGTCGCCAGCGAGAAATAGAGCAACCCCTTCTGCACCTGCATGGGCAGTCGAGGTAAAACCGTAAGGTTCCAGGTACTCCATACCTGTTTTCGTTTCGCCCGCCATCATGGATATATCAACCTGTTGGCAAGCGGTCGCGTTATTCAGACGTTGTATTACCGCTCGTGACCATAGGCGCGCAAGGTTTCGCTGCAACCGAGAAAAAATATTTTGCATTGCTTCTCTCATTAATAGGTTAAACTAAAGAAAAAGTGATATTTTAAAATTTCTATAGGTCGCCGATATCTTCTGTCTCTTTTTCCTTTAACGCTTCAAGCGGCGGAATATAGGTGGCTTCGGGTGCAACACGGAGTTCACAGCATTTTCCGCCTTCATCCTGCGTATACACCACCTCACTAATCACGAGTTCCCGATTGTTAAAACCTAACACGGGGTCAAAAACGATAACCCGCTGGTTAGGTTTCCACAGACTGCCGTCACCTTGTCGCCACCCCTGCACGGTATAGGTGGTTTCTTCGGTTCTGGCTGCTCGCTGCCTGGCTTCAAATTCGCTACGTGCTTTACAACTGGCCCCTGTTGCATTACCGGATTGCTGGATATGTTGCGGACGATAGCGCGTTATCTGACTATCCCTGGCTCTGGGCGCAGTGCCGTTAACGTCGCTTCACCGTGATCTGTGTCATCACCTACCCTTTGCCCTGCGACCTGGTATTCCGAAAAACGTTCACGGATACTCTGCTCGGTATCACAGGTAAGAATATTTTCACCCCAAACCAGCGCGGTGGTAGCTTTGTCATTACCAACCAGACCAATAACAAATTGCCGTCTTCGTCATCCCAGGCGAGCGCCTGTTGGCTTCCTAACGCCTTGTTTAGCACTTCATGGACAGTTTCCCCATAATCCGCCTGAAAAGTCTGTAGCGGCGTTTTTGGGGCTTTTTGGCTAATGACCTTAATACCAAACGGTTTTGTCAGTTCTGACGCGATTTGATAAAGCGTTTTCCCTGTAAATACAGTCGAGTTTGCGGCGCAATCAATCAAATCGGCTGTCTTGCTCCGGCCACTGATGCCAACCTGGATACTCTTGGCGTCATAGCGTATCGGGGTTGCTTCAATCCAGCCGGTGAGGACTTTATCCTGACCCATTAGGACTTCGACAAGCTCGCCTTTTTTAATTCTGGGCTGTAGTGGTACGCTTCCCGATTCACCGGGCCATTGGCGGGTGATTTCTACGTTGAAATCGCGTGAGAGCCGCTCTATGCCTGCTGAAATCTGTACCCGCGTCCAGCCCCCCCATTCGCGACCGTTGACGCGCAATATCACGTAATCACTCATCTTGCAGGTACTCTCAAGGGTTTAACCGGTATAAAGCCTGGATGATTAACGGCATTCCGGCTGGTGATATCGGTTTCCCGTGCCGCATTGTCATACCACTTGGCAGCCAGAACCAGCGCCGGTAGCACTGCCTCGGGCGTGCGTGTTACCGTTTTTTCAACTTGCGCCAGTCGTGTTGCAATATCCCGGTTAGCATCGGTTTTCACCTGTTGCAAGGCAAGGAACAGCGCATCATCAAGCGTTAATGCCTGTTCGTGCTCGATAGCCTGATTCAGCGTTTCTCGCACCGTGACCAACGCATCCCACGTTACCGCCGCCAGTCCTTCAATGTGACTGCCTGCCGTATGAGAAACCGCGTGTAATGCGGGATGGGATATATTGAAGTGTACCTGACGTTTTGCACGTTGATTAACCGGTAATAGGGCTGTACGCGGCGGCGGTAATTGTGTTAATCGCCAGGCGGCTTCATGGATCGCGGTCGTGCGCAAAACAGCGGCGATAGCATTACCCTGAATGCGTTCAGACTGTACGCTTGGCCTGTCGCTTTTCCATACTCCACGCGGCGCTAAATCATTCCCTAGTGTGACACCCGATAGCGTTTTGATTTGCTGTGACAATGTAGAAGCATCTTGCGCGGTACGCCTGCCAGCACGCCACATCCGCTGTATCGCTTCGACCAGGTTTTTACCGGATGAGCCGGACTTTAAGATCACCGAAATATCGCCATGCAATAGCCTTGACGCGGCAGTAATGCCGTTATCAATAGTGTCAAAGGCTTTGGTGACGTTGTTAATCATGCTTTTAGTCCGTGCTAACACGCCAGCCTGTGCAAAATCCGGTAAGCCTTTTAAGCCCACATGAGCAAAAGCTTCGCCAATGCGATCATTTAGTGCTGAACAGGAAGAAATTAACGTTTGGCCCGTCGCAACACCGGCTGTTGGGAAAGAAAGCTCTCCAGCCTCAACCACGCTAAAACTAACACGACACATACGACCTTCGCGCCCGCTATGGCTTACTCTCACTTCACCGTCAATACAGACAGCTATTTCACCGTAGTAGGGATGTACCAGCGTTCCCGGCCCTGGCGTATCAATAGCCACAATGAGCCGATCTCGGGCATCGAAGAAATCATCACCGACCAGATAGGCATTGATAGTAAATCGCCGGGTGGCGCGTCCAAGATCTTCGGTATAGGGTTTATCCCTGTTGGGGTATTCGTGAACCTGTACCAGTCGCCCGAACGTTCCCTCGTCATCGTCTACCTGAAACGGGACACCGCGAAAGGACGCTTGGCGTAAGTAATCTTTCCAATTGGTCATCAAGACTCCTGAAAAAGAAAAAACCGCCGAAGCGGTCATTGTCTTGCAAAGCGGTTATACCCAACATCGTAATTCAACCAAGATGGTTGCTTTCCTTCTGTTTGTACGCTTGTTCCCTTCGGGACATCCATAAATCTAACAACCACCTCCCCTTTTTCCTGCGAAAGGATAGGGGATAGTGCAGGGTTAACCGTGTTGCTTTCATAGCGTTTAGCTTCATCCAGACCGGCTTGATAGCGATCTCGCTCATCTCTGCTAAAAAAGGGAGTCCAGTCAGTCGCAGTGAACAGACCGTGGTTATCCATCCATTTTCCGACATCGGTTTTTCCTATCGTACTATCCATAGCACTTTTAACGGGATCGTAAAGCATAGTAGCGGCTGCACCATATAATCCAAATTTACCGCCCAGACCCAATAATCCTGTTGCCTTTGTCACTTTCCCAAGTTTGCCCATTTCTTTTGTTACACCACCAATAGAGGAAATCATATCGACCGACCATTTTGTAGCGACAAACACTAAAATGCCTTTAAGGATGTTTTCCCACCCTCCCAAGGCCTGTGCTACACCGTCAATACTTCGACAGACTGCTTTAATAATCGGGCCGATCGTTTCCCAGTTGTCGACAATAAGTCCACCGCCTATTACCATTAACGTGACCAGTTTACCTAGCCTCGACATTTTCATCACGCTGTTAAAAATCCTGAAAGCACGGGTAACAACCCCTACCGCCGTCGCGGTGCCCAGTAGATAAAGTCGCCACTTGGCAAAGGATTTAATCAGTTCTGGATTGGCTTTTGTCCAAGTACGAAATTGCTCAATCAACGGCTGAATTTTCTTTGTTGCTTCAACAATTGAAGGCAGAAAAATACTACCAATACTCACGCTGGCAACATGCATCTGATTTTTAAACAGTTGGATAGCATTTGCCGTGGTTGCCGCACGGCTAGCGTATTCCTTCTGCATTGAGCCGCGGTACTTTTGTTTGTCTGCAACTCTATCAAAATTAACTTCCAGTAATTTAAGGTTGGTGAGTAGTGGCGCAATTGATCCCAGAGATTCAGAGCCAAACAAGTCATTTAATAATGCCATCTGATCTTTTTTAGGCAATTTTTCAAGGGATTTTAAAACCATCAACATCGCGCCTTTCGCGTCTTTCTGCATCTGTGCGGCCAGTTTTTTGGGGCTGATTTTTAAGGTGTGTAGTGCGATTTTTTGCGATTTTGTCGCTGATTTCCCCTTGGTTAACGCCAGCATAAAGTTCTTAATGCCGGTTGCCGCCACATCTGACTCAACACCCATTCGGGCAATGGTTGCGCCAAGGGCCGCTATCTCACCGGAGGCGAGACCGCCCACTTCACCCAGCGGGCCAATCCGTGTCACAATTTCAGAGATTTTCGCGGCATTGGCTGGCCCTTTGTTGCCAAGGTAGTTAATTTTATCGGCCAGCGAGACGACATCATTTTGCGTCAACTGGAAGGCGGTACGCCACTGTGCCATCATCTGCCCAGATTGCTCAGCCGTCTGGTCAAAGGCGATACCCATTTTTACAGCGGATTGAGCGAAGGACATTAATTCTTCTTTCGCTATCCCTGCCTGACCGCCTGCGGCCACAATCTGACCAATGCCATCTGCGGCCATCGGCAATTCCGTCGACAGCTTAAGAATATCTTCTGACATCTGTTTAAACTGCTCGGGTGTATCAAAATCAACCACCTTGCGGACATCCGCCATCGTTGATTCAAAGTCTATCGCCTGCTTGATAGGGCCAGCCATTGCGGTAACAACGCCAGCCCCTAATGCAGCAGCCCCTGCCAGTCCTGCGCTAAACTCCTTCTTGAAGGACTTCATTTCACGCCGCATCCCCTTTAGCGGGGCGGAGAGTTTATCAACGGCAGTGATAACTGCTTTTAACTCAAAACTATTAGCCACCCTGTCGCTCCTCGTTGATACGAACAGCCTCTGCTTCCAGATCAAAGAACTGGCTTAGCGGATGCTGGCGTAATTCAAAGGGGTTTATGCGCCAGAACCAGGCAACGTTGTAAAATCGTCGTCTGAGACTGCTAAGTTCTGGGCACTGGTAAAAAAACTCACGATGGTCATCGAGGCGACAAATACATCATGTAACGATAACTGTTGCGCTGAAGAGCGTGGGATATTAGCCAGTTCAGGAAGATAAGCGAGTGCTGAGCGCGTATCCAGGCGTGTATCGCCTCGCTCCGAATAACTAAACGGAATACCAAATTTTTCTACCTGATCAAACGTAGGTTCCTGAATATCCAATACCGATACTTCTTTGTTCTGTACTTTAATTGGTTTGCTAAGTGTAATTGATTTCATTGATAAAATCCTTCGTCTCCGTGAAACTCCATCTCGACTGTTCCTTCAAGTGGGTTATAGGTAGATTCACCTGACAACCATGCGCCAGACAATACGTACACCATGCCGTTAGCCAATTCGGCGGTAATGGTCATTTCATCGGCGCTGGTCAATTTTTGGATAGGAAAATTTTTCTCGACCTTGAATTCGGCTTTGATATACGGTGCCTTGTGCGTTTCTTTGTAATGTACACTGCCATCAGCGCCGACAATGTCCTCTCGAATGACGGTATTAATAGGTAATTCAAGCGTACCGTTTACTGATAATTGATTACCATCTGTCTTAACATACAAGACACCGCCTATTTTTCTTGTACCCGTCATTACATCACCTCACCATTGTTATATTGCAGTCTGAATTGATTCGCCAACGCAAATACCCGCAGTTGGTTGATATAATCCGCCGGGAATACCACATCAATTCGATTAGCGTCATTTCCGTTACGTTCAACGATAAGATTTTTACGAAAAGCGTCAAAATTCTCGACAATGCCTTCTTTTTCCAACTGACGATAAACCGCACAGAGTTCGCCTTTGATAACGGCTGGCGTAGCAATCGCTTGCCCTGCGCCGAATCGGGTACCATCATCAGCCAGTTTTTGTCGCCCGTATTTGCTGGTGATAACGGATTTTAATCGCCGCAAAACATAGGCACTGGTATAGAGTGTTTCACTGTCTAGATAGCTGTTATCGGCCACCCCGTAACTATTTTTCTGATACGTCGTTACATCGCGCTGAATGCGTAATACGCCACCTTCGACATTGGCGGTGGCGATACCGTGTGAAAGGAGGGATTGCTGCTCTGTCAAGGTGAATCGCTTGCCAGACGGTGCGGGTAATACCCCGTTTAATTCACCCGTATGGGTGGGTCTGGCCGGATCATTACGCAGAAATATCGCGCACCGTGCCAGTCGTGCCGCAACCAGTTCATCAAGCGCAGTTTGTATCGCTTTCTCATAGCCTGCAATGGTGAGATGCGGATCATTAAGCGTGTCGCCAAAAGCGACCAGTTCACCGACCGTCCCTTTTTTTGCGGTATAAACATGACCGTAAAACTGCTGATAGGGACTCCAGCGCCCGTTCTTGTCGTTCATCGCCGCGCCCATCTTTTGCAAAGAGGCAGCATCAGAGAAAGGCAGCCCAATAAAATCAAATAATAAGTCACCCATTGCGCTGATAACGCCATCCATATCGGGTGAGCCAGCGCCGCAACTCATGGCAGTAATGGTAATATTGAGACCGTGAGGCGTATTCTCACCGCCTGTCGGCGAATAATAGTTCATCATCAAGGGAATATCGTTGCCAGTTAACCCTCTATGCTTTGCGGTCAAGCTGATTTTTCCAGCTGAAATTGCCACGGTGACAGGCAAATCTTCGTTGTCATTGATCGCTTTACCAAGGGCGGCTGCAACGGTATTCGCGGTATCCGATTCCTTGACAGCAGATAAAATACGCTGGTTGCTGATATACAGCGTAACGACACCGGAATCGGTTGCGGTGCCACTAATGGCAATCTCGCCTGTTGCTTTCGTCCCCTTGTTTTCATGTACAGCAGGTACAGCAATGACAAACAGTTCACCGACAGCATCAATCCGGCGATATGCTCGCACCATGCGGTGCAACTGGCTGCCCCGACCGGCTAACTGTTGCATCATTTCTGCCGAGGGAATGATCATCGGTGAATTCAGGGTGATTTTTGCATTCGGTAATGCATGGCCAATGAGCAGTGCAGGGCCGCTGGCTTGCATCGTATTGGCAGCGCTGTTATCCATTTCTGGATAGAACCCAGGCACACGCAGATTCGCGTTCACGGTATTAAAGCTGATGGTCATTCCTGAGCCTCCTCTTTAGCTTTTTTTAGCTTGTTTTTTGTGGTATCAATCGTCTCTTGATTGATTGCAAGCGGGGGATTGTCGGATTCACTCACTTCCTCAATATCATCGTCCTGTTTTCTTCTTATCCAAAAAAGCGTTTTTTCAACACGTAATCCTTTTTCTAGCAAATATTCACCAAAATACTCTTTGGTATCGCGCATATATTGCGGAATAGGCACTTTTCGTCCGTGCTTAGGCTTAATAAAAACAATTTCAGGTGGGGTACCCATCATTTTATCTGTATCTCCAGATGCGATTTTACGTTGCCTGACTGTTCGTTCATATCAATAGCAACCGTATGTAAATCAGGTAAATTATTCAGATCGGCGTATTGCCGTGTGTCTTCGGCATTGATTTCGATTTCCACTTTAAAATTAAATTGCCAGATCAATTCATCCTGGTTCATATCCAGATATTCATCGTCCGCATATTCAATCGCTCCGTAGGCCGGATCAGGTGTCCATCCCAGGATAGCGCGCCAGATTTCACTGCGGACTTCATCAATCAAATCACAGGATGTGTACTGACCACGTTTATCGGTATTATTTAGAATAACAATCACAGAAAATTGGTCGGTTAATACTTGCCAATAATCGGTTTGCGAACGTTGTTCGCCAACAGTAGATCCACTAGGCACAACATACGCTGACGGTAATTCCAATTGAGTACATTCGAGGGCAGTGCCATATTCTGCCGTGCCGCCTATCCGTTGTTCAAAGCGAGGGCAATGAGTACGCAGCGCGCTAATAACGGGGCTAAGTTTCATTATTTCTTCCTTTTTCGGGGTTGAGGCCGAAGTGATTGTCGAAGTTCGTCGCTGAGCGTGTGCTGTGTCCAACCTTTCAGTTTTTCCAGAGCTTCAACCATACACGAGTTTCGCACAAAACTAATTTGGGTACGCTAATAAAACACGGATTTGCTCAGTAATAGCACTTTTGATTACGTCCCAATTTTGTTGATAAAGGGTTATTTTTTCAGATATACGACGTTTATGTTGTTCAAATCACGCAGAAATAGCGAGAAAAATATGATTTCTTTGCGCTCGGCTCGTGCGAGCCTGACAGCGTTCAATACCACAGTTTTGTTTAACTTCTCGATGATAAACTTCAACAGACCAACGGGCATCCATGATAGATTTGAGGTATTGACGGGTGGGATTCTCTTTGTTTGTTACTATGTAATCAATACGGCCGTTTTTGGCTGTAAATTTGAAAACGGTTACCCAACCATATCCTCGCAAGTGTATTGACGTTCCTTCTTCTGAGATGTCTAACTTGTTCAGTTGTTTGTTATGGTTAACAATCCTATTTTTCCTCAGCGTGGTTACCCAGATCCAACCATGAGAGCGAATTGATTTCAGGTTATCCAGGCTAGAATACCAAGCAAGCATCCATCACTACCGCTTCTGGCATGATCCCTCTTTTTTTAGCAAGAGTGAGCATTTCGGAAAAGTGCGTGTTTTTTGTTTTTCCATCAGAATCTTTATCATAAATAAGATAATTGATAGGAATTGATTCAACCTTCGTCAGATCATGCCAAAGCAAATTAACTAAACCTATGCCAGCAATAACCTCATGTTCATTACCTGAATATTGATAATGGACCATCACTATTTTTTTACTACGTGTTTTGGCAATCAATGTATCATCGGCAATTAGTACGCAAGGGCTTTTTTTGTCTATAGAAGGTTCAACTAATCGCCATAGGTCTTTAGGTCTAAAACATCTACTTTTTAGCCATCGGCTAACAGTGTCATGAGATAAAGGCGATGGGCTTACTTCTGATAACGCTAAACCAGAGTATCTTAAACTGCTTACTTGTAAGAATGTTTTATAGATATCTTTAATACATGGATAACCCGACAAAATATGAACACCCTGATTTTTTCTTGTTTTTAAATTTATACTTCTTTTTTGGAGATTGCGAAACTCGTGTTATGGTCACAAAACTTTTCTATCACTAATTGGCATGAGATGGAATTTAATCGCGCAAAAGGCTATGGCAATGGCGGCAAAGAAGGTGTTAACGGTCCGATAGCCTTATGGTGGACGCCTTTTGAAACCTTATCTGCAGGTATTCAATATCGCTATGCTGATAACAAACTTGGTGATGATTTTTATAACGACGGGATCATTTATACCATCAAATATAATTTTTAATCACGTAAGCTAACGTAAAGCCAGCTTATTTGAAAATGAATACTATTTTTTAACTAATGCTAAATAATAAATATTTAAAACTAACTATTATTTAGCATAATAATTAATTTTCGATCTATAAAATCACATTTTGATTTCCTTTTATCTGCTTCTTTTTATTAATAATAAAATTATTTAATGTAAATAATTGTGAACCAAAAAATAATCATTTAAACAGTTCTATAATGAATTCAATTTTACTTCTGATCACTTTAACAGAAAGTAATAACAATTATATTTGTGCGCCTTACAATTGTTTACACTAATATAACCTTACCGTAAAATACCCACACTGAACAAAACGACAATAACCATCTTTGTCATTTGGGGTCGCTAAATGAGACTTATAAAATATAAAGGAAGTATTGGAGTCATCTCACTGCTTGCTATTGTTTTCCTGCTAACTGGTTGCGATATGGTATTAATGGATCCCAAGGGAGCCATTGGTGTTGAACAAAAAAGACTGATACTGACTGCGCTTGGTTTAATGTTAATTGTTGTCATTCCAGTCATTTTTATGGCAATTATCTTCGCCAGAAAATATCGAGCAAGCAATAAACAAGCAACCTACCGGCCAGATTGGGCACATTCAAATAAAATTGAGTTAGTTTGCTGGACAGTTCCTATCATCATCATCATCATTCTTGCCGTAATAACCTGGAAAACAATGCATCAACTGGATCCTTATAAACCATTAGAAAGCGATAAAAAACCGATTACCATTCAGGTCATTTCTACCGATTGGAAATGGGTGTTTGTCTATCCAGAAGAAAATATCGCTACCGTTAATGAAATCGCCATTCCTGTCGGTGTGCCAATTAACTTTAAAGTGACGGCCGAGTCAGTGATGAATTCTTTCTTTATCCCTGCACTTGGTGGTCAAATTTATGCGATGGCTGGTATGCAAACGAAGCTTCACTTAATCGCTAATGAACCTGGTACCTATAAAGGCTTCTCATCAAGTTATAGCGGTCACGGATTTTCAGACATGAAATTTAATGTAATTGCAACACCTGATACGGCAAGCTTTGATAAATGGGTGCAAAAAGTAAAAACATCTACCAAAACGCTAGATAGCATGGCTACATTTAATCAATTAGCTAAACCTAGCCACAATGTCCCTGTTACCTATTTTTCAAGCGTGAAACCAAATCTCTATGAAGAACTGATATTAAAATTCGGCCATGAACATCATATCAATCATGCTAACAAAACCGAACATGAAATGTCTGGCAATCAAATAATGCATATGAACCACTCTGCTCATGTCGATGCTAAGGAATAAATAGTATGTTGGGTAAATTAACGCTCGATGCAATCCCTATTCACGAGCCAATTATTGTCATCACTGTGATCTGTATTTTATTAGCTGGCATAGCTATTTTAGGCGTTATCACCTATTTTGGTAAATGGACGTGGCTGTGGAGCGAATGGCTAACTAGTGTAGATCATAAAAAAATTGGCATTATGTATATTATCGTTTCCATGGTAATGCTACTACGCGGTTTTGCTGATGCCATAATGATGCGAGGTCAACAAGCATTAGCGTCAGCCGGCGAGGCCGGTTTTTTACCTCCTCATCATTATGATCAAATCTTTACCGCTCACGGTGTGATCATGATTTTTTTCATGGCAACACCTTTCGTGGTTGGCTTAATGAATTTAGTTGTGCCATTGCAAATTGGTGCTCGCGATGTAGCCTTTCCGTTTTTAAATTCTCTCAGTCTTTGGTTATTTGTCGTTGGTGTTATCTTGATTAACCTATCATTAGGTGTCGGAGAATTTGCGCAGACCGGTTGGCTAGCTTATCCCCCATTGTCAGGTAAGGAATACAATCCTGGTGTCGGGGTAGATTATTGGATATGGAGTTTACAAATATCAGGCATTGGCACCACCCTAACCGGAATAAACTTTTTTGCCACCATTCTACGGATGCGGGCGCCTGGTATGTCAATGATGAAAATGCCTGTTTTTACTTGGACAGCGCTTTGTACTAATGTACTAATTATTGCAGCATTTCCTATCCTAACCGTTACTATCGCACTACTCACACTTGACCGATATTTAGACACCCATTTCTTCACTAATGATATGGGCGGCAATATGATGATGTATATCAATTTGGTCTGGGCTTGGGGACATCCTGAAGTTTATATATTAGTGTTACCTGTTTTTGGCGTATTTTCGGAAGTCACAGCGACATTCTGTAAAAAACGTTTATTTGGTTATACGTCTCTGGTCTGGGCGACCATTGTTATTACTGTAATGTCGTTTGTCGTCTGGTTACATCATTTCTTTACCATGGGAGGTGGGGCAAATGTCAATGCCTTCTTCGGTATAGCTACCATGATTATTGCTATTCCAACTGGAGTAAAAATATTCAATTGGTTATTTACCATGTACCATGGCCGTATCGAATTTAAAACACCAATGCTCTGGACGATTGGTTTTATTGTTACCTTTTCGATTGGTGGGATGACTGGCGTACTATTGGCCATTCCCGGTGCAAATTTTGTGCTGCACAATAGTTTATTTCTGATTGCCCATTTCCATAATGTCATTATCGGTGGAGTGGTTTTTGGTTGCTTTGCTGGTATGACCTACTGGTTCCCGAAAGCATTTGGCTTTACATTAAATGAAAAATGGGGCGTTCGTGCTTTTTGGTTTTGGATCAGTGGTTTCTTTATTGCCTTTATGCCACTTTATATACTGGGCTTTATGGGAATGACTCGTCGTTTAAGTCAAAATATTGATCCACAATATCATCCAATGCTGATGGTCGCTTCACTCGGTGCTGCGCTTATCGCTATCGGTATTCTCTGCCAAGTCATTCAAATAATTGTCAGTATTCGCGATCGCCACAAAAATCGCGATTTCAGCGGCGATCCATGGGATGGTCGTACATTAGAATGGTCAACATCGTCCCCTGCACCTTTTTATAACTTCGCGAAAGAACCACAAATTGATACGCGTGATGCTTGGTGGGATATGAAAGAAAAAGGGATTGCATATCAACAACCAACCAAATATGAACCCATTCATATGCCACAAAATACTGCTGCCGGAATAATTATTTCAGCGTTTTGTTTAATCTTCGGTTTTGCTATGGTCTGGCATATTTGGTGGCTAGCGATTATTGGTTTTGCTGGTATTATAGCCACCTGGATTGGCAAAAGTTTTGATGACAATGTTGATTATTATGTCCCTGTAGAAGAAATTAAACGTATTGAAAAACAGCATTACGATGAACTGAAAAAAGCAGGTATCCATCATGTCAACTAATTCAATAGCTAATCAACATATTGCCCATGAAAATCATGGGCATCATGACATAGGCGCAACAAAAATATTTGGTTTTTGGATCTATTTAATGAGCGATCTGATCCTGTTTGCTTGCCTTTTTGCTACCTACGTTGTTCTAGTTCATGGTACTGCCGGAGGCCCGACAGGAAAAGAGATTTTCGACCTCAATTTTGTCTTGGTCGAAACCTTCCTGTTATTGTTTAGTAGCATCACTTATGGATTTGCCATGCTTGCGATGCATAAGCAGAAAATAAATCTGGTGAAATTATGGCTACTGATTACTTTTTTATTCGGATTCGGCTTTGTTATCATGGAAATTTACGAATTTCATGAGCTCATTTCTGAAGGTTATGGGCCTGATCGCAGCGCTTTTCTTTCCGCTTTCTTTACGCTAGTTAGTACTCACGGTATTCATGTAAGCTTTGGTGTAGCCTGGATCATCATCATGATAATCCATATCTCACGTCATGGCCTCACTGCCGTCAATCAAACCCGTTTAAGTTGTTTAAGTCTTTTTTGGCATTTCTTAGATGTTGTTTGGATCTGTGTATTCACCGTTGTTTATCTGCTGGGGGGCACTTGCATGAGTTACACAAATACACCGCACTCTGGTGCTAGCCACGGCAGTATGAAGACTTATTTAATTGGCTTTATACTCTCGGTCACTTTAACGGTCATCCCCTTTTGGATGGTAATGAATAGTACCGCATCCCATGACACTGTCTTATGGATCGTTGTTGGTACGGCAATTAGCCAGATTTTGGTACATCTTGTCTGTTTCTTACATATGAATACCTCTTCAGATGACCGTTGGAATCTGGTTGCCTTCCTGTTCACAATGCTAATTATAGGCATTGTCGTTATTGGCTCGCTGTGGATAATGTATAACCTGAACATCAATATGATGCTCGACTAAAGAGTTGTGGATCTAATGAAGCAATATCTACAAGTGACCAAACCAGGCATTATTTTCGGTAATCTAATTTCTGTTATTGGCGGCTTTCTGCTCGCAGCTAAAGGTATAATAGATTACCCACTATTTATTGCCACATTACTCGGCGTATCTCTGGTTATCGCTTCTGGTTGTGTTTTTAACAACTATATTGACCGAGATATCGACCGAATGATGGAGAGAACCAAAAATCGACCTTTAGTTAAAGGACTTATTGCGCCGAAATTTTGCCTAATTTATGCCACCCTACTGGGTATTGCTGGCATAGCTTTACTTTATATTGCCACCAATGCCTTAGCGGCACTACTGGCCGTTATCGGTTTTATCATATATGTCGGTATTTATAGTCTCTATATGAAACGTAAATCGGTTTATGGCACCCTGGTAGGTAGCTTGTCCGGCGCTGCGCCGCCAGTTATTGGTTACTGCGCTGTTGCTGATCAATTTGATATGGGAGCATTGATTCTGCTATTGATCTTTAGCTTATGGCAAATGCCACACTCTTATGCAATTGCTATTTTTCGCTTCAAAGATTATCAAACCGCCAATATTCCCGTATTACCAGTGATTAAAGGAATTTCGGTCGCCAAAACTCATATCTTTTTATATATCCTTGCTTTTATGGTAGCAACCATTATGCTCACCATTAGTGGCTATGCCGGCTACAAATATCTTATTGTTGCCGCCGCGGTGAGTTTATGGTGGCTTGGTATGGCAATTTCTGGCTTTAAAAATCAGAATGATGATCGCCTTTGGGCACGGAAACTGTTTATATTCTCTATCCTGGCAATTACTTCTCTCAGTGTCATGATGTCGATTGAATCCAACTGTTACCGCTGAACAGATTTTTGTCTATCTCAAATAATAATTGATCTTAAATAGTGGCAGATAATTGCCACTACCTTCACGGTTAAAACATCCAATATGCGAATGAATTCCTCACTTTTTTATCTATATCTTGCTAATGCTTACTCGACAAATAGATTAACTAATAGATTAAACCATTTTACAATGTTCACTTGTAAAATTTCTGAGATAAACTATGAATGATACTAAAATGACGCCTACTGAATTAAAGGCAACTTGGGGGTTAGGGGCGGTATTTACATTACGTATGTTAGGCATGTTCATGGTATTACCCATCTTAGCCAGCTATGGACGCGAACTGAAAGATGCCAATGAATTGTTACTTGGTCTGGCTATTGGCATTTATGGTATCAGTCAGGCTATCTGCCAAATCCCATTTGGTTTAATGTCCGACCGATTTGGTCGTAAGCAATTAATTATCGCCGGCTTACTCATTTTTATTGCCGGTAGTGTGATTGCCGCAATGACAGATTCTATCTGGGGTATCATTATAGGTCGCGCGTTACAAGGCGCAGGGGCTATTTCTGCTGCAATTATGGCGTTGCTGTCCGATCTGACTAGCGAACAAAATAGAACTAAAGCGATGGCTTTTATGGGAATAAGCTTTGGCATCACTTTTGCTATTGCACTCGTTCTCGGCCCAATTATCACCCATGCTATCGGTTTACATGGCCTTTTGTGGGGAATAAGCTTACTTGCCTTTGGCGGGATATTAATAACTCGCTTTGCCGTACCAGATAGCCGATATCATAGCGTTAATCGCGAAACCCATTTTATAAAAAATAGTGTACAAACAGTGATTAATAATCGCCAACTAGTTAAACTTAATTTTGGCATTTTTTGTTTACATACGTTGTTGATGGCAAATTTTGTTGCTTTACCGTTAGTGATGATCGATTCAGGTCTGGCAGCTAATCAACATTGGAAAATATATTTACTAACTTTACTTCTTGCTTTCATTACGGTGCTACCTTTTGTTATCTATGCTGAAAAGCAGCGTCGAATGAAACAAGTTTTTCTATTATGCATTGGCATCTTATTTATCTCTGAATTAACATTTTGTTTTTCCAAACAACAATTTTGGTTAATCGTATTAGGTCTTCAGCTATTTTTTATTGCCTTTAATGTTGTGGAGGCATTATTGCCTTCACTTATCAGTAAAGAAGCGCCTGCTGGATATAAAGGAACCGCGATGGGTCTCTACTCAACCAGTCAGTTTCTAGGCGTTGCTTTAGGCGGGATCTTAGGGGGATGGCTTTTTCAATTAAATGGTGCTTCCTTGGTCTTTATGGCCGGACTGATACTTTGTACATGTTGGTTTTTTATTAGCTTAAATATGCATCAACCTGCTTATACTAGTAGCATTCGTTTACTTTTCCCCCAACAGATCAAAGATGTTAATTTACTACAAAGCCAATTAATGAATGAGCCCGGTGTGCGGGAAGTGATGTTCGATCTTAAAGCACTTAGTGCCTACATTAAAATAGATAAAAAAATTATCAGTCGGCAACAGTTGGAAACTATTATTAATAACCAATAACACACTACCTGCTGTAGGATACAGCAGGAATGATAAATTTAGTCACGAAAATTAGTAAATTGAAAAGGTTGCCCAAGTTCAGCCTCTCGCACTAGCGCTATCACAGATTGTAAATCATTGCGTGACTTACCGGTTACTCGCACTTGTTCTCCCTGAATTTGCGCCTGAACCTTCAATTTACTTTCTTTAATTAGTTTAATGATCTTTTTTGCCATTACCGAATCAATGCCTTGCAGTAAGGAAGCATCAAGGCTATAAGTTCTGCCACTATGAACAATATCGTCAGGTATATTCAAGACAGCGCCATCTATTCCACGCTTAGCTAATTTCTCGCGTAAAATATCTACCAATTGGTTTACTTGAAAGTCGGACACGCTCGTTACTTTAATCGACTCATTCTTTTCATTGAGTTCAAAACTGGCTTCAACATTGCAAAAATCCCAACGACTAGCCAATTCACGTTGCGCATTTTCAACGGCATTACTCACTTCATGCATGTCAATTTCAGAAACTATATCAAATGATGGCATATTTCATGACCTCCTTATTACTCATAAAATAGCATAATACTACTTTTTATTATCAGCAAAAGCTCTATACTTAATGTTAAATAAATTCCCCAAAAAGCATAATTGATTCAGTCAGATAAAAAACAATAGCGATCTTTAGTGCTGGCGCTGTTAGCAAGTTATGGCTGACAACATGCTAAATCCAATCATTTATCCATTAATTAGACCGAGAGAAACTCTAATGTCACCAACCGTTCTCGTCTGCCTGGCGCATGGTAGCGAAGAAATAGAAGCCGTAACAGTGATTGATCTGTTAACTAGAGCCGAGATCCCAGTAACAACTGCAAGTACCGCAGATAATAGCGAATTGGTGTTAACTTGCTCACGTGGAGTAAAAATTGTTGCTGACACTCAGTTAGTCAATATCATTGAACAGGATTTTGCTGCTATTGTATTACCTGGTGGATTGAAAGGCGCGGAGGCGTTTCGTGATAATCCGCTGATCATTGAAAAAATTCGCCAATCTCATCATCAGGGTAAAATCATTGCTGCTCTTTGTGCCGTGCCGGCAATCGTACTAGAACACCATAATTTATTTCCAATCGGCAATATGACCGGTTATCCGGCTTTACAAAGTAAAATTGCCAGCCACAAACGCGTTGATTGTCGTGTCTATTATGATGAACGGGTAAAACTACTTACTAGCCAAGGGCCTGCCACAGCTATTGACTTTTCACTTAAACTTATCGAGCTATTAGTTGGCAAAAAAAAGGCAGCGGAAGTTGCTTCGCAGCTTGTCCTGCCGCCTGGTATTTACAACTATGCCAACTAACGGTGATATGGCAAATTGTGTATATTCACTTAAAACTCGCCTATCCTTGAGACGAAAAAGTCAATAGATTACCACTAAGGACGATACACTTTTACATTTTTAAAACCTTGTTCATGTAAATAAAGTGCCTGTAAGCGGCTCATAACACCGCGCTCACAATAAAGCAAATAGGGTTTTTCTTGTGGTAACTCACCAAATTGGTTATTTAGCTTATAAAATGGCAATAACCTTACTTTAACACCTTCAAGCTTCAGTGGACGCGCTTCCTGTTCATCAGGGGAACGAATATCCAGCACAATATCATCGCCTGAAAATGTAGTGACAATTTCCACTTCTAGCGTTTTATCTTCGCTATCATTCATTATCTGACGAATATCAATATTTTGTGCTGTACTAACAACGTGATCAAGCAGAGAAAAATCAAAATTAGTTTCCTGCGCTTCAATTTTAGCTTTTACTGCTTTCACAGTTGGCTTTTTCGAAATCACGCCACAAAACTCAGGCATAGTACGGGCAAAATCTGCCGTTCCTATCTTGCGAGCAATGTTAATAATATTTTCTTTATCATGTGAAATTAATGGCCGCAAAATTAATGTATCTATAACATTATCAATTACACGTAGATTGGTTAATGTCTGGCTAGAAACCTGTCCTAACGCTTCTCCGGTTACTAAAGCCTGAACCCCATAACGTTCTGCTATTATAGATGCAGCGCGAACCATCATCCTTTTCAATACCACGCCCATCTGGCCATCATCAATTTTTTCAAGAATTTCGCTTACAATCGGAGCAAAATCTATCGCGACAAAACGCACTTTATGTGAACGACCAAAACGATGCCAAAGATGGTAAGCAACCTGCTTGACGCCAATTTCATGACTGGCGCCACCCAGATTAAAAAAGCAATAATGAACTCGGCAACCACGCCGCATTAACATATAGCTAGACACACCTGAATCAAAGCCACCCGATATCAACGACAAAACATCTTCTTGAGTACCAATAGGAAAGCCACCAATCCCTTGAATACGGGATTTAACAAGCATGACTTTATCCTTTTCAATTTCAAGATTGATGGTGATATCAGGCTGATTGAGTTTTACCTTAGCTGATGAAATATGTTGATTTAATCCCCCACCAACATAACGTTCTACTTCAATTGAAGTAAAGTCGTGCTGACCACGACGCTTAACGCGTACACAAAAAGTTTTATTGGTTAGCCATTCAGCATAAGTTGCATAAGCTAACTCAAAAATATCATGGAGATCGCGGAATTGATATTCTTCAACTAACAGAATATCATGGATGCCAGGAATTCTGGTTAAGGCATCGCAAATTTCATCATGATATGTGTTTTTTTTGGTGCGAACTTCGATATTATCCCAATGGCGAATAACGGTTATTTCCGCATCTAACACCTTCAATATATTAAGAATATTGCTAGCCAAGATCTTAATAAAGCGCAAGCGCACTGATTGGCTTTTAATGGTAATTTCAGGAAATAGTTTAATAATAAACTTCATAATTTTGTATAAAAGTCGGTTTTTATTTTTGCGAATAAACGCATATTATGCATATTTATTAGCAGAGCATTTGATTTTAAGATGGGAAGTATATCACTATATTGCTGTTCGTCGCTAAAAATCACAAAAAGAATAAATTTTCTGCATAAATGTAGTAAAATAAATCGCCTGACGGGCATATTCACCTGATATTAAGGCAAGTAAAACGATTATGGCTAAAAAGAAAATATCTGATAGACAAGATCCGCTATCTTTTGAAACTTCTCTGACAGAGTTAGAGCAGATAGTCACACGCTTAGAATCAGGCGAACTTCCGCTGGAAAAAGCATTAAGTGAATTTGAACAAGGGATCCAATTAGCCAGACAAGGCCAGAAAGCGTTGCAACAGGCAGAACAACGTGTCCAAATTTTGTTACAAGCCGATGACCATGCACCACTAGACAACTTTACGCCGGAAGATAAATAAATCATGTCTGAAATAGTGACACTTTCTTTTGCGGATCAACGCCAATGGGTACAGGATCGCGTCAATAAAACACTACTAAAGCAATTCCAGCGCCTACCGTTTAATCAAAGTCAACTGGTCACAGCGATGAAATATGGCACATTACTTGGTGGAAAGCGACTAAGGCCTTTTTTAGTTTATGCTATAGGTGATATGTTAAATGTTGCCGTGGAAAACCTGGATGTACCTGCTGTGGCCGTTGAATGTATTCATGCTTATTCATTAATCCACGATGATTTACCCGCAATGGATAACGATAATCTACGTCGTGGCCAGCCTACCTGCCATATTTCCTTCGGTGAAGCTCATGCCATTTTGGCTGGTGATGCCCTGCAAACACTTGCCTTTGACATCTTGTCTCGTTCCGCTATGCCTGATGTTAGTGATACTAATCGGCTGGCAATGATAGCTGAGCTGGCTACTGCTAGTGGAGCAGCCGGCATGTGTGGCGGTCAAGCACTCGATATGGAATCAGAAGGTCAACAAATTGATATAGCAACCTTAAAATCTATTCACCATCATAAAACCGGCGCTTTAATTCGTGCCGCCATCAGAATGAGTGCACTTGCGGCTGGCAGCCAAAGCTACAAATTACTACCATTATTAGATAATTATGCCAATGCGATTGGACTGCTATTCCAAGTCCACGATGACATTCTTGATGTTACTGGTGATACAGACACTTTAGGTAAAAATCAGGGATCTGATGAAAAACATAAAAAAAGCACCTATCCATCATTAATCGGTGTTGAACAAGCACAAAAAAAAGCCAACAATTTATTTGAACAAACACTGGATGCGCTTTATAGGTTAGAACAACAGTATGGATTAAATACGGAAACACTACAAAATTTAACACACTTTATTATCGAACGAAAAAGCTAATTTTCTTGATTCAAAAACAGAATATTTTACCAGTAATAAAAATTCAAAATAATCTTTTGGCGGCCTACTACAGCGTCATGGGTATAAACAAAAAACAATTATTTAATGGGCAGACATGAGCATTGATATCACTTCCTATCCAACTTTAGCATTAATAGAAACGCCGGAAGAATTGCGACTTTTACCAAAAGAAAGTCTGGTCAAATTATGTGAAGAGTTGCGACAATTTTTATTAAATAGTGTTAGCCGTTCCAGTGGACATTTTGCTTCTGGATTAGGAACCATTGAACTTACTGTCGCTTTACACTATGTCTATAAAACCCCATTTGATAATCTTATCTGGGATGTCGGTCACCAGGCATATCCACATAAGATATTAACTGGCCGCCGCGACCGGATTGATACCATACGACAAAAAAATGGCTTACATCCTTTCCCCTGGCGAGCAGAAAGTGAATATGACATTCTCAGTGTCGGTCATTCCTCGACTTCTATCAGTGCTGGACTTGGCATGGCAGTAGCTGCTGAATATGAAAATAAAGATCGCAAAACGGTTTGTGTTATTGGTGATGGCGCCATTACCTCAGGTATGGCTTTTGAAGCAATGAACCATGCGGGTGACATTCATAAAGATATGTTAGTGATCCTCAATGATAATGAAATGTCAATTTCAGAAAACGTCGGGGCGTTAAATAATCATTTAGCGCAACTGTTATCGGGCAATCTATATACTAGTTTACGTGAAGGGGGCAAAAAGGTATTTTCCAATATTCCCTCAATCAAAGAATTGTTAAAGAAAACCGAAGAGCACCTTAAAGGTATGGTGATCCCTAGTACTATGTTCGAAGAACTAGGCTTTAACTACATTGGTCCCATTGACGGCCATGATGTACTCACATTAGTACAAACATTAAAAAATATGCGTGAGTTAAAAGGCCCACAGTTTTTACATATCATGACCAAAAAAGGCAAGGGGTATGAGCCCGCCGAAAAAGATCCTATCAGCTGGCATGCGGTGCCTAAATTTGATCCAGCAACTTTTAGCCTTCCAAAAAACAATAATAGTCAATTAACATTTTCACAAGTTTTTGGCGATTGGTTATGCCAAGAAGCAGCAGATGATCCTAAGCTGATGGCTATCACACCAGCCATGCGAGAAGGATCGGGAATGGTTGAATTTTCCAAAACCTATCCCAAACAATATTTTGATGTTGCTATTGCAGAACAACACGCTGTGACTTTTGCTGCTGGCCTTGCCATTGGAGGCTATAAACCTGTCGTTGCTATTTATTCTACTTTTTTACAACGCGCTTATGATCAAGTGATCCATGATGTCGCCATTCAAAAATTGCCTGTCCTGTTTGCTATAGATAGAGCAGGCATTGTTGGTGCCGACGGACAAACCCATCAAGGTGCTTTCGATCTATCGTTTTTACGTTGTCTACCAGATATGATCATTATGTCGCCGAGTGATGAAAACGAATGCCGGCAAATGCTACATACGGGTTATCACTATCAGGATGGCCCTGTTGCGGTTCGTTACCCAAGGGGAACAGGCTCTGGCACCACTCTACAACCTTTAGCAAAAATTCCAATCGGTAAAGGAATAATTCGCCGCCAAGGAAAAAATGTTGCCATCCTAAATTTTGGCACATTACTTAATGAAGCGATGAAAGCCGCAGAATTACTCGATGCCACCGTGGTCGATATGCGGTTTGTAAAACCGTTGGACGAAACATTGATATTGGAAATAGCTCACAACCATAAGCTATTAGTAACATTAGAAGAAAATGCAATTATGGGGGGAGCCGGTAGCGGCGTTAATGAATTTTTATTAAAAGCCCATCACATTATGCCTATCATTAACCTCGGCTTGCCTGATCACTATATCGCACAAGGAAATCAAACAGAAATTCAGGCTGAATTAGGACTTAATGCGGAAGGAATTGTAAAATCAATTAACAACTATTACGCCAAATAAATTAATAAATATGTTGAAAATCAAAAGCAGCGGTTTACCAAACGCTTTTGATTTTTAGTAATTCACTTACATTATAAAACGGGTAACCAGTGTGCAAGCGCAGCCACGATAACCATAGCAAAAATAGCCGCGATAATATCATCTAACATAATACCTAGCCCGCCACCTACTTGCCGATCAAACCAACCTATAGGCCAAGGTTTTAGCATGTCAAAAAAGCGGAAAAGCACAAACGCTATCAATACCCATTGCCAACTAACTAACGGTATCACCATCAGGGTCATCCACATGCCAATAAATTCATCCCACACAATACTACCGTGGTCGTGAACTTGCATATCATCGGATGTCCGTTGACAAATAACAATACCAACAAAAAAACCAAATAAAATAATAAACCAACATAACCAAACGGGTAATAACCAATACATCAGTAGCCAGAATGGAATAGCAGCTAACGATCCCATTGTTCCAGGAATGATGGGTGATAAACCACTACCGAATCCGGTTGCCAATAGATGCCAGGGATTTGATAGCTTTAAACGAGATTTTGCATCAGTCATAGCAAGCTTCCACAATAAAATGATCAAAACCAGTTAAATTAGGTGAAACCTCTTTATTCCCATAAAAATAGCGGATCCCTTCTGATTCTGGTGTTATCTGGCCGATACAATGAAAATTTGCCCCAGTATGCGCTAGTGCTGACTCTAATGCACCACGATTTATCTCAGGCACTGTAAAGCACAGTTCATAATCTTCTCCACCACTTAACGCCCAGGTTAACGCCTGTTCTGAGGTAACTTGTCTGCGCAATACCTCTGATAATGGCAAAGAATCTAATTTAATTTTAGCGCCACGGCCACTGATTTTGAGAATATGTCCAAGATCAGAAATCAAGCCATCAGAAATATCAATCGCAGAAGAAGCAAGATGACGTAAAGCTTGCCCTTGCAAAATACGAGGCTGTGGCCTTAAATGACGTTGGATCAACCAATGACGATCTTTTTCATCATCGACAACCAGCTGTGATTGTAAAATCGCAAGACCTGCAGCACTATCACCCAATGTTCCGGTAACATAAATCCAATCACCATTACAGGCTCCAGACCGGGTTAGTGATTTTCCTGTCGGAATCAAACCATGGGCTGTATAGGTTAAACTCATTGGCCCTCGTGTTGTATCGCCACCAATAAGTTGCATTTCATAGTAATTAAGCTGTTCAAATAAGCTAGAGCTAAATCTTGCCAGCCAATCTTCATTGATTTGTGGCAATGTCAACGCCAGAGAAACCCAGGCAGGATCCGCTCCCATAGCGGCTAAATCACTTAAATTAACCGCCAAAGATTTATAGGCTAAATCTTCAGGTGAAATACTATCAAGAAAATGGATACCTGCAACTAGTGTATCGGTAGTAATCGCTAATTGCTGTCTTTCCGGTATTGTTATCAATGCACAATCATCACCAATACCGATATTAACGTCATGCCGATTTTGCTGTTGACGATTAAAATAACGCGCGATGATATCAAATTCGCCACAAACCATAATAATATTCCAATATACCATGCTCCGATTGCTATAAGGCTATCACTGCACCTTATAATCAAAATGAACATCAGATTATTCGAAAAGCCTGAACACCATTATTTCTTACGCACAGTAGTAGGAACAACTTTATCGAGCGCACCATTGATAAATTTGTGACTCTCCTCGGCACCAAAAACTTTTGCTAATTCAATCGCTTCATTAATAGCAACTTTATAAGGTACATCATCACGATAACAGAGTTCAAACATAGCTAAACGTAAAACCGCTTTCTCTACCTGACCAAGCTCGCCAAGCTGACGAGAAAGATAAGGAGCCATTTTTTTATCCAGTTCTAACACATGAGTTGAAACGCCATTAAGTAGTTCACGGAAATAAGTTACATCAACATCTGACATATCCTGTTCAGATAAAAATTCCACTTCAACATCAGCAATACAATTACCCGATAATTGCCAAGAATAAATCGCCTGAACAGCACACTCACGCGCGCGATGACGAGCAGCAGGTTTCACAAAATTCCCCTTAAATAAAATAGTTAGCCTTTAATGGCTTGAATTACATTAACCATTTCTAGTGCAGCTAATGCAGCATCTGCACCTTTATTTCCCGCTTTTGTACCTGCGCGCTCAATTGCCTGCTCAATATCCTCGGTGGTTAATACACCAAAGGCAACCGGAATATTACTTGTCATCGCAACATTAGAAAGTCCAGCACTACACTCACCGGCTACATATTCAAAATGCGAGGTTGCACCACGTATAACGCTAGCAAGTGCAACAACTGCATCATATTTTTTGGTTTCTGCTAATGTTTTAATCGTCAAAGGCAGTTCATAAGCACCTGGTACCCAAACTACCGTAATATTTTCCTTTGCAACTTGGCCAACACGTTCCAAGGTATCAATAGCGCCTTCCAGCAAGCTATTGTTGATGAAATGATTAAAACGTGCAACAACGATTGCTATACGAGCTTTGGGTGCTGCTACCGTACCTTTTATTACCTTCATAGCCTTCCTTAAATACTAATTATTCTTTACAGAAACGACAATTTTATCATATTCTTTTCTATACTGCGCTGCTGAATTTAGCTAACTTTAAAACAGTCATTAGGAACGCTAAATTTAATCAATTAAATGTTACATTACTTTAACTATACTACTTTACTATATTAAGCTAACCAGTTAATGAATATGACATTACAATGGTCGAAGTGTTAAACGTAAATCAGGTCCAATAAGTTCAATATTAATAAATTCAAATGCAGCTGCATCTTTCAATTTTTGTAATGCTGGAATATTAATTAATTCTTTTGCGGTTCCACCTAAAATTTTAGGCGCAATATAAACAATCAATTCATCAACTAATCCTAGTGTTAACAAAGCACCGGCAAGTGTTGGACCGCTTTCGACCCAAACTGAATTAATATTACGTTTAGCCAGCTGCATCATCAGCAAAACTAAATCAATGCCTTTTTCGTAGGTTGGGATGGCGATTTGCTCAACATCACCCCACCAATTTTGCGATATGGGATTAGGGCGAATAAGCCAACATTCACCATCTGATTTTGTTATAATATGTTCTGGTTTTACTTGATTCTCACTATCCAAAACAATTCTTATTGGTTGTCGAAGACGCTCTTTAGGGTAAATATTTTGTAGCTCAGGCGCAAAATCTGTCCAACGAACATTCAAAGCTGGATTATCAGCTAAAACAGTAGCACTGGTAGTCAAAATTGCGCTCGCCTGAGCCCTGAAACTTTGTACATCTTGGCGAGCTACTGGCGAAGTGATCCATTTACTTTCACCTGATGCAAGGGCCGTCCGCCCATCAAGTGATGCGGCTAACTTAAGTTGAACATAGGGGAACCCTGTTCGCATTCTTTTTAGAAAACCTTGATTTAATTGTTCAGCTTCATCCATCAGTAAACCATGTAATACTTCGATGCCAGCCTGCTGTAATTTAAGTAAACCACGCCCTGCAACCTGTGGATTTGGATCTTGCATAGCCACAACAACTCGCCGAATACCTGCTCTAATTAACGCATCTGCACAAGGTGGCGTTTTACCATAATGACTGCAGGGTTCTAATGTGACATAAGCAGTTGCTCCGTTCGCTTTTTCACTCGCCATTTGTAAAGCATGAATCTCAGCATGCGCCTCGCCTGCTTTGCAATGAAAACCTTCACCCACAACCTCACCATTGCGTACAATGACACAGCCTACATTCGGGTTTGGTGAGGTAGTAAATCGTCCTTGCTTGGCCAATGACAACGCACGGCTCATAAACTGCTTATCAAACGTGGTCATTTTTACTATTAATCCTGTAACTTAGCAATTTCTTCGCCAAATTCACGAATATCTTCAAAACTACGATATACCGAAGCAAAACGTATATAAGCAACTTTATCCAGCTTTTTCAACTCATCCATGACAATTTTTCCAATCATCTTCGCCGGAATTTCTCGCTCTCCGGTTGCGCGAAGTTGCGATTTTATATTGTTAATAGCTGTTTCCACATCATCGGAACTTACCGGGCGTTTTTCTAATGCTTTTTGCATACCTCGTCTAAGTTTGTGTTCATCAAATGACTCACGTACATCATCACTTTTTACCACACGCGGCATGACTAATTCAGCCACTTCAAAAGTAGTAAAACGTTCATGACATTCAAGACATTGTCGACGACGACGAACCTGCGAACCATCGCCAACCAGACGTGAATCAATCACTTTGGTATCTACAGCGGTGCAAAATGGGCAATGCATAAAATTTCCTGATTTTAGGGTCCGGTTTTTCAGTTTAACTCAGCTATCAATGAAAAACACCCTGCTAGCGCAATCTAACAGGGTGTGAGTTAACAAAATTCGCCTTTACGGCAGCAGAGAATGTTGATCCGCTCCCTCTTTTTCTACTTTAGGAGGAAGCAAATGCTCTCGTTTCATTCCCATCTTTAATGCTAGAGCAGAAGCAACATAAATAGAAGAAACGGTTCCAATCGTCACGCCAATTAACATAACTAGAGAAAATCCTTTCAGTATTGACCCACCAAAAAGATAGAGCATCAATACCACTAATAAAGAAGTTCCTGATGTAATAAGTGTTCGACTCAATGTTTGGGTCAATGAAACGTTAACTATTTGGTAAGAAGTACCGCGGCGGATCTTGCGGAAATTTTCACGAATACGATCAGAGACGACAATGCTGTCATTTAATGAATAACCGATGACCGACATTAATGAAGCAACGATAGTCATATCAACTTCAATCTGAAAAAGCGATACAATGCCTAATGTAATAATCACATCATGCGCTAATGATATTACTGCACCAGCAGCCAGACGCCATTCAAAACGGAAACATACATAAATCAAAATACAGATCAAAGCAGCTAACAGTGCCATTGCACCGGTTTGAGCTAATTCACTGCCTACACTCGGCCCGACAAATTCGATGCGCTTAACCGTTGCTTGATCATCAACATTTTTGTTAATGACTGAAATAATGGACTTACCGATTTCTTGACCTGCCACGCCTTCAGTAGGAGGCAATCGGATCATAATATCTCGGCTACTACCAAAATTTTGAATCAACGGCTCTTGATGGCCATTATTCGCTAAACTCTCTCTAATTTTATCAAGATCCGCAGGTTGACTGAGATTAATTTCAATAACAGTCCCGCCGGTGAAATCCAATCCCCAGTTAAATCCTTTCAATGAAATAACCGTAACCGAAAGAATAAATAAAGCAATTGAGATACCAAAAGCTAAATAATCCCAACGCATAAAATCAATAACTTTACGGCCATGATTTAACTGTTCTACTGTGTAATCTTGCGCCACAACCACGCTCCTTAAATAGACAGCTTTTTAATACGTTTACCACCATACAATAAGTTCACGATAGCACGTGTTCCTACAATTGCAGTAAACATGGAGGTGGCAATACCAATAGCCGTAGTAATGGCAAAACCCTTAATTGAGCCGGTGCCTACCGCATACAAAATGGTTGCCGTGATCACAGTTGTCAAATTCGCATCTAAGATACTGGAAAATGCCCCCTTGTAACCTTCATGTATCGCTTGCTGTATTGAACGACCATTCTTTAATTCTTCTTTAATACGTTCATTAATCAACACATTCGCATCAACGGCAACAGCAAGCGTTAAAACAATACCAGCAATTCCCGGCATGGTTAAAGTAGCCCCCGGTAATAGCGACATAATCCCCATAATGAGGATCAAGTTTGCTAATAATGCAGAACTGGCAATCAGACCAAACTTGCGATAATAAATGACCATAAATAGAACTGAAGCTAGCAAACCGGCTAATGATGCTTTCATTCCTTGCTCAATATTTTGCAATCCTAATGTTGGCCCAATTGTGTGTTCTTCAACAATTTGAATAGGTGCAATTAATGCGCCAGCACGTAATAATAAAGATAATTGACGAGCTTCAGTTGGATGACTGATACCAGTAATACGAAATTTGCTACCAAAGCGGGCAGAAATTCTGGCGACATTAATGACTTTTTCATCTTTTACCAAAATAGCACGACCATTGGCATCCTTTCGCCCGCTATCTTTATATTCAACAAATAGGGTTGCCATCAATTTATCCTGATTATCACGGGTAAAATCAGACATAATTGAGCCACCAGCGCTATCCAGACCAATGCTTACCTGCGGGCTGCCCATTTCATCCAAATCCGATGTCGAATCAGTAATATGATCGCCTGTCAAAATAACGAGTTTATAAAGAACAACAGGCTCACCATCGCGAGTATATTTTATCTCAGAATCACCCGGAATATGGCCACGTTGAACAGCCGAACTGTCTATGCCGACATTAACTAAGCGAAATTCCAGCGTTGCAGTAGCACCAAGGATCTCTTTTGCTCGCGCCGTATCTTGGATACCCGGTAATTCAACGACAATACGATCAGCGCCCTGACGCTGTACCAATGGTTCAGCAACGCCTAATTGGTTAACACGATTACGGATAATATTAATATTTTGTGATACTGCATAATTACGTGCTTCACGGATCCGCTCATCTGTCATTACTGCCGTTAATAGATTGTTATTGCCAGCAGTAAAAACCAAATCGCGATAACGTGGTGTCAAATAAGATTCCGCTTGCGAACGCCCACTATTATCACGAAAACGAATTTCAACACCGTAATTATCTATTTTACGTATAGTTGAATATGGGATCCCTTTTTCACGTAAATCACTACGCAGGCCATCCATATTCTGTTCTTGCAATTTACCTAAGGCTGTTTCCATATCCACTTCCATTAAGAAGTGAACGCCACCACGCAAATCTAACCCTAATTTCATTGGTTCACCGCCCAATGCTCTTAAGCAATGAGGGGTTGCAGGTGCCAGATTTAACGCTACGATATACTGCTCTCCTAAACCGGCAACTAAAGTTTCGCGTGCATGTAGCTGGACATCTGGATTATTAAAACGAGCAAGAATTACACCACTTTCCAGTGCAATTGATTTACTTTCGATTTTCTCTTTCTTTAAAATATTGCGAACTTGATCCAAAGTCTGTTCATTGGCTGCGGTTCCCCGCACGCCAGTAATCTGAACAGCCGGATCCTCTCCATAAAGATTGGGAAGCGCATACAGCAGACCGATGAGCAACGCAGCGATCAGCATCAAATACTTCCACAAAGGATAACGATTTAGCACGGCAATTCCCTTCGGGAAAATCAGAAATTAGATAGATTTCATTGTACCTTTTGGAAGTACAGCAGCAACGAAATCACGTTTAATGGTTACTTCATTGGTGTCATTTAATGCAACAACAATGTAACCCGTTTCAGATACTTTAGTGACGCGGCCAATTAATCCACCGGTTGTTAGTACCTCATCACCTTTAGCAATAGAATCCATTAATTTTTTGTGCCCTTTAGCTCGCTTCTGCTGTGGGCGTAAGATCATCAAATAAAAAATCAATCCGAAAACAACCAGCATGATGATCAAAGAATATGGGTTTCCTTGCGCTTGGCCACCAGCTGAAGCGACTGCTTCAGAAATAAACAAACTCATCAAAATTTCCTCATTGTGATTAAAACAATATTTCTAGCTCAAAAAATTAATCCAAGCCTATAAATCCTACACTGATTTGATTCAATTAGCACGACTGAAATTATACTCTAGTTTGATGAAATCGATTTATTGATCCGTCGATAAAAATCTACTGCAAAAGCCTCAAACTCACCTTTTTCAATCGCTTGTCGAATTTCAGCCATTAGCCGTTGATAATAACGCAAATTGTGTAAGGTATTAAGCCTGGCACCAAGAATTTCATTACATCGGTCAAGATGATGTAAATAAGCACGGCTATAGTGAGAGCAAGTATAGCAGTCACAATGGGCATCTAACGGCGAAGTATCCGATTTGTATTTAGCGTTACGGATTTTAATTACACCTTCAGTGACAAATGGATGGCCATTTCGAGCATTCCTAGTTGGCATTACACAATCAAACATATCAATACCGCGCCGAACCCCTTCAACCAGATCCTCCGGTTTACCGACCCCCATTAAATAGCGTGGTTTATTGTGCGGGATTTGTGGGCAAACATGCTCTAAAATACGGTGCATATCCGCTTTAGGTTCACCGACAGCTAAACCACCAACAGCGTAACCATCAAAACCAATCTCGACCAGGCCTTTTACGGATATATCACGTAAATCCGGATAAACGCTGCCCTGAATAATGCCAAACAACGCATTTTTATTAGCTAACTCATCAAATCGTTGGCGACTACGTTTTGCCCAGCGAAGAGACATTTCCATCGATTTTTTGGCATAACCCCACTCTGCCGGATAGGGTGTGCATTCATCAAAAATCATGACAATATCCGAACCAAGATCGTACTGAATTTCCATCGACTTTTCAGGGCTCAGGAAAACCCTTTCGCCATTGATTGGATTGCGAAAATAAACACCCTCTTCTTTAATTTTACGCATGGCACCAAGGCTAAAAACCTGAAATCCACCGGAATCAGTCAAAATTGGTCCTTGCCATTGCATAAAATCATGCAGATCGCCATGTAATTTCATTATTTCCTGTCCAGGACGTAACCATAAATGAAAAGTATTGCCTAACAGGATTTGGGCTCCGGTTTGTTTAACTTCTTCTGGCGTCATCCCTTTGACTGTACCATAAGTGCCAACCGGCATAAAAGCAGGCGTTTCTACAATCCCACGCTCAAAAATCAAGAGACCACGACGAGCTTGGCCGTCTTGGCTTTGTAATTCATATTTCACTTTGCCTCTCTAGCATCAGAAAAACAGTCTGATGGGTTAGTTACATATTCAGTTAAATAAATTGCTGATATCAATTTAATAGTTAACAACTAGTTAGCCACTTTTTCACTTTCTGCTTTAGGATTGTGCGTGATAAACATGGCATCACCATAACTAAAAAAACGGTACTTTTCTGCGATTGCTTGTTGATAGGCATTCATCGTATTTTGATAGCCAGCAAAAGCAGATACCAACATAATCAAAGTAGACTCAGGTAAATGGAAATTAGTAATTAATGCATCAACAATTTTAAAATGAAAGCCTGGGTAAATAAAAATTCGAGTATCATCAAAAAAGGGGCCAATAATAGCTTCTTTACATGCACAAGCCGCGCTTTCTAATGATCGAATCGAAGTTGTGCCAACTGCAATAACCCGTTTACCTCTCGCTTTACACGCCAATATTGCATCAACAGCCTGTTGCGATACTTCAACATATTCTGCATGCATGGTATGTTCAGCAACATTCTCCACCCGCACAGGTTGAAATGTGCCGGCACCAACATGTAGCGTCACAAACGCCATTGCCACCCCTTTTTGCTGCAGCGCCGCTAGTAATGATTCATCAAAATGTAATCCTGCCGTCGGCGCAGCAACGGCACCAGGCCTTTGGCCATAAACTGTTTGATAAAGTGTTCTATCAACCTCTTCATCAGGGCGGTCAATGTAAGGTGGTAATGGCATATGACCAATATCATTTAAAATAGCTAACACATCTCGCTTATCCTGAAAATCAATTTCAAATAGCGTATCGTGTCTTGCCAACATAATGGTTTTGACACTTTCATCATCACCTAATAATAATTCGGTTCCTACCTTGGGTGCTTTAGAAGCACGAATATGCGCCAACACCCGATGACTTCCCAATATGCGTTCAATCAATACTTCAATTTTGCCGCCAGACATTTTACGACCATAAAGACGAGCCGGTATAACCTGAGTATTATTGAAAACCAGCAAATCACCTGATTCTAATTTATCAACAATATCAGTAAATATACCATGTGCCAGTTCACCTGTTGAACCGTTCAAAGAAAGTAGCCGGCAATGACTACGTTTGGCTAAGGGATAATGGGCTATTAACTCATCAGGTAATTTAAAAGCAAAATCAGAGACACGCATTTCTTTACACTATTTGATCAAAACAAGCGCACTAGTCTAGTGCGGCGATAAAAACAGTGCAACAAATAAGCATCACGAAAATTAAAAATTCACTTATAATGACACTATGAATTTTCTTGCACACTTACATTTAGCTCAACGAGCACAAAGTTCCTTATTAGGAAATTTAATGGCGGATTTCGTTCGCGGTGATCCTGAAGGCTTATATTCACCAGATGTTGTAGCCGGGATCAGAATGCATCGTCAGGTAGATAAATTCACTGACCAGCACTCCATTGTGATTAATGCCAAGCAACTTTTTCGACCGCCATACCGCCGAGTCGCAGCGATCACTCTCGATTTAGTTTGGGATCATTTTCTCGCTTTATATTGGGATCAAATCGAAGCAAAACAGACTCTACCCCAATTTGTTCATTATGCTCGCCAGCAAATTGAACCAAACCTATATTATACCCCAGAAAAATTTCAAGAATTAAATGAGTATTTATGGTCACAAAACTGGCTGATCCATTATGCAGAACCTGAATATATTAATAATGTATTAAACAGCATGGCTCGCAGGCGTCCTAAACTGGCTAATTTAATCGGCTCTTTTGATGATTTTATTCTGCATTACCGTGATTTTTCTGCTTTTTTTTGGCAACTTTATCCAGCAATGATCGCTTTTGCCGAAACTCTATCAGAAAAAAGAGCGCCATTAATGAAAACAAATAAACCCTAGCTGATTAGAGGCTAGGGTTTATTACCGATTAAATAACACTCTTTAAGTAGCTCGCTTTATATCAGTGTTGTTTAGTGCTAATACGATCATAGAGTGCAAAAATCACTAAAACGATTAATGAAGGTAACAACCAAGCTAAATCATGAACATAAAGTGGTAATTTCTTCGCGACATCAGGAATAAATGCTTGCAAAAGTTCAGAAGATTTCATCGCACCTAATAAGCCAAAGATTAGACTGGTCAACATAGTTGGTGCAACCACCCTGGATGGGCACTTCCACCATTTCAAGGTAAAACTCATTAAAATCAATATAATACATGGTGGATAAATCGCGATTAATACAGGAATAGAAAATTCAATCAGTTTACTCAATCCTAAATTCGAGATCACCATAGAAAAGATTCCAAGTATCCAGACTAATTTACGATAAGAAATCGGCACATAAAGCGCAAAAAATTCCGCGCAAGCACAAGTGAGCCCAACCGCAGTTACCAGACAAGCAACAAAAATGAGTATCGCTAAGAAAAAGCTACCAAAATTACCAAAAGTATGTTGCACATAGGCATGCAAAATATCAGCACCATTGCTGGCATTAGGTAATAAGGTGCCGCTATTCTCACCCAGTTTAAACAGTGAAACATAAACCAATGTTAATAACACGCCGGCAATTAATCCAGCCCACATGGTATAACGGGTTAAAAGAGCAGAATTTTCGACACCACGTGAACGGGCAGCATTAACAATAACAATGCCAAACACCATCGCACCCAAGGTATCCATTGTCAGATAACCATTAATAAAACCATTAGAAAATGCCATTTCAGTATATGATGGCGTTGATATAATGGGTTCACCTGCCGGCCAAAGTACTGCAGCAATGCCCAAAATAGCCAATGCAAGCATTTTTATTGGCGCTAAGATATGCCCTACGCTATCGAGTAGTCGACCTGGATAGAGTGAAATAGCTATCACCACAGCAAAATAAACTAGGCTATAGATAAACAATGAAATCGATGAAACACCGCCTACTAGTGGGGCAATTCCGACTTCATAAGAAACTGTTGCCGTACGAGGTGTGGCAAATAATGGCCCAACAGATAAATAGGCGACAATAGCTAACAATAACCCCGCACATTTACCAATTGGAGCACTAAGCTGTTCGATGCCACCACCTACTTTTGCTAGCGCAATAACTGCAATAACAGGCAAACCGACACCTGTTAGCAGAAATCCAGCTGCCGCTGTCCATACTTGTTCACCAGCTTGCAATCCAACCATAGGAGGAAAAATAATATTTCCTGCCCCTACAAATAACGCAAAGGTCATAAACCCTAACGCTAAAATATCTCGAGATGTTAAACGATATGCCATAATTATTTGTTAATTTGTTGTTATTTATAATTCAGCTTAAGTAGAACCAAAACCTAAACCACTTATTATTTATTGACGCTTATCTCTGCTGATTTTTAATCAATAAGAATATTTAATTAACCTGATAAATTTAGTAAAAACAGAAAAATCCGCCAATAATAACAAATTACAAGTAAAACTTTTATAATGATAAAAGGCAATAGTAAATCGAAAAAGCAGAATAAAAATCTGAAATAAATTTTTTATTTAGTGATTAGTTTTAGTGTTTACTCAATATACGTTATATGATTTGCATAAAATTTAATCAACACTAACATCTATTCATGCAAATGCATTATTTAGCTAAATCTGTTTAACTAAAATTCAGCAAATGAAATTTAATTTTGGCCATTTTTTGTTGTTACAATTAAACTAGACGGTAAAATAAAACTAAACACCGACCCCTTACCTAATTGACTTTCAATATCTAATTGGGAATGGTGGTGTATTAATGCATGTTTGACAATTGCCAATCCCAATCCGCTACCACCCCCCATTCGACGTGAACGCGATTTATCTGCTCGATAAAAACGTTCGGTTAACCGAGTCAAATGCACTGAAGCAATTCCCGGACCATTATCGCGAATAGAAAAAAGTGCTCCTTGTTTAATTTGTTGCCAACCAATATGAATAGATGTTCCAACCGGTGTATGGTTAATCGCATTATAGATAAGATTTGAAATAGCGCTTCTCAGTTGCTCTTCATTACCATAAACATGTAATTTTTTATCCACATCAAAAATAACTTCATGCTTTCCCAAACTTAAATTTATTACATCTTGTTTTATTGTATTTAGCATTGCCGGAATATTTATCTGCTCATTCAAATTAATATGTGGTGCTATTTCAATGCGGGAAAGCTGAAGTAATTGTTTAATTAAACTATCCATGCGTGCCAATTGTTCACGCATTGAGTGTAAAGCTTTTTTGTTAGCCGAATGACTATCGATTTGCTCATCCATGATTTCCAAATAACCTTGTAAAACAGTTAATGGTGTACGTAATTCATGATTAGCATTAGCAAAAAATTCGCCGCGTAATTTTTCCAATTTCACCTTTTCCGTTATGTCTTTTGCAACCATTAATAATTGGTCGTCAATATAAGACATAATTTGAAATTCAACCATCGCACCGTTATTTAACGCTATCGTAAACGGCACAGAATAGTCGGCTAACATAAAATAATGGTTGAAATCAGGATAACGGAGTAAATTGAAAATAGATTGCCCACTATCCTCTGGCCAACGAAACCCCAATAAATATTCAGCTAAACGATTACACCAAACAATATTACCTTCTGCTGTCATGATAATAACGGCATCAGGCAAAGATTCTGCACCACTCCGAAATCGCCTAATAATCTGTACCAATTCACGCCGACGTTTACGATTGCGTTGCTGTAATTGATAAATACCATAAAAAATCGGCTCCCAAGCACCTTGTCCAGTTGGTGGCAGTAAACGACGTTCAAGCCAAAGCCAATCAGATAATTTCAGTAAATGATAACTATGCCAACACAAAGCGGCTAATAATGAAATCACGAGCAACCAAGATAGATGGCCAATAAAAAGTGATAATCCACATGCCGGTAAACAGAATAAAATCAGAACAACCACTAATTTTTTCCACGACAAACGTTCAAGCACGCCGACTTTTCCTTATAACCAACAATCAATAACGGACAGAGAAACGATAGCCTGTACCTCGAACTGTCTGGATCATTTTATCATGACCCCCCACAGCAAGTGCTTTACGTAAACGATGAATATGCACATCTACTGTCCGATCCTCAACATAAATATTCACACCCCAAACATAATTTAATAATTGCTCACGATTATAAACTCGTTCTGGATGGGTCATAAAAAAATGCAGTAATTTGTATTCTGTCGGCCCCATTTCTATCGACGTTGTCTCACTCGTTACCCGATGAGAGGTAGGATCTAGCTTCAACCCCTTCATTTCAATAACATTGTCGCTAACCATAGCTGAACCGCGACGCAAAATTGCATTTACTCTAGCAATCAGCTCTTTAGGTAAAAAAGGTTTTGTCAGATAATCATCTGCCCCAATTTCTAAACCTCGCACCCGATCTTCTTCTTCTCCCCTTGCAGTTAACATCATAATCGGGATATTTCGGATCAGTTGATCACGCTTTATATGGGCAATAAGCTGGATACCCGAACCACCCGGGATCATCCAATCTAACAAGATGAGTGCCGGATAAGGCTCTATGAGCTGCGCAATAGCTGAATCATAATCATCAGCCTCAATGGTTTGGAATCCATTCTGTTCTAATACAAAGCAAACCATCTCAAGGATCGCGGTTTCATCTTCGACGACCAGAATACGTCTTACCATGATTGATCCTATCATTATTTCATTATCAAATTAGTAGGCGCCATTATTTCATATTTATGACCATTTTATGAAATATTGTGGCGAATTTCGTCAAGTTGCAAATTTTCAGGCTAAATATGAGATATGAGATTTGATATCTAATTCACAAAATTAATTAATAACTGAATTTTTGAACGATATGGTTAAAATTTTTATCTATGATTTTTTATCGACCAGATTATAGTTATCAATAACCTATCTACACATAATTAATTTATGACCTTATTAATATAAGGAAAATATAATGCCAAACAAATTTATTGAAATGATTAAAAAACGAAGAACTATTTATAATATAGATAATTTATTACCTATCTCTGAAGAAAGACTTATTACATTGGTTAAAGAAGCAGTTAAAGAAACGCCCTCTTCATTTAATTCGCAAACATCGCGTGTAGTTATTCTATTTGGTGATGAACATAAAAAACTGTGGCATAACATTACCAAAGAAACACTAAAAGAAATTGTGGCTAAAGAGATATTTACCACGACAGAGAAAAAAATCGATAGTTTTGCTGCCGGCGCAGGTACGGTATTATTTTTTGAAGAACAAAATATTATCGAACAATTACAGCAAAAATTTCCACTTTATGCCGATAATTTTCCAGTTTGGTCAGAACAGAGTAGTGGTATGGCACAATATGCGGTTTGGACTAGCCTGGCGCAAGAAAAAGTGGGCGCATCACTACAACACTACAATCCATTAATTGATGAAAAAGTGCATGCCAGTTGGCATATCCCAAACTCGTGGAAATTACGCGCTCAATTAGTTTTTGGTGCAATTAAACAACCAGCCAATGAAAAAACATATATTGACGATGACGTGCGTTTCAAAGTCTTTGGAAAAAATTAACTCAATTTGCGGCAAAATCACGAGTTTCGCACAGGCATATAAAATTCTAGAAATGGCTTAAAAGCAATGATCAATCTGCAAGTTACTAAAACACATGAATTTTCTTAAATTACAATAAGTTGTATTTGATTTATAAGGTTTTATCTATTTATATATTATGCTGAATTAAACTTAAAAATAGCGCGTTTTTTTATTGGTGCGAAACTCGTGGTAGGGTAAAACGATTCTGTCCAGTACCACGATAGATGGTATTACCATTTTGTTGCGCTACAAAACCGGAAGATATACCGGTATTACGACCTAGTACATCAGCAAAATAAAGCATTCCAGTATTGTTATAACCTAAATTAGATTTTGCAACGGAATCGATAGGCATATAAGTACGGTCAAATTGTGCCACGAGTTTCGCACAGGCATATAAAGTTCTAGAAATGGCTTAAAAGCAATGGTTAATCTGCAAGTTACTAAAACATAAATTTTATTAAATTACAATAATTTGTATTTAATTTATAAGGTTTTGTCTATTTATATATCATGCTGAATTAAACTTAAAAATAGCGCGTTTTTTTATTGGTGCGAAACTCGTGTGTGCTTTACCATATTCTGCATGGGAAACACCGATATATCCAACGCGATTATAGAGCTCAAACCGACTGTTGGGATTATTACTATTCGATTTTTGCGTATCTAAACCTAATTCAATATTGCCAAATACTTTAACCTCATGAGGCAACTTATGCTCGGCATAAAAACCAATACGGCTTCCATCATCACCAATAATGGTTTTATTCTTTTCAGTATCCCAACTATTTATTAATCTAATCTGCCCATAAATATCAAAACGTGTATATTGATCATCATAAATACTTGTTGCCTGTGTAATCTGTGATAAAGATAAAGTAACAATAAATTTTATGATGGGTTTTAATTTTCTTACCATAAGAACACCCATTAATTTAAGCTAATAAAATAATTTAAAAATCTCACTTCAAATAATAAAGTTAATCAATTTGCTTTAAGGTAATTTAAAAATTTACACTGAAATAATAAATAGAAAATGTTTTGAAAAATAAACAAAGAATAAGGATTTATTAAAGTCTCACCACTAGTGAAATGAGAAACTAACAAATAAAATCAGCAAGTTACTAATAAAGCAAATGTGATAATACAATAAAAAAATTATTTTTATGTTTAAAATAATATTATATTTACATTCTATTTGTTGGCATAAAAGCTTATATTATAATTAATCAATCTATTTATTAAATTTAATCATTAAAACAAGATATTGTTTTTATTCTTTTTCTTATTATTAAAATTATCCTTTTATTGTTAGAAGTTTATTTTAATCATAATGGATAACAAAATATTACCTTATATTGCAAAAGTTTAATTTTAAAATCAATTTATCACTATAAATACATTATTATTTAAGATAAGAGTGACATATCCAGATGGTTAAAACCCATTAAAATTGACTTAAGCAATAAAAATTGCAATTGAAAACTAGGGTAGAGGTGTATGATCCGTTATTATATCCACGATCTTTTGAAATGGAATAACGAGGAAGCCTTGAGATGTGGTTTAAAAATTTAATGATCTACCGCTTAAATCGGGAATTTACATTATCCGTCGATAAGCTTGAAAAACAACTTGCCACACTGGCTTATAGCCCATGCGGAAGCCAAGATATGATGAAAATAGGTTGGACATCACCGATGGGACCTCACAGTGAAGCGCTAATACACTCGGTTAATAATCAAATTCTACTTTGTGCACAGAAAGAAGAAAAACTGCTGCCAGCACAAGTTATCAAACAAGAGTTACAAGCAAAAATTAAAAAACTAGAAACAGCTCAGGCGCGAAAACTGAAAAAAAGCGAAAAAGATCCATTGAAAGACGAAGTAATTCATGCGCTTTTGCCCAGAGCTTTTAGTAAAATCAGTCATACTTATATCTGGTTAGATATAATCAATAACCTGATTATCGTAGATGCAGCCAGTACTAAGCGTGCTGAAGATAACCTGGCTTTTTTACGTAAAACATTAGGTTTGCTGCCAGTTGTTCCTTTAAGTTATCAAAATCCGATCGAACTGACATTAACTAAGTGGCTACGCTCGGGCCAACCAGCCAATGGTTTTAGTTTATTGGGTGAAGCTGAATTAAAAGCACCTGTTGAAGAAGAGGGCGTGATCCATTGTAAAAAACAAGATTTATGCAGCGATGAAATTATTGCCCATATTGAAGCTAAAAAACGGGTAACAAAATTAGCATTAGAGTGGGAAGAGCGTATTCAATTCATTCTTTCGGACGATGGAACTGTTAAAAGACTAAAATTTAGTGATCTAATAAAAGAACAAAATGATGATATTGATAAAACAGATTTTGCCCAACGTTTTGATGCTGATTATATCTTGATGACAAACGAAATAAGTGCGTTGATAAAATGCCTAATTGATGCTTTAGGTGCAGAAATGAATACTTAATGTGATTGGCTTGTTAATGCACTAAAATCACTGGGAATGGCGATTTTTAATCGCCAATTTAATTTTATCGACTAGGTAAATTCCCCCTTCTGGGCTGAATGATAAATAAACTCATATCACTATACCTTTACTTGTTTAAATGAATAAATATAATTATTTGTAATAACTTATATATTTTTTATTACAAAATTGCCAACTATATAGATTATTATTTATGATTCTCAGATTAGGATTTTATCGCTAAAAATAATAGCAATAACTGTTTTAGTTATATAAGACCGGCAGTTTTATTAAAATCAATAATATAAATATATTAAAAAGCAAATAAGAATTTTTCTTATTTACTTAACAGAGAATTGAATATACCGATTTTTATATTGAAAATATTAAATAGATTAAAAAAAACGTTATCTTGGCTAGATAACGTTAATACTAATATAGTTAAATATTATTGATATACTTTGCTGTATATAGTGATTAAATAGTCAGCCCATTAAAATTTCTAAAAAATAGCTGTAAATCATAGCTAGCTTAGTAAATGCTTATGTTAATTAGCTAATAAATACAATTAGATATAAATTCTATTGTAAACATAACTATATTATTTACACAAATGATTTATAAATACAAAGATTCTACTATCAATAGTGATTATCAGCAGTATTAATAATATATTATCTAATATTTATAATAATTATTCTATAATTAAAATCTATTTTGATGCAAGTGTTTTTTGTTAAATTATTTTGTCAATTTATAACGCAATTAAATTACCTTATTTTTTATAGGTAATTATACTGTACATTAAACTGATCTTGCTTAGTTAATTCATTAGAATTATATATATTATAAATAGAATTTAACTAGTATATGAATAAAAAATTGCTAATATTTACTTCTCATTTATTAGCTTAAGGAAAAATGAAATTAATAACCTTAAATAATATAAAATATGAATATAAATTTTTTGTTGTGATATTTTAACTTCAATTAATAGTTTATTATTTTGCTACATTAATAAATTTGGAATTATTAATTATATTACTTATTAACCATATAAATAACATGGATATTAAATATAAAAATATATAACTCTATTGATTTATTAATAACATAATTGAATAAATATTGGGTATTTAATTACCCAGCTTTGACATTATTAGCAATACTCTATTTTGTACTCTGTGACATTTCCATGCCAACTAATCCCACTTTAAGATAGCCAGATTTACGTAATAAGTTCATTACATCCATTATCCTTTCATAATCTACTGTTTTATCTGCTTGAAAAAAAATAGTGGTTTCTTTATTTGTACCGGTTATTAGATCCAATGCTGATGCCAATTGTTCTTGAGAGACATTTTGCTCTCCAACATACATTTGACCATTCGCTTTCACTGTCAAAAATAACGGTTTTTCCGGTCTAGGTTGGGGTTTAGCTGCAGAAGCCGGTAAATCAACTTTAATATCTACTGTCGCTAAAGGTGCAGCAACCATGAAGATAATCAGTAAAACCAACATTACATCAATAAATGGTGTAACATTAATTTCATGCATTTCACCACTATCATTTAAATCATCGTTTAAACGGATCGCCATAAGCACTTACCTTTCTTTTTTACTATCAGCTAAATCCAAATCTCTACCTAATAATACCGTCGCTTGAGCAGCTACATCACCCAGTTGACCACGGTAAGTATTAATCATGCGTGCGAATAAATTATAAATAACCACCGCCGGTATCGCAGCTACCAGCCCTATTGCTGTGGCTAACAAAGCTTCTGCTATACCAGGCGCAACAACTGCTAAATTTGTCGTCTGAGAATGGGCTATACCAATAAAGCTATTCATAATTCCCCAAACCGTACCGAATAAACCGATAAAGGGAGAAATTGCCCCTATAGTTGCTAAATAACCATTACCTCGTCCCATGTAACGACTAATTGAAGCAACCACTCTTTCAAGGCGAAAACTGGCGCGATCTTTGGTTCCATTTAAATCATGACTGCCAGCTGATAATGTTTTTTCTGCCACGACTTCATCATATAATTTTCTAGTAACACTAGTTTTTTTAAATGTTACAGCAATTTCTACCGCATCATCGAGTGATTTTACTTTAGATAGTTTTTGCTGTTCTTTTCGTAGCTGTCGGTATGCTCCAATCAATTCGATGCCTTTTGAGAAAAACAGTGCCCAGGTAATGATTGAAGCAACAATTAATCCTAGCATTACTACCTTTACAACCATGTCAGCATGCTGATACATACTCCAAATCGAAAGATCTTGATCAAATCCTCCTTGTGCGGTTAATAAATTAGGCTCCTGCTGTAGACTCACTAAATTTTTTTCCGCAGCAAGCTGTTTCTCGCTCGATTGCTCTTCATTAGCTGAAGTCGTTTGGATTTGATTTGTAGTGGATATATTTTGCTGGTTAGGTGTATTAACAGGCTGAAACTGCTCAGACAGACCTGCCGGATTTGTCTCGGCGAATGTTATATTTATCAAACTCATTGCCAATAAAATAGAAGCTATCAATTTACGCATCAGTTGGCTATCACTCTTCGGTTATTTAATGTGATCCTTTTAGCTGAACATAACTTATGCCAGCTAGTCTATTGGTAGTAAATTTTGATTTACCACGCTTACATTATGAAAAACTGAGTGATCATACCAGACATTAAATCATTTGATAGTAATTATCATTACTATTTGATGAATTTTTTATTTATTTAACTGCTATCAATAAGTTTTGCTGCAATTTGACTTGTTCTAATAACTGATAATCGCAACAGATATTTGCCATTTTTAATACTTCCTTATCTCAAATAAACATTTTTTATCTAACTGGCTTTTATACTTAACGCTTGAATAAATCCAACATAATTCAGTTTTTTAAGGTAAACTGGCAACTATATCGATTTTTCATTTGGTTGTTCCTAACAGGGTAAGCTATGCAAGTTCTCAATGAGATCGTGATTGCAATTTGGCATCATGATTTTGCTAAACTAAATAATCCCGATATTTTATGGATTATTTATGCTGTACTTTTTACCATTATTATATTAGAAAACGGTATTCTTCCTGCCGCATTTCTGCCAGGAGATACGTTGCTTATTCTTTCAGGTGCTTTGATTGCAAAAGGTGTTCTTTCTTTTATTCCCACAATTATTATTTTAACTATTGCTGCTAGCTTAGGTTGCTGGTTAGGTTTTTTACAAGGACGCTGGCTTAGTGATACCCATTTAGTAAAACAATGGTTAAAACAGATCCCACAAGAGTATCACGATCGTGCAAACCGATTATTTAACAACCAAGGCTTGTATGCGCTTTTGATCGGTCGTTTTTTAGCTTTTGTGCGAACACTATTGCCAGTTTTAGCAGGACTTTCGACTTTAAGCCACCGGCGCTTTCAATTATTCAATTGGCTTAGCGGCCTATTATGGATTGGGATCATTGTTTCTGTGGGTTACGCAATAAATCAAATTCCTTTTATAAAACGCCATGAGAATATCGTTATGAATATTTTAATATTTTTACCGATACTGCTACTCATTAGCGGATTTATCGGCTCACTTGTCGTATATTGGAAACATAAAAAAAGCAGTTAAATATTATGGATTTTATTTGCCCAGAATAAGAAAATGGCCCGGTTAAACAGGCCATTTCAAATAAGTAATAGTTAATGCTGGATCATTTTATGCATCTCTTGGACAGATATAACCTGCTCTGTAGGATCAGCATTGAGAGAGATCGCGGTCGCAAAACCGCCATTGATAGTGGTATCATAATTTACTTTATATTGTAATGCACTACGACGAATCAGCTTCGAATCTTCTATTGCACGACGGCCCGCGGTAGTATTGACAATATAACTGTATTCACCATTTTTTATTCTATCCTGAATATGAGGCCGTCCCTCATGCACTTTATTAACTAAACGCGGGTTAATTCCGCCCTCACCCAGCACAATTGCGGTACCATGAGTTGCATCTAACTCAAAACCATGCGCAATTAATTTAGCCGCTAAATCAACAACCTTGGCTTTATCATTCTCTCTTACTGAAAGTAATGCGCGGCCAGATTTTTTCATAGTAGAAGAACAACCAAACATAGCTTTAGCAAATGCTTCGGCAAAAGTGCGACCAATACCCATAACTTCACCGGTGGAACGCATTTCTGGCCCTAAAATAGGATCAACACCAGGGAATTTATTAAATGGTAATACGACTTCTTTTACCGAATAATAAGGTGGAATAATTTCTTTCGTTACACCCTGTTTAGTTAAGGATTGCCCGACCATGACACGAGCGGCTACTTTTGCCAGTGGTATTCCTGTTGCTTTTGATACAAAAGGTACTGTACGCGCAGCACGGGGATTCACCTCGATTAAATAGACGTCATTATCTTTAACCGCAAATTGAACATTTACTAATCCTCGAACGGGTAGTTCAAAGGCCAGCTCTTTTACCTGTTCACGCATGACATTTTGTATATTCTGACTCAAGGTATAAGGTGGCAAGGAACAGGCCGAATCACCAGAATGAACGCCCGCCTGTTCAATATGCTCCATAATACCACCAATTAATACGGTTTCCCCATCACAAATGGCATCTACATCAACCTCAATGGCATCATCCAGGAAATGATCGAGCAATACTGGTGCATCATTGGAAACACTTACCGCGGTCTGAAAGTACCGACGTAAATCAGTTTCATCATAAACAATTTCCATTGCTCGCCCGCCTAAAACATAGGAAGGACGTACAACTAATGGATAACCAATACTGTGAGCCTTTTCTATAGCCTGTTCAATTGTTGTAACCGTGGCGTTTTCTGGTTGCTTAAGTCCTAAACGGGCCACTGCTTGTTGAAAACGTTCTCGATCTTCAGCGCGATCAATCGCATCCGGGCTAGTGCCAATAATTGGAACCCCCGCTTCTTCTAAGGCAAGCGCCAATTTTAAAGGTGTCTGGCCACCATACTGCACAATTACACCTTCAGGTTGTTCGACCCTGACTATTTCTAATACATCTTCTAACGTTACTGGTTCAAAATAAAGACGATCAGATGTATCATAATCAGTAGAAACCGTTTCAGGATTACAGTTTACCATTATTGTCTGATAGCCATCTTCACGTAACGCCAACGCAGCATGAACACAGCAATAATCAAACTCTATTCCTTGACCAATACGGTTTGGTCCACCACCGAGTACCATAATCTTAGATTTGCTATTGTCAGGGTTGGCTTCACATTCATCTTCATAAGTGGAATAGAGATAAGCGGTATCTGTAGCAAACTCTGCTGCACAAGTATCAACTCGCTTAAAAACAGGATGCAGTTTATAATTTTGGCGTAATTTACGGATTTCAGCTTCAGAAACACCGACTAATTTAGCCAAACGAATATCAGCAAACCCTTTTCGTTTCAATAGCCGCAAGAATTCTGCTGATAAGCCATTAATGCCAAACTCAGTAACTTTCTCTTCTAAACGAACAAGCTCTTCAATTTGTACCAAGAACCAACGATCAATATTGGTTAGATTAAATACACCATCCACAGACATACCTGCGCGGAAAGCATCGGCTATATACCAGATACGTTCAGCACCAGCATCTTTCAATTCACGGCGAATTTTTGTTAACGAGTCGAATTCATCCAAATCTACTTTAGGATCAAAACCCGTTGCGGCAACTTCTAATCCACGCAATGCTTTTTGCATTGATTCTTGAAAAGTTCGCCCAATAGCCATTACTTCACCAACAGATTTCATCTGTGTTGTCAGACGATCATTACTACCCGGAAATTTTTCAAAGTTAAAGCGTGGGATCTTAGTCACGACATAATCAATAGAAGGTTCAAAAGAAGCAGGTGTCCGTCCTCCGGTAATATCATTCATTAATTCATCAAGTGTATAACCTACGGCAAGTTTGGCTGCAACCTTAGCAATAGGAAAACCAGTTGCTTTAGATGCCAAGGCCGAAGAACGTGATACTCGTGGATTCATTTCAATAACAATTAAGCGGCCAGTTTTAGGATTAACGGCAAATTGAACATTTGAACCACCAGTTTCTACACCAATTTCTCGCAACACTGCCATCGATGCATTGCGCATGATTTGATATTCTTTATCAGTTAATGTTTGAGCAGGTGCGACAGTGATAGAATCTCCCGTATGGATCCCCATTGCATCGACATTTTCAATAGAACAGATAATGATGCAATTATCATTTTTGTCACGCACCACTTCCATTTCATACTCTTTCCAACCAATCAGCGATTCATCTATCAATAATTCGTTGGTCGGTGAAAGATCTAAACCTGTCAGACAAATATCTTCAAACTCTTCACGGTTGTATGCAATACCACCACCCGAACCGCCCATGGTAAATGAAGGGCGAATAATACATGGGAAACCTACTTTTGCTACTACGTCTAACGCTTCTTCCAGGGAATGAGCAATTCCTGAACGTGCTGTTTCAAGGCCGATTTTCTTCATTGCTTTATCAAATCGCTGACGATCTTCTGCCTTATCAATTGCATCAGCCGTTGCGCCAATCATGGTAACAGCAAATTCTTTTAATACGCCTTTACGCTCTAATTCTAAAGCACAGTTTAAAGCAGTTTGCCCTCCCATCGTAGGCAAAATCGCATCAGGACGTTCTTTTTCAATAATTTTGCGTACCACTTCCCACTGAATTGGCTCAATATAAGTCGCATCAGCTAGATCCGGATCCGTCATGATTGTCGCCGGATTGGAATTAACTAAAATAACTCGATAACCCTCTTCTCGTAGTGCTTTACACGCTTGTGCACCTGAATAATCAAATTCACAAGCTTGGCCAATAACAATTGGACCTGCACCTAAAATCAGGATGCTTTTGATATCTGTCCGCTTCGCCATTTTTCGCTCCTGATCAATCAACTTGAGTATCTAAATTTGTTTGACGATATTTTTTAATCAATTCAATAAAATAATCAAATAGGGGTTCTGCATCTTTAGGGCCTGGACTTGCTTCGGGATGCCCTTGAAATCCAAATACAGGCTTCTCGGTATGATGTATGCCTTGTAAACTTCCATCAAACAGTGATTTATGGGTCACGCGCAATTTGTCAGATAAGGTTGCTTCATCGACTGCAAAACCGTGATTTTGTGCAGTGATCATAACGCGATTATTAACTAAATCTTTTACTGGATGGTTACCACCATGGTGGCCAAATTTCATTTTAACAGTATCAGCCCCACTGGCTAATGCCAGTAATTGATGACCTAAGCAAATACCAAAAATAGGTATTTCTGTTGTTAAAAACTGTTTAATTGCTTTAATTGCATAATCACAGGCTGCTGGATCACCCGGACCATTAGAAAGAAAAATGCCATCAGGTGCCATTTTTAATACTTCATCAGCCGCTGTTGTTGCTGGCACAACCGTCAAATAGCAGCCACGATCAACGAGTAAACGTAAAATATTTCGTTTAACACCAAAATCATAAGCAACGACATGATAAGGCAGTTGCTCGCGTGCCTTAGTAGCCGATAATCCATCGGCACCAAGATGCCAACTCTGTTGCTGCCAAGTATAAATGTCTTTAGTAGTAACTTCTTTAGCTAAATCCAGCCCTTTTATTCCACCAAATAATTTAATTTTTTCTAATGCTAAATCGATGTCTAAATTTTCACCAGTAATAATGCAACCATTTTGCGCGCCTTTTTCCCTTAATAGCCGCGTAAGCTTACGGGTATCAATATCAGCAATGGCGACTGTTTTATGGCGTTTTAAATAATCAGATAAAGTCTCTTTTCCACGAAAGTTACTATAAATTAACGGTAAATCACGTATAACAAGCCCTTGAGCATGAATGATTGCGGACTTTTCATCATCTGGGTTAATTCCTGTGTTTCCAATATGGGGATAAGTGAGTGTAACAATTTGGCGGGAGTAGGAAGGATCAGTGAGGATTTCTTGATATCCAGTTATTGATGTATTAAAAACTACTTCTCCAACAACAATTCCTTCAGCCCCAATGGAATGACCATGAAACTGGGTTCCGTCTTCCAGAACCAATATAGCTGGCTTAATCAAAATACCCTCCAGGAGAATAAAAAACATTTATTGAGCATATTTATTCATGTGTAAGCCAATAAATTCGTGCCAAAATGGAATTTAAGCAAATTTTTGGCAAATTGTCCCCAATCTAATGATGAGAAGAGTGATTGTCTAGTAAAAAATAATTTTTTATTACTTTTTTAGTTAATTTATAATGAAAAATCAATGTAACTAGTAAAATGATAAATTATCTTAGCAAAATAATCGATTGCATAGCATGATAATTGTAAAAGTATGGTTTAGATAAATTTCATTATAGTAAATGTGCAAAAAATCATCTTAAGTCAATAAAATTTTTATTTTAAATAATAGAAATAAAGGTTATCAAATAAAAAACTTAATAACCGCCAAAAAAATCATGATATTAAAATTAACCTTTATTAATCAAATAGATAGATATATAAAAAATTAAATATTTTCTAAATTTAATACATCTTTCATGCTATATAAACCATTTTTTTCCCCTTTTAACCACAAACAGGCCTTCACAGCCCCATTTGCAAACGTCATCCGACTTGATGCTTTATGAGTTATCTCTATTCTTTCACCTATATCAGCAAAAATCGCCGTATGCTCGCCAACAATATCGCCAGCTCTAATCGTTGCAAAGCCAATGCTGTTATTTTTTCTTTCACCAGTAATACCTTGGCGACCATACACTGCACAATCTTTTAAATCACGGCCAATTGACTTGGCAATAACATCGCCCATTGCTAAGGCTGTTCCTGAGGGAGCATCGACTTTATGCCTGTGATGAGCTTCAATAATTTCAATATCACTATATTCGCTCATCACTTTTGCGGCTTTTTCTAATAACTTCAACATCAAATTAACGCCAACACTAAAATTGGCTGCTAATACAATAGGGATCGTTTTCGCCGCTTCTTCAATCGACTTCTGTTCAGTTTCATTAAAACCTGTAGTGCCAATAATCATCGCTTTGGCATATTTTTTACAAACTGACAGGTAATTTTGCGTACCTTCGGGACGGGTAAAATCGATCAAAATATCAAATTTATCTAAAACATTAATTAGATCATCACTAATTATAACATTTAAACCGCCAATGCCGACTAATTCACCAGCATCAGTACCTACTATACTTGAACCTTTTCTTTCTAACACAGCTCCTAAAACAACGCCATTCTGTTGTGAAACTGCTTTAATTAGTTCACGTCCCATGCGCCCACCCGCACCAACGATGGCAACACGAATATCTGAATTAGTCATGTTTATCTCTCTTGATTAAAAGCAGATTAAGTATCCTGAGTTCGATAAGGTTAACAATCATCCTAGCTTAACGCGTACAGCAACCGTCAGTGACAAAAAAAGCCATTAGAGTTGGCTTAATTAATAGATAAATTGCTGCGCTAAAAAATTCATTTAATAAAATGCCCAAATTGCTATTATTATATTTGCTTGATTTCAACACGTAGCTCTTTTGGTACTTCAAAAACAATATTTTCTTCATGACCAGAAAGTTCGATCATTTCACTGGCACCTAAAACCATTAAGCGTTCAATAACCTGACGAACAAGAATATCTGGTGCAGATGCGCCAGCAGTAAGACCAATAATCTGCATATTTTCCAGCCAATGTTCTTGAATATCATCAGCAGAGTCAATCAGGTAGCCCGGCTTGCCTGCTCTTTGAGCCAATTCAGCAAGACGATTGGAATTAGAAGAATTTTTAGAGCCGACAACTAGTACAATATCAGCCTTATTAGCTAATTCACGCGCTGCTTCCTGACGATTGGTTGTCGCATAACAGATATCATCTTTGCGTGGCCCGATAATATTTGGAAAACGAGTATTTAGCGCGTCAATAACATGAGCAGTATCATCAACAGATAAGGTAGTCTGGGTCATAAAACAGAGGTTATTTTCATCTTTTACTTGTAATTTCCAGACATCCGCCGGCGATTCAACCAGATACATACCTCCAGCCGGATTATTATATTGCCCCATTGTGCCTTCTACTTCAGGATGCCCAACATGACCAATTAAAATCGCTTCTTTACCTTTACGAGTGGCACGCGCAACTTCCATGTGCACTTTAGTCACCAATGGACAAGTTGCATCAAATAACATGGTCAGATGACGTTGCTTAGCTTCCTGTCGAATTGCTTGAGAGACACCATGAGCAGAAAAGATCAAAATAGCACCATCAGGGACTTCAGAGATTTGCTCAATAAAAATCGCACCACATTGCCGTAAATTGTCTACCACATAACGGTTATGGACAACTTCATGACGAACATAAATCGGCGCACCATAAAGCGCCAGTGCTCTATCAACAATACTAATTGCTCGATCAACACCTGCACAGAAACCCCGAGGGTTAGCCAGCAATATTTGCATTTGATTCCTCCCATTTCGGGTCAATTTCCAACACTTCAATGTTAAAAATGATATTCTGAGCCGCTAACGGGTGATTAAAATCAACAGTGATAGACTCTTCCGTCACTGCTGTTACGATCCCTGGCATCTCACTGCCATTTATCGTGGTAAATAATATGATGGCACCGACTTCAGGTATACCGACCTGAATAAAATCTTTTGGCATAAAGTATTGGATCATATCTGGGTTTGGTTTACCAAAAACGTCCTCTCCGCCTAAAATAAATGTCTTTTTTTCACCAACACTTAAACCAATTAATTGTTTTTCAAGTGCTCGCGATAGGCTTTTATCGCCAAGGCGAAAAAGTGCCGGTTTATCCTGATTATAGGTTGAATCAGCAATTGAACCATCCTCAAGTTTGATCGTGAAATGCAGCAACACGGCACTATTTGCTTGTACTAAGGTTAACATGACAATAAAAACCCACTGTTAAAAATAAATCAACCTGTTATCAACGTAAACGAACGATAATCTAAGACCCACTCGCTTTTTTATCTGTATTGATGAAACTGTCAAGAATGATGAATACCGCACCAAGACAAATCGCCATATCCGCAATGTTAAATGTTGGCCAATGCCAGTCACCAACATAAAAATCAATAAAGTCAACTACGAAGCCATGGACTAAGCGGTCGCACAAATTCCCTAGTGCTCCACCAATAACTAATGCATAAGCAATATTACTCAATTTTTTATTCACGCTTTGGCGATACATCATTACGATAAGCACCACACAAATGACAATCGCAACCAAGGCAAAGAACCAACGCTGCCATCCCCCTTTATCAGCTAAAAAACTAAATGCTGCACCAGGGTTTTGAGCATAAGCCAAATTGAAATAAGGCATTAATGGTATCGACTCATATAATTGAAAATTATTCAAAATGAGTTGCTTACTACCAAGATCAACAATTAATATCACAACCGTTAACCATAACCAGCGTAAGCCAGTAGAGCAAATAGGATTTTTCATTAGGCAAACTTACGTATTTCACCGTTACCGGCTACATTAGTAACACAGCGGCCGCATAATTCTGCATACTCCGCCTCCCGACCAATATCCGTTGCATAATGCCAACAACGAGGACATTTATCACCTTCCGCCTGCTGGAAAGCAATTTTCAATCCACTCAGTTCACTATTCTGTGCCTGAACTGGGGCTTGGCTAATATCAATTACTTTAGCCTGTGAAGTTAACAATACAAAACGTAACTCATCACCTAAACGATTAAGTATTTCAGACAGTTCTCTATCAGTATATAAAATCACTGCAGCCTCCAACGAGCTACGGATAAGTTTGTCTGCACGCGCTTGTTCGAGAACTTTATTAACCTCACTACGGATAATCAATAACTTATTCCAAAATTCATCATTAAGCGTTTCATTAACATCCAAGCCAAACAAGTCAGCATAATATTCATCAGTAAAGACATATTTGCTCTGTCTAGTAGGCAATTGCTGCCAAATTTCATCGGCCGTGAAAGAAAGGATCGGCGCAATCCAGCGTACCAAGGCCTCTATGATATGAAATAAGGCTGTCTGACAACTACGACGTGCCAAGCTATCACTTTTTGCCGTATATTGACGATCTTTTATAATATCTAAATAGAAAGAACCCATTTCAACTGAACAAAACTGCATCAAACGCTGAACGACTGCATGAAAATCATAATTAGCATAATGCATAGCGATTTCCGCTTGAGCGGCTTTCGCCCGCCCTACTGCCCAGCGATCTAATATCACCATATCTTCTGGTTTAACTTGATGTGAAGTAGGATCAAAACCGTTCAAATTGGCTAATAAAAAGCGTGCTGTATTACGAATACGCCGATAGCTGTCGGCAGAACGTTTTAAAATCTCATTTGAAACAGCAATCTCACTAGTATAATCGGTTGAAGCAACCCATAGCCGCAGAATATCAGCTCCTAAATCATTCATGACGTCTTGTGGGCTAATGGTATTATCCAAAGATTTTGACATTTTACGACCTTGTCCATCAACCGTAAAACCGTGGGTTAATACTTCTCGATAAGGCGCTTTTCCTTTCATCGCAGTTGATAGCATTAGAGACGACATAAACCAACCACGATGTTGATCAGAGCCTTCCAAATATAAATCAGCAGAATGGCCTTTAAATTCAGGGCGAACATCTACAACCGCATAGTGTGTAGAACCAGAATCAAACCAGACATCAAGCGTATCCGGGACTTTAACATAATCAGCTGCATCACTTCCTAATAGGGCAACGGGGTCAAGATCCCACCATGCCTGGATACCTGCTTTTTCAACATGTTTAGCGACTTCTTCAATCAATTCTAACGTCCGTGGATGTAATTGTTCTGTCTGCTTATGCACAAATAATCCCATCGGCATACCCCAGGTGCGCTGACGAGAAATACACCAATCTGGACGATTTGCAACCATAGATTCAATCCGGCTTTGTCCCCAATCTGGGATCCATTTAACCCCGTTAATCTCTTTTAGCGATTGTTCACGTAAACCATTTTTTTCCATACTAACAAACCACTGAGGTGTAGCACGAAAAATAACCGGTGTCTTATGCCGCCAGCAACAAGGATAACTATGCTGTAATATTTCTTTATGTAGCAATGCCCCTTTTGCCGCTAAAAGTTCGATAATTAATTCATTTGCTTTAAATACAAAAACACCGTCCAAACCAGGATAAGTATTAGGTAAATAACACCCATTTGGACCGACGGGATTTGCTATTTCAAGTTTATATTTCTGCCCAACAATATAATCATCCGGACCATGGCCTGGTGCCGTATGTACAATCCCGGTACCCGCGTCTAAAGTAACGTGATCACCTAAAATAACAGGCACATCGAAATTCATAAATGGGTGATGAAAGCGCAGTAATTCCAATTCAGAGCCATTACATTGTGCTAAAATTTGCCACTCTGTTGCTGCAATACGCTGCATTACTGTTTCAACCAGTGATTTTGCCAAAATTAAACATTCATTATTATTGACTTTCACTAATTGATATTCAAAATCAGCGTTAACCTCAATCGCACGGTTGGCGGGTAACGTCCAAGGTGTGGTCGTCCAGATCACGGCTGAAACCGGCAAAGCCGACGATTTTACGCCAAATTTACTATAAACAGCGTTAGCATCCACCGCGCTAAAGCTTACATCAATGGAAGGTGATGATTTATCATAATATTCAACTTCCGCTTCCGCTAAGGAAGAACCGCAAGCAGTACACCAATGAACCGGTTTAGCACCTTTCACTAAGTGGCCATTTTCAATCACTTTACCTAACGCACGAATAATATTGGCTTCAGTACTAAAATCCATGGTTAAATAAGGCTGTTCCCAATCACCAAGTACGCCCATTCTGATAAAATCAGCTTTCTGGCCCTCAATTTGTTCTTTGGCATATTTGCGACATTCTTCACGAAAAACAGCTGCAGAAACCTTGTCACCGGGTTTACCGATAATTTGTTCAACTTTATGTTCAATTGGCAAACCGTGGCAATCCCAACCAGGAATATATGGCGAATCAAATCCGGCCAGTCCTTTAGATTTAATGATAATATCTTTGAGAATTTTATTAACTGAGTGACCAATATGAAGACTACCGTTTGCATAAGGAGGACCATCATGCAATATAAACATCTGTTTGCCTGTTTTGGCCTGGCGAATAGCTTGGTACAAACCTTCTTTATACCAACGGGCTAACATTTGTGGTTCTCGTTTAGCGAGATCACCGCGCATAGGGAACCCTGTTTCCGGTAAATTCAGGGTATTTTTATAGTCACTCATCTAAATTCTCACTCAGTTCCAATTTTCTGCTAAATATCTAAATTATGACGACTGGAAGAATTGTCTCGCAGCCATTATATCCTTACCGATTTGCTGTCTTAATTCATCAATAGAAGCAAATCGCTGCTCGTTACGCAATTTTTTACGCAATACAACATCAATATGACGTCCATATAAATCCATATGAACATCTATTAAATGAACTTCAATTTGCTGATCAACCCCATTCACGGTTGGGCGTGTGCCAATATTTGCCACTGCCTGCAAAGGGTGATCGGCTAATCCATATACTTCTACCACATAAACGCCTTTAACAGGCATAACTAAACATTTAAATGGTATATTCGCGGTCGGGAACCCGATCGCACTACCAAGGTGGCGACCATGTACCACTCGACCACTCAATCGGTAGGGGTGTCCCATAAGATTCTCAGCAAGGGTAAGATTATCACTTAATAGTGCTTGCCTGACAGCCGTACTACTAACTCGCTGGCCAGCGTCACAAAAACTTTCAGTATTGGCGACTTCAAAACCATATTGTTCCCCGGCTTCACGAAGATATTTAAAATCACCCTGTCTATCTTTGCCAAAACGAAAATCATCACCTATCGCCAAAAATTTAACCCCCAATTTTTCCACCAGCAATTGTGAAACAAAAGCCTGCGGTGTCAATGAAGCAAATGTTGGATTAAATTTAACACACAGTAAATAATCAACGCCATATTCGGTAAAGTATTTTATCTTATCACGTAAACGCGTTAAACGTGCTGGCGCATTTGCGCCCAAAAAAAAACTCCAATGGTTGAGGTTCAAAAATCATGACCATCGTTGGCAGCCCAAGACGCTGACTCTGTTGTTTTAAATGTTTCAATAATGCCTGATGCCCTCGATGAACAGCATCAAAATTGCCAATAGTCAACACACAACCATGATGATATGCGCGAATATTATGTATACCACGTACTAACTTCATAATCGGCTCAATATAATAAAAATTGCTGGATTATACCGCTTACTACCTTGAAGGTTAAGTCACCATTTGATTAATATTTATAACAAAGATAATAAATGGTTGTTTGTCAGTAAAAAAATACTTAATCTAACCACTTTCCTATAATTTCATCCGGTTTTTCACATTTAAAACTGTATTCTTAATCAGTAAACTGGTAAAATCCCGAGTCATCACAACAGATCGCATTGCTGTACACGATGCCTATTTACACAAATTCATTGACAAATGAAGGCTAAGAAGGCATATTCCTCGGCCTTTAGATTGTCCTCGATAGAATAAATATTTGGGAGTTGGACCTTGGCTAATATCAAATCAGCTAAGAAACGTGCCATACAATCAGAGAAACGTCGTCAGCATAATGCTAGCCGTCGTTCTATGGTGCGTACTTTTATCAAAAAAGTTTATGCCGCTATCGCTACTGGCGATAAAGAAGCAGCACAAAAAGCATTTAACGACATGCACCCTATTGTTGATCGCTATGCTAGCAAAGGCTTGATCCACAAAAATAAAGCTGCACGTCATAAAGCAAATTTAGTAGCGCAAATCAAATCAATGTAATTTATTTTGATTTTGCTAAAAAACCGGCTTCAGCCGGTTTTTTTATTATTATTAAAAAATGGCTCTTATTGTTTATAAAAGCTTTGATCAAATAGACCAGAAAAATCCTTATTACAAACACGTTGCACTGCTGGATGCTGGATCATACGTTCAGCAAAAATAACATAATATTCTTCTTTTACTTTATCCATATGACCAATTTCAACTACTTCATTATCTAAAAAAATCTCACTAGCATAGAGCGATGGCGCAACAAATATTGCGTTATGATACATGCCAAATGCTTTCATCAATGCAGCATCATCAAACTCGCCCAGGATTTCTACCTGCAAATTATTATTTTGGATCCAAGAAAGCAGGTGACGACCTAACATAGAACGCCGACCTGGGATCAATAATCGCCGCTCTTCTAGACACAGTGGAAAAGGTTTCTCCGGTATTGGTTTGCGACAGAAAAAACTAACGCCACATTCTCCAAGCTTGACGGAAAATAACCCCTCTTGTTGGGACGAATCAACCGGGCAATCAGATAAGATCATGTCTAACTTATGTTGACTTAATTGCTCCAATAAAAGCTCGTGTGTCGATTCAAAACAGCGTAAATGGATCCGCTCATGCTCAACAATAGCTGTTTCAAGGACACGGCTTACCAGCCGTTTCGATAAAGAGTCAGCAACACCAACATCAAATAACAAATTCGTTTCACGACTATAATTAACAATATCTAGCATTTCCTGGCTTAGCACAAACATTTTATCAGCATAACGAAAAACTAGTTGCCCTAGTTCTGAAGGAACCAGCCCTCTGCCTTGCCTTTTAAATAATTTACCATTCAAACGTTCTTCTAATGCCTTAATCTGACCCGTTATTGTCTAAGGCGTTAAATAAAGTTCTTCAGCGGCGCCAACAACCGATCCCTCTTTACAAACATGCCAGAAGTAATAGAGATGATTAAAATTGAGATGCGACACTCTCATATCGATTCCTTTTTGTACCACCGATAACTGTTTATATTCGTTATTTTCTGAACATTAGAAGATAAACGATTCATTTCATTTTACCTAAATAAGATACTCTCGCTACAAAAATAAAATATTGTATTGCGAACACAAAAATACTATTTATTTCACGCAAATATAACTTAAAATTAACGTTATCCTGCATGATTAGCTGCTTTAGTGCTAATTGGCTTTTTAGGTAATACACTATTCAATAATAATAATCCTAAGATAGCCGCTAGCGTCGAACCGATTAGGATCCCCAACCGTGCATAAGTACTAAAATTATCTAAACCTTCAAATGCTAAACTGGCAATAAAAATTGACATGGTAAAGCCAATACCACAGAGTACTGAAACAGCAAATATCTGCTTAAGGTTAATTTTTTTTGGCGGGTAATTTTGCAACGCCTAATTTTAACGCTAGCCAACTAAAAAGAAGAATACCTGTTGGTTTACCAATTAATAAACCTAACGCGACACCGATCGGTAAAGCACTGGCAAGATTAGTTAGGGTAACACCATCAAGTTGTATGCCTGCATTAGCAAAAGCAAATAATGGCAAAATTAAATAAGCAACCCAAGGATGTAAAAGATGTTATAACTGTTCAGAGGGTCAATTATTTTGTCCCCCTTTAAGCGGTATCAAAAAGCCCACAATGACACCAGCTAACGTTGCATGGGTACCTGATTTTAAAATACAAACCCATAATATGACACCAACAACCAAATAAGCAGAAGTATTTTCAACTTTACGCCAATTCATCCATATTAATACCAATAGAGAAAGCATAGCTAACCCTAAGGCCATGATAGAAACAGATTTAGTATAAAAGAGAGCAATAATGATAATTACGCCAAGATCATCAATAATCGCCAACGCCAGTAGAAATACTTTTAACTCTGTTGGTACACGTTTACCTAATAGTGCCATGATACCCAATGCAAATGCAATATCTGTCGCCGCTGGGATCGCCCAACCCTGCCGGGCAATTTCATTCAAATTAAAAAATAGATATACCAAAGCGGGTAATAACATACCGCCTACCGCAGCAACAGCGGGAAATATCGCTTTATCACGACCAGCTAACGAGCCTTCTATCAGTTCTCGTTTAACTTCCAGGCCAACCACCAAAAAGAAAATGGCCATTAAACCATCGTTGATCCACAATAAAAAAGGTTTATCAATATCTAATACGCTGATTTTAACCGCAATGGGAATATTAAGAAATTGCTGGTAAATACCTTGCAATGGGGTATTAGCCATAATCAAAGCTAAGATGGCAGCAATAATTAACAGCACCCCACTTGCTGCTTCTAATTTTAAAAACTGTCGTATAATTGCTGTCATTACTATAACCTCAGTGTTAATTAACTTAATCAATTTTACGCTAATCCATACAATTCGGAAAACCATTTTTTTTAACGTAAATAATTCGTTTATACCGAGCAGTTACTAACTATTTTGACGCTATTTAGCCGATTAGCTGTTTAAAATTAGGCTAGCATTGAAAAACAATTAGTTAATCTTGGTACTAAAAAAGCAGGTAATAAAAATCCGATAAGTTTAGTTTTGATAAAACTCCATGATGTTGCAAATAATTGGCTGGTTTTTTGGCTTAATTTTTGCCAGAAAGTTGAACCTACGGCTTCTTTTGTCCCTATCTTATTATTTTGCTTTAATTCCACACTCGCTATATTTTGTCCTATTTCTTTATCTACTACCAATTCCATTTTTAACTCTGTCGTTCCGCTTTGCAATGGCTGGCCGGTTTGATTAGTAACAATTAATTGTTCATTTTTCTTATCCCTATTTTCTTTTATTTCTTGATAAACCCTAATAAAATATTCTGATTCTTTACCCTTTAATTCTGCGAGTGATCGATTTTGTTCAAGATAACATTCTATTCGATTGAATTCAGCTGCTGTTAAACCTTCTCCTTCATCTTCCTGTTGATATTCTATTGTTGTATGACCAATTTTATTCTCAATATTTGGACTCTTATCATCTATATTATTATTTTTATTTACATAGATAGATTTTAGTTCTATTAAATCACTAATATTTTTAGATACTGAACAGCCCAATTCTCCTGTATTTTTTACCCCCTTAATGCAATCTAATAAATGCTGAAATTTTTGCAAATTTCCTATATCTACCTTATCCAAATTGAGTGCAATAAATTTTCGATTAAAAATCGCTTCTAATTCACTGCTATCTACAGAACAATATAGATTAGCCGCACTAATAAGTCTTTTATCAATTCTATGAACGTAGTTACTATTTTTTAATTCAGATTCAAATCTGCTAGTTAATTTATTTGTCAAATATTCTTCACAATTTTGTGTAGTGATAGCGGGTCTGTTAAAAGAAAATTGTCTAAACGGATCTCTGATTCTTATTCCAAATAATGCTGCCATAACTATTTCCCATCCAATAAATTAATTAAAAATAAAACTAAATTGTATAGAAAGTTTTGTTAAGCTCACGTTTAACTTGTTGGAATTAATCTTAATTTATTTTTATATAGAAATTTAAGCAGGAAACTTGCATAAAACAGGCAAAATTAATCTTGAAAATTAAAATTTTTTAAATATAATTTGCATAAATTGAACGAATTAAATAACTTACATTAATTAAATAACCACAATTAACCTGCAATTTTATAACTACCTCTTCTATTCCGTAAATCAAATTGAATGTTCTTATTTTTAATCAATAAAAAAAGCACCGATCACTGACTATCGATACTCTATCTATTTAGCTAAATATCGTTACTTGGTCAGATCATCAAAAAACTTTTTCACACTATCTAAGAAACTCTTTGAACGAGGGCTGTTCCTGCCATCACTTTCGCCATTCAAAGATTCACCAAATTCCTTCAACAATGCTTTTTGTTTTTCATTTAGTTTAACCGGCGTTTCCACCAGGATATGGCACATTAAATCTCCCGTCATACCACCACGAACAGGCTTCACACCTTTTCCTTTCATGCGGAAAATTTTTCCTGTTTGTGTTTCAGCTGGAATTTTGAGACTTACCCGACCATCAAGTGTCGGTACATCAATTTCACCACCTAGAGCCGCAATCGCAAAATTAATGGGTACTTCGCAATATAAGTTATTGCCATCGCGCTCAAAAATAGCATGTCTTGCGACATTGACCTGAACATATAGATCACCGGCTGGCGCGCCGTTTTCTCCAGCCTCACCTTCACCATTTAAGCGAATACGATCGCCTGTATTAACCCCTGGTGGAATTTTTACTGATAAAGTTTTGTATTTCTCTACTCGGCCATGACCATGACATTTAATACAAGGTTCTTTGATGATTTGACCACGACCATGGCAAGTTGGACAAGTTTGTTGAACTGCAAAAAATCCTTGCCGGATTTGTACCTGACCTGCCCCATGACAAGTTGAGCAAGTTTCTGGTTTAGTGCCTGGTTTAGCGCCACTGCCGTTACAAACATCACATTTTTCTAAAGTCGGGATACGGATCTCTTTGCTGACCCCGCGAACTGCTTCCTCTAAGGTTAAGGTAATTTCGTACTGGAGATCAGCCCCACGAGCCGATCGCTGACGCCTACCACCACCAAAAATATCACCAAATACATCACCAAAAATATCACTAAAATCAGCGCCCGAAGCAAAACCGCCGCTAAATCCACCGCCCATGCCACCTTGTTCAAAAGCTGCATGTCCATATTGATCATAAGCAGCGCGTTTTTGCGCATCAGTTAAAATTTCATAAGCTTCTTTAATTTCTTTAAACTTACTTTCTGCTTCCTTGTCACGCTGATTGCGATCTGGATGATACTTCATTGCCAGACGTTTATACGCTTTTTTGATCTCTTTCTCGTCAGCGGTTTTAGTAACGCCTAAAACTTGATAATAATCTCTTTTTGCCATATTTATTTTACCCTTAACACACGGAAACGGGCTGTAGAGTTCCCCCAACGCCCGTACTCGGTTTTCAGTAAAGTAACAGAGGAAATGATCCTTAACACCATTACTGCGCCGACTAAGGGCCACTATTTTTTATCTTTATCCTTGTCGTTGACTTCTTCAAATTCAGCATCAACAACATTATCATCCTGTTTAGGTTGGGCGCCTGCGCCAGCATCAGCGGTACCTGCTTGAGCCTGCTGTTGAGCTAACTCGAGTAGCTTGACCGAAGCTTGAACTAAAGCTTGAATTTTCTCTTCAATGATGGCCTTATCTTCACCTTTCACCGCAGTTTCCAACTCAGAAATGGCTTTCTCTATGTTAGCTTTATCATCAGGAGGTAACTTATCAGCCGCTTCTTCAATTTGTTTACGCGTACCATGAATCAATTGATCAGCCTGATTACGTACCTGAACTAATTCTTCAAACTTACGATCTGATTCCGCATTTGCTTCTGCATCGCTTACCATTCTTTGGATTTCATCTTCCTTCAGACCAGAAGATGCCTTGATGGTAATCTTTTGCTCGCGGCCAGTATTCTTATCTTTAGCTGATACATGTAAGATACCATCAGCGTCAATATCAAAGGTAACTTCAATTTGTGGCATACCACGCGGTGCCGCTTGAATACCATCCAAATTGAACTGCCCTAATGATTTGTTATCACCTGAGCGTTTACGTTCACCTTGCAATACATGAATGGTTACTGCCGACTGGTTATCTTCTGCAGTTGAAAACACCTGACTATGTTTAGTCGGAATAGTGGTATTTTTGGCAATTAACGCTGTCATTACACCACCCATGGTTTCAATACCTAAAGATAGTGGAGTTACATCAAGTAACAAGACATCTTTCACATCACCAGCTAATACACCACCTTGCACCGCCGCACCCATAGCAACCGCTTCATCAGGGTTAACGTCTTTACGGGGTTCTTTACCGAAAAAGTCAGCAACCGCTTTTTGCACCATTGGCATGCGCGTCTGACCACCAACCAGAATGACGTCGTTTATGTCATTAACATTTAAGCCGGCATCTTGCAGTGCAACTTTCAGCGGCTCCATTGAGCGCTTAACCAAATCTTCCACCAGTGATTCAAGTTTCGCTCGAGTCACCTTAATATTCATATGCTTAGGACCACTTGCATCTGCAGTAATGTAAGGCAGATTGACATCAGTCTGCTGAGCAGAAGAGAGCTCAATTTTGGCTTTCTCTGCTGCTTCTTTTAAGCGTTGCATTGCTAGTGGATCATTGCGTAGATCAAAACCTTGTTCTTTCTTAAATTCATCGACCAAATAGTTGATCAGACGATTATCAAAGTCTTCACCACCTAAGTAAGTATCACCATTAGTGGCCAGCACTTCATAGGTTTTTTCACCATCAACTTCATCAATTTCAATAATTGAAATATCAAAAGTACCACCACCTAAGTCATATACCGCAATGGTACGGTTACCTAGTTCACGATCTAAACCATAAGCAAGCGCCGCTGCTGTTGGTTCATTAATAATACGTTTTACATCTAAACCAGCAATGCGACCTGCATCTTTAGTTGCTTGACGCTGAGCATCATTAAAATAAGCTGGTACAGTAATAACAGCTTCAGTAACGGGTTCACCCAGATAATCTTCAGCCGTTTTTTTCATTTTTTTCAACACCTCAGCGGAAACCTGAGGAGGAGCCATTTTTTGCCCCTTAACATCCAACCAAGCATCACCATTATCTGCAGCAATGATTTTATAAGGCATAATAGAAATGTCACGTTGAACTTCTTTATCTTCAAAGCGACGTCCAATCAGACGCTTAATGGCAAAAAATGTATTTTGTGGGTTTGTCACAGCCTGACGTTTTGCCGGCTGCCCCACAAGAATTTCACCATCTTGAGTATATGCAACAATAGAAGGTGTGGTACGATCACCCTCACTGTTTTCCAATACCCGCGCATTTGTGCCATCCATAATAGCTACACAAGAGTTAGTTGTACCCAGGTCAATCCCGATAATTTTACCCATCTAAACAGCCTCCAAAGGGAATTCTTAACCAATCTAATTACCAACCTATATGAGGCTCAATGAATTTTTTTCAAGGGATTTTTTCCCTGACCTCAAAAAAAATCTACCTAACGAGACACCTTGTGACAGGTTGATAGATTGACCATTGGTAACTACGCTATTCATTAAAGTGGGGACATAAAAATATTCATCAAGGGGAAAGTAAAAAATATTTTTTAAATGAAAAATCATTTTAATCTTTGTTTTGAACCAAACACTACCTATTATACTTGCTTTATGTAAGCCCTGATAGCATATAAAAATTTATATCCTATTGAATATTATATATTTAATGACATTTAGAGGAATGTATGAGTTCAAATAATATTGCCAATCCAGGCCCATTAGGTTTGATGGGTTTTGGTATGACAACAATTTTATTAAATATTCACAATGCTGGATTTTTTCCATTAACTTCAGTAATACTAAGTATGGGTATCTTCTATGGTGGTATTGCCCAGATTGTTGCCGGTATTTTTGAATATAAAAAAGGAAATACCTTTGCCGCAACAGCATTCTCATCTTATGGCTTGTTTTGGCTCAGCTTAGTTGGTTTATTAATGCTGCCTGAAATAGCGTCGGTGCAAGTAACATCCGCAGATTTTCTGGCAGTTTACTTGGCATTGTGGGGTATATTTACCTTATTTATGTTTGTTGGCACGTTAAAGGCTAATCGCGCACTACAATTCATTTTTGCTAGTCTGACCGTACTTTTTGCGCTGTTAGCAATCGGTAATATGTATGGAAATCAAACCATTCTTACTATTGCTGGTTACGAAGGTATCATTTGTGGCGCCAGCGCTTTTTACCTTGCTATGGCAGAAGTCATTAATGAACAATTTGGCCGTACAATATTACCTATTGGTAATAGGCCTTAAACAGCATCCTGCCACATTAATAAAGCAGTTTTATACTGCTTTATTAACACCCTGCTCTATTCGCCACTATGACGACACTAGAGAATTTTTGGCTTTAAAATTGACGCTAATTGATGGCAGCGCAATTTAACAGCAGCTTTAATCATTACTAAAGTTATTTCCTAATGCCGAAAATAGCCAGATTAATCCATTTTATCGCATGGCTGGTTTAGGTCTAAATGCTTTAATCACGTTGGGATCGGTTTCAACATAGGGACCCTCTAGTAATTGGATACAGTAAGGCACGCTAGCGAAAATTCCGGCAACAATTTCACGTCCATGTTCATCTTTTAAACCGGCTAATGTTTCTGTAATTGATTTTGGTTGTCCAGGTAAATTCAAAATCAATGTTTGCTTGCGGATCACACCAACTTGGCGTGAGAGGATCGCCGTTGGCACAAAATGCAAACTAATTTGCCGCATTTGTTCACCAAAACCAGGCATTTGCCGATCAGCAATCGCCAGTGTCGCATTCGGTGTTACGTCACGTAGCGCTGGGCCAGTGCCACCGGTGGTTAAAATTAAATGACAAGCAAATTCATCAACCAGCTCACAGAGTGTAAGTTCAATAATTTTTTGTTCATCAGGGATCAAACGTGGCTCAACCGTAAAAGGGGTTTTTAGAGCCATTGAAAGCCAGTTTTTAAGTGCAGGGATCCCCTGATCTTGATAAATTTTATTGGCTGCCCGATCTGAAACAAAAACCAAACCTATGCGCAATTTATCCATGAGATCCTCAAATTCGATATTGAAAACAAGATGTTTAATACTAAATCTATTCAACTTATGCTGTAGCGATACAAAGGCAAATAATATTGTTTACTGCCCTTGAGCACAATCAGACCAGCAAGTAAAAGCAAAAAGCCCAGTACGATAATCCACTAGGCTTTTAGGTTATAACAGAGAAATGTTAATTACAGCTGCTGGGCAACCATTTTTTCCAATTTTTCCTGATCAATAGCAAATTTACGAATACCATCCGCCAGTTTGTCCGTTGCCATGGCATCTGCATAATGTTGCCAATAGAATTCTGCTTCTGTCATCGGCTTAGGCGGTGACTGAATTTGACCATTAAATGCCAATTTGCGGGACACTTCACCTTGGGCTTCAGAAAGCTCTTTAAGTAATGCTGGAGAAATTGTTAAACGATCACAGCCTGCCAGTTGCAAAATTTCACCGCTATTGCGGAAACTTGCCCCCATGACAACCGTTTTATAGTCGTGCTGCTTATAATAATTGTAAATTTGTGTAACAGAAATAACGCCAGAATCTTCTTGTGGCGCATACTCTTTTGTATCGGTATTCGCTTTATACCAATCAAGAATACGACCGACAAAAGGTGAAATCAGATAAACACCGGCTTCAGCACAAGCTCGTGCCTGAGCAAAAGAGAATAATAGCGTTAGATTACAGTTAATACCCTCTTTTTCCAACTGCTCTGCCGCGCGGATCCCTTGCCAGGTTGAAGCCAATTTTATCAAAATACGCTCATTTTTAATGCCGGCACGATTATAAAGCTCAATAATATGCCGCGCTTTATTAATACAGGCTTCGGTATCATAGGAAAGGCGCGCATCAACTTCGGTTGAAATTCTTCCGGGAATTAATTGCAGGATTTCTAACCCAATATTAACAGCCAATTTATCACACGCATCAATAATTTGTTGCTCACGTGATTGACTTTGTTGCCGTGCCCATGAGATCGCTTCATCAATGAGAGGCTGATATTCTGGGATCTGAGCCGCATTAAGGATCAAAGAAGGGTTAGTTGTTGCATCTTCAGGTTTATAAAACTTTATTGCGCTTATATCACCTGTATCTGCTACAACCGTCGTTATTTTTCGTAAAGAGGTTAATTTATCGGTCATTTTTTTAATCCCGTTGTTATTGAGATGAAGCCGAGGCTCAAAATCCTATCTTGCTGTGATAATATCATTCATTGATATTACAACAAATAAATTCACCTCCATTGTTTTGTTGTCGATAACAAATTTTGTTAGCTTATTTTCACACCCTACTATCGTTTAAATAGCAATAATTAACGTTAAATGCTACAAATAAGCCCAATGATAGCCATTTACTATTTTGATTAAAGTTGTTTATTTATGAATTTTACTAGGTATTAATTATGCTTATCACGATTTCACCTGCCAAAACACTTGATTATGAAAGTCCGCTTGCCACCACAGAATATAGTCAGCCAACCCTATTATCACAGGCTGAGCAATTGATTCAGATATGTCGTAAACTGACACCGGCGGAAATTGCCAGTCTAATGCATATTAGTGATAAATTAGCCGGTTTAAATGCAGCGCGTTTTGGACAGTGGCATGCTAATTTTACCCCAGAAAATGCCCGATCTGCTATTTTAGCTTTTAAAGGTGACGTCTATACCGGCCTGCAAGCGGAAAATTTTAAGCCAAAAGATTTCACCTTTGCCCAAAAACATCTTCGTATTCTATCAGGCTTATACGGTGTATTACGGCCTCTTGATCTGATGCAACCTTACCGATTGGAAATGGGAACTAAACTCAATAATAAACAAGGAAAAGATCTTTATGCCTTTTGGCGGGATATCATTACTGAAAATCTTAATCAGGCCTTAAGCAAGCAAGGTGATAATATTCTGATTAACCTAGCTTCAGATGAATATTTTAATGCCGTTAATAGCAAAAAACTGGATGCTTATATTGTGAAACCTATTTTTCTAGATGAAAAACAGGGGAAATATAAAGTCATCAGTTTCTATGCGAAAAAAGCGCGCGGATTAATGAGTCGCTTTATTATTCAAAATCAACTAAAAAATATTGAACAACTGACTGAATTTAACTTAGCCGGTTATCAATTTGATAACGCTGCTTCCAAAGATAATCAGCTAGTGTTTAAACGATCACAACATGGTTAACAATGGAAGCTAACGCTTCCATTTCAGATCATTGTTATTAAGTCGCATGCATAAATAAAAATTTACGCAACAAAGCAAAATCAGCGGGTAATTGATGGGAAAATATCGGTAAATTAGCTCGTTTTGCTAAAACAGCTGGTAATGGTAATGTTTTAGCAAGAATACGATCGACACTCTGTTTAAATTTTGCTGGATGGGCGGTACTTAAGAACAGCCCATATTCATCATCTTGCAACTGATCACGTAAAATACGATAAGCAACTGCGCTATGTGGCTCAGATATATAGCCTTTACTAGCCAGTTGTTGAACGGTTTTTTCAGTCATTCTATCATCAACAACACCATGACTAAGCTCATCAAGCTCCCATTTTTGCAGCTGGAAAAGTGTCTCTATCCGTGGCCAATTATTGGGTTGGCTGACATCCATTGCATTTGACAGAGTCGCTATCGTTTGATTAGGCAACCATTTGCCCTCAGACAGATAGCGTGGAACAGTATCATTAACATTAGTAGCAGCTATAAAACGCTTCACCGGTAGCCCCATTGCTTTGGCAAATAAGCCGGCGGTTAAATTACCAAAATTACCACTGGGTACGGAAATAACTAACTGTTGACGGTTTTCAACCGCTAACTGTGCAACAGCCTCAAAATAATAACAAATTTGCGCCAATAACCGGCTAATATTAATAGAATTCGCGGAGGTTAAACATAATAGCCGTTTTAATTCTTCATCATCAAAAGCCTGTTTTACCAGCCTTTAACAATCATCAAAGTCACCCTTGATTGCGATAGTGTGGATATTTTCCCCTAGTGTACAGAATAATTTCTCCTGTAAAGGCGTGATCTTATTTTCTGGATAGAGAATAATAACCTGAACATTTTTAAGACGATAAAAAGCATGGGCTACGGCGGCGCCAGTATCACCTGAAGTAGCGGTTAAAATAGTAATGGGTTGGTTACTGGCAATTTGTGCCAATATTTGTGCCATAAATCGGCCACCAAAATCTTTAAATGCTAAGGTTGGGCCATGATACAACTCCAGGCCGGCAATATTTTCTTCTATTGGTCTAACAACTAACGGAAAATTGAACGCCTGTTTAACACACTCTGTCACTTGTTCTAACGGCATTTCATCGCCAATATAGGCTGATAAAATATAGCTACTACGGGTGATAAAATCGCACTGTAACCATTTAGCTAGCTGTTCATCATTCAGTTTTGGTACATTAAGCGGGAAAAAAAGGCCCTGCTGCTGACCAAGCCCTTGTTTAACTGCCTGCACAAAACTGACCTGCTCACTTTGATTTTTTAAATTATATAATTTCATTTTTAGTCTATCACTCTTGCACCAACTTGATCTAAACGACACATGTGCACAAAACCTGTTCCATTTTGTAGGTAATATTGTGTCAGCCATTGCATTACTTTTTCTGCTGTCTTTCTTTCATAGCAAATTGCAAATAATGTCGGCCCAGAGCCAGAGATACCACAAGCGACTGCGCCGATATTTTTTACTTTTTTGCGGGCTGCGATAAAACCGGGCAATATTTGAGCACGATAAGGCTCAGCGATCACATCCTGTAACATATCGATCGCTAAATCAGTTTGCTGGGTATGGCAGGCATGAATAAAACCGGCTAATAATCGACCATGATTAATCGTATCCTGCCGTTGATAATGGCTCGGCAGAATCGCCCTCGCTGCTGCTGTGGCAACCTTGATTCCTGGGTAAGCCATCACCCAAATCCAATCCGCAAAAATAGGGATTGATTGACTCAGCGCATTATTTTGTTCGACTATCAGTTGCATACCGCCCAAATAACAGGGCGCAACGTTATCATAATGAATACTACCAGCGACACGCCCTTCCAATTGTCCCATCATTAATAACAAGCTGTTTTTATCAAAAGGGCGACCGCTATATTCATTTAATGCCATCAGCGCTGCTACCACTGAGCAGGCACTAGAGCCTAATCCAGAACCAATCGGCATATTCTTTTCTAATGTCATTTCAACATTGAGAAATTCACCCAATTCTTGACAAAACAGTTGCCAGGCCTGATAGACGATATTTTGCTGCGGCAGCTGGGGCAATTTGCCAACAAAAGATCCGCTATTTTTCAAATTAAACTTATCTGCCTTCACGACCGAGACACAATCACCTAATTGCCTATTATCTACCGGAAAGATAGCCGCACCTAACACATCAAACCCAACACTGACATTACCTATCGATGCGGGTGCATAAACCTTGACCATTTTATGCTCCTATTTTCCTTGTTAACGTCCGTAATATATCGGCAAATACCCCTGCGGCAGTAACATCATTACCCGCACCGTAACCTCTTAATACTAATGGAATGGGCTGATAATAGCGGGTATAAAATGCTAAAGCATTTTCACCATTTTTAACTTTATAAAGTGGATTGTGTTCATCGACTGCCACCATTTTTACCTGACAACAACCGTCTTTAATTAACCCGATATAACGAAGAACCTTTCCCTGTGCCGTTGCTTGGCTAACCCTTATTTTAAAATTTTGATCTAATTGTGTTAATTGTTGAAGAAAATGGTTAACGTTACCACTAACATCAAAAGAGGCGGGCAATATAGGTTCAATTTCAATATCACACGAGTTTCGCAATCTCCAAAAAAGAAGTATAAATTTAAAAACAAGAAAAAATCAGGGTGTTCATATTTTGTCGGGTTATCCATGTATTAAAGATATCTATAAAACATTCTTACAAGTAAGCAGTTTAAGATACTCTGGTTTAGCGTTATCAGAAGTAAGCCCATCGCCTTTATCTCATGACACTGTTAGCCGATGGCTAAAAAGTAGATGTTTTAGACCTAAAGACCTATGGCGATTAGTTGAACCTTCTATAGACAAAAAAAGCCCTTGCGTACTAATTGCCGATGATACATTGATTGCCAAAACACGTAGTAAAAAAATAGAGATGGTCCATTATCAATATTCAGGTAATGAACATGATGTTATTGCTGGCATAGGTTTAGTTAATTTGCTTTGGCATGATCTGACGAAGGTTGAATCAATTCCTATCAATTATCTTATTTATGATAAAGATTCTGATGGAAAAACAAAAAACACGCACTTTTCCGAAATGCTCACTCTTGCTAAAAAAAGAGGGATCATGCCAGAAGCGGTAGTGATGGATGCTTGGTATTCTAGCCTGGATAACCTGAAATCAATTCGCTCTCATGGTTGGATCTGGGTAAACACGCTGAGGAAAAATAGGATTGTTAACCATAACAAACAACTGAACAAGTTAGACATCTCAGAAGAAGGAACGTCAATACACTTGCGAGGATATGGTTGGGTAACCGTTTTCAAATTTACAGCCAAAAACGGCCGTATTGATTACATAGTAACAAACAAAGAGAATCCCACCCGTCAATACCTCAAATCTATGTGGTATTGAACGCTGTCATGCTCGCACGAGCCGAGCGCAAAGAAATCATATTTTTCTCGCTATTTCTGCGTGGTTTGAACAACATAAACGTCGTATATCTGAAAAAATAACCCTTTATCAACAAAATTGGGACGTAATCAAAAGTGCTATTACTGAGCAAATCCGTGTTTTATTAGCGTACCCAAATTAGTTTTGTGCGAAACTCGTGTAGTAATCTGTCTTTTGCTCAGTGGTCAAGTACATTTGGTGACGATGAGACGCTAACAGCGGCTATGCTGGATAGATTGCTGCACCATGCACATATTGTACAGATTAGTGGACAAAGTTATCGGTTAAAAGACAAGCTAAAAAGCGGTCAGCTACATAAAAAATTGAAACCAGAACTTAGCGAGTAAATTAAAGGGGGTGGATCAGTTTTACTTTAGCAAAGTGGATCAGAATTCAGTTGGCATTGACACTACCAAATACATTATCTGAAAATGTTAATATACTCATTCATTAAATAAATCTGAATGCTTTCCTGTTCGTTCAAATCGCACAAATTTATCATCATCCCTGTAAATCAATATCCAATCTGGTTCTACATGAGCATCACGAAAACCGCGCCATTGGCCTTTCAGAGGGTGATCTCGATAACGTGCGGGAAGAGGCTTATTTTCAATTATCAGTGAAATTAAAAACTTAAGCTTTCTCATGCTCTTGCCGCGTTTTTGCGCTTGCTTTACATCTTTTTTGAATTGACCAGAATAGTATACCTGTCGCATTAGATACCAAGCTGTTTAAACATGTCATCCGCATCCTTGGCGTAATACACATCTTTAGCACGTTCACTATTTTGCAGTGTCTTTATCGTCTGCTGGTTAGGAGAACACATTTCAAAAGGCAGCGCCCTCTCCTTGGCGACTTTTGTCAAAACAATACGCACTACATCAGAAACCGTTAGCCCCATATCAGCGAGAACAGAAGCCGCTTTATCTTTGATTTCACTATTAATTCTAGCCCTTACCAATGTATTCTCTGTCATAAATTACCTCAAAATTATCATAGCATTTACGCTCATTTGTACCACAAAATAATCATAAAAAACAAATAACAATTTGCCAATATCACATTCTAAACGCTATAGTGATGCCGTTGCCCCTAATGGGCAATCGGGATTAACAGCCCGAAGTAAGAGCGGACACCAGCCGCTAAACGCGGTTTTTTTACGTCCCTAGTAAACCTAAGTTGCGTCCGCATTATGGCGGGGCGTAGCAGGGGAGCCGTAAGGCTCGCCGGTTTCTCTTACGCCGGTCTGTTAACCTTGTTACGTCTCGCCACCCTGATTAACAGCAGGGAGTTGAGGATTTTAAAACTGTAAGAGAGGCCGCAATTATGGCTACCATTCAACCGTACGCTAGATTTATTGATACCTACTGGATTATTCCTAGAAATTCCAATACACCTTCTGGCAAAGTCTCATTCACACGTCATGACAGTCGTATATTCAACGTGTTATTCAAGGATGATCGTCTTATCTGGGCTGGACGTAAGCCAGTGATGGAGGGCATAGCATGAGAATCGTTGACGTAAATCAAATAGAACAATTCAGCAATGTATTTCCTGAATTGACAACTACACGAGTTTCGCACAAAACTAATTTGGGTACGCTAATAAAACACGGATTTGCTCAGTAATAGCACTTTTGATTACGTCCCAATTTTGTTGATAAAGGGTTATTTTTTCAGATATACGACGTTTATGTTGTTCAAACCACGCAGAAATAGCGAGAAAAATATGATTTCTTTGCGCTCGGCTCGTGCGAGCCTGACAGCGTTCAATACCACATAGATTTGAGGTATTGACGGGTGGGATTCTCTTTGTTTGTTACTATGTAATCAATACGGCCGTTTTTGGCTGTAAATTTGAAAACGGTTACCCAACCATATCCTCGCAAGTGTATTGACGTTCCTTCTTCTGAGATGTCTAACTTGTTCAGTTGTTTGTTATGGTTAACAATCCTATTTTTCCTCAGCGTGGTTACCCAGATCCAACCATGAGAGCGAATTGATTTCAGGTTATCCAGGCTAGAATACCAAGCATCCATCACTACGGCTTCTGGCATGATCCCTCTTTTTTTAGCAAGAGTGAGCATTTCGGAAAAGTGCGTGTTTTTTGTTTTTCCATCAGAATCTTTATCATAAATAAGATAATTGATAGGAATTGATTCAACCTTCGTCAGATCATGCCAAAGCAAATTAACTAAACCTATGCCAGCAATAACATCATGTTCATTACCTGAATATTGATAATGGACCATCTCTATTTTTTTACTACGTGTTTTGGCAATCAATGTATCATCGGCAATTAGTACGCAAGGGCTTTTTTTGTCTATAGAAGGTTCAACTAATCGCCATAGATCTTTAGGTCTAAAACATCTACTTTTTAGCCATCGGCTAACAGTGTCATGAGATAAAGGCGATGGGCTTACTTCTGATAACGCTAAACCAGAGTATCTTAAACTGCTTACTTGTAAGAATGTTTTATAGATATCTTTAATACATGGATAACCCGACAAAATATGAACACCCTGATTTTTTCTTGTTTTTAAATTTATACTTCTTTTTTGGAGATTCCGAAACTCGTGTATTAGCAACGTTGAGCATTTTATTATCATTAGCAACCGACGTTCCACCAAATTTGAGCACACGCACTGGTTTTTTCCTCCTGAAATTGCGTTAAAAAAACCCGCATCATTTGCTTGGATGCGGGCTTTATGTTCGATTTTGATTTTAGTTATGCGTCAGCCCGCCCCATAACCAATGGTTACGGTAGTGGTAATAATGGTGGTATTGAAGCTGGTCTTACGCATCACTGTCCTAAGTTTCTATTAAAAAATATTTAGCTATATACTGGTTAAAACAATTTTAATGCAAAGTCAAATAATTTGTTCTTTAATTACTAAAACTAATTAAACATATTCATTTCTTTGTTAAGTAACTATTACCAATAGAATACATTTCACTTTAAGCAGATAAAAAAACAAACATAACCGAATAAATGAGAATTTTTATCTATTTACAATCAGCAACGCTTGTATGTTAACAGATAAATAATAATATGAAGCTTGGCGTTTATATTTTTCATATAAATTACATTAGTGCCTATTTTAATTTAAATACAATATTTTATAACACAAAAAATCATATAATTTAAGTAATAATCTTTATAATAGCTTTATTTCGATTTTGACGTGTATCAACAAAAGTCATTTTTTTAGGTGGTAAATAGGCTTTTAGCTGTTATATTGCTGTTAACATAAAATGAGAAAAGAATTGTTTAGTAAATTTCTTTTAGGTTCGGCATAATTGTTTTTTTGTTACAAAAAAATTATATGAACTTTAATGATATTCGCTAAGCTTTCATTAGTATTATAAAACGAAATTAGAGAAAGCATGCTCTTGAAACATTAGTGTGTAAATCTGGTAATTTATATTGTAGAGAGTTAGGTAGCACATATGCAAACCCCACATATTTTGATTGTTGAAGACGAGATTGTCACACGCAATACCTTAAAAAGCATTTTCGAAGCAGAAGGCTATATTGTACATGAAGCTACTGATGGAGCCGAAATGCACAATATTTTATCTGATAATGATATTAACCTGGTCATTATGGATATTAATTTGCCAGGCAAAAATGGTCTGCTACTTGCGCGCGAATTACGTGAACAAGCTCATGTTGCGCTGATGTTTCTTACCGGGCGTGATAATGAAGTTGATAAGATATTAGGATTAGAAATTGGGGCCGATGATTATATAACTAAGCCTTTCAACCCTCGCGAATTAACAATTCGTGCCCGAAATTTACTTTCGCGCACAATGAATCTTTGCGAAATCAGTGGTGAACGCCGCCAGGTAGAAAATTATAAATTTAATGGCTGGGAACTGGATATTAACAGTCGCTCTTTAGTTAGCCCGATTGGTGATCAATATAAATTACCACGTAGTGAATTCAGAGCTATGTTACATTTTTGTGAAAATCCAGGCAAAATTCAAACACGTGCAGAACTATTGAAAAAAATGACCGGACGTGAATTAAAGCCCCACGATAGAACTGTTGATGTGACTATCCGCCGTATTCGTAAACACTTTGAATCGATAGTCGATACACCAGAAATTATTGCCACCATCCATGGTGAAGGTTATCGCTTCTGTGGTGATATTGAAGAATAAATATAACATATTAAACCCCTTTTTTAGGTGTTGGGGGGTTTAATAAATATATTAATGCCATGGCATAATTGGCACAGCACTAATAGCATTTTTAGGCGATCCATCAATTATTTTGTCTGAATAAGTTAAATAAATAAGTGCATTACGTTGTTTATCGTAGAAACGTACTACTTGTAGTTTTTTGAAAATCAATGAAGTACGTTTTTGAAAAACAACTTGCCCCTTTTTATTATTTAATTTAATTTTGTCATCTATAATTATTGGCCCAACCTGTTGACAAGAAATTGCCGAATCAGCAGTATCTTCTGCCAGGCCGAGACCTCCTTTAATACCGCCTGTTTTTGCTCGACTCAGATAACAAGTTATATTATTAATATCCGGATCGTCAAATGCTTCAATAACAATTTTATTATCAGGACCAAAAAGTTTAAATACCGTATCAACCGCACCGATTTCTTCTGCCAATATTGAATTTGGTAGAAAAAATATTATTAAAATAGATAGTAATTTTGACAAATTTCGCATGATATCAATTTTCCTTAATAACACTCATTAAATAATAAAATTATTTTTACATTATTAATATCCATAAAAATAATAAAATAGCTATATAAAGCAATTTAGTATTAAATGGATGTTTATAATAAAGTCTTTATACTATTTATAGGTGATTATTTAAACCAGGTACTTCTATGGATCAAAGCAATATTATCCGCGATTTACTGTATTGGATAGACACACATCTAGATCAGCCGCTATTTCTCGATAACGTCGCAGCTAAAGCTGGTTATTCAAAATGGCATTTACAGCGGATGTTTAAAAACATTACTCAGCAAGCTATTGGCGCTTATATCCGTGCTCGCCGGCTTTCCCGTGCGGCTGTTGCTCTTAGGCTGACTAGTCGGCCAATTCTTGATATTGCACTGCAATACCGTTTTGATTCACAGCAAACCTTTACTCGTGCGTTTAAAAAACAATTTGGCATTACACCAGCTCTCTATCGTCGCAGTGAAGAGTGGTGTGCTACAGGTATGCAACCACCAATCACTCTAGAAGAACAAAAATTACCAAATGTGTCCTTTGTCACACTAGCACCGAAACATTTAATGGGAATAGAACAAACTTGCTCATATATATTAGAAAAATGGTCTACTGCCTGTGCTGAAATGCGCCAACATTTCTGGCAATATTATCAAGATAAAACAAAAATTATACCTAATGAAGTTTATGGATTATATCGTGTCGTGCATAGCTCAGAAAAGGATGATGAACAAACGGTTTCATATATCACTGCAGTCGAACCGCAATATGCTGATAATGAAAATAATTTATACCATTCAGTTATCATCGAAGGCGGTGATTATGCCCGCTTTACTTTTGAAGGAAAACCAACAAAAAGTGATCTAAAACAATTTTTATATATGATTTATGGTGTTTATATGCCTAATCTCAATCTAATCCGTCGCGCGGGACACGATATAGAACATTATCAGCTGAAAGATCCTAATAATCCTGAATGTAACTACAATAATCCAGAAAACCATATGGTCTCATTTGATTATTTTGTGCCGATTAAAAGAACGCCTTCCACCAGCTAAAACGAATTGATTATAATAGTTACTCCCTAATCAAATCCAAGGGAATATTTCCCTTGGCAAAATTATTCTTACATTATTTAATTATTACCAGAGTTAAATTTGCTGTTCATCTAATGCTGGCTCAACTAAATGAGAGATATCCCCTGCGGTTTCTACTACCCAACCATTGGCCAACCAAGGCGTTTCCTGAAAATCTACCTTTGAAATAGAGCAGTTACGTAAACGTAAACGTAAACGTAAACGTAAACGTAAACGCCTTTCAGCGTAAGTCGGCACACCCAGTATGCGATTAAGTCACGAGTTTCGCAATCTCCAAAAAAGAAGTATAAATTTAAAAACAAGAAAAAATCAGGGTGTTCATATTTTGTCGGGTTATCCATGTATTAAAGATATCTATAAAACATTCTTACAAGTAAGCAGTTTAAGATACTCTGGTTTAGCGTTATCAGAAGTAAGCCCATCGCCTTTATCTCATGACACTGTTAGCCGATGGCTAAAAAGTAGATGTTTTAGACCTAAAGACCTATGGCGATTAGTTGAACCTTCTATAGACAAAAAAAGCCCTTGCGTACTAATTGCCGATGATACATTGATTGCCAAAACACGTAGTAAAAAAATAGAGATGCTCCATTATCAATATTCAGGTAATGAACATGATGTTATTGCTGGCATAGGTTTAGTTAATTTGCTTTGGCATGATCTGACGAAGGTTGAATCAATTCCTATCAATTATCGTATTTATGATAAAGATTCTGATGGAAAAACAAAAAACACGCACTTTTCCGAAATGCTCACTCTTGCTAAAAAAAGAGGGATCATGCCAGAAGCGGTAGTGATGGATGCTTGGTATTCTAGCCTGGATAACCTGAAATCAATTCGCTCTCATGGTTGGATCTGGGTAACCACGCTGAGGAAAAATGGGATTGTTAACCATAACAAACAACTGAACAAGTTAGACATCTCAGAAGAAGGAACGTCAATACACTTGCGAGGATATGGTTGGGTAACCGTTTTCAAATTTACAGCCAAAAACGGCCGTATTGATTACATACACGAGTTTCGCAATCTCCAAAAAAGAAGTATAAATTTAAAAACAAGAAAAAATCAGGGTGTTCATATTTTGTCGGGTTATCCATGTATTAAAGATATCTATAAAACATTCTTACAAGTAAGCAGTTTAAGATACTCTGGTTTAGCGTTATCAGAAGTAAGCCCATCGCCTTTATCTCATGACACTGTTAGCCAATGGCTAAAAAGTAGATGTTTTAGACCTAAAGACCTATGGCGATTAGTTGAACCTTCTATAGACAAAAAAAGCCCTTGCGTACTAATTGCCGATGATACATTGATTGCCAAAACACGTAGTAAAAAAATAGAGATGCTCCATTATTGTCACCGATCATGCAAAACTGATCCACTAACGATCATCTAAAACTGATCCACTTGGTATTATTCGCACATTTTTGTACGGATAATTTATGTTAACCAAGGAGATATTTGTGGATATTCATGTTCGCTTTGCACAAGGACAAAGCCTTCGAAAAATTGCCCGTGAATTGGGCATATCCCGTAACACCGTAAAACATCATTTACAACAACAGACAATGCCAACTTATCCTAAAAGAAGTCAACAACCGACTAAATTAGCACCCTTTAAACCTTATTTGCTTCATCGAATTGAACTGGCTAAACCTGATTGGATCCCTGCAACAGTCTTATTTGATGAAGTAGTTGAAAGCGGCTATCAAGGCGGTATTGCTCAATTACGCCGATTTGTTTGTCAATTTAAACCAAGCATTGTTCCCGAAGCTGTCGTCCGTTTTGAAACACAGCCAGGTCAACAAATGCAAATCGACTTCACCAGCATCCGGCGAGGTAAAAAATCACTAAAAGCGTTTGGTGCAACGCTAGGCTATTCGCGTGCGAGTTATGTAAAGTTCTTTGATAATGAACGAGCAGAATCCTGGCAACAAGGTTTACGAGAAGCTTTCGACTATTTTGGTGGTGTACCACACGAAATATTGTGTGATAACGCAAAATCCCTCATCATCGAACGGGATGCTTATGCAGAAGGTGAACATAAATTACATGTCGAAATCCTTCAAATGTCGAAAGATTACGGGTTTAAATTGTGTGCTTGCAAGCCCTACAGGGCAAAAACTAAAGGGAAAGTAGAGCGCTTTAACCACTATTTAAAAAACAGCTTTATCGTACCATTAAATACCGACCTTCGTGCTCATAATCTTGAACTGGATATTGAGATAGCTAATGCAAGAGTGGGGCCCTGGTTACAACGCGTTGCCCATCAGCGGATTCATGGAACAACGTTAGAGAAGCCAGCAGATAGACTAGCTAAGGAAGTTAAGTATCTTCTACCCTTACCAGCAAGGGTTTGCCAATCTATCCCGCAGACTGATACGCTTAATATCCGTATCGTACCGCCCCTTGAATCTGTCAGTTTGCAACACTCAATCAGCGTATACGAAGCATTGCTGGGAGGTGAACATGTTATTACATGAACAAATTGAACACCTGTGTGAGTCATTGAAATTAAATTCTATTCCGACTCATTGGTCATCACTTGCCGAACAATGCATTGCCCAAGACAAAAGCTACGGAGAGTTTTTACTGTCCCTATTAAAATGTGAGCAACAACAACGAGATGAACGAACCCGTAATCTTTTGAGTCGGATGGCAGGATTCCCAGCACATAAAGAACTTAATACGTTCGATTTTAAGTTTGCAACGGGGATCCCCAAACAACACATACAGGAATTAAGCGCATTAACGTTTATTGAACGTAATGAAAATGTCGTGTTGCTTGGCCCAAGCGGTGTAGGCAAAACGCATTTAGCTATTGGGTTAGGATTAAAAGCAGTACAGGCCAAGAAGAAAACCCGCTTTACCACGGCAGCTGAACTGATGTTGCAACTCTCAACTGCCAAACGACAAAATAAGCTCAAACAATATCTATCACGTTCGGTGATGGCCCCGAAATTGTTGATTATCGATGAGATTGGATACCTGCCGTTTGGGCGAGAAGAAGCAAACCTGTTTTTCAATGTGATTGCCAAGCGTTATGAGCATGGCAGTGTCATATTGACGAGTAACTTATCATTTGGGCAATGGCCAAATGCTTTTGCTGATGACGCAACATTAACTGCCGCTATGCTTGATCGTTTACTTCATCATTCGCATGTACTGCAATTAAGCGGTGAAAGCTATCGATTGAAAGATAAGCGGCGCTCAGGAGCAATGACTGAGTAAAAGTGGATCAATTTTGATTGATCGGATTTAGCTAAAAAGTGGATCAGTTTTCGGTGATCGTTGACACATTATCAATATTCAGGTAATGAACATGATGTTATTGCTGGCATAGGTTTAGTTAATTTGCTTTGGCATGATCTGACGAAGGTTGAATCAATTCCTATCAATTATCTTATTTATGATAAAGATTCTGATGGAAAAACAAAAAACACGCACTTTTCCGAAATGCTCACTCTTGCTAAAAAAAGAGGGATCATGCCAGAAGCCCTAGTGATGGATGCTTGGTATTCTAGCCTGGATAACCTGAAATCAATTCGCTCTCATGGTTGGGTCTGGGTAACCACGCTGAGGAAAAATAGGATTGTTAACCATAACAAACAACTGAACAAGTTAGACATCTCAGAAGAAGGAACGTCAATACACTTGCGAGGATATGGTTGGGTAACCGTTTTCAAATTTACAGCCAAAAACGGCCGTATTGATTACATAGTAACAAACAAAGAGAATCCCACCCGTCAATACCTCAAATCTATCATGGATGCCCGTTGGTCTGTTGAAGTTTATCATCGAGAAGTTAAACAAAACTGTGGTATTGAACGCTGTCAGGCTCGCACGAGCCGAGCGCAAAGAAATCATATTTTTCTCGCTATTTCTGCGTGGTTTGAACAACATAAACGTCGTATATCTGAAAAAATAACCCTTTATCAACAAAATTGGGACGTAATCAAAAGTGCTATTACTGAGCAAATCCGTGTTTTATTAGCGTACCCAAATTAGTTTTGTGCGAAACTAGTGTAAGTAATGCTCCTAACCCTATCCCATGACTAACCAATAAAGGTATACTCCCTGCTGGTAAAGAACGACACTTCTCTAGCGCAGTAAACATGCGTTCTGTTATCTCTCCCATAGATTCACCATCGGGAATACGTGCTCCAGGAGAGCCATTAACTAAATTTCGACGCCAACGCTCTTCTTCGTCACTTAACGAACTAATTGCCCGCCCTTCAAGGATCCCCATGTTCAATTCCCTTAACCGTGGCTCAAGAATAATGTTACAATGGCAAGCTTGCGCGATAATTTCTGCCGTTTTCTGCGTGCGCCCTAAGTCGCTGGATATAATGTGAGTGATGCCAATTGATTTCACTCTTTCAGCAACCAATTTAGCTTGTCTAATGCCAACTTCAGTGAGTGGGCTGTCAGATTGTCCCTGAATACAGTGAGCCACGTTCCATTCAGTTTCTCCGTGGCGAACAAGATAGACCTGTAACATAATAATTTTCCGTTATACTTCACAAAATAATATTTTAAAGGATACTAATTAATGTATAAAGTAATCGCAGCAACCGCAAATCCGGCCAAAATAAACGCTATCCATTTAGCATTTGAAGCTGTTTTTGGTGCTGGCAATTATCAAATAGAAAGTATCAATGTTAGTAGTAATGTAGCCCAACAACCAATTGGTAATACGGAAACCCGCAAAGGTGCACGCCAGCGTGTTATGGCTTCACGTCAAGTTCGGCCCGAAGCCGATTTTTGGGTAGGTATTGAAGCTGGGGTTGAAGATGAAATGACTTTTGCCTGGATAACCATTGAACATAAACAAATTCGCGGTGAATCGCGTTCTGCCAGTATTATGTTACCGGAGCAAATTTTGTTTAGTATTCAACAAGGCCGCGAGTTAGGCGATGTGATGGCGAATATCACTGGTATGGCTAATATTAAACACAACGAAGGGGCAATTGGTTTTTTTACCAATGGTTTACTCAGCCGTACCAGTGTCTACCAACAAGCGCTTATTTTAGCATTAGCACCTATCCAACATGAAATTTATAAAGAACTTAATGTGCTACATGACAGCTAGCTCATGTCAGCGTAACCAAATCGTATAAAAAGTGGCTAAAGGTGTACATTTTACAATTTAATAAAAGATGTTTATGGCTTGAGTAACTGCTGTTCCAACCAAACTTTCACCTCTTTAGTCGCACTCTTCAGACTATTAGAACCCCGCGTGATGGTTGCAATTCCGACACCTAACTCACTTTTAAGCTCTCGCTGACTCATTTCACCGTCCATTAATGCCTGAATAATCCGAACTCTAGTCCCCAATGCCACACGTTCATCTGGGGTTAAAAATAATTGTAAAATGGGTTGCTGTAACTCTTGTTGGAAAGCACTACGCAATAATTCGACAAAGCGTTGCCAATCACTATTTTCTTCAGGTTGAAGGGCTGGATCAATAAGATAGTTTTCCATAATATATACCGCCATACTATTTAACTAGTACAATAGCATAACATAAACAGCTCGGTGATGGACATAAAGAGCACTAATAGTTCATCATCCATTCGCTTTTTGTTAATATTTTAACTGAGTTACCGAGAAAATATTGATAAAAAAGATTATAGACAAGTACATTTTTAACATAACGTCGCGTTTCAGAAAATGGGATACTTTCAATAAAAGAGATAACATCTAATTTTCCGTTACTGATTGCTAACCAACGCGCCACTCTGGCAGGTCCAGCATTGTAAGCAGCACAAGCTGATACCCGGTTAAATCCAAATTGCTGAAAAACTGTCTCCAAATATGCGGTACCAAGCTCAATATTTTTTTCTGGATCAATTAACTTACTACTATCGGTATAATCTGCAATGCCATTCAATTTTGCCACTTTTTGTGCTGTCTGTGGCATTAATTGCATCAAACCAATCGCACCCGCAGCAGAACGCACTTGTGGATTCCAACCACTTTCTTGTCTGGCAATCGCCATGGCAAAACTTTTATCAATTTTTTTATCTTTTATGTGCCGTTCAAATTCACGTTCCCAGGCGATAGGAAAACGCTCTGTTAAATGATCCCATAGTTTGGCAATAATTGTCTGCTGTACACTCAAATCAGCCCACCGATGTTCAAATGCATAGCGTGCTAGTTGCTGTTGGCGGATTTTTTTCCGTCTGATAAGCAGATTAATCCATTCAGTGCGGGCTAAATTTTCCTTCTTCCAAAACAACAATTCACCTATTCGCTGTACCTCAGGCAATAAATCGATATCATTTTCAGGTTTAGCGGCAATCGCAATATTTATAGGATACGGAATGTTCAATTTTTGTGCCGCAACCATAGGATAAAATCCGCGCCGTTTCACCAAGTTGAATAATATCTTTTTACCTTGCTTAGGCTTACCTTGAGCGATTAGAGTAATAGCCTGCCAATATTGCCACTCTTCCTTATTTCGGCTTTCTTTAGATAATCGCTTTAACCATTGCGCAAGCGAAACCATATCATTGCTTGCCAGCGCTAAACGCACCCTTCGTTCACGTAAAGAAATTGAAGATGAGTGTTGAATAACAGTATCACGCCACTTAGCTTGTTGTAACGTCACCTCACCGAATAATTGCCAGGCGATATCATCCTTCAATTGCTGCTGTTGTAAAGGGCTCATTTTCTGTGCTTGGATAATAATCGGTATCGCAGCCTTGGCTTTCTCTCCCGACTGGCTGGCAAAGCGGTTAAAAAACAACAATATCACTTGTCGATTAAACGCCGATGGCTTGACCAGGCTGGCAAATTTCACCACTAAAGAGGGATCTTGCTGTAATTTGGCCAAGCGCTGGCCGATAATTTGATCTTTAGTTGGCAACCGATTGACTAGGCTGGTAACCAAAGCAGCATCATTGCTTTTAATAGCTAAAAAAATACGTTGCAAAATCAATTCAGTGGTTAATTGTCCAGCTTGTTGCCAACGGGTAAAAAGCTGTTCGCACGCTTGGGGTAGTAGATAGCCGTGTAACCAAATCTGTTTCGCTCCCTGCCACGCCGCTTGCTTATTACCTGTTTGCCATTTGGCATAGTAATACACGAGTTTCGCACGGGCATATAAAATTCTAGAAATGGCTTCAGAACAATAATTAATCTGTAACTTGCTAAGACGTATAAATTTACTTAAATTACAATAAGTTATTTTTAATTTATGAGATTTTTTCTATTTATATATTATGCTGAATTAAACTTAAAAATAGAGCGTTTTTTTATTGGTGCGAAACTCGTGTAATAATTACAACGAGCAATAATCGGCCTCGGCGGTGAAGGGCTAAAAGCTAGTAAGCTATGCCATTCTTTACGCTGGGCAAGCTGATTGACAAAAAGGGTAGACAACTTTTGATTGAGGGGAAAATGGGGATATTGTTTAATAAAAGTCTCTACTTGCGCTCCAGAAATGGTATTAAGATCTTGCGTCAATCGCCGATATGCCAGATAAGGATAAAGCGGATATTCGGTTAATGTTGGCATCAAACTTGCGACTCGATGATTATCATTAGCATCCCAGGCTTGCTTAATTGCCTGATAACGCTCACGTTGAGCGGCTAATGAATCACCCAGAACATGGAAAGGTAACCAGAGTATTATCAGCAATATTATCTCTGGCCACCATTTCTCGACGCCATTATTTACTCCTGTCTAAGATAACTATATCTATATAAAATATTATTATCCAAAACAAACATAATTACTGAACTAATTTAAGAAAATAAATCATAAAAATATAATTCCTTAGGATTGCAAAATGATTGCCAGTACGCTTGATGAACAATATCCTACATAAAAATTAAACTATTAATATTAGTAAATAGGATCGTGTATAATAACCACTCAGCAACCTACCCGCTTAATTACATGGCTCATTACAATATGAATAAGGTAATCATTTATTTTAATAAAACTTTATGCTAAAGATCTGCAATAAATTTTTGATTAGATCTTATTAATATTATTAATCGTAATTTAGGCAGAGTTTAATTAAGTGCCTGAATATTTTCTTCAAATGAGATAAGCAACCCGTTGATATTTAAAATTATTCAATTAGCTAAAAGGTAGAATAAATTGGCACAGTTCGTCTATTCCATGCATCGAGTGGGAAAAATTGTCCCACCGAAAAGACATATCTTAAAAAATATCTCTCTTAGTTTCTTTCCAGGTGCCAAAATTGGTGTTCTTGGCCTTAATGGAGCGGGTAAATCAACATTACTTCGTATTATGGCTGGTATCGATACTGAAATTGAAGGTGAGGCACGCCCCAATCCAGGGATCAAAATTGGCTATCTCTCCCAGGAACCAAAACTTAATCCTGATCATACCGTACGTGAAGCAGTCGAAGAGGCAGTTAGTGAAATAAAAAATGCTCTTACTCGCCTTGATGAAGTCTATGCGGCCTATGCTGAACCTGATGCTGACTTCGATAAACTGGCAAAAGAGCAAGGCCAGTTAGAAGCCATTTTGCAATCACATGACGGACACAATTTAGATAACCAGTTGGAACGTGCAGCCGATGCATTACGCCTGCCAGCCTGGGAAACAAAAATAGAACAACTTTCAGGTGGAGAGCGGCGTCGGGTAGCTATTTGTCGTTTACTGCTGGAAAAACCCGATATGCTATTACTTGATGAACCAACTAACCATTTGGATGCAGAATCCGTCGCCTGGTTAGAACGGTTTTTACATGATTACGAAGGCACTGTTGTTGCTATCACTCACGATCGCTACTTCTTAGATAACGTGGCAGGTTGGATCCTGGAACTTGATCGCGGAGAGGGTATTCCATGGGAAGGTAATTATTCCTCTTGGTTAGAACAAAAAGAGACTCGCTTAGCACAAGAGGCTTCCAACGAAGCGGCTCGCCGCAAATCGATCGAAAAAGAACTTGAGTGGATCCGACAAAATCCTAAAGGCCGGCAAGCAAAAGGAAAAGCCCGTTTAGCCCGTTTTGAAGAGTTAAACAGTGTTGACTATCAAAAACGTAATGAAACCAGCGAGCTATTCATTCCGCCAGGGCCTCGTCTAGGAGACAAAGTTTTAACGGTTGAAAATCTCAATAAATCCTATGGTGATCGGGTTTTAATTGATAACCTTAGTTTCTCGATCCCTAAAGGGGCTATCGTGGGTATTATCGGCCCAAATGGCGCGGGAAAATCAACCCTTTTTCGCATGATTTCAGGTCAAGAACAACCTGACTCTGGCACAATAACCTTAGGTGAAACCGTTAAAGTTGCCTCAGTTGAACAATTTCGTGACACCATGGACAATAATAAAACCGTGTGGGAAGAGGTTTCCGGCGGACAAGATATTATGCGTATCGGTAATTTCGAAATTCCAAGTAGAGCTTACGTCGGACGCTTTAATTTCAAAGGAGTTGATCAGGGTAAGCGAGTTGGAGAACTATCTGGTGGTGAACGTGGCCGTTTACACTTGGCAAAACTACTTCAGGTTGGTGGTAATATGCTACTACTGGATGAGCCAACTAACGATTTGGATGTCGAAACATTACGCGCGTTAGAAAACGCATTACTGGAATTTCCTGGCAGTGCATTAGTTATTTCCCACGATCGCTGGTTTCTTGACCGTATTGCCACTCATATTATTGATTATCAAGATGAAGGAAAAATCACTTTCTTTGAAGGTAATTTTAGTGAATATGAAGATTATAAAAAACGGACATTGGGCGCTGATGCGCTAGAACCTCATCGCATCAAATATAAAAAGATGAGCAAATAAATAGGCCAAATAAAATAAGGCTTGCTAAAGCAAGCCTTATCATTTAAAAATTCGGAGATTTTTCATCCATCATAAGCAGTTGCTGAACCAACTCAATACAGCGTAAAAAACGCTCATCATAATTAGGCGAATCAACCACCACAAATTCCACTTGATTTTCAATCAGTAGTTCAATCAATAAATTTTGAAATGTTATACGTTCCTCATCACTACCCAAACTGCGTAATCCATCAGCAACCCATGGGGTATTATTTTCTAATAAAATAACCAGATCAAAACGATATTCATCAATTAATGCTTGCACAAAAGGATGTGGTTTCCCCTCATATCGTTTACAAAAAGCTTGGGTGGTAATGAAATCAGTATCGATAAAGGCAACTTTATTAGCATATTTAACGGCAAAATCAATATATTTTGCATGACCCAATGCTATCTTGTTATAGTCAGAATATTGTAACGCCATCTCATCGCCACCTAAATGAGAGAAAACATAATCACGACCATATTCCCATGCACTGGTGGTGTTAAAAATATTCGCAAGCTTATTAACTAAAGTCGATTTACCACTTGATTCCCCACCTAATATGGCTACCTTACGCACAAAAAATGGTTTTACTTCCGTTGGAATATATTCCCAATACCGAAATGGCGCTTGCCTAATTTGATTGCCACTAATATTCATAAATGTGCGCTCAGGATCAATAAGCACCACTTCTGCACCAAGATATTTTTTATAATGCGCAATATCATCCACTTCGCCAGAATAAATAAATTGTGGTTGAATATTCTTTGCCATTAAAAATTTTTTCATTCCTTCGCTCCATACTTGCCAGCCATGTGGGTATGGTTCTATGCCTTGCTCATCAAAGGAATGAATATAAATATTTTTTTGATATTTGAAAGTTTGTAATAACCATCGTAGCCGATCGCTTACTATCGGTTGCTGTGACATCGAACTATCGATAAAAAGCACCCGATCACGAGGTTCATCATGACAAAGAATGACATATAATTCATCAACTTGACTACACGCACGCTGTATCAGGTAAATATGGCCTGTATGCAATGGATAAAACTTACCAAATACCACACCAATACGTTTAGGCTTTAATGGATATTCAATATTTAAAAAACGATGCAATGCGGCAATTTTGCGCGCGCTAGGATTATTAATTTTTTCATTAATTAATTGGCTTAAATAACCTTTTGTCATGCCGCAAGCAGTCGCAATCTGTTGTAAAGTACAACCTGTTTGTTTAATAGCCTGTTTCAAATAATCAAACTGTTTCATCGCTTCTCCGGTTAATCAAAGTTTTCCATAACCGTTAATGCCTCTGACAGTTTTTTCACACCAAATAACTGCATATTGAGTAATGGTTTTTTGGGCACATTAGCATAAGGAACAATCGCTCGTTTAAAACCATGTTTTGCCGCCTCAATAATCCGCTCTTGGCCACTAGGTACTGGACGGATTTCACCCGCCAATCCAACCTCACCAAAAACCACAACATCACGCGGCAATGGACGATTACGGAAACTGGATACTAAAGAAAAGAGTAAAGCAAGATCAGCACTGGTTTCCGTCACTTTAACCCCACCAACAACATTAACAAAAACATCTTGATCCGACATCTGTAATCCACCATGCCGATGCAAAATAGCCAGCAAAATCGCTAATCGATTCTGCTCTAAACCGACAGCAACGCGTCGCGGATTAGCTAGCATTGAATAGTCCACTAGCGCCTGAATTTCCACCAGCAATGGTCGCGTTCCTTCCCAAACAACCATCACCGAGCTGCCCGAAGTGATCTCTTCTGCTCTACTGAGAAAAATAGCCGATGGGTTACTCACTTCCTTTAACCCTTTTTCTGTCATGGCAAATACACCCAGTTCATTAACCGCACCAAATCGATTTTTATGACTTCTTAAGGTACGAAATCGTGAATCTGCTTCACCATCGAGCATTATCGAACAGTCAATGCAGTGTTCAAGCACTTTCGGGCCGGCCAAAGAACCATCTTTTGTGACATGCCCTACCATGATAATGGCGATCCCTCGTGTTTTGGCAAATCGGGTAAGATAAGCCGCAGTTTCTCGGACTTGTGCCACACTACCAGGTGATGACTGTATATCCGCGATATGCATGACCTGAATAGAATCAATCACCATCAATTTTGGCTGTTCCTGCTCTGCAATCAAACAAATCTGCTCAATACTGGTTTCAGATAACATATTGAGATTATCGGACGGTAACCCTAATCGATGCGCTCGCATCGCCACTTGCTGTAAAGACTCCTCACCGGTGACGTATAAAGTTTTCATCTGTGATGAAAGCCGACACATAGTTTGCAAAAGCAATGTACTTTTACCAGCACCTGGGTTACCACCAATTAAAATCGCGCTACCAGGTACCACACCACCACCGAGAACACGGTCAAATTCTTTGAAATCAGTAGAAAAACGTGGCAATGCTTCTAAACTAATGGCAGACAATTTCTGTACTTGGTTACCTGTAGCACTACCAGCATAACCATTAAGGCGTTCTGCTCGCGAAGTAGAACTGGCAGCTAATCTTACCTCGGTGATCGTATTCCAGGTATGACAAGCGATACATTGGCCTTGCCAGCGTGGATAATCTGCATCACATTCATTACAGACAAATGCTCTTTTTATTGCTTTTGCCACCGTTATTGCCTCTTTTATTTATTGATTTGATCGTTAACGCTCTTCATGCTTTAAGCCACCACTTAAAACACAAAGTACACCCATCAAATCTGCATGTTGAATCGCTACTTTTGCCCTGGCCTGTACTTTAGATTTAGCATGATAAGCAATACCCAATCCCGCCTTACGGATCATTTTTACATCATTTGCGCCATCACCAATAGCAACGGTTTGCTCGATTGGAATAGAGAATTGTCTAGCTAATTTTATTAAGGTTTGTGCTTTGACTTTAGCATCCACAATGTTGCCATTCACCTTACCGGTCAATTTGTTATCTTTAATTTCAAGTTTGTTAGCCACCGCAGCGGTTAATTTTAATTTTTCCTTCAAATAATTAGTAAAAAAATTAAATCCACCTGAAACAATAACAACATGCCAATCAAATGCCTGCAACTTACGGACAAGACTGGTTAAGCCTGGTGTCAGTGGCATATGCTCTAATACACTTTGCAAAATTTGCATGTCGGCTCCAGCAAGTAACTTAACCCGAGCTTTTAAACTTTCACTAAAATCAATTTCCCCTTGCATTGCGCGTTCTGTAATTTCAGCAACCTGCTGGCCAACTCCCGCCAAACGAGCAATTTCATCAATGCATTCGATCTGAATTGCCGTTGAATCCATATCCATCACCAACAAGCCTGGCACACGTAAACGGGGAATATTACCCAGCGGTACAACATCTAAACCACACTCTTCAGCTATTTTCTTTATTTTTGCGCTTAAGCTACCCGCGATACGAACGACTTGATAATCATCAATACGCCAAGAAGAAACAATCACAATCGCATTACCAGAGCGTTGTTGAAATTGACTGATACGTTGCTTATTCAGTCCTCGTCCATAAAGCAACCAACCACTATCTCCAGCCCGATAATCCAAAGGCATAACCTCTTCACCACTTAGTGAAAGCGGTAATCCAGGCCATTTTTGGATCTCATTAGGCAAATAACAATAGGTTAAACTCGTCGACATTAATTCATACTCCTGTCATCCAATCACAACAATTAGCCAACAAAAAAACGGCTTTTCAAACTATCCTATCATCTTAACCTCTGGCAATATGATAATGAACTAAGTTTAAAAGAGCCGATTATGATTAAAACGAAATTAAAGTTTCGATTACATAAAACTGTTATCATTTTAATTTGCCTCTTCTTACTCATTATTCTAATCCAAAAGGTTAGTTATTTTAGTAAGTTACATCAGAAAATCAGAGTCGAGCAGTTTAAAGAATTGGCTCATACACATGCTGAACAAGTTGCTTTTAGCTTATCCAATTATATACAAAGTGATGGTAAGAATTTTAATAATAAACAGATCCTGGCCATTCTTAACCAATTAACTATTAATGAACATATTCTCGATGCAAGTGTTTATCTTAATGATGGAACCAAAATTCAGCATGCAGGTGAAAAAGTTGCTTTACGAGAGCGATTATCCCTTAATCACCCTCCATGCCACAACTATGTTAACTATCAATTGGTTGTTCCAATCTTCGATACCAAAAAACCAAAAGGCTTTTTACGTTTAACCATTGATGCTCATCAATTTAGTATAGGATCTAAACAAATAGATAATATGGCTAATTTATTAAGGATTATGTTACTTTTAGCACTCACTATCGGTTTTGTTCTGGCTAATATTTTATCTAAATCAATTTCAATACACTGGCCAAAGTTACCTTTTTTATCAATAAGCAATAGTCGCTCGGCAAACAATCAGCAAAAGAAATAAAAATTGCTAAAAAGAAAGCAGATTAAAATCTGCTTTCTTGCTTGATTTAAATTTAATGATTTATTTTTAATCCAGTAATAATACTGATTCTAACGCAATTTCAACCATCTCATTAAATGTCGTTTGCCGTTCTGCTGAAGTTGTCTTTTCGCCTCGACGAATATGATCAGAAACCGTACAAATAGTTAGTGCTTTGACACCATATTCCGCCGCAATGCTATACATACCAGCAGCTTCCATTTCCACCCCCAAAATGCCATATTTTTCCATTGTATCAAACACTTGCATTTGAGGCGTATAAAAAAGATCAGTAGAAAAAATATTACCTACCAGAACGTTGAAATTCTTTGCTTTAGCCGCAGTTACAGCATTATGAACCAGCTGATAATCCGCAATAGCCGCAAAATCATTATCATCAAATTTTAGTCGATTAACTTTAGAATCGGTGCATGCTCCCAGGCCGATAATAATATCGCGTAACTTTACTTGATGGCTAATAGCGCCACAGGATCCTACTCGTATTATTGTTTTAACACCAAAGTCAGTAATTAGCTCTTTCATGTAAATTGAACAGGAAGGGATCCCCATACCATGCCCCATCACAGAAATGCTACGACCTTGATAATTACCAGTAAAACCTAACATACCACGAACATCATTTACCTGACGGCTGTCGGTCAAATAATTTTCTGCAATATGTTTTGCGCGTAGAGGATCGCCTGGCATCAGCATAACTTCCGCAAAATCGCCCATCTCAGCATTAATATGTGGGGTGGCCATAAATAAATTTCCTTTTATTACTTATCGATAAAATCGGGAATATGAACAAATATTTCCCATCATACTTAAAATAGCGTTTTGCCATATGCCATTGGCGATAAACCAAAGTATTGCGCAACGGTTTGACCAATATCAGCAAAGGTCTGTCGATGACCTAGTGCCCCAGGTTTTACTTTCGGACCATAAATTAAAATAGGAATATTTTCCCGCGTATGATCAGTTCCTAGCCAGGTCGGGTCACAACCATGATCTGCGGTAATAATCAAAACATCCTCATTCTCAATTAATGCCAGCATTTCAGGTAAAAGACTATCAAATAACTCTAGTCCTGCCGCATAACCCGCAACATCACGACGATGTCCATATGAAGAATCAAAATCAACAAAATTAGTAAACACAATGGTATTGTCGGCCGCTTTTTTGATCTCCTCAAGGCTTGCCGCAAATAGCGCTTCAATACCGGTTGCTTTCACTTGCTTAGTAATACCGACATTGGCATAAATATCTGCAATTTTGCCAATTGAAACCACCTGGCCGGCTTTTTCTTCAACCAGCTTTTGCAGGATGGTTGGTGCAGGTGGTTCAACTGAATAATCTCGACGATTACCGGTACGCTGAAAACAGCCAGCTTTATTGCCGATAAAAGGACGAGCAATAACACGTCCAATATTATAAGCACCTTCATCTAGCGTCTTTCTCGCTATTTCACAAAGCTGATAAAGATTTTTAACCCCAAAAGTCTCTTCATGACATGCTATCTGAAAGACTGAATCGGCTGAAGTATAGAAAATAGGTTTACCTGTTTTCATATGCTCTTCACCTAATTGATCCAAGATCACCGTGCCTGACGAGTGACAATTTCCCAGATAACCGGGCAAATTAGCCGCTTCAACTAACATATCCAATAATCGTTGCGGAAAACTATTTTTTTGCTGTTTAAAATATCCCCATTCAAATAAAACCGGTACCCCGGCGATCTCCCAATGACCTGATGGGGTATCTTTGCCGGAAGATAACTCACTCGCATAACCATAAGCACCGATAATCTCAGCGTCTTCATCCAGGCCGATTGGAAATGCTCCTGATGACCCCTCAGCGGCTTTTGCTAACCCTAAACGCGATAAATTGGGCAAAAAGAGTTTACCTTTACGACCCTTATCAGCCTTCCCTTGCGCACAAGCGGCCGCAATATGGCCTAAAGTATTCGCCCCAGCATCACCATATCTATCCGCATCCGGCGTAGCGCCAATACCAAAAGAATCAAGCACCATAATGAATACACGTTTCATAACTACCCTTGGTTAGTCCAAATTCAATTAATCCATTATTAAACAAAAAATAACGCATTCCATAATTCGAGCTCATAATAACTATTTACTATCGTCAATAAATACAAAATACTAATCGATGCTATTATCTAAAAATTTCTTTTATTAACAATCATTTTCATAGATTATTAAAATAGACATTTTCATTTTTCTGCCAGCCAATAATTACTGAAACAGTGCATAAAAAGATCAATAAAAATTAATAGTCGCCAGTAAAATTATCTATTGGGCATCCTAATGTATTTAATAGACTAGACAATAAGCTTGACGCTCCAAAACGAAAATGACGAATATTTACCCATTCTTTTCCCATGATTCGATCGGCTAAAACCAGATATTGGGCAGCTTCTTCTACCGTACGAACGCCACCTGCCACCTTACAACCCACCTGACTAGCAACGTCCATATCTCGAATAACTTTAAGTATAATTTCAACATTCTCTAGGGTGGCATTTATCGCAACCTTACCCGTTGATGTCTTAACAAAATCAGCGCCGGCAGCAATAGCAATTTCTGTTGCCTGTCGAATAAAATCAGGCTGTTTTAATTCACCGGCTTCAATAATAACTTTCAGTAAGACACCTTTCGGTAGACAAACTTCTTTACACGCTTTAACCAGGTCAAAACCAATTTGCTTATTACCGGTTATTAATGCTCGATAGGGAAAAACAACATCAACTTCGTCTGCCCCATAAGCAATAGCAGCTTGTGTTTCAGCTGTAGCAATCGCAACATCATAACCACCAAATGGAAAATTAGTTACCGTGGCAATGCGAATATTCGGGGTTTTTTGTTCGGTTAGTATCTTACGTGCTAATGGAATAAAGCGAGGATAAATACATATCGCGGCAGCATTTCCTTGTGCAGTCTTGGCTTGATGGCATAAAATCTTCACTTTTTCATCAGTATCGTCATCATTTAGCAGAGTTAAATCCATCAAATTTAATGCGCGTTGTGCAGCAAGTTTTAATTCCATCATATAATTCTCAAAGCTACTGACATTATTGCTTTAGCGATTAAACAATCGTTCAATGTTTAATATACCAAGCAGATTAAGTTACATAGTCGCTAACGATAAAAAGAAGCCAGCAATAGTGGCACTCATCAAATTAGATAACGAACCGGCTAATATCGCTTTCAAACCTAATCGAGCAACATCTTTACGACGGTTCGGGGCAATTCCACCTAAACCACCCAGTAATATGGCTACTGACGCTAAATTAGCAAAACCACACAATGCAAAAGAGATTATGGCTTTAGTATGTTCAGAAAGTACTTGCTTACCGGCGGCAATAACTTCACTATCAGGTTTTAAGTATTCGCCAAAATTCATATAAGCAACAAATTCATTGACCACTAACTTTTGCCCAATAAAAGAACCAGCAATTGTCGCTTCATGCCAGGGTATACCAATCAAATAGGCAATTGGTGCAAAGATCCAGCCTAAGATCAATTCCAATGATAAGCCTGGTATATGGATCCAGCCACCAATCACCGACAAAATACCGTTAAGTAACGCTATTAATGCAACAAATGCCAGCAACATCGCACCGACATTTAGAGCGAGTTGCATGCCGGAAGAAGCGCCAGTGGCGGCAGCATCAATAATGTTAACTGGGCGTTCTTCGCCGCTCGCCACACTGACCATATTCACTGCATCGTGAGTTTTCTCTGTCTCCGGTACCATCAATTTGGCAAATAACAATCCCCCTGGTGCTGCCATAAAAGATGCTGCGATCAAATATTCCATTGGCACCCCCATTTGCGCATAGCCGGCCAATACCGAGCCAGCAACCGAAGCTAATCCACCACACATAACAGCAAATAACTCAGAGTTTGTCATGGTGGCAATATAGGGTCTGACAACCAAAGGCGCCTCTGTATGACCGACAAAAATATTAGCGGTCGCTGATAGTGACTCAGTACGTGAGGTGCCTAATATCCATTGCAAAAGTCCACCTAAGATTTTGATAAAAAACTGCATAATACCAAGATAATAAAGTACGGCTATCAATGACGAGAAGAAAACAATGACCGGTAAGACACGTAAGGCAAAAATAAAACCACCACCGCCAAACAGTTCAAACATTTTATTAGAGACTAAACCACCAAAGACAAAATCCATGCCAACTTGTCCATAACCAATCACACTAGAGACTGCATCTGATACAGTTTCCAAAGTGCGGCGACCGGCAGGGATATAAAGAACAAATGCGCCAATTGCCATTTGAATAACAAAAGCACCAAATACGGTACGGAATTTAATTGCCCGACGGTTACTGGAAAAAATGATAGCGATGAAAATCAATACTACCATCCCTAGCAGGCTCATAATGAGTTGCATGAATAATATCCCTGTGTATTATATAACAAATGAAAATTTATATAGTTTAAAAAATAAACTGCCAGTTTAATGCGCAGACATTATAACGATTTCGCATTAATAACTGACAGTCGGTATCACAAATAATCATAACGAAAAATCACGAAAAAATAAATTTTGCGACACATATCACTTACGAAAAGCGATATTGCCGGCAAAAATTATCTAAAAAATACCATAATTATAATTAAATAACTTATTGGTATGATTATTTAGCCATATTAGTCTGCTCTTTTTTAATATTAAAGAGTTGCAAACTATTGTTATAAAGCTGTGTTGCAATTTCCTCTGCTGACTCTTGCCGAAGGTTACATAGTGCCTCAAATACCAAACCTATTCTTTCAGGACGATTAACCTGCCCCTGAAATCCAGCTAATGGCATATCAGGGGCATCAGTTTCAAGTACTAATGACGACAGCGGCAATTGCGCAGCTACTGCTCTGGTTTTCTTAGCCCGTTGATAGGTGATAACGCCACCAATACCGATAAAATAACCTAAACGGATAAAAGCATTAGCTTGCGACAAACTGCCAGCAAATCCATGAATTACCCCCTTTTTCGGCACGTCAAATCGTCTTAATAAAGCAGCTAGTTGATCATGACTTTTACGCGAATGAAGAATAACCGGTAAATCATACTGTTTAGCCAGCTGTAATTGCTGGATCAGCAATGCTTGTTGTTGCTTAACCGCAGCATTAGTAACAAAATAATCTAAACCTATTTCACCAATAGCAACACATTTATTGCTGTTTTGCTGCAATAATGCCACTAATTTAGCAAAATGATCAAGTAAAAAATCTGCAATATACAAAGGATAAAAACCCAATGCAGCATATAAATGCGGATATTGTTGTGCCAGTGAATATACTCGCTCAAAATTCTCAATACCAACCGTCGGGACAATGATATCAGTCACGCCAGCTTTCACCGCGCGCGAAAAGCTATCTTCAATATCATGGATAAAAGGAGGAAAATCAAAATGACAATGGGTGTCAACGAACATCAATGGCTAATCCTTCATCACCTGATTTTGGTTCTTCATCTTGTTGATTCGAAATTATCTCCGCAGACAAAGATGCCGGATTAGCAAACTGATTATTTTCAATAGAATACGGGTAAGATGCTAAATTATCATTAGAAAAATAGTGTTTTAAACTAGTTAAAAAATAGCTGCCACATTGACGCCCAATATGATAATCAGTCTCTAAGGTTGAAGCACGGCTACCTAATGCACAACTCATTAAAGGTTTCGGTGGATAAATTTCAAAAATTTGGATACCTGGTGGTGGTGGCGCAGCAATAAATTTTTGTGTCTGTTGATAGCTTTTAATATGTACTTTTATCATCTTAGCCATCCGCCGTATATTGCGGTGTTCCAACCAGCGAGTCATCCTCTTTAACCATTCAGATGTATAATAAATTCCCGAAGGAACCGTTCTAATTACCACAATTGTTTTTGCCCCACGACGATAAGCTTCTTCAACAGGAATTGAAGCCGTTATACCACCATCATGATAAAGCTCCCCATTAAATACTGCTCCCTGGCGATAAAAGCCGGGGATAGCACTTGACGCCCGAATAATATCTAGCCAACTATCTTGTGTTGGTTGAAAATAAACCGGACTAAAATCCTCGTAGCGACAAGCACTGATTAAAAATTGACGCCCGCTGTCTAAGTAAGATAATCCAGTAGAGAAATCAAGGGGTAATTCACGGGAGGTAATATCAATTAGCCAATCTAAATCAATCATATGGCCACCACGAATAAAACGTAGTGGATTAAAAAATTGAGATTTAGTGGTATAATCAGTGATCACCTTACGGGCATAACCACTCTGTTGGCAAAGATAGGCCGATAAATTCTGTGCGCCTGCCGATGTCCCTATCATGATGTTAAATGGGTTGAAACCAACACGGAGAAATTCATCCAATACACCGGCGGTAAAAATACCACGCTGTCCACCCCCCTCACAGACTAATGCTATTTTACCGAGGTCAAATGCATTATCCTCGAAGGCTAAAGGCTCAATATTACCCAATGTGACTGATAGTAGACCCTCTAAATACAATCTGCTATTCAAAATCTACTATTGGGTTTAATAGTGAGATTTTTAGCGGCTTAAAAATTTGGGAGAAACCAATAAATACAGCAATTGAAAAATAGTCATACCCCCACTAATAACAAGTGAGGGTAATGTAATAAAAAATCAATATGCCATAAATTAATGCTCTCGCGTTTTGCAGAACCGAATTTCAGGGTAGCGTTCGCGGGTTAGATTAAGATTTACCATCGTTGGGGCAATATAACTGAGGTTATCTCCACCATCTAAAGCCAGGTTTTGTTCATTTTTACGTTTGAACTCTTCTAATTTTTTTACGTCATCACATTCGATCCAACGTGCGGTTGACACATTTACTGACTCATAAATAGCTTCAACATTATATTCACTCTTCAAGCGCGCTACCACCACATCAAACTGAAGCACACCAACAGCACCAACAATAAGATCATTATTGGCCAAAGGACGAAATACCTGAACCGCACCCTCTTCGGATAACTGAACCAATCCTTTAAGTAACTGTTTCTGCTTTAACGGATCACGTAAACGGATGCGTTTGAATAGTTCAGGCGCAAAATTAGGAATACCGGTAAATTTTAACACTTCTCCCTGGGTAAAAGTATCACCAATCTGAATAGTGCCATGATTATGCAAGCCAATGATATCACCTGGAAACGCTTCTTCAACATGGGAACGATCACCGGCCATAAAAGTAAGCGCATCTGAAATAACCACCTCTTTTTTATTTCGTACCTGATAAAGTTTCATACTCTTTTGATAACAACCTGACACAATCCGCAAAAAAGCCACCCGATCACGATGTTTGGGATCCATATTGGCTTGTATTTTGAACACAAAACCAGAAAATTTTTCTTCCTCGGCATTAACGATACGACTATCAGCCTGCCGAGGCATAGGAGTTGGCGCCCAATTGACCAAACCATCTAACATATGATCAACACCAAAGTTACCTAAAGCGGTGCCAAAAAAGACGGGTGTTAACTTGCCTTGTAAAAATGCGTCTAAATTGAATTCATGAGAAGCACCCTTTACTAGTTCAAGCTCTTCTCGTAGCTGAGCAGCAAAATCGTCTCCAATAACTTTGTCCAATTCGGTATTATTTAATCCTTTAATAACAACAACGTCTTGAATAGCATGCCCTTGCCCACTCTGGTATAAAATAGTTTCATCACGATAAAGATGATAAATCCCTTTAAATAACTTGCCACAACCAATTGGCCAGGTAATCGGGCTACAAGCGATACTCAATTCACTTTCAACCTCATCCATTAATTCCATTGGATCGCAAATATCGCGATCCAATTTGTTCATAAAGGTTAAAATAGGTGTATCACGTAACCGTGTTACTTCCATCAATTTACGCGTACGATCTTCAACGCCTTTAGCTGCATCAATCACCATCAAACAACAATCGACCGCCGTTAAGGTCCGATAAGTATCTTCCGAAAAATCCTCATGCCCTGGGGTATCAAGCAAATTAATCAAGCAATTTTGGTAAGGAAATTGCATTACCGAAGTGGTAATCGAGATCCCGCGCTGTTTTTCCATTTCCATCCAGTCAGATTTTGCATGTTGATTCGAACCACGCCCCTTCACTGTGCCCGCTTTTTGAATAGCTTGGCCAAACAACAGTACTTTTTCTGTGATCGTGGTTTTCCCTGCATCAGGGTGAGAAATGATAGCAAAGGTTCTGCGCCGCGCTATTTTCTGACAAAAATTATTCTCTTTCATTATAACTACACAACATGATGTATAAAAAATTGGCAAAAATTCTACACTGACAAAGCCATTTTGAAAACAATTATTAACTCATTAAAAAATATTTTTTAGTTAGCCGATAAAATTAAATATAAAAAAAGTAAAGAAAATTGTTTTTAACTAAATATAGATTATTTAATTAAATCAGAAAATCTATTACTGATTATATTAAAGTCACTAATTAAAATATTTATTAGAATAAACAAGACGATTAAATGAAAAATTTTTACATAATATGTCAGATATTAACATATTACTCTTATAATACATATGATTAATAGCTATTAAGAATAATTTTAATAAATAAACGATTAATATTATTACCAAATGGTGTTCTTTACTATTTTATTTTATAAGCCTCTTTTTGCTAATATTTGTGCATGATTGACATAAATTTGAGGGACATCATATTTATTTGAAACAAATCCAGCAATTTGATTAACGATATCAAAATGATCCATATTATAATCATCACGGATTAATTTACCTAACCGCATACTATAACGTCCTACAAGCCCATCATTTTCTTTTACAAAAAGTTTATTCAACTGTCGCAATGGTAGATGAGAAATATCAAACATATTTATTCCTATATCAAGCAATGAATTTTTAATAAAACTACCGTATGAATAGTAATGCACGCCATTAACAACCTCATCACCTTCCCCTCCCCCTCCCCATTCTGTTGGCAAACCTTGCGGATATTTTTTATTAAATTCATTGACCACTTTTGTCGTCAATGATTCTAATGCCTTGACACCGTCTTGCGGTTTCAATGTACCCGATGACAAAAGAGAAATAAATTTGAAAAATACTTCAGCAGTAGTAGTAACTAATCTTTCTGCTAACATGCCTGGTAGCAAAATTTTTCTAAGCAGATCAGCGATTTCAGAACCATAATTGACTCCATTCATTGTTGTTACTGAAGCAATACTGGCTGGATAATTTGCAGCAACATAACGTGCATATAAAGCCCCTTGACTATGAGCAATCAAGTTGACTTTTTCACAGCCTGCTTTTCTTTTGATCTCATCGATGAATTCCCAAAGTTGCTCTCCATTTACTTCATTTGAATTAGCTCCAGACAACGTAGGTATATATACATTATAACCTTGTTCTTGCAATCGACTTTCAATAGAAAAAAAATATGGATAGCCAGCTATTCTATCGAAACCCAAAAATCCATGAACTAAAATAATAGGATATTTCGTCGACATAATCTCTCCTTATTAAGGTAGTTTAATATTAAAAATAGATTCTAATACTTTATAAAAATAATTAATTACAAAATAGGATTATCACATTAGACAATTTATGCTGATAAAAGGTAAGCTAAATAATATTATATAACAAGCAACTTAAACTCACTGGTATAAAAATTTAAATTAATATTTGATAAGTTAATATTATTTATGAAAGTGAATAATATAAATGTAATCATTACCTAATAAAAATATGAAATAATATAAAAATGCCATCAATTTAAGATGGCATTGAAAAAATTTTTCAAAAAAAGGTAATTAATTTAATAACAGCAAACAAGATAAATCATCACCATAATTAAGTTTATCAATTAACTCATCAAGCTGTTGGTGTAAATTAAAAGTATGCTGAGTTACGGTCGAATAATGACAAAACATTAATTGAATACTCTCCATTGACACCTCAATATCATAAGCTGACTGGACAGACAATAATGTTTTAATATAAAAATAATCAACAATATAATAGTAAGGTGATCGTAAACTCTTTTTTAAATTATATAAGCCAAATTTTTCATTATATATTCGATAAAGAAAATAGTTCTTTAATACATATGGTTCAGCTAAGCAACTAGTTGATAGAATTTTTTGCCATTCACTATCCAGTTTTTCCCAATTAACCGCCATATTTTCATTTAGCGATTCTGACTCTAAATCAAAAAAATGCATAGTTTTGCTAAAAGCGGGTAATAAATAATGTTTAGAGCGAGCGGTGGTAGTAAAAAAACGTGACATAATCAATAATACACGAGTTTCGCACCAATAAAAAAACGCTCTATTTTTAAGTTTAATTCAGCATAATATATAAATAGATAAAACCTTATAAATCAAATACAACTTATTGTAATTTAAGAAAATTCATGTGTTTTAGTAACTTGCAGATTGATCATTGCTTTTAAGCCATTTCTAGAATTTTATATGCCTGTGCGAAACTCGTGTAATAAAGAAAACTTTAATTGATGCCCCACTGAGGATGTTAGCTGTTTTCTCTGTTGATATATTTCTCCATTAATTAATCCTTCCACTAATGACATAAATATATTTTCAACTTTTGGATAATTTGCTTCTATTTGACACGAGTTTCGCAATCTCCAAAAAAGAAGTATAAATTTAAAAACAAGAAAAAATCAGGGTGTTCATATTTTGTCGGGTTATCCATGTATTAAAGATATCTATAAAACATTCTTACAAGTAAGCAGTTTAAGATACTCTGGTTTAGCGTTATCAGAAGTAAGCCCATCGCCTTTATCTCATGACACTGTTAGCCGATGGCTAAAAAGTAGATGTTTTAGACCTACACGAGTTTCGCACCAATAAAAAAACGCTCTATTTTTAAGTTTAATTCAGCATAATATATAAATAGAAAAAATCTCATAAATTAAAAATAACTTATTGTAATTTAACTAAATTTATACGTCTTAGCAAGTTACAGATTAATTATTGTTCTGAAGCCATTTCTAGAATTTTATATGCCCGTGCGAAACTCGTGACCTAAAGACCTATGGCGATTAGTTGAACCTTCTATAGACAAAAAAGCCCTTGCGTACTAATTGCCGATGATACATTGATTGCCAAAACACGTAGTAAAAAAATAGAGATGGTCCATTATCAATATTCAGGTAATGAACATGAGGTTATTGCTGGCATAGGTTTAGTTAATTTGCTTTGGCATGATCTGACGAAGGTTGAATCAATTCCTATCAATTATCGTATTTATGATAAAGATTCTGATGGAAAAACAAAAAACACGCACTTTTCCGAAATGCTCACTCTTGCTAAAAAAAGAGGGATCATACCAGAAGCCGTAGTGATGGATGCTTGGTATTCTAGCCTGGATAACCTGAAATCAATTCGCTCTCATGGTTGGATCTGGGTAAACACGCTGAGGAAAAATAGGATTGTTAACCATAACAAACAACTGAACAAGTTAGACATCTCAGAAGAAGGAACGTCAATACACTTGCGAGGATATGGTTGGGTAACCGTTTTCAAATTTACAGCCAAAAACGGCCGTATTGATTACATAGTAACAAACAAAGAGAATCCCACCCGTCAATACCTCAAATCTATCATGGATGCCCGTTGGTCTGTTGAAGTTTATCATCGAGAAGTTAAACAAAACTGTGGTATTGAACGCTGTCAGACTCGCACGAGCCGAGCGCAAAGAAATCATATTTTTCTCGCTATTTCTGCGTGGTTTGAACAACATAAACGTCGTATATCTGAAAAAATAACCCTTTATCAACAAAATTGGGACGTAATCAAAAGTGCTATTACTGAGCAAATCCGTGTTTTATTAGCGTACCCAAATTAGTTTTGTGCGAAACTCGTGTTTGATAATCAATTGATTGTAAAAACACAATAAACTGCGTAAGCGCATAAAGATTATCTTCAATAAAAGGACTTTCAGCCATAATTAAATAACTACAAAATAGCTGTATAATTTGATGCTCTTGCGTCATTACTCTACTTTGATCAATAACTCGCTTTTCAGTAATTCTAACTTTTTCAATCACCGTGTTCTCTTCATCACGAGTTTCGCACGGGCATATAAAATTCTAGAAATGGCTTCAGAACAATAATTAATCTGTAACTTGCTAAGACGTATAAATTTACTTAAATTACAATAAGTTATTTTTAATTTATGAGATTTTTTCTATTTATATATTATGCTGAATTAAACTTAAAAATAGAGCGTTTTTTTATTGGTGCGAAACTCGTGTTCATATTTCATCGAATCCGGCTGAAATAACACTAAACGAACTACCTCTGGGCAAGAAAAACTCAACGAATGTTGCGTATAACCATCAAATTGCGTTTTTAATCTCGGATAAGTCTGGCAAGTGTAACTCAATGCGCTGGGTCCTAACGTTTTGTAAATCCGACACAATTTGTCACCACCAAAAAATGGACATTTGTCATCTTTATCAAGTGCAATAAAAGAGTACTTTTTAGTACCACTACCTTTAGGATATTTAATCAGATGTTTATCAGTGATCTCTTTGATCTCAATTTGATGGCCAGTTTTATATTTTTTATAAGTATTCTTATCAATGTTAATCGTCCAACCACGACAACAATGAGACAAACACTGATCACCTATACATTTAAATTTTTTATAAAAAAGCGGGATAATTTCTCTATGTTCACGAGTTTCGCACAGGCCTATAAAATTCTAGAAATGGCTTAAAAGTAATGATTAATCTGCAAGTTACTGAAATGCATAAATTTACTTAATTTACAATAAGTTATATTTAATTTATAAGGTTTTATCTATTTACATATTATGCTGAATTAAACTTAAAAATAGAGCGTTTTTTTATTGGTGCGAAACTCGTGTATGTTGTTTCATTACAAATAGGCCTATTAAGCGAATATTGGTACACAAATTACCACTCAATAGCGCCTATCAATGGTACTATTATCGAATCTAAACTATTTTTTTTATCTTAATTAAGTATTTAAATTTATAAGGCAGGCATACTATCAGGCAAAATAGTTAACGCCATAACCACTGCATCTTCACGTTTTTTTTCCGCCGGATAATAATTTTTTCTTATTGTGACAATATGAAAACCCAGTTTTTCATATAGCTGAATTGCCGCATGATTTGATTGCCGGACTTCCAACCACAAAGTTTTGATATTTTTGGTTGCCAAATGTTCGATCAAATAGCGTAGTAAACACTCACCATAACCTTGTCCTTGATAATCAGGATGAATAGCAATATTAAAGAGGGCTGCCTCATCAAGCAAATATTGTGTGATGACGAAACCAACCAATTGATTTTCAAGACTGATTTTTAAATTAATATATTGCTTTCCTTGATTACTGTAGAATACCTTTTCACTCCACGGAAAAGCATGACTGATGTTTTCAATAGCAAAAGCAGAGACTAAATCAGTTTGTTCTAAATTCGAAATTATTTTCATGCTGGCATATTTGCGCCCACAAAGCGCGTTTTGACTGAGGATCAGAATAAATTTCTGGCAATGGTAAAGTATGAATAACCCATGTTTTTGAACTAACAGGTAATTGTTTGCCTATGATCCAGCAAGGCCAAAGAATTTCTTTTGGTAACAGCGATACCTCTTTAGTTAATAAACAGCATACCTGACGACTGTCTATCATCATCGCTCGTAAAATATCTTTGACAAAAAGGTTACCTAAATCAATGCGTTCATCAGCGATGATAATTAATTGGGTAGCGTCAGGAATACACACTGCATGTTCACCACGCAGTAGCGCAGGATCGCGTAATGTCCATTGCACAATTCCCATCTGCTTTAGTAATTGATCTCTAATCGTCATCAAACTACTCCACCACAATATATACCAAGCCACCATATCAAACCGAGTCATATAAATCAAAATAATAACATTGCAAAACCTAGCAATATAAACACAATTACTCTTTCTCTCTAACTATATTTATTTGTTGAATCTAAACTGCAAATAAATAGGGTAAATAGACAAATTATTAAGTTATCAAGAAACAATATGATCACTAAATAGTAGATAACAAGTAACCATTGGATTGAAATCTAATAATAGTGATACAATCGCGATAATAAGTTCATATCTCACAAATTTATCAAAATTTACGATCCTATGAGCGATATTTTTACGCTTACGGCGAATATTTTCCTTTTATAGTTGATAAAAGGAAACCTAATCTAATACAGGAGCCAACATTTATGTCTTCACTGACGCCCGCTAGTGAAGTGATTTTACGCCATGATGAATACTTTATCGGCCGTCGTGTTTTAATCGCTGGTAACTTACAAGATAATATTAGCGCTGAAATGAGCGCTGAAATTTTACATATTTTAACTAATCAATATCACTACTGGTTATCATTTAACAAAGCGCTAGGCGAAAAAGCCCATTATGACTTAACGCTTGAAAAAACAGTGGCGAAACAATTTAATACACTGATCTATTTTTGGCCTAAAAACAAGCAAGAAGCCCATTTTCAACTACACAATATTTGCTCAGTTTTACCAGTAGGTAGTGATATTTTTATTGTTGGTGAAAATCGTAGTGGTGTAAATAGCTCCAATAAAATTCTAGAAGAAATAGGCAATGTACGCAAAATTGATGCAGCACGGCGTTGTAGTCTCTATTATTGCCAGCTAGAAAAACAACCACACTTTCATTTAAATGATTGGTGGAACATCTATAAGGTCGCTGATATAACTACCAAAACCCTACCTGGCGTATTTAGTCAACAAGCGCTGGATGCCGGTAGTCAACTACTTCTTTCTACATTTGATAAACCTATCAAGGGTAAATTATTAGATATCGCATCCGGCTCCGGTGTACTTGCAACGGTTATTGGCAAGAGAAACCCTGGCATAAAATTAACTCTCTGCGATACTCATGCTGCGGCGGTCACATCTTCTATTGAAACCATAAAAATAAATGGCTTAACTGGCGATGTTATAGCAAGTGATATCTACTCTGCGATTGAAGATAGTTACGACTGGATAATTTGCAACCCGCCGTTTCATGATGGATTAAAAACGGATTATTCAGCCGCTGAAGCAATCATCAAACAAGCATCAAATCATCTAAAACCAGGTGGAAAATTTAGAATGGTTGCCAATGCCTTCTTACCTTATCCAGATTGGTTAGATAAAGCGTTTGGTCGCCATGAAATACTTGCTCAAACAGGTAAATTCAAGGTTTATCAAGCCAGCAAATTTCGTTAAATCTGATACGATAAGTTTTTAGCAAAATAATTAATTATTTAAATAACATTGTTACCACTTTCGTTTTAAGTGAATGAGAGATGAGAATGGAAGTCGGTAACAATATTTAATTGCAACTTTATTTAGCATAAATAATTGATTTTCAAATGACAAAGTCCGATGAAGATAACGATTTAAATCATCTCTCTGTCATTGGTGTTTCAATTATTATTTAATGAATAACTAATTATATATTTTTATCACTTTCAGGATTAATTTGTTCAGCGCGGTTTTCACTTACATCTTCTAATACATGATAAGCGATAGCACAAAAAAGCGAATTTAATCTTTTCATATCCCCAAGTAAACTAACATGTAAGTTGCTGGTATCGAGACTTTCTACATTTAGCTTATGTAGGCGCTCAACATGCGCATAAGCATAACGTTGATTTAATAATCGGAATCGACGCGCATTATCTATGTCTCCAGATACGAATACCGACATAGCTAAACTCAAATTATTCTGTAATCGTTCCATCAGAGTATTCAGTTCTTTAGTACCGGCAGGGGAGAAAAAATGTTGCTTATCAAATATTTTTTTAACCACTTCTGTTGCCATACGATTAATGATGGTGGCTGATTGCTGTAAATTCAAAGCAGTATCAATAATTTCAGCCCAGCGACGAGAATCAGCTTCCCCTAGTTGATTTTGCTGAATTTGAGCCAAATAGAGTTTAATACTACTATGTAGCATATCGATCTCTTCTTCCAGGTGTACAATATAACGCCGCTGTATTTTATTGCCCTTTAGAACTTCAGCCAAACGTTGAACCATTTGCTCAACAATATCCCCCATACGTAGTGTCTCTCTTACCGCATTGGCAATCGCTAATGAAGGTGTCTCCAACGCCGCTTTGTCTAAATAACGAGGTGCAAAAACCTCGACCTCTACAGGGGAAATAGGAATAAGACGTTGACATAAACGCGACATGAATTCGACAAATGGCAGCATTACTAAACAACGCAGTAAATTATAAAATACATGAAAATAGATCACCACTTCAGAGGCATTAAAATTATAATGACCAATCCAGGCAGCTAATGGTTTAATCCAGGGTAAAATCATTATTGCACCAATAAGCTTGAATAATAAACTGCCTAAAACCACTTGCCGTGCCGATCCGCTTTGCTGGCTACTACCTATCATAGCTAATAAACCACTACCGATATTAGAGCCAATAACAATCGAGAGGCTAATATAAAGCGGTACGAGTCCGGCTACACTTAATGTTGCTGTCAACAAAACCGCTGCCAGACTGGAATAGGTGAACATAGCAAATACCGCACCAACTAGTAGTGCTAAAATGGTATCACCGCTTAAAGAGGTAAAAATTGCTTGGATAGCGGATGCATGAGTAATTGGTGTTGCTGAACCAACAATAAGCTTTAAAGCTAATAAAATCAGACCTAGGCCAATCGCAACTCGCCCTAATTGACCAGAACGATTTTTTTTCTGACTAAGAAAAGTAATGACACCAAATAAAATTAACAATGGTGATAACCATGCCAAATCAAAAGTTAACACCCGGTCCATTATCGCAGTACCGACGTCAGCACCCAACATAATAACCATAGCTGGCGTGATAGAAATTAACCCTTGTGTCACAAAAGAAATAACTAATAATACCGTCGCATTACTACTTTGTACTAAAGCAGTGACACCAATACCCGCCAAAAATGCGCGCGATTTTTTACCGATACTTTTGCCTAATATTCGGCGTAAATCGCTACCGAAAACTCGCATAATACCAGTTCGGACAATATATGTGCCCCATACCAATAAAGCCACTGATGATAATAATTCAATTAATGTTAACATTAATTATCCATACTATTTGTCTACAACTAATTATATTCATATTGACTCTTTTATATTAGCATTTGCAACCATTTGTTCACTTTATTTAAATATGCTTTATTAAAAAATGTTATTTTTTCTTTTAATAAAAATGATATCAACTTTCTTTTAACGACGATACAAAAAATTGCCACTGTTTGTTTAAACAAACAGTGGCAAACATTATTCATTACTTGGGAAATTTATTTAATATCCATAAAATATTTCATTGTAAAGCAAAAAACTATTTGATCCATTAAATGCATCACATTTGTCGAGTAAGAATACTAAACTCTGGTATAAGTTTAACATCTAGATCATCGATTTATTTTAAAATAATAATGAGCATTATGATATTTTCTCATTACCACGAGTTTCGCACGGGCATATAAAATTCTAGAAATGGCTTCAGAACAATAATTAATCTGTAACTTGCTAAGACGTATAAATTTACTTAAATTACAATAAGTTATTTTTAATTTATGAGATTTTTTCTATTTATATATTATGCTGAATTAAACTTAAAAATAGAGCGTTTTTTTATTGGTGCGAAACTCGTGACGGTTATACATACCTAAATGAATAATATCATCAATATCAGGAAAGGCTATATATTTACCTGTAGCAATATTCATTCCCACATTACGTGCGACAGATACGCCGAGATTTTCCTGATGTAAAATCTTAGTATTCGGAAATCGCTCTATACATTCCTCTAATAATAAAGTGCTATTATCCGTTGAACCATCATTGACTAAAATAAGTTCCCAGTTTTCTAATTTTTGTTGTTCAAGACAATTAAAAAATTTTGGTAAAAATGGTTCGCCATTAAATACAGCAACAACAATACTTAGCATCGATTCAGCTAACATATGTTTACCTTAATCATTATCCTTTTTTTGAGGTTATTTAATCTTATATCAAATATTCAATAGATAAATGTTTATAGGCTCAATTTTGTTAAAAAATAGAATAATAATGTCGCTAATATCAAATAAATATATTACAAGATAATTCGCGTAATTAATTATGAACAAATGAAATTATTAAAATTAATATAAATATCACTTTTATTATTGATATAAAAAATTGCATTAGTATTAAAGTCGTTATGCAAGTTTTATATTGAATATAGCTATTTTTCAGATAAAAAAAGCCACCTTAATTAGGTGGCCTTAATATTTTAAGCTTAGCAGTTCCATACTCTCACATGGGGAGACCCCACACTACCATCGGCACTACGGCATTTCACTTCTGAGTTCGGCATGGGGTCCGGTGGGACCACCGCGCTATTACCGCCAGACAAATTCTTTTCTATTTATCCCGTCTTATTTCGCTGCCTTACAGTCTGCTCACCTACCTCAGTAGCGAACACACCTCGGCCTTCAGTAAAATCCGACCAGATTCAATCTCAAAACAAGCTAAAATTCTCTCTCTCAAAACACCTTCGGTGTTGTCAGGTTAAGCCTCTCGGGTCATTAGTACTGGTTAGCTCAACGTATCGCTACGCTTACACACCCAGCCTATCTACGTCCTCGTCTCGAACACCCCTTATAGGACATTACTGTCAGGGAAGACTCATCTTGAGGCAAGTTTCCCGCTTAGATGCTTTCAGCGGTTATCTCTTCCGCACTTAGCTACCAGGCGATGCCATTGGCATGACAACCTGTACACCAGTGGTGCGTCCACTCCGGTCCTCTCGTACTAGGAGCAGCCCCCCTCAATCTTCCTTCGCCCACGACAGATAGGGACCGAACTGTCTCACGACGTTCTAAACCCAGCTCGCGTACCACTTTAAATGGCGAACAGCCATACCCTTGGGACCTACTTCAGCCCCAGGATGTGATGAGCCGACATCGAGGTGCCAAACACCGCCGTCGATATGAACTCTTGGGCGGTATCAGCCTGTTATCCCCGGAGTACCTTTTATCCGTTGAGCGATGGCCCTTCCATTCAGAACCACCGGATCACTAAGACCTACTTTCGTACCTGCTCGCGCCGTCACGCTCGCAGTCAAGCTGGCTTATGCCTTTGCACTAACCTCACGATGTCCGACCGTGATTAGCCAACCTTTGTGCTCCTCCGTTACGCTTTGGGAGGAGACCGCCCCAGTCAAACTACCCACCAGACACTGTCCTCAGCCCGGATTACGGGCCCAAGTTAGAACATCAAACATTAAAGGGTGGTATTTCAACGTTGGCTCCATGCAGACTGGCGTCTACACTTCAAAGCCTCCCACCTATCCTACACATCAAGGCTCAATGTTCAGTGTCAAGCTATAGTAAAGGTTCACGGGGTCTTTCCGTCTTGCCGCGGGTACACTGCATCTTCACAGCGAGTTCAATTTCACTGAGTCTCGGGTGGAGACAGCCTGGCCATCATTACGCCATTCGTGCAGGTCGGAACTTACCCGACAAGGAATTTCGCTACCTTAGGACCGTTATAGTTACGGCCGCCGTTTACTGGGGCTTCGATCAAGAGCTTCGCCTTACGGCTTACCCCATCAATTAACCTTCCAGCACCGGGCAGGCGTCACACCGTATACGTCCACTTTCGTGTTTGCACAGTGCTGTGTTTTTAATAAACAGTTGCAGCCAGCTGGTATCTTCGACTGGCTTCAGCTCCGGATGCTAGACCCTTCACCTAATGCCAGCGTGCCTTCTCCCGAAGTTACGGCACCATTTTGCCTAGTTCCTTCACCCGAGTTCTCTCAAGCGCCTGAGTATTCTCTACCTAACCACCTGTGTCGGTTTGGGGTACGATTAATGATTACCTATCGCTTAGAGGCTTTTCCTGGAAGCTGGGCATCAACTACTTCACCACCTTGGTGGCTCGTCATCACGTCTCAGTGTTGTAGCAGTGCGGATTTGCCTACACTACCCACCTACTCGCTTAAACCGGGACAACCGTCGCCCGGATAGCCTAGCCTTCTCCGTCCCCCCTTCGCAGTAACCCTTAGTACGGGAATATTAACCCGTTTCCCATCAACTACGCTTTTCAGCCTCGCCTTAGGGGTCGACTTACCCTGCCCCGATTAACGTTGGACAGGAAACCTTGGTCTTTCGGCGAGCGGGTTTTTCACCCGCTTTATCGTTACTTATGTCAGCATTCGCACTTCTGATACCTCCAGCAGACCTCTCAGTGCACCTTCTACGGCTTACAGAACGCTCCCCTACCCAACAACATCTAAATGTCGCTGCCGCAGCTTCGGTGCATGGTTTAGCCCCGTTACATCTTCCGCGCAGGCCGACTCGACCAGTGAGCTATTACGCTTTCTTTAAATGATGGCTGCTTCTAAGCCAACATCCTGGCTGTCTAAGCCTTCCCACTTCGTTTCCCACTTAACCATGACTTCGGGACCTTAGCTGGCGGTCTGGGTTGTTTCCCTCTTCACGACGGACGTTAGCACCCGCCGTGTGTCTCCCGTGATAACATTCTTCGGTATTCGTAGTTTGCATCGGGTTGGTAAGTCGGGATGACCCCCTAGCCGAAACAGTGCTCTACCCCCGAAGATGAATTCACGAGGCGCTACCTAAATAGCTTTCGGGGAGAACCAGCTATCTCCCGGTTTGATTGGCCTTTCACCCCCAGCCACAAGTCATCCGCTAATTTTTCAACATTAGTCGGTTCGGTCCTCCAGTTAGTGTTACCCAACCTTCAACCTGCCCATGGCTAGATCACCGGGTTTCGGGTCTATACCCTGCAACTTAACGCCCAGTTAAGACTCGGTTTCCCTACGGCTCCCCTATGCGGTTAACCTTGCTACAGAATATAAGTCGCTGACCCATTATACAAAAGGTACGCAGTCACACCCTTTCAGGTGCTCCCACTGCTTGTACGTACACGGTTTCAGGTTCTATTTCACTCCCCTCGCCGGGGTTCTTTTCGCCTTTCCCTCACGGTACTGGTTCACTATCGGTCAGTCAGGAGTATTTAGCCTTGGAGGATGGTCCCCCCATATTCAGACAGGATAACACGTGTCCCGCCCTACTCTTCGAGTTCACAACACTTACCGTTTCAGATACGGGGCTATCACCCTTTATTGCTGGCCTTTCCAGACCCTTCTCCTGCGGTAAATATTGATGTTGACTCTGGGCTGCTCCCCGTTCGCTCGCCGCTACTGGGGGAATCTCGGTTGATTTCTTTTCCTCGGGGTACTGAGATGTTTCAGTTCCCCCGGTTCGCCTCGTTTGACTATGAATTCATCAAACGATAGTGCATTAATGCACTGGGTTTCCCCATTCGGACATCGCCGGCTAGTACGCTTCATATCAGCTTACCGACGCTTTTCGCAGATTAGCACGTCCTTCATCGCCTCTGACTGCCTAGGCATCCACCGTGTACGCTTCATTCGCTTAACCTCACAACCCGAAGGTGTCTCTTATCAAATAATACACAGGCGTCATGGCTGCGCCGTGCGAAATTTTTTGTTGTGCGGTGCTCGTCATGCTCACGTACTTATGTACGCTGCGCTGACTGCGCGCCTACGCCGCAAATTTCACCCTGCTCGCCATGCCACTCGTCTGCCTATTTGAATAACACTTCAAATTGGAGTTTGAGAGTTCTCCACATTATTTTTTCAATAATGTGTGTTTCAATTTTCAGCTTGTTCCAGATTGTTAAAGAGCATTATTATTCGCAGCATACTATTGCCAGCCTGCTCTGAATAACTTTTTTCTATTTTTATCTTGCAATATGGTGGAGCTAAGCGGGATCGAACCGCTGACCTCCTGCGTGCAAAGCAGGCGCTCTCCCAGCTGAGCTATAGCCCCATTAAGATTGTCGTATCATTACACCTTACTGCTAACCTTGCCTTTCAGCCACTTCCGTCAGCAATGTTGGTAGGCCTGAGTGGACTTGAACCACCGACCTCACCCTTATCAGGGGTGCGCTCTAACCACCTGAGCTACAAGCCTAATGATACCTTCTGCTCAATCTTCATCAGACAATCTGTGTGAACACTCACATTCCATCTATCTAGGTAAGGAGGTGATCCAACCGCAGGTTCCCCTACGGTTACCTTGTTACGACTTCACCCCAGTCATGAATCACAAAGTGGTAAGCGCCATCCAAAAAGGTTAAGCTACCTACTTCTTTTGCAACCCACTCCCATGGTGTGACGGGCGGTGTGTACAAGGCCCGGGAACGTATTCACCGCGACATGCTGATCCGCGATTACTAGCGATTCCGACTTCATGGAGTCGAGTTGCAGACTCCAATCCGGACTTCGACGTACTTTCTGAGTTCCGCTTCCCATCGCTGGCTCGCCTCTCTCTGTATACGCCATTGTAGCACGTGTGTAGCCCTACTCGTAAGGGCCATGATGACTTGACGTCATCCCCACCTTCCTCCGGTTTATCACCGGCAGTCTCCTTTGAGTTCCCGACACTATTCGCTGGCAACAAAGGATAAGGGTTGCGCTCGTTGTGGGACTTAACCCAACATTTCACAACACGAGCTGACGACAGCCATGCAGCACCTGTCTCAGCGCTCCCGAAGGCACTCCTCTATCTCTAAAGGATTCGCTGGATGTCAAGAGTAGGTAAGGTTCTTCGCGTTGCATCGAATTAAACCACATGCTCCACCGCTTGTGCGGGCCCCCGTCAATTCATTTGAGTTTTAACCTTGCGGCCGTACTCCCCAGGCGGTCGATTTAACGCGTTAGCTCCGGAGGCCACAGTTCATGACCACAACCTCCAAATCGACATCGTTTACAGCGTGGACTACCAGGGTATCTAATCCTGTTTGCTCCCCACGCTTTCGCACATGAGCGTCAGTCTTTGTCCAGGGGGCCGCCTTCGCCACCGGTATTCCTCCACATCTCTACGCATTTCACCGCTACACATGGAATTCTACCCCCCTCTACAAGACTCTAGCTAACCAGTCTTGAATGCCATTCCCAGGTTAAGCCCGGGGATTTCACATCCAACTTAATTAGCCGCCTGCGTGCCCTTTACGCCCAGTAATTCCGACTAACACTCGCACCCTCCGTATTACCGCGGCTGCTGGCACGGAGTTAGCCGGTGCTTCTTCTGTCGCTAACGTCAATTGCTAAGGTTATTAACCTTAACACCTTCCTCACGACTGAAAGTACTTTACAACCCGAAGGCCTTCTTCATACACGCGGCATGGCTGCATCAGGCTTGCGCCCATTGTGCAATATTCCCCACTGCTGCCTCCCGTAGGAGTCTGGGCCGTGTCTCAGTCCCAGTGTGGCTGATCATCCTCTCAGACCAGCTAGAGATCGTCGCCTAGGTGAGCCATTACCCCACCTACTAGCTAATCTCATATGGGTTCATCCGAAGGTGTGAGGCCAGAACGGTCCCCCACTTTGCTCCTTAGAGATTATGCGGTATTAGCCACCGTTTCCAGTGGTTATCCCCCGCCTTCGGCCAGATCCCCATACCTTACTCACCCGTCCGCCGCTCGCCGGCAAGGAAGCAAGCTTCCTTCCGCTGCCGCTCGACTTGCATGTGTTAGGCCTGCCGCCAGCGTTCAATCTGAGCCATGATCAAACTCTTCAATTAAAAGCTTGATGCTCAAAGAATGTTTTACTGACCGTAACGCCCTTTTGTTCAACCCGCTTTGCCGATGTTTGACCACCTTCGCCGCTGCCGTCCAAAATAACGTTACTGCATATTAGTTCATATATGAATTAACTGTTTGTCACTCTTCAAGACTTTAAAATCAAATATTTTTTGATGATGTCTTGCGAGTGCCCACACAGATTGTCTGATTAATTGTTAAAGAGCGTCCGACCTGAGCCGCGAGGTGGCGTATATTACGCTTTTCACCTGTAAAGTCAAGTAGTTATTTCTACTTTTCTTTACCCTGCGTCAAGAAAATTCAATTCGATTTGATTCGTTCTATACTGACTCAGTGGGGGCGCATTATAGGCAGTTTTACGCAGCTAGCAAGCAATAATTTGTAAACTTTAGTCGTTTGCTCTTTTTTTCGACAAAAAGCAGAAAAAATAGCAATTTTTAATCAAATTTTTATTTAAGCGCATTAAATTCACGCGCAAAGTATTCGACTTTTTGCCAATCAGTATATTCAACCTCTTTATTTGTATTCGTTTCTCCACCTGTTATTTTCATAATAAATTGGATCATAATACGATCTAACCATTTATATTGGGGATAACGTAGTGCTCCGGCAAACACATTAGTAATAGTTGGTTGCCACGGAATTTTAGCTAAAAATTTACGTACATAAACATTTGTGTCAGGTGTATCTTTGCCCTGTTTTCTGGCCGTTAAATTAACGCCAAAAAATGCACTTGGCATAGTATTCAACTCTTTTTGGTGATTTTGCACAAAACTCAACACTGCAGGATTAAAATGACCATAACGGATTGAAGCACCGACTAATACTTTTTGGTAGACAGAAAGATTAAAATTTTTATCCATATTTAAATCTCTAACATCACATTGCTTACCTTCTTTACGTAAATATTCAGTAATTTTAAGTATTATTTTTTTAGTCTGACCATTTTCACCAGAATAAAGTAGCAAATAGCTCATGTGTTACCTATAAAATTATATAAATGATTATTCCCGCCAAAAGGTTAGAGTGAAAAGAACAAGTAAAGTGAACACTTCCAATCGACCAAATAACATAGTGACTATTAGGATCCATTTTCCCGTTGGATTCATGGTAGTAAAGTTTTCAGCTACCGAGCCTAATCCTGGCCCTAAATTATTCAGTGTTGCCGCAATTGCGGCAAAAGCTGAAAACTCATCTACACCGGTAGCAATTAACAATAATAAACTTATAATAAAAACCAATGCATAAGCAGAAAAAAAACCCCAAACAGCTTCAATAATACGTTCAGGTAATGCCCTGGAGCCTAATTTTATCGTGTAAACAGCATTTGGATGTACTAACCGTTTTAACTCCCGTAAACCCTGCAAGAATAATAGTAAAATTCGAATAACTTTTAATCCACCTCCGGTTGATCCTGCACACCCACCGACAAAAGCAGCACAAAGTAACAATATCGGTAGAAAAAGCGGCCAATTTGCAAACCCATCGGTACTAAAACCGGCTGTTGTTGCGACAGAGACAACCTGAAAAAAGGCTTGATCAAATGTTTGTAATAGAGAGTCATAAACTGAATAATATAGAAGTACTAACGTACAAATGATTATCAAAACTATTTGAAAACCGATAAATACTCTAAATTCAGGATCACGCCAGTAAATTGTCAGACTACGACCAGATAATACGGCAAAATGAAGACCAAAATTACAGCCAGAAATCAGCAAAAAAATAGCAATAATGGTATTAATAGCAGGGCTATTAAAGTAGCCAATACTTTGGTCATGAGTAGAAAATCCACCAATAGCGACAGTAGAAAAACTATGGGAGATAGCATCAAAAACATCCATGCCAGCGCCCCATAATGCTATCGCGCAGACTATAGTAAGCAAAACATAGATTAACCAAAGTGTCTTTGCCGTTTCTGCAATCCTTGGACGCATTTTATTGTCTTTAAGTGGGCCAGGCATTTCTGCCCGATAAAGCTGCATTCCACCTACACCTAATAAAGGTAATATGGCTACCGCTAAAACAATAATTCCCATACCACCTAACCACTGTAGCATCTGTCGATAAAAGAGTATTGCTTTGGGTAAAGTGTCTAACCCAACCAATGTGGTTGCTCCAGTTGTTGTTAAACCGGAAAAAGATTCAAAAAAAGCATCGGTAACCGAAAGATGAGGCCGATCAGAAAAAATAAAAGGTAGTGCTCCAACACTACCTAACACGGTCCAAAAAAGGGCGACTATCAGAAAACCTTCTTTAGGTTTTAGATCATGTCGATTATTTCTATTTGGTATCCATAGTAACAATCCGATAATTAATGCCGCAACAAAAGTTTGGCTAAAGGCGCGCCCTGCTCCATCTCGATAAATCAATGCCACTATGCCGGGAATAATCATAGTGACAGAAAATAAGATAACAAGTAGCCCAACAATTCGGGTTATTGCTCGAAAATGCATGAGTGGTTCCTTGAGAATCTAGTCATAACATTAAGATTTAGGGGTTAAATTTAATGCGCCTCTACTTAAATTACGTAATTTATCCGCAAACTTTTGTTCAACATTGATAGGTAGTGAAATTTCTAATATCACATTTTCACTATATTCTCGCGCTAGGATCTGCCCTGCTGATTGTTGTATTAATTGCTCAATCATTTTTATATGCACATATTCACAATGTATTAAATAATATTTTTGTAGCACTTTTTGCTGGGTGTTTAAGAGGTTAAGTGCATGTTGAACACTGTTACCATAAGCTCTAACCAAGCCCCCAGTTCCCAATTTAATACCGCCAAAATAACGCACCACAACGACAGTAATTTCACCAATATGGCTAGCTAATAACTGAGTGATCATCGGCTTACCTGCCGTTCCTGTTGGCTCACCATCATCGGAAAAGCCTAATTTTTGGCAATCATCAGGCCTACCAGCAACATAGGCCCAACAATGATGGCGAGCATCAGGGTATTTATGTTTGATAGTTTGGATAAAATTTTTTGCTTCTGCAATTCCATCAGTATGTTCCAAATAAGTAATGAAACGGCTTTTTTTAATCTCTTCGGTAACAACAACCGACTCTGCGGGTATCAAAATAAGCATTCATTATTTTAAATGTAAATTACGTGTCATATTTTCAACTTTATTCTCATATATGATGATATTATCTTCGATACGAATACCACCATAGGGCATAAAGGACGCAATTTTAGACCAGTTAAAATATTTACTAAACGATCCTTCGCGCAAAGGAGCTAATAGTGTCTCCATGAAGTAGAGACCAGGTTCAATAGTTAATACCATACCAGGTTGTAAGATCCGAGTACAACGTAAGAAAGGATAACATTCTGGTGCAGCCAAAGACTTTCCCGTTTCATCCTGCATCAATCCACCAACATCATGAACTTGTAATCCCAAAAGATGGCCTAAGCCATGCGGGAAAAATGGTGTTGTAAGGCCTTTTTCTATCATTGTCTCTACACTGATATTGCAAATAATGCCATGATCTAGCAATAAAGATGCAATATGTTGATGCATCTGTTGATGATATTCAGTATAGCGAATACCGGTTTTAATTGTATCGATCAATATCTGCTGTTTACTATCCAAGCCGTTAATCAAATTAGCAAATTCATCATTATTTTTAGCCGCATAAGTACGCGTAATATCTGCTGCATAACCGTGATATTCAGCGCCCGCATCAATTAAAAAAACTATACATTTTCTTTGGTGGCTGATACTTCAATTTAGTGTAGTGGAGTACTGAACAATTTTCATTGAGTGCAATAATATTACTGTATGGCACATCGATATCTCGCTGACCTGTTGCCTGCAAGTAACTAACATTAATATCAAATTCACTCGCTCCCTGATAGAAATCCTCACTAGCGGCATGATGATCAGCTATTGCCATTTTCTGCGCTTGTTGTAAGCAACTCAATTCATAATTGGTCTTATAAGCCCGATGAAAATAATCTAATACCGATTTGCGATTAATATTAATCGCTGAAATACCTAATTCTTTAGCTAGATCAATAGATTCACCAATATAACCAGTATGTTTTTTATCTAACTGAAATAACCATTTTTTAATATCATTAGCCTCCTTTAAATGGAACAACTCAAACTCTTTTAGCCAAAAGCTGTCCGGTAGAGGATCAATACTATGCCAATAATCAATTGGAGAATAAAACCACAGTTTAGGTTTGCTAACTCCATCAACTAATAACCAACAATGGGCAATTTGAGTAATAGGTAGCCAAGCTTTGAAATGTGGATTAGCTTTGAATGGATAATGGTAGTCATCAAGAAAAACGCCTTTCGGCTCTCCAGAATGGATAAGTAAGGCATTCAATTTATTATTTTTCAAAACATTCTGGGTACGTTGCTGTAATGTTTTAATATGTTCTTGATATTGACTAGCAAAATTTTCCATTTTTAGTTCACCTGTTATTTTTATCTCTAATATTCAGCAAAATATCAGATTAAATATTATCATTAATTTAATAAATGCTTTTCCCCAACTAAAGTGTCTCATTTTTATCAATAAAAACAAATAAGTAAGTATTAGCGCGGTTTTCAATAACCCATACAATTTGTGTGATCAGGCTAGCATATTTTTTATACTTAATTTGCATTTTTTTAACAAAAAAATCACACTGCTAATCCCTGGTCGTACCAGATGAAAATCATAGGAGAACAGTATGCTCTATCAAAGTAATACTATTCAGGTTGACTGGATAAAACCCGGTATCGCAAAATTGGTATTTAATTCGCCAAATACCATTAATAAATTTGATTTAGAAACCGTTGATTCACTAAACAAAGCTATTGATTCACTGGAAAACAAAAAGATCCTAAGTCAATTAAAAGGGCTTATTCTGATTTCACAAAAACCCACTTTTATTGTTGGTGCAGATATTAAACAATTTCTCTCGCTCACGAGTTTCGCACAAAACTAATTTGGGTACGCTAATAAAACACGGATTTGCTCAGTAATAGCACTTTTGATTACGTCCCAATTTTGTTGATAAAGGGTTATTTTTTCAGATATACGACGTTTATGTTGTTCAAACCACGCAGAAATAGCGAGAAAAATATGATTTCTTTGCGCTCGGCTCGTGCGAGCCTGACAGCGTTCAATACCACAGTTTTGTTTAACTTCTCGATGATAAACTTCAACAGACCAACGGGTATCCATGATAGATTTGAGGTATTGACGGGTGGGATTCTCTTTGTTTGTTACTATGTAATCAATACGGCCGTTTTTGGCTGTAAATTTGAAAACGGTTACCCAACCATATCCTCGCAAGTGTATTGACGTTCCTTCTTCTGAGATGTCTAACTTGTTCAGTTGTTTGTTATGGTTAACAATCCTATTTTTCCTCAGCGTGTTTACCCAGATCCAACCATGAGAGCGAATTGATTTCAGGTTATCCAGGCTAGAATACCAAGCATCCATCACTACGGCTTCTGGCATGATCCCTCTTTTTTTAGCAAGAGTGAGCATTTCGGAAAAGTGCGTGTTTTTTGTTTTTCCATCAGAATCTTTATCATAACCTGAGTTCGGGATAAGAAATAAAGAGAAAGTCTTGATATTCAAATAGTTGAATGAGCCTGTTTTGTTAAAATACTCTAACAGTCTGGTTAAAGAGTAGAGCATTGTTAAACAATTATGGAAAATCTTACTGAACTTTATTGCCTGATGGATGATTTTTGCAAAGACTTCGAGCCAAAAATGCATGAATATTTGCTGACTAACGGTACTAAGCGTCGTAGACGGTCTACTCAGCTTTCGTTGGCGGAAATGATGACACTGGTTGTGTTGTTTCATCAACTCCGATTCAGGCAATTCAAGGTATTTTATCTCTATTATGTCCGCTTATATCTCCGGAAGGAATTTCCTAACTTGCCATCCTATTCACGCTGTGTAGAGTTACTTCCGCGTAGTGCCTTAGCGTTAACGGCACTGTTTGAGTCAATTAAGGGAAAATGCACGGGGCTATCGGTTGCCGATTCTACTCCGATAGCGGTGTGTGATAACTTACGGATCCGCAGACATAAAGTCTTCAATGGGATAGCTGAACGGGGAAAAAATTCAACAGGTTGGTTCTTTGGTTTCAAGCTTCATGTAATTATCAATCATTTGGGGGAAATACTCAGTTTTCGACTCACACCAGGAAACACCGATGATCGGAAACCATTGCCTGAGCTGACAAAGGATCTTTCTGGTTGTTTGTACGCAGATAAAGGGTATTTATCGGCTTCACTGAAACAGCAACTCAAAACGATGGGAATTAGCCTTATAACGAATATCAAGAAGAAAATGAAGCCTATTAAACAGACTTGTTTCGACAAAGCCATCTTGCGTCATCGTTCTGTCATTGAAACGGTATTTGATGAGTTAAAAAATCTTTGTCAAATAGAGCATACGCGACATCGCTCTCCGGCTAACTTTGTAGTGAATTTATTAGGCGGACTGGTTGCATATTGTTTAATGCCATCTAAACCAAAGATACCTGTTGCAGGTACGTATCTTCAAGTATAATTGATAATGCTTATCCCGAACTCAGGTTATCATAAATCCGATAATTGACACGAGTTTCGCACAGGCGTATAAAATACTAGAAATGGCTTAAAATCGATGATTAATCTTCAAGTTACTAAAACACATAAATTTTATTAAATTACAATAAGTTGCTTTTGATTTATAAGATTCTCTATTTAAATCTCATTAATTTCAAATTAAAAATTAATAATCAATAATTTAAATAACATTCATGTATCTATTTTATTTTTATATACACAGTTATGTACAAATTATTTTTTCACCCCCCGTGTGCTATCTTTGCCACACTACCAAAAACAAAACCGCTATCTCTCACAAAGCCACTTACACGCAACCAACAACTAATGGTTAACAACTTCCCTCAACGCTGTTAATATGATGCCCCTTAAATGAGGCTGTTTGTTAAGAGTGAATAATGATTAATAAAAACGAGTTTGAAGCTACTAAATTGGTAACGAAAGTTATTAATCTGTCTGAGAAAGAATTAAGGTATTCAAACGATGTCTTTAATGTAGCTTATGGAGTAGATAAAAACTTTCTATTTGGAACTGGAGTCTCTATCACTTCGATACTAATGCATAACAAAGATATAGATTTTCATTTTCATGTTTTTACTGATTTTTTTGATGACGAGCAAGAAAGTTTATTCTCACAACTAGCAAAAAAATATAATACCAAAATAACGATATATCTTCTTGAATGCGAAGAACTGAAAAAGCTGCCAACAACCAAAAATTGGTCACATGCTACTTATTTTAGATTAATTCTTGTCGATTACTTATCCTCAATAATTGACAAATTACTTTATCTAGACGCTGATATTGTCTGTAAAGGTAATATAACTTTTCTTACTAAAATTAATTTCAGTGAAACCCAAATTGCAGCAGTTGTTGCTGATAGAGCTAAAAGAAATATGTCACCAGAAACATCTGGTTTAAATAAAAATTATTTCAACACCGGACTAATGTTAATTAGCACTTCTCAGTGGTTTAAATTAGATGTTTCAAATAAAGCCATTGAATTGTTATCCAAAAAAAAATTACCTTATCTAGATCAAGATGCTTTGAATTTAATCTTGATTGACAAGACGATTTTTATCGACTCAAAATGGAACACTTTTTGTAAAATTGATTACGAGTTAAGAAAAAAAAATCAAAGAATAAATGACAGTGTTGTCTTTATTCATTACATAGGATTTACCAAACCTTGGCACGAATGGGCAACAAATTACCCTTCATCAAAACATTTCCTTGATGCTAAAAATGTTTCCCCATGGATGAGAATCCCTCAAATAAAAGCTAATAAATCACATTTATTTAAATACCAATACAAACATACCTTATATCAAAAAAAATACCTCACAGCTCTTCTGGCGTATTTTATTTATCTATGGAGAAAAATATTTATCTAATATATTTTGCTTAATTGATGTGGTAATCAATCAGGTTTTTCAGGCCAAACTATATTATCTGCTGTTGATGTATCTATACGATTAACTAATACCCGATATTTTTTCCAGGCTATCAGTCGTTTTTCCTCTTCTTCGGTCGCCATATCTAAATCTATGGCATCTTGAAGAGGAGCAATTTCAATAGTGGCATCATATAATTTTTGTTGTTTGATGCCTTCCAATTTATGTCTTTTTGCTAAATTTTCAGCTTCAACATCCTTGACCCATTTTTCACCATCCCAGACATCAAATTCGCTTTTAGGGGTTGATGATGTTAAATATTCCGGTACTTTTCCCAATTTAACAATGGTGACAGATTGACGGTTTTTCGTATCAAATAGCACCAAGCCTCGATGATCTTCGTGATATTCCCATTCCTGATTTTGTTCATTAAAAACAACAGCGAAACCTTCTTTTTTATCAATCGGTTTCTTCTCGGTATGAAAAGGCAATATATCATGCGTTTCATCCGTGTAAGCATCACAAGGACCAAGCAACTCATGTGTATCGCTCGTGTAAGTATAGGCTTTAAAAATTCTGAACATGTTGATTCCTTAGCTAATCCTGTACCAACCCATCAAAGTAACAAAAGCATTGGTGATATTAATTTCGCTACCATTTCCCATCTTTCCGGTTGTACCTGAAACAGTATGTGAATGTGGACCAAGAGTAACAGTATGGGCGTGGGCACCTGCTGAATTTGTACTCAATGTACCCCATGCACCGCCATTACCTGAGGTGGAATAAGATCCTCCTCCATCTGCTTTAGATTTGTTGTAAGTATGCACGTGATCACCCGTTGCATTCGTATTTTTATTACCATAATCATAGCTACTGGTAGTTGCTGAAAAAGTGTGCCCATGCGCGGGTAATTGTGCTTCGGTTAGCTTAATAGCGTCAGCGCCTCCGGTAGTTAATACATTAGAACCATCGGATTTTGCTAAACGAATGGTTTTATTTTCACCAATGTATTGCCACTTCGTATTAGGAAATAAGGTATTGGGGTTTTTATTCTGCGCAAACCACAGCACAACTCCGACTGGATAAATACCGTCAATACTCACCGTTTTCGCCAAGTCATAAGCAATTTTGACCGCTTTGGGGGTGGCAGCCAGCGTTTCATCATCGCTATTCGTGGCGCTACTAAGTTTCGTTATCCCTGCCACGGTTTTTGTGGCGGCGGGTACGGTATTATTCACATTTTTCGATAAGGCACTGATGAGTCCGGCTTTCAGTTTATCGACGTTGCCGTCGTCGAGTACATCACTGTTATTGGTTTCCGCAATAAACTGTGCCACCACGTGCGCTATCATCGATGCCTGCCGCCAGACGGTGTTAAGTTCCTGTGAACGCGCAACACCTGCACTAAACCCGTTATTGCGGGCGGTGAGTTTCTGATACTCCTCTGCTGGCAATACGTTAGCGCCGTCTGCGATACCAAACGGTAATATTTCATTTTTTGCCATCTTGTTTCCTATAATTTGACTGACCAGCTTCCCGTATCAAATCCGTCGATATAACGATTGTTGACATCAAAGCCAAAAATGCCGTTATCCCCCTCTGAACCGGTATAGGCGTTGAGTCTTACCCCTTCGGGCTTGATGTTAAGATACCCCTGTTTGATAACCGCTTTTGTCACTTCCGGTATCACCCCACCGGTCAGATACACATCCATCGACATATCTTGATTGTCGATAAAAAAGATTTTTACCGTTTCATCAGGAATGACACCCTGATAAATTTCTGAGAGCATCTCGCTTGTGCCATCCCAGTGATTCGCGCGTATTTTTGCTCTTAAAATGAAGCGATAGGTTTCATCATCCAGTTCGGTAAAACCACTGTCAGCATCAAAGCGCCGTTTCCAGCTCCCCTGGTCAAAGCCGACCTTTTCGGTATCCAGTGAAAAATAGACGCCTTTTATCGGCGTTTTGACAAAACGTGATAAGCCTATCCATTCGCCGACGGCATCCAGTTGTTTACCTGTTGCTGTATCAATACTGAAAAAGGCATTAAGCTGTGAGGCTAAGGCTGCAATATCACTTAGCGCGCGCGTCATCAGCGCAATATGTTGCGTAAACTTTTCAGCTGGACGATGTTGCGGGGTTATGTATTCGGTGTAATCTCTCATGAGGTCACCACTAGTTTGACGTTATTCTCACGACAACTAACGGCTTCATTAAAAGCCACCATCAAGTTTTCTTCTTTGACCGCTTCTTCTGTTCGTCCGATTTTTATTGCTGTGATATCGAAGGTTTTACCCTCTTCGTCACTAGGCAGATTCGCGGGCGAATAGAGGCGGGTCAGATACAAGTTGTCGCCAATGAGTTGCTGGTTAATATATTCCGATACTTTCTGCCGGATTTTATCGCCGGTGAGCGTGGTAAATCCTAAAAACGCCGTTAAGTCGATTTCAACATGCACATCAACCGTTTTAGGGCGGGAAAACCGAATCGTGATAGGCATATCGTAACGGTCTTTGACCGTTACCGTTGTATCGCCATAAGTGCCCGCGCCCGGTGTTTTCTTTTGCGCGATTGCGTTGGCAATCGTGGTGACATCGCCACCATCGACTATCATGGCGATTGAATGCGCAAAAATACCGTTTTTATCGGTTTCACCGGTGTCATTTTCAAAACCGCGTTGTCTTGTCACCCCTGATATCAAGCTAATCGCGCCCTGTATACCTTCCAGTACGGTGCGTGACGGCAGTGATACCGATTTTCGTTGTCGCTCCCGTAGCTGGTTATCCGTTTCAATCGGTCTGCCTTGCGTGGCGGGTTTGGGATTATTCACCGTCTGCCATCCTCGCGTAGGCGTGGCTATCTCGGTAATTTCGCCTACTAATGCGGTGACCTTCCCCTTAACCAGACAAACGGCAGTGACAGTAGTTTCGCCGTGCGTATCGAGCGTAACCGTTTCCGGTAACCGCCAGATATTGCCGTTTTTATCGCGTACACGGCCATTTTTTATCACCGTACCCACCTGACCCGTTAATACAACATCCACATTCGAATAACCCGATGCATGGCGTGAAATGCCATTAATGGCGACATTATTTGATAGTGCAGCGCCTTTACCCGTGCTTGGGCTAAAACTGTTGTAGGTGGCGATAAGCGCATTATTGGCATCGTGAATGGCGAGCGCGTAAATGGCTATCATCTGGCCGTCTTTGCTATCCGGCGTTAAATACGCATCCTGCCCATAAATTTCATGAAAAAAATCGGTTAATCGCATCAGTATGGTCTGATAATCCGGCGCACTGATGCCGTCGTCAGTCACTTTCGCTGACAACGCTAACGTATCAAGATTTAACATTATGCCTCGTAGGTAAAAGAAGTTTCGCCGTATTGGGTTTGTACTTTTGCCGTGATAGTCAGTTTTCGGGGGGGTGAATTTTGATTGACATTGAAATCGGATAACGTGGTTACGCCCTGCGTATCCAGTATGCGCTGTTTGATAGTCATACCGTAGGCCTCCAAATAAGGCTTACCTAATACCGATTGCAACCAGGGCATCCCTTCTTCGCTGTCTAAAAACCATTGTCCCTGCCAGAGGGACAAGCGGGTTTTAATCGCCAGGGCGACGGCATCAGGGCTGTTGGTTAAAAATGTGTTATCCCCTTGACCAAAACTATAGTCGCTATTGCTTGTTTCTCGTCGATAACGCATCAATTTACCTCACCTGAACTCTCCCCACCGGCTTTGACGCCTTTGTGGGTATGTGTTTCATCAATCCTTTTGCCATTAGATGTCAATGTGCCGAAAAATTCAATCGCACCGGTAATTTTTGCGGCCACACCGGAGGCCGTTGAACCGACCATGCCGCCCAACCAACTGAGTAATCCTTTAATGGTCACCCTCTCCGAAAAAATAGCATCTGGGGTGACGATTTCAAGCCCGTTTGGTGCAACAATTTTAATCTTTTGTGTCGTCGGGTTTACTTCAAAATAGGTTGCGCCATCGTCACTTCTTAACTGCATCGCATCCGTGCTAATTTGACGTATCTTCTGTTTTTGTGATTGCACACCGATAAAAGCGAAGGCATCCGATAAATCATGCTGTCTGGGATCAATCGCTTCTTGTATCACGCCATTTTGCCACCAAAAATCAATGCATCTATCCGCAAAGACCACCAGACACTCATCACCGCTTTTGATGGGGAAGGTCATTGTCACACCGCCCCCGCGTGGGAATATTACCGGCACATCAACTAGCAGGGGCAAATTCACCGACTGCACCTGTCCTTGGCTATCGGTCAAGGCTCCCTTTATCGCTGGCTGTACAACACAAGTGACTTTACTCGCATCGAATGATTGAACAATACACGGCATTGCGACGCGAAGTTGAGAAGAAATCGCATGACTGAAGACTTTAAGTAGTTGTTGTTGGTCACCGATACGCTCTGATACGGAAATAGTCATTATCCCACCTTTTTAATATCGATTCGGTCATTTGATCCCTTGGCAATACACACCAAATCCATATACCACGGCTTGCCGCGCGTATCACCGGTATACGTGATGTTTTTCACAATATAATCCCCATCGGTGGAAAGACTGGCCGGTTGTGAAACAGCGCCTTGGGTTTGCCGTAAGCCGCCGTCATCGTTTTCGCTTAACTTGCTGTACCCCAAAGCGATATCGCTGTTAGGCAACATCGTGCGATAGATTAACGCCTGATCAAGACGGATAAGTCCATTGATTTGAATATTTGGATTAATCAAACAACGCACATTGACCCCCGCCTCAATCGTTTGCTGCGGCAAGCCAATCAAGCCAGTGGCGCTATTAAGCACTATTGCCTCTTGAATGTACTTATTTTCTGGCACCATCACAAGCTGCCCGTTAATGTATTGCCATGAGGCAAGGCATTGCCCCGCCAGATTATCTGCGGCATCTCTGACCATGCCAAAATAGGTTTTTCCCCGCGGAAAACGGGTACTATCAAACTCAGGTGTAACCCCTTTGACAATCCCATAAGGGGCAAGCCCTGTGAGTAACGCATTGTGTTGCTCTGCCTGTGTATGGCCTGCGCTTAAGGTAGTATTTAACGTGGCGTAGTCATATGCCTCATGAGAATCAATCGCCTGAACAATAACAAACGTGTCAGTAGGATTATCTCTACCTGAAATCGTGTAGCGGATTTTTCCAGTAAATATCAGACCCGTATTATCCTGATACCCCGCCATAAGCTGAATGTTAACAAACTCCTTCGCCTGAATTTGACTGACGGTTTCTTTTCTCAGATTCCAGACTTTAAAGACACCCGTGCGAGGATAGCGTGTATCCGACCAGGTAATATTGAAGGTGGTGCGAAAATCCGATAACTCAATGCCTTCACCCTTTTCATCGGACACAATCAGTGAGCATTTTCGTATCCAGTTTTTTAACATAACAATCAGTCCGTGATCCAGTATAATTTTACGGTGGTGCCCAAGGTATTGGCGTTGATGTCACTTTCCTCATCAGAGAGCAAAACCAGCTTCCCTTCACTGATAAGATGGCTATATTGGGCAAGTAAATTTTCACCCACGACTAGCGGAATACCCTGTATCACCGGTTGAATATCAACCGTGAGCATATCCAGTACCCATCCTGCACTTTCACGCCAGATAAGGCGAAATTGCCACACGGTATCGGATAGCTTAATCGTAAATTGCTGGTTGGTGGGGGTAAGCGGTATTTCGTTAATTTCCATTAAAAAATGCGGCTCCTCGCTGTAATAGACTGCGATTATCTACGGGTTTTGGCGTTTTCATACCGGTATTACTCACGCCACTCGTTGCATTCCCTTCCCGCATATTTTTTGCATCGGTAGATTTGATATTAACCGTTTGGGTTTGGGTGATGTTAAGCTCCCGTAAGGTTAATATCGCCATCAACACGGTTTCCGTGTGTTTATGGGTGGTCACCTCAATCGCCCGAATGAGCATATTCTGGTATTTGCGCTTACCGGTTATGACATCAAACGGTTGACGGCTGGCTTGAAGCGCTAAAATTTGCTGGTAAATTTCTGGTGCGCTTAACCCTACGCTAATACCCAATTTTGATGTGTCCCAAAAATCCAGCAGCGATCCCCCACTTGAAAAACCCACCTCCATCGTGACTTCCGCCGGACGTTTGTAAGCGTGATCGGCTATTTCCGCGCCGAGTTCAACCGGATGCTCGGTGATTTCAAGGGTGTCGTGATGTTTTTCTGAGATAATGACATCCGGCACCAGTAAACCAATTTTGCGCGAACGTTGAGAAAAAAGCGTAGAAAGCATATCCATCAGTAGGCTCGCTGGGTTAATTGTCCAATCAGTCTGGCGTTAATGCCCGTTTGTTTATCGGCAATCGCATTGGCAGTGGCGTATGGGTCAGGTGCACCTTCAACATTAATCGTGATATTCTGGTCAATGTTATTTCCCATACCCGCATTCGCGGCTTGATAGAGCATTGCCTGGCTATACGGCTGGCGACCATTTTCGTGCTCAACGATGCCAGACATGAGCGATGTCATGACCGCCGGATTAGATAGATTCAATACCGTGTCAGGGGAAATCCCTAATTTACCGGATATTTTATCAATATAGGCACGAGTATTATTTTCATTGGCGGGAGCCCAGGTGCTAATAATTTTTTCAACGGTATTTAAGCCTCTTTCAGCGTAGCGATTAAGCTGTGAAGAAAGGGCTTGTAAGCCCTCAAATGCGGTATTGAATTTGGCGAATCTTCCGTTAGGTGATTCACGTACTGCACCGCGTTGCCCAACAAAATTCAGATTACCCGGATTGTTGTTACGAATACCCCTTGGCATGTCGCCGGTAGGCACATCAGCGATATTATCTCGGATATTGCTGCCTTGATTTTTGGTTGCCCAGCTATTATCAAAACCTAGATAATCCAAACCGTTACCAATCGCGCGTTTCACCTGTCGGGTGTTGTAATCCCATGACGCGCTTGCGCTATCGCTGATATTATCTTTATCTGAAATCAGATACCCCGCATAGAGACCCCATAATTTTAGCCAAGGCGGGATAGGTAATTTGGCAATTTTGCCAAAAGCCCCTAACACCTTGCTCACCCATGCACCAGCGATAAAAATAGCCAATAGCTCAAGCGCATTTTGCCAACCACCCACCAATTGGGCGAGTGAATTCAGTTTATCACCTAACCAGGTGAAGGCGGCTTTTGTCAGATCGATTTCACTTTCCCACTTTGACCCGTCGATAAAGGATTTTCCGCCTTCTTTCCATGTCTGGTAGTCTTCCCAAAGTAACAGTAAAGCAGCAATCAGGCCGGTGATAATCCCGATGGGCGAGGCAAAGAATGCGCGATTGAGCACCCAGATAGCCGCTGCCAATCCGCTAAAGGTCGTGATGAGTTTTTTAGATTTTTCGTCTAAGTTGCGCCACCAGTCAAAAATCTGCCCGATCGCCTGACTCATTCGCCAGATAACGCGCCCCACCATTTCACCGGCTCGAATAATGCCTTTGATTATACTCGTTAATATCTTCTCAATTTTAGGAAAATTATCCAGCAGGCTTTTGCGTAGATTATCTATCTCTCGGCTCAATCCCCCTGCCAGGTTTGACCCAACCTTATCGCGCAAAATACCAAATAACCCCGTCAATCCTTTCATCGAGGTCATAAACTGGTTTGAATGTTTGGCAGCAACGTCTGCGTTAAATCCGGTTTGCTTAAGCATCCGCTGGTAATCCGCAGAAAAGGCATTAATGCCTCTACGCATTGCCATCAAGGTATTTTCATCAATACCGAGTAGTTGAGCATATTGATTGGCGCGGTAATAGGGCATCGAAGCCAGTTTATTCCCCACACGGGTGAAAATAGCGCTCATATCCTGCAAATTGCCATTGGCGTCTCGTGTTTGCACCCCAAGACGATTTAAAAATCCTTCCGCACCCGGACTATTCCTTAAAAATCGCGCCAGATTTTCAAGTGAACCGCTTGCCGCTTCTGCGCTACTGCCGGTGAGACTGGCGGCATACCCTAATGCTTTTATACCGTTAACACTGGCGCCTGTACGCTGTGACGCCCAGTACATCTTATCTAGTCCTGCCGCAATTTGCGTGGTAAATCCCACGACGGCAAGTGCAGCCCCTTCAACAGTTGCCCCCAGTTTGACAACATTGGCACTCACACCGGTAACAACGGATTGAAATTTTCGCAGGCCACTGTCATCAACCTTAAAACCGAGGCTGATGAGAAAATCCCGCAACGTTTCAACATTCGCCATGACGATTTCTCCAACGCGCAATTCGCGCTTCGTTATCCTGTTCGATGTCTATCCACTCATTCATTTCAGCTAAATCTGCCAAATCAATTGAGCCATCTTTTAATTTGTCGAATTTAATGTAGCCATACTTAACAGGAAGGCGTAAGAAGTCCTTACCATCCGGCATTGAATCGAGGGTTAATCCTGTGGTGGGAGGCTGGCTGTCTCGTCGCCTTGGGGTGCGTGAAAAAAATTACCGAGGGAGTCTCCAATCACCTGTGCCACAATCTCAAGCAGGGTCTTCAAGTCAATATCATCAAACATCAATTCGCCTTGGCGAAAAATGGGTGTCCATATCCTGGTATTTTTTCGTGAAACCACGGCTAAACAAGGGTGCAAAATCGCGTTACAATCTTCATCGTTCATTTGGGCAATGGCATTTGCCATAGCGGGTAACACCGCTGCCATTGGCATTTCCCCTTGTTGTAACTTTTGCCATTCACCCGTTAAACCGGATAACACGGGTAACAATTTTCGCGCTACCTTAAGTTGGTCAAACACACTGAGTTTTGTCGCGCGATACTCATGACCGTTAATTTCTATTTCCATTAGAATTCTCCTAATAAAGCGTCGATCTTGATGCAGTCAAAGACCCAGGCTAACGTCCCTGGCTCTTTTGCATTTTGTAAATCAGGGAGTTTTTGAAATGCGCAACTGCGCGCGGTGATGATATCGCCGGATACCGGATTACGTATCACAATCACGTTATTACCCCAAAGGGTAGATGACACGCTTTGCGCGTTATAGGCAATCATCAGTTTTTTATTAACTGGCGAAGCCTTAATCAGCGTCACAGTAATGGTGCCGGATTTTCCGCCATGTCGGGTATGCATCCCTTCACCATCAGCACCAATGGTCATGGTGTTTTTGGCCTCGGTCATCGTCACCACAATGCCTTCTTCCGAGTTCGCCGAGCCAGAACCCAAATCTATCACCCCAGTGGGGCCGGTCAGCGTGGCGGAAACATCAACAAAACTATAAGCAGCCATTTTTTCTCCTTATCGAACAATGGTGATTAAGACATCAGCGAAATGCACCGCACCCGCTAACTTACAGGCAACCTGAATCGGCGGCGCTTTGCGTTTTTCTCGCTCGGATTGCGCCTGTTCCGCAAGCGGTTGAATATAGACATAATACCCTTTGGTAAGTGTATCCTCGTTAGCCAATTGACCTATATTGCCACCGTTCCATACGCCCGGTGCGAGTAGTCCATTGGTGACCGCCTGAGCCAGGGATTGCTCAACATTGGTCAAAAGTGTCGTGCTGCCTTGCTCCGTTTGAGGGACTTTGGTGGTACTGGTATAGAGAAGATTGTACAAATTGGTTTGCACAAAATTTTGCAACCAATCCAGACCGTGGCGTTCATCGAAAAAATCACCATTAGCCATCACGCCTTCTTGTATAATGGCAATGTCGTTATCGTAATTGACAAACACGTTGCAGTTTTTGGCCGCCAGCGTATTGGCCTGTGAGGTGGTTAATGTTTCTGCTTTTATACCAGGCTCCTGTTTGAATTTGAGGGTGATCGTGGTGTTATTGCCGTTGAAGTTCACGGAAAACGCCCGACCAAAAGCCGATGCTGCCGCATAGGGTGTTGATGATGAGTATTGGGTAAACACCCGTTGATATTTCGCTTGTTTTAACACGGAGGTAATATCATCCGCTTTCGTGCTATCCAGTACGGCGGTATCTTGGGTGGTATAACCAAACACTCTGGCGCTCCCTGCTGCCCCAATAAAGTTGGCAATGCCTTTCACTTCATCGGTAGAAAGGGTAGACGTCACCACCAGTCCATACCAGTGGCTCGAAAAATCTGCCAAGGTTGTCACTGCATCAACGATAGTTTCACCGTCCATACCTGAAACCGGTGTTGCGCCGCTCTCTTGGGTGAGTTTCAACAACGCCGATAAGTCAGTGCCTGATTCTGGCGAGGAAGCAAAACCCACTGCGCTTGTTTTGCCAGCCGTATTGGAGGTGACAACAAATCGGCGATCATTACTGCTCCATGTCATCGTGGAGGTAGTCATTTTTTCACTAATTCTTGCAGCGACACCGTTTAAATTGGTTTCTTGCGAAAAATCAACCGCACTTAACTTCACGTTTTTGCCGTTAACACTGATAACCATTGCGCCGTCAGTAATGGAAGTGAAATTACTTATTGTTGATTCTTCCTCGGTTAATATGCTCCCACGCAACAAGGCTGGTGAAGCTGATTTCACCCATCGGCCAACATATAGATCGACGGGTTTTGGTGACTGCTGGTAATAGAGTGAAGCCGCCTGATACTCGGGTGCGGTTGTACCAAAATCATTGGCGACTTCCTCAATATTGGAATACGCCCATAATCGCTCAAGCGGATCGATAACGGGTGAGTCACCGACAATCAGCAGTGAACCGAAATTGCGGCTGCTTGCGGCACGTGGTGACATATCAAGCGTGACCTTAACCACCCTTGAAACGGGTAAACCTTTAGACATTTATTTTTCTCCAAAAAATGTAACGTCGGCATCTTTCACGGATTTTATGTGATAGCGACGTACCACTTTGCGACGTAGATGAACGGTGAAATCAAAACGATTTACCCACTGATTATTGATAAGCTCTGGAAACGCCCTAATTTGACTGTGGCTACCGAGTGTAAGATTGAATTTATTTAGTTCAGCATTGTTTTGACTGAGCATAATGCCATCACGAAATCGCGTGGCATAAACCATACCTTCTCTTCCGTAGAAAGAGGCCATACACGTTAAGGTTTCGTACTGCCAAAGTTCGTTTGATTCATCGCTTTGATTGACTAAGGCGGGATTCGCCTCACTCTCAATATCGATGAGGCCAAACGCACACCAGTTGGTATCAGGGGATGGCAACGGTGCCGGTTCGCGTTGCCAGCGAGGTAAAACGTGTTTTGCTGGCAACCCAGAAACGCCACAAACCCAACGCGTTAACAGGCGATCTAAGCCTTCATTATACAAAGCGTTATCATCAAAGGGCGTTAGCCAACCTGCCTCGGTACTGCTGTTATTGCTCATACGCGGTACCTCCGTCAAACGGCATCAGTTCACAATGCGCCTGAACAAATCCCGCACCATAAGCGGTGTAAGGATCGACGGATTTCACCAGATAGTTGCGCCCCTGATAAGTGACAATATCACCAATATGATGAGTTTCACCTGCAATCAATCGGGTTGTGGTCACCACCAGTATTCGACCACTCACCAGTTGACCCGATGTCCGTATTTGCGCCTCAATTGAACTATCTACAGTAACGACACCTGAAAAAGGATACGTACTTTCTTTTGTCGAAGTAATACCTTCATCATCAATCAAAATTTCCCGTCGAGTATAGGTGAGCGTAGGGTCATTAAAACGGGGATTGAGTAATACCCGCGTAACATCAAGCATTGGCATTTTTCTTTCTCACAACATAGGTAATTGAACGACGATAGATACCGGTGTCAATCAGCGGTCTCGCGTTAGTATTATCTGGCAGTAAACCGGTTCTTCGATTCTCAAGCTCTTTCGCTGCGCCTTTACGTCCTCGTCGTGCTCTGGCAGTTAATGTAACCTGAGTTCGGGATAAGCAGTAGTTATGGGAAAATAAAAATAGCTCACTTATTAATAAAAACCTTTTAAAATCAATAAAATGATAAAAAACGGAAAAATTTTTAATGATCGTAAGTTAAAAAAATAAGCTATTTTCTCTGCTAAAATCATGAAAAAGCCAAAATTAAGCACTACTTTATGTAATTATTTTAAGTTAACTAATTGAATATATAATGAAAAATTTTATATTCCTTATCCCGAACTCAGGTTAATGTACTGTCCGCCAATGGCACAAATTTGCTTTGAGTAATGACGGCTTGCACGCCTTGAACGGCGATTTGACCTGCTCGATTTAACGCTTGTTCTGCTTTATCCGGCTGAGCATCCAGAATGGCTTTAGCGGCTATTTTAAGTTCGTCGCTAGTTTTGGCGTGAACTGAACGAATACCGGGTATTAAATGTGGCCTAGCCGGAATGTTTTTAGCCGGTGAGCCAAACTCGTTGAGATAACCAATCGCTGCATTGCTAAAGGGAATGTCATTGCGATTGCTATTTTCAGCCGGAATACCCACCAGTACCTCTTTTTTGCCAAGTTGAGCGAGGGCATCAAACAATTTACCCGTGTTGTCAATGCGTAAGATGACGCCACTTTTCACAATTGCCGTCCTCCTGCGCCAAACATCAGTACCCACTGATAAAATTCCGCGCCAAAACGGGTGTTATTCCAAAATCCTGCGTTGGGGTTGAGTGTCATACTATTGTCATAACTGACACTCACTTTATCGACCGATTCCGAAGCAGCAACCCCTGAACTTGAGCCAGCAAGGCCGCCAACCTTTAAATACTGTGCATCCATGGCATAAAGCGTGAGATAATGCGCAACAAATAACCCCACCCAATAAGGAAAGACATCACTCCCTGAGACATTTTCACTGAGAAATTTGTCGGCTAAATTTAAACGAAGCTGAATTTGTGAATCAGGAAATTTAACCTCATCGTTAAACTGAGGAAAATCATTGCGGAATTGTTGGATCGTTGGCAGGTGTTTGTTCCGTTGACTCATCGATACCCTCTTTATTATTTTCAGGTTCCTGGTTGATTTCTTCTTTCCCTTTTTTCTTGGTATTCACTGTTTCTTTGGTTTGCGCTTTTACGGGATTAAGGACAATACTATGTGTCTTGGCAAACTGATAGGACGTGAGATATTTAAACGGGAAACGTGCGATAAATGTGGATCTACCTGGGACAAACTGGATCTATCTGGGACAAGTCAGAGGGATTAAGTTGCACATAGTGAAACAGAAATCATGTTTTAAAACCCATTAATTGAAACCATCCTCTTTACTGAACTATACTCAATAAACTTCAAGATGCAGGGAAAGGAAGCTTAACGGCCTTACTACCCGTGCTTTTTGCTGAATAGTCGCCTGCATCTTGAAGTATGTTGAGTATAGAATCGAATCTACTACGATTGATTTCATTTAGAGGAAGTTTCCATGACGACCAAGAACAACAATCATGATAGTTCCGACTTTACAGAGAATCCCAAAAATGACCGAGTAGTCACGTTTGAAAAAGATGCCAGCAAGGAGAATAAACCCACCCCATCGCAACAGTCAAATAACCCGCCTGGTATCCGTCCTAAAAAATGAGTGATAGCTAAACCTTAGGAGGCGTGGATGCAGTTTTAATCTTGTTCCTCCTAATTTCCACCCTAGCTATTTGCTCTGCAGGAATGTAGGTCGCCAGCGCCCCCCAGGAGTCATCGATCACACCAGCAAACTCGCGCCATTCATCACTATCTGGTGCGCTATGGTGTGTTACATAAAGAATGACGTCTCCCGTATTGCCCAGCGCAAACGGCCCATTAGGGAGCCCTTCAAAACGAGCCAGAGGCCGCGATAATAACCCGCTGCCATCCTTGAGAATAACAAACACTTCAGTGGCTCGGTACTCAATCTGCCCGAACAGCTGCTGCCACGCGGAATGGGTGCCATCAGACCATGAGATGTTTAAGGCGCGCATGAGCTTGTACATCCATCTACGCCCGTATTTACGCCATACGGCTCCTGTTATTATTGCGGTAACCAGCGCTACAAGGGTTGACCAGTAAACCGCATATACGGTGACGGATTCATAAGCGGTTGCAGATATAAGACCAAAAACTAATGTCGAAAACGTTATGTCAACGGTTTTGTGGTGCTCTTTCAGACCAACATTGGCAATAAAGTATCCAACATAGCCAGAAGCCAGCGTCACCAATGTTGCCCAGGGCAGATTTAGCAGTGATGAATCGAGCATATGAAATATCCTTCTATTGTTTGGTTAGCATTAAACCAATGCTCACTATCTGGTGTATAGGTTATATTTTTCTCTCCGACGTTTCACTATGTGAAACGAGAAACAGTCATCGAGACGGCTTATCTTCATCTTCAAACAGATTGCCCTGGATGCGAGCAATTTCTTCTTTTTTAACCCGTTTTATCACGGAATAAATCCACTGTAGCGAGACTTCGTACTTGCGTGCCAGGGCGCGGTGGTTATGGCCATTGAAGTCGGCAAATATCTCCCGGTCGCGCTGGTTTATTTTCCACATCAGCCCCATCGGGAAATAGACATTTTGCCCGCCCCATACCGCCATCATTTGACTGGCGACGGCATCGCCTATCTGGCTGGCAACAGCGGGGTCAACATCGATAATCTGTCTGACGATCTGCGCCGTGTGGTCGGCCAGCTCAACCAGTAACTCCGGCCCTTTACTGCGAAAGGTATGCTCTAGCATGAGGTTGTCCTTGCCACGCGTTTTTGCCACTGCTTGAGTTTCTCGATAACCTGGCTGGCCTGTTGGCTATCTAGCCAGTAAGGCGAATCACCGCCGGTTTCCCGTTTAACAAAGTGGGCCAGGGCTGTTGCTGACGCATCCCGGACAATGCCCTCATCGGCCATTGCCTGCCACAGGGCCTGCATTTTCTGGATTTGCGGACGGTCGGTCTGCTTTTTCGTCGTGGGTTGAGTCGGCTGGATACGAAAACCTTTGGCTTTTAGGGCGTTTAACACTTGCGCCAGTTGACCGATATTCAGGGCTTTTGCTGATGTTTTCCTCGTTAGCCTGTGCAGCATCTGGCGGTAAGTCGTGTCATCCAGTTTGAGGTGGTGGGCGGCAATATGGATTAACTGCAGGTATTTTTGTCGGGTCATCGGAGGCGTCCTTTATCGTTGTGGTCGGGGTCAGGATTCCTTATGCCATGAATAAAAAAATAATCCTTCGGGTTTTGAAGGATTATAAAATGAATATCGTTATTATACAATTGAATGCAGTAAACGCCGCTTTTCCGCTATGACTTCTTCACGCAAATCGCCTTGGCATCCATATCCTTGAAGGTTTCAAATTTTTCTGCGAACTGTTTGGCGGCCTGTTGACAGGCGGTTGCCGTGTCAAACGCCTGTGTATGCAGCGTGGAAAAAGCATTACCGGCATAGGGACTGGCGTATAGGGCTAAAATTAATATCCACATGATAATTTATCCTCTTTCACTGAATTAAGGTCGGATGTTCAATAAAACAAAGGCTGACCGCAATGAACACCAAGAAACCGGCAAACAGGCGGTTTTGTTGTTTGCGGGTTTCGGGCGATTGAAAATAAGGCCGCAAGCGGGCGGCAATGAGCGCGTAAAGCGTCATCATCAGCGCATCGACCATTACCATCGTCAGAGTCATAAGGGTAATTTGTGGCCCTAACGATTGGGACGGATTAAGAAAGACCGGTAGTGTGGCAAGTAGGAAGGCGAGCGCTTTGGCGTTGGTGATATCGGTCAGAAAACCCCAGCAGAACCGTTGCGCACAGCGGGTCAATGTCACGACATCGTAAGCATCCATGATGACTGGTGCGCGCCAGGTTCGGTAGGCGGCAAACAGTAGCCAGAGTACGCTAATGCCTTTCAGTAACAGCCAGGCTGTCGCTGAAGCGCGCAACGCTTCCGTGCCTAGTGCCACAATGGGTACCATCAAGCCTAATGCGGTCGCCTGACCGGCAATAAGCGGTAGCGTCTTGCACCATCCCCGCTGGAAGGCATGGTTAAGCGTGAGGATAGCGCCAGCGCCGGGTAATACGGCACTGAGCAAGGCACCGCCTAAAAAAACTAACCAAAGGTCAAGGTTCATGGTTTATTTACCTCGTGCGTTTGATGATGGGGTGGTGTTGATGGCGACTTTGCCGTGATACCTTTTAGCGGCACGACATCCCAATTAAGTACCCAGGCGCTATACCGCTGTCCGCAGTGTGGACAGGTCAGTAACAGGTCAATCCCCCACTCGCCGCTTTCCGGTTGTTGGATGATCTCGGCCTGGGTAGGATTCAGGCGTCGCGTTGCCTGATGGCAGCTGATGCAGGTAATGGTCATAACGTGTTTTCCTTATCTAAGGCGACGATGAGTTCGGCCAATATCTCGAAGGCATTTTGAAATTCACAATACGCGGCGGCAGAATGGTCTGCCTGCAGGTGATGCATGGCGCGGTTTATGTGCCTTTCAATTTGGCGGCGCAGAGGTTTTATTTCCTGATAGCTCATGAGGTCACCTCCTGCTCGAAGGGCGTAATAATGAAATCCTCAAGCTGATTGCGAAACGTAATGCCGGGAATATTCAGTCGCTGGATAGTGTCCTGATTTTTGAGCAGGGCATTTTTATCAAGCTGTGCTTTGCGAATAATGCAGTCGGTCTGTCCGTTTTCTTCCAGCGCCTGAATGATATCATCCACCCCTTTTACCGAAACGGACGGTGGGCGGTTACGCCATGACACCTCGCCGGTTATCAGGTTGGCGGTTTTGGTTTTGCCGTTTTGGGTAAGCGCCTCACGGTTGGCCTCGCACCAGGTCTGGATACCTCTTTGCAACAGGGTGATGCGGGCTTTCCTGGCTTCAATATCAGCCGCATGTTGATGGGTTAACCGCGCAATTTCATCATTAATCTCTGTCTCCAGTCGGGTCATTTCCCGCTGGATATCGCCCAGATTTTTAATATCGTTTATTACCTGCTCACGGGTTTGCGGCGTGCAGGCACCCGCCGCGGCTTTAAGCCGCGTTATTTTCTTTGCCATCTTTTTTACCTTTTCATTAACAACGTCGGGAATTAAACGCGCTCGAAAATAATGTCTTCCAGGGCGTCACTGTGTTGAATATGCTCAAATAAATTCATGTTGTATCGGGTCGCGATTTCACCAAGACGCTGGTCTTGTTCATCAAAATCACGGCAGTTCTCGCAAATCGACAAATAGGTTTCATCGTCCTGTTCCGGCATATCGACGGTCTTTGCCAAATAAACCGATTGGCGAGCGGTAATACGGACAGGGCGTGTTGTCATGATTAACGTACCTCCCAGGTGATTCGGCAGTTATCTTGCAGGAACTGGTATTTTTCCCAGCGGCCCTGACGGTCAGTACCCAGGGCATAGCGAACGGCATGGCCGTTTTTATATAACGCATCACACCGTCGGTCATGCAGCAGGGTAAGGGTCGGACGGCTATAGCCATCAACGGTAAACTGACTGACGATAAAACCTTCCTGGCTGAGTTTATCCATCACCGACAGGCATTGCCTGAACTGCTGCTGGATGGCCTGGTAGGTCATCGCTGACGGGTTTTTAATGGTCACGGCGGGGTTCAGCATAAAAGCCTCCTTTAATGCACACTGTGAATAATATTGGCGTCGATAACCGGGATGGCGTTTTGCGCGGCCAGGTTCATGGCGGCGGTCAGCAGGTTGCCGATAGCCAAGGGGTAAAGCAGGCTGACCGGCGTGTCTTTTTTCGGGCGCAGCCAGCTTAGGCGTTGACGCAGTGCCGGTATCGCATCCGGGCCAAGGACTTTGCTAAGGTCGCCGCCGACGCGTTTAAACTTGAAATCAAGAAAGTCGTTCAAGTGTTCATCTAGCGGCGGCAGGTCAATTACCTCGCAGCGCTGTACCACTTCCCTGACCGCTAACAGGCGCTCGGATAACTTGTCGCCCAGTTCGGGTTGTCCCAGCAGGACGATGGACAGCAGTTTTTTAAAGCCGTCTTCCAGCTCAAAGAAGCGTTTAAGGTGCTTTAAGGTCGGGATGGGCAGGCAATGGGCTTCTTCAATCACCAGTACATGGCTGTACCCGGCGCGGCTGCTCTCTTTTAATAGTCGGTGTAGCTGACGAAAGCGGGCCTCCGGCGAGCGTTTGAGTTTTTCCAGTGGGGCCAGGGTATGGACAATAGCCTCGGCGAGACTGGCGGCTTTCAGGGTTTTGCCCTGATGGTCGTTGTCTTCCATCGCCAGCACGTAGGGTTCAATCACCACCACCGGGGCGTTTTCCCGATAGATGCGGTCAGTCAGGTCACGTCGCAGCGTGCTTTTACCCGAGCCGGATTCACCGATAACCGCGATAAAGCCGCCATAGCTGGCGGTCTGGTACAACGCCTCGCGCACATAACGACTTTCAGGGGTTAAAAACACATCTTCATGACCTTGTACCGCGTTGTCGTCAAATGGGGCACGAAACAGCCCAAAATGCTTTTTGGTGGCAGTCAGTAATACCTGTTTTTTCAGTAACATGGTGTCTTCCTCGTTGCTAGGTGGTGTGTGCTTTTCCTTGCTGCTGGATGTGACCCCGTCAAAGCAGTCGTCCGCCGCGATGCCCTGGTCACTTAGCCAGCCACGGATGCGGTGTTTTAGTGCGTCGGTATCCTGTTTCGGCCACTGATGGTGATTGACTATTTGCGCCAGCGTCGCCTCGGAAAGGTCAAGCGCACGGGCCAGTGCTGCCTGGGTCAGGTTGTGGTGTTGTAACAGGGTTTTGAGTTTCAGCATGATGGCCTCCCGTTAACCGTGACTGGCCAGACTGACCACCACCTCGGTGGACTGGGCCATCAGCTCATCACCCAGCGCGTCGACCTGGTCAGCGGGTATGCCGTCCGGGAAGCGTTGGGTTAGCGTGGTGTAAAATTCACTGCGCCAGGTCTTGCCCGCCGCCTGGAAACGCGCGCGCAACTGTTGAACCACCACGACCGGGTTTAAACGTTCTTCAAAACGTGGCGCGCAAACCGTGGAAGCCTGGCCCTGTTTGGGCAGGTAAATGGGTGGGGTATCGCGTTCATTGTCCAGATAAGGGTTAAAGCGACCGCCCAGTGGCAGCGCTTTGGCTTTTTGCGCGGCAGCGGTTTCGGTGGGACAGGTGGTGCCATACATCGCCTGCTCGACTTCCGCCAGATGGTGTTGCGCCGGGGTGTGGGGTAATGCCTTGAAGGATTCGCCTAATGTTGGGGCATTGAGGGGAAAACCGTACTCGTCTTTCACCACTTCCGGTACCCGGTAAAAGACTTCCATGCCGTCCTCATTGATTATCACCACCTGTGCTTCACTGTCGCGCCAAGGGTTACGGACTATCTGTAGCCAATCGTTGTTACAAACACCCGGCACACCCCTAACGTCATATTCTTTGCTCCCAAATGACACGCGAAGATAGTCATTGACCTTACGGTTTTCCGGCAGACTCACCGCCAGTTCGCGGCACACTTCAACGGGTGGTGCCTTGATTAACTGCTGCGGAGTGATCCGTAGCCAGCTGTCGGTACGGGTCATGCCGGTACGGCGATGCAGCGCGGTACGGTTATACTTTTTACGCCATAACCCGACCCGGTGGTTCAGTTCATCAATATTATCGACTTGCACAAACCGCAGGCCGGATTCAAAACTACACTCCAGAATATCGCGCGCCTTTTCCACTGAGCCGGTGGCGCGGGCATTACGGGCTTTATGGGCGATAAGTTGAATACCGAGGGTTTTGCACAGGTTGCGCATCGTGGCTGAGACCAGCGCGCAGCCGGGGTCGGTATAAAGGATACGCGGTACACCATGTAATACGTCGGCCCCACTGCGCTCCTGCATGGCATTAATCAGCACATCGGTAAAGTTTTGTGCCGTTTCGCCGCCGAAGCGGTACTCGGCGTAAATCCAGCCGCTGGTGTGGTCGGTCAGTTCAAATGACCAGACGCGGTCATTGACAATACGGGCCAGATTTTTGGGCTTGTTCTTGTTAAACTCGGCCTCACTCATCATGCGCAGGCCGCTATCGCGCGTGGTGCGCCCTTTGGCGGGATTTTTCAGGTAATAGAGCACACACAGCGACGCATCCAGCTGCCAGACATGATTGGGATGCCCGGTTTTTAATTGAACGCACGGGGCAGGTACCCGTAACTGGTTGGGATGCAGGCGATAATGGTACAGTGCCCGGCTGATGGCATCGACCGACAGCGGAAACCACTCGCCAGTTTCATTATCAATATACCCGGCATCAATCAGGTTGTTCGCCCGCAGGTCATTAACCGTTTGCTGTAGACTGTAGAGGCGTTTACCATTATTGCGTTCAGATTCCATGATGACGCCGGATATCAGCAGGGCTTCGTCGCGTGTCAGGGCGCTGGTACCATAATCCACCCGCTGCTTGCGCGGCGGTTTATAACTGACCTGTTTGATTTTTCGCAGCAGCGTGGCTTTGGAAATACCGAGTGCCTGACAGCCTGTCTGATACACCGCGTCTTTGCCGCCATGCCCGGCTCTTTCAGCAGTCTGGGCAATGGTTAACAGACGTTCGGTCAGGATGGGGTTCATTGCACCACCTCCTCGACATTATCCTGTCCGGTGCCGCGCAGGTGTTCCGGTAACTGAAAATCCGCATCGTCGGCATCCGCATCGGCTTTTGTCCAGTCAGGCACCAACGCTGATACTGCGTGGTGGGGTAACGAAAAATCACTACGTAACACATTGATTTCAAACTCAATATCATTAAGCAAGCCCGCTAAATAGTCGGCGTGGGATGTGATATCACCACTGTGGCTGCTCAGTTTTTCCAGCCCTTCCCGAAAGCGCCCCATTAATATGGCTTTAACATCAAAGCCCACCAGGCCAATTTCTTCACGGAGCTGGCGTATGCCTTCTTCCCCTAACGGGCGATGCTGATTAAGCAGGCGTTTTTCGCTCAGTTCATTGATCTTTTGATCTTTCTCATTGGCCAGACGGCGGCTGGCTTCAAGTGACTTTTCCGTTTTACGCAGTTTTGCTTTTAGTTCCCGCACCGACATGCGATCAACTTCGTCTAGCGTCAAGCCCGCAATGGTGCCGCCTTCGGCCAATTCCGCCAGATCATCGTCGTCTTCCAGCATGAGTTCATAGAGTTTTGAACGGCCTAAACCTGAAAACGTATTCACCTTTGACTCAAGTGTCGGTGAAAGATATTTCAATGCTGCTTGTGCCATTTTTCGTGCTATTCGATATTCAAGACCTAACTGCTCTTGTACTATCTTCATGAATGTTCCATGTGGCTCATTCTCCTTAAGAATAATCAGCCGTTTCCCCGCCTCCAGCATGGCTTCGGCACTTTGTGCCATATAGAAGCGCGCTTCATGCACAATGCGCTCGCGTTCATAGGGCAACCCCTCGCCGTACTTATCCATAATGGCCTGCTGATGTTCAGCCAGGGCATTAAGGTTGTTCATTAAATCCGGTGCCAAAGGCTGTTCGGGGGCAATTTCAGCCGTTATCGGTAACGCTTTTCTACCCATTATTTTTTCCTCTTACGGTTTTGACGCTGATGCTACGCAGCGGCCATGCCTTTCTGCCATCTTGATTTGCGCCCGTTCGGTTTCATCAAAAAAGGCCAGGGCAATCTGTATCAATTCCTCACCGAGGCCGTAATTCCCATTGAAGCGCTTCTCAATCATTCCTTCTTCCACTAAAAATGGCAGGGTGCGACTGATATTGGCCGCAGAGTCATTGATTAGCGCCGCCAGGGCTTTATTGGACAGGCCATCGCGGTAATGCCCTTTCATGGCTTTCAAAATACGCAGCGCCCGTCGTGTGCGTGAAGAAGGGTGCAGTAATAAGGTGTTTTTCATCGGATGCCTCTTTTTCATTAATGGAAATTGTGTTACCGTCAGTGAAACGGGCGAATGTTATTTTTTATGGCGCTTTTTTCCCGATGGCATGGGAGAACCCATTATCTGTTCAATCGCCTGTTTGATTTTGCGGGCTTCCCCGCGCCAGCCCTGGCAGGAGCCATCAAGCAACATATAAACCTGATAGGGTTTGAAGCCGGATTGGCGTGCCCACGCCGCCACCGTCGGGTAGTTCTGATAGACACGATCATAAAAATTGCGCTTAAAGTCGGCGGGGTGTTGCAGTGACATGGTGTTACCTCCGTCATAAAAAGTTAAAAATAAATATACAATGGCATTCAAAATAATGTAAAGTCTTTTTTGTTTGTTTTTGTATGTTCTTTATTGCCGTAAAAAACCACTGGCTGTTATCGGCCTAAAGGAGACCTGTATGGCAAAGAAAAAAGCGGCAACCAGCCTGTCTGTAACTACGGCGGACAATATCACGATTGCGGGGGGGGGGGGGGCAATTGCATACCCTGAAAAAAATGCAGAAAACAGCGCCCAACAGGAAGTAATGGCACGTTTTGGGGATGGGCTACCCTATGAACGGGAAAGGATTGTGCATGAAGCCCGCTTCTATATGGCGCAAAGTGCCGAAGCCATGCTGGAGGCGGGGAAACGGCTGATTATTCTTAAGGAGAATGAGCCACATGGAACATTCATGAAGATAGTACAAGAGCAGTTAGGTCTTGAATATCGAATAGCACGAAAAATGGCACAAGCAGCATTGAAATATCTTTCACCGACACTTGAGTCAAAGGTGAATACGTTTTCAGGTTTAGGCCGTTCAAAACTCTATGAACTCATGCTGGAAGACGACGATGATCTGGCGGAATTGGCCGAAGGCGGCACCATCGCGGGTCTGACACTGGATGATGTTGACCGCATGTCAGTCAGGGAGTTAAAGGCAGCGTTACGTAAAGATGAGGCAGCCCTTAAACGCAGTCAACAACTGGTCGCCGAAAAAGAGAAGCAACTGCAACAGCTAAGCCAGCAACTGGCGGGCAAAACCTCGTCGGTTGCTGCAAGCGATGAACAAACACCCGTTGATGCACAGCAGTGGGTCACGCTGACGCTAGAAGGCGTGGGAGAACGCCTCAAATCCGAGCGCCTGCGATTGGGGCTTAGCCAGGAAATCTTCGCCGAACGGTGCGGGGTTAAAAAGCTCACTCAATACAACTATGAAAAAAGCGAACGACATCCTGATGCGGGCTACTTAATCGCGGCGAAAGCGTTAGGAGTCGATCTTCTTTATGTGATGACTGGTGAGCGCAGCGATGAAGCCAGTGCGCTCGATGTAGTGCGGGATGAGGAAGAGGCAGAGGTATTAACTGCCTTTCGACATATTCCGGGTGAAACCCGCGAAGTGGCTAAACGCACCCTGACAGCAATGGCAGAGAAAAAAGCCGCCCGCAGCCGCGCATGACCCATCCCTCTCCGTTGCAGTGGAGAGGGTTATTTGACGGTAATAATCAGCTCACGTCGTTGGGTGGGCTGATTACTGCTAAGGCTATACCGAATCGGGACGCTCTCCATCGCAAAGCCTCGAAACACTGCCCGCATCTCGGGAATATCATTAACCGAAATAATCATCATGCCCGCTAGGTCTCGTCCCATCCCCGCCAGTTTTTCATATTGCGCCAGACCAAAATCCACGCCATAGCCCTCGGTCCCCCAATACGGCGGGTCGCAGTAAAACAGCGTGTGCGGACGGTCATAACGGGCAATGCAGCTGGCCCAGTCCAGCTGTTCTATGGTGGTGCGTGATAACCGCAGATGCGCGAGCGACAGCTCTTCTTCCATGCGTAACAGATTCAGGCGTGGCCCCGTGGTGGTAGTCACGCCAAAGGTGTGCGCCGCCACCTTACCACCGAACGCCTGTTTTTGCAGGTAGTAGAAGCGGGCTGCCCGCTGGATATCGGTTAAGGTCTCGGTCGGGGTCATTTTCAACCAGTGATACATCGCCCGGCTGACCAGCGCCCATTTAAACTGGCGCATAAACTCTTCCAGATGGTGTTTCAGCACCCGATAGAGATTGACCAGCTCACCGTTGATATCGTTGATGACCTCCGCTTTGCTGGGTGACTTCATAAAGAAGAGCGCCGCTGCGCCACAAAACGGCTCGACGTAGCAGGTATGCGCCGGGAAGCGCGGTAAAATCTGTTTTGCCAGCCGCCGTTTACCGCCCATCCAGGGCAGTATCGGTAAAAAATATTGTTGCATTCACTGTAAGCCTTTTTCACTAATGGAAATTCGTGTAGACTCTTTCCTGTTCTCGAGAACGGAAAGCGCCACGGTTGACTCACAGGGCGGGTCGCGCTTTTTCCCTTGCCCCATTCGGGGCAATTGCTGAGCGTAATCTAGCGACTACCGGCTATCCCCACTAGTAAACCGCTTTAAAAGCGATTGGCGCACTGCCTTGTCACACTGTCTGCCTGATATTGAGGGAGACCGCCATGAAAACCCGAAAAAAATTGATGTTACCCCCCTTTAAAACCCCACGCCTCGGCGGCTGGTTGCTCACTGCGGCTGGTTTGTTGCTGGTGATTGGCCTGGTCTCACCGCAGCAATTGCCGGTGGTGCTCTACAAGCTGGCCTTAATCACCCTGGCGGCAGTCGTGGGTTACTGGCTTGACCGTTCGCTGTTCCCCAAGGCCCGCCCCGGTCAATATCTGCACCATGACCACCCGGAGGTGGCACAGGGTCGACATCCGGTACGCGGCGGCTGCCATCAGGTGTTTGCGGCAGCCCAACTGCGTCGCGCGGTGATTGTGGCAGCAGTGTGTCTGAGTGTGGCGATGGGGTTATGACCATGAACCGCTATCAACGTCCGCAGGGCGACCCCGGATGGCTGTTATTCCTTTTGCTGATAGTGCTCCTTGGTGGCGCGCTTGATGCCGATGCGGCGCGTCCCCCACAAGCCGCACTGCCATACCGGGCTGAGCTGATACGCAACGCCCGTCTGGTGTGGGGGCTTAATGCGCCAGTGGCGGATTTTGCCGCCCAGATTGAGCACGAAAGTGGCTGGCAGCCGGCCATCACCAACCGTATCGGTGCGCAGGGTCTGGGGCAGTTTATGCCCGCGACCACGGCCTGGATTGGGGAGGTAATGCCGGCACTGGCGGCCAAAGCGCCACTCAATCCCAGCTGGAGTTTACGTGCGGTGGTGAGTTTTGATAACTAGCTATGGCAACGATTATCGGCGGTCAATCGCTGTGAACGTATGGCGATGACCCTGTCGGCCTACAACGGCGGTTTGGGCTGGGTGCAGCGTGACCTTCAGTTGGCCAAACGTCTCGGTCACGACAGTGGGCGCTGGTTTCACCACATTGAACGGGTCAATGCCGGACGTCGCGTGAGTGCCTGGCGTGAGAATCGCCATTATCCCCGCCGTATTTTAAAAAGCCTGGCACCGCGTTACCTGACCTGGGGAGGGGCAAGCTGTGTTTAGTGCAGTCAGCCTGAAAAGCCTCGGCGGGGTTCTGGTAATGGCGCTGCTGTCGGGTATCTGGTGGCACGGCTACACGCAAGGCGCAGGTCGCGCAACCGAACGGTGCGTGGCAACCCTCAGTCAGCTGCGCGAGACGTTTGCCATGCAGGAAAAACAGCGCGCCGAGCAGGCCGCGCAAAGCCTGCAAGCCCTGCAACAACGATTTGCCCATCAGGTGAAGCTGGCGCATCAGGCTGAACAGGACTACCTGAATCGCATTGCGCAACTTCGTGACAAAACCCAACACTTAACAAGGCGGATAGAGGATGTTACCCAACATTGGCGGGATGAAAAAGGCCAGCCTCATGCTATGTCCTGCGTATTTACTCGTGGCTTCGTGCAGCACTACAACGCCGCCCTCGGGCTGTCAGACGTTGATGGTTCAGGCGTTGCCGCCCTTACCGGCGGCACTGGCAACCCGACCCGGTCAGCTGAGACCCCTGGCGAGCGACACACCCCGAGTCCAGTTACCCAGCGTGATATCCTCGCCAATATCACCGACAACGGGCAGCAATGTCAGGTCTGGCGGGCACAGGTCAATGGATTACTGGATTATATTGAAGGATTAACACCATGACATTACAGGTCGATTTTTGGGTACTGGTGAGCTATCTGTTTGGGCTGGCGGGCTTTCTCGCGGGGCTGGCCCGCTGGTTTATCCGCGAGACCGAAAAGCGTCAGGCCGAACGGTTTGCATCACTGGAGCGGTTGATGCGCGAGGCGTCCGATAAAGGGGTACGCCTTGAGCGCGAGGTACTGGAATTCAAAGTGGAGGTGCCGGAACGTTACGTCCGGCGCGACGAATTTATTCATTATCAGCAGGTGGTGGAGTCCCGGTTAGACGCGATTTACCAGAAGCTGGAAACGATACAACTGCGTCAGGTGGCAGGAGGATAAGAATGATAGAGACCGAACAGGCACGCCGCGAAGGGTTGCGCTGGGTGTTACTGCAGGTGGTCAACAAGGCGCGGCCGTATCCGGCCAATGACCGGCTACTGTGGGATGTGGGCCATTCGCTTTACCCGGACATGACCATGCTGGAGCTGCAAAAAGAGTTGCTGTTCCTTGAGGGCTTCAGTCTGGTTCGCCTGACCCGACCGCCCGCACGTTCATGGACGGCCACGCTGACGCCGGAAGGGGTCAATCTGGTGGAATACGTCACCGACGATATCCCCGGCATTGCCCGCCCGGCCAAATACTGGAGGGAGTGACGATGGCACCGCGCAGTCATATCGAAGTCTTGCCCGTCTCGGTGCGTGAATGGCTCGACCGGGCGCTGACCGAGCGTAATTTCAGTGGCTACCGGGAGCTGGAAGCCTTGCTGCGTGAGAAAGGCTATAGCATCGGTCGGGCGCAAATTTCTCGTTATGGCCAGAAGGTACAACGCCGCTTTGCCGCCATTCGTGACGCGACTGAAGCGGCGCGGCAACTGACCAAGGGTGCGCCCGATGACCAGGATACCCGCTCAGAATCCATTATGGCGTTGGTGCAGACTGAATTACTCAATAGCCTGCTGGAGGCACAAACCATCAAGGAAGAAGCGGGGTCGCCGGTTGAACGGGCTGAACGTTTTGCCCGCATGGCGAAAAATTTGGCCCCGATTATTCATGCCAGCGTCAGCCTGAAAAAACTGCAAGGCCAGCTTAAAAAAATCAGCGCGGAAATGGCCACGCTGGAGCAGGAAGCAGCGCAGCAAGGCAAGGGACATGTCAGTCTGGAGACCCTGAAGCGGGTGCGTGAAGAAATTTATGGGATTATCGCATGAGCAAAAATGCTGAACTCTACCCTTACCAACAGCACTGGCTGCTCGACCGGTCGCGCTTTAAAATCGGCCAGTTTGCCCGTCAGACCGGCAAAACCTTTACCACCACGCTAGAGCTGGTTGACGACTGCTTTGAGACCGAGGCCCGTGGCGGTCGCACCCGCTGGGTCATTCTCTCGCGCGGTGAGCGCCAGGCCAAAGAGGCGATGGAAGAAGGGGTGAAAAAACATTGTCAGGCCTACGGTCTGGCTATCCGTGAAATTGAAGGCAGCGTAAAAGGCCCAGGCAGCGAACGTTACACCCTGCTGGAGGCGGTGCTGCCCGGCGGCTCACGCATTACTGCACTCCCGGCTAACCCCGATACGGCGCGCGGCTTTGCCGCTAATGTGTTTCTCGATGAATTTGCCTTTCATGCCGACAGTCGCAAAATCTGGGCGGCGCTTTTTCCGGTGATATCGAACGGCTACAAGCTGCGCGTCACCTCCACCCCCAATGGCAAGGGCAACAAGTTTTATGAGCTGATGACCGACCCGTCGCTGGACAGCGTCTGGTCGCGCCATCGGGTCGATATTTACCAGGCGGTCAAAGACGGCCTGCCACGGGATGTGGCCGCCCTCAAACAGGCGCTCAATGATGAAGACGCCTGGGCGCAGGAATTTGAACTGCACTGGCTGGATGAAGCCGCCGCCTGGCTTTCCTATGACCTGATTGATGGCGTTGAACACCCGCAGGCGGGCAAGCCTGAGCACTATCAGGGTGGCCCCTGTTTTGTCGGTATCGATATCGGTCTGCGCCATGACCTGTTTGTGATATGGGTGATTGAACAGGTGGGCGATGTGTATTGGACGCGCGACATCATTACCCGCAAGCGTGCCCCCTTTGCCGAACAGGATGCGCTGCTCGATGCGGTCTTTGCCCACTACCGGGTACTGCGGTGCTGCATCGACCAGACTGGTCTCGGCGAAAAGCCGGTGGAAGATGCCAAACGCCGTCATGGCAGCACGCGGGTCGAAGGGGTGTTATTCACGCCCAGCAACAAGCTGACGCTGGCAACACGCGGTAAAGAGGTGTTTGAAGACCGGCGCTTGCGTTTGCCGCAAGGAGACGGGGCGCTACGGGCCGATTTGCATAAACTGAAAAAAGTGATGAGTCCGACTGGCGCGCCGCGTTTTGTGGCCGAGAGCGATGCCGCCGGGCACGCTGACCGTGCCTGGGCGCTGTTTTTAGCGCTTAACGCTGCCGACCAGCCGCAGGGGCCAGTACGGGCTTACTCCTGTTGCCCACGTCAGGCCTCATCCTTGCTGGAGGGATATTGATGATTGTCGATAAAAAAGCGTTGTTCAGTGACATCGCGACCCGCGCCCGCAGTCCGGCGGGCCTGGGTCAACTGTTCGGCCATTTACCCAATCCCGACCCGATATTACGCGCCAGAGGCCAGGCGATTAGCGTCTACCGCCAGTTACGCGCTGAGCCGTTGGTGGGTAGCAGTATCCGGCGGCGTAAATCGGCGGTCAAATGCCTGGAGCGCGGACTGGAGCCGGGGCAGGCACCTGCGCCTGTGGTGCGTTTTATTGAACAGAGGCTGGCACAGTGGGACATGAACCGCCTCATTGGGGAGCTGCTGGAGGCGGCCTTTTTTGGCTATCAACCCGCCGAACTGACCTGGGCAAAAGACGGTCGCCATCTGGTGGTCACCGATGTGGTGGGCAAGCCACCGGAGTGGTTTACCTTTGATACCGAGAATCGCCTGCGCTTTCAGGCCCAGCAGTCGGGACTGGCGGGCGAGTTATTACCGCCGCGCAAATTTGTGGTGGCCACGCAAGACGCCACCTTTGATAACCCTTACGGCTTTGCCGACCTGTCGCTGTGCTTCTGGCCGGTGACGTTCAAGAAGGCCGGCTGGTCGTTCTGGATGCGCTTTAGTGAAAAATACGGCACCCCCTGGGTAGTGGGGTATCATCCGCGTAGCCAGGACCAGGCGCATATCAGCCCGCTGCTGCACTCCCTCGAGCAGATGGTGCAGGATGCGGTGGCGGTTATCCCGGATGACAGCAGTATTGAATTCAAGGAGCCCGCCACCAAAGGTGCGTCGAGCCGTCTGTATAAAGACCTGATTGAGATGGCGCGCAGTGAAATTACCATTGCGCTCTTGGGCCAGAACCAGACTACCGAAGCCGAAACCAATCACGCCTCGGCCCAGGCCGGGCTGGAAGTGGCCGCCGATATCCGCGATGGCGATGCGGTGATGGTGATGAGTGCGGTGAATCAGGTGATTCGCTGGCTGGTTGAACTGAACTTTGGTGATGTGCCGGTGCCGACCTGGCGACTGTGGGAGCAGGAGACCATTGATGAGGTGCAGGCCAAACGTGACCAGAGTCTGGCGCAAACGGCAGGCTTTTTCAGCGCGCAATACTATCAGCGTGAATATGGCCTGCAACCGGGCGATTTGCTGATGGAAAGCGCGCCACACGCCACCTCTTCCGCCGCACCGCCGCTGACCTTTGCCGAGAACGACACCAAGACCGCATCCGATGCCCAGGCACAGCTTGACCGTGCCCTAGACAGCCTGATGAAAGATGGCTCGTTAGATAAGACGCTACAACCACTACTGTCACCGTTATTTCAAGCCGTACAATCCGGTGTGGCTCCCCGCGAACTGAGGGGAAAACTGGCCGCACTCTACCCCGAGATGCAGGCAGAGGCGCTACAGGAAACCCTGGCCAGGGTGATGTTTGTTGCCAACGTCTGGGGGAGGTTACATGCCGACATTCAATGATAACGCACTGACGGCACTGTTTAGCCTGCCGCCCAAACGGGCGATAGCCTACTTGAAAGCCAAAGGCTTTACCTTTTCCTGGGACTGGCAGGATGTCTGGCAGCAGGCCCATGCCCAGAGCGCGACGGTGGCCAAGGTGACACAACTGGATATTCTGCAGGACATTTATCAGGCGCTGGAAACCACCTTGGCGGAAGGCAAAACCGGCCAGTGGTTTGCTCAGGAATTGACCCCGGTACTGCAGGCCAAGGGATGGTGGGGGGAGCAGGATAGCACCGACCCCGTGAGCGGGCAGCCGGTCACGGTGCAATTAGGCAGCCCGCCGCGACTGGAGACGATTTACCGCACCAATCTCACTACCCTGTACAACGCCGGGCGCTGGGCAGAAATGCGGGAGAATGTTGCGGCGCGTCCCTACTGGATGTATGTGGCAATACGCGATAACCGCACCCGCAAAAGCCACCTGGCGCTGCATGGCCGGGTGTTTCCTGCCGATGACCCGGTATGGCGTGCACTCTACCCGCCCAATGGCTGGCGCTGTCGCTGCAGCGTGATAGCCCTGTCTGAACGGGACATCAAAGCGCGAGGACTCACGGTGGAAACGTCCGGCGACCGTCTGCGCTGGTCGTTGCAAGTCGTCTCGCGCAAAACCGGCGAAATGCAGCCGGTGGCCCAGCTGACACTTGACAATCATACGGTGTTTTCCCCGGATATCGGCTGGTCGTATAACCCCGGTGAAGGGTATCGACCGGACTTAACCCGCTATCAGGGGCCGTTACACGCCGTCGCTAGCAAAGCACTCGGGGGCACTCAATGAAACCCACTCTCCTGTCGGTTGAGATAACCGATAACGACCTGAAACAGGCGCTAAAGCGCCTGGAGAACGCCGCTTACGACCTGACCCCGCTGATGCGACGCTGGTCTGAAACGCTGAAAACCGCTACTGACCTGAACTTTGAGGCGCAGGGGCGGCCACGCTGGCAGCCGTCGGTTGCGGCCCTCGCCCGCCAGGGCATGACGCTCTCCCAGGACGGGTATTTACGCCGCAGCGTGACGCCGGACTATGATGCGCATCAGGCACGGGTCGGCACGAATCGCGTTTATGCACGTATCCATCAACAGGGCGGGAAAGCGGGGCGGGGTGGGTCAGTGACGCTGCCCCCGCGCCCTTACCTGCCGGTATCCGAGGGGGGACAGCTACAGGCTGAAGTCAAACGCCAGCTGCTCGATGAGGTGCTTGATTATTTGCAACAGGCTAGCCTCCGCTAAGCGCTGCCTGACGCGCTCGGGTGGTTAAAGGATACAACGCGATACCCGAGGACGTTTCCGCCCTTTATAAAGCTTTATAAACCCCTTCCTGACGCGGTTATCCCCGATAGCCGCCGCCGCATTCTTCTGTCATCAAAAATATTCAAATGAAAATCTTTAAAGCCCTTTAAAAGGGAAATGCGCCGACCTGGCATACACTGCTGCCATGATGTTAATGGAGGTGCCATGAAATCCCTGCATATTTTTACGCGCGGTCGGCATACGGATAGCCACGGGCAGGTACTGAACGTCAGCGAGCAGGATTTACGCGCCTGTGCGGATGCCTACGATCCGGCGTTACATGAAGCCCCGATAGTGACCGGTCACCCGACTACCGATGCGCCCGCTTACGGCTGGATCAAACAGCTGTCGGCGCAAGGACGTGATTTGTTGGCAGAGCCGCAGCAGGTTGATCCGGCTTTTTCTGAACTGGTGACGGCGGGCCGCTACAAAAAAATCTCGGCGTCGTTCTATTTACCCCACGCGCCGAATAATCCGGCACCGGGTGCCCTGTATTTACGCCATGTCGGTTTTCTTGGCGCACAGCCGCCCGCTGTCAAAGGGCTACGCGCGGTCTCTTTTGCAGATACCGAGGACGGGGTGGTGGAATTTACCGAAGATCGGGATGACAGCCACGACTCGCTGCTACTTCGGCTACGGGCGTTACTGAGCCACTATGTGGGTACTCCATCTGAACCCCCTGCGCTAACCACCGAGACCCTGGCCTTTTCTGAGCCTGGGGTTGTCAACCCTTATCCCACAACGGAGAGCCTTACTGTGGAAAAAACCGAAACCGAAAAACAGCTGGAAGCTGAGAACGCGGCGTTAAAGCAACAGCTCAGCGCTCATCAGGCCGAAAAAGCCGCGCAGGCCGCTAAAGTCGCTCATGACGCCAATGTGGCCTTTGCCGAAACGCTGATGAACGACGGACGACTGGCCCCGGCGGGACAGCCGGTGATTGTCGCGTTACTGGATGCGTTGACCCACAGCGAAAAACCGCTGGAGTTTACCGAAGGCAGTCACACCCGTCCGCTCGTAGAAGCGGTTAAATCGCTGCTGACCTCATCCGCCCCGCTGGTTGATTTTCGCCCACAGGCGGTGCCGGGCAGACGCGCTACACCGCAAGGGTGCGCTGCCTTTACTGAGCAGGCCGCCGATCCGGATGCGCTGCATCAACAGGCGATGGCGCTTAAGGCGCGTGAGTCCATGCCTTACGAAGCGGCGGTGAAACGCTGCCTGACAGGAGAGTCCCATGTCTGATTATTTAAAAAGCAAACGGGCCAACGACCCGGTGCTGACCCACATTGCCGCTGAATACCGCAATGCCAGCCTGATTGGAGAGAAGCTGTTTCCTCTCGTCAGGGTAGAAAAAGAAGGCGTTAAGGTACCGACCTTTGGTAAAGGACGGCTGGCGCTGTATGAAACCAAACGCGCGGTCGGGGCCAACAGCAATATCCTGTTAAGAGAAAAACAGGCGTTTACCGATATCGTGCTCGATGAGCATGATTTAGCGGTGCCGGTCGATTACCGCGAACAGGCGGAATCGATGTTCAATGAAGAAATCAAGGCGATTAAACGCGCCACCGACGGTATTTTGCTGCGCCGTGAGCAGTATGTGGCGGAGCTGGCGCAATCGACCTCGGTCTATGCCAGCAATGCAAAAAAGGCCCTGACCGGCGATGCCGCCTGGAATAAAGAAAAAGGCGATCCGCTGAAAGATATTGAAGCCGGAATGGAAGTGGTGCGGGCCAATATTGGACTGCGACCCAACGTCATTACCATGGGGGCGAGCGTGATGGCGCTGTTGCGCTTTCATAAGGTGCTGCAAGACGCGCTGGGTGGGAATGAACGCAAACGTATCACCACCGAGATGTTAAAAGATTTATTCCAGGTGGATGAGGTGCTGATTGGCGCGCCGGTTCAGCTGGCGAAAGACGGTAAAACCACCACCGACCTGTGGAAAGATAACCTGATGCTGCATGTGGTCAGTCCCGCCTCTGCGGGCAGTGATAGCGCGGATGAGCATAGGCCGTCCTTTGGCTATACCTTCCGCCGGCAGGGAATGCCCCTGGCCGACCGCTTTGACAGTGTTGGCGGCAAGGTGGTCAATATCCGCTACACCGATATTTACAAGGTCGCGGTGGTGGGCAGTGAGGCCGGGTATCTGATTAGTGGCATTAAAGGAGCGTAAAACATGGTGACGCAACAGGTGGTACTCACCACGACCGTGGTGGCAGTGGAGGAGTTAACCGTCCATCGTCTGGTGAGCATCACGGCAAAACCCTTTAAGGGCACCGGGACGGAACTCGGTGTCGCCGAGGTCTCCGGTAAAAAAGGCGACAGCGTACCGATTAATGTGCTGGGCATCATGGCGGTAGAAGCCGGTGCCGCGATTAGCGCCGGTGAACTGCTCAAGGCCGACAGTGAAGGCCGGGTGGTATCAGAAAGCGCATTAACCGGTGGCGGGCTGCCCGCTTCAACGGTGGGCGTGGCCCTGGATGCCGCCACCGCCGCTGGCGAGATTATCCGCATGGTCAGAGGTATCTGATGGCCTACTGCACGTTGGAGGATATCGGGCAATTGCTCTCACACCATACGCTGGTTCGGTTGACGCAGGATGTCTCAGGCGAAGCGCTGATGGGTAGCCTGCCCAATGTGATTCACGACAAGGTGCTGAGCGACGCTATCCGCTATGCCGATGAGCTGATTGATGCTGATCTGCGCGGGCGTTACGTCTTGCCGCTGCAGACCGTTCCCACGGTACTGCGCGATATGGCGGTCAATCTGGTGACGCATCGATTGTACCTGCGTCGTCCCGAAGGCCAACTGCCCGAGGCGATAAAAGAGGTGTATCGCGGCAGCCTGAAAATGCTGGAAGCCTTGCGTGACGGAAAATTGACGTTAGGTATCGCCGCAAGTGGTCAGGTGCTCCCCGAGCCGGGGGCTTTTCATGTCCGCGCCCGTCCGGCGCGCTTTAGCGGCCCCGGCGGCTTACTGGAGGACTTTGAATGACGCTCGATATCATGCGCGCCCTCCTGGGCCTGCTGAAACAGCGGTTGCCGCAACTGGACGTCACCTTCTTTCCTGAGCAGCCGGAACGCTTTCATCTCAATCATCCGCTCGGCGCGGTGCTGCTCAGTTTTGCCCGCTCGCGTTTTGGCGACATTCAGGATGTGGGTAGGGTGTTTCAGCCGCGGGTGCTGCATTTCACGCTGACCTTGGTGATGCGCCAGCTTAACGGTAACGAGGGGGCGATTGCCCTGCTCGATACCCTGCGTCAGGCGGTGGGCGGCTTTATGCCGCCGGACTGTCGCCGCCCACTGTGGCTGATTGATGAGGTTTTTTTGGGGCAATCGGAGGGTTTATGGCAATACGCGCTGACGGTCGCGACAGAAACCTGGTTTGTGCAGGACGCCCCGCACGACGCCTTACCGCGTACTCGGGAAGAGTTCATGAAGACAGAAAGTAATGAGGTGGTCTATGGCGAAGTTTCGCTACAACGGTGAATCCCCGAATGGGGCCCCCCTGCGTCTGGCTGATGGCCGTACCCAGGATGTGATGTTTTATCCCGGTCAGGTGGTCGATGTGCCGGTCGATCATCCGTTTATTGTCTCGCTGGAAGCGCAGGGCTATCTGACTTTTCTGGGCTTTGATTATCCCGATCCGCCCGTTGAACCGGCAAAACCGTTGACTGATTTTGAACAACGATCACAACAGGCTCAACAGCCGACCGGCAAACCGGCCCGTTATCGTTATGACGGCGAACAGATGGGGGGTGCTTCATTACGTTTACCGGATGGCCGCATCCTGGATGTGATGTTCTGGCCGGGTCAGGAAGTGACCTTGCCGATGGATAACGATTATGTGCTGGGGCTGGAAGCCCAGGGCTATTTAACCTTTCTGGGTCAGGAAGCAGAAACCCCCGTCAAACCCATCGTGGCTGCACCGTTGGCACCGGCAATCACCTCATCGGGCGACACCGCTGCTCCCCGCCCTGATGAGGCCAAACCCGTCGAAGTGCCGGTCAGCTCATCGTTAGCGATGCCCGCCAGAAAACGCGGCAAAGTACCAGCAGACACCAAAAGTAACGAGGTCACCCCATGAGTAGAGAACACCATCACGGCGTCGATACGCTGGAAATTGAACGCGGGACCCGTCCGGTCAAAACGGGAAAATCGTCCGTGATTGGCCTGGTCGGTACCGCGCCCAAAGGCCCGGTCAATACCCTGACCCTGTGCCTGTCGGAAGAGGATGCGGCGCAGTTTGGCGATGAGCGAAGTGGATTTACCCTGCCACAGGCATTGCGCGCTATCTATGACCACGGTGTCGGGACCGTTTTGGTGGTCAATGTGTTTGACCCCAAAAGCCATCAGAAAACGATAACCGCAGAAAGTGTCACCTTCGATAGCACGCACCACAGTGCCACACTGAGCCAGTTACCCGTGGGCGATATGGTGGTGAAAAGCGTCGATGGGCAGACCCCCTATCAGGTGGCGACCGACTATACCATGGCCGCCGCAACGGGCAACGTCACCCGTGTTACCACCGGCGGTATTGCCCAGGGGGCCACCGTCAGTGTGACCTATAACACCCCGGATGTCTCAAAAATCACCGCCGCTGACGTTTTGGGTGCCACCAATGCCGCCGACCAGCGTACCGGCATGAAAGCACTGGAAAATGCCGACAGCCTGTTTGGCTTTCGCCCAAAGCTGCTGATTGTGCCCGGCTTCTCGCACCAAAATGCGGTGGCTGCCGCCATGATTGCCCTGGCGCACCCCTGTGAAGCCATCGCCTATATTGATGCGCCTGCGGGGACGACGTTTGCCCAGGCGATAGCCGGACGCGGGCCACAAGGCACCATTAATTTTAATACCGCCTCTGACCGGGTACGCCTGTGTTATCCGCAGGTCAAGGTCTATGACAAGGCGACGAATCAGAATCGTCTGGAGCCGCTCTCAGCGCGCGCGGCGGGCCTGCGGGCAAAAATTGACCGGGAAAAAGGGTTCTGGTGGTCGTCTTCCAATCAGGAATTGATGGGCATTGTCGGGATTGAGCGCCCGTTAAGTGCGCGCATTGATGATGCCAATAGCGAGGTCAATCTGCTTAACCAGAACGGCATTACCACGGTGTTTAACCGCTTTGGTAGCGGATTACGCCTGTGGGGCAATCGCACCGCGGCCTGGCCGACCGTGACGCATCTGAAGAATTTTGAAAATGTGCGGCGCACCGGGGATATGATTAATGAATCTATCCGCCATTTCAGTCTGCAATATATTGATCGCCCCATTAATCAGGGGCTGATTGATGCGCTGACCGAATCCGTGAATGGCTATGGTCGGAGGTTGATTGCCGATGGGGCGCTGCTGGGTTTTCACTGCTGGTATGACCCGGCGAAGAACACCAAGGATGCGCTCAGTCTGGGACAGTTGAAACTGAATTACAAATACACCCCACCGCCGCCGATGGAGCACCTGACCTTTGAGACGGAAATCACTAATGACTATCTCACCTTCCTGAAAAGTGGGGTTTCCACATGAGCGTGACGCACAGGGTCAATAAGATAACGATAAGGAGGAGATGATGGCGGGCAATGCACTGCATTTTATGACCAATGCCAACGTCTACCTGGACGGCAATAGCCTGATAGGTCGGGAAAAAGAAATCAAGCTACCGGAAATCAACGTGGTGCAGCAGGAGCATCAGGCGCTGGGGATGATAGGCAAAATTCAGTTACCGGCGGGGTTTGACAAGCTGGAAGGGGAGATTCACTGGACCAGCCTGTATGAAGAAGTGGCGCTGCGTACCGCCAATCCCTTCAAGGCGTATCCGCTGCAATGTCGCGGTAGCCTGCAGCGCTATAACCCGGCACAGGGTCGCCAGGATGAATTACCCGTCGCGGTGTTTATGACGGTGATGTTCAGCAAAAATAGTCTGGGCAGCTTTAAGCAGCATGAGGTGCCGGAGATGAGCAGCAGTTTTACCTGCAGCTATATCAAGCAGGTGATGGATGGCCAGGTGCTGCTGGAGCTGGATGTGATCGCCAATATTTTTAAAATCAACGGTGAAGATATGCTCACCGATTATCGCGCCAATCTGGGCGCTTGACAGTAACAGGTAAGGAATAACCCTCATGACACCGTCTTTACATTACACCTTGCAATACCCTTATGCCCTGGGCAGTGGTGAAAGGCTAACCCAGGTCAGCTTAAACCGGCTCAAGGTCAGTGACATCAAGGCGGTACGCCGCTTAAGTGAAAACGCCAATGACTGGGACAGTCTGTTGATTGCCCGTATGACCGGCCTGATACCGGAAGATATCGACAATATGGATTTGGTGGATTATCAGCAGTTGCAAGACCACTTTCGCCAGTTTGCGGGGCTGGATGCACTCGCCGAAGGCGCTGCGTCAGGCGCAGGCCCTGTTGGCGAGATGGTTCCGTTGGCAGCCGAGTGAGCTGGATGCGCTGACCGTGGTGGAATTTGAGGACTATTTACAGGAAGCCGCCGCCCAAATCCGGCAGGAGCACGGGCAACGCGGGACAAGTACTTAACCGTTAATCAGACGTAACACAGGCAGGTGACTCGGTGGCCAACACATTTTCGATTGGGGTGGTGATTAAGGGGGCGGTGGCCAGTGCCTTTCGCTCGGCGATGGGTGACTCCCGACGTAGCCTCAATCTGTTAGGGGACACCACCCGTCGTCTGCAGACTCGTCAGCAACAACTGACCCAGGCAATGACCCGCTACGGTCAGTTGGGCGGTCAGGCTGCGCGTAACCTTAATAGCGAGCTGGGTCGGGTGGGTCAGACACTTTCCCGTCTCGAGCAACAGCATCGCCGTTTGCATCACACTATGATGGCCAGTCAGATTGCCGGGCAACAACGACAGGCCCTGATGGGGCAAGGACTGGCGTTAGGGGCCACCACGGCGGCAGCGGTGGGCGCGGTCGCGCCGTCTGTCAAGCAGTCGATGACCTTTCAGGACAATCTGGTCGATATGGGTATCACCGCCGGTTACGACGGTGCCACCCAGGCGGCGCTGGGTAAAGATATCCGCGCCTGGAGCCAGCAATACAACCAGACGCAGGATGATTTACAGGCCGCCACCCGTGCGCTTATTGGCAATAACATTGACAGCCTGGACGCTATTCGCGCCTACCTGCCACACATCGCCCGCGGCGCAACCGCCACCCGCACCTCCGCTGAACTGTGGGCACAGGCGGCGGTGACCACCCAGCAGTGGTTGGGCATTGCCGCGAAAGATTTTGCTGTGGTACAGAACATCATGGCGCAAGGGGGTAAGGCTGGGTCATTTGAAATCGCTGACCAGGTGAAGTGGTTGCCGGAGCTGGCACCACAAATGGCCAACATAGCCCAGGGTAAAGCGGCGGTGGCCGAGATGGTCGCTGCCTTGCAGGTAGCCAAAATGGGTGCCGGTAGCACCGATAAAGCGGCGAACAATTTCAATAACTTTCTGGAAAAACTGTACGCCCCTGAAACTAAAAAACGTTTTGGTGATGTCGGTATCGATATTGAAAAATCACTCATGCAGCAAAAAGCGCACGGGATTTCGCCGATTGAAGGGATGATGAATACCCTGCAAACCTATCTGGCGCAAAAGAGTCCCGAGGCGCTGGCGCAATTTAAATCAGCGATGGCGCTGCAGGACGATACCGCCCGCGATAAAGCGTTACTGGCCCTGCAGCAGAACTTTGGCTTAGGTGAACTGTTTGCCGATATGCAGGTGATGGCCTTTGTGCGTCCGATGCTGGCCAATATGGACAAGTACCGGCAAATCCGCGCCCAGGCCCTGGCGGCCGCGGACAAGGATGTATTAGGCAGTGACTATAAAAAACGGCTTGAATCCCCCATTGAACAGATGAAAAAGTTAGGCATTGCCAGTCAGGATTTGTCGCTGAGTCTCGGTGATGCACTAAAACCAGCGGTAGAGAATTTAGCCGCCACGGTACTCCCTTATGTGAACGCCGCCAATGCCTGGGTCAAAACCCACCCCCAGCTGGTCAGTGGTATGGCTAAAACGGTGGGCGCGCTCCTGTTGTTTAAGGGGGGATTGTTGGCCACAAGGTTGGCGTTCAATCTGCTGGGTTCGCCGATACGCCTGCTGTGGGGCGGGTTTACCCGGCTGCGTACCGGTTGGTTATTACTCAGCACCGCCTTTGGCATGGGTGGGCGCTTAAGCCGCTTCGCGGGCAGTGCGGGACGATTAGGTAAGGTGTTGGCCGGCGGACTGGTGACGGGCCTGCGCCTCGCCGGACACGCACTGCTGTGGCTGGGGCGGGCACTGATGTTTACCCCTATCGGCCTGACTATCACCGCGATTGCCGCCGGCGCTTACCTGATTGTCCGCTACTGGACGCCGATAAGCGCTTTCTTTCAGGCCCGTTGGGCCGAGGTGAAACAGGCGTTTTCCGGCGGTATTGCGGGCGTTGGGGCACTTATCCTTAACTGGTCGCCAGTGGGTCTGTTCTATAAAGCCTTTGCCGGGGTGATGAGCTATTTCCATGTTGAACTGCCCGCCCATTTTACCGATGCGGGTCGCCAGCTGATTGAGGGTCTGGTCAACGGGATCAAGAGTCGTTTAACCGCCGCCAAAGAGACGATTGTCCATTTTGGTGACAGTGTGTCGGGCTGGTTTAAGGAAACGCTGGGGATCCACAGCCCTTCTCGTGTTTTCGCCGGATTGGGGGACAATATTGTGCAGGGGGCGGTGCTGGGCATTACCCGCACCACGCCCGCGTTAGAACGCGCCGTCGGCGGCCTGATGCCGCTGATGCAACCGCCGTCCCCGCGTGTGCCCCACTGGCCTGATACCCCGATCTCCCCTGCCGGTCAGGGGAAGGCTTTTTCAGGCATGCAGATCACCTTTGCGCCGCAGATTGTGATGAACGGTCAGTCGCAGACGACCCCGGCGGCGTTGCGTGATGCATTGGCTATCAGTGTGCGTGAGCTGGAAAAACGCCTGGCGCAGCTGATGCACCAACAACAACGGCGGGCCTTTCACTGATGCTGGCGATACTCGGTGAGATTGAAGTGCAGTTACAGACCGGCTTTACCGCGCTGGAAGCCATCCTTGGCGGTGAGTTTGCCGAGCAGGCGCGCATTGGCCGTAAACCGGGTCTGCAGTGGGTCGGCGACAAGTGCGATGAATACAGTTTAAGCGTGCGGTTTCATCAGCAGTACTGTCAACCGACCGCGCAATGGCAACGGCTACAGGCCGCCTGTCGTGCCCACCAGGCACTGGCGTTTGTGCTCGGCAATGGCGAGTACCTGGGGCATTTTGTGATCACCACGCTTACCGGTCGTACGGTGTTGGCGCATGCCGACGGTATCGCCCAATGCCTGGAGGTCGATATCAGTCTGCGTGAATTTACCGGCGATCTGCGCCAACCACTTAAGCCGCCGGCGATGGCCACGACACTGAACAGAAAAGCCGCCGGGCTAACCCGGGCAATAGCCACCGGTACACCGCTATCGCGGGCGGTGGGTCTGGCCCGTCAGGCGCAGTCGGCACTGGCCACGGCCTCACAGGCGATCCGGGTGGTGCGCCAGATGAAAACGGATCCGGTCGCGGCGTTAACGCGCCTCCCTGGGGTCATTACTAGCTTAGGTGAGGTGGCCACCCCGTTGATACAGGCGCAGCCGTTGTTGGCCGGCCTGGAAGCCCATTTTCCTGCGGCCAGTCAGCTGACCCGAGCGGCGGGCAAGGTGGCGACCACGGCCAGCCAGGCGAAAAACACGCTCAGTGCTCTGACCCCCGGTACCGGCCAGGCACTGCCCGGTGCACTGGATACGGTGGCCGGTCAGGTGGGCGGTGCCCTCAGTACCTGGAACGACGTCACCCCGCTGCTGAGCCGTCTGACGAGCCATCTGGTGACGCGCCGCTAAAGGAGAACAGGACGATGTTTGCAAGCCAACAGGAAGAAGAACATAAGCCAGGTGTCTGGCAGCATATTACCCGTGAGGGCGAGCGCTGGGATACGCTGGCCGCCTACTATTACGGTGACGCATTGGGCTATGTGCGGATCATTGCCGCCAATCCTGATATCCCCATTACACCGGTGTTGCCTGCCGGCATCACCCTGGCTATCCCGTTGATTAACGCACAGGACAGCGTTGAGGAGACACCGCCATGGTTGCGTTAATGACACAACGACAGCAGGCGGTACCGGCCCCGACCTGGACCCTGCATTATGGCCAAAAGGACATCACGCACGATATCACCCCGGACGTGCTCGGGATCCGCTTTACCGATCAGCTCAGTGGCCAGTCTGATGAGCTGACGGTCGAACTGGAAGACAGCGCCGGGCGCTGGCGTGGGGCCTGGTATCCGGGTAAAGGCGACACGCTCTCATTGGCGCTCGGCAGGGTCGGCGCGCCATTACGTCCCTGTGGCACCTTTTCGATTGATGAAATAGAGCTTAGTGGCCCGCCGGATACGGTGTCGCTGCGTGGGTTATCCGCTTCGGTGACCACCGCGCTGCGAACCCGGAGCTACCGGGCGTTTGAGCAGACCAGCCTGGCGGCCATCGCCCGGCGGATTGCCCAAAAACACCACCTGACACTGGAAGGGCTGATTGCGCCGCTGCCCCTTGACAGGGTCACGCAGCAACATGAAACCGACCTGGCTTTTTTGCGCCGGCTGGCGGAGGAGTACGGCTATATCGTTAAAGTCACGCCGAGCAGGCTGATTTTTTCTGAGCGCATCAGATTGCGAGAAGCCTCGCCAGTTAACGTCATTACCCCGCAAGCCGTCAGTCATTACAGCCTGCGCGATACGCTTAACCGTATCTACCAGCAGGGCAAGGTGAAATACCAGGACAGCCAGCGCAAACAACTGGTCACGGTCGGTATCAAGGCCGATGGCACGATAGGCGACGTGGCGCGAGAAACGGCGCCTCAAAAACAGGGACGTTCAACCAGCGCCGATACCTTAAGACTGCACAGCCGGGCACGGAGCCGGGAAGAAGCGACTGCCAAGGTGTGTGCGGGGCTGAACCGGCATAATGAATATCAACGGGTGGCGACGGTAGCGCTGGCGGGCAATACGGCGTATCAAGCCGGGTTAACCGTGCGCCTGGCCGATTTTGGTCGCCTGTCCGGGGTGTGGCTTATCACCGAAGTCCGCCATGCCCTGTCGCGCCAAAGCGGGTACACCTGTGAACTCACCTTGGGCCAGGGGCCGATGGCGCGCATGAACAGGAAAACGATTCGCGCGGATCAGTCGGCGACCCCACCGGTGATGGGGGTGAAAGCCGATGGCAGCGTGGGGCCGCTGAGTGAAAAAGAGATGACAATCGGAGAAAAGCCACCATGAAAGCACTGCAATTGATGTTCGGTACCATCAGCCAGATTGATGAGCAAAACGTCCGGGTACGGGTACGGCTGCCGACCTGTGATAACCTGCGCACCGCCTGGTTGCCGGTATTGCAACGCAACACCCAGGATAACAAGGATTACGGGCTACCGGATTTAGGTGAACAGGTGGAGTCTGCTGCTGGATGCTGACGGTGATGACGGCGTGGTGTTAGGGGCGGTGTATTCCGAGGTAGACCCCCCCACGGTGGCAAACCGCGATAAACGTCGGGTGGATTTTGCCGACGGGACTTTTGTCGAGTATGACCGCAAAAACCACGCGATGGCTATCGGGGGCGAGATACAGGCCCTGACGCTGACCACCCAGACCACGGTGCTGATTCAAACGCAAAATGCGACGGTGAAGGCAAGTAAAACCCTGTTTTTGGATGCACCCGATACGGTCGCGACGGGCAACCTGACGGTGCAAAAGCAACTGACGTACCAGGGCGGCATGAGCGGTTCGGGCGGCAGTGGCGCGACAGCCATCATTGACGGCACGCTCCAGGCCAGCGGCGATATCCAGGCAGGTCGGGTGTCGCTGCAAGAGCATCAACATAGCAACGGGCATGACGGTAAACCCACCGGCAAGCCGTTATAAGTGAGGGAGGAACGCGTTTGATGAACACAATGACCGTCCTCAGCGCCGCAGACTGGCAACCCGCGCTGCATGCATCGGGTGAGCGGGTCAGTGGCGTCGAAGATATTCAGCAGTGCCTGCGACTGATTTTAGGCACCCCAAAAGGCAGCGACCCGCATCGACCGGATTTTGGCAGTGACCTGCATCGCTATCTGGATATGCCGGTTGAGCGGGCCTTGCCGCATGTGGTACGGGAAACGGTGGAGGCCATCAGGCGCTGGGAGCCCCGATGCGAATTACATCAGGTGCGGCTTAATGCGCAGGGTGAGCGGGTGAATCTCCTGCTGCGCTGGCGACTGCCGGGCAGTCAGGTCAACGCACAAACGGAGGTGGCATGGCGTTAACCCTCGAGAAGCCGGTTTTTATTGCAGCGGATGCGCAGACCATTACCCGCGAGATGATCACGGACTATGAAGCGGCCAGCGGCAAGACCCTGTGGCCGGCGCAGGCTGAGCGGCTATTGATTGACCTGTTCGCCTACCGGGAAACCCTGGTGCGCAGTGCCATTCAATCCGCCGCCGAACAAAACCTGGTGGCCTTTGCCCGTGCGCCAATGCTGGATTATCTGGCCGAGCTGGTCGGCGTTTACCGTCTACCGGCTCAACGGGCACGCACCACGGTGGAATTTTCACTGGCGGCCCCGCCCTCGGTGACGATACCGATACCAGCCGGCACACGGCTCAGCGCCACGGACAGCCTGCTATTTACCACCGACAGCGAAGTCAGGCTGACGCCGACGGCATCCACGGTGACGGTGAGTGCGACCTGCAGCGAGGCGGGAACAAAGGGTAACGGTTGGCAACCGGCGCAAATCAGCACCCTGATGGAGGCCATCGATGACGGGGATATTCAGGTCACCAATACCACGCCAAGCGAAGGCGGCTCAGACGCGGAGGATGATGAGCATCTACGCAACCGTATCCGTCTGGCTCCGGCGTCCTTCAGTACCGCCGGTTCCCGTGAAGCGTACCGTTTTCATGCCATGAGTGCCCATCCGGGGATTTGTGATGTGGCGGTGACCCGCCCGAAACCCGGCACGGTCAATCTATATCCGCTGCTGACCAGCGGGCTGCCGGACAAGACGGTGCTCAGCCTGGTGACGGCCCTGTGCTCGGAAGAGCGGGTGCGCCCGCTGAATGATACAGTGCAGGTGCTGACCCCTGAAAAGGTTGACTATACGATTAGTGCGCAACTGACCTGTTATGCCAGCCAGCCGGGCGAGCCGGTACTGAAACAGGCGCGGCAGGCCGCTGAGCAGTATGCGGCAAGCCAGGCTAAACAGCTGGGTCGGGATATTGTGCCCAGCCAGATTATCGCGGCACTCTCGGTCCCCGGCGTTTACCGGGTGCAGCTCACGAGTTTCACTACCCTTGAGCCGACGGTACTGGCCGCGCAGCAATGGGCGCATTGTAGCGACATTCAGTTGACCCTGGGCACGGAGAGCGGCGATGACCGATAACAGCCTGTTACCGCCGCTGCTGGCGGCAGAGAGCCATTTTCAGGCGCTGGCGGCACAGGCCGCGCGGTTGCAGCAGATTGACCTGACGCCGCTGCTGGTTTATCTGCTGGATATGACCGAGGCGTCGGCCTTGCCCTGGCTGGCAGAGCAGCTGGCGTTAACCGGGGTCAATGGCTGGTCTCTGGCAGAATCGGATGATGCGCGCCGGGCGATGCTGAAATCGGCCATCACGCTGCATCGCTATAAGGGCACCCCCTGGTCGATTCGTGCCATGATACGGGCGCTGGGATTTGGGGAGGTGACGATAACCGAAGGGGGAGCAGCCCTTAAACCTGAACAGGCCACCGCGTATCCCGATGGCGAGACTCACTGGGCACTGTACCGGGTCATTCTTAACCAGCTGATCACCAATGACCAGGCAGCAAAATTGCGCGAGACGCTGGCGGCCTTTGCGCCGGCGCGGAGCGAACTGGTGGCGCTGGATTATACGGCAGTGCCGCTGCGCTATAACGCTCAGACGACCTACCATGGGCGCTATAATCATGGCAGCAGTTAAAAGTATGCAAAAACAGTTAATCCATACACGAAAAAAGACTACACTGTGACCAACAATCCACCCATGATGGAATAAGCACGATGGAGAAAAAAGACATGAGCTATTTAAAAGAACAGGCCGAATGGGCGGACGGTATCTACCAGATAGAGACCTCCGACCCGGTATTGGGTGGGCCAGACGGTATTACCAACCGGCCCGCGCGTGAACTGGCGAATCGCACCGCCTGGTTAAAGCAGCAATTAAAAGCGGCGGAAGCGGCGTTAAGGGCGCATACACGCTCCCGAAACCACCCGGATGCGAGCGTAAGTGAAAAAGGTTTTGTCAAGCTCAGCAATGCCAATCAGAGCAGCAGTGAAACGGAAGCCGCAACCCCCAAAGCGGTAAAAATTGTCAATGACAGGCTGAATGCGGTGGTCGACCATGCGCCTTCCGATTTAGATACGTTGAACAAGCTGGCCCAGGCCATCAGTAATAACCCGAAATTTGCCGAAAGCGTGACCCAACTTCTGAGCCAAAAGTTGGCAAAAAATGAGAATGGGGCCGACATCCCAGACAAGAATCTTTTTCTAGAAAACCTTGGTTTAACGGAAACGGTAGATTGTGCAAAAAACGCACTGGACAAACGAACCGGCGGAACGGTCAATGGCGACATTATTTCACAAGGTGGTGTACTCTCACTGAAGGGGGATGATCGCAAGCATCTGGGTATTCATAATCAGGATGGTAGCGTTCGCATGTGGCTCTTCAAAGACAAGGGCGGTGATGGTGTTCGACTGAACAACGGCAGTGACGGTGGTGGTGAGTACGTTTTCCATAAAGATGGCGGTTTTCATGCCCCTTCTTCCGTGTATGCCGGAGCTGCAAGGATAGCCCATGACGGCAATATCTACGGCAGTCAATGGGGAAATCAGTGGCTGGACGCTTACCTGAAAAAAACCTTCCAGCCCAAGGGGGTGGGTCAGGCTTACACCAAGGAGGAATCAGACGCCCGGTATGTTCGGGATGTACAGCGTGGTGCCGTGAGCGCAATCTACACACCAGAAGGTGTATCCACTGATGCCTCGAAGGGGTGTGTCATGGTAGGGGTGACACTGAGTGGTGACGGCTCTTCGGGTACACATGTTTATCAGGTTCGTTATTGCCCGTTGCAGATTAAAATCAATGGCGCATGGCGCACGATTTCTGACATTTCTGATTCAAAATGAGGTCACTATGGAATTAAAAAATGTCTCCCGCTATTCCCCGGATAACATGCCCTATGGTCATGGTGTCCAGTATTTTAAGAGTGAAGACGGTCACGATTTCTATGAATCACTCAACCTGTTCACCAAAAAATACAAACTCTGCATAGAACCCGATACCGGCATCATTCGCTCTATTGCCAAAGATGTGTCCAGCCTGTACCCCGCAGGGTTTACCGTTGTCGACGTCGATGAACTGCCTAGTGGGGTGGATATCTCCGGTGACTGGCTTTTTGATGGTAAAAAAGTGGTTCGCCGCATCCCGACTCAGGGTGAACGTGTTGTGAAAGCAAAGTTTGAGAAAGCAGAGTTGATGCAGATGGCGAGCATCGCTATTGCTCCGCTACAGGATGCGGTAGACCTCGATATGGCCACAGAGGCAGAAAGGGCCAAGCTTGTCGCGTGGAAAACGTACCGCGTGCTGCTAAACCCTGTCGATATCAGCAAAAGGCCGGATATTGCATGGCCGGAAGCACCAAAAAAGTACACGAGTTTCGCACAGGCATATAAAGTTCTAGAAATGGCTTAAAAGCAATGGTTAATCTGCAAGTTACTAAAACACATAAATTTTATTAAATTACAATAATTTGTATTTAATTTATAAGGTTTTGTCTATTTATATATCATGCTGAATTAAACTTAAAAATAGCGCGTTTTTTTATTGGTGCGAAACTCGTGAAGTAGTGTGATAATCTAGAGTTAGTAACAAACCAACTCCCATGTTCTAGGCGCTTGAATCGCTGTCCTTGTATAATCAGCACTGATAATTAACGATTTTCCTTCTATTTCAACATAGGTGCCTAAATTACCCTCTGCGGCAATACCTTTCAATTTCACTGTCGCTGTCGCCGATAAGATGGCATGAGGAACCGGACAAGGCAACGTCAGGGTATAAATCTGTCCGGCATACAGTGGTGGCGTGATACCCCATTGCCTGATAAGCCCGGTATCCCCGCATTTCCACCATCCGTTGGTGACAAGATGAGCGGTATTTTTTGCGCCTTTCGCATTGATACGACTATCCACTTCGACTTTGGTATAAGCGCCGACATTGCCTGCTGGTATACTGATATCTGCACTTCCATTAAAGGCTACTCCCGCGATTTTTCTGGCTGTTTGTAGACGTGTTGCTGACGCAGCGTTACCGTCAAGATTACCGCTAATTAACGTGTTAAAAATCTGTTTATTAATCCACCGATTTTCTTTTTCCAACAAACCAAGGTTTTATTAAATCGAGAAATTAGGTAAAATTTAGACAATAACCAGCGATTACAAGGCTTACCGGGTCTGAGAAAAGGTTAAAAATGGCAAAAATTGGCTATATAAGGATGTCAAAAAATGACCAAAACACCGATTTACTGTCACCGATCATGCAAAACTGATCCACTAACGATCATCTAAAACTGATCCACTTGGTATTATTCGTACATTTTTGTACGGGTAATTTATGTTAACCAAGGAGATATTTGTGGATATTCATGTTCGCTTTACACAAGGACAAAGCCTTCGAAAAATTGCCCGTGAATTAGGCATTTCCCGTAACACCGTAAAACATCATTTACAACAACAGGCAATGCCAACTTATGCTAAAAGAAGTCAACAACCGAGTAAACTGGCACCCTTTAAACCTTATTTGCTTCAGCGAATTGAATTGGCTAAACCTGATTGGATCCCTGCAACAGTGTTATTTGATGAGGTAGCTGAAAGAGGTTATCAAGGCGGTATTGCTCAGTTACGCCGATTTGTTTGTCAATTTAAACCAAGCATTGTTCCCGAAGCTGTCGTCCGTTTTGAAACACAGCCAGGTCAACAAATGCAAATCGACTTCACCAGCATCCGGCGAGGTAAAAAATCCCTAAAAGCGTTTGTTGCAACACTAGGCTATTCGCGTGCTAGTTATGTAAAGTTCTTTGATAATGAACGAGCAGGATCGTGGCAACAAGGTTTAAGAGAAGCTTTCGACTATTTTGGTGGTGTACCACAGGAAGTATTGTGTGATAACGCAAAATCCCTCATCATCGAACGGGATGCTTATGCAGAAGGTGAACATAAATTGCATGTCGAAATGCTTCAAATGTCGAAAGATTACGGTTTTAAATTGAAGGCTTGCAAGCCCTACAGGGCAAAAACGAAAGGGAAAGTAGAGCGCTTTAACCACTATTTAAAAAACAGTTTTATCGTGCCATTAAATACCGACCTTCGTGCTCATAATCTTGAACTAGATATCGAGATAGCCAACGCAAAAGTGGGTCCATGGTTACAACGCGTTGCCCATCAGCGGATTCATGGAACAACTTTAGAAAAGCCAGCAGACAGATTAGCTAAGGAAGTTAAGTATCTTCTTCCCTTACCAGCAAGGGTTTGCCAATCTATCCCGCAGACTAATACGCTTAATATTCGTATCGTACCGCCCCTTGAATCTGTCAATTTGCAACACTCAATCAGCGTATATGAAGCATTGCTGGGAGGTGAACATGTTATTGCATGAACAAATTGAACACCTGTGTGAGTCATTGAAATTAAATTCTGTTCCCAGTCATTGGTCATCACTTGCAGAACAATGCATTGCCCAAGACAAAAGCTACGGAGAGTTTTTACTATCCCTATTAAAATGTGAGCAACAACAACGAGATGAACGAACTCGTAATCTCTTGAGTCGGATGGCAGGATTCCCAGTACACAAAGAACTTAATACGTTCGATTTTAAGTTTGCAACGAGTGTTCCTAAACAACAAATACAGGAATTAAGCGCATTAACATTTATTGAACGTAATGAAAATGTCGTATTGCTTGGCCCAAGTGGTGTAGGTAAAACGCATTTAGCTATTGGATTAGGATTAAAAGCAGTACAGGCTAGGAAGAAAACTCGCTTTACAACAGCGGCTGAACTGATGTTGCAACTCTCAACTGCCAAACGACAAAATAAGCTCAAACAATATCTATCACGTTCGGTGATGGCCCCGAAGTTGTTGATCATAGATGAGATTGGATACTTGCCGTTTGGGCGAGAGGAAGCAACCCTATTTTTTAATGTGATTGCCAAGCGTTATGAGCATGGTAGTGTCATATTGACGAGTAACTTATCATTTGGGCAATGGCCTGGTACTTTTGCTGATGACGCAACATTAACCGCCGCTATGCTTGATCGTTTACTTCATCATTCGCATGTACTGCAATTAAGCGGTGAAAGCTATCGATTGAAAGATAAGCGGCGATCAGGAGCAATAACCGAGTAAAACAGTGGATCAATTTTGATTGATCGTATTTAGATAAAAAGTGGATCAGTTTTCGGTGATCGTTGACAATTTACAGCAAAAATCCTTGATTTGCTCAAATTGTGACCAGATTTTTGAGGATAAAATCAGCGGAAAAACAGACCAGAGACCCGGATTAAAACGCGCTTTAAATTGCTTAAAAGCGGGCGATACGTTGGTGGTTTGGAAACTGGATAGACTAGGCCGCAGCATCAAACATTTAATCGGTTTAATCTCTGAACTAGAAGATAAAGGGATTCATTTTCATAGTTTGACGGATTCTATCGACACCTCTTCATCCGCAGGGCGTTTTTTCTTTCATGTGATGAGCGCGTTGGCACAAATGGAGCGGGAACTGATTGTTGAGCGAACTCAGGCGGGTTTAGCCGCCGCGAGAAGCAGAGGCCGTATCGGTGGTAGACCTTGCTCATTATCTTCTGCACAGCAGCAGCAAGCTAAAAAATTACTTGAGTCCGGTCAGAGTAGAAAACAGCTTACATTACTGTATGGCGTTTCATTAACCAGCATCTACAAATATTGTCCAGTTGATCATACCGCTCGAACAGGCAAAAGTCCCTCTGATGAAAATTGAGAATGATGTTAATCCAAGTCTGATGCCTGATGGCGTTCCGAGACACCGTCATTACCTGTACGATTGACCTTACGACCACGGATCACTGCGGATCGGGCAGCAATCTCATCAGCCCAGCGTTTGACATGGTGATAATTCTGCACTGACAGAAATTCGCCTGCATCGTACAAAGTGCCTTGCACCAGCCAGCCATACCAAGGCCAAGCGGCAATATCAGCGATGCTATATTCTCCCCCCGCTAAATAACGTTTTTCAGCCAAATGGCCGTTTAATACATCTAGCTGGCGCTTGGTTTCCATTGCATAGCGATTTATCGGATATTCAAATTTTTCCGGTGCGTAGACGTAGAAGTGCCCAAAACCGCCGTCGACGAACGGAGCAGAGCCCATCTGCCAGAACAGCCAGTTTAAGGCTTCAGTGCGTGTTGCTGAATCACGTGGTAGCAGCGCGTCAAATTTTTCTGCCAGATAGAGTAGAATTGAGCCAGATTCAAACACCCGCAACGGTCTTTCACCGCTGTGATCAAGCAGTGCTGGTATCTTAGAATTAGGATTTATTTCGACAAAACCGCTAGAGAATTGCTCTCCTTCGCGGATAGAAATTAGCCAAGCATCGTACTCGGCACCGGTATGACCAAGTGCCAGCAACTCTTCCAGCATTACCGTGACCTTAACACCGTTTGGTGTACCCTGAGAATAGAGTTGTATCGGATGCTTGCCGATTGGTAGCTCTTTTTCGTGAGTTGAGCAGGAAACAGGGCGGTTGATATTAGCAAACGTACCACTAGATAGGGGTTGTTGCCATATTTTTGGCGGTATATAGGTCGAAGAATTGGTCATGGAAAATCTCCTTGATAGGTGACGTAGTGAGTAAAAGTAAGAAAGTCTTGTTGTTTCGCTGTACAAGAAAATAATTACCATCCAGTTATGGTTAATATGTGAACAAGTGAATACTAGACAGACTGTAGGAGCATTTTTCAACACTTTATTTTCGGCATTGTACAAAAGATTAGTATCAAATAGCTTACTTTTGTATGTTTTTTGATCGTATCAAATATTTTACTTTTAGGTATCAAATGTTTTGCCGCGCTATAAATGTTATCAAACGCACCAAAATCACGGAAATGAGTAGCGACTAGTAATAAATCATAATCAGGGACAAAAAATTCTTGTATTTCCGGTTCACTTAACACATAAATCGGTTTCCCGGCTATTTCTATTCGATAGTGGTTATGATTATTAGATTGAGGAATAGCTTCAAATTGATATTCCTGCCCAGTTGGTGAGCGTGCTAATAAAATCATGCGATCGCCACGTGAGCGAGATGACTCAAGGCAACCTAACTCGATCAGTTCGTTGATCCTATCGCGAGTTATAGTCAAAGGCACACCAATTGCTTCACCATTTTGTATATTTTTACTGATCAAAGCATTGTATTTTTGCACCTGTTCTGACTGTCCAACAAGCTTACTAAAATTTTGATCAACACAAATAAATCCGGCTTGTAGACCCCAATCGGCAGTTTTCCCTTTACACGAGTTTCGCAATCTCCAAAAAAGAAGTATAAATTTAAAAACAAGAAAAAATCAGGGTGTTCATATTTTGTCGGGGTATCCATGTATTAAAGATATCTATAAAACATTCTTACAAGTAAGCAGTTTAAGATACTCTGGTTTAGCGTTATCAGAAGTAAGCCCATCGCCTTTATCTCATGACACTGTTAGCCAATGGCTAAAAAGTAGATGTTTTAGACCTAAAGACCTATGGCGATTAGTTGAACCTTCTATAGACAAAAAAAGCCCTTGCGTACTAATTGCCGATGATACATTGATTGCCAAAACACGTAGTAAAAAAATAGAGATGGTCCATTATCAATATTCAGGTAATGAACATGAGGTTATTGCTGGCATAGGTTTAGTTAATTTGCTTTGGCATGATCTGACGAAGGTTGAATCAATTCCTATCAATTATCGTATTTATGATAAAGATTCTGATGGAAAAATAAAAAACACGCACTTTTCCGAAATGCTCACTCTTGCTAAAAAAAGAGGGATCATGCCAGAAGCCGTAGTGATGGATGCTTGGTATTCTAGCCTGGATAACCTGAAATCAATTCGCTCTCATGGTTGGATGTGGGTAAACACGCTGAGGAAAAATAGGATTGTTAACCATAACAAACAACTGAACAAGTTAGACATCTCAGAAGAAGGAACGTCAATACACTTGCGAGGATATGGTTGGGTAACCGTTTTCAAATTTACAGCCAAAAACGGCCGTATTGATTACATAGTAACAAACAAAGAGAATCCCACCCGTCAATACGTCAAATCTATCATGGATGCCCGTTGGTCTGTTGAAGTTTATCATCGAGAAGTTAAACAAAACTGTGGTATTGAACGCTGTCAGGCTCGCACGAGCCGAGCGCAAAGAAATCATATTTTTCTCGCTATTTCTGCGTGGTTTGAACAACATAAACGTCGTATATCTGAAAAAATAACCCTTTATCAACAAAATTGGGACGTAATCAAAAGTGCTATTACTGAGCAAATCCGTGTTTTATTAGCGTACCCAAATTAGTTTTGTGCGAAACTCGTGTAATCATAAGCGGCTTAGTGGGATAACCGGCTTCAATTAAAGAGGTCGCATATGGACTAATGGGTCGAATACCATAAATTAGATTTTTTTGAATCGCATAGTTAGAAAGGGTTTTTAAATGCGTTGCTGGAATACCACTTTTTGGTTGGTTTTTCTGACAACTAGTGGAAGGAACAGGTTGTCCGCCATTTGTCTAGGATAGGCAGCATTTAATATTAAATTATTAGATATACGATGCATTTATACTTTATTCCTGCCATTTAAAAAGTGATATTTTACCTATTTTGTTGCATAAAAAACAGTCACATAACTTACTTTAATAAGTAAAAAATAAATTCAGATTGATTGCATGTCTTAACTAATATTCATTCAATTTGATAGATAATTAGTTGACTTTAGCGCAAATAAAAATGTGCCATAAATGGCACATTTTTGTTGTAAAATTATATAGATTAGTTAACGCTTTTTGCTAGCCTGAATATAAAGCATATCCAGTGCGATGGTAGCCGCCGCTAAGGCAGTAATTTGTGAATGATCATAAGCCGGAGCAACTTCCACAATATCCATGCCAACAATATTCAATGGTTGTAAAGCTCGCAACAACTTTAAGGCACGATCACTGGTTAACCCTCCGACAACCGGCGTTCCTGTACCGGGCGCAAAGGGAGGATCCAAACAATCAATGTCAAAGGTCAAATAAACCAGTAATTCACCCACTGTCGATTTTATCTGAGCAATAATATCTTCCAGCGGTGCGTCATTCACATAAGCTGCATCCAACACTGTAAAGCCATTGTGCTTATCATATTCGGTCCGAATACCAATCTGAATGGAGTGTGTGGCATCAATTAATCCTTCATTTGGCGCATGGTAAAACATGGTACCATGATCAAATTGACTGCCATTACTATAAGTATCGGTATGAGCGTCAAAATGAACCAACGCCATGGGGCCAAAATGCTTTACGTGTGCACGCAGTAAAGGTAACGTGACAAAGTGATCACCACCAAAGGTTAAACATCTTTTGCCGGATGCCAATAACTTTTCGATATGTGCCTGCAACTTATCGCTCATATCCTGTGCATCACCAAAAGCAAATACCAGATCTCCGCAATCAACTACTTTTAACTGATCGTTGAGATCAAACTGCCATGGCCAACGTTTACCCTCCCATGCCAGGTTTGCTGATACCTGTCGAATAGCAGCCGGCCCATGACGGCTGCCCGCCCGACCTGATGTCGCCATATCAAAGGGAACACCGGTGATCACCCATTGTGCATCACTATCATAAGGTGAAAAATGGAGTGGAAAACGCATGAAACCAAAGGCATTAGAAACCAAAGAGTTATCTTCTTGATTATTTAATGTATTATTGATCATATAATTTATCTCAAACTGTTTATTAGTGAATAACTTTCACTATTAAGGCTACTGCGCTTCTACCTGGCATCCTCCCTGTCTTAAAGGACGAGATTGACGATGCACCGTTAAGATTTATTCCCTTATCGCTCAATAACCTTGGCTAACTTATATTGACTCACCTTCTAAATAGTTATAACCATATAATCCTGTTTCAAATTCAGCCAGAAACTGCTCCTTTAAACTTTTCGTCAAATCTTTACTATTGACTTGATCACGAAAAAGCGTCAATAACATGTTAGGATCAAGCTTGACGTAATGGAGCATATCCGCCACCGAATCTCCCTCTTCACTTTGTAAATACCTGACTTCCCCTGAATTATCAATACAGACGTCAATCGCTGCTGTATCGCCAAACAAATTATGCATATTGCCTAATATTTCTTGATAAGCACCGACCATAAAAAAGCCTATCATCGGCGGCTCTTCCAGATCATAATTAGGCATCGGCATAGTAGCAGCGATACCATCACCATCGATATAGTGATGAATAATACCATCCGAATCACAGGTAATATCTAATAAAACCGCCCGCCGTTCTAATGGCGCATTTAATCCTTGAATCGGTAATACTGGAAAAAGTTGGTCAATACCCCAGGCATCCGGCATAGATTGAAATAACGAAAAGTTAACATATAACTTATCAGCCATTCGCTCTTGTAACTCATCGATAATAGGACGATGAGCTCGATTACTGGGATCTAAATCCTGCTGAATACGACGACAAATATTAAGATAAAGCTCTTCAGCCCAAGCACGCTCTGTCAAATTTAACATGCCATGGGCATATTGGGTATGCACATCATATAACGAAAGTTGACTATCATGCAGCCATTCACGTAATGAACTGCTATTTCCCTGTTGCATTTCATTCCATGTCTCCCACAGGGAAATCAGCGATAATTCGGTATCTTTCGGTGGTGGCGTGATCTTAGTAAATTCATTACGTTCAACACCAATTATATTGGAAACTAATACGGTATGATGCGCGGTTAACGCTCGACCAGATTCAGTGATCACCGTTGGATGCTCTAACCCATGTTCATCACAAGCTTCACCTATCGCCCAGATAACATTATTGGCGTATTCATTTAAACCATAGTTGACAGAACAATCCGATTGCGACCGAGTCCCCTCATAATCAACCCCAAGACCACCACCAACATCAAAACACTCAATTTTGACACCTAATTTATGTAACTCAACATAAAAACGAGCTGCCTCTCTAGCGCCTGTGGCAATATCGCGAATATTAGACATCTGAGAACCTAAATGGAAATGTAATAATTGCAAACTTTCCAGGCGCCCTTCACTTCTTAATGTATCAATCAACTGCAAAACCTGAGCCGCGGCCAAACCAAATTTTGATTTCTCACCACCACTCGCTTGCCATTTACCCGAACCTTGTGACGCCAAACGCGCTCGTACTCCCAACCGAGGAATAACATCTAACCTTTTAGCTTCATCCAAAACTAGGGCAATTTCAGTCATTTTTTCAATCACTAAGTAGACTTTATGGCCAAGCTTTTCGCCGATCAACGCTAAACGAATATATTCCCGATCTTTATAGCCATTACAAACAATCACTGATTTCGTCATACCTGCATGCGCTAATACAGCCATTAATTCTGCTTTAGAGCCGGCTTCTAAACCTAAGGGTTCTCATGATCTCACTAAAGTTTCAATCACTCGCCGCTGCTGATTTACCTTAATTGGGTAGACAAGAAAGTAATCACCTTGATAGCCATAATCACGACGCGCCCGTTCAAATGCAGCATTAATTGACCGCAATCGATGTTGTAAAATTTGCGGAAAACAAAACAGGGCCGGCAAACGCAGATTTTGCTGTTCTTCCTGTACTTGTTCAACTAAGGCGGCTAAATCAATTTTCGCGTCTGGTTGGTCAAGATTAGGACACACAGTAATATTACCTTGTTCATTAACCTGGTAATAGCCGCCTCCCCAATATGCAATATTATAAGTTTGTTGCATTTTACGCGCGATATTGTTATTCATACTTATCTCCTGAAATGGAGTATGAGCTTCACTTTTTCCCCAACATATCCTATCTAATGAGATAATATTCTGTGCAAATTTTAAAATTTCCAGGAAACAGCAATAACTCTTATTTTATTAAAAAAGGATTCATGACAACTCAGCAATCATTCTGTTATTTAATAGTTGCAAAACAACTTATCAATGAATGATTTTAGTCTGTCTCGAGTACGACCTATAATTTCGACTAGAAGCCATAATATAGAGAAAGGAAATAGAAGCGGCTACACAGACATTAAGCTGTGATGATTGGTAATTTGCTATTTGCTGATAATGGAACATTACCCATTCACCTCAAAACATGGTTATAACATTCAGCCTCAGAACGTAACCATTTTAAATTGAGAAGTAGTATCAATACCGATACTACCGCATAACGCCTGATGAGAAAAAAGGTTCATCAGTTATCGCGCTGTTTATACCTTTATTATAAGAAAAATGCAAAATCAAATTGAATAAAACATCAACATCACGAGTTTCGCAATCTCCAAAAAAGAAGTATAAATTTAAAAACAAGAAAAAATCAGGGTGTTCATATTTTGTCGGGTTATCCATGTATTAAAGATATCTATAAAACATTCTTACAAGTAAGCAGTTTAAGATACTCTGGTTTAGCGTTATCAGAAGTAAGCCCATCGCCTTTATCTCATGACACTGTTAGCCGATGGCTAAAAAGTAGATGTTTTAGACCTAAAGACCTATGGCGATTAGTTGAACCTTCTATAGACAAAAAAAGCCCTTGCGTACTAATTGCCGATGATACATTGATTGCCAAAACACGTAGTAAAAAAATAGAGATGGTCCATTATCAATATTCAGGTAATGAACATGATGTTATTGCTAGCATAGGTTTAGTTAATTTGCTTTGGCATGATCTGACGAAGGTTGAATCAATTCCTATCAATTATCTTATTTATGATAAAGATTCTGATGGAAAAACAAAAAACACGCACTTTTCCGAAATGCTCACTCTTGTTAAAAAAAGAGGGATCATGCCAGAAGCCGTAGTGATGGATGCTTGGTATTCTAGCCTGGATAACCTGAAATTAATTCGCTCTCATGGTTGGATCTGGGTAACCACGCTGAGGAAAAATAGGATTGTTAACCATAACAAACAACTGAACAAGTTAGACATCTCAGAAGAAGGAACGTCAATACACTTGCGAGGATATGGTTGGGTAACCGTTTTCAAATTTACAGCCAAAAACGGCCGTATTGATTACATAGTCACGAGTTTCGCACGGGCATATAAAATTCTAGAAATGGCTTCAGAACAATAATTAATCTGTAACTTGCTAAGACGTATAAATTTACTTAAATTACAATAAGTTATTTTTAATTTATGAGATTTTTTCTATTTATATATTATGCTGAATTAAACTTAAAAATAGAGCGTTTTTTTATTGGTGCGAAACTCGTGATAGTAACAAACAAAGAGAATCCCACCCGTCAATACCTCAAATCTATCATGGATGCCCGTTGGTCTGTTGAAGTTTATCATCGAGAAGTTAAACAAAACTGTGGTATTGAACGCTGTCAGGCTCGCACGAGCCGAGCGCAAAGAAATCATATTTTTCTCGCTATTTCTGCGTGGTTTGAACAACATAAACGTCGTATATCTGAAAAAATAACCCTTTATCAACAAAATTGGGACGTAATCAAAAGAGCTATTACTGAGCAAATCCGTGTTTTATTAGCGTACCCAAATTAGTTTTGTGCGAAACTCGTGAACATATTTATCTATATCTAGCAAATCAGATTTTTGCCATCAACAAAGATAAAAAACAGCTAGCAATAGCGCAAAATTAACATTAGAATAGACGTCTGGATGGTAATACATCTAATTCAGTTTCTCAGAATTTTTAAGGTAATAAAACATCTATGACCACACATCTTTTCACCTCTGAATCAGTATCAGAAGGTCATCCTGATAAAATTGCAGATCAAATTTCAGACGCAGTTCTTGATGCAATTCTTGAACAGGATCCAAAAGCACGCGTTGCATGTGAAACCTATGTAAAAACAGGTATGGTAATGGTTGGCGGTGAAATTACGACCAGCGCCTGGGTAGATATTGAAGAAATTACGCGGCGCACGATACGCGAAATTGGCTATACCAGCTCCGATATGGGTTTTGACGCCAATTCCTGTGCTGTTATCAGTGCAATTGGCAAACAATCTCCTGATATTAATCAAGGAGTCGATCGTGCAAATCCTTTAGAACAAGGCGCAGGCGATCAAGGGATCATGTTTGGGTACGCTAATAACGAAACCGATGTTCTTATGCCAGCACCAATTACTTATGCTCACCGCTTAGTCGAACGCCAAGCCGAAGTGCGAAAAAATGGTACTTTGCCCTGGTTACGTCCAGATGCTAAAAGCCAAATCACTTTCCAATATGAAAATAATAAAATAGTGGGCATTGATACTATTGTCTTATCTACTCAGCATGCTGAAGAAATTAGCCAAGACACCTTATCAGAAGCGGTAATGGAAGAAATTATTAAGCCAGTATTACCGACAGAATGGTTACAGCAAAATACTAACTATTTTATTAATCCAACAGGTCGTTTTGTTATAGGCGGTCCAATGGGTGATTGTGGTTTAACTGGCCGTAAAATTATTGTCGATACTTACGGTGGCATGGCTCGCCATGGTGGCGGGGCTTTTTCTGGCAAAGATCCGTCTAAAGTCGATCGTTCTGCTGCCTATGCAGCGCGCTACGTAGCAAAGAATATTGTTGCCGCGGGAGTTGCTGATCGCTGTGAAATTCAAATTTCTTATGCGATTGGTATCGCTGAACCGACATCCATCATGATCGAAACTTTCGGTACTGAAAAAATAGCCAATGAAACGCTGGTTCATTTAGTGCATAAAATCTTTGACTTACGTCCTTATGGTCTAGTCAAAATGCTCAATTTATTACAGCCTATTTACCGTCAAACAGCAGCGTATGGACATTTTGGCCGTCCTCAACTCCCATGGGAAAAAACAGATAAAGTTGCTGAACTTCGCGCAGCCGTCGGTTTTAATTAACTAATCGTCGATTTTATCTTGTTAAAACAGCAAAGCAAGGGACAGGTGACACTTGAGGATGCTAATAAAGGTAAATATGAAGGTTATCGAACACATTTTCAATGGAAAAATGGGTTAACGGTTCGTGACTGGCGTTATGTTGTCCGAATTGCCAATATTGATATGACTAAACTAAAGAAAGATCCTGAAGCTGCCGGTTCGCTTGATTTACCGGATTTATTTATCCAGGCCATTGAAAAAATCCCTAACCTTTCACTCGGTCGTCCCGCTATTTATTGCAATCAGTCAATACGTAGCTGGATGCGTCGACAAATTAAAAATAGCAAAAACGTCAATATTTCGATGCAGGAAATTGCAGGAAAAAAGGTGGTTTCATTTGATGAAATTCCTGTCCGTCGGGTTGATTCTATTTTAACAACAGAAAGCCAGGTTAAATAACTAGGAGAGTAATACCATGATTTTAGATAAAGAGACCTTGTTTTCATTAGAGCAGGCGGTGACGACAACGGGAGAGGGAACGAATACGCTGAATTTAGCCCCCATAAGTGGGGATTTTCGGGATATTGGTCTTGGTGAGCCCTTGGAACTGTTTGTGCAGGTGATTGAGCAAGCTAACGCGGCGGGTAATGCAACCGTGCAGTTTATTTTACAAACCGCTAAGAAGAGTGATTTCTCTGATGCAAAATCGCTTTTTGAATCGGTGGCGCTTCCGGTTGCGGATTTAAAAGCCGGCAAGCGAATAGTGAATAAAGTCCCATCGGGTTCATTAAAATATTTACGGCTTCGTTATGTGGTGACCGAGGGGCCATTAACCGCAGGTAAATTTACCGCAGGAATTAATCTGACGGTTGATGCGCATCCCATTTATCACGCCGTCAGTCAATAGGCTGGAGGTGAGATGTCACACTATAACGTATTGAAAAAATCCTTTATTAATGGTCGGCTGCTGTATCCTGGTGAAACGGTTGAATATGACGGCGTGGCAGGTAATAACCTTGAACTTGTCAAGAGTAAAATACCTTCTCAGTCGAAAAAAACACCTGAAAAAAAGGGAGATAACGCGCAACTAATTGAAGATGATACGCAAAAAAGTGAAGAGGTTGAGCAAGAACTCGCCTCACTGCGTGATGAATATCAGCAATTATTTAACAAAAATCCACACCCTAAATCGGGGGCAGATAAATTGCGCAGCGAGATAGACGCTAAACGAAAAGAATTAGGGGTGTAGCCTTATACGAAAGGGTGCTTATGCGCCTTTTTTATTAGAGGTAAAATGATGGCATCAGAAATTGAAATCTGCAATTTAGCGTTAAGTCGGATGGGAAATAGCCGTTTTATTAATAGCTTTCGTGAAAAAAGCAAAGAAGCCGAACAATGTTGATTACATTATCCTCATTGCCGCGATACGGTACTGACTGATTTTCCCTGGAACTTTGCGTTAAAAAGGATGGCATTAGCGGATACCGGAAACCCGCCGCCTGAATGGCAGTACGCTTATCGTTATCCAACTGATTGCATGAAAGCGATTACCATCATTAGGCTGGGTGAAAAATATAGCCGTCCCGATCAGGCGATTCATTTTGAGGTTGGTTCAGATGAAGCAGGGGTCAGCAAATTACTTTATTGTGATCAACCTAAAGCCTGGTTGCGTTATGTGGCTAAAGTCACTGACGTTAATATGTTTGATCCTATTTTTATTGATGCCACGAGTTTCGCACGGGCATATAAAATTCTAGAAATGGCTTCAGAACAATAATTAATCTGTAACTTGCTAAGACGTATAAATTTACTTAAATTACAATAAGTTATTTTTAATTTATGAGATTTTTTCTATTTATATATTATGCTGAATTAAACTTAAAAATAGAGCGCTTTTTTATTGGTGCGAAACTCGTGGATGCATTAGCCTGGCGATTATCGGCAGAATTGGCACGCTCATTGGCATCAAATGCCAGTATTGGCAATGAATCTTTTCAGTTGTACCAATTAGCGATTCAAAATGCGGCGGCTCACTCATTAAGTGAATCATCCGAACCGACGGATTATATCGATGAATTTACAGCGGCGAGGTTATCCTAATGCCATTGAGTCTTATTCAACCCAGTTTTTCAGGCGGTGAAATTGCCCCTAGTCTATATGGGCGGGTTGATCTTGCTAAATATACGTTAGCATTACGAAAGTGTGAAAACTTTCTGGTTCGTCAGTTTGGGGGAATTGAAAATCGGCCAGGTACCCGTTTTATTGCCACGACTAAATATGCCAATAAAAAATGCCGGCTTATCCCGTTTCAGTTTAGCATCGTACAAACTTATGCGCTGGAATTTGGCGATAAATATCTGCGCGTTTTTAAAGAGGGTGGTCAAGTGTTGTATTCCAGTGGTCCCAATAAGGGTAAGATATTTGAACTACCAACCCCTTATGTGGAAGCAGATTTATTTAATTTGAAGTTTACCCAATCATCCGATGTCATGACGATTGTTCATGCCAATTACCCACCGATGGAATTGCAACGCTATAATCATGACGATTGGAAATTGGTATCAGTGGAAACACGTAATGGCCCTTTTGAAGAGATTAATACCGATAAAGGGAGAAAAGTTTATGCCAGTGCGAGTACGGGAAAAATTACGCTGACTTCGACCCATGCTATTTTTGGCAAAGAGCAGGTAGGTAAGGCGTTTTATTTGGAGCAACCGTCAGTCGATGCAGTTCCAGTCTGGGAAACGGATAAAAAGACTGCCAAAGAAAATCAGCGTCGAGCAGGCAATAATTACTATCGTGCTAATACGGCAGGCAAAAGCGGCACGTTAAGACCTTCGCATACAGAAGGTATGGCCTGGGATGGCTGGGGCGGTGAAATGGGGATCCAATGGCAATATCTTCATAGTGGTTTTGGCATTGTAAAAATTGAGTCGGTCGGCAGTGATGGTAAAACGGCAACCGGCACGGTGATATCTTATGTTCCTTCCAATGCGGTAGGTAAAGATAAAGCCAGTTATAAATGGGCCCGATTTGCCTGGAATGCGGTTAATGGTTATCCAAGTACCGTGGTGTATTATCAGCAACGGCTATTTTTTGCCAGTTCTTATTCCTATCCGCAAACTGTCTGGGCTAGTCGCAGTGGGGATTACAAAGACTTTGGCCGCAATAATCCGATTCAAGATGATGATCGGATTATTTACACCTATGCCGGTCGTCAGGTTAATGAAATTCGCCATTTAATTGATGTGGGCTCACTGATGGCATTAACGTCAGGGGGCGAATATCAAATTACCGGCGATCAAAATAAAGTGTTAACGCCGAGTAGTTTTTCCTTTTCTTCGCAAGGCGCGAATGGATGTAGCAATGTGCCGCCGATATCCGTCGCGAATATTGCGTTATATATTCAGGAGAAAGGTAGCGCTGTGCGTGATTTAGCCTATTCATTTGATGTGGATGGCTATCAGGGAACCGATCTGACTATTCTAGCCAACCATCTCTTTCAAAAACGCCAGATTATTGACTGGGCTTTTTCAATTGTTCCCTATTCCATTGCCTGGTGTATTCGTGATGATGGAAAATTATTGACATTGACCTATTTGAGAGAGCAACAGGTCTTTGCCTGGGCACCCCAACATACCGATGGGCAATTCGAATCAACCTGTAGCATTAGTGAAGGCACTGAAGATGCGGTGTACTTTGTTGTTTGTCGGAAAATAAAGGGCAGTACCGTTCGTTATGTGGAACGGTTATCAAGTCGATGGTTTAGCAAGACCGAAGAGGCTTTTTTTGTTGATTCCGGCTTGTCTTATGATGGGCGTAATAGGGATACCGCTAAGTCTGTGACGCTAATGACCACTGCAAAGGATTGGTCGTATCAGAATAATTTTACGCTGACGGTAACAGGATATTTAAAGCAAGTGATATCAATAATGAAATTCATCTTCCCTATTCTGAAGACGATGAAGACAAAGTATTACGCTGTCGCATTATTACGGTTATCAATGGCAATCAGGTCAGCGTATCGCCGAATAGGGATGTGCCGGTGATATTGCAAAACAACCCCACCCATCAATGGGGTTTCGCGCGATTTGTGTTTTCGGGCTTAGCCCATTTAGAAGATAAAACGGTCAATATCTTAGCGGATGCGAATGTTTTGTCACCAGAGGTGGTGAAAAATGGCGCAATCATGTTAGATGATCCTGCGGTGGTTGTGCATGTGGGTTTGCCTTACATCAGTGAAATGGAAACGCTCGATATTCATATTAATGGCCAGGAGACCTTACTGGATAAAAAGAAATTAATGAAATCAGCCAGCCTGATTGTTCACAGTAGTCGGGGTATCTGGGCCGGCACTGAAAAAGCGCGCTTGTATGAATACGCCCAGCGAGAATTTGAATTTTATGATAATCCGGTTGAGGATGCGACAGGCATTGTTGAAATCAATCTGGATGCTACCTGGAGCAAAAACGGTCGGGTTTATGTACGACAAACGGATCCGCTTCCCTTGTCTATTTTGGCGGTGATCCCGCGTTTAGATGTTGGTAGGTTCTGAATATGGCCAAACAGCATGATGTACAGATTATTAAGGCGACAAAAGAACATATTGAGCGGTTATTACCGCATGTTCGCCAAGCCGATATTGATGAATTTTATGCTATATCCATGATGTCGCCGCGTGAGGTGTTAGAAAAAGGCCTCGCCCAATCAAGACAGTCATGGGCTGGCATCATTGATAATCAGGTTGTCACGATTTTTGGGGTTTCCCCTGGCTCTATTTTAAATGGCATTGGGGTGCCGTGGTTGGTTGGTTCGGATTGGTTGGAAAAATATCAGAAAATCTTTTTAAGGCACTGCCGTCCTGTTCTTAATGGGATGTTAACGCTTTATCCTGAACTCATAAATTATGTTGATGAACGTAATCATGTCGCTAAAGCCTGGTTACATTGGCTTGGTTTTAAAATTGACGACGCTAAACCGGTTGGGGTTCTCAACTATCCTTTTCACCGTTTTGTTATGAGGGCACCGTCATGTGTCATCCCGCCGCGTTAGCTGCCGCTACGCTTGTTTCATCCGGTATGCAAGCTTACAGTCAATATCAGTCTGGCCAATTTAATGCGGATGTGGCTAATCAAAACGCTAGACTGAATGAGCAGATGGCACCGGATGCGATTAATCGCGGTAATGCCGAAGCAGAAAAGCAGCTTTCACGAACACGGCAATTGGAGGGATCCCAAGCCGCAGCTATGGCGGCCAGTGGTGTTGATTTGGGCTCAACGGGGTCACTGGATTTATTTGGTGATACGGCTGCAATGGGCGAACTGGACGCGCTGACCCTGGTCAATAACTCGCAACGTGAAGCTTATGGTTACCAAATGCAGGCTAGAAATGATCGTCTTAATGCCAAACTATCACGCTGGCAAGGCAATATGGGGGCGATGAACACCTTACTAACGGCACCGATAAAAGCCTATAGTGTTTACCGCACGGCGGGTGAATAAAGAACAGTAGAGAAGGGATCATGCCAATTGTCCCCACTTATAAAGATCGTCAAGTCCAATCATCATCAGTGCCCAATAATGGTTTGACGATTCGTTCTACCCCCAATGATTTTGGTGCTGGGATTGGGGAGGCCGTTGGTCAATACGCCCAGGTTTTTGCTGAGGCTAAACAACGGGCTAATGTGGCTTTGTCACAGGATGCGTTACTGCAATGGCAAACCTATGCCGACGAGCAACTGAATCATCCCCAAACAGGGTTGTATAGCAAACAAGGTCGTAATGCCATGGGGCAGTCAGATGAAGTCATGGCAAATCTCAAAATCAAAAGAGAAGAACTGATGGCTTCATTACCGGAAGGGGCCAGAGAAGATTTTAACAAACAGGCCAATGTCTTGAATCGTCAATATGCCACGCAGATTAATCGCTTTGAAATAGGCCAGATTCAGGCATTTGAAACCAGTACGTATCAGGGTTCGATGGAAATCATAAAAAAGAAAGCAGCAGAGAGTTTTCATGACCCGAAAGCGTTTCTGAGTCATATGACACTGGGAGAGCATAATATTGTGACCTTTGGCCGTTTTCGGGGACAGAGTGAAGAAGAAATCATTGCCAACGTTACCCAATTTAAAAATAATGTTGCCTGGCTAGCAGGGCAAAACGCCATGGCAAATGATGCGATTCAAACCTTACATCGTATTGGTGAGCCTTCTGATGTGGATGGCACTATGCGGGTGCCCGGTAATCCCGTTGATAATCGGGGTGGCCGTAATAATAATCCTGGTAATTTACGAATTTCGAATAATACCTGGGACGGGCAAATTGGGGATGATGGCGAATATATTCAATTTGCTACGCCTGAGCATGGTATCCGAGCATTAGGAAAAAACTTACTGACGTATCGAGATAAAGGGTTTATTACCGTCAATAAGATTATTCCTCGTTGGGCACCTAAAAATGACGGGAATAACACCGAGGCTTATATTGCGGATGTTGCTACCAGAATGAACATCGATCCCAATGTGCCGATTGATGTCACGAATATTGCGACGTTGAAATCGCTGGCAACAGCTATCATGCATCATGAAGGCAAACATAGCATAACTGATGCACAGATAAATACCGGCTTACAAGCGGCATTAGGATTAACTCGACTCCCTGAACCTGATAAATCCCAATACCTACCTGAGAGAAGTAAAGCACAAGGTAGCGGTGATCCCTGGTGGTCATTATTGACTCCTGTTCAGCAATACCAGCTACGTAAGCAAGGGGAAACGGTACAAAATAAACAGCGGCAGGAATTTAAGAATACGTTAGATGATAAAGTCAAAGATGCCAATGCAATGGCGTTACGGGGATTAAGGTATGGCAATCCGCCTTCACTGAATGACTTTAAATATGCGCATGGTGAACATGACGGTATTAAAGCGTATGAACAATTTCAACAGAATCAAGCATTGGCTGCGGATATTGCAACGGTGCAATATCTTTCTCCGCAAGCGCAAAAAGCTTTATTGGCGTCTAAAAAGACAATCGGTGATGATGATGCGGCTAATAACTGGAAACGTTACGATCTGTTAGATCAAGCTATTCGTACAGTTAATAAAATAAGAGAAACCGATCCGATACAGTTTAGTATTGATAGGGAACAAGTAAACACCCTAGATTTTTCTACTATTCGAGCGCTTACTGATTCACTTAATCAAAGATCAGCGCATGTTACTGAGATAGCAAAGGACTATCAGACACCGCTCACCATCTTCTCCGCTCAGGAACAAGCTATTTTATCTCAGCTATTAGACAAGGCACCGGCCAGTCAGAAAATAGAATATCTGGATGCCATCCGTCAGGGGCTTAAAGACAACACCAGCTATACAGCCGCATTAAAGCAAATTAGTACATCGGATACCTCGCTTGCGGTTGCCGGTATTATCATGAATAAACCCTCAAGAATAACGACACAACATAATCGATTCAATAGTGATATTACTGTCACACCGACAGAAGCCGCTCAGTTAATTGTGCAGGGGAGTTCGGTTAGAAAAGCAGACAAAGGGGTTGAAAAGTTCATCTTTCCTAAAGATACCGAGTTAAGAGAAACGTTTTCAGATGAGGTTGGTGAGGTTTTTGCCGATGATATAGGGGGTGCCAAGAAAGCATTTGAAGTCGCTAAAGATGTCTATGCGGCGTTAATGTCAAAAAAGGGTGATATTAACGGTGAACTGGACAAAGATGCCTGGACACAAGCTATTAATATCGCAACCGGTGGCATTTATGATTACCAGGGTATGGGGAAGATTATGTTACCCTGGGGAATGAGCAGTGATGAATTTGATAAAGCAGTAAAAAATGAATGGAACAGAATTGCAGCGACTATAGATGCAAATTATGAAGGAATTGCCCCTGCTTTAAGCACAAATTATATAAAATATAGTTATTCATCGCTTCCTGTTTTTCAATTAAAAAACCTTAGAGAGAGTGAATATTTAATCATCCATGGTAGTGGGCCTTTAAGGGACAAGAACGGTCAACCTGTTATTATTGATGTTTCACAAGAAAAAATAAGGGATGTGCCATTATGAGTTATTTTGGTTTAGATCCGGTGGTTGATAATCAACTATTAGATGATGCTATCCATAGCACAACCCATCATCAACCTGGCTTTTTTGATGCGTTTCTTTCTTTAAGTGTTAAAGGATTGTATACAGCTTTGGTTGCCAAGCCCGATCAGGCGCTTTGGGGATTGGTTGATGCTGTTGTTTCGCCCGTTGCTCAATTTGTGAATGACCAATTTGGTATTCATGATACCTCTGAAGCGTTTATTAAAGAACAACGCAAACTGGCAGAACAACAAGTAAGAAATTTAACACCCGATCCGGTTACAACGGGGACGGCAGGCCAGGTATTATTTAGTCTTTTTGATATTGGCAGTCAGGCGGTTGTTGCCTCAATGTCAGGCGGTACAACCGCCGCTGCATTAGCCGTTGGGGGAGTACAAGGGTTTTCTGAATATGAAAAATTAACAGCTGAGGGTGTCAATAAAAGTACGGCCATTGATAAAGCCACGAGTGATGCAATCTTTACGGCAGGTGGGCTGTTTTTGCCGATGTCTTTAGGCTTACGTGGCGGTGGGGTATTGTCTGAAGCGGTAGCGGCACAACTCTCATCAAAAGGTGGTATGTTAGGAAATATCGCCGCCTCAGCCGCAAAAGCCACCCCTGATATTCTTTTTGCGTCCAGTTCTAATATTGCAATGGGTATAGCTCAACGGAGCTTTGCTGCCAAAATGCTAAAAGAAGGGGGGTATGATGAGATGGCTTCCCAGTATGACATTCTGGATAAACAGGCTATTGCCATTGATGCCGTGCTGGGTGCGGCGTTTGGGGGTATGGGGCGGTTTATCAATAGTCGTGGAGAAAATATTAAGTCCCCTGATTTTGAAACCATTGATGTTGATTCTGCATTAACGGCTAATCAACAAGTACATATTGAACGTGATACAACAATAGGTGTTCCTATTAACGCAATGTCACTGAATGCGCATGTTGCGGCAATGGGAAAAGCAATGAATGATTTATCACAAGGTCGTTCTGTTGATGTGGGTAGCCTGTTAGATGGGGCAGAATTTTTATCTAAACCGATCAACAGAACCTTCATCAATTCCGCTGTGAGGGACGTTCTGGGTATTAAAGAAGATGTGGCGATTCATGCTAATCAAACAGAGACGTTTCGGGTTTCTGATAGTGCGTTTGATAATGCTTTTGATGAGAAAATCCTTTCTTATATTTCAACGCCTAAACCCAGAGATAAAGTGCAGATAGCAAATGATGAAATGGGCACGAGTTTCGTACAAAACTAATTTGGGTACGCTAATAAAACACGGATTTGCTCAGTAATAGCACTTTTGATTACGTCCCAATTTTGTTGATAAAGGGTTATTTTTTCAGATATACGACGTTTATGTTGTTCAAACCACGCAGAAATAGCGAGAAAAATATGATTTCTTTGCGCTCGGCTCGTGCGAGCCTGACAGCGTTCAATACCACAGTTTTGTTTAACCTCTCGATGATAAACTTCAACAGACCAACGGGCATCCATGATAGATTTGAGGTATTGACGGGTGGGATTCTCTTTGTTTGTTACTATGTAATCAATACGGCCGTTTTTGGCTGTAAATTTGAAAACGGTTACCCAACCATATCCTCGCAAGTGTATTGACGTTCCTTCTTCTGAGATGTTTAACTTGTTCAGTTGTTTGTTATGGTTAACAATCCTATTTTTCCTCAGCGTGGTTACCCAGATCCAACCATGAGAGCGAATTGATTTCAGGTTATCCAGGCTAGAATACCAAGCATCCATCACTACGGCTTCTGGCATGATCCCTCTTTTTTTAGCAAGAGTGAGCATTTCGGAAAAGTGCGTGTTTTTTGTTTTTCCATCATAATCTTTATCATAAATAACCTGAGTTCGGGATAAGAAATAAAGAGAAAGTCTTGATATTCAAATAGTTGAATGAGCCTGTTTTGTTAAAATACTCTAACAGTCTGGTTAAAGAGTAGAGCATTGTTAAACAATTATGGAAAATCTTACTGAACTTTATTGCCTGATGGATGATTTTTGCAAAGACTTCGAGCCAAAAATGCATGAATATTTGCTGACTAACGGTACTAAGCGTCGTAGACGGTCTACTCAGCTTTCGTTGGCGGAAATGATGACACTGGTTGTGTTGTTTCATCAACTCCGATTCAGGCAATTCAAGGTATTTTATCTCTATTATGTCCGCTTATATCTCCGGAAGGAATTTCCTAACTTGCCATCCTATTCACGCTGTGTAGAGTTACTTCCGCGTAGTGCCTTAGCGTTAACGGCACTGTTTGAGTCAATTAAGGGAAAATGCACGGGGCTATCGGTTGCCGATTCTACTCCGATAGCGGTGTGTGATAACTTACGGATCCGCAGACATAAAGTCTTCAATGGGATAGCTGAACGGGGAAAAAATTCAACAGGTTGGTTCTTTGGTTTCAAGCTTCATGTAATTATCAATCATTTGGGGGAAATACTCAGTTTTCGACTCACACCAGGAAACACCGATGATCGGAAACCATTGCCTGAGCTGACAAAGGATCTTTCTGGTTGTTTGTACGCAGATAAAGGGTATTTATCGGCTTCACTGAAACAGCAACTCAAAACGATGGGAATTAGCCTTATAACGAATATCAAGAAGAAAATGAAGCCTATTAAACAGACTTGTTTCGACAAAGCCATCTTGCGTCATCGTTCTGTCATTGAAACGGTATTTGATGAGTTAAAAAATCTTTGTCAAATAGAGCATACGCGACATCGCTCTCCGGCTAACTTTGTAGTGAATTTATTAGGCGGACTGGTTGCATATTGTTTAATGCCATCTAAACCAAAGATACCTGTTGCAGGTACGTATCTTCAAGTATAATTGATAATGCTTATCCCGAACTCAGGTTAAATACGATAATTGATAGGAATTGATTCAACCTTCGTCAGATCATGCCAAAGCAAATTAACTAAACCTATGCCAGCAATAACATCATGTTCATTACCTGAATATTGATAATGGACCATCACTATTTTTTTACTACGTGTTTTGGCAATCAATGTATCATCGGCAATTAGTACGCAAGGGCTTTTTTTGTCTATAGAAGGTTCAACTAATCGCCATAGGTCTTTAGGTCTAAAACATCTACTTTTTAGCCATCGGCTAACAGTGTCATGAGATAAATGTCACCGATCATGCAAAACTGATCCACTAACGATCATCTAAAACTGATCCGCTTGGTATTATTCGCACATTTTTGTACGGATAATTTATGTTAACCAAGGAGATATTTGTGGATATTCATGTTCGCTTTGCACAAGGACAAAGCCTTCGAAAAATTGCCCGTGAATTGGGCATATCCCGTAACACCGTAAAACATCATTTACAACAACAGACAATGCCAACTTATGCTAAAAGAAGTCAACAACCGACTAAATTAGCACCCTTTAAACCTTATTTGCTTCATCGAATTGAACTGGCTAAACCTGATTGGATCCCTGCAACAGTCTTATTTGATGAAGTAGTTGAAAGCGGCTATCAAGGCGGTATTGCTCAATTACGCCGATTTGTTTGTCAATTTAAACCAAGCATTGTTCCCGAAGCTGTCGTCCGTTTTGAAACACAGCCAGGTCAACAAATGCAAATCGACTTCACCAGCATCCGGCGAGGTAAAAAATCACTAAAAGCGTTTGGTGCAACGCTAGGCTATTCGCGTGCGAGTTATGTAAAGTTCTTTGATAATGAACGAGCAGAATCCTGGCAACAAGGTTTACGAGAAGCTTTCGACTATTTTGGTGGTGTACCACAGGAAATATTGTGTGATAACGCAAAATCCCTCATCATCGAACGGGATGCTTATGCAGAAGGTGAACATAAATTACATGTCGAAATGCTTCAAATGTCGAAAGATTACGGGTTTAAATTGTGTGCTTGCAAGCCCTACAGGGCAAAAACTAAAGGGAAAGTAGAGCGCTTTAACCACTATTTAAAAAACAGCTTTATCGTACCATTAAATACCGACCTTCGTGCTCATAATCTTGAACTGGATATTGAGATAGCTAATGCAAGAGTGGGGCCCTGGTTACAACGCGTTGCCCATCAGCGGATTCATGGAACAACGTTAGAGAAGCCAGCAGATAGACTAGCTAAGGAAGTTAAGTATCTTCTACCCTTACCAGCAAGGGTTTGCCAATCTATCCCGCAGACTGATACGCTTAATATCCGTATCGTACCGCCCCTTGAATCTGTCAGTTTGCAACACTCAATCAGCGTATACGAAGCATTGCTGGGAGGTGAACATGTTATTGCATGAACAAATTGAACACCTGTGTGAGTCATTGAAATTAAATTCTATTCCGACTCATTGGTCATCACTTGCCGAACAATGCATTGCCCAAGACAAAAGCTACGGAGAGTTTTTACTGTCCCTATTAAAATGTGAGCAACAACAACGAGATGAACGAACCCGTAATCTTTTGAGTCGGATGGCAGGATTCCCAGCACATAAAGAACTTAATACGTTCGATTTTAAGTTTGCAACGGGGATCCCCAAACAACACATACAGGAATTAAGCGCATTAACGTTTATTGAACGTAATGAAAATGTCGTGTTGCTTGGCCCAAGCGGTGTAGGCAAAACGCATTTAGCTATTGGGTTAGGATTAAAAGCAGTACAGGCCAAGAAGAAAACCCGCTTTACCACGGCAGCTGAACTGATGTTGCAACTCTCAACTGCCAAACGACAAAATAAGCTCAAACAATATCTATCACGTTCGGTGATGGCCCCGAAATTGTTGATTATCGATGAGATTGGATACCTGCCGTTTGGGCGAGAAGAAGCAAACCTGTTTTTCAATGTGATTGCCAAGCGTTATGAGCATGGCAGTGTCATATTGACGAGTAACTTATCATTTGGGCAATGGCCAAATGCTTTTGCTGATGACGCAACATTAACTGCCGCTATGCTTGATCGTTTACTTCATCATTCGCATGTACTGCAATTAAGCGGTGAAAGCTATCGATTGAAAGATAAGCGGCGCTCAGGAGCAATGACTGAGTAAAAGTGGATCAATTTTGATTGATCGGATTTAGCTAAAAAGTGGATCAGTTTTCGGTGATCGTTGACAATAAAGGCGATGGGCTTACTTCTGATAACGCTAAACCAGAGTATCTTAAACTGCTTACTTGTAAGAATGTTTTATAGATATCTTTAATACATGGATAACCCGACAAAATATGAACACCCTGATTTTTTCTTGTTTTTAAATTTATACTTCTTTTTTGGAGATTGCGAAACTCGTGATGGGTAAAACAGAAGAATTGGTTACGGGTAATAAAGTTGCGACTAATTTTGAGGCTGATTATCAAGGCGCTGAATTAGCAATAAAAGAGTACCCTCAGTTAGAAATAGACTTTATGGATGACTCTGGCAATACATCAAGAGTAAAAGCAACAGATTTATATACACGAGTTTCGCACGGGCATATAAAATTCTAGAAATGGCTTCAGAACAATAATTAATCTGTAACTTGCTAAGACGTATAAATTTACTTAAATTACAATAAGTTATTTTTAATTTATGAGATTTTTTCTATTTATATATTATGCTGAATTAAACTTAAAAATAGAGCGTTTTTTTATTGGTGCGAAACTCGTGATATAATGAAGTTAATCGTCAGGTTGATAATGCTAAACATGATGCCAGTTTATTTGACGTTGCGATTCGCTGTTTTCTTGGGAGATAAATAATTATGCGAGCTGAATGTATTCAGGCCGTGCAAAATGCCGCTAAACGTCCATTAAGCACCGCTGAAATCAATAATATTGAGCAGCGGATTATTAAAAGTATGCGGAATCTGGCCAGAAATGATCCGGCCTCCTGGCGGCTGTTAAGCGAATCAGAACGATTACAACGTGCAGGGCAATTGGCGGCGGAAGAATTGCAACATGAGGCTAATCTTAAAAAAAGACGTGTGGCATTAACGATTTTAGCCAGACAGCGATTGGATAGCCATATCAATAGCTTTGCTGGCAGCAAACTTGAAGCATTAAATCGAACAATCGCTTTTAGTGCCGATGGAAAAAGCAATTTTGTATCAGTGGAAACCAGAGCCAAAGCAACCTTTAATTATGCATTAAGTCAATTGCAAGAAGCATTTGAAGCCGTTGATGGGCGGTTTTTCAATTTACTTGAAAATGAGCAAGCAGTTAAAGAGCTTATTTATGAAATTATGGGACAAGAGACAAAAAATATTAAAGCAAAAAAAGGAGCAGAAGCATGGAATAATGTCACAAATATGTTGAGAAATCACTTTAATGATGCGGGTGGTAATATTGGTTATCTGGAAGGATGGGGCTTACCACAAGGGCATGCCAGGGATAGAGTAGCCAAAGTGACAGCAGAAAAATGGACGTCAGATGTTATTGGTAAATTAGATCGCAATAAATACGTTCACGAGTTTCGCAATCTCCAAAAAAGAAGTATAAATTTAAAAACAAGAAAAAATCAGGGTGTTCATATTTTGTCGGGTTATCCATGTATTAAAGATATCTATAAAACATTCTTACAAGTAAGCAGTTTAAGATACTCTGGTTTAGCGTTATCAGAAGTAAGCCCATCGCCTTTATCTCATGACACTGTTAGCCGATGGCTAAAAAGTAGATGTTTTAGACCTAAAGACCTATGGCGATTAGTTGAACCTTCTATAGACAAAAAAAGCCCTTGCGTACTAATTGCCGATGATACATTGATTGCCAAAACACGTAGTAAAAAAATAGTGATGGTCCATTATCAATATTCAGGTAATGAACATGATGTTATTGCTGGCATAGGTTTAGTTAATTTGCTTTGGCATGATCTGACGAAGGTTGAATCAATTCCTATCAATTATCTTATTTATGATAAAGATTCTGATGGAAAAACAAAAAACACGCACTTTTCCGAAATGCTCACTCTTGCTAAAAAAAGAGGGATCATGCCAGAAGCCGTAGTGATGGATGCTTGGTATTCTAGCCTGGATAACCTGAAATCAATTCGCTCTCATGGTTGGATCTGGGTAACCACGCTGAGGAAAAATAGGATTGTTAACCATAACAAACAACTGAACAAGTTAGACATCTCAGAAGAAGGAACGTCAATACACTTGCGAGGATATGGTTGGGTAACCGTTTTCAAATTTACAGCCAAAAACGGCCGTATTGATTACATAGTAACAAACAAAGAGAATCCCACTCGTCAATACGTCAAATCTATCATGGATGCCCGTTGGTCTGTTGAAGTTTATCATCGAGAAGTTAAACAAAACTGTGGTATTGAACGCTGTCAGGCTCGCACGAGCCGAGCGCAAAGAAATCATATTTTTCTCGCTATTTCTGCGTGGTTTGAACAACATAAACGTCGTATATCTGAAAAAATAACCCTTTATCAACAAAATTGGGACGTAATCAAAAGTGCTATTACTGAGCAAATCCGTGTTTTATTAGCGTACCCAAATTAGTTTTGTGCGAAACTCGTGACGTTAAGGAAAACGGTGAATTGATGAACGATATGGAGTTAGCTGAATTTCTTCGTCATGCATATGAAACGATTGCGACGGGTGGATTAAACAAGATTGGTGATCGGCCAATAGTTGGCAAAGGGATGCGAGCCAATAGGGGTAATGCTGCTCGCCAGATCCATTTTAAAGATGCTGAGGCTTATTTAGACTACCAAAAACTTTATGGTGGAAAAGCGCTTTGGGATATCATGGTAGGGCATCTAAACGGGCTTAGTAAAGATATCGCCTTAGTAGAAACCTATGGCCCTAATCCTGATCACGTTTTTAAAAGTTTGTTAAATGAACTGTCTAGTAATGAAGCGATAAAAAACCCTTCTAAATCAAGAAAAATAGATAGGTTGATGCGAAATACGGAAAATTTATATAACTTTGTGGCCGGAAAAACATTACCGGTTGCCAATGTTAGGATCGCTAAATTCTCGCAAGATTTACGTAATATCCTGGTTGCTAGTCGGCTGGGCTCTGCCTTTCTGACTTCTTTTACCGACGTTGGCACCATGTACCTAACAGCTAAGGTTAATAATCTGCCAGCAGCTCAATTATTAAAAAATCAATTAGCAGCCTTTAATCCGGCGAATAAAGAAGAACTACGCTTAGCGCGTCGGGCGGGGTTAGCGATGGAAACTTTATTGGGCAGCGTTAATTGTTGGGCAACTGATAACATGGGACCGTCATCTTCCCGTTGGTTAGCTAATGCAGTTATGCGAGCCAGTGGCTTAAGTGCCTGGACGGATGCGAATAAACGCGCTTATGGTGTCACCATGATGGGCAGTATTGGTAGTCTGGTAAAAAGGCACACCAATATAGCCAAGGTTAGCCGTGATGATTTTGCCATTTTGAAAAGTAAAGGAATTAATGAGCGTGACTGGTCAATATGGAAATTAGCCGAGCAGGAAGATTGGGGCAATGGTAATAATACGATGTTAACTTCTGAGAGCGTCATGCATATCCCCAATGAAAAATTAACCGCTTCTGGCAATCCAGAACGGGTTAAATTTGAAGCGGCCAGAAAATTGTTAGGTATTGTGACAGAAGAAGTGGATATGGCGGTCGTTACCCCTGGTGCAAGAGATACTATGAAAACCTACGCAACATTGCAAAGAGGTTCTGTACTGGGTGAATTAACGCGTAGTTTATTTTTATTTAAATCTTTCCCCATTGCGATGGTGGCTCGTCATTGGACTAGGGCGATGAGTCTACCATCAGCGGGTGGCAGAGCCGCTTATTTAGCCAGTACCACATTTTTAGGCGCTTTATCGATGCAAATTAATGATGTTGCGTCAGGCAAAAATCCAAGAGAGATGTTTAATGAAGACGGGTATAAGTTTTGGTTAAATGCAATGTTAAAAGGCGGTGGTTTAGGCCTCTATGGTGATTTTTTGTTTTCCGATCACACCCGATATGGTCAGGGGGCGATTCAATCGTTAGCAGGCCCCGTTGCCGGTATTATTGATGATTTTATTCGTCTTGTACAAGGTGTTCCTTTAAATGCAGTTGAGGGTAAGCCAGTACAAACCGGTGGCGATATTGTAAAAATGATCAAAGGATTAACGCCATTTGCTAATTTATGGTATACAAAAGCGGCTACAGACCATCTTATTTTTAATCGGGCTCAAGAACTCTTTTCACCTGGCTATTTGCGTAGAATGGAAAAAAGGGCTAAAAAGGAGTTTAATCAGACTTACTGGTGGAAACCACAGGATAAAATACCGAGGTAATAAATGAAAGCATTGTTTGTTCCTATTTATTGGATATTAAATGTCATCCAGATAGCAGCTGCTATAGCGGGTTTTCATGACTGGCTTGGCTGGAATATAGTTATATCTATCATCCTTGCCCTCATTATTGGATGGTTACCTATACTCGGTACAATAATTGGGGTTATGGAGGCAGTTGAAGGATGGGGATACTGGCAAGCTATTCTTTTATTCTTCTGGCCTTTGGTTTTTGTTTTTTTCTTTGGCACATTAAGCGCTATAACTGAAAAGTTTTCTAGGGCCTGTCATCAAATAAGCCAGACGACGGCAGCGGCCAGATGGATAGCGCCAAGAAAGTTGATGGCGGTTTTATCGTAACGGGTAGCAATAGCGCGATACTGCTTCAGTCGAGCAAAGAAGTTTTCGACTAAATGGCGAGCTTTGTAGAGGTGTTTGTCATACGTGCGGTGTTGTTTTCGGTTCGAGCGAGATGGGATCACTACCGCCTTGCCTTTGTCTTTCAATGGCTGGACAAGGCGCTCTTGAGCATCGTAGCCTTTATCGGCAATAATCGTTTGGCCTTGTGTATCCTCAAGCAACACATCGGCACCTTCTAGGTCGTGGGCCTGGCCCGGCGTAAGATGAAAGCCTGTAGGGTTACCGAGAGCATCGACTGTGACATGAATTTTGGTGCTTAACCCACCGCGACTACGCCCGATAGCTTGTTTGTCTGTATCCCCCCTTTTGCTCCAGCGCTATGCTGATGGGCCCGCACTATAGTCGAGTCAATCATCGCATACTCGTTGTCAGCATCCTGCGCCAGGGCGTTGAAAATGCGCTCCCATACGCCAGTCTTGCTCCAGCGTGAGTGACGTAAGTGCACAATACGAAAGTCGCCAAAACGTTCGGGCAGGTCTCTCCAAGGAATACCTGTTCGATAACGGTAGATCACCGCCTCTACGAACAACCGGTTGTTACGTGCGGTCATGCCCACATGGCCTTTCCGTCCAGGAAGGAATGTCTCAATCCGAGCCCATTGATCATCTCGAAGTGCATAGCGACGCGTCATCTCTTTCTCTTTGGCCGAAGTGGATAATCATATATGGGGCATATCATACACGTTTATCCCGACATTTGATGACAGGCCCTAGAAATTAAAAGGATTAAATGTGCGATATATGATTTTTTTGTTTTGTTAATTTCTAGTGTTTGTCATGGATATACTAAAAATAACTTTTATACTATTGATAGTAATGGTTGGGTGGTTAAAAGTACTCCTGTAGGAGAGGTTTTTGTTTGCTCTGATTGCTCTGATTTAGTTCAGGTGCAAATTTCTTATGGCAATGAAGCTGGTAATAATACGCCATTTCATAATGATAAGCAGTTTGTAGAAGCATTTGATACCCCTGAAAAGAAAAAGCAATTTGCAAACATGTTACTGGAAGGTGCTATGCCATCCGAAAATTATGACTTAGATATAATTGCGGTTGGTGATGATCATATAGGTGGACTAAAGGCTATTCGTTATTCAGCTATAATTAAAATGTCTAGAGATATGCTTACAAGAGAAACAACTTTAATAACAATGCATAAAAATAGAATAGTAAAATTTTCAGCTAATTTTTATGAAAATAAATTAAGTGGAAAATCCGCTATTCTTTTAGAGAAATTAAGTAATTCGCTTAAGTTTTTATAGTTCTAATCTAAAAAAAGCCCCGATAGTTCGGGGCTTAATTACAGTTACAGCAACTTATTTACAGTTGAATCAATGTACTGTGCATGTGTTTGAATAGTGTTAACAGCTTTAGTCATCTTGAGTACATAATCACGAACATGCATTAACACCCGTTCTGCTTCTTCAAGGTTATGTCCATCTTTTTTTAGCCAGGCTAAGAGGATATGGAGCGTATCTTTCTTAGGATAGTTGATAAAGTCATTGATGATATTAGAGAGAGTTTTACCTGTTTTAGGTAGATTATATTCATGAATGGCCTGACCAGCAGGAATAAAATCACCTTCATGGATGACTTTCTGTAATTTATCCACTAATGCAATAAGATCTTCTGTCGTTGAATTACTTGCTAGAGTATTGGTGAGGTTGTTATTGAATTTATACTTACACGAGTTTCGCACAGGCATATAAAGTTCTAGAAATGGCTTAAAAGCAATGGTTAATCTGTAAGTTACTAAAACACATAAATTTTATTAAATTACAATAATTTGTATTTAATTTATAAGGTTTTGTCTATTTATATATCATGCTGAATTAAACTTAAAAATAGCGCGTTTTTTTATTGGTGCGAAACTCGTGACTTAGTAAAATAAGTGTCTTCTAAAATTTCGAACACATCCCAAGCACGATCAGTATCTAACATTTTTGCATGGCGAGCGGCTCCTCGTTCAGTCCATAACATTAAACTCCTAGTTTTATTAGATATTTGTAAGTTACTTAAAGTAACTTGCAATTTTTTAAGTTCGATACCCGTAACTTTAAAGTAATGTTTGTAACATATAAATCTATTTATATTACGTGAATAATTTGTTTTTATATTAGTAATAGCTGTACCGTATAAATCAGCTAAAAGTTCTGTTGTGATAACTGGTACATTGTTATGAATGATAGAAGGGAGATTAGATGTAGATATATTAAGATTAGCCATTTGACTACTCCTGTGAGATATTTGTTAATCACCACCCAGAGGTTCTAATCTCATATTGGTGGTGAACTGAACAGGGTTAGAACGACCGGACTCACAGAAACGGCCAGCCTTGCGGCTGCCCCATCCAGCCCACCATTGATTATGATGTGCGAAGGTTGTGCAACAAAAAACACGCTAACGCGTGTCATGCGCTGTGAGTAGCTAGCGGGGTTCTAATACCGACACCAGATTAGCTAGTGCATATTCACTATGGCGCATCATTGGGAAAAAGTAAATATACCAATTTGTTTATGTTTTTGGAAGGAGATAAAACATAGAAAAATTAAGGACCCTGTACACGATTCTGTGTAAATGCCTTTTCTCAGTAGTGACCGTCCAGGCGGTCACCGAACTCGATAATAAAGCGGCTCATCGTCATACGCCAGTCCCTCAGCGGCATTGTCCATTTCTGTGACGCCGCCTGGATTGCCAGCCACACCACCTTTTTCACTGCGTCATCCGTCGGGAACACCCTTACGCTTTTTGATGGCATGCCGGATCACGCTGTTCAGCGACTCTATGGCATTCGTTGTGTAGATCACCTTGCGGATGTCTGCCGGGTAAGCGAAGAACGTCGCCAGGTTGGCCCAGTTTGTCTGCCAGCTCCGGCTTATCTGCGGGTAGCGGCTGTCCCATGCGCTGGCGAACACTTCCAGCGCCTGCTGGCCTGCTTCTTCCGTGGAAGCCTGATAGATGGCTTTCAGGTCGCGTGTGACGGCTTTGTAGTCCTTCCAGGAGACGAACCGCAGGCTGTTACGCACCATATGCACGATGCACAGCTGAATGCGGGCTTCCGGATACACGGTGTTGATGGCGTCCGGAAAGCCTTTCAGACCGTCGACACAGGCGATGAGGATATCGTTCAGACCACGGTTTTTTAGTTCTGTCAGCACACTGAGCCAGAACTTCGCGCCCTCGTTTTCGGTCAGCCACATACCCAACAGTTCTTTCTGACCTTCGATGTTGATACCCAGGGCCAGAAACACGGATTTATTGATGACGCGACTGTCCTGCCGGACCTTCAGGACGATACAGTCAAGATAAACAATAGGATAGACTGCATCCAGTGGGCGATTTTGCCATTCGGTAACCTGCTCCATCACGGAATCGGTGACCTTCGAGGCCAGCGCCGGTGAGACATCCGCGTCATACAGTTCTTTGAACGCAGCCGCTATCTCGCGGGTGGTCATCCCTTTGGCGTACAACGATAAAATCTGGTTATCCATCCCGGTGATCCGGGTCTGGTTTTTCTTCACCAGTTGCGGTTCGAAAGAACCGTCACGATCGCGCGGAGTGCGTAGTTCCAGAGGACCATCGCCGGTGGTAACGGTCTTTGTGGAATAGCCGTTGCGGGAGTTGGCACCCGGTTTGGGCTGATTTTTATCGTAGCCCAGATGGTGGGACATTTCGGCGTTGAGAGCCGCCTCAACGCTGATTTTCTTCAGCAGACGATCGAACTGGCTGAGATCGTCAGGGGTTTTGAGATTTTTGGCCAATTCATTAGCCAGAGCCTGCAATTGTTTTTCGTCCATAAATTAACCTTCATTTGATGCTGGATTGAACATATCAAAATCAGGCAATTACACAAATTTATGTACAGGCTCAAATTAAGTTATGCTGTGTGCAGTTCTATTTGTAGACCTAGAGCTTTTATAATTTTCAAAGTCGTTGAGAATGTTGGATTTCCTTTTCCTGAAAGGGCTTTGTATAAACCTTCTCGAGTCATACCTACTTCTTTTGCCAGTTGTGTCATATTTTTTGCTCTTGCAATATCACCTAATGCAGAAAGAACTAGGGCGGGATCGTCTTCTTTTAATATTTCATTTAAATACATTTGTATTTCTTTTTCGCTATTTAGATGTTCAGCAATATCATAATTTTTTAATTCAATTTTCATTTAGTTATATCCTCTATTGCTTTTGCGATTAACTTGGCTTTTTGGATATCTTTCTGTTGAGTATTCTTATCTCCACCACACAATAGAATCACAATTACATTATTTTGATTTTTTAAATACACTCGATATCCCTTTCCTTCATTTATCCTCAGTTCAGAAAGTCCTTCACCTATAGGTTTCACATCGCCAAAGTTCCTAAATTGCAACCGCTTAATTCTTATTTGAATTTTAGTTTTTGCGCGTAAATCTTTTAAGTTATTAATCCAGTCGTCAAAGATATTCGTTGTTTTGATGTCAATACTCATTGAATAGTCTCCATTCAACTGCTCAGTATATATCAAAACTTCAAAGTGTAAACTATAGTTATCAGTTTATGCTTACTTTTCCTATTTCGAGCTTGATGCATAAAAAAGCACCTAAATTGGGGCTTTAATTATTAATAAAAGACTATTTGTTTAACTCATTAAGGATATATTCCACATGAGTTTTTATCGTTGCTTTACTTTTCATATTTTGGTTAATGTAGTTACACATAGTCGTCAGTTCAATAAGAGAAGCACTGACATCATAACCTTTATACTCCAATTTACGTAGTAACTCCTCAATATTAGATTTTGTGGTTAACGCCTTAACCCCACTGTCAGTATTAACTATTTCTGCATAGTTTTCGGGAGCGGGGAAATTAATAATATTTTTCATAATTATAACCTATGTTAATGGAATGAAATTACATAATAAAGATGTAAATAGGAGATCCCATTACTAAAAATAAACAATCTATCTTATAAGGTTTATTTGCGCTATTATATTTATAAGCGATAGGGAGAGATAACCAATGACTGTAGTAACTGAAGTAAGCGCAAATCAATATACACGAGTTTCGCAATCTCCAAAAAAGAAGTATAAATTTAAAAACAAGAAAAAATCAGGGTGTTCATATTTTGTCGGGTTATCTATGTATTAAAGATATCTATAAAACATTCTTACAAGTAAGCAGTTTAAGATACTCTGGTTTAGCGTTATCAGAAGTAAGCCCATCGCCTTTATCTCATGACACTGTTAGCCGATGGCTAAAAAGTAGATGTTCTAGACCTAAAGACCTATGGCGATTAGTTGAACCTTCTATAGACAAAAAAAGCCCTTGCGTACTAATTGCCGATGATACATTGATTGCCAAAACACGTAGTAAAAAAATAGAGATGGTCCATTATCAATTCAATTATCGTATTTATGATAAAGATTCTGATGGAAAAACAAAAAACACGCACTTTTCCGAAATGCTCACTCTTGCTAAAAAAAGAGGGATCATGCCAGAAGCCGTAGTGATGGATGCTTGGTATTCTAGCCTGGATAACCTGAAATCAATTCGCTCTCATGGTTGGATCTGGGTAACCACGCTGAGGAAAAATAGGATTGTTAACCATAACAAACAACTGAACAAGTTAGACATCTCAGAAGAAGGAACGTCAATACACTTGCGAGGATATGGTTGGGTAACCGTTTTCAAATTTACAGCCAAAAACGGCCGTATTGATTACATAGTAACAAACAAAGAGAATCCCACCCGTCAATACCTCAAATCTATCATGGATGCCCGTTGGCCTGTTGAAGTTTATCATCGAGAAGTTAAACAAAACTGTGGTATTGAACGCTGTCAGGCTCGCACGAGCCGAGCGCAAAGAAATCATATTTTTCTCGCTATTTCTGCGTGGTTTGAACAACATAAACGTCGTATATCTGAAAAAATAACCCTTTATCAACAAAATTGGGACGTAATCAAAAGTGCTATTACTGAGCAAATCCCTGTTTTATTAGCGTACCCAAATTAGTTTTGTGCGAAACTCGTGTATATTGGAAACGGTGTGACTACTGAGTTTGATTATACGTTTAGGGTATTTAATGATGAGCACTTGGTTATCACTGTTACTGATGGCAATGGTGATAATGAAAGGAAGCTGACATTAAATACTGATTATACGGTAACAGGTGTTAATAGTAACAAAGGTGGCAGAGTCATCTTAAAGTCAGCCTTGGTAAACGGCAATAAGCTATTGATAGCAAGAGATTTACCCGCAAAGCAAAATGTGTCATTTCGCAATCAAGGGCGCTTCTATGCTGAAATCCATGAAAATGCCTTTGATTATCTTACTATGTTGATTCAACGGGTATTAGGTAATTTATCACTGTTTTTAAAACGACCAAGCATGTTATCAAACTATTTTGATGCTAAAAATTATCGGGTTTCAAACATCAGCCAACCAAAGAGTGATAACGATGCGGTTAACTTTGGGTTAATGAAATCAGCCATAAAAGATAAGGACATTCGATCTTTACGGGTTAATGATATTGATATGCCGCCATTCCCTGATATCGCAATCCGTAAAAATAAACAAATGGGTTTGGATGCGAATGGCAAACCGACTTTACTTGATCCAAGTGCAACAGGCGCGCTTGGTTATGTATTAGTCGATTCATTTGAAAAAGGATTTGAGATAACTGCTCGTTACCAGGCATTACATTATGAGAAAGACGGCGGTTACTACCGATGGGATGGTCAACTGCCCAAACCGGTATCGCCAAATTCAACACCTGATTCGACGGGTGGAATTAACGTTGGTGCCTGGATGCGGATTGTGCTTGATTCGTATACTAAACAAGAAATTAACACCGCATTAAATAAGAAGTTTGATAAAAATAAAGTTGTTCAAACGACAGGTAACTCAACAACCGATGTGATAAGTCAAAATGCCTGTACGAATAGTTTTGCCAAGAAAGATTCTCAAGAACCATTTAGTGCTGGGCGTGTAAATATAAATAGGAATAATAATTACGCCAGTCTTGTCCTGACTAAAAGCGATGGTCAGCACCTTGTCTTGGAGACTTCGCCCAATGATGCGTATTTCGTGTACCGAGATGCTTCAGGCAAAAATAGAGGAGTTATCGATATTCCATCAGATAAAAATGGCACGCTGGCGATACAGGAAGATAACTATACACGAGTTTCGCACGGGCATATAAAATTCTAGAAATGGCTTCAGAACAATAATTAATCTGTAACTTGCTAAGACGTATAAATTTACTTAAATTACAATAAGTTATTTTTAATTTATGAGATTTTTTCTATTTATATATTATGCTGAATTAAACTTAAAAATAGAGCGTTTTTTTATTGGTGCGAAACTCGTGCTATACTAAAACAGAAGTCGATGCAAAAATAAATTCGGCTAAATGGACGGTAAAAAAATCTGCAAATGGTTGGCTGAAAGATCCAAATACGGGCCTGATTATTCAATGGGGATATCGAAGTAAAGAAGGTCAAGAAGGTCAAGAAGGTCAAGAAGGGAATTCTTATACCATTAATTTTCCTACTGCATTTTCTTCATCTGTCTATAGTATAACGACGAGCTCTAAAGCGCATAATACAAGCTCTGGCGTTATGTATATAGGAATTGCTTATGATGTAACGAAAAAGGGATTTAATTATTATGTAAGACATATATCGGGTAATAGCGATACGTTTATGGACGGTTATTATTGGATGGCGATAGGAGTATAAAATGGAGACATCATATCGATTTGAAGACCAAATGTATTTTAGTGCAAGTGAGTTAGCCTGGTATGCAGGCTCAATGAAAATGGATTATATCAATGCCGGTAGCTGGGATTATAATGCTAAACCTGTCCCTGAAAGCGTTTATCGTGAATTTGCGCTTTCGGAGGCCCCACTTGGTAAAATGTTAGGGGCAAGTGAAAATGGTGACCCAATTTGGGTTGATATCCCTCCTAGACCAAAGAAAGAATTAATCGCAGAAGCTGAGGATAAAAAAAGCGGGCTAATGCAGGGGGCAACTGACGCAATTATCCCCTTACAAGATGCGGTTGATTTGGAGATGGCAACAGAGGACGAAATAACACAGCTCAGGAATTGGAAACTTTATCGATTAAATGTCTATCGTACTGATACCTCAACCGCGCCTGAGATTGATTGGCCTAAAAGCCCTGAATAAATTCAGGTATTGAAATCAAATAATCCTTTTATGGTTTTATGTTTATGGTATTATCATAATTCATAAAATAGCATCACGATAGCGGTTTTGGCTACATGGTGTACTTGAAAGGATACGATTAGTCATGCCTTCATCTAAGAAATTTAGCTCATTTTCATTAAAGAAGCCCCGTCTCAGTGGTTGGTTAATAACTGCCGCAGGATTACTGGTGGTAATTGGTCTGGTCTCACCTCAACAACTGCCGGTGGTACTCTACAAGCTGTCTTTAATTACCCTAGCGGCAGTCGCTGGATATTGGCTTGATCGTTCATTATTCCCTAAAGCCCGTCCTGGTCAATATTTGCACCGTAACTACCTTGAGGTTACACAAGATCGTCATCCTGTTAGGTATGGCTGCGATCATGTGTTTGCTGCTGCACAATTGCGTCGGGCTATAATTGTAGCGGCAGTATGTCTCAGTGTGGCAATGGGATTATAAAAAATGAGTGGATACAGCCCACTAGTTATATTACGGCTTATTCTGTTGTTATTGCTTTCAAGTATATTTGATTCTGTCGCTGCTTCCCCTTCACGAACGGCTCTACAATACCGTGATACATTGATACGTAATGCCCGTTTGGTTTGGGGATTGAATGCACCTATTGCTGATTTTGCTGCGCAAATTCATCACGAAAGCAGTTGGAAACCTGATATTACTAATGCCATTGGTGCACAGGGTCTCGCTCAATTTATGCCAGCCACCACCGAATGGTTGGGTAATTTAATACCCCGTTTAGACGAAAAAACCCCCTTGAATCCAACATGGAGTATCCGTGCATTGGTGCACTACGATCGCTGGTTATGGGAACGAGTACAGGCAGATAATAGTTGTGAACACATGGCAATGACGCTTTCTGCTTACAACGGCGGGTTAGGTTGGGTAAAGCGTGATGTGCAGCTTGCAAAACATCAGGGTTTTAACATACTGCGTTGGTTTGGAGAGGTAGAATTAGTTAACGCCGGCCGTCGTCAGTCTGCATGGCAAGAAAATCGACACTATCCGCGTCATATTTTGCTCACTTTGTCGCCACGTTATCTTGTTTGGGGTGGAGGAATGTGTGTTAGGTAATTTTATCACTGGTAAAACCAGCTTGTTCGTAGTCATCGGTTTGTTATTGTCTGGTGCCCATTATTACAGTTATCAGCAAGGTTGGTCAAAAGGCTATAGAGAAGGGGTATCGCAACAGAACCGCGAGTATGATAAGCGCCTCGCTGACTGTCAGGAACAGCAAAAAAAAGTATTTGAGCAAGAAAAATTGGTCCTGACAGAAAAACTGGCGGACTACCAGCAAAAAATACAAACCGCCCATAAAATGGAAATGCATTATTTACAGCAATTAAAAACACTCGAATCTCATCAACAACAACTGAAAAGACAACTCCATGATGTTACTTCCCAATTTATTGATGAAATGGGGCAATGGCATGCTCTTCCCAGTCATTTTACTAACGGTTTCGTGCAGCAAGTCAATGCCGCCTTTGGTGTGTCCACCGACAGTGACACCGATACCCCCAGTGCTCAATCAACGTCCAGAACCGTTTCCACAGTTAAAACCAGGTTACGCCTCTGAACTCACTCAGCAAGACTTACTTGCCTGGCTCATCGACATGGGTCAGCAATGTCAAGCGTTGAAAGTGCAGGTAAATGAGCTCCTTAATTTACTGGAGGCAAAGAAATCATGAAACTGGAAGTAGAGTTTTGGACATTGGTGGGACTATTATTAGGGTTTATGGGCTTCCTCTTTAGTATTGCTCGACTCTTTTTAGGGCAGATGGAAAAGCGGCAAATGGAGCGTTTCAGCCGCTTAGAAATCAGTCTACAAAATTTAAACTCTTTAGAGCGTGAATTTCTTACTTTTAAGGCTGAATTACCAATACAGTATGTACGACGTGAGGATTACGTAAGAGGGCAGACGGTGATAGAAGCAAAACTAGATGCGCTTTACAATAAACTAGAAGTCGTACAACATGATAAATTTGAAAAAGATAATTAGATTAAAAATATAGGTGATGAATGATAGTTCATAATTAATATTTTATATATTAATTTTCCAGTGTGTACATATTTGAGTACATTATTAATGTTAATACAATGATTTTTTATAATTAAATCAGTTTATTATTTATTTTGTTAGCTATATTGATTTATAAGGGAGCTATTTTTTGCTTGAAAAGTAAGAATAATATTTTATTCAATTGAAATATTTATTATTTAATAAAATTAACTAGTTATTGCAATTGTCTATAAAAAACAAACCATTTTTGCTACTAATGGATAAAATTTTTTACCTAGAATAGCAATACATGAGATCAAAAAACCGCAGCAATATTTATTGACTCTGATGAATGTTGGAGGTATGTAAATAAATTAACAGTATAATTAAATTCTGTTATTCTGGATGTTCCATACTGGGCATAATTGATAGAAGTAAAATTATGTTAAGCCAATTCCTCTGACCAGGTCCTTCATTTTTTATTTGAGATGTAGACAGCCAGGTATATAAATTAAAATCAATTGAGGAGAACGTCGTGCTAAAAGAGTACCGTGAGCATGTAGCTGAACGTGCAGTACAAGGAATAATACCCAAGCCACTAAATGCTACCCAAGTTGCTAAATTAGTTGAACTAATAAAAACCCCACCTGAAACTGAAAAAAATTTCCTATTAGATCTGTTAAGTAATCGTATTCCTCCGGGTGTTGATGAAGCTGCTTACGTGAAAGCTGACTTCTTAGCTGCTATTACTAAAGGAAAAACATATTCCCCCTTACTTACACCAGCAAAAGCGACAGAGTTATTAGGCACTATGCAGGGTGGCTATAATATCTCTCCATTAATTGATGCGCTGGATGATGAACAGTTGGCACCAATAGCAGCCAAAGCATTGTCCCATACTTTGTTAATGTTTGATAACTTCTATGACGTAGAAGAAAAAGCAAATATGGGCAACCAATATGCGCGCCAAGTTATAGATTCATGGGCAAATGCCGAATGGTTTCTTGATAAACCTGCATTAGCAGAGAAACTGACTGTAACTGTCTTTAAGGTAACGGGGGAAACCAATACTGATGATTTATCACCAGCACCTGATGCCTGGTCACGACCAGATATTCCGTTACATGCACAGGCAATGCTTAAAAATACCCGTGATGGAATTATACCCGATGAGCTTGGTGTCATTGGGCCTATCAAACAGATTGAAACATTGTGTAAAAAAGGTTTTCCATTAGCTTATGTTGGTGATGTTGTCGGTACAGGCTCTTCGCGAAAATCAGCAGCCAATTCAGTAATATGGTTTATGGGCAAAGATATTCCTTTTATACCAAATAAACGTAATGGCGGCATTGTTTTGGGTGGAAAAATTGCACCAATATTTTTTAATACGATGCAAGATGCGGGCGCCCTGCCGATTGAAGTTGATGTGACTTCACTGAATATGGGAGATGTGATTGATATTTATCCCTATAAAGGAGAAATTCGCTGTCATGCCACTAATGCCTTATTAACAACTTTTGCATTAAAAACCGACGTTTTACTTGATGAAGTTCGAGCCGGCGGGCGGATTGCGCTGATTATAGGCCGTGGACTGACAGCAAGAGCGCGGGAGTTTTTGGGCTTGCCTGCGATTGAAGTATTTCGCCAGGTAGAATCAGTTATACAAAGTGACCGAGGTTTTACCCTGGCACAAAAAATGGTTGGTCGTGCTTGTAATAAGCTTGGAATTCGTCCTGGTGAATATTGTGAACCGAAGATGACGTCGGTTGGTTCGCAGGACACTACAGGACCAATGACCCGAGATGAGCTTAAGGATTTAGCTTGTTTAGGTTTTTCAGCCGATTTGGTTATGCAGTCATTTTGTCATACTGCCGCTTATCCAAAGCCTATCGATGTAACCACCCATGATACTTTACCTGATTTTGTTATGGATCGTGGCGGTGTTTCTTTGCGTCCCGGTGATGGTATTATTCATTCTTGGTTAAACAGGATGCTGTTGCCGGATACAGTGGGAACGGGTGGTGATTCACACACGCGTTTTCCTATCGGTATTTCATTTCCTGCTGGTTCCGGATTAGTTGCTTTTGCTGCGGCGACCGGTGTTATGCCTTTAGATATGCCTGAATCGGTATTAGTCCGCTTTAAAGGTCAAATGCAGCCAGGTATTACTTTACGTGATTTAGTTCATGCTATCCCTTACTATGCGATCCAACAGGATTTATTGACGGTCGAAAAACGAGGTAAGAAAAATATTTTCTCAGGCCGAATATTAGAAATTGAAGGCTTACCCCAATTAAAAGTTGAACAAGCGTTTGAATTAGCGGATGCCTCGGCAGAACGCTCAGCTGCGGGTTGTACTATCAAGTTAGATAAAGAGCCCATTATCGAATATCTACAATCTAACATGGTATTATTGAAATGGATGATTGCGAATGGGTATGGTGATCGCCGTACTCTCGAACGTCGCATTAGTTCAATGAATAAATGGTTGGCTGATCCGCAACTATTAACGGCTGATGCAGATGCAGATTATGCAGCAGTTATTGAAATTAATTTAAATGAAATAATCGAACCCATTTTATGTGCACCAAATCATCCAGATGATGCACGTTTATTATCTTCCGTGGCGAATGAAAAAATTGATGAAGTTTTCATTGGCTCCTGTATGACTAATATTGGTCATTTCCGTGCAGCAGGTGAGCTTCTAGAGCAATATAAAGGACAAATTCCCACCCGTTTATGGATTGCTCCGCCGACTAAAATGGATGCTGCTAAGCTAATCGAAGAAGGTTATTACAATATTTTTGGTAAAAGTGGGGCACGGATTGAAATTCCTGGTTGCTCACTATGTATGGGTAATCAGGTACGTGTTCTGGATGGAGCAACTGTGGTTTCAACCTCTACCCGTAATTTCCCTAATCGACTAGGAACTGGCGCAAGGGTTTTTCTTGCTTCAGCAGAGTTGGCAGCAGTTGCTTCATTATTGGGATACTTACCAACGGTAGAAGAGTATCTGCAATTGATTAATGGCATGGGGAATAAGAATCAAAATATTTACCAATACTTAAATTTTGACTTATTGCCTCAATATACAAAAAAAGCAGAAACAATAATCATCCAGTCCACCGTTTAAAACAATAATTTTTCATATACCCTATTTCTTGCTGTAATTAGTCAGAGATAGGGTATAGCGTTTAGATTCATCTATCTGCTATCTGAAAAATTTATGCCTCTTTAGAATTTGTATCTATTATTTAGAAAATTGATTATTTACCAGACAACTTCAGATTAGATTTGTTAAAGGGAATTAAAAAAGCGATCAAAATTTGCTTTTATGTAAGTAAGTTGTGCATTAAATGCTGTTTTAACTAGATCTTTTTGACTGCTGTTAAGATTTTCTTTTTTCAATTTAAAAAAAGAATCTTGCATTAATTTAACCGTTACATCGCATGATTTCTGGAATGCTGTTATGGAATTATTTTTACCAGTGTTAGCCGCTTCAATGACAATTTTTTCAAAAACAAGATCGGCAATGTCACGAATATTCTGAACTTCTTCGTTATTAATTCTATCATCTTTATATGCTTGGTTTATAATTTTATCTAATTTATCATTAATTTCTTTAACATCCATAACTTAAATCCTTTTATTAAATATTAAATTCCAACTGTAGAGAATTACAGCCATCATTTACCCATTTTACGAAGAAAATAATTTTTGAACGGCCATAATTGAAGGTTACATATTTAGAAATATGCTTACAAGACAATATAACTATAAACTCTCTTAAAAATGGCGTTGTTACATAAAATTAGCTAAGTCTCGTCTCTTTAGTGGCTGAAACAATATTACTTATTAATCGCCAATTTTTAAATAGCCACCTCTATATGTAATAGTGTATTTATATTATTCACGAGTTTCGCACCAATAAAAAAACGCTCTATTTTTAAGTTTAATTCAGCATAATATGTAAATAGATAAAACCTTATAAATTAAATATAACTTATTGTAAATTAAGTGAATTTATGCATTTCAGTAACTTGCAGATTAATCATTACTTTTAAGCCATTTCTAGAATTTTATAGGCCTGTGCGAAACTCGTGTTATTGCTAAAATAAAGTATTTTTATGGTAATGATAATATTTGGACTGATATCAATAAAAAATACACTCGAGGAACAGGACGGAGATCAGGTATGGATTATGAATTTCAACAGGATGTCACTGGCCATATCATTGCTCGATTTTCAATGGATCATGAAGCAATTGGTTATTGGTTGAATGAGGAAATTAAAGGTGATTTATGTCAGTTAGAGCAGATTCAGACAGGTTATCATTCTATTAAAGGCAGCGGGCGTCAATGGAAAAAAATCGGACGTGAATTTACATTGTTCATGGATGATAAAGAGATCATGATACGAGCTAACCAGTTACATTTTCAAACAGAAGATTTAGAAGAAGGGATGTGTTATTACGATAACGAGAGTATTGCATTTTGTGGTTTAGATGATTTTATTAAAATGCTGGAAAACTATCGTAACTTTATTTTATTAAACATTATCGATTAAAAGATAACAAAATCGCTGTTTTATTTTGTCAATGTTATATCTAAAATTATACAGTTTCGGATATATGATTAGTAATTGACACGAGTTTCGCTCAGGCCTATAAAATTCTAGAAATGGCTTAAAAGTAATGATTAATCTGCAAGTTACTGAAATGCATAAATTTACTTAATTTACAATAAGTTATATTTAATTTATAAGGTTTTATCTATTTACATATTATGCTGAATTAAACTTAAAAATAGAGCGTTTTTTTATTGGTGCGAAACTCGTGATTGATTTATTTTCTCGAGGGGGATTGAGATGGATGAAAATGGTGTGGTAGAAACGATCGATCAGGCAAAGAGTTGGCTTATTAATCATCAGGATTTGTTAATTCAGTATGCGGTAAATATCGTTTTTGCATTAGTTATTTTATTTGCTGGTTTGATTGTTGCTAAATGGATCAGTCACATCACTAATCGATTAATGTCATTACGCGGTATAGATAAGACGGTCAGAGATTTTTTATCAGCAATTGTTCGTTATGGCATTATTGCATTTACCTTAATAGCAGTATTAAGTAAGTTAGGTGTGCAAACTGCCTCCGTTATTGCTGTTTTAGGTGCTGCCGGTTTGGCGATTGGTTTAACTTTACAGGGTTCTTTATCTAATTTTGCTGCTGGTGTGTTATTGGTTATTTTTAGGTCACTGCGAGCTGGAGAATATGTGATTTTAGGTGCAGTGGAAGGAACCGTTGAGCATGTCCAGATTTTTTCAACTTCATTACGTACGGCTGATGATCGCATTGTTGTTATACCCAATAGCAAAGTGATTAACGACAATATTATAAACACTTCTCGTGAACCTAATCGGCGTACTCAAATTATGGGGGGTGTCGGCTATAATGCGGATATTGATAAGGTTAAAAAAGTGTTAGGTGATGTTATTGCGGCAGATGAGCGTATTCAGCATGATAAAGGTGTTACTATCCGTTTACATGAAATGGCACCTTCTTCTCTTAATTTTGTCGTACGTGTTTGGACGACTAATGCTGATGGATGGAATGTCTATTGGGACTTGATGGAAAATTTTAAAAAACAGTTAGATGCACATAATATTGGCATACCTTTTCCACAAATGGATGTTCATTTATATCAAACCAAAAATAGCTAGCCAATTATTTTGGTGTAGATTAGCTTTCACACCAATATTTTTATTGGTTAGTAAAATCTCGCTATTTAAATTTGCATTAGTTAGCGTTGATTAAAATTATTCATTATGATTAACCTTCCCATTATGCTTTTTAATATTCTATTATGTTAAGAATAAACGATTATTGGCTAGCAAATAGTCTATCTAGAGTTGATTAATTATGTGCAGGAGGTCTCGTGAAGCTTAGTTCGATTATATTTTTAGCGATGATGTCAGTCAGTTCATTACCATTACTTGCTCAATCTAACTCCTTACCTAATGGGCCACATATCGTGACCTCAGGTAATGCAACGATTAAAGCCACACCAGATATGGTCACTTTACTAATTAATGTTGCTGTAACTGAAAAAAATGCTGCCTCAGCTAAAACGGCGGTTGACGCACGTGTTAAGCAATATTTTGACTTTCTCAAGGTAAAGGATAGAAAGTAGCGATATCAATGCGGCAAATATCACGACTCAACCGAAATATGAATATGATAAAAGCGCCGAAAAATCTAAAATAGTCGGTTATACTGCAGAACGTTCAGTAGAAGTTAAACTATATAAACTAGATCAATTGAATACTTTATTGGATGGTGCATTAGCAGCTGGTTTAAATGAAATTAATTCGGTGCAATTTGGTGTTAAGGATCCTAAACACTATCGTGATGAAGCTCGTAATAAAGCAATTGACAATGCTAAAGCGCAAGCAGAAGCGTTAGCAGCAGGATTTAATGTTAAATTAGGCAAAGTTTATAGTATTAATTATCGAGCACCTGATGCAACCCCTTATCCAATGCCAAGAATGAAGGCTATGAACCAAATGGTGGCTGCTGCTGCCAGTGATAGCAATCAAACTTACGAACAACAGAGTATTGATTTTACCGATCAAGTTGATGTTGTTTTTGAATTGAAACGTTAATTGTTATTTGCTACATTATCATTATCTGTTTGTTTTAATATCTGGCGTCCAGTTTTTACCAGGGCGCTAGTTACCTTTTTCATTGTCCTGCTTTCAGGCGAAAAGCGGTGCCAGTATAGCATTCTACGCTGACATAGTCCGGGCGTGAGGTCTACTAGTTCACCTGAATTTAATTCATCAATAATTTGTAAATGTGGGATCATACAACAGGTTGAACCTTGCTTAGCAAGTTGAACAAATGCCTCTGATGAATTCACAATATGGCAAGGAACACTACCCGGAGATAGGTTAAAATTCTGTTGCACAAAAGCTTGATGCATATCATCTAGATGATCAAAAGCGACAGCAGGTGCTCTTAACAGTGAGGCTTTTGTTACCCCGGTAGGGAAATAACGCTCAGCAAAAGTCGGTGAGGACACAAATAAATAATCCAGTGCACCCAATTTATCTACCAGGCAGCCAGGTAAAGGCTCTGGTTGAATACTAATCGCGCCAACGACCTCTCCTCTACGTAGCAGCTCTTGAGTCCGGGTTTCATCTTCGACTTGAATATTAAGACGAATAGGGCTGTCATGTAGTACAGGATTAAGAGCCGGTAGGAACCAGGTTGCTAAACTATCAGCATTGACTGCCACTGATAGTAACAAGGGGGTTGTGCCATTACTTTCGTCACCAAGCCATTGCTCTTCTAGTAATTCCACTTGATGTAATAGCGCGAGTAGTTTTTGTCCTTGCTCAGTCGGTTGAGGAGGGATAGTCCTCACTAATAATGGTTGACCAAATAGGTTCTCAAGCTGCTTAATTCGTTGGGAAACGGCAGATTGAGTGATACATAACTTTTGCGCAGCGCGCTCAAAGCCGCGTTCACGGATCACAGTATCCAATGCTTGTAGTGCTCGATAGTCAGGGCGTTTAATCACGAAAAAATCTCTTTAAAATTCAATTCAGATGTTATTCTATATCTTACTATGCAATATTTTTCCAATCGATAGCCGGGGAAATTTCGTTATACTAATTAATTAGTAGGTTTTAGCAATAAAAAATAATAGGGCAACTAATTATGACACAGGATGAATTAAAAAAAATGGTCGGCTGGGCTGCTTTGGAATATATAAAACCAGATATGCTGGTTGGTGTTGGAACAGGCTCTACCGTTGCGCATTTTATTGATGGCTTAGCGACACAAAAACATTTAATTAAAGGTGCAGTCTCAAGTTCGGTTGCTTCTACAGACAAATTAACCGCGTTAGCCATTCCTATTCTTGATAGTAATGATGTGGATGGTATTGATATTTATGTTGATGGTGCTGATGAATTTAATCCAGATCTAATGATGATCAAAGGGGGTGGCGCTGCCTTGACGCGTGAAAAAGTCATCGCTGCGATGGCTAAGCAATTTATCGCTATAGCTGATAAATCTAAGCAAGTTGATATTTTAGGTAAATTTCCATTACCTGTTGAAGTGATTCCGATGGCGCGCGCTTATGTCGCTCGTCAATTGGTAAGGTTAGGAGGCATGCCAGAATATCTGCAAAATGTGGTTACTGATAATGGTAATGTCATTCTTGATGTTCACAATTTAGAGATCCTAGATCCGATAGAGCTTGAAAATAAAATTAATGCGATTGCCGGTGTAGTAACGGTAGGGTTATTTGCCAATCGCCCAGCAGATATTATTTTGCTGGCAACATCAGCTGGAGTAAAAAAATTAACGGCTAACAGCTAATTATTTGGTGGTTTTTAAAGTGCTGACCGGCTATTAAGGTAGTACTTATTGCCTAGATTAAATTTATATTTTTTTACTCTCAAATTTAGTGAGTTATATCATAATAATTGATTTAGTATGATAAAAATCTTATTTTTGCCTCTTTAATTTCCTTTTTGTTCGTTATAGCGTTTTAGTTGAGATTTATTTCGTTGCTTGGGTAAATGATAGTATTGCTACTGGGAAAATTTTTGTTATGTTTGTATGACAAAATAGGTGATAGCCGTAATCTTAATGATAGGATGGGGTAAATGGTTAATGTATCTTTACAAAAACAGAAAATTAAATTTTTGCTTTTAGAGGGTGTGCATCAAAGTGCAATTAATAATCTGCGGGCAGCAGGCTATGACAATATTGAATATCATGAAGGTGCATTATCAACAGAAGAATTAATCGCAGTGATCCCTGATGTCCACTTTATCGGTATTCGTTCCCGTACCTATCTTAGCGAACAGGTTTTAGCCGTGGCTGAAAAATTGATTGCAGTCGGTTGCTTTTGCATTGGCACCAATCAAGTTGATATTCAGGCTGCGGCTAAGCGGGGCATTCCAGTTTTTAATGCGCCATTTTCCAATACACGCTCTGTGGCAGAAATGGTACTTGGCGAATTACTATTGCTTTTACGTCGTATTCCAGAAGCGAGCATGAAAGCCCATCGTGGAATATGGAATAAACAAGCCAAAGGAAGCTATGAAGCACGCGGTAAGAAATTAGGTATCATTGGTTATGGTCATATTGGTACTCAATTAGGTATCTTAGCTGAAAATATTGGAATGAATGTTTATTTCTATGATATTGAAAATAAGTTGCCGCTAGGTAATGCTTGCCAAGTTCCTACTATGACCGAATTACTCAATATGGGTGATGTTATTAGCTTACATGTTCCTGAAATAGCGAGTACTAAGAATATGTTTGGCAAAGAACAACTAACCTTGATGAAACCAGGCGCGATTTTGATCAATGCTTCACGTGGTAGCGTAGTTGATATCCCGGCCTTAGCTGAGGCGTTGAAAAGTCAGCATATCTCAGGTGCTGCAATTGATGTATTTCCTAAAGAACCAGCCAGTAATGGTGATCCTTTCAGCTCACCGTTAATAGGTTTTGATAATGTTATTTTAACCCCTCATATTGGTGGCGCAACGCAAGAAGCACAGGAAAATATTGGTTCTGAAGTGGCTAATAAGTTAGCAAAATATTCTGATAATGGTTCTACTTTATCGGCTGTCAATTTCCCTGAAGTTTCATTACCTATTCATACTGAGGATACTAATCGTTTATTGCATATTCATGAAAATCGTCCGGGGATGTTAAATCGTATTAATCAGATCTTTATGGAAGACGAGATTAATATAGCGGCACAATATTTGCAAACCACCGGCAATATTGGTTATGTTGTGATTGATATTACATCGCAACCGGCAACGACGGCAAAAAGTTTATTACAAAAATTAAAGTCTTTACCTGGTACGATCCGGACACGCCTTCTTTATTAAATTAATAAATTTTACTAATTTACTTTTTTCCAATAGATTGCCCGTTAAGGCGGGCTGATTTTTATTTATTGTGTATTAACATGTCTATTTGACTAGAGATGAATATTTCTATAATTAATAACTTACTTATTAATTAATATATTTAATTTAACATATTTTATTTGTGAATATAAAATACAACCAATTTATTCTATTTTATAAAAAAATACTTTTTATTGATTTTATTGTAATTTAAATTCATTTAAGGTTTTATTTAGTTAACTAGGCAACCGATACCGTAAGGAAGTTATTATATCAATTAATGGAATGAAAAGGCCATATATTATTTTTTGTCAAACTAAACATATTTTTGAGGATTTTAATCAAAATATAGCACTCTTAAAAGAAAAGTATTTTAAACTAGATTTAACCGATAAGCGCTTTCAAATTGATGAAGGAATATGTTACGGCTTGTCTTTAATGTACATGTGCCAGTTTGCTCAGGGTGGTTACGCGCAAGGTGATAAATTCTTAGAATCAATTAAAGAATTAAATCAATTAAGCAATTTAGAAATAACTAGTAATATGGATGATTACGAAAAAATCATTATTGAAGCTAAAAAACGACATGCTAATGCCAAAATTAATGATTTACTGAATGAAGCAATTTATTTACATAATTTTATTAATAAATATGCTCTACTTTATGCAACAAATATAATTAAGATAAGGCAAGTTATTAATGAAAATAATAAAGATATTATGCAGGTATGCAGAGGTAATAAGCATTTTGTTGAGAGAAATGATGTTAATTATTTTATTGATAAATTTTATGCAGAAAGTATTAATCAAAATATTGAGTTGATTCAATTTAAATGGCATAGAGATATTTATGTAGAATGGAAACGTATTTGTACAGAAGAAAATATTTTTTCTATAAAAGATATTTTGATCAAGTTTAATCAGGCAAAAGCAAATATCATTAATTCATATTCAAGGGATATTGAATTTTTTCTTTCTAATTATAATATTGGCTATGAAAGTATAATTGGAATAGAACGGTATTGTTTGCTAGAGACTTCTTCTCAATCTTTTGTTGATATATTGAATAGACACGAGTTTCGCACCGGCATATAAAATTCTAGAAATGGCTTCAGAACAATAATTAATCTGTAACTTGCTAAGACGTATAAATTTACTTAAATTACAATAAGTTATTTTTAATTTATGAGATTTTTTCTATTTATATATTATGCTGAATTAAACTTAAAAATAGAGCGTTTTTTTATTGGTGCGAAACTCGTGATAGATTCCGACCTAATTGTGATGGTATTTATTTAAATATTGGCTTAAATAGTCATTCAGTGATGTTAACAATTGAGAATGATAAGGATCATAAGCCGATTTTTACTGTATTTGATTCAAATATAGGAGTTTATCATTTTACCGATAAACAAAAATTAATGGAGTTTTTTAATCAACTTGCTGCTATCTATGCGGTGAAAAAACAGGTAGATGGAAACTTTACTTTTGCCATGGGAAGTTTTATTAAAAAGAGTCACATTACTCATCATCAAAATGAGCAGAAAGAAAAACAGTTAAATCGTTTTTTTGTTAATGATAATGAAATTTCGATTATTGCATTAACTAAACTGACTAATAGTCAACAAAAAATAAAAATTGATGAGAAAATATCATTAAAATTTATTACCGTGGATGAAAAAACACGAACAACTCAGTTAGAAATTATCAACCATAAAAAAAATTTTAATAAAAAAATTAAATTAACTATCGATAGCCTATCTGCGGATGAAATAAAGCATTTTATCCAACAACATAAACAAGATTTAGATAAATATCAGGGTAAACGAATATATTTAAATAAACGCAACGGCCATTATGATGTTTATCGTAATTCTTATCAGCATAATATTGCTATGTTGCAACAAAATATTGTTAGGGGAAAAAAACAGTTAATAACAACTATTTGACCATAAGACCAATTGCTGATTTTAATATAACTCTGGTTAATCCCGGTTAAATTGTTTACCAACGCCATCTTTTTGAAGGTGTAATTATTTCTGGTAATGGGATATCCCATGGTGCGGTAGGAATTTTATCAACCAATTGGCAGTCATGCGCCAATCCAATCGGATAAAAGTGTTTTTTACGCCAATTGGCAAGCAACCTATCATAAAATCCGCCGCCCATACCTAATCGTTGTCCTTGTTTATCAAATGCGACTAATGGCACGAACAGAATATCTAACTGTGCTATTGGCATCACATCCATAACATTAAGTGCTGGTTCATCGATATGAAAGCGATTTTTTATCAGTTGAGTGTCAGGGCGATAATGTAAAAACAGTAGTTGATGGCGATTGAAGGGATGCAAAACAGGTAGATAAACTTTTTTGTTTTGTGTCCAAAGTTTTTTAATTAATAGATGAGTATTGATTTCACCATCAAATGAAAGAAGTAACGCCAAATGGGAGGCAGATCGGATAAGCTCGTGTTCTAACACCAGGTGAGTTATTTTATCTGCTGCGCTATTTTGTTGTTCGCATGTTAATTGTCGACGATATTGGCGAACTGTTTGCCGGATAATTTTCTGTCGTTCGACTAGATTATTAGACATAAAATTGGGAATTATTAATTTGGCAGAAATAAAATAATACGGTTTTTTATAATTGTATCATTCAACTTTTATTGACTAAAGTAGTATATTTAAATGGTAACATTGTGAGTATAAAAGTAAGCTCATTGATGGCCTCCAAGATGCCGTTGGGGGCTGTAGCCCTTGAACCCGGGGTTCAAGGTGAACGTAGTATCGTTAACTTTAGGCTTCCTAGTGGCTAGGCTTTCCATAGCTGACCAGGCATGCACACCATAAACAGATAGCCATATTCTAAGTGATTTGAAATATCGGCTCAGGGGACTGACCCGCTGACGAGTATCTCAGAGAATCCTAAACTATATCTTAGTATCTATTGTATGAAAGTAAATACAGAAAGCAACCTATTCTTACTCTATTTTGGTACCAATGTTGTTTTATTCATCGGTTTTATTCTAACGGAGTAATTGTTCGTCCAGTAATGCGCGCTTGCTCTTGCAATGCCTGTTCGATCGTATGTTGCAATACACGGATTTTTTGTTCCATATTATCAGTGTAGTCCTGAGTTTTGATTTTTTCTTGCGCAAGTTCATGACAAATGTTTAAAGCGACGATAAAAATAAGTTGCTCGGTATTTGTGACACCAGTTCGATTTTTTAGATCTTTTAGCCGTTGCTCTAGCTCAGCCGCAGACGATTTTAAGGCATTTTGTTGTTCTTTGGGGCAATTAACCCTTAATGTTCGTCCCAAAATTTGAATATCAACAGGTTGTGTAGACATTATACCTTCCTGATTATGTGGGGAGACGAAATAGACAAGTAATATTTCGCTGCCCATAATTCTATTGATGCCATCAGAATAATTATGAGTAATATATGTGCAATTTGTGCACTTATCTAGTATAGCGACCGTCCTTGATGGTAGCATATTACATATCAATATTATTAACGTAACTGAGCAGACATGCCAATACAGAAATCTTTACCTAATTATCAAACTCTTGAGCTACTATTGCAACAACAGAATGTTGCTTTAACAGCCGCAGAAATGCACGGCTTAATTACGGGCCTAATTTGTGGCGGTAATCACGATTATAACTGGAAAAAGTCAATTTATGAACTAACCAATGATGGATTAGCTTTTTCACAGATATTAACTAATCCACTCCGTGAGCTTTATGACTTTACATTTGCATCTTTAGATAATAATGATTTCATTTTTAATTTGTTGTTACCTGAAAATGATAAGGTGTCTGAGCGAGCTGATGCCTTAGCCGGTTGGGTTAACCATTTTTTATTAGGCTTGGGGGTTACGCAACCTAAGTTGATGGAAAAAAAAGAATTAAAAGAAATTGTTACGGATTTACGCAATATTGGTATGTTGGGTTATGACAAAAATGACGATCAAAATGAGTTAGAACAGGCTTTGGAAGAGATCATTGAGTATGTTAAGGTCGCAGTTCAGCTCTGTTTTATTGCCTTTATAGAGGTAAAAGATCGGCGAATGAAAGCAAAAAACGATAAACCAACATTACATTGATAGGCATAATATTCTAACCTATTTTGTTGTTAATCGCTTGCGGGAGAAGGCATGACTCAACAACCATTTATATCTCGTCGCCATAAGTTATTAAAAAAAATGGCACCTGCCAGCGCGGCTATTTTTTTTGCCGCTCCATCTGCTTTGCGAAATGCAGATTGTGAATATCCCTATCGGCAACACAGTGATTTTCTCTATTTAACTGGTTTTAGTGAACCTGAAGCAGCGTTAGTTATTATTAAATATAATGAAACCTCTAGTGAGAGCATACTATTTAATCGTGTGCGTGATCAAGCGATGGAAACCTGGTTTGGTCGTCGTTTAGGCCAGCAAGCCGCGATTGCAAAACTGGGCGTAGATCGGGCATTACCGTTTGCCGAAATTGATCAACAACTTTATCAATTATTGAATGGTTTAGCCGCTATTTATCATGCGCAAGGTGAATTTGCTTATGCCGATCAGATTGTTGGTGCAGCACTTAATCGGTTAAGGCAAGGTAGTCGGCAAAAATTAAAAGCTCCATCTACTCAAATTGATTGGCGGCCAATGCTGCACGAAATGCGATTATTTAAATCACCTGAAGAACTCACTCTAATGCGTGAAGCTAGCAAAATTTCTGCTGATGCACACCTTAGAGCAATGCAAACCTGCCAGCCTGATATGTATGAATATCAGCTGGCTGCAGAAATTGAACATCAGTTTACCAGTCAAGGCGCAAAATCGCCTGCTTATACTACCATTGTCGGCAGTGGGCAAAATGCATGTATTTTGCATTACACCGAAAATGATGCCGTGATGAAGGCAGGGGATTTAGTTTTGGTTGATGCCGGTGCAGAATATCAAGGTTATGCCAGTGATATTACGCGTACCTTTCCAGTCAATGGTAAATTCAGCCCACCGCAGCGTGAAATTTATGACATTGTATTGATGGCACTAAATAGCGCTTTAACTTTATATCGACCTGGGGTCACTATTCATCAAGTGATGGCGGCGGTGATAAAGATTAAGATCGAAGGTTTAATTAAGTTGGGTCTTTTGCAAGGCGAGCTAGACAAACTGATCGAAAGTAAAGCTCATTTGCCTTTTTTTATGCATGGTTTAAGTCACTGGTTAGGGCTTGATGTCCATGATGTTGGTGACTATGGAAACAATCGCGATCGTCCGTTAGAGCCGGGTATGGTATTGACTGTTGAACCGGGGCTTTATATTGCACCGGATGCTAATGTGCCTGAAGCTTATCGAGGAATTGGTATCCGTATTGAAGATGATATTGTGATCACTGAAGAAGGTAATGAAAACCTGACAGCAGCTGCTATTAAAGATCCTGATGAGATAGAAGCACTGATGGCAGCAGCAAAGTAGGCAGGGGATTAGAAACGATGAAAGTAATTATTGTTGGCGGTGGTATGACAGGTGCGTCATTAGCACTTGCTATTTCGGCCTTCAGTCAGGGAAAGGTTCAAGTTTCATTAATTGAAGCAAGGTTACCTAATAAGGCACATCCTGGTTTTGATGCCAGAACAATTGCACTGGCTTATGGCACTTGCCAACAGTTTAATCAAATTGGTGTCTGGCACGGATTAAAAAAGTATGTGACGCCAATTACTAATATTCATGTTTCTGACTATGGCCATGCTGGCGCGGTAAATATGTATGCCAAAGATTATTCCCTTCCTGCACTTGGTTATGTTGTCGAATTGCAGGATGCAGGAAATTACTTATTTGAGCAGCTTAAAAAAGCGCCGGGTGTTGAATTATATTGTCTAGATGAAGTTATTGCTGTTGAGCGCACAATTGAGCATGTATCAGTCAAATTAACGAGTGGTAAAGTATTAACCGGGAAATTATTAATTGCTGCTGATGGCAGCGACTCCATGATAGGTAAAATCAGTCAAATTGAATGGCAGCGCGCGTCATACCAACAATGTGCAATTATTGCTAATATTTTAACTAGCCAAGTACCACAGGGTCAAGCCTTTGAGCGTTTTACCCAACATGGTCCGTTGGCAATGTTACCTATGTCTAAAGGGCGTAGTTCGTTGGTTTGGTGTCACCCATTGGAAAACCAGCAGTCTATTATGCAGTGGAGTGATGACCAATTTATGACAGAATTACAAAAATGGTTTGGCTGGCGGTTAGGTGAAATTAAGGCCGTTAGTGAGCGTTACTGTTTTCCATTGTTACTTTCGCAAGCGAAAAGATTGATTAGCCATCGATTGGTTTTAGTTGGCAATGCAGCACAAACTTTACATCCTATTGCTGGTCAGGGGTTTAATCTTGGTATGCGTGATGTCATGATCCTTGCCAATATAATTAGTGAAGTAGCCAATCATGGTGGTGATATGGGAGCTTACTCGGTTCTTATGCAGTATCAAATGCAGCGTCATGATGATCGTCAAAGCACCATAAAGTTAACCGATAACCTGGTTCATTTATTTTCCAATAATCATCTAATTTGTGCTATCGGCCGTAATGTTGGATTAATGGCAATGGAAACACTACCACTTATGCGTGACATATTAACCCACCAAGCAATGGGACGATCGTTTCATCTCTAGCTATTTAAGAAGGAATATTTTCACTATGCAATCGTTTGATGTGGTTATTGTGGGTGGTGGTATGGTTGGCCTTGCTCTGGCTTGTGGATTACGGGGTTGCGGGATGAGGATTGCTGTTATTGAAAATTCTCCTGTGCAACATCAATTTGATCCGCAACAAGCGCCTTCACTCAGAGTGTCTGCTATCAATGCAGCAAGCCAAAAATTACTCGATTATTTAGGTGTTTGGCAAACCATCGTGCAGAAACGAGTTGGTAGTTATCAGCAAATGGAGGTTTGGCAGCAAGATAGTTTTGGTCATATACAATTTGATGCCAAGCAGCATTATTTACCTGGTCTCGGATATATCATTGAAAATTCGATTATTCGTGGATCATTATGGCAACAGGCTCAATCAAGCAAAGATATTACTTTATTAACAGACAATAGGTTGCAAAAAGTTGTTTGGGGCGAGAATGAAGTATTTATGACTTTTGATAATGAGCAAATGTTAACGGCAAGGTTGGTAGTTGGTGCTGATGGTGCTAAATCATGGTTAAGGGAAAAAGCGGATATTCCGCTTAGCTTCTGGGATTATGAACATACGGCATTGGTAGCCACCATTCGAACTGAGATGCCCCATATGCTAACTGCTCGTCAATCTTTTCATAACGATAGCATTTTAGCTTTTTTACCGCTACAGGATCCTCATCTTTGCTCAATTGTTTGGTCATTACCGGCAATGCAAGCGAATAGACGCTTAAATTTAGAGGTTTCTGCATTTGAAAAAGAGTTAAGTGTAGCTTTAGATATGCGCCTCGGTTTTTGTCAGTTAATTAGTGAACGTCAGATTTTTCCACTTATTGGCCAGTATGCGCGAAATTTTGCCGGTCAACGTATTGCTTTATTAGGTGATGCTGCTCACACGATACATCCTTTAGCAGGTCAAGGAGTAAATTTAGGTTTTATGGATGTTGCAGAGTTGATTGGACAATTACGGCGTTTGAATAGCGCAGGTAAAGATATTGGGCAGTATTTTTACTTACAAAGTTATGAACGTAAACGTAAACATAGTGCTGTACTGATGTTGGCTAGTATGCAAGGGCTCCGGCAATTATTTGATGGCAATAATCCAGTCAAAAAAATGGTTCGTGATGTTGGATTACTGTTGGCTAATACACTACCAGGCATAAAACCAAAATTGTTAAGCTATGCGTTAGGAGCACATGATATGCCTGAATGGTTAGCAAAAGTCACGACAAATTCATCAGAAATAGTGTAACTTATCGGTGCATTACTTTTAATCTATCGTTTTACAGGGAATAACACTGCTGGTTTGAAATAGTTGTTTTAATTAATTTAATTTAGCAATTTGGGTTATTATTTTTACTACTGTAGTTCTCTGTTTTTCAGCTTAATGTTTTACTCTACTAATAGGTACTTTGATTTAACAATTTAATTTGTCTATACCTATTAATGAGGAAAATAGAACAATGACGATAAAACAGACTTCATTATATCAGCAGCATTTAGCATGTAATGCAACCATGATCGATTTTCATGGCTGGCTGATGCCATTGCATTACGGTTCTCAAATTGATGAACACCATGCTGTTCGGACAGCAGCTGGCGTGTTTGATATTTCTTATTTAACAATTATTGATCTGCATGGTGAACTATGCCGAGATTTTTTACGTTATTTATTAGCCAATGATGTAGCAAAACTGAAGGAGCCTGGTGAAGCGCTCTATACGGGTATGTTAAATGCATCGGGAGGCGTGATCGATGATTTGGTTGTCTACTATTTTGATGATGATTACTATCGCTTAATTGCTAATTCTGCCACTCGGCAGAAAGATTTAGCTTGGATCAATCAACATATAGAAAATTACCTAATTGATGTGCAGGTACGAGATGATCTGGCATTCATTGCTATACAGGGCCCAGATGCACAACTCAAAGTACAATCTCTGCTTAATGAACAGCAGAAAACTACGGTTATGGATATGCCACTCTTCTATGGTAAACAAATTGATGACTGGTTTATTACTACTGTAGGTTATACCGGCGAATTAGGTTATGAGATAGCACTGCTGAAAGAGCAGGCTGTCAAACTTTGGCAAAAATTAATTGATTTAGATATTAAGCCGGCGGGATTGGCGGCACGTGATACTCTTCGTCTGGAAGCAGGAATGAATTTTTATGGACAATAAATGAGTGAACTGGTGTCACCATTAGCGGCTAATATGGAGTGGACAATAGCCTGGCAGCCGGAAGAGCGCTATTTTATCGGACGAGATGCGCTAGAGAGACAACGGCAGGTAGGCACAGAAAAATTAGTTGGTTTAGTGATGCGTGATAGGGGAATATTGCAAGCTGATTTGCCGGTTCGTTTTACTGATACAGCAGGTAAGTTATGTGAAGGGATCATTACCAGTGGCACATTTTCGCCTACGTTGGGGTTAAGTATAGCTTTAGCACGAGTACCATTGAATATTGGCATGCAGGCGGTTGTACAAATAAAAAAACATGAAATGCCAGTTCAGGTTGTAAAACCCAGCTTTGTGCGTTATGGCAAAACATTAATTAACTAAAGTTATTTTATTGTATTTTTACGTTTGTTTTATTAAAAATTGGTTGATTAAAAATAATAAAATAGCAACCAACGTAATTGACTAAATACTATTTTAATCAGTTATTTTTATTCAATAAAGCCATATATAATTAATGACAATTGTTATTGATTTCAATATTATTATCCGTGATAAAATGCAAATTAAAATAAACAACAAAATAAAATATGATGTTGGTGATCAGCGTATCGAGTTTTTATAGCAATTATATGGTAATTATTTTATTTATTTAAATTTTTTATTAGATTTTTTTATAAGTTTAAAATAAATATTATTGATATTAAATTTTTCATTATTAAATATGGAGTGTTTATGAATGAAATAAATATGGAAGAGCAATATAAAAAACTAATTGATTGGATTAAATCATTAAGACCAGCACCGACATTATCAAATCAAGTTTATGACAGTGATTCAAAACTTACATTATCCACAGGAGATATCATTGGCGCTTATCAAGATAAAGATTTAGTGGTTGCTCAACAACTTAATGAAATGAATAGAGACGGGAAGTCGACGGATATTACGGCTGAAAAATTAGCAGAATCGCCAGCCAATGGTCTTGCTATTATAAGTACCATAGCGATGGGTGGCATTGGCTATGATCCGCAAAAACCTAGCATGTCAGGTAATGCTGAGGCATATATGGCTTATGCGGAGGAAAAAAAATATGCTAATGATGGTGGAGGAAGATAAGTTAATTGATCTTAGTTATCGAGAAGAGAACTATAATGATCTCATTGATAAGATTGTAAATATATATGATAGTATTACTGGTGTTGATAAGAATAAAATTAAAAATTCTGTTACTCAGTTAGCTAAAGCTGCATTATCTTATTCTGAACAAAAAAATACCAATATATTATTTTCCCAAGGTGTTATCGCATCAGCAAGTAAAGATGATGTGAAATTTTATATAAACTCTTCGCATATCTTATTTGAAAGACAAACTGGTAATACTAAAAGTCAGCCTACCGATAAATATGTTTGCCGCATACAAATAAAAAATATTTTGCTAAAAATGCATACTTTTATTTATGATAAGAAAATTGCTGAAATTCTACTTGATACGACCAGAAGTGATTTAGAAGAATGGATAAAAAAAATGAAAACTAAAGCAAAAAATAAAAAAGAAAGTATGAACTATTGTTTTAATGAGAAATAATAACTATTACCTATTATTATTTTATTTATTGCTTAAGAATAAAAGTTAATTATTATTGAGTGTCTACATTAAAATATAAAAGGATATTTTATGGGAATATTTAAAGATAAAAATTTATATTCAATTTTGAATGGATCATATAATTCTATTGTTAATAAATATATAGTTAAAGATGAAAATTTAAAATCAGATTTAGTTACTAGTGGAGCAACAGTCATTGGTAATAATGTTGAAAATTTATTAGAACAAGAGTCTTTATTAAAAGAGATGCATAGTAATAATGAAATAGAAAAATTATTACCAATGCTTATTGACTATCCGCAGCATTTTGTAACATCTTTCCTATCTTTTATTAAAGAAATTTGTGATTGGAGTCCCCTTGATCCAAAGAAAGAGAATAATGATGAAAATTATCGTAAATATCTTTCAATACTTTTATCTAGCCCCCTGTTTCTTGTCGAAACTTCGTCTACCCATAAAATTTATTATGATAATAATAATTATAAAGATTTATTAGAAAAAATATTACAGCAATATCAAAATGTATCAGAGCAAGAAAAAAATATATCAATTTATCATTGAAGACACTGATTAGACATTCTGTTGCCAATATTACTGATAGAAATAGCGGTATATTATTTACTCATACCGTATTAAATTCAGAATCTGATGTTGTTAGATTATATTTATATTCAGCCGAAATAAAAATATCTTATGATGAAGAGAACAAAAAATATAAGCCTACTGAGGAATCAGCAGAGAAAATTGAGATATCAAGAATAGAGCTTAAATTTTTAAATTCATCAGTATCTGCTGACGATATGAAACTTATTATTGGTCTTAGATTTATTGTTCTTTCCGATTGGGTAGCACAAAATAATATGTTGCCGCAAAAAATGAATCGTAAATTATGTATTGATTAAGCATAGTGATTAAAAAAGAGTAATTAATCAAGTTATGATTAGAAAATAATCATTAATAAATACTGTAAGTTAATTAATAGAAATAACATTGGATTTCAGTTTAAAAATATCTATGAAAGCGATTTATTATTTTTTATTGTTATGAAATATATTATTAGAATGATATTCATTGTTATGTTTTTTATTGTAATACTACTTTTATGTATAAGAGCTATACTGTTATTTAACCAAGGAAAGGATAAAAAATGGAAAATACAACCACTTCTAAAATTAATAATGACAAAACATTAGAAACATCGCTAGATGAATTGTATCAATCATATTCACAAATTGACGCATCAATAACAGATTGTGGTTTTGGTGGTCAACTTGATAAATTTTCATTAAAGGAGATAAATGATTCAGAACTACAAATGGCAGATAGTATAGTTAAAATAGCTAATATTCTGACTGATGCTATAGTTACTTTTCCTGTTGCAATAGGAACTGTGGTAACAATAATAGATAATATTAATCAGCTAGATCCTATTAGTTCCCTGGCAGCTGCTATTGCTCAACATTAATGATCAATTAAAAGTAATAACCGATATTTTTTTCTGATGTCAGTAATAAAAATAGCGCTAGAGTTATATCTTAGCGCTATTTTTATTGATAAAAGATTTGCTCAAGTTGAGCAAATTGAAATTAATCACGAGTTTCGCACAGGCGTATAAAATACTAGAAATGGCTTAAAATCGATGATTAATCTTCAAGTTACTAAAACACATAAATTTTATTAAATTACAATAAGTTGCTTTTGATTTATAAGATTCTGTCTATTTATATATTATGCTGGATTAAACTTAAAGATAGAGCGTTTATTTATTGGTGCGAAACTCGTGTTAATGTGGCTACCAATGATACGGGTGAGAGGCGCTATACCTTCTATAATAGAGGTAGGGTTATAATGACATGTTTGACATTAAATCAAAGCCGGGTTGAACTAGTAGTGCCGATTTAGCTCGAAATAACAGTATTGCATCTGATTGAAACATGGCCAATCAGCGTGTTATTGACAGCCAGACTGATGGATTACACCCTAACGCTAAACCTACTGACTGGGATCCAACAGTATTTTTTACCAATAAAATGAATAAGGTTACATTAATTAGGTATTAATTTTATAACAGGGATATTTTCAGGATCCCTGTTTTGCTATATGAAAACTGCTTATCTGAATACCTTTTTATTAGCAATCGACGGATATGTTATTCCTCTTCCGACAATGAGTAAGGCAAAGGCTGAATAGTGAGCTGACTATTGGTTTCGCCAACCAGCCGAAAAATACTCTCTTTAGGCATATCATTATTCATGACAACTTGCACACTAATAAAACCTTTTGTCATGGTAACAGCAGCTAATACTGTTCCAGTGCGCCGCCAGTTATCACCTATTTTCCACTCGATAGCATCTCCAGTTTTTGGCAGCGTATTTGCTGTCCCGGTTAACCAAAACATGGCACGCTTATTGGCGCCGCGATATTTTGCTCGAGCGACCGTTTCCTGCCCGCTATAACAGCCTTTCTGAAAACTAATACTTGCGGGTAATGCTTGTAGATTAACGGCTTGAGGAATAAATTGTTCGCTATTCTCAACATCAATATTAGCAATTCCAGTGGCAATATCGAACGCTAACCATTGCTGACTATCACCATGTTGGGGGAAATGTTTTGTTAGTTCAGCAGCAGTTGCGCTATCAGTAACAATTAAAAAACGTTCAAACGGTAAACTAAAATGCAGTAAAGTCGTTTGCCCTAGATGAATAACGGGCTTTTCCTTATCGGGTAATAGAGAAAAGTGGCTGCTCAATGCGTCACGAACTTCTTGGCCGGCAGCACCTAACAGCACAGTATTGTGCTGCTGGCTGAGTGTTATTTGCGAGAAAACCGCGTATTTTTTCAGTTCAGTAAGTTGTTTTGCTGCCACGCTAGTGCGTAAAATATAGCCAAGGCCTTGGTTATAATGAAATAAACGTAGTGTGCTCCACATTTTTCCTTTGGCATCACAGTGGGCGGTGAATATATGTTGTTGTGCAGTTAATGTAGCAATATCCGCGGTTAATTGACCCTGTAGATATTTTTCAGCATCAACCCCTGTTGCTGTGATGAAACTCCAATCATTAAGTGACATTAACGTTAAGGGTAATTGATGGTCTATTTCACAAGTTGCTGGTGTAAATCTATTTAGGCTTGTCATGTGTTCATCCGCTAGTAACCTGGATAAGAGTAGTCATAATGGTAAAATAGCTAACAGACAAAGCAAGTAATATTATCAAAATTAACTAACAAAATTAATGTCGAATAATTTATCTATATAAAGTTTTTAGTTAGTGGTTAGTTGTGGTTTTTACAAAAATGTTACTTAAATCATTTCGATATTGATGAGAATTTGCTACGCTAAATTCTGATATGGAATCAAAAATTATTCACAAAAGTTTTTAAGGTTATTTTATCGTATGGATATCAATAATAAACCCAGGATCCACTGGGCTTGTCGCAGAGGAATGCGTGAGTTGGACATCGCCATTATGCCTTTTTTTGAGTATGAATATGATTCACTCACAGAGGATGAGAAATGTCTGTTTGTTCGTTTACTAGAGTGTGCAGATCCTGATTTGTTCAACTGGTTGATGAATCATGGACGTCCTGATGATGATGGTCTTTATCATATGATTCAATTGATACAGAGTAGAAATAAACAACGTGGTTCTTTGGAAATTTAATATCAATGTTTCGTGGCTGACACAGCTTTTTTTCAACAGGTGTTCATGTGGGAATTGGCTTGTTAGTTTTCTTTTCATCTTGGCCGCCGAATAATCTGGTCACTTGGTTGATAGCGACCTTATTAATTGTGGCAAGTTGGGTAAGGAGTCAAAAAAATATAAGTCGTTGTAAAGGTAGTTTAGCTTTACTTAATGGTAATAAGATACAGTGGAAGAAAAGTGAATGGTTGATTGTTAAAAAACCTTGGTTTTGCTTATTTGGTATAAAACTTACTCTTCGTTCATTGCAATGTAATAAGCGGATTCGGTTATGGATTGCTTCAGATAGTATGCCAGAAGAGGAGTGGCGCAATTTAAATCAATTGTTGTTGCAGTACCCTGATATTTGATATGAAATAGAAGCCTTATAATAAGGCTTCTATTTCATTTAATATTTGCATACACCACTGTTCTATCCGTTCATTGGAATTGGTTGGTTTCATCGAGCGCTAGTCCGACAAATTGGCTACCATCAGTGGTTAATGGTTTAAGGCTACTAAAGGTATATCCTGTTGTAGGCCAAAAGCCGACAAATTTTACATGCATCCGTAATAGCTGCTCATAAAGCATACCTAGTGCGTCAAGAAACCAGTCGCTATAATCGATTTGATCGCCTAAACCATATAGGGATACAATTTTGCCGGCTAAATTTAACGAACAGAGTTCATCCCAAATTGCTTGCCAGTCTTCTTGTAGTTCGCCGAAATCCCAAGTAGGAATACCTAAAATCAGAATTTGGTAATTTTCCATTAATTGCGGCGAAATATCTTTAAGGTTATATAAATCAACTAATTCTTCACCTAGATTATACTGGATTTTTTCTGCAACCATTTCGGTGTAGCAGGTACTGGAACCATAAAAAAGACCAATTTTCATTTTGCGAGTAATAATAGAGTATTATAGCAGAAAAACATTAAAAAAATATTATAATTCAGTTAATTAAGGTTAATTTATAGGTTGAACTATAAGTCATATTATTTCATTAACGTTAATTAATATGGCTGTTTTTTTGGTATGCCTCATATTATCATCAATAAAGATAGAAAATAATTATTTTTAACCTATCCTCTAATTAGTCCTTGCAATTTCTACGCCTTATTTGTTCATTCTATTCTTGTTAAATAGAGACTTTCCCTGGTGTTGTGTTTGATATGTTTACTAGTTAAAACTGGCTTTTTTTTATGCTATTTTCTATTTTTTATAATATTTAACCTGAGTTCGGGATAAGCATTATCAATTATACTTGAAGATACGTACCTGCAACAGGTATCTTTGGTTTAGATGGCATTAAACAATATGCAACCAGTCCGCCTAATAAATTCACTACAAAGTTAGCCGGAGAGCGATGTCGCGTATGCTCTATTTGACAAAGATTTTTTAACTCATCAAATACCGTTTCAATGACAGAACGATGACGCAAGATGGCTTTGTCGAAACAAGTCTGTTTAATAGGCTTCATTTTCTTCTTGATATTCGTTATAAGGCTAATTCCCATCGTTTTGAGTTGCTGTTTCAGTGAAGCCGATAAATACCCTTTATCTGCGTACAAACAACCAGAAAGATCCTTTGTCAGCTCAGGCAATGGTTTCCGATCATCGGTGTTTCCTGGTGTGAGTCGAAAACTGAGTATTTCCCCCAAATGATTGATAATTACATGAAGCTTGAAACCAAAGAACCAACCTGTTGAATTTTTTCCCCGTTCAGCTATCCCATTGAAGACTTTATGTCTGCGGATCCGTAAGTTATCACACACCGCTATCGGAGTAGAATCGGCAACCGATAGCCCCGTGCATTTTCCCTTAATTGACTCAAACAGTGCCGTTAACGCTAAGGCACTACGCGGAAGTAACTCTACACAGCGTGAATAGGATGGCAAGTTAGGAAATTCCTTCCGGAGATATAAGCGGACATAATAGAGATAAAATACCTTGAATTGCCTGAATCGGAGTTGATGAAACAACACAACCAGTGTCATCATTTCCGCCAACGAAAGCTGAGTAGACCGTCTACGACGCTTAGTACCGTTAGTCAGCAAATATTCATGCATTTTTGGCTCGAAGTCTTTGCAAAAATCATCCATCAGGCAATAAAGTTCAGTAAGATTTTCCATAATTGTTTAACAATGCTCTACTCTTTAACCAGACTGTTAGAGTATTTTAACAAAACAGGCTCATTCAACTATTTGAATATCAAGACTTTCTCTTTATTTCTTATCCCGAACTCAGGTTATTTAATCTTATTTCTTTCAGATAATGGGATAAAAAACCAGATCTTAATCAGTCTAAAAGATAAATGTCGCGATCTGGTTTTAAGTTAATTTGCTAAAAAATTACCACATGGCAAGATATTATATTATTAGTGATCATGTTTAGCGCTTATTTATTGTAAACGCCTTTGTAGTGTACTAATTGCTCGGCGTACATTAGGTAATGGACCAATATTTATCCATTTATTACTAGTCACGAGTTTCGCACCAATAAAAAAACGCGCTATTTTTAAGTTTAATTCAGCATGATATATAAATAGACAAAACCTTATAAATTAAATACAAATTATTGTAATTTAATAAAATTTATGTGTTTTAGTAACTTACAGATTAACCATTGCTTTTAAGCCATTTCTAGAACTTTATATGCCTGTGCGAAACTCGTGCTAGTTTGATGGTATCCTTGCGGTGTGCCTGTTTCGATTAACAGTGAACGCATGTCTTTTGGTTTAATAATCTCACCAATATATTGTTTATACCATGATTGGATCGCCACAACAGCGGAAGCAACAATCGGCGTAGTAGATGATGTCCCCGAAAAAGTATGGGTATAATTATTATGCTCACCGGTATTGTAGAGATCGTTATAGCCGGTTGTGACAACATTTAGCCCCCATCCTTGCACATGTATCATGCTGCCATAAGTGGTGAAATCAGTGGGGATCAAGTATTTTTTATCACCTGCACCAACACGAATTGCACCGTTATCACCATCGTCATTACGATTTCTATATTCACTGTATCACGAGTTTCGCACAAAACTAATTTGGGTACGCTAATAAAACAGGGATTTGCTCAGTAATAGCACTTTTGATTACGTCCCAATTTTGTTGATAAAGGGTTATTTTTTCAGATATACGACGTTTATGTTGTTCAAACCACGCAGAAATAGCGAGAAAAATATGATTTCTTTGCGCTCGGCTCGTGCGAGCCTGACAGCGTTCAATACCACAGTTTTGTTTAACTTCTCGATGATAAACTTCAACAGACCAACGGGCATCCATGATAGATTGGACGTATTGACGGGTGGGATTCTCTTTGTTTGTTACTATGTAATCAATACGGCCGTTTTTGGCTGTAAATTTGAAAACGGTTACCCAACCATATCCTCGCAAGTGTATTGACGTTCCTTCTTCTGAGATATCTAACTTGTTCAGTTGTTTGTTATGGTTAACAATCCTATTTTTCCTCAGCGTGGTTACCCAGATCCAACCATGAGAGCGAATTGATTTCAGGTTATCCAGGCTAGAATACCAAGCATCCATCACTACGGCTTCTGGCATGATCCCTCTTTTTTTAGCAAGAGTGAGCATTTCGGAAAAGTGCGTGTTTTTTGTTTTTCCATCAGGATCTTTATCATAAATACGATAATTGATAGGAATTGATTCAACCTTCGTCAGATCATGCCAAAGCAAATTAACTAAACCTATGCCAGCAATAACATCATGTTCATTACCTGAATATTGATAATGGACCATCTCTATTTTTTTACTACGTGTTTTGGCAATCAATGTATCATCGGCAATTAATACGCAAGGGCTTTTTTTGTCTATAGAAGGTTCAACTAATCGCCATAGGTCTTTGGTCTAAAACATCTACTTTTTAGCCATTGGCTAACAGTGTCATGAGATAAAGGCGATGGGCTTACTTCTGATAACGCTAAACCAGAGTATCTTAAACTGCTTACTTGTAAGAATGTTTTATAGATATCTTTAATACATGGATAACCCGACAAAATATGAACACCCTGATTTTTTCTTGTTTTTAAATTTATACTTCTTTTTTGGAGATTGCGAAACTCGTGTGTATAATTTATGATCTAAATCTTCAGCGCCATTGCCAGCCGCCATAATGACAATAATGCCGGCATCAGTGGCTTCTTTTGTGATATCCCAAACCGCTTTTTGGTAATCGGCTGGGACATATTTATTACGTGGCCCATGGATTGTAATTCATAAATAAATACGTCTCCCGCCCTTAAGTATTTTAATGCTTTAGCAATTCCATTAACTCGTCCTGCTGGCGCTTCTGAAACACCATAAAAAGTATCTGCTCCATGCACTAATCCTTTTATACCCAATCCCATATCTTTGGCATACATTATTCCAGCAACTGCGGTGCCATGTTCATTTTTAAGTGGATACTCAGGTGATAAATTTATAAAACTTTTTCTTTGTAAATTAACATGCTCAAAATAAAATCCACCTTCTATATCGGCGCAGCGGAGCCCTTGACCAACTATACCAAGTGACCAGGCATACTCGATATCAATACCAATATGATTTGAGGTTGTCCCACCTTGATAGCCCTGGAGAGGGTTAAAATTAGGGGTATTATAAATTTGCTCCGTCTTATTATCTAATAATTGCCTGAATGGTGGGGACGTATCGGTATGTTCAATATAGGCATATTCAACAAAATCATAACTATTTATTTTATCCGCTAAACGTTGTAGTTCATCTAATGGCAAATTGTCAGCTTCTTCAACGTAGCAAATACCAGTAAGGTTTTGGCAATTAATCAGCTGGTTTTTCATTGTTAGTAAATCATCATCAACAATAGAATAGTAATTAAAATTATTTAGAAACTCATCCTTTAATATTGTAGGTTTTAAAATTAATTTATTATTATCTTTTCTTTCATGGATAACAGATTTATTAAATTTTATAATAAATTTATGTTTTTGCATTGTTTAGCTCCATATTGTTAAAGATGATTATCATAATTATTTTGCTTATTTAGCGAAGAAAAAATTTAGGATAATAAATTTTATTTAAGATAATTAAATTTGATGAATATTTTTTTATTTAATTTAGTCATAAAAATTAATTGATTTTCATTCTATTAATAGTTTGATGAAATTAATGAAATCAGTTTTTTTATAACTGATAGGCAGGGATAATTAGTTTTCAATTTAACATTTATATATACTTAAAGTGTATAAGATAGTTTTTATTATTATAAGAATAAAATTTTAGCTTATTACTAACGACATAATTTTTTATCTTTATCTGAATAATAAAATTTATGAAGAACAAACCTATTATTTGAATTGATAGTAATATCTAATCACTAAAAATGTTATTGAGTTCACCACTAGTAACAGATTTTTATTGTTATAATAGGTTTGAAATTTTTTCAAATGACGCATAATAACTATTGAATTAGTATAATTCGATCGTTATTAAAGCTAATGTATTATTTCCTGCTGTGCTAGGATCATCATCTTTAATAACTATCTCTCGGGATTGAGAGATAGTACCATAGGGTTCATAAATAAAAGTTTCTCCATTAAGTGTTTGACGTTGTCCTCCATTAAATACTTTATGTAAAATAATCGTGTAGTGATTAAAATTAGCAGGAATATCTGTTACGGTAACAATATATCCTTTACTCGATTGCTGATAGTTGACATCGTCGTATTTTAATTGGTCATTTTGGTTGGGCGAATTTGCGCCATTTGGCACTGGTTTACCATTATATAACATTTTATTTCTATTACGTGGTGGGACATTATTGCTGCCATACCAACGCTCATTATCGATTAAAGTAGCAGGGATCGCGGTATCAATATAATATTGTGATTGCAGTTTGACTCCTGTGGGTAGCTTTGTTTGACCGCTTTCGCCGACATTAGTGGGATCGGCTGTATAATTGGCCACAAGAATGTTTATTTGATTGTTGGCATTAATTGCGCCGGTTGTTGTTATGCCAGTTTTGGAGGTGTCTGTTAATTTGATAATTGATGAATCACGCTGAGAAGCAAATTGATTATATAGCCAAAATGCCTGGGCAGCATAGGTAGCATAAGCACTATTATCAAACAGACCAAACTCTGCTCCATCAGCTCGATATAGATAGGCTTTATCTACGCCAGCCTTTTCTGCGTGGATCAAAAAAGAGAGCAAATCGGCAGCAGCAACATGACTTTGCAGCTTAGTATTATTAATTTTACTGGCGTTAGCTGTTAAGGCCCATTCAGTTATATAGCATTTAACTTGCTGGAAGCCATATTTATTTAATGTACTGCGAACATACTCTTGGATTTCATAAATGTTTTTTGGATTTGCAGTATCGATCGCGTAATAGTGATATGAGTAAAAATCAAAAGGAACATGATTATTTTTTATATAGGTAATAAAGTTATCGCCAAAATTTTCATTCTTAAAAACAAATGCTGTTCCGCAACTACCAATTTTTACCCAGGGGGCAGCTGCTCTAATTGTATTGGCAACGGCACAATAAAAATCATAAAATTCGACAACTGCGCGCTGATTATTTTCGGGTGTTGCCCAGAAAAAACCAAGATCGGGTTCATTCCAAATTTCGTATTCAGAAATTGGATAAGCCAGACCTATCAAATGATAGTTAATACTATATCTTTCTACTAATTTTTTTACTAATTGACAATATTTTTCAATATTGGTGGGTTTTTGTTTACCACCATTAAGCATTCTTCCTATTCTAAATAACCTGAGTTCGGGATAAGAAATAAAGAGAAAGTCTTGATATTCAAATAGTTGAATGAGCCTGTTTTGTTAAAATACTCTAACAGTCTGGTTAAAGAGTAGAGCATTGTTAAACAATTATGGAAAATCTTACTGAACTTTATTGCCTGATGGATGATTTTTGCAAAGACTTCGAGCCAAAAATGCATGAATATTTGCTGACTAACGGTACTAAGCGTCGTAGACGGTCTACTCAGCTTTCGTTGGCGGAAATGATGACACTGGTTGTGTTGTTTCATCAACTCCGATTCAGGCAATTCAAGGTATTTTATCTCTATTATGTCCGCTTATATCTCCGGAAGGAATTTCCTAACTTGCCATCCTATTCACGCTGTGTAGAGTTACTTCCGCGTAGTGCCTTAGCGTTAACGGCACTGTTTGAGTCAATTAAGGGAAAATGCACGGGGCTATCGGTTGCCGATTCTACTCCGATAGCGGTGTGTGATAACTTACGGATCCGCAGACATAAAGTCTTCAATGGGATAGCTGAACGGGGAAAAAATTCAACAGGTTGGTTCTTTGGTTTCAAGCTTCATGTAATTATCAATCATTTGGGGGAAATACTCAGTTTTCGACTCACACCAGGAAACACCGATGATCGGAAACCATTGCCTGAGCTGACAAAGGATCTTTCTGGTTGTTTGTACGCAGATAAAGGGTATTTATCGGCTTCACTGAAACAGCAACTCAAAACGATGGGAATTAGCCTTATAACGAATATCAAGAAGAAAATGAAGCCTATTAAACAGACTTGTTTCGACAAAGCCATCTTGCGTCATCGTTCTGTCATTGAAACGGTATTTGATGAGTTAAAAAATCTTTGTCAAATAGAGCATACGCGACATCGCTCTCCGGCTAACTTTGTAGTGAATTTATTAGGCGGACTGGTTGCATATTGTTTAATGCCATCTAAACCAAAGATACCTGTTGCAGGTACGTATCTTCAAGTATAATTGATAATGCTTATCCCGAACTCAGGTTAAATAATATATTCGGCTTTTGTTCGCCTTGATAATATTTATTAGACACGAGTTTCGCACCGGCATATAAAATTCTAGAAATGGCTTCAGAACAATAATTAATCTGTAACTTGCTAAGACGTATAAATTTACTTAAATTACAATAAGTTATTTTTAATTTATGAGATTTTTTCTATTTATATATTATGCTGAATTAAACTTAAAAATAGAGCGTTTTTTTATTGGTGCGAAACTCGTGTTAGATAAAGATTTTTTAAGATAGGTATCGGTTGGTTGCCAATTGAATAGTGGCTCTTCTTCAGCAGAAAAATATTGTGGAGCATTTAAGCAAATAGTTCTTCGATTAAAAAAATCATCCGCGTAATTATTTATTTGTTTTTTAACATTGTCTGGCGCATTATTTGTTATCTGATCAAGGTAATTAATATCTGTTGTATCAAAGCAACTATCGATATCACAAACACCGTACCAATCATGAGTACGAAGATCAACGATCCCCATTTCAGCAAATTGTTGTTCTAAATCGGGTAAGCCTGGTGCTAATGAAATAGGTGTACCATTAGCTTGGTTTAGAAAGATAGACTTACCAATTGCTCTTTTTTCTACGCCATGTGAGTTTTTAGTTGTTGGAGTGGCAGAATAGACAATATTTACTGGCATATTTATTATCCTTTTTAATTATAAATTTGATTGTTATTAAAAAATTTATATTCGTAATGCAATAAACAACTTAATAATTTGTCATGTTAACCATCTGTTTATATTGATTAGATTATTTTTTGTTTTATTTTGTATAGCGTTTTTTGGGGATGATATATTATTGAAATATCAACTTATTAAAATATCAATTGGTTATAGCGGAATTAATCAAATAATAGAGTGGTTGATTTGTTTTTTTAATTTATTTTTATATTTTAAAATGGAATGTTTATAATAATATCATCATGATTTTTATTTTTTACAAATTTAAATATCGATAATAAGTAATCACTTATAAAAAACTAATGAGAGTCAATAGTTTTTTATTCCTAATTGACAATATTTAATACTATAATAAATCAGTTGATATTGATTTAAATTATTAATTTAATTAGTTATATGCAATTATCATTCTAATTTAATTAATAAAGAAACAATATTCATAAATGTGAAGATGACATTGTGGCAGAAAGCATTTTTTGAGGCATAATATGGTGCAATTAATTTACTAGGAGTGCTGTTGTGTCAACTGAAAAAAATAGAGACAGTCATCCGTTGATAGAACAATTTCTCGATACTGTTTGGCTTGAGCACAATTTAGCCGCTAATACGCTTTCTTCTTACCGTACTGATTTACAAGCATTAGTTAATTGGTTATCGCGCCATGGTAATGATCTGCTTACGGTGGAGATCATGGATTTACAATCTTTTCTGGCAGAACGGGTAGAGGGCGGTTATAAAGCCACCAGTTCTGCTCGTTTACTGAGTGCCATGCGACGCTTATTTCAGTATTTCTATCGTGAGAAACTGCGCACCGATGATCCGACGGCACAATTGTCGGCACCTAAATTGCCGAAACGGCTTCCTAAAGATGTCAATGAGAAACAAGTTGAAGATTTACTGCATGCACCTATCACTAATGATCCGATTGAATTAAGAGATAAAACGATGCTTGAGGTGCTTTATGCATGTGGGCTACGTGTTTCTGAACTGGTTGGGCTAACATTAACAGATATTAGTTTACGTCAGGGTGTTATTCGGGTAGTGGGAAAAGGTAATAAAGAACGATTGGTACCCTTGGGTGAAGAGGCTATTTATTGGTTGGAAACTTATTTAACCGAAAGTCGTCCAATTTTACTTAATGGATTGACTAATGATGTATTATTTCCGAGTAAAAGAGGTACACAAATGACACGTCAGACTTTTTGGCATCGGATTAAACATTATGCAGCAATTGCTGGAATTGATAGTGAAAAACTTTCTCCTCACGTATTAAGACATGCTTTTGCCACCCATTTGCTGAATCATGGAGCAGATCTCCGTGTAGTACAAATGTTACTTGGACATAGTGATCTTTCTACCACCCAGATCTATACCCATGTTGCCACAGAGCGTTTAAGGCAATTGCACCAACAACACCATCCTCGAGGTTGATTGAGGATCAAGGAAATTCTAAATGAAAAAAAATATCGTATGGTTAATTGGTCTTCTGGCCGCAATGTCACATTCTGCATTGGCTGATGATGTGGCAATTAAAAGAACATTGAATAAAATGGGCATAGAAACTGAGAATATCCATCCGTCACCTATTGTAGGTTTAAGTACAGTAATTACTAGCCAAGGTCTGGTTTATGTGACTGAAGACGGTAAGTATTTATTAGAAGGACCGATTTATGATTTAAGTGGTCCAATGCCGGTTAATGTTACAAATCAGATCTTGGCAAAGAAAATAGAAGCAATGAGTGACCAGATGATCATATTTAAAGCACCAGAGGAAAAATATGTTGTCACCGTGTTTACCGATGTTACCTGTGGTTATTGCAAGAAATTTCATCAAGATATAGCAGAATATAATAAAAAGGGTATCACCATACGTTATTTGGCATTCCCTCGTAATGGCCTTCACCACGAATCAGCTAAAACAATGACATCTATTTGGTGTAGTGCTGATCGACAAAAAGCATTAACAGACGCTTTTAAAGGCGAAACGATTTCTCCGATTGAAAAATGCAAAACAGTCGATATTGCCGCTCAATTTAATATCGGTCATATGCTTGGTATCAATGGAACACCCGCTATGGTGTTAGAAGATGGCACAGTAATACCTGGTTATATGACGGCAGATGATTTAGTTAAAGGGTTAGAAAAACTTAAGAAAAAATCATAATGAGTTAACAATAAATATGAAAATACAGCTTCGTCGCCGACCGAAAGCAGATGATAGCCACCTTCCTGCTCATTTGTCTCCGGTATTACGCCGTTTGTACGCTATGAGAGGTGTGTTATCAGAAAATGAGTTAGAAACAGGTGCAAAAGGATTGCTTAATTACCAATCACTTAATGGTATTGAAACAGCGGTTCAGTTATTAATCACTGCTCTGAATGAACATTGGCGAATTATAGTGGTCGGTGATTTCGACGCCGATGGTGCAACCAGTACGGCATTGACACTGCGAGCGCTGGGTGCGATGGGATATCGTCATTTTGATTATTTGGTTCCTAACCGATTTGAAGATGCCTATGGGCTTAGCCCGCAGGTTGTTGATCAAGCAATTAAAAGAAAAGCGCAACTCATTATTACCGTTGATAATGGTATATCTTCCTATGAAGGCGTTGCTGTTGCTCAACGACACGGTATAAAAGTGATTATTACCGACCACCATTTACCAGGAGAAACCCTGCCTTGTGCAGAAGCAATCATTAACCCTAATTTAGCTGATTGTCACTTTCCATCAAAAGCATTAGCGGGGGTTGGTGTCAGTTTTTATTTGATGTCAGCATTACGTGCTGCGTTGCGCCAGACTGGTTGGTTTGAGCAACAAGCACGTAAGATGCCTAATCTGGCTGAATTATTAGATTTGGTTGCATTAGGTACGGTAGCCGATGTTGTTCCCTTGGATAGTAATAATCGTATTTTAGTCTATCAAGGTTTAAACCGTATTCGGGCGGGACGAAGCTGTGTCGGGATCAAAGCCTTGATTGAAGTTTCCAAACGTGATGTTAGTCGTCTGGTTGCTAATGATTTAGGTTTCTCAATTGGGCCACGGCTTAATGCAGCGGGAAGATTAGATGATATGTCAATCGGTGTAGAACTGTTATTGACTGATGATATCGTTCACGCTAGAAAATTGGCTAATGAATTAGATAGTTTAAATCGTACCCGCCGCGAAATTGAACAGGATATGGAGCAAGAGGCTTGGCAGATTTTTGAGCAAATAGAAGAAAAACGTCATCAAATACCCAGTGGTCTTGCACTTTATCATCCTGAATGGCATCAGGGAGTAGTAGGAATATTGGCTTCTCGGATCAAAGAACGATTTCATCGTCCGGTTATTGCTTTCGCGCCGGCTGGTGAAGGGATTTTGAAGGGGTCAGGGCGTTCCATCTATGGTTTGCATTTACGGGATGCCCTTGAACGCTTAGATACGCTTAATCCGGGATTAATTTTAAAGTTTGGGGGCCATGCTATGGCGGCAGGATTAACGCTGGAGGAGCAGAAGTTTACTCAGTTTCAAGAGAACTTTGCTAATCTGATGGCAGAACTACTGGATAACGATATGCTTGAAGGGGTTATTTGGAGTGATGGTGAACTAAATAATGAAGAGTTGTCGTTGGATATTGCTGAACTAATTAGAAATGGCGGGCCATGGGGACAGGCTTTTCCAGAGCCAATTTTTGATGGCAAATTTCACCTGCTGCAACAACGTCTCGTCGGTAATTGTCATCTAAAAGTGATGTTAGAACCACTGGCTGGTGGTCCGATGATAGATGGCATCGCCTTTAATATTGATACCGCTTATTGGCCTGACAATAGTATTAAAATGGTCGAATTGGCTTATAAACTAGATGTGAATGAGTATCGTGGTAATCGTAACATCCAGTTACTCATTCAGCATTTATGGCCTTGCGAATAGTATTTAGCCTATTTTGACCATCAACAGTGGTAGGTATAGTTATGATTTCCCTTATTATAATCACTATTTTTCTGCCACTAATTGCAACTAGTTAGATTTCAAGCATTATTCTTATAGTGGCATTTACTGACTAAAAGCGGCTATTTGGTTGGTAAAATGAGTTATCATGAAGCATATTGACTGAAAAACTATAATCCAGCAATCAGAGCCGCTACAATAGGCGGTTTATATTTTTATGACTTTTAATGAAAATAACATAAATAAGATATAAGGGTATGTTTGAAATTAATCCAATAAAAAATCAAATTCAGGATCTGTCTGAGCGGACGAAGATCTTGAGGGGGTATCTTTGACTATGATGCCAAGAAAGAACGTTTGGAAGAAGTAAATGCAGAACTTGAGCAGCCTGATGTGTGGAACGAACCAGAGCGAGCCCAAGCATTGGGTAAGGAGCGTTCTTCTCTTGAAGCAATAGTAGAAACTATTGATGCCTTGATACAAGGTTTAGACGATGTATCTGGTTTGCTCGATTTGGCAATTGAAGCTGATGATGAAGAAACTTTTCATGAGGCGGTCGCGGAGTTAACGCAGCTGGAAGGAAAACTGGGACAATTAGAGTTTCGTCGTATGTTTTCAGGGCAGTATGACAGTGCTAATTGTTATCTTGATTTACAGGCAGGCTCAGGGGGAACTGAGGCGCAAGATTGGGCTAGCATGTTGATGCGCATGTATCTTCGTTGGGCAGAATCAAAAGGTTTTAAAACAGAAATTATTGAAGCGTCAGATGGTGATGTTGCAGGCTTAAAATCTGCCACGATAAAGATTATTGGTGAGTATGCTTTTGGTTGGTTACGGACTGAAACCGGTGTTCATCGATTAGTGCGTAAAAGTCCTTTTGATTCTGGTGGTCGCCGCCATACCTCATTTAGCTCAGCGTTTATTTATCCTGAAGTAGATGATGATATAGATATTGAAATCAATCCGGCGGATTTACGCATTGATGTTTATCGGGCGTCAGGGGCTGGAGGCCAACATGTTAATAAAACAGAGTCAGCGGTACGTATAACCCATATTCCAACTGGCATTGTTACCCAATGTCAGAATGACCGTTCTCAACATAAGAATAAAGATCAGGCATTGAAGCAACTAAAAGCAAAATTATATGAACTAGAGATGCAAAAGAAAAATGCCGATAAACAAGCATTAGAAGAAAATAAATCTGATATTGGCTGGGGTAGCCAAATTCGTTCTTATGTGCTGGATGATTCTCGAATTAAAGATCTACGAACCGGTGTTGAAAATCGCAATACCCAAGCTGTGCTGGATGGTGATCTGGACAAATTCATTGAAGCAAGCTTAAAAGCTGGCCTATGAGGAAAAAAGATGTCTCAACAACAACAGGGTACTGAGCGGTCCCTTGATTTAAATAATGAATTAAAAACTCGGCGTGAAAAACTGGCCGGATTGCGTGGTAATGGCATTGCTTTTCCTAATGATTTTCGCCGTGAGTATTTATCTGGCGATTTGCATGGTAAATATGATGAGAACCATGCGGAAGAACTTACTGCACTGAATATTGACGTCTCTGTTGCCGGCCGAATGATCACACGCCGTATCATGGGTAAAGCCTCTTTTGCGACTTTACAAGATATGGGCGGTCGGATTCAGATTTATGTTTCTCGCGATGACTTACCAGAAGGTATTTATAACGAACAGTTTAAGAAATGGGATCTGGGCGATATTCTTGGTGTTAAGGGTAAATTATTTAAGACCCAAACAGGTGAGTTAACCATCCATGCGCATGAAGTCTATTTATTAACCAAAGCATTACGACCTCTGCCAGATAAATTCCATGGGCTGGCAGAGCAGGAAACGCGTTATCGCCAACGTTACCTCGATCTTATTGCTAATGAACAATCGCGCCAGACTTTTATTACGCGTTCACGTGTGTTGTCGGCTTTACGTAACTTCATGGTTAGTAAAGATTTCATGGAAGTCGAAACACCCATGATGCAGGTTATACCGGGTGGTGCAGCGGCACGTCCATTTATTACTCATCATAATGCGTTAGATATTGATATGTATCTGCGTATTGCGCCAGAACTTTATTTGAAACGTTTAGTTGTTGGCGGATTCGAGCGAGTTTTTGAAATTAATCGTAATTTTCGTAATGAAGGCATTTCGCCGCGGCATAATCCAGAGTTTACCATGATGGAACTGTATATGGCTTATGCTGATTATAAAGATCTTATTGTGTTAACCGAAGAGTTATTTAAAACGTTAACGCAAGAAGTATTAGGCACAACCCAGGTAACATATGGTGAGCATTCATTTGATTTCGGGCAGTCTTTTAGCAAAATGACGATGAAAGAAGCGATAGTCAAATATCGGGCCGAAACTGATCCGGCTGATTTGGATGATCTGGCTAAAGCGACAATCATCGCAAAATCACTCAATATAGAGGTAGAAAAAGGCTGGGGATTAGGCCGTCTGCAGTGTGAGATTTTTGAGGCAGTGGCGGAAAGCCATTTGATCCAACCGACATTTATTACTGAATATCCGGCAGAAGTTTCTCCGTTGGCTCGTCGTAATGATAATAATCCATTTATTACCGATCGATTTGAATTCTTTATTGGTGGTCGTGAAATTGGTAATGGTTTTTCTGAGCTAAATGATGCAGAAGATCAAGCTGAACGCTTTGCTGAGCAGGTTCGTCAGAAAGATGAGGGTGATGATGAAGCCATGTTTTATGATGAGGATTATATCACTGCACTGGAGCATGGATTACCACCAACGGCTGGTTTAGGTATTGGTATTGATCGGATGATCATGCTATTAACCAATAGTCATACAATTCGTGATGTCATTCTGTTTCCAGCATTACGGCCTGGTAAATAGTTTAGCAAATTGGATAAATAGTGCCTGGCTGAAGCCAGGCACTGCTATTATTTGTCGCCAATATAGTATTTAACGCTTGCCTGCTTATTGAAATAGCTTGCCTCATTAGGGTTGTTTGTCGTCAGTATAATATTTAACTCCGATGCGGATAATCTCCCGCCCTTGTGTGCGCCGATGTTTATTGGTATCACGCAGAGAATAGATACAACCGCAGTATTCTTGTTGATAAAATTGTTCGCGCTTACTAATTTCCACCATTTTTGCGGAACCACCTTGTTTACGCCAATTATAGTCCCAATAAGTTAGGCCATCGTAATGGCTGGCGGCACGCTTACCGCAATCATTGATCTGTTGCATATTCTTCCAACGAGAAATACCTAATGAACTGGAGATAATGCTAAAATCATGCTCGGCAGCATAAAGAGCGGTACGCTCAAATCGCATATCAAAACACATAGTGCAACGAATTCCAGGCTCAGGTTCTTGCTCCATCCCCTTGGCACGTGCAAACCAGTTATCACTATCATAATCAGCATCAACAAACGGCACATTATGCTGCTCGGCAAAACGAATATTTTCGTTTTTGCGGATCTCATATTCTCGTTGTGGGTGAATATTTGGATTATAGAAAAAAATAGTATAATTAATACCTGAAGCACTTAGTGCTTCCATTACTTCACCTGAGCAAGGAGCGCAACAAGAATGCAGTAATAATTTATTTGCGCCATTAGGCAGCGTTAGTTTAGGACGGGTAAATTTATCCATGGTTGCAAATTTTTATAGTAATCGATAATAGGGCTAATAATAACAGCAAGCGAGAGATATATAATAGTCTTTTTATTTTTTGGGTCAAATTTGTTTGCGATGGACGCCGAGAAGGTTTATCGCCGCTTATAATCGATAAAAATACCCACTATATTTTACTTAAAGTAATTTTACATCGATTTATATTGATATAAAAATTTATTTTATTAGATATTAATATAATATTGGATAATTTTTCATTGTGGTATTAACTAATATAAATAGTTAGTTAAAGTAAAACTTTTTTATATCAAATATTGCAATAAGATAATATTTCAACCAATAAAAAATATAGTAAATAAAATTTAGCAACTGTTATTTAGTATAAAAACTCCTACTAAACAACAGTGTTAGCTAGTCGTAAATAAATAGAGAAATTTTATGAAGAAATTGAATGTTATAAATTAAATTTTAAGCTGGAGAAAATATTGAAGCATTTGTTAAATATTTTAATAATAGAATTTTTGGTTAAGAAATTCACCTTTTCACGAGTTTCGCACCAATAAAAAAACGCTCTATCTTTAAGTTTAATCCAGCATAATATATAAATAGACAGAATCTTATAAATCAAAAGCAACTTATTGTAATTTAATAAAATTTATGTGTTTTAGTAACTTGAAGATTAATCATCGATTTTAAGCCATTTCTAGTATTTTATACGCCTGTGCGAAACTCGTGCTTTTATCTATTTTTATATCGCTAAATGATGCTTTAGTTGCTTACTGTTAGTCATATAAACCAACAACTGCCAACCAGTTCACACTTTCTTGATATGGTTTTTGCTGTAATAAGCCATGTTACATGCTTTAGGACTTGATTTTTGCAAAATAAAATAATTTAGCAGTCAATAGGAGTTTATTGCATGAGAGCATTGAGCGTTATTATATTGAGTATATTTATGTCATTATGTTTAGTAAAATCTTTACAGGTAAAAGAGTATCAACTGACGGGTAAAAATATAAAAATTCTGTTATCCAATAATAAGAAAGGTATATTACTTTGGTTTAAAAATAACAGAAATAATGATGCAATTAAAACTGATAATTTATTTGAAATTAATTTTAATTCAGGCACGAGTTTCGCACCAATAAAAAAACGCTCTATTTTTAAGTTTAATTCAGCATAATATGTAAATAGATAAAACCTTATAAATTAAATATAACTTATTGTAAATTAAGTAAATTTATGCATTTCAGTAACTTGCAGATTAATCATTACTTTTAAGCCATTTCTAGAATTTTATAGGCCTGTGCGAAACTCGTGTCAGGAAAAAAATTAACGGAAAAAGATTTTAACCTGCAAGATATTAAGCGGGATAAAAATACCATCACAATAAATTATATTAGAGATACTATCAAAGTCACCACGATATTGTCTTTATCACGAGTTTCGCAATCTCCAAAAAAGAAGTATAAATTTAAAAACAAGAAAAAATCAGGGTGTTCATATTTTGTCGGGTTATCCATGTATTAAAGATATCTATAAAACATTCTTACAAGTAAGCAGTTTAAGATACTCTGGTTTAGCGTTATCAGAAGTAAGCCCATCGCCTTTATCTCATGACACTGTTAGCCGATGGCTAAAAAGTAGATGTCACGAGTTTCGCACAGGCCTATAAAATTCTAGAAATGGCTTAAAAGTAATGATTAATCTGCAAGTTACTGAAATGCATAAATTCACTTAATTTACAATAAGTTATATTTAATTTATAAGGTTTTATCTATTTACATATTATGCTGAATTAAACTTAAAAATAGAGCGTTTTTTATTGGTGCGAAACTCGTGGATGTTTTAGACCTAAAGACCTATGGCGATTAGTTGAACCTTCTATAGACAAAAAAAGCCCTTGCGTACTAATTGCCGATGATACATTGATTGCCAAAACACGTAGTAAAAAAATAGAGATGGTCCATTATCAATATTCAGGTAATGAACATGATGTTATTGCTGGCATAGGTTTAGTTAATTTGCTTTGGCATGATCTGACGAAGGTTGAATCAATTCCTATCAATTATCGTATTTATGATAAAGATTCTGATGGAAAAACAAAAAACACGCACTTTTCCGAAATGCTCACTCTTGCTAAAAAAAGAGGGATCATGCCAGAAGCCGTAGTGATGGATGCTTGGTATTCTAGCCTGGATAACCTGAAATCAATTCGCTCTCATGGTTGGATCTGGGTAACCACGCTGAGGAAAAATAGGATTGTTAACCATAACAAACAACTGAACAAGTTAGACATCTCAGAAGAAGGAACGTCAATACACTTGCGAGGATATGGTTGGGTAACCGTTTTCAAATTTACAGCCAAAAACGGCCGTATTGATTACATAGTAACAAACAAAGAGAATCCCACCCGTCAATACCTCAAATCTATCATGGATGCCCGTTGGTCTGTTGAAGTTTATCATCGAGAAGTTAAACAAAACTGTGGTATTGAACGCTGTCAGGCTCGCACGAGCCGAGCGCAAAGAAATCATATTTTTCTCGCTATTTCTGCGTGGTTTGAACAACATAAACGTCGTATATCTGAAAAAATAACCCTTTATCAACAAAATTGGGACGTAATCAAAAGTGCTATTACTGAGCAAATCCGTGTTTTATTAGCGTACCCAAATTAGTTTTGTGCGAAACTCGTGTTTATGTGACCGGGCTAATTTTGGCCGTTATGAAATCCAAATCAGCGCTGAAAATAATCCCCTAAACATGAGTATGGTGTCATTAATGCCTTTTAAGACGCAGGCGCCTTTTGTTTATGGTTCGGTTGTCAGTTCTCCAATTATTAGTGATTCATTTTTTGTCATTCCAGAAAATCCGTTAACCAATATGATAGCTTATGAAGGCGGAGCCACACAAAAAATAGCCCAGGCCATTCCTTTACAGCCAGGCCATACACTTAGTTACAAAACTTATATTGGCATTTATGCAGCTGGCCAATTACGGCGTAATGTCAATCAGTTTTTAAATTTTGTTCGTGCTCGACCTTATCATCCTTATTTACACTATTATTCTTGGCTTGATATTGGTTTTTTTAATCCCTATACCGAAAAGCAAGCATTATTACGTATTAAACAGTATGGCGAACAGTTGGTCAAAAAACGCGGTGTCAAATTAAATGGTTATTTATTCGGCAATCCAGGAAGAAGACCTCTCAATAGCGCAGAGCCTACCCCACCACCCTATTCAGCCCCTCCCCCAAAACACTTATCCAATACGGCAAAAGAAACCTGGGAGCGGCTAACGCTGCTGTTAAATAGCATGGGCGTATTAACGATTGCCGATGCTTTTGCACTGGAAAGGCTGTGTGATATTTACGTTGATATCCTGCGGTATCGCGCCTTGATAGAGAGCAACGGTGAAACGTTTGAGGTGCATTCTCAAAACGGCGTATTAATCAAGGCGAATCCAGCCGTTTCGATGCTGTCGGATGCGGATAAACGCTTTAAAAGTTATCTGGTTGAATTTGGCTTAACACCCGCAGCAAGAACCAAGGTGAGGACGCATGACAAAGAAAAAAACCCGGACGAACTCGACGAATTCTTCGCTCACTGATTTAGCCACAGACTATGCCCCTGCGGTAGTTTCAGGTCAGGAGCTTGCCGGGCCTTATATTCGTCATGCCTGTCAACGTCACTTGCGGGATTTATCGACGGGTAATACGCGGGGTCTGTTGTGGGATGTCGGATCCGCACAGCGTGCCATCCGTTTTTTTTCCAACGTATTGAAATTGAACTGCGGTATCTATGAAGGCAAGCCGTTTACTTTACTCCCTTGGCAGTGTTTTATCGTTGGTGCCCTTTTTGGCTGGCGAAACAACGAAGGACAACGCCGTTTTCGTATGGCCTACGTTGAAGCCGGAAAAGGATCGGGAAAATCGCCACTTGCAGCGGGGATAGGGCTATATTGCCTGGTTGCCGATAATGAAGCGCGAGCCGAAGTCTATGCCGCTGCCACCAAAAAAGACCAGGCGATGATCCTGTTTCGTGACGCCGTCGCGATGGTAGACCAATCGCCAAAGCTGGCCGAACGTATTCAGAAATCAGGTGGGGCGGGTAAGGAGTGGAATCTGGCTTTTTTACAAGCCTGTGCTTTTTTCCGGCCTATCAGTGCCGATGATGGGCAATCCGGGCCGCGTCCTCACTGTGCCTTGATTGACGAAATTCACGAACACAAAAGTAATCAGGTCGTGGAAATGATGCGGGCGGGCACAAAAGGCCGCCAACAGGCATTGATTTTCATGATAACCAACAGCGGACACGACAAAACCAGTGTGTGCTACGACTATCACGAATACGGCCGTAAAGTGGCAGAAGGTAGCATTGAGGATGATAGCTTTTTCGCGTTCATTTGTTCGCTGGATGAAGGTGATGATCCGTTCAAGGAGACAAGCTGCTGGAAAAAAGCCAATCCTTCACTCGGTCATACGTTCAGCGACCGTTACTTACAGGAGCAAGTCACGCAAGCGCGGGGGATGCCTGCCAAAGAAAGCCTGGTTCGTCGTCTTAATTTCTGTCAGTGGGTCGATGCTGAGAATCCCTGGATTAATAGTGATAGTTGAATGGCGTGTGAGAAAACCTCGCTGGATTTAGCGGCGCTGGCAAACTCCCCCTGCTACGGTGGCCTGGATTTATCCGGCAAGCAGGATTTAACGGCGCTGGCGCTTTATTGGCCGGAAGAAAAAGTGGCTTATGTCGAGTTCTGGACACCGAAAGACACCTTACTGGAACGTGCCAGGGTCGACAGAGTGCCTTACGATTCCTGGTTGCGAGCGGGTTATCTTAACGCCCCGCCAGGGAATGCGATTAATCTGAGCTTTGTTGCCCAACGGATAGCCGAATTATCCGCACGCTATACCCTCAATCATATTGCCTACGATGCGTATCATATTGATTATTTACGGCCAGAACTGGAAAACGAAGGGGTGAATACGCTATTAACGCCGCACGGACAAGGCTTCGGCAAATCAAAACAATCCGGACTTTGGATGCCGCGATCCATTGAATTGTTTGAGCAGCGTCTTCTCGGTGGCGAATTACGTATTGATTTCAACCCCTGCCTACGTTGGAACGCCGCGAATATGGTTATTGAAGAAGATAAAAACGGCAATCGTGTTTTTAGCAAACGCCGCAGCAACGGACGTATTGACGGTGTGGTAGCACTGGCGATGGCCATCGGGGCCGCCGAGGTTGTTGAGGAAGAAAGCGGCGATCTGGATGGCTTTTTAACCAATCCGATTATGGTAGGACTGTAGTGAAAAAACATCAATCTCCCGGTAAAATTAAAAGCGCGGTGCTCACCTGGCTAGGGGTGCCACAGAATTTAACGGATACGCTGTCATCGTTTCATGACTATAGCCAGAGTAAGAGCGGACAAGTGGTGACAACGGATAAAGCCCTACAACTTTCTGCGGTTTAGGCTTGTGTGCGTCTGTTGAGTGAATCGATATCCACGTTACCGCTCAAACTCTATCACCGTGAGTCGGATGGTTCACGCAGCCTCGCACAGCAACACCCGGCTTATCCTGTCTTGTGTCGTCGTCCCAACCTGGAAATGACACCTTCGCGTTTTATCCAAATGATTGTTGCCAGCTTGTGTTTACGCGGTAATGCCTTTGTTGAAAAAAAGAAGGTCGGTCAGCGTCTGCTCTCCCTCTTCCCACTATTACCCCAAAACATCATTGTTAAACGGCGTGATAACGGGCGACTAGAATACCATTATACCCACGACAGCAAGCCCGGTTATTCCTCATTAAAACCGCGAGTTATCGCAGATAATGACATGATGCACATACGGGGGTTCGGATTAGACGGCATTTGCGGCATGATGCCGTTAAAAACCGGTCGTGAGGTGTTTGGCTCCGCGATGTCACTCGAAACAACGGCAGCGCGGTATTTCCAGAAAGGCATGTCGGCATCCGGTTTTATTTCGTTTGAAAAGTCTTTAACAGAAGAACAGCGTGAAAGATTTCATAAGCATCTTGAAACCTTTGCTGGCTCAGAAAATACCGGCAAAGTGATGCTGCTGGAAGCTGGAATGAAATTTAATGGTATCACCCTCGATCCACAAACCTCACAAATACTGGAAAGCCGCGATCATAGCGTCGAAGAAATCTGCCGCTGGTATCGCGTTCCGCCGTTTATGGTCGGCCATATTACAAAACAAAGCAGTTGGGCTTCGAGCGTGGAAGGGATGAACCTGATTTTCCTGACCAATACCTTACGGCCCTTACTGGTCAATATTGAACAGGAAATCGCCCGCTGCCTGCTGGATAATGACGACGATTATTTTGCAGAGTTTTCGGTTGAAGGACTACTCAGAACCGATAGCACGCGCCGAGCAGCCTATTACACGACTGCGCGACAAAATGGCTGGATGAGTCGCAATGATGTGAGGAGACTGGAAAATCTGCCGCCGATTGGGGCGGAGACCTGTATACCGTTCAGTTGAACCTGACGCCCCTCGATCAACTGGGGCAAGAGAATTGTCAACGATCACCGAAAACTGATCCACTTTTTAGCTAAATCCGATCAATCAAAATTGATCCACTTTTACTCAGTCATTGCTCCTGAGCGCCGCTTATCTTTCAATCGATAGCTTTCACCGCTTAATTGCAGTACATGCGAATGATGAAGTAAACGATCAAGCATAGCGGCAGTTAATGTTGCGTCATCAGCAAAAGCATTTGGCCATTGCCCAAATGATAAGTTACTCGTCAATATGACACTGCCATGCTCATAACGCTTGGCAATCACATTGAAAAACAGGTTTGCTTCTTCTCGCCCAAACGGCAGGTATCCAATCTCATCGATAATCAACAATTTCGGGGCCATCACCGAACGTGATAGATATTGTTTGAGCTTATTTTGTCGTTTGGCAGTTGAGAGTTGCAACATCAGTTCAGCTGCCGTGGTAAAGCGGGTTTTCTTCTTGGCCTGTACTGCTTTTAATCCTAACCCAATAGCTAAATGCGTTTTGCCTACACCGCTTGGGCCAAGCAACACGACATTTTCATTACGTTCAATAAACGTTAATGCGCTTAATTCCTGTATGTGTTGTTTGGGGATCCCCGTTGCAAACTTAAAATCGAACGTATTAAGTTCTTTATGTGCTGGGAATCCTGCCATCCGACTCAAAAGATTACGGGTTCGTTCATCTCGTTGTTGTTGCTCACATTTTAATAGGGACAGTAAAAACTCTCCGTAGCTTTTGTCTTGGGCAATGCATTGTTCGGCAAGTGATGACCAATGAGTCGGAATAGAATTTAATTTCAATGACTCACACAGGTGTTCAATTTGTTCATGCAATAACATGTTCACCTCCCAGCAATGCTTCGTATACGCTGATTGAGTGTTGCAAACTGACAGATTCAAGCGGCGGTACGATACGGATATTAAGCGTATCAGTCTGCGGGATAGATTGGCAAACCCTTGCTGGTAAGGGTAGAAGATACTTAACTTCCTTAGCTAGTCTATCTGCTGGCTTCTCTAACGTTGTTCCATGAATCCGCTGATGGGCAACGCGTTGTAACCAGGGCCCCACTCTTGCATTAGCTATCTCAATATCCAGTTCAAGATTATGAGCACGAAGGTCGGTATTTAATGGTACGATAAAGCTGTTTTTTAAATAGTGGTTAAAGCGCTCTACTTTCCCTTTAGTTTTTGCCCTGTAGGGCTTGCAAGCACACAATTTAAACCCGTAATCTTTCGACATGTAATTTATGTTCACCTTCTGCATAAGCATCCCGTTCGATGATGAGGGATTTTGCGTTATCACACAATATTTCCTGTGGTACACCACCAAAATAGTCGAAAGCTTCTCGTAAACCTTGTTGCCAGGATTCTGCTCGTTCATTATCAAAGAACTTTACATAACTCCACGCGAATAGCCTAGCGTTGCAACAAACGCTTTTAGTGATTTTTTACCTCGCCGGATGCTGGTGAAGTCGATTTGCATTTGTTGACCTGGCTGTGTTTCAAAACGGACGACAGCTTCGGGAACAATGCTTGGTTTAAATTGACAAACAAATCGGCGTAATTGAGCAATACCGCCTTGATAGCCGCTTTCAACTACTTCATCAAATAAGACTGTTGCAGGGATCCAATCAGGTTTAGCCAGTTCAATTCGATGAAGCAAATAAGGTTTAAAGGGTGCTAATTTAGTCGGTTGTTGACTTCTTTTAGCATAAGTTGGCATTGTCTGTTGTTGTAAATGATGTTTTACGGTGTTACGCGATATGCCCAATTCACGGGCAATTTTTCGAAGGCTTTGTCCTTGTGCAAAGCGAACATGAATATCCACAAATATCTCCTTGGTTAACATAAATTATCCGTACAAAAATGTGCGAATAATACCAAGTGGATCAGTTTTAGATGATCGTTAGTGGATCAGTTTTGCATGATCGGTGACAAATGACGGCGAAAAAGCACTAGCGGCGATAAATGCCTGATTATTTCCTGACAAAGCATCTTCTCAGACCCCAACTGGCGTCACGCAAGACAACGAATAACTGGAGTTTTTCCCGATGAAAAAAAATGCACTTCCGGTATTACCGGCGGTTTTTCCCTGTCCGAAAATGACCAGTGAAATTTCCCCGTCAGCATTAGCAAAATGGAACAGTAGCATCAGGGCGTCAAGCCAGGATGATAATACGCTATCGATATTTCAGACGATTGGGCAGGATTGGGCAGGCAAAGGGATCACCGCTAAACGGATTGGCGCAATCTTGCGGTCACTGGAAGGTAAAGATATTACCGTCAATATCACACGAGTTTCGCACGGGCATATAAAATTCTAGAAATGGCTTCAGAACAATAATTAATCTGTAACTTGCTAAGACATATAAATTTACTTAAATTACAATAAGTTATTTTTAATTTATTAGATTTTTTCTATTTATATATTATGCTGAATTAAACTTAAAAATAGAGCGTTTTTTTATTGGTGCGAAACTCGTGTATCAATTCGCCGGGTGGCGTTCTGTTTGAAGGGCTGACTATCTTTAATCAACTCCGTGAATATGCTGGCAAAGTGACCGTGAAAATATTGGGATTAGCGGCTTCTGCGGCTTCAATAATTGCCATGTCAGGCGATGAGATACAAATCGGGCGAAGTGCTTTTCTGATGATCCACAACACCTGGGGTATGGCCGTCGGTAATCGCCATGACTTTGCCGACATTGCCGAAAAAATGACCCCCTTTGATTTTGCCATGCGGGATATTTACGTCGCCAGAACCGGGATGGATGAAAAAACGATCACCTCGATGATGGATAGTGAAACCTGGATTAATGGCGGCGAAGCGGTGGAGAAAGGGTTTGCGGATGCCTTCCTGCCCGCTGATAGCACACAACAGGATAACGATTCGCCTACCGCCGCACTGAGAAAACTGGATGCCCTGTTGGCGAAAGCCAATACGCCTCGCGCTGAACGGCGACGATTATTTAAAGCTTTACGGGGTGATATGCCGGGCGCTATCACGCCCTCTCACGGTACGCTGTGCGCTACCCCTGATCTTTCCTCCGAGACCTTGACACAATTGGATAATGCCTTGCGTCGTCTGGTGTCGATACCCCATTAAACTGGAGACAATATGTCTGATATTAATGAAATGTTTAAGAAAGTAACGGCTTCTATTGAAGAAGCCAGCAGCAAATATAGCGCCCAGGCCGAGAAAGCCCTGAAGGAAGCGCAAAAATCGGGTGAGCTTTCCACAGAAACCAAAGCAGCCGTTGATAAAATGGCGGTCGAATTGAACGCCTTACGCGAAGCAGAAAAAACCCTGAAAGCCCAGGTAGGCGAAGTTGAACAACATCTTGCCCAAATGCCGGTCGCCAATGCGTTGAACGTGGTGAGTTCTATCGGTCAACAGGTGGTTGGCATGGAGGTCGTGCAGGCTTTAGGCTCGGGCATGGAATCCAGTAAGCGGGTGATAGCACCGATTAACGCCGCACTTATTTCATCGGATGTCACCGGAACGATTGTCGCCCCCGACCGTCAATCAGACATATTGACCAAGCCGAAGCAACGGTTGTTTATTCGTGATTTGATTGCCAGTGGAAAGACGCAAAGTAACACGATTTATTACGTGAAGCAGAAAGGATTTACCAATAATGCCAAGAAGGATACGCTGGGGCGTTATCTCCTCTCCAATCCGGCAGCCCTGACGACACCGACGTTGTGGGGCTTACCCGTTGTTGTCACAGAAGCCGCTGAGTTTAAAGATAACCTGAGTTCGGGATAAGAAATAAAGAGAAAGTCTTGATATTCAAATAGTTGAATGAGCCTGTTTTGTTAAAATACTCTAACAGTCTGGTTAAAGAGTAGAGCATTGTTAAACAATTATGGAAAATCTTACTGAACTTTATTGCCTGATGGATGATTTTTGCAAAGACTTCGAGCCAAAAATGCATGAATATTTGCTGACTAACGGTACTAAGCGTCGTAGACGGTCTACTCAGCTTTCGTTGGCGGAAATGATGACACTGGTTGTGTTGTTTCATCAACTCCGATTCAGGCAATTCAAGGTATTTTATCTCTATTATGTCCGCTTATATCTCCGGAAGGAATTTCCTAACTTGCCATCCTATTCACGCTGTGTAGAGTTACTTCCGCGTAGTGCCTTAGCGTTAACGGCACTGTTTGAGTCAATTAAGGGAAAATGCACGGGGCTATCGGTTGCCGATTCTACTCCGATAGCGGTGTGTGATAACTTACGGATCCGCAGACATAAAGTCTTCAATGGGATAGCTGAACGGGGAAAAAATTCAACAGGTTGGTTCTTTGGTTTCAAGCTTCATGTAATTATCAATCATTTGGGGGAAATACTCAGTTTTCGACTCACACCAGGAAACACCGATGATCGGAAACCATTGCCTGAGCTGACAAAGGATCTTTCTGGTTGTTTGTACGCAGATAAAGGGTATTTATCGGCTTCACTGAAACAGCAACTCAAAACGATGGGAATTAGCCTTATAACGAATATCAAGAAGAAAATGAAGCCTATTAAACAGACTTGTTTCGACAAAGCCATCTTGCGTCATCGTTCTGTCATTGAAACGGTATTTGATGAGTTAAAAAATCTTTGTCAAATAGAGCATACGCGACATCGCTCTCCGGCTAACTTTGTAGTGAATTTATTAGGCGGACTGGTTGCATATTGTTTAATGCCATCTAAACCAAAGATACCTGTTGCAGGTACGTATCTTCAAGTATAATTGATAATGCTTATCCCGAACTCAGGTTAGCTATAGTAGCAATTAGCTAGAAAAATCTAGCATCGGGTTTGATCTCCTGAATGTACAAGCGGACTACCGCTTAATGCGGTTTTTTTATGTCTGAAAACCTAAATTACATCCTGATAATGGTGAGACGTAATGAGGGAGCCGTAAGGTTCGCTGGTTTCTTGTACGCCGGTAGATCAACCTTGTTACGTCTCACCACCCCGTTTGATCTCGGATTGGTGAGGTTTTATAACTTGTACAAGAGACCAAAACTATGGCTATTACCAAACCTTGCTCTAAATTCATTAATACCTACTGGATCATTCCTAGAAACTCCAACACGCCTTCTAGCAAAGTCTCATTCACCCGTAATGACCGTCGTATATTCAACGTGCTATTCAAAGAAGATCGGCTTATATGGGCTGGACGTAAGCCCGTGATGGAAGGAATAGCATGAGAATGTTCGATTTAACTAACATTACTGAATTACATGACGTGTTTCCAGAGCTAACGCCAGCACAATTTGAAACGGCAATACTGTTTTGTCTTGGATTATCTCAAGGGGAAATTGCTCATCTACGTTCTGTTAGCTATCCAGCAATAAAACAGACCTTGGAAGATATAAAAATTAAGTTGGATTTTTACTCACTCAATAACTTGCTTGCGATGTTTCAAGTACATTTGTTTATTTTTGCTCTAGAAAAATGCAAGGTTGAGTATCGAAAAAATTAACGAGTAAATCACTTCAAAGGCTCAATATTCTTTGAGCCTTAACACGTTTCAAAAATGATATCTATCTGAATAATTCAGAGTACGAAAAATGTAACTACCGATTAGTATCAATCGCTCAAGACATCATAGTACAAATTTAAAATTATAAAATTTCCGCCGCTTCATGCTAGCACCAGGGAAAACTTCAAGCCAGCTTCTTCCTTGCTGGTTTTTTTATGCAAATTTTTATTGGATGAATATCCCAAACGGTCAATTTGACCGGCAGTAATCAAATCAATGGATTACCCACTATGTTATTACAACTTTCTTGATAAATTGAATATCTTAGCAGGGGTCAATTTAACCACTTGTAGTAGATCAAAGGGTTAGAGGGTTGTTAGCAAATGTTAAGGTTAAAAAGAACTTTGTACGTAAATATTATTTACTCACATTCCTTGAAAAATGAAGCAAAGAGAACGTTACAAAACTTGACATCTAAAACTAATAGGTTGTCAAAAGTTGTCATGAGAACCCACCAAAACCCAACATTAAAAAGACTTTTTGAACACGTTAGGAATGCCGTTTTTACAATAGCTGTGAAGATTTTATTGAGGTCACTACGCGAGGAAAAAATTATAGGTAAGACTAAGAGTAGAACCTTATAAAACCTAATGTTCATGTTGAGTTTTGCTAGGTTCTAAATGTTTGGTACGCATAGTTAGTACGTAGCTAGAAATGCGTACCTGATACTTGTGTCATATGTAAACTCAATATTAGCCTCTGTAAGCAATTTTGAGATTGAGTTAATACGATTTTATGATTGAAAGAACAAAAACGCTGCACAGAGCGTTCTAGGGTGCTTAAAATTGATTTTTGGTACTGTTGGTAAGCCTAACTTTAAAAATACTTTTTGAATACGTTAGGAATTCATTCTTGTGTATTGTTTTTATAATGTTGGTCAGTTTTGAATTTTTTAGAGGTTACAAGTAGATATTTTGCATAGTGCTTATTTTTTAGTGAGCTGCTAATAGTATTAATGCGTTATATAAAAATTTTTAATTATATTCTTCATGCTTGTAAATACTTAACCAACATCAGGGAAACTCAAACCAGCTTACTCTTCATGGGCTGGTTTTTTATTATGCTAAAGGTATATACGGATTAGGATTAATAAATTTGTTAGGGGCATATTTATCATAACCGTTATTTCTACAATATTCTATCAGCTGATTTAATGCGCTAACGCCTGTTTTTTCATAAATGCTATGTAGGTAATTTTCTACTGTTCCAGGGGATATATTTAATCGCTTAGCAATTTCTTTAGCGCTTAACGATTGTAGAGCGAAGAATACAACATCAAATTCTCTGTCAGTGAATAAATCAGTAGGCTTACCAAAAGATAGCGAGTCAGGAAGTTTATTATTTTCTAGATGATACATAGAGAAGATTTCTAATTTTTTACCTCTTCCCACTATTCCGATTGATTTTCCTTCTTTGATTAGTGGTGTCACTTCAAGCATGAATGGTTGTACTATTTTATCCCGACCACCATAAACAAATGTGTTAAGTACTGGAATTGTTTTTTTATTTTCCATTACATTTTTATCGTTTGCTTGTATAACGTCTTCGAATTCAGACCAAGGGGCGGGGCATTCACTGTCTAGTAAACCTTCTATGTTAAATCCTTTAGGGAGTCCGCTATAATGGATCATAGTTTCATTAGCGTAGACAAATCTTGATTCATGATCTTTTATAATCCAAAAATCTTTACTTTGCTCCATGTATGCAATGAAAGCATCGAAGCTATTAGAATGAATATCTAGATCTTTATTGATTGAGAATTTCATACATTTGCTCTCCATAATATATACCGCCTTTTTTAACAATAAATAAACATTTAATTTTATCTAATTTAAGCATAAGAATGGTCGTTAAGTCTTATTATTTTTAATGCCGTCAGGCATGGAAGGCGATACTCAATAGTGACAGAGAATAACAATAGTTAAATCGCCGAAGCCCGCGAAGCGGTGAGAGATTGATATATTGCAAATAACCCATGCGTAGCATCCCTGCAAAGCCTATTGGCACGATATAATAGCGATGATGATGTTAATTGTCGAAGATGAGGTATTGAAACAAGGTTTGTTGATAATTTGATGAGTAGGCGTACTATGGATGTGCTCATACTACTGAGTCTAAAATAATATATAATTAAAAAAGTTTTACCTCGACGTTTAGCCAGCTTATCCAGTTGGCTATATTTTTGCCTTAAATTTGGAAGCGATTTGAGGGTTGAAATTTTAGCCTATTTTTTAAGCGATTTAATAATATAGAAACGTATTCCACGCTGTAATTTTGTCTATTATCCCTTGTAGTTACTGGCTTAATTGACTATTTGACAAGTATAAAGAAGCCTTGTAGATTTGTATGTGCTAAAAACAAACCAAACAAGGCTTTTTAAATGTCTAACTTCATTGTCAGAAGTTCGTATAGCATATGCGAACCGCTTAATTCTGTAAATACTAAAGACAGATCTAATGATATATCACTTTCAGAAATGAGTCCAAAAGATGCTAAATTTGATAAAATGAAGGGAGCAAGTGAATTACTTTCTGAGGTTTTATTGGGTACTGATTTCGATAAGTGGTCAGAAAGAATAAGTTCTTGTGCTGATATTTTGAAGTATTATCCTCATATTGATAAAGAGACAGGTGAATTTCTTATAAAATTAGTCGAGGTTTATTTCTGTCACTGTCGCCACTGTCCGGTATGTGATGGAAGAAGATCATTGAGGCATATGGCTATGTTTAGAAAATCACTCCCTAAAATTCTGAATGATTATCCTAAAGCCCGTTGGGTGTTTATGTCTTTGACAGTGCCGAATGTTCCTGTTGACTCTTTACGTGATGAATTACGGTTGATGAGTAAGGCTTGGAATAAATTTGCTAAACGTAAAGAGTTTAAGCCCGTTAAAGGGTGGATACGCAAAACAGAAGTGACTTGTGAAGCTAAGCGTAAAGATTATGCTCATCCCCATTTCCATTGTTTCTTGATGGTATCTTCTTCTTGGTTTCGTGGAGATAATTACACAAGACAATCTCGCTGGTCAGAAATCTGGGGTGAATGCATGAAATTGGATACTACGCCGATTGTTGATGTTAGAGCTGTGAAAGGAACTCCAGATACAGCAGCAGTGGAAGTCTTAAAGGCATTTAATTATTCGGTTAAGCCAGAGACATTAGTTAATAATCGTGAGTGGATGCTCGAGTATTTTAATCAGGTTCACTATCTGAAATTTATTGCATCAGGTGGTGTACTCAAGAATATATTTAAATCGACTGAACCAGAAACCGATGAGTCATTGATTCATGTTGATGGTGAATCTGAGCCTTCTGACGATGATGCTAAAGTGAGAGTTGTTTTTAACTGGCGCACTCGTGATAAGCAATATCGACGTTTCAAAAAAGGTGATAGCGGATTTTCGAGTTAAAAAAGGATTTTTGAAAACTTAAAATTTTGTATTTTGAAAATGCTATTTTTCATTTTTTTTATTGATAAAAATTTACAAATTTCAATATAGTTAAAATAAAGTTATGAAATGCTAATTAGAATATTATGAGCAAGTTATGAATTTATTAGTTCAAAATTTAATCTTTTTTTGAAATTTATAATCATCTTATAAGATGTTTTAAAGACTATTTAAAGATTTTTATAAGCGTCTTTTGTGACTTATTTGTTTTATATCAATGAGATGTTTATAACTATCTAGAAAACAGCTTATGAGCATCTAATCCCAGAGGTTAAAAAATATACTTTTTTTGCATATAATCCCATATTAACACGAGTTTCGCACCAATAAATAAACGCTCTATCTTTAAGTTTAATCCAGCATAATATATAAATAGACAGAATCTTATAAATCAAAAGCAACTTATTGTAATTTAATAAAATTTATGTGTTTTAGTAACTTGAAGATTAATCATCGATTTTAAGCCATTTCTAGTATTTTATACGCCTGTGCGAAACCCGTGATTAAAAGGGATAATTATGCAAAATTTATTTTGTGTGTTGTGTTGTTAAGTGGTAGAAAAAGCGGATTGGGGGCGGTGAATTTGAAAGTAATTATATGAATGTGAGTGAAAAGATTTTTACGCTTTTGGGGCGATAATATGCCTAATTTTGTTTTAAAATTCCAACGCACTTTGTTTGTTGAACGTTTCACAGGATATCAAATAAACTTGAAACCTGTTCACCATTTTTATTAAAAATTTTCAGCTGATGGAGTATACGTTATATAAGAATATACCATTTTGCAGTAGACGTTAAAAGAGACTCCTAGTGTTTTTATAAATTCTGCCTATTGATTATTCCTATTTATTTATGACTGCAAGAAGTTTGATGATGAGAAGCTACATCGTACCGCAGCTTTAGCGAGGAACTGTGTATCTTTGAAGAAGAAAACTGATGAAAGTTGTAACTATACTGGAATAGTGAATGCGTTGTTAGTAAATGTTAAGGTTGAAAAAAGAATTTAAACACATTGAAGGTTTAGCCATCATCATTACGCGATGAAAAATATTTAAACAGGATGTCGTTAGAAGTTAGTAAATACAGTGAAAAACAGCACATAAACAGGTTGTGAGAATGTTACAAAACTAGACATTCAAAATTAAAAAGTTGTAATGAGAACCCATCAAAACTCCACATTTAAAACACTTTTCTGACATTGTAAGAAATTTTATGCCTGTCATCTCTTAACATGCTTTTCGGGTACGTTATGAATACCATTTTTACAATTATTGTGAAGTTTTGCTAGGTTTTAAATGTTTGGTACGCAACGCAGTACGCATGGTTAGTACGCAATTCTAAAAGAACAAAAATGCCGTATAGGGCGTTCTAGGGCGCTTAAAATTGATTTCTGATGCCAGCGTGAAGGAGAACAGTAAAAATGCGCCGTAAATGATGACAGCGCATTGAATAACACTATTTTCTATAATTTACTAAAAAGAAACTGGAAGAAGATGAGAATTACTCTCAACAAAAATATATTATGATGTTGTGATAATCTAGTCAATCAAGTTTTTAGGTAACACAAGGCATTAACCTTAATGACTAAAAAATTTACCCCTACGCCCCATGATGCCGTATTCAAGCAGTTTTTAAGTGAGAAAGAGACGGCTAAAGATTTCTTCGATATCTGGTTACCAGATGAGATTAAGGCATTGTGTGATTTAGACAGCCTAAAAGTGGAATCTGGCTCATTCATCGATAGTGAGATGAAAAACTACCAAAACGATATCCTGTATTCAGTCAGCACCACGAAAGGAAGCGGATATATCTATGTTTTGATTAAACACCAATCCACCCCTGATAAGCTCATTGCATGGCGACTCATGCGCTATAGTCTTGCTGCCATGCAGAAACATTTAGAACAGGGAAATAAGCAATTACCGTTAGTTTTCCCTATCCTGTTTTATTGTGGTGAGCAAAGCCCTCACCCCTATAGCACGAATTGGCTGGACTGTTTTCATGACAGAAAACTGGCAGAGCATATCTACACCAATCCCTTTAAGTTAGCGGATGTCACCACGCTTGATGATGGTGAAATCATGCAACACAAGCAAATAGCGTTGCTTGAGTTACTCCAAAAACACATTCGAAGACGAGATATGACCGAGCTACTGGATAGCATTGTTAAACTGTTGTCGTATAATTATTATACCGATAATCAAGTTATCACTATGTTTAATTATCTCATCCAAGAAGGGAATGCTCAAAAACCAATGGAATTTATCACTGAGATAGCCAAACAATCAGAGAAACACGAAGGAGCACTTATGACGATTGCTCAAGCATTAAGACAAGAAGGCAGACAGGAAGGGATTCAAAAGGGATTACAAAAAGGTATACAAAAAACAAAGATTGAGTTAGCTAAACAATTTTTAGCTAATGGCGTAGATCTTAATATAGTAAAACTTTCTACGGGTTTATCTGATGATGAACTTGATAAACTTCAAAAATAAAATTTAACCGCTAAAAACATATTGATTATGAATTAGAACATTAGCTATAACCTGAGTTCGGGATAAGAAATAAAGAGAAAGTCTTGATATTCAAATAGTTGAATGAGCCTGTTTTGTTAAAATACTCTAACAGTCTGGTTAAAGAGTAGAGCATTGTTAAACAATTATGGAAAATCTTACTGAACTTTATTGCCTGATGGATGATTTTTGCAAAGACTTCGAGCCAAAAATGCATGAATATTTGCTGACTAACGGTACTAAGCGTCGTAGACGGTCTACTCAGCTTTCGTTGGCGGAAATGATGACACTGGTTGTGTTGTTTCATCAACTCCGATTCAGGCAATTCAAGGTATTTTATCTCTATTATGTCCGCTTATATCTCCGGAAGAAATTTCCTAACTTGCCATCCTATTCACGCTGTGTAGAGTTACTTCCGCGTAGTGCCTTAGCGTTAACGGCACTGTTTGAGTCAATTAAGGGAAAATGCACGGGGCTATCGGTTGCCGATTCTACTCCGATAGCGGTGTGTGATAACTTACGGATCCGCAGACATAAAGTCTTCAATGGGATAGCTGAACGGGGAAAAAATTCAACAGGTTGGTTCTTTGATTTCAAGCTTCATGTAATTATCAATCATTTGGGGGAAATACTCAGTTTTCGACTCACACCAGGAAACACCGATGATCGGAAACCATTGCCTGAGCTGACAAAGGATCTTTCTGGTTGTTTGTACGCAGATAAAGGGTATTTATCGGCTTCACTGAAACAGCAACTCAAAACGATGGGAATTAGCCTTATAACGAATATCAAGAAGAAAATGAAGCCTATTAAACAGACTTGTTTCGACAAAGCCATCTTGCGTCATCGTTCTGTCATTGAAACGGTATTTGATGAGTTAAAAAATCTTTGTCAAATAGAGCATACGCGACATCGCTCTCCGGCTAACTTTGTAGTGAATTTATTAGGCGGACTGGTTGCATATTGTTTAATGCCATCTAAACCAAAGATACCTGTTGCAGGTACGTATCTTCAAGTATAATTGATAATGCTTATCCCGAACTCAGGTTAATATTACCATTACTGCCATGAGTGGCGGCGCTGGCTCACCCGATATGGATAGCGTTATCAGCGCAATGGGTGACTTATTATTTGATTTTATTGGGCTGCCTTTCTCTGATGCTGCCTCTTTGCAAAAGATGGGCGCGGCGATGAACGACAAGAACGGGCGCTGGAGTCCCTATCAGCAGTTATATGGACATGTTTGTACCGCAAAAAAAGGGACGGTCGGTGAACTGGTCGCTTTTGGCGACACGCTTAATGATCCGCATCTCACCATTGCAGGCTATGAGAAAGCGACCCAAACTGCGCTGGATGAACTGGTTGCGGCACGACTGGCACGGTGCGCGATATTTTTGCGTAATGACCCAGCCAGACCGACCCACACGGGCGAGTTAAACGGGGTGTTACCCGCACCGTCGGGCAAACGCTTCACCTTGACGGAGCAGCAATCCCTGCTTTCACACGGTATCGCCACCGCCAATGTCGAAGGCGGCGTATTACGCATTCAGCGCGATGTGACGACCTACCAGAAAAATAGTTACGGCGTGGCCGATAACAGCTATCTGGACAGTGAAACACTCTATACCAGCGCTTATATTTTGCGGCGATTGAAGTCGGTGATCACCAGCAAGTACGGGCGGCAAAAACTGGCTGATGACGGTACCCGATTCGGTGCAGGGCAAGCGATCGCTACACCAACGGTGATTAAAGGCGAACTCTGTGCGGTTTATCGTCAGTTGGAAAAAGAAGGCATTGTCGAGAATTTTGATGCTTTTCGTAAAAATCTTATCGTTGAACGTAACGGAAATGACGCTAATCGAATTGATGTCGTCTTTCCGGCGGATTATATCAATCACCTGCGGGTATTTGCGTTAGCGAATCAATTCAGGCTGCAATATAACTAGGGTGAGGTGGTGTGATGACGGGCAAAAGAAAAATAGGTGGCACCTGCTATTTTAAGGTGGACAGCCAACAACTCTCACTGAATGGCAGTGTAGAAGTGCCGATGAATACGGTTATCCGGGAAGATCTAGTGGGTATTGATGGCGGTGTACATTACAAAGAAATCCATCGAGCGCCTTATATCAAAGCAGAATTTAAAGTTGAGCAAAGTTTTCCGATAGAAAAACTCACGACAGCAGATGAAATGACTATTACCGCTGAATTAGCTAACGGTAGGGTCTATGTGTTGTCAGGCGCGTGGCTATCCGGCGAATCTTCACATAATGCTGACGAAGGCACGGTCGAGATGGAATTTCACGGAGACGAAGGATTTTATCAATGAAATCAATAGCACTGAGTAAGCCGATTCAGGTACACAATAACAAGGTAACCGTATTGGAAATTCATGAACCCACGTTTGATCAGGTTGAAAAATACGGCATTCCTTTTAGTTACTCTGAACGAGGCGATATGCGGCTGGATAGGCGTTCAGCGCTGTCTTATCTGCCTGAACTGACGGGGATACCTCGCTCCTCGGCACAACAGCTAGCGCTACATGATGTATTTGTCGCCTCGATGATCATCGTGGTTTTTTTTACCGGTGCCCAGAACTTGGCTCTCTCAGACGACGATTCTATAACGTTGCCTGATTCTGGCGACTAAATCCCCTTGAATTACGCCAGCATCCGCTAAGCCAGTTCTTTGATCTGGAAGCGGAGGCTGTTCGCATCAACGAGGAGCGACAGGGTGGCTAATAGTTTTGAGTTAAAAGCAATCATCACTGCCGTCGATAAACTCTCTGCCCCGTTAAAGGGAATGCGGCGTGAAATGAAGTCCTTCAAGAAGGAGTTTAGCGCGGGAATGGCAGGGGCGGCGGCATTAGGGGCAGGGATTGTTACCGCAATGGCTGGCCCTATCAAGCAGGCAATAGACTTTGAGTCGACGATGGCTGATGTCCGCAAGGTGGTTGATTTTGATACGCCTGTACAGTTTAAACAGATGTCGGAAGATATTCTTAAGCTATCGACAGCATTGCCGATGGCCGCAGATGGCATTGGTCAGATTGTGGCCGCAGGCGGTCAGGCAGGGATAGCGAAAGAAGAATTAATGTCCTTCGCTCAATCCGCTGTAAAAATGGGTATCGCCTTTGACCAGACGGCTGAGCAATCTGGGCAGATGATGGCACAGTGGCGGACGGCATTTCGGTTGACGCAAAATGATGTCGTCTCGCTGGCCGATAAAATCAACTACCTTGGCAACAACGGGCCAGCCAATGCCGCGAAAATCTCTGAAATTGTGACACGGATTGGCCCGTTGGGTGAAGTTGGCGGTCTTGCGTCTGGCGAAATTGCAGCACTTGGCGCAACCATTGCAGGGATGGGTGTTGAGTCAGACGTGGCGGCAACCGGCATCAAGAACTTTATGCTGGCGTTAACCAAAGGGAAATCAGCGACAAAATCACAAAAAGTCGCGCTACACACCTTAAAAATCAGCCCAAAAAACTGGCCGCACAGATGCAGAAAGATGCGAAAGGCTCCATGTTGATGGTGCTGAAAGCCCTTGAAAAATTGCCTAAAAAAGATCAGATGGCATTATTAAATGATTTGTTTGGCTCTGAATCCCTTGGAGCCATTGCGCCACTACTCACCAACCTTAAATTACTGGAAGTTAACCTGGATCGCGTCGCCGATAAACAAAAGTACGGCGGCTCGATGCAGAAGGAATATGCTAGCCGTGCGGCAACCACGGCAAATGCTATCCAACTGTTTAAAAATCAGATGCATGTTGCAAGTGTCAGCATCGGGTCAATTTTTTTACCCACTATTGTCGAAATGACAAAGAAAATCCAGCCATTGATTGAACAATTTCGCACCTGGGTAAAAGCCAATCCAGAACTGATTAAATCCTTCACTAAGTGGGGTGTTTATCTACTGGGCAGCGCAACGGCGGTAGGCGTTGTCACCCGTGCTTTCAGGCTTTTTAACAGTGTGATGAAAATGTCGAGGCTAGGTAAACTGGTCACGTTAATGGTCATAGGCGGTGGACTTATTGTCGACAACTGGGAAACGATCGGCCCGATTATTAAAGCAGTCTGGCAAGATATTGATGGCGTTATTCAGGCAATCGGCGGTTGGGAAACCGTACTCGCCGGTATTCTGGTTTTTGTTACAACAAAATGGGCTGTCGATATGGTGAAATCGATTCGGCATGTCACCCGTGAGATGAAAACATTGGCTAAAAACAGTCCTTCTGGCATCAAGGGCGTACTGGGAAAAGCCGGGCTGATTTGGGGGATATCTATGGGCGTCGAACCGCTTGTTGACAAGGGTCTTAATGCGGTATTTGGGGGTAATGAATGGTTTCAAAACCTCAGGACAGCACGGGATTGGAGCGAGTTTGGCCGTTCAATTATTGGCAACAGTCATTTACTTAAAGATGATAAGGGTAACTGGCAATTTAAGGAAGATCCCCCTAATACCCTTGATTCATTTGGCAAAAACGAGACAAGAGACGGTGAAGTTAGGCTTATCTTTGAAAATACCCCACAGGACATGCGTGTCGCCCCAGTTGGTAATGCCCTACCCTGGCTGAGTTACGATGTCGGCTATAACCGATTTTCCAGACAGTGACCGCTTCGGCGGTTTTTCTTTTTAAGGAGGGGTGATGAGTCACTGGAAAGATAAACTACGACCAGCATCTTTTCGCGGCGTGCCGTTTCAGGTGGAAGACGACGAGGGGACTTTTGGACGGCGAGTACAAGTTCACGAATACCACAATCGGGATAAGCCCTATACCGAAGATTTGGGCAGAGCAACGCGGCGCTTCACTATCAATGCCTATCTGGTCGGTGATGATTTTTTCGAGACCAGAGATCGGCTTATTGCGGCTATCGACACGCCAGGGCCTGGAACGTTGGTGCATCCCTATTACGGTGAAATCGCGGTCTGTATCGATGGTGAAGTGAGAGTGAGCCATAGCGGACGCGAAGGCCGCATGTGCCGCGTCAGTTTTAGTGTAGTTGAGGCTGGCGAGCTTTCTTTCCCAACAGCAGGTATTGCGACGGGACAAACGCTAATTTTTTCCAGTTCAGCCTTAAACGATCGCATTGGTGAAACGTTTGTTAATGTGGGCTTAAAAGGTTTACCGGATTTTGCACAGGCTGGCGTGTTAGCACGGACTAAAAGCATGATTAACAACGTCACCAAAGCTTTTGACACTATTGATAGCGGCATTACCGCAGCATCAAGACTGCTACACGGTGATATTTCGGTACTCTTGAAATCTGGCTCACCCGGTAAAAGTGTTGTGGAAGCGATACAGCGGATGTGGCGTTCTGGCAGGCGTACTATTCAGGATGCCGCAACACTGGCACAGCAAATCAAGACGTTATCCGGTGTGACGCTGGGGCATGATTTAGCGCCACGCGGCGTCTGGAAAAGCGACAGGCCAAGTATACAGTCTGAACGTAGGCGCAGTAATCGTATTGCCACTTTGTTGCGTGCCACGGCCATCCATGAGGCGACGTGGCGATTAACACAACTCCCACCACCACGTACCGCCATGTTACTGGTTAATCAACGTGAGAAACGTCAGATACACGTCAATATTTCCCATCCCGCATTACACGCGGTTTCTCATGCGGCAGGCAGCCACACAGAAGGACTCGCGGCGGTCACGTGGGATGCATTGGTCACGGTGCGAGAAACCCTGAATCAGACTATCGAGCACGAACAGGCATTAACGCTTGATGATGCGCTGTTCCTTGCCTTGCAACAGGTGAAAACCGATGCCAACCGGGATATTGCAACACGACTGGCACAAGTTGAAAAAACGGTTACTCGAACACCCGAAACGGTGCTACCTGCCCTGGTTCTGGCGGCCAACTGGTATGACAATGCGGCACGGGAAACCGATATCACCAGCCGAAATATAGTTAATCATCCTGGCTTTATGCCAGTTAAACCTTTGAGAGTACCCGCAAGATGAGTAATCACGTGATATTGCGCGTCAACGGGCGCGAATGGGGGGCTGGACGCGGGTACAGATTTCAGCAGGCATAGAGCGGCTCTCACGCGATTTCAATGTAGAAATCACCCGCCAATGGCCTGGGGAATCAGGAAGCGTACCACTACAGCCCAGAATTACACGAGTTTCGCACAGGCATATAAAGTTCTAGAAATGGCTTAAAAGCAATGGTTAATCTGTAAGTTACTAAAACACATAAATTTTATTAAATTACAATAATTTGTATTTAATTTATAAGGTTTTGTCTATTTATATATCATGCTGAATTAAACTTAAAAATAGCGCGTTTTTTTATTGGTGCGAAACTCGTGGTAGTAAAAAAATAGAGATGGTCCATTATCAATATTCAGGTAATGAACATGATGTTATTGCTGGCATAGGTTTAGTTAATTTGCTTTGGCATGATCTGACGAAGGTTGAATCAATTCCTATCAATTATCGTATTTATGATAAAGATTCTGATGGAAAAACAAAAAACACGCACTTTTCCGAAATGCTCACTCTTGCTAAAAAAAGAGGGATCATGCCAGAAGCCGTAGTGATGGATGCTTGGTATTCTAGCCTGGATAACCTGAAATCAATTCGCTCTCATGGTTGGATCTGGGTAACCACGCTGAGGAAAAATAGGATTGTTAACCATAACAAACAACTGAACAAGTTAGACATCTCAGAAGAAGGAACGTCAATACACTTGCGAGGATATGGTTGGGTAACCGTTTTCAAATTTACAGCCAAAAACGGCCGTATTGATTACATAGTAACAAACAAAGAGAATCCCACCCGTCAATACCTCAAATCTATCATGGATGCCCGTTGGTCTGTTGAAGTTTATCATCGAGAAGTTAAACAAAACTGTGGTATTGAACGCTGTCAGGCTCGCACGAGCCGAGCGCAAAGAAATCATATTTTTCTCGCTATTTCTGCGTGGTTTGAACAACATAAACGTCGTATATCTGAAAAAATAACCCTTTATCAACAAAATTGGGACGTAATCAAAAGTGCTATTACTGAGCAAATCCGTGTTTTATTAGCGTACCCAAATTAGTTTTGTGCGAAACTCGTGAATTAAAAAAGGTGAACTTGTCGAAGTCCTCATCGGTCAGGATAAAGTCCTCACCGGCTGGATTGAAGCCACCCCGATACGTTATGACGCTAAAAGTATCCAGGTTGGTATCAGTGGTCGTAGTAAAACAGCAGATTTAATCGACTGTGCTGCGAATACGACGCTTTTTACGGGCAAAACCTTACATCAAATCGCGTCAGAACTGGCCAAACCGTTTAGCATTAAGGTCATTAGCCAAAAGACCCCCAAAACGCCGCTACAGGCTTTTCAGGCCGATTACGGCGAAACAGTACACGAAGTATTAAACAAGGCTCTGGGAAGCCAGCAGGCGCTCGCCTGGGATGACGAAGACAGCAATTTGTTAATTGCACGAGTTTCGTACCAATAAAAAAACGCTCTATTTTTAAGTTTAATTCAGCATAATATATAAATAGAAAAAATCTCATAAATTAAAAATAACTTATTGTAATTTAAGTAAATTTATACGTCTTAGCAAGTTACAGATTAATTATTGTTCTGAAGCTATTTCTAGAATTTTATATGCCCGAGCGAAACTCGTAAATTGGTTTGGTTGGCAATGATAAAGCCACTACCGCGCTGGTCTGGGGCGAAAATATTCTGAGCTGTGACACCGAGCAGAGTATTCGTGAACGTTTTTCGGAATATCAGGTTGCAGGCCAACGCTCGGGTGATGACGACGACTTCGGGGAAGCAACATTAACCGCAATCCGTGCCAGAGCCAGGGATAGCGAAATCAGGCGCTATCGCCCTCAACATATACAACAATCCGGCAATGCCACCGGGGCCAGTTGCAAAGCACGGAGCGAATTTGAAGCCAGGCAGCGGGCAGCCAGAACCGAAGAAACCACCTATACGGTGCAAGGTTGGCGGCAAGGTGACGGCAGTCTGTGGAAACCTAACCAGAGGGTTATTGTTTTTGATCCCGTGCTCAGCTTTAACAATCGGGAACTGGTCATTAGCGAAGTTGTTTATACGCAGGATGAAGGCGGTACGTTATGTGAACTGCGAGTCGGGCCAGAAGCCGCTTATATTCCACCACTTGAGAAATTGAAAGCACTAGAGGAAGAAGCTGATATTTAAAGAAACTTCATCGCAGCAATGGTCAAGCCAAACAGTGTAACCATCAACCCACCCAGTTTAAAAAGTAAATCTTTGCTTATTATGCTGATATCTTTACGTACATCTAGTATTTGTAATTCAACCTTTTCAAAGCGATGGTCCATGTCCTTACGGACATCAGCTATTTCTTTTCTAACATCAGATATATCACGCTTAACTTCTGCAATATCCGCTTTAGTTGCCACATCAGCAACCTCATGGGATTTGCGTACGACAAGCGAGATAGCCTTGGCTTGCTGACTGGTAAGTCCAACGGTTTGAAGCTCTTCTGATGCTTGTAGTGTATCAAATGCAACTTGGCCCATTCCACAATCTCCTGTTTTTCTTAGTTTAACCTATTAATGAGTGAATTATGCAAAATATTTTTTCTACTTTGCAGCGTGGCCTTGCGCGTCTCTGGTCACGGGCAGTCGTTCAAAGGCCGAATAGTACGCCAGCCTGTCAACAAGTAGATGTTGCAATGATAGCAGGCGATACAAAAGCGGGCATGGAATATCTCGAACCTTACGGCTTTACTTCAACGGCTCATTCCGGTGCAGAAGGTGTAGCGCTATTTCTCGCTGGCGATCGGTCACACGGCATTGTCATTAACGTTGCAGACCGACGCTATCGGCTCAAGGGTCTCAAAAGCGGTGAAGTGGCTATCTATACCGACGAAGGCGATAGCATCGTGCTTAAGCGTGGCCGGTTAATCGAAGCGACAACAGAAACGTTCATCCTGAATGCTAAAAACAAGGTGGTACTTAATACCGCATTAATTGAAACACCTGGTGCAATCAAGGCGGAGAAATCAATTACGTCTGCTGCGGAGGTGCAGGATAAAGTCGGTTCATTAAGCACAATGAGGAAACAGTACAACAGCCATGCTCATTCAGGCGATAGCGGCGGCATGACCGGCACACCCACTCAAGGCATGAAATAATATGATGACAGGCATCCCTATTCAACATGATGACCGATTAAACCGTGCGGTGATTATCTCGCTGTTCACCTGGCGACGCGCTGAACCGGATGATGACACCGATACACCATTTGGGTGGTGGGGTGATACCTGGCCGACGGTACAAAATGACCGGATTGGCTCTCGATTGCATTTGCTGAAACGCACGACCTTAACGCATCAGACGGCACAAAAGGCGAAGGAATATATCGCTCAGGCGCTCAACTGGATGATAGACGACGGTATCGCGCTTCGGGTTGATGTCGACGTGGTGCCCTCTGGTATCGATAAATTAACCGCAACCGTTATCCTTACACTACCTGACCATAACATAAAAACGATGACCATCAAGAATTTGTGGAGCGTGATCCATGCAAAATAGCGGTTTTTCGCGCCCGACCCTGCCACAACTGATAGACACCATTCGCGGTGATTTGCTCACGCGATTTAATGAAGACACGAGTTTCGCACAGGCCTATAAAATTCTAGAAATGGCTTGAAAGTAATGATTAATCTGCAAGTTACTGAAATGCATAAATTCACTTAATTTACAATAAGTTATATTTAATTTATAAGGTTTTATCTATTTACATATTATGCTGAATTAAACTTAAAAATAGAGCGTTTTTTTATTGGTGCGAAACTCGTGGAAGATAGCGTGTTGCGCCGTCTCGATGCCGAAGTCTACGCAAGAGTACAGGCCGCCGCTATTCATACCCTATACGGCTATATCGATTATTTAGCGCGCAATATCTTGCCGGATTTAGCCGATGAAGACTGGTTGACCCGACACGGTAATATCAAGCGTTGTCCCCGCAAAGGGGCAACCAGGGCGAACGGATTTGTTCGCTGGGAAGGTGTACAAAATGCCCTATCGATGCCCGCTGACACTGAAATACACCGTGATGATGGTCAAATCTACACCACAACGGCCACAACACCATCAGCAAAGGGTGTCCTTCGCGTGCCCATCGTTGCAAAAAGCAGCGGTCAGGTTGGCAATTGTGAGGACGGCATTGCGCTACGACTTGCTACGCCTATTTCTGGTTTATCATCGACCGGCTATGCCGATAGCATCAGGACGGGAACCGATATTGAAGACCTGGATAGTTGGCGACAACGCATCATGGCGCGCTGGTACGATACGCCACAAGGCGGTGCGGATAGTGATTATGTTCGCTGGGCGAAAGAAGTTTTAGGCATAAGTCGCGCATGGACACATCGACATAAAAACGGTATCGGCACGGTTGGGGTGATGGTGGCGAGTGATGATGTAGACCATCCTGCCCCCACACAGGAAATCTTAACCAAAGTCAGAGAGCATATCTTACCCCTTGCTCCTGTTGCCGGAAGTGGCTTAACTATTTTCCCCGTTACAGCAAAAACCGTTGGTTTAACGGAAACGGTAGATTGTGCAAAAAATGCCACACCCAATCAGCGTAAAATTAACGGCAAAACTCTCACTCAGGATGTGCAGCTAACTGCCACAGATGTTCATGCTGTTACACCCGAAGTATTGCGTGTCGAAATCCCGGTAGGTATTCCCCTGCCTTGGCCTGCTGAAAGAGCGCCGACCGGTTGGTTTATCTGCAACGGTGAGCCATTCGATAAGAAAAAATACCCGCTTTTAGCACTCGCCTATCCATCAGGAAAACTCCCTGATTTACGTGGTGAGTTTATTCGTGGCTGGGATGCTGGGCGAGGCGTGAATCCTAGGCGTAAGGTTTTATCGTCTGAAACTGCATCACTCGAGAGCCACGCTCATGGTTATCGGGACAGGTATTATGTTGAAGATGATGGTCCACTAGGCCACGCAAACAATAAAGAAAAAATGCCTGTAGGGTATAATGCAGATACAGGTTCACGTGCTACGGATGGAGATAATGATTCTTTTCTATTCATTGACAAAACAACGTCTAATGCAGGCGGTAGCGAAACCCGCCCGCGAAATGTCGCGTTTAACTACATTGTCAGGGCGGCCTGATAATGTTGAGTTAGTAGCAAACCAGCTCCCATGTTCTCGGCGCTTTAATCCCTGTTCTGGTATAATCTGCACTGATAATTAACGATTTTCCGACTATTTCGACATAAGTACCTAAATTGCCCTCGGGAGCAATACCTTTGTATTTTACCGTCGCGTTTGCCGAGAAAATGGCATGAGGGACGGGACAAGGTAAAGATACCGTATAAATCTGTCCGGCATTGAGTGGTGGTGTGATGCCCCATTGTCTGATAAGGCCGCTGTCACCACATTTCCACCATCCATTCGTAGCGAGGTGAGCTGTATTTTTTGCTCCTCGATTGTTAATCTGCATATTAAGCCAGCTGCTTAACGCCCCGCCCCAAATAGGGCCAGTTACATCACCATTTTCTTGATAAACCGCGGTTCTGCCGCCCCATGAGATATGCAAATTGCTATGAGTATTGATGGTTCCATCAATTTCTACACTCTTTAACCAATGCAATCGATCATTATTCCAGGAAGCTACTTTTGCATTATTAGCATAAAATGCCACGTTGCCATCGCCATTAGCCCGTAATCCTGAATCGTTATCGCCGATATGCACAGATTGGGTCACATGGAGGTTGCCATTGACGCTACCACCCGTTCGTTTATCCAGTGCATTTTTTGCACAATCTACCGTTTCCGTTAAACCAAGGTTTTATTGAATTCAGAATTTAGCTAATATTTTGACCAAAACCAGGCATAATAAGTCTTTTAGAGGAAGGTTAAGGGGCTAAAATGGCAAAAATAGGCTATATGAGGGTGTCAAAAAATGACCAAAACACCGATTTACAGCAAAAATCCTTGATTTGCGCAAATTGTGAACAGATTTTTGAGGATAAAATCAGCGGAAAAACAGACCAGAGACCCGGATTAAAACGTGCTCTAAACGCACTGAAATCGGGTGACACATTGGTGGTCTGGAAGCTGGATAGACTGGGTCGCAGCATTAAACATTTGATTACTTTAATATCCAAACTTGAAGATGAAGGCATTCATTTTCATAGTTTAACGGATTCTATCGACACCTCTTCGTCAGCAGGTCGTTTTTTCTTTCATGTGATGAGTGCCTTGGCGCAAATGGAGCGGGAGCTTATTGTTGAACGTACTCAGGCAGGTTTGGCTGCAGCGAGAAGCAGAGGACGAAGAAAAAAAACCGCTTTACCACGACGGCTGAACTTATGTTGCAACTCTCAACTGCAAAACGACAAAATAAGCTCAAACAATATCTATCACGTTCGGTGATGGCCCCGAAGTTATTGATCATAGATTAGATTGCATATCTACCGTTTGGGCGAGAGGAAGCAAACCTATTTTTCAATGTGATTGCCAAACGTTAGCAAAGACTTGAAAAATTTAGTGGAGTGTGAGACTAAAGAGACTGTATTTATTTAAGGGGGATAATAATGAGTGAATTTTCGGGAAAGGATTTATATCAAATAAAAATCACACTAATTGATAGTAAACCACTAATTTGGCGACGTTTGATCGTTCTGAAGACAATACCTCTTGATGAACTACACATGGTTATACAATTAGCTATGGGTTGGACAAATGATCATTTGTACAGTTTTGAAAAAGGAGATTTGCGATATGGAATGATTATGGACGATTTTAAAGAAACATATCTGCAAGATAGTACAGGTGTGCCTTTGAGCAAACTCCTTCGTAAGAAAGGAGAAAAAATGGTTTACTTATACGATTTCGGAGACAACTGGGATCATTGCATTTTGCTTGAAGAATCATCATTGCCTGATCAGGAATTACTCCAGCTCCCCATCTGTATAAAGGGAGCGGAAGCCTGCCCATCTGAAGACTCTGGGGGGCTTTGGGGATATTACCAAAAGCTCAAAGATATTCAAGATGTTGATAATCCAGAGCGTGAAGAATTACACGAGTGGCTAATGTGCGACATAGCTGAACGAGCATATGACCTTAAAACTATCAATCAGCGGTTGATTAATTTTTACTCTTGAAATATACACATGGAGTGTCCATAGTTCAAAAGGTAGCATTTTAAGTGCTACCTCTGAGACTAAGGTGAGAACATGAGTGCTCTATCGACGAGCAGTTTGGTTAATAAATATTCGCTATCTTGCCCTCGCTGGGACACAGCATCAAGAATTTAATCGGTTTAATCTCTGAATTGAAAGATAAAGGGATTCATTTTCATAGTTTGACAGATTCTATCAACATCTATTCGTAAGTAGGGCGTTCTTTTATGTGATGAACGCTTTGGGGCTAATGGAGCTTACAGCGGCGAGAAGCAGAGAGAGCGTATCGGCGGTAGGTCTTGCTCATTTATCTTATGTATAGGAACAGTAGGCTCAAGAATTACTTGAGTCCTGCCATAGTAGAAAAAAGCTTGTATTACTTTATCTAGTTTCATCGGCCATCATCTACAAATATTGTCCCGTTGATCGTACCACTAGAACAGACCAAAGTGCCTCCGATGAAAAATAACAGTGTAATTCCGTTGCACTGATGGAAACAAGAGTAGCTCACCATTTATCGCACGTTTTGGCTTCAAATATCGCACGCCGCATCACCATTAAGCACGACTCGACTCATCGCGGTAAACAAGGCAACCGGCCCATCTATTTTTGCTTCAGGGGTTGATTTATTAGGGAAAATGTTGTCGTTTTTATCGATTTTTACCGTGATATTCGACATCATCCAGTTCATTAACGGGTTTTGTGTGTGGTGCAAACGTCCGCTATAAACCAGCGCTTCTACCTCTTTCATGGCTTCTGATAAATTCTTTACCGTTTGCGGCACCTCAACCAGTGGCAAGCCCTCTTCAGCAAGTGATAAACTAAACTGGGTCGCACTCCACGGGTCGAAAGCAATTTCTTTCAGACTTTCGCCTGACACCCAAGCCTGTAGCGCTTCCTTGATTTGCGCATGGTCGATAACATCACCCTCCGTTAACGTGAGCCTATCCAGTGCTGCCCACTTGCGGTACATTTCTGCCATTTGGCGTGAGCAGCGCGCTAGCCGTCCTTCGGGTAGCCAGAATTTGCCATCGACGTGAATATGCCCCTCGTTCGTCCGCCAGACTTTAACTGCCGCACAAATGTCAATTTTGTTTGATAGATCAACGCCTACCCACAGTGGATAGGTGTTTAATTCATGTTGTGGCGCGATATATTTGCATTTTTCCCACTTGATCATGTCCATCCATGCTGATTCCGCCATTACCCACATATTCATGTGCTTGGTAAAAAAGTTTACACGGGCGGAAACCTGCTCTTGTGCTTTTTTTGCCAAGCCGCGTAAATCATCCCAGCGTTTACAGATACCCAAGCCGGGATTCGCTTTTAACCAGACGCTTTCATCAAAGGGATCGTCGTTTTCATCGAGCGTATAGATGATGGCAAAAAAGGTATCATCTTTGATTGCCCCTTCAACCTTGCTATCAACACCGCGCAATACCTTAATGGCGTAGTCTCGAAGTTCGTAGCAAATGCCTTCCTTGTTAAATCCCGCCGTGGTGATACCAAAAATTAGCGATTGCAGACGTGCACCGGTTGCTGTTTCCAGCACATCCCAAACATCACGGGTCTTGTGAGCGTGAAGCTCATCGACTATTCCGCAGTGAATATTTAACCCGTCGAGACTGTGAGCATCTGAGGATAGCGGTTGAAATCGAGAGGCAGAATGTTCTTGATAGATAGCCAGCTTATTAAATTCAAAAAAGCGTCCAAGTGTTAGCGGAGCCTTTTTAATCATGATTTTGGCGTCCTCAAATACAATCCGAGCCTGATCTCGCGTGGTCGCAGCGGAGTAGACTTCTGCGCCACCTTCGCCGTCCGCCCCCGTCATGTACAGGGAAATCCCCGATGAAAGCGTGGACTTGGCGTTCTTTCGCGCCACTTCGTTGTAGGCAGTACGAAAACGCCGTACCATCACAGGCTTACCGCTGCCGTCAGACTTGAGAACAATTTCACCTGTTTTCTCATCAACCAATGGGATAACAAAACCAAAAATATTGATCAGAATAAAGATGTGCCAATCCATCAGTTCAATCGGCTGACCCACAAGGTCGCCTTTGACGTGCGGGATAACTTTATAGAAATTAAGTACATGCTGAGCGCGAGGCTGGCTGAAATAAATGCCGCGCTCTTCGCCGTTTTTAAGGTCATCCAGAAAGCGTAGACAGGCCAAGCGGACATATTCACACGCCAGCACTTCGCCAGACACCACGCGCTGGGCATAGCGGATGCCTTCCGCAACCGTTGCCATTAATCCTCCCGTTGACTTAACAATGCCGCAAACGGATCTGCTGTCTCTGCCTCGCACGAGTTTCGCACAGGCCTATAAAATTCTAGAAATGGCTTCAGAACAATAATTAATCTGTAACTTGCTAAGACGTATAAATTTACTTAAATTACAATAAGTTATTTTTAATTTATAAGGTTTTATCTATTTACATATTATGCTGAATTAAACTTAAAAATAGAGCGTTTTTTTATTGGTGCGAAACTCGTGCCTCGTTAACATTGACCTTTGAGCGACTCGCGGGCGTCATGCCGAATTCTGCTTGCATCCTGCAAATACGCTTCCACGCATCGGCCATCATGGCGACTTGCGGATGAGGACGGATCATCACGCTGCCATCGGCTGAGGTTGTTTTATAAGAATCCCCTTCCTGCTCGATAATGTCACGGTGACGCCTCCACTCGATATAAGCACCAACCAGTAACTCAAGGGCCATGCCATCAAGAACGGTCATCACTCCCATAGCTTCTAGGCGTTCGCCAAGAACCTTAAACCAGTAGCGTTCTTGTTTATTGAAATGTTTTGGTGTTGGGGGGATCCCTTTTTCGGGTTGTGGTTCATTTTTATTGATTGCCCTTTTTGAAGGGTTACCCCTGACTAAACGTAGATGGGTCGGGGTTTTTGGTGGCCCTGACATAATTGAAAACTCCTATTAATCACGCTGTTAGGGATACCCATAAAAAGTTTTCTAACCTGCGGCGATGTAAGAAAGGGAGGCCATTCGCTCCTAACCTGTTGTTTATATAGTGATTTTACCTCCCCCCCATCTCTTTAAGTATAAACAATGTATAATTTATTTGATGAAAACCGCAAGAAGTTATACAATAGTTATACTTAATGTAGTGGAGGGGTATATGCGTGTTGCTATCAAAAAATGGGGAAATAGTGCAGGAATGATTATCCCTGCACCGGTCTTAGAGAAACTGCATTTCCAGATAGGACAAGAGCTTGTTGTGGAGGTCAGAGGCAATGAATTGGTGCTTAAAGCAGGGAAGCCTAAGTATTTGTTAACAGATCTCATTAGGAAATGCGATTTTGATGCTGATCCTGTCTCAGATATAGATATCTGGAAAGAAAGTGCTCCTAAAGGAAATGAAGTATGGTGAAGCGCCCAGGCTTTCAACGTGGTGATATCGTCTCTGTTACCTTCAATCCTGTTGTAGGGCGTGAAGAGCAAGGAATAGAGCGGCCTGCTTTGGTGTTAAGTACGAAGGAATTTAATCAGCTCGGCACCGCGCTTGTTGCCCCGATCACTCAGGGAGGGCACTTTGCTCGCGAGGCGGGATTCGCTGTATCATTGTCTGGCACTGGCATACGTACGCAGGGTGTTGCGCTGATTAATCACATTCGCATGCTCGATTTAACGGCTCGCTCGGCTAAAATTATTGAAAATGCGCCGAAAGAAGTGATCGACGAGGCTCTCGCTATTTTACAAGCAATCATCGATTGAATAATAAATCTACTTTGATTTCAACACGTCGCAAGCTTCCAGCAGATGCCATAAAACATTTGAACCTGAAATGACTGGATATGGGGCTGGCTCATTTGCCGGACGTATTTCACGCATTCAAAGCGCGATGCACGGCCTGTAAGAGCTTCCATATCATCTATTTTACAGAATTTTCCCCATCCTAGACTTCTGCTAAGTAATACCCAGAAGTCTTCATTTTGTTCCGCTTGAACGATGAATCCATTGTGATGAAAATAAGCACTAAAAATTTTCATACAATCTCCGCTAAATTTTAATGAGTGCCTTCACTGGCTGTTTTAGCGCGGTGACAAACATGACAAATTGCTTGCAAATTGGTGTCGTCATCTGTGCCGCCAAACGCCTTTGCTCGAATATGGTCAACGGCTTTGGCTTCGGTAGCTATCCCTTTTCGCAAGCATGGTTGACAGAAGTACTTATCTCGCTTCAATATTCTGACTCTGATAATTTCCCACTGTCTGCCATAGCCTTGTTGTTGACGCGTTCTACAGCGTTGGTGCTGAACCCACCCTTCGTTTTTATGCTGCTCACAGTAGCCATATTGTGCTGTAGTGGTATTGGGGCAGCCATGCTTACGGCATGGTCTAGGAATTCGGTTTGGCATGTTGATTTTTCTGGTTAAAGAATGCTTTTAATTCTTTTTGGAGATCGTTGAGACATTCAGGATTAATTTTAACAGCCTGAAATTTTCTTGATTGAACCTTGTCATTTTCGCTATATTTTTCTATAGGAAAAGTCTTCACATATTTTATTCTTGAAGTAGGTATAAAAAATTCTATTCGATGAGCCGTTGTAAAGTTCAAGAAATCATTATTTATTACTGGTTCACATATTGATATATACTCCTCTTGAGTATCGCTTTCATAAAAAGAAACCTGTATTGCATAAGACCCAATTGACCTAATTCTTGCCATAATTATTCATTCTCCAAGAGGGGTTTCTCTTTCTGGTCATATAATATCGTGATAGTTTCATAGCCTGCCAATTCAGCCCATTTATTATATTCTACTGCTGAACGATAAATATCAGCATAAATATATTTGGTGTCAGTGGCGAGTTTTTCAACGTAATCAATAATTATTTCATGTATGCTTATCTCAGGTTTGTCACCGCAAAAATAGGATGGAGCAATGCCCAATTCGTGTATACGAGATAGTCTGTTATCAAGAGCTTCAATCCGTGATTTAATTTTTTCTTTTAGAAATACACAGCGCCCTATTGCTTCATAATATGATTTATTATTTTCTTTCATTTAATTTATTCCTTTTTAAATCTTTTGATATTGCAGCTAAACAGACTTGCTGCACATAATCCTGCAAGCCGTTTATCTGCTCTTCCGCAATTTCGATTCGCCGTCTGAGGGTGAAATAATTTCGTTGAGCGGTGTAGTCAAGTCTGGCGCGGGCTGCATCATCCAGGCTGGAGGAGGTGGCATTGGCGGACACATTGGAACAGGTTGCTTTGACGCGCAACCGGCGACGATTAGCAGCCACATCGTGCTCAAGCTGGGCAATAAGGTTCTTGTCATATTCAAGTTCTTTGGTGTGTTGTGTATCCAATGCTGAGATGGTCTGCATTTGATGGCTTAACTGCTCAAATGCAACCTGTTGTTTTTCCCTATCAGATACAGCAATCTTTCGTGCTTTTTCAGTATCGTCATACAGCGTACGGTAATACAGGGCAGTACCCAGCATTGAGGCGAGTAGTACAGCGATAATAGGGAATTGCCAACGCATCATGCTGCCAACCTATGTTGCTCTTCAATCAATGGTTGGCGATGATTTTTGTCGAATATCCCCATTAACGTAGATTTACGCTGCTCAAAGTCCCACCCCATAGCAATGAATACCGTGTTGGCACGTTGCAATTCGGTAATGCAATGGATCTGCTCTGGTGTTAGATAGTCACGAATGGACTCTTTCTTGCCTATTTCATGGTGGACACGAAATTTTGCAGATGTCATACCAAGTGCAATACGGTTTATTAAATCAGCCTCGTTACTGAAATGGTGTGGCGCGATGGTTTTCCCTTGTACTTCGCGTTCGTGTTTGATGGCATCGGTCATTGGACGGTACTCAATCCGGGCGGTATTGCGATCCATCTTCTTGCCCGCCAATGCCTTGCGCATACGGAAGAACTCGGAAACCAGCTTCTTCTTGAATACACGAACAGCATCATTGTTGCGCATGTAGGTAATTAAGAGTGTAGTTTGCTGCTCGTTGAGAAATGCAACACGAAGAGGCTTGCCACCGCCTTGGCTTCTCTCAACCATACGGATTTCAAATCCGAGTGGCCCAAACTCTTCCAGATCAGCTTTGTTACGGTCAACAAGCTTGATAATGGTGTCATGATCTTTCTCAACACCCTCAGCAATCGCCATAGTATTCGCTACAAGATCAAATTTCTTTATTTCCACTAATTGCATTGCTTATTTCCTTTTAGTGATAGAGCCTCGTGCCCAGAAATAGCCAGCCCATGAGTAGGAGCGATGATTGCCACCGGCTATCCTCAAGGCTCTATCCCAAAAGGCTCATGGTTGATATGCACCGGGCATGGTGCGTAGAATGGTTTTGAACTGCTTGATTATTTCTTAATTTGAGGCTGATACTTTCCAGCCCAGACTTTGGCCGCATGTAAACAATCTGAAAAGATCTTGCCCTTTGCGCTGGCTGCATTACGGCGATAATGTTCCACTGCGATATCTGCACTGATTCTGGCTACTGATTGCTCGTAACCTTGCTTAACAAGTTCAGTTACCACATGATTTTCAATGAATTCTATGTTGTTCATAATGACCGCTACTGTGCTTTCTTAAAAAGTTAACAACAATTGAGCTTCTTCAATTAAACCCTTAACCTTCTTCGTGTGTGCTGCCTTAATATTTTTCCATTCACTCAATCCGGTACCGAATAAGCTAGCAATCGCCTTATCAGTTTTTAATTCAGCACATGCTGTATTAAGTTCCTGCATGATGCTGCGTTTACGAGGATTGACAACTTGCCCTTTAGTCCAGTACTCATAAAGTACGTCATCACACTCCTCTTGGTACTGAACGACTTTGTCGCGAATTTCGGGCTTGACCTTGTTGGGGCTGATAGTCTGAAGCCAGCCGTTTAATTTGCGCAATGCCAAGCAGGCCATATCTTGAGGTCCGCCATCTGAAGGTATGGTCAACATGACCATACCTTTTGCAAAGCGTTGATTAAGCTTGCGAAACTGGCTCTTCCAGTCCATACCCATTCCTTCAACGATAGGTTTCATCGGGGTATAGGGTTCGCCGTTATGGTTGACGACATACAGAGCATTTCCATAAAACGGAACGGTGATTGTTTGCATAGTGCTTATCCTTACTTAGGTAATGAACCTTTGGCGCATAGGAAGTCAGCCCGTCGAAGGCAGCACTAGCCAGCTGCTTCCTCAAAGGCTCATTCCTAAACAAGGCTCAACGTGTGATTAGTGCATGCGCCGCACCGATGGAAAAAAACCAGACGATGCCAAGACTTATTGACGTGGATCGCTTAGTGCACTTGGATTTAAACAAAGTTCCCGCTCTAACTTCCTGCGGTTAATCAGCCCGTTTGATACCTTTCCTTCATCGTATTTCCATCGGTGCATATGGTCACAAGCGCCTTGAATATCTCCGGCGTTCAACTTTTTAAGTAGCGTTGAATGGGCAAATGCGCCACTGCCGATGTTGTAAACAAATGAAGTCAAAGCGGCTTTCTGCAAATCGGTAAGCGGAACAGTGACATAACGTTCAACGGTAGAACGTGCTATCTGCAAATCCTGCTTCATCAACTCGTTGCATTCTTGTTCGCTATAGATTTCTCCCTGTGTAACTTCCTTGCCCGTATGACCGTGACAGACAGTGAGCACGCCGCCACCATCACGATAGGGCTTATAGCGCTTACCTTCGTGCCACTGCACCAAGACGGCGGCAAGTGCTAATACGCCGCCTGCCGCTGCAACCACAAGGCGTTTTTTGAGTTGGCTATTCATTAAGATTTCTCGTTCGATAACGATATTCCTTGTGCCGGTAATACCAGTTCAGCCCAACGGTCAGCACTGAACAGATAATACCCGTAATCAGTGCCCATTCACTGAGTGATAACGCACCGCATAGAAACGTCGTCGCGCTGGCACCATAGGCAGTGCCCGTTGTGTATTTTTCAATGTTATTCATGATTTTTTTGCTTGTAGGTGTAAGTATTTAAGAGGAGCGGGAAGTGTTTTTAATACTCTGGGTGTTCAGAACATCGCTTAATGGCATTAATGCAGATATTCTGCTTTTCTATCGAAGAAGTTGCAGACATCGCCTGTTGCCAAACATTGGTGGCACGGCGGTATAGTCCTTTGCTTTCCAGCTTTTCGGCGACTTCCTTGAATGTTGTATATTCTGTCATATCATTCTCTTCATGACACGAGTTTCGCACAGGCATATAAAATTCTAGAAATGGCTTAAAAGTAATGATTAATCTGCAAGTTACTAAAACACATAAATTTTCTTAAATTACAATAAGTTGTCTTTAATTTATAAGGTTTTATCTATTTATATATTATGCTGAATTAAACTTAAAAATAGCGCGTTTTTTTATTGGTGCGAAACTCGTGCATGATACTCGTCAATCATAACGACACACTTGCCGCCTTTCACACCGCTGTTGTTATCCATCTTCTCAACGGTCATCACGCGAACCTGGCTATCATCGTGCCAAATATCCGCCCCAGTTAAAGAATCGAGTACGCCTTTGGAGTAATTGTCCACATCACGCTTTCTCTTGTTGGGTAGATAGAGTTGCATCAATACAGAGACCTCACCTTCAAATTTTTGGCAGCCAGATTTCTGGCGCATCTCGTTGACAATTTTTGCGGTTGTTGCTTTAAATGCTTTAGCTTTATCACTTAAGTAGGGGCGTTTTGAATTATGTCGCCAATAAGTACACGAGTTTCGCACCAATAAAAAAACGCTCTATTTTTAAGTTTAATTCAGCATAATATGTAAATAGATAAAACCTTATAAATTAAATATAACTTATTGTAAATTAAGTAAATTTATGCATTTCAGTAACTTGCAGATTAATCATTACTTTTAAGCCATTTCTAGAATTTTATAGGCCTGTGCGAAACTCGTGAAGTATTAACGCTGGGCGGGAATGGGAGTTCGATTATCACGATTCACACCTTTTTTTAATAGTTCTTTTCTTTGGACATACGTCATTCTGCATCCAAATATTCGCCCCGGTCGCCAGATAAACAACACACTGCCCTTGCTGTTGCCCGCCTTTCCTTCTTTCCCTGTTTCAGCGGAGATGAATGATAATCGCCCCTCAGTGATAAATCTTGCTTCATGAGAAGTTTTTATTGCTTCCTGAAACCATGCTGTAGAAGTATCGGAAGGGAGTAACATCACTATCGTTTGATTCTGCCTTCGATATTGTTCAGCGGCTTTCTTAACCCAAGGCATAATCTTGCTGTAGGGTGGATTGCAGAAAATGGCCCCTTCGCTGTTCCAGTCGCAGCTCAGTGCGTCTTGCTGTTCAGTTAAAAACACTTTGCATAGCGCGTTGCTTTTATCGGCGGCGGCGTCTAGTTTGAAATTAAATTCAGCATCAAGGGCTCGAAATACTTCAATAGGCGTACGCCACCGATCTTTGAATGGTTTCGGTGTATGACTGATTAGCATAATTTCTAAACCACAGTAGAATTTTTGTATAATGGAGAGTTCCAGACTTTGTTAATCATGCAGCGTGGGGTGGGGTGATTATTACCGCTTTCTACCAGTTTAACGGCGACATCCCATAATTCAGGATCGCTGTTAAGTGTTTTCTCAACATGATAGCCCTTCTCCGTGTATTGCTTAACCAGCCTGTTGGCTTGTTTTGTACTAATGGCTTCATGTCGAAACCAGCTTTTTTTGAGCATATTATTTAACTACTCTTGAAAATTTAACAAATCCCACCCTTACGCCACTGTGAGCGCTTTTATCGATGAGGTGGTAAGGTTTAGTATTGTAGAGAGTAAAAACGCCGCTACGGGCGTTTTAGCATGGTTAAAATTGATTTCTGATACCATCCATCAAACCGATTTTTTCAATTGTTGGGAATGACTTCTTCCAAAACCGAACTTTGCCTTGATGGCGCTGATTCTTTCCAGTGCGACAGATTGGCTCGTTGGATTCATGCAAGTCTTTTGCGGTAGTGACAATGGTGGCTTAGGTATCACATAGCCGTTACGCAATTTTTTAGTTAAGCAATCAATCAACAGCCTTGCTCTGTCTTCAACCTGCCTTGAGTTTAATGATTCAGCAATCATCGCCCGATAGAGTTCATGAACCAGCCAGTAATTGGCATTCGAGCCATAGTCAAATTCATGAATATCATCGTGCCCTCGTTGGGGGCAGTATGCTTGTAACTTTTCGCTCAGCTGTTGAGGCGTGGGTAGTCCGTATTCCTCGGCCAAACCTTGCTGACACCAATCGATAAATTGCCCAACAGACGGTAAAAACGGCGATTTTTGTTGTCTGGCAATCCGCAAACCCGCGTTGATGTGACGGTCAGAGTTGATGTTATTTTCAGCGAATGCGGTGATCCATTGTTGCTTGAATATTTCGATTTCTGCTGATGTTTTTAGCACTGAAATACTGGCCGGAAAAATTACTTTAAGACTTTCAAAAAATCGGTTAAACAGTTTGATGAACTGTGGATTAATCGGGTTTTCAGTCGGTTGAGCAAACGACGGCTGACGGCTAATTTTAGCGGTTAGTGTTGAAACGCATTGCATAAAACACCCTCCAGTCCATTTGCCCAACTCGTATCGTTCCAGGCGGCCTCAAGCTCATCACGACGACTGTTTGAAGATCTTTTGTTTTCCAGCCAGGCAGCGTTGAAACCTTGCCAGTTTCGTAACATGCATTCAGCCAGTACGTTATCGGTGGAATATCCTAGCGCGTTGGCTTCGTTGACTGCGGTTGCCAATCGGTTCAGGGCGGTTTGTGTCAGTGGCGCTTTTTTGTTTTTTCGGTGTTGAAGATAATCACCCCAAACGGATTCGCTGGGTAGCTGCTCAAAACTTGACAAATCCAGTTCGGATTTTTTCGTTAAGGGGACTATAGGGGATATATAGTTATTTATTATTTTATTTTCTTTTGTAGTTTGTCTTTTGTGTTTACCTGATTCGGGTAAACTCTTTCTTACCTGATTCGGGTAAATTACCGGATTCGGGTAAGTATTTTTCTTACCTAATTCGGGTAAACTTTTTTTACCTGATTGAGGTAAATTTACCTCATTTGGGTAAGGTTCTATGTTGTTACCTGATTCGGGTAAGTGACTATCCCCGAATTGGGATGATTTCATCTGACGTGTGTTGTCGTCTTTTTTGTTATCGAATTCGGGCGAGACCTCATTATCTGCGTTGGTTTTACCTTGCCACTCCTGTATACATTGATTGATTCCGACAAACCGTCCTGATGAGATAAGGATTTTTCTTTTAAGTAATGCACTTTTAGCGGCTGAGCATTTATGTGGCAATAGCCCAGTCAATTCCGATAACTGCCAATTACTCACCCAATCTATTTTTTTGTTGTACCCATAAGTTTTTCTAAGAACAGCCATCACTATTAAAAGTTGATGCTGTGTTAAACCTGCTGTTAATATTGCTTCAAGGATATTATTTGAAATTCGGGTGTAGCCTTCTTCTAATTCAAACACATTAATTTTATTTTCTTCTTTCTGAGCTTCAAAATCAGCATAAGTAACGTTAGTCATAACGACAATCCTTTAATTTATTTTAAGAAAAATAGATAGTTAGATAAGTTGTCGTTCAACTGTACTTATCAATTTCGTGCAAAATACAATCCATATCCGCGCAGAGATAGTCGAGTATTTCAGGGAGCCAGGGATTCGGTTTGCTGTAACATTCATCGGCATCAAAGTACTTGTAAATGTTAGCGGCGACTTCTCTTGCTCTAATTAACCTGCTATGACTTTCGTGACTAATTTCCAGCTTTATGTTTTCCTGACGGGCAGGGGAGATATCAACAATTTTCATGTTAATTTACCCCCATACCAGTACGTACAGGTTGACGACCAGCCCAGATAAGGCGGCTGTCTTTGAATAGGGCGGTGAAGGTACGGAAGTCCCTATGCGTGAATGACACCTTGCCATAGGGACGATTTGAATCTAAACGGATAATCCAGTAAGTATCAGTAAATTTAGGGTGAGTCTGACTAGGGATAGTCGCCATTGATGCGATCTCCTTGTACTTATTCAGGAAATCACCGCTAGAGCTGCGAAACTCATAATTGGCGGTGACGTTATCAGGGTTCGCAGTACTGGCGTACAAGGAGACCAGCCAATCCGAAGATTGCCCTAACAACGCCACCATTGAATGTTGCAGGGCATTGTCTACGACATAAAAAAAGACGCTATCTTCGGCGTCTATTGTCGCCTTGTACCAATCCAGGCTGCGAAACCTATCACTAGGATTTACTAGTGCATGATTACTATAGGCGAAGTTTGCCAAGATAGGCAAGGTATTTTTAATAAAATCAACACAATTATCGGCAGAGGTTCGACGATCTTGACGTGTAAACGATACTTTACCGTAAGGGGTACTGGAGTATTCTGGGATAACCCAGTAAATATCAGTGAATTTAGGGTGAGTCTGACTAGGGATAGTCGCCATTGATGCGATCTCCATGCATTTATTTAGGAAATCACCGCTAGAGGTTCCAATCTCTTTATGGGCGGTGACGTTATCAGGGTTGGAACTACTGGAATGCATGGTCTCCAGCCAATCCGAAGATTGCCCTGACAACGCCACCATTGAATGTTGCGAGGCATTGTCTGCGACATAAAAAAAGACGCTATCTTCGGCGTCTATTGTCGCCATGCATTCACTCAGGGTTCCAAACCTGTCACTAGGATTTACTAGTGCATGATTACTATAGGCGAAGTCCCCCAAAACTGGCAAGGGATTTTTAATAGAATCAATAGAATTATCGGCAGAGGTACGGCGATCTTGACGTGTAAGTGACACTTTGCCGTAAGGGGTAGTGGAGTATTCTGGAATGATCCAGTAAGTGTCAATAAACTCAGGGCGAGTTGGGGTGGTAGCAACCATAGTGGCGGCCTCCTTCGTGGGTTCTTTCAAATCTCACCAACCTGAGTTCAAGCAGGGTGGCGAGACGTAACGGGATTGAACTACCGGCCACGAAGAACCCGGCGAGCCTTTCGGCTCCCCCGCTACGTCCCACCATAATTTAGGGGCGCAACGTTGGTTTAACGGACACAAAAAAACCGCTTATAGCGGCTAACGTCCGCTTCATGAATCGGGAGTTCAAACCCGGCACCCGTTTTGTTAAGGTGCTGAGTACAATATAGCTCATGTTTTGCTCTTTCGTCAATGCGTAATGGGGTTATGCTGCAATTCCGTTCATCATGACGCTTAGGAGCTTGGGAAACAGGTTCTCGTAGAAGTGTGGCTGTGTCTGGCGCGGGTTATTCGGATCGGTCAGATTCTTACCGAACTGCAAACCTTTCTCCGTTAGCGACCAGAACAGTTTTTCTTTATCAGGATGCTTGCTGCTAGGGCGCGATTTACGTTCAGCGAGTCCGAGCAATTGCAGCCGCCGATAGCCAGATTGTGGCGTGTAGGGCTTGCCGTGTAAAAGTAAAAGCTCAGTGAGCGAATGTGTAACCTCACTTGATCCGGTGACATTGCCCTCTGGTGCGTCTACCGTGTAGGCTGGTAGAATATCTGGCATGCCGAGCGACGATTGGAGTTTTTTCATTGCTCCCAACATGGCGGAAGGTGCTATTCGTAGCTCTTGCTTGTAGAAAGCCAGCATTGCCAATCCAGCCTGTACTTTATCGGTTAGCGGTTGTATAGGTGTAGAAATCACTTCATCAAAAGTACGAATAACTTTGAGATGAAAAGCTGCACTAATCCACATTGCATAAGCGTAAACAAGTTCTTTGGCAACGTATGTTCCTTGCTCTGTACCTCCTCTAATAACCGATGGGGGAATTCCACCATCGCTTACGAATTGAACAACTAATTCCTGAGTCTTATCATTGGAGAGCCAATATTTAGGTCTGTCTTTTTCCAATTCGTCAGCGGCTTTATGCAAATCATTCAAACAGTAACGCCCAAAAGCATCCTGACGAACAACGGTATTTTCAATTACAATTAATTTAGTCATAATAATTTCTTCATTGTTAAATGAATTTGGTTGACATGCATCGATAGGTAACTTGTAAAATTTTGCTTGTTGACCCTAAAAGGGTTTAAACTAAAGAAAAAACAGGAGATTCCCTAATGGGCCAAGTTGCATTTGATACTCAAGAATTCGTCGAGACACTTGAAAACGCAGGGTTGCCAAAAGATCAGGCAAGAGCGATATCCCTTGTTGTGCGTAAATCACATGAAGTAGCAGACCTTGCTACCAAGGCAGACATCAAGGATGTCAAGCGTGACCTTGATGACGTGCGTAAAGATATTGATGCTAGATTTGATAAAACTGATACCAAAATAGCCGATGTCCGCAAGGATATGGAATATCGCTTTGAAAAAGTTGAGACTCAGATTGCTGATGTTCGCAAGGACATGACTAACCGCTTCGAGCAAATAGACAAACGCCTTGACTACTCTCAAAAACGGTTTGACCGCTTAGAGATTAAATTCGATCGTCTACAATGGTTTATACTAGCTGGTATCCTAGGTTTACTATTTAAAGATGTGCTCCCCAAGCTATGGGGTGGTTAAAAGGGGATCTCATCGTCATAAAATGGATCTGACTTTACATTTCTAGCTTGGCTTGCTGACGGTTGATTTTGTTTAGGTTTATTTTCCTGCTTACTTGAGAAATCAATCTCGTTAACCAGAACAACAGCGGTTGTTTTTTCTGTACCATCTTTGCCCGTCCAACTTTCGAGCAAAAATTGCCCGATAACGGTAACTTTGGTTCCTCGTGTCAGATAATTTGGCAACTTTTCAGCTTTGGTACCAAACATTCGACACTGCACCCAAGAGGTTTTCTCATGCTCGCCGTATCCTTGCTTGACCGGTAAAGAAAATGTGGCAATCAACTTGCCGCTTGTGGTGCTGCGTGTTGTACAGTCACCGCCAAGATTGCCGGAAAATATCACGGTGTTTATGCTCATTGTGTTGGTTCCAGTTCTGATTTACGCAGGTCATAAACTTGTTTTGCTTTCTTCTGATGTTCACCAGACAAATTTTTAAAGGCATATCTGAACGACGTTTTCAGATCCTCATAAGAATTAGCTTGCATCGCTCCATCAGTGAATTTTTTCAAAATTTCGTCTGAACTTACGTTAATGGGTATACTCTGTTTTTGTTGTGAATATTCGTTCGTATCCGCATCTTTAGAGTCATCAATAGCAAACAGTCCGTTTAACGCGTACTTTCTGGCGTATGAGATAGTTGCACCTGTTAATTGCGACTCATCGAACCCTTTTTTTTGTTCCGGCTCACGAGCAGAAGATGTTGCCGAAACCTTAAATTGTCCATCTGTTAATGTTGCTGTTGACTTGACATAATGACGATTACCAATATAGGTGATTTCATCATCTATTTTAATGTCCAATTGACACTTTAAGAGCAGCGGTTTAACGGCTTCAAGAATGCCTTCACAAGTTCTGTATTTGTACTTTGCAAAGCTGTTCCATTCGCTTTTTGGCGCATTCAAATCTCGCTGTATTTCTCTAATTTTTGCATGAAAGGCTTTCTCTAAATCAATCACATTATTGGATGATGACATCGATAGTATCCTCTATTAAATTGAGAAAATCCTTTCGTCTCAGGCGAAGTTGATTTATCTCGTCTTGACAGTCTTTTCTCGCTAGACGATAAAAAATTAGCTGTTTTTCTTTTGGGAAATCAGCGCAATAGCTGACAAAATCAACCCAGTCACGCTCTGTACAATCGAGGTGGCCTATGAGTTGCCACTTGTACGCTGGATCAAAAGTTTTTCGCTTTAGCGTTTCATAATGCACGGGTGCTATGACTGATTTGATTTCTATAGCGCCGTCATTGCCTACTAATCCATCAGGGCTATCGCCGTAGTCTCCCCAATCGAAAAATCCACCACCAGTGACAAGAACTTCTTTCTTTTGCTCGTATAGCATTCTAGCTATCGGTTCTTGTTCATGCCCACGCTGCATGTGCCCATTATTGAAGCTGAATTCGGACTTTTTGCCCTTGATAATCTCAAGGGCAATTTGGAGTGCATATCGCTTTGCCGGTTCTCCAAAAGTTTTTCCCTGGTTAGCCATAAAACAGCCAAATTGAGAAGCAGTCACTTTTCCAGTTCTCAGTTCATTCCACGCTGCGGTATTTTGTTCTACGTCATACCACTGCATTAAACTGGCACCTCATAATAGGAATCTTGACACTTCTTCGCGTAAAGAATTTTGGCGAGTTGTTGACCTAAGTCATAGAGTGCATTATTGAAACCAGGGGTAGTTTGGATTGCGAGAAGAGACTCATCATAATTATCTTCGTAAATAAAGATTTGCTTTGATAAGACGTGAGCAAGATACCCGTCACTTAACGATTCATAAATGCGTTCGCCTTCTTTATCGCAGACCTCGAGTTGCTCTTGTGTGAAGTTTTTGATTATTCGTAAAATGTTGTTCTCGGTTGCCAGATCCATTACGTCTCCTGCTGCGAGGATAACGGTTCTTCACCGTATAAAGATAAGTTTTTGTTAGACAGCGATTGTTGATACTGTCTGTGGGGTGTCTGTCTAATTGATTTTTAAATGCAACAAGCAGGTTCACAACGTCATTTTCTTGTGTATGATGTTCGCCCCATACACGATTAATGATTTCTTCGGTTGAGCGTGTTTTTATTAGATGTAATCGCAATTGTCAGCGATCATGCAAAACTGATCCACTAACGATCATCTAAAACTGATCCACTTGGTATTATTCGTACATTTTTGTACGGGTAATTTATGTTAACCAAGGAGATATTTGTGGATATTCATGTTCGCGTTGCACAAGGACAAAGCCTTCGAAAAATTGCCCGTGAATTGGGCATTTCCCGTAACACCGTAAAACATCATTTACAATAGCAGGGAATGCCAACTTATGCTAAAAGAAGTCAACAACCGAGTAAACTGGCACCCTTTAAACCTTATTTGCTTCAGCGAATTGAATTGGCTAAACCTGATTGGATCCCTGCAACAGTCTTATTTGATGAGGTAGTTGAAAGAGGTTATCAAGGCGGTATTGCTCAATTACGCCGATTTGTTTGTCAATTTAAACCAAGCATCGTTCCCGAAGCTGTCGTCCGTTTTGAAACACAGCCAGGTCAACAAATGCAAATCGACTTCACCACCATCCGGCGAGGAAAACAACCCCTAAAAGCGTTTGTTGCAACGCTCGGCTACTCGCGTGCGAGTTATGTAAAATTCTTTGATAATGAGCGAGCAGAATCCTGGCAACAAGGTTTAAAAGACGCTTTCGACTATTTTGGTGGTGTACCACAGGAAGTATGGTGTGATAACGCAAAAGCTCTCATCATCGAACGGGATGCTTATGCAGAAGGTGAACATAAATTAAATGTCGAAATGCTTCAGATGTCGAAAGATTACGGATTTAAATTGAGTGCTTGTAAGCCCTACAGGGCAAAAACAAAAGGTAAAGTAGAGCGCTTTAACCACTACTTAAAAAACAGCTTTATCGTACCATTAAATACCGACCTTCGTGCTCATAATCTTGAACTGGACATGGAGATAGCCAATGCAAAAGTGGGGCCCTGGTTACAACGAGTCGCTCATCAGCGGATTCATGGAACAACGTTAGAGAAGCCAGCAGATAGATTAGCTAAGGAAATTAAGTATCTTCTTCCTTTGCCAACAAGGATTTGCCAATCTATCCCGCAGACTAATGCGCTTAATATCCGTATCGTACCGCCGCTTGAATCTGTCAATTTGCAACACTCAATCAGCGTATATGAAGCATTGCTGGGAGGTGAACATGTTATTGCATGAACAAATTGAACACCTGTGTGAGTCATTGAAATTAAATTCTGTTCCGACTCATTGGTCATCACTTGCCCAACAGTGCATTGCCCAAGACAAAAGCTACGGAGAGTTTTTATTGTCCCTATTAAAATGTGAGCAACAACAACGAGATGAACGAACTCGCCATCTCTTTAGTCGGATGGCAGGATTCCCAACGCACAAAGAACTTAGTTCGTTCGATTTTAAGTTTGCAACGGGTGTTCCTAAGCAACAAATACAAGAATTAAGTGCATTAACTTTTATTGAACGTAATGAAAATGTCGTGTTGCTTGGCCCAAGCGGTGTAGGCAAAACGCATTTAGCTATTGGATTAGGATTAAAAGCAATACAGGCCAGGAAGAAAACTCGCTTTACAACAGCGGCTGAACTGATGTTGCAACTCTCAACTGCTAAACGACAAAATAAGCTCAAACAATATCTATCACGTTCGGTAATGGCCCCGAAGTTGTTGATCATAGATGAGATTGGATACCTGCCATTTGGGCGAGAGGAAGCAAACCTATTTTTCAATGTGATTGCCAAGCGTTATGAGCATGGCAGTGTCATATTGACGAGTAACTTATCATTTGGACAATGGCCTGGTGCTTTTGCTGATGACGCAACATTAACCGCCGCTATGCTTGATCGTTTACTTCATCATTCGCATGTACTGCAATTGAGCGGTGAAAGCTATCGATTGAAAGATAAGCGGCGATCAGGAGCAATAACCGAGTAAAACAGTGGATCAATTTTGATTGATCGTATTTAGCTAAAAAGTGGATCAGTTTTCGGTGATCGTTGACACCCGTAACCAAATACAGGAACTGGCTGGACTGGCTTTTATTGAGCGCCAGGAGAATATCGTGTTGCTAGGTCCGTCTGGTGTCGGTAAGACCCACCTTGCTACTGCCATCAGCTATAGGGCTGCGATGCAGGGATTAAGCATCCGTTTTCTAACTGCGGCGGACATGATGTTGCAGCTGCTTACCTCTCATCGACAAGGTGACCTTAAAGGATATCTTACCCGAGTTATCAGTAAACCTAGACTATTGATTATCGATGAAGTTGGCTATTTACCTTTTGGCAAGGAAGAAGCAAACCTGTTCTTCCAGGTGGTGGCAAAGCGATATGAAGCGGGTAGTGTGCTCTTAACTAGTAATCTGTCTTTTGCTCAGTGGTCAAGTACATTTGGTGACGATGAGACGCTAACAGCGGCTATGCTGGATAGATTGCTGCACCATGCACATATTGTACAGATTAGTGGACAAAGTTATCGGTTAAAAGACAAGCTAAAAAGCGGTCAGCTACATAAAAAATTGAAACCGGAACTTAGCGAGTAAATTAAAGGGGGTGGATCAGTTTTACTTTAGCAAAGTGGATCAGAATTCAGTTGGCATTGACAGCTCAAACGTGAAGGTCAATATCCCACGAGTTTCGCACAGGCATATAAAATTCTAGAAATGGCTTAAAAGCAATGATCAATCTGCAAGTTACTAAAATACATGAATTTTCTTAAATTACAATAAGTTGTATTTGATTTATAAGGTTTTATCTATTTATATATTATGCTGAATTAAACTTAAAAATAGAGCGTTTTTTTATTGGTTGCGAAACTCGTGTATCCGTCTGACGTTGAGCATTGACAGATTAAGTACCGAAATAACATTTTCGAATGCGAGCATGGCAGATTGAAACGGATAATCAGCGCCACACTGGGGTTTAAATCGATGAAGACCACTTATGCCACGATAAAAGGGATTGCAGTAATGCTGGCGCTGCGTAAAGGTCAGGCTAAGTCGTTTTACTTCAGCTATCCCTTAGGTGAGATGCACCCGGTGAACAGGATTTTTGAAATGTTAAAACTTTCACCAACAAATAAGGCTACCACGTCACGATATTTGCAACAGTGCCACAGATTGAGTCCGTCCCGATTAGTATGACTACCTGAGACTTTATCAGTAAAAATTCGATTTGCTCTTACACCGGCTTCTTTAAGCGCTTTAATTTGAATATCGAGCGATTGTTGACTGGTTGACACTCTGGCATACCCAAAAAGCCGCATTCAATGTCTCCTTAATCTATTTAAAGACGATAAATGTCTTTTATTATTATAAAACGATTTAATAAACATTTAAGAATAAATATTTTTACCTGTCTAAAAATTTATAATACTTTAAACAAATAAATAATCTAAAAAAATAATATGGAAAACTTGAATTGTTTTTTGATTTTGCATTACGTTTTTATCGTTTGCTTGTATAACAGCTTCAAATTCTAATCAGATACAGAGCATTAACTATTAAAAGAGCTTATATATAAAGACCTTTAGAGAAATTACTATAATTAATGGTAGCCTTATTAGCATAAACAAACCTTGATTCTTTATCTTTTATAACCCCAAATTATTACCATGTTTCATATATGAAAGCATCAGAATGTTTAAGCGAATATCAATATCTTTATTAATCGAGAGTTTCATTCTTTTCCCTCCAGGATATATACCTCCTCTATCACAAAAAATTTTGTTTCATTTAATTTAGTTCGAACAATCTTCACGCAAATAAAACAAAATCAGGTTATTCATTTGTCAAAAGTAAAAGATAGCTAAACTCAATATCAGATATTTTACTACTGATGACTGTGTTAGTTTCTTCTCTTTTTTGCCATGATATCAAACTTATTCGATACATTTTCGCACATATGGTTAATGCCCTGTAATTTAGTAAAAATTCAAAATGTAATTTTTGATAAGCAATATAGAGGCAGATAAACAAACTGAAAATATATATACCGGAAAGATAAATTACCTTAATCAACAACAGGAAATACTGAAAGGACAAGCTGTTATTTAGGGGTACGAATAAGGACTTGGTCCGGGAATGTATTTTGAACACATGATTAAAGAACTCATCAGTACCGAAATTCTGAGTGGTCTTATCTCAGGAGCTGAATTCCTTTCTGATAATAAATCAGATATGCCCGCCTGGCTACAGGCACTATGTAAGCCTAGTTTACCCCATCTGGATGGTATGCTGAAACAACCACTGCTAAACGGTAAGGTCACTATCACCCGGGATGCAGAGCTCGGTATACCAGGTATTAACGGTAAAACCCGCGAAGATGTCAGCTACGCTCTAGGTTTTATTCACGCACAGGATCGATTTCCACAAATGGATTTAATGCGTCGTCTGGCCGCAGGTGAACTGGCTGAATTGTTAGGGGTTCTTGCGCTAAAAACGGACCAGCAAAACCGGCTATGGCAATTTCGTACAAAAGCACGCGACACTCTGACCACACTCCCTGCCTCAGAAAAGAAAATTCTCACTCAATATAGTCGGGGAGTTAACGCCGGGCTAGCTTCATTAGCGGGCCGCCATTTTGAATATATTGCATTACTGACAACTCCCGCTGACTGGAGGGATGAAGATACCTTACTCGTTTTGTATGCGTTGTCATCCGCGCTTCAGCAAAATCAGGCTCCGCGTCTTTATGCGCGTGGCTGGTTTGCCAGACACATCCAGACAGAACAACTGGCGTTTCTTATGCCAGATACGAGCGAATGGGATACCCCATTAACCGGTACTCCACCTGCACCACCTGTCGCGCCAGACGCCACACCACCTGTATGGTGGGGACAAAGCAGTGACCGCGCTCCCTTATTACCTTCGGAGCATACATATGTCGGGAGCAATGGCTGGGTTGTCGATAGTCAGCATAGCGAAAGCGGACATGCTATGCTGGCCAATGATATGCATCTTGAGCTTATGTTGCCTAATTACTGGTACCGGGCAAAAATAACATATTGTACCGACAAAGGTGAAAATATCACCCTTGCTGGACTAACTCTTCCGGGATTACCGGCGACTGTTGTGGGAAGTAATGGCAGTATTGCCTGGGGGCTCACAAATGCTTATGCCAGTACTTTTGATTTTATACGAACCAAGGAACCAATAACACACTGGCCAGTTCATCAAGAAATGATAAAAGTAAGAAAATTGTTGGGAGGATATGACACTGTTGAACTAAATATCCCTGTCAGTCCCTGGGGGCCTGTGGTGTCGACCCAGGAAGGAAATTTGGCCATGCGTTGGGTTCTCCAGTTACCACAAGCCATTTCACTGGTTTTCTTATCTTTAAACGAGGCTAACAATGTTCGTGAGGCGATCAATATTGCCAAGGCATCAGGCATGCCAGCTGTTAACATGATGCTGGCAGATAAAGAAGGACACATAGGCTGGACTCTGGCAGGAGGATTACCACAGCGATTGGATCCGTATGAAAATTATACTTATCCACTAGATGAAAATTCTGCATGGGGAGCATCTGTACTCGCCGCTGAAAAACACCCGGATATTGTTGATCCGCCTGATGGTATTCTCTGGTCAGCCAATAACAGACAGTGTTTCGACAATAAATACCTTTATATTGGCGATGGTGGCGCAGATATTGGGGTTCGCTCCTGGGAAATAAAACGCTGGCTTAAACAGGCTGACAAAATCTCTGCCGATGTTATGAGAGCGATTCAACTAGATGATAGAGCGCCTCTTATACAAAAATGGAAAAAGGTATTATTACCGTTACTAAATGAACAAAGAATAGGTCATGAACTTCGTAAGGAGGCTGCGGGTTTTATTACTGAATGGCAGGATTCTGCTTGCATTGATTCTGTCGGATACCTGCTATTATAAGCATGGCGTGACATGATTTATAGTGGCATATTCAGTAAGGTTGATAAAATACTAACCGCGCAATGTCCTCAAGCCAGCTATATGAAAGCCAATACCCGTTGGGATGAAACGGTGATAACCTTAATCAAGGCTGAAAAATGGATCCCTTCTCCATACAATTGTTGGGCTGATTTTCTTGTTAATCAACTGGATACCGTACTGACTTCACTGACCAGTGGAGGAAAAAAACTTACTGAGGCAACCTGGGGACAGAGCAACAAGGCTGATATTGTTCATCCGTTTGTACATGTGTTCAGTTTTTTACGCCCCTGGTTTGCGGCACCATCGGATCCATTATCAGGTGATCATAATGTGCCCCATGTTAATCGTCCTGGCTTTGGTGCATCCAGTCGGCTGGTTGTTGCTCCGGCAAAAGAGCATCAAGGTACGCTAACAATGACTGGCGGGCAAAGTGGTAATCCGATAAGTCCATGGTTCCTTGCCGGACATGATCACTGGGTAAAAGGGGAGCCACTTCCTTTGCAACCAGGAAAAACGGCCCACACGCTCGTTTTGGAACCTGGGAAGAGCTAATATTTGAGGAATCAATACTGAATATTCTATTGCAAACAATCCTGCGTCTAGTGGGTGTTAAAACAGAATGTTACCACGAGTTTCGCAATCTCCAAAAAAGAAGTATAAATTTAAAAACAAGAAAAAATCAGGGTGTTCATATTTTGTCGGGTTATCCATGTATTAAAGATATCTATAAAACATTCTTACAAGTAAGCAGTTTAAGATACTCTGGTTTAGCGTTATCAGAAGTAAGCCCATCGCCTTTATCTCATGACACTGTTAGCCGATGGCTAAAAAGTAGATGTTTTAGACCTAAAGACCTATGGCGATTAGTTGAACCTTCTATAGACAAAAAAAGCCCTTGCGTACTAATTGCCGATGATACATTGATTACCAAAACACGTACACGAGTTTCGCACCAATAAAAAAACGCTCTATTTTTAAGTTTAATTCAGCATAATATGTAAATAGATAAAACCTTATAAATTAAATATAACTTATTGTAAATTAAGTAAATTTATGCATTTCAGTAACTTGCAGATTAATCATTACTTTTAAGCCATTTCTAGAATTTTATAGGCCTGTGCGAAACTCGTGACGTAGTAAAAAAATAGAGATGGTCCATTATCAATATTCAGGTAATGAACATGAGGTTATTGCTGGCATAGGTTTAGTTAATTTGCTTTGACATGATCTGACGAAGGTTGAATCAATTCCTATCAATTATCGTATTTATGATAAAGATTCTGATGGAAAAACAAAAAACACGCACTTTTCCGAAATGCTCACTCTTGCTAAAAAAAGAGGGATCATGCCAGAAGCCGTAGTGATGGATGCTTGGTATTCTAGCCTGGATAACCTGAAATCAATTCGCTCTCATGGTTGGGTCTGGGTAACCAGGCTGAGGAAAAATAGGATTGTTAACCATAACAAACAACTGAACAAGTTAGACATCTCAGAAGAAGGAACGTCAATACATTTGCGAGGATATGGTTGGGTAACCGTTTTCAAATTTACAGCCAAAAACGGCCGTATTGATTACATAGTAACAAACAAAGAGAATCCCACCCGTCAATACGTCAAATCTATCATGGATGCCCGTTGGTCTGTTGAAGTTTATCATCGAGAAGTTAAACAAAACTGTGGTATTGAACGCTGTCAGGCTCGCACGAGCCGAGCGCAAAGAAATCATATTTTTCTCGCTATTTCTGCGTGGTTTGAACAACATAAACGTCGTATATCTGAAAAAATAACCCTTTATCAACAAAATTGGGACGTAATCAAAAGTGCTATTACTGAGCAAATCCGTGTTTTATTAGCGTACCCAAATTAGTTTTGTGCGAAACTCGTGGTTACTTCATTTAACTAAGAAACAATATTGATTAAAATCCTCCCCGCCCTGAAGGGCGAGGATCCCTACTAGGTTCAGACTGAAGTCTGGATCATTTCAGTGGGTTCCTGCTTCAACGGGCGGTCTAATTGCACCATCCCTCTACAGGTAAGCACGGCTTGTCCTGTCGCTAAAATATACGGCACTGTTGATATCTGCGCTCGCCTTATATCCGCATACCTGGCACTTATGTGCGGGTACTCCAATATTGATCATTTAGTAATACATTGAACAGCAGCAAACACCTGGCTAGTCTGAAAAGCACGCTTTATATACCCCCGGAAGGATGGGATTTTACGGTGCAATGGATAATAAACTGCTCAATCTGCAATAACTTGATTAACAATCTGGATAGCTTCCTGTTCAATCAAATTAAGATGCTCCTTACCACGAAAACTTTCACAGTAAATTTTATAAGCTTCTTCAGTACCTGATGGTCGTGCTGTGAACCAACCATAATCTGTTATTACTTTTAAACCACCAATCGCTGCGCCATTGCCTGGCGCTTTGGTTAAACGGGCAATAATCGGATCACCGGCCAGCATATCTGCAGATACCATTTCAGCGGACAATTTAGCTAAACGTTGTTTTTGTTGATGGCTAGCTTTAGCCTGGATACGACTATAGCAAGGTTCACCAAAAAGGTGAGCAAGTTCTTGATAGCGCTGCTGCGGGTTTTTCCCTGTCACCGCCGTCATTTCAGCGGCTAACAAACAGAGAATGATACCATCTTTGTCGGTCGTCCATGGCGTTCCATCAAATCGTAAGAAAGCAGCACCAGCGCTCTCTTCACCAGCAAAACCATACTTACCCTGATATAAACCATCAACAAACCATTTGAAACCAACCGGTACTTCAACTAATTCACGTCCTAAATCTGCAACCACACGATCGATCATGGCACTGGAGACTAATGTTTTGCCCACCGCAACCTCTTTTTTCCATTGAGGGCGATGGCGAAAGAGATAATCGATAGCACCCGCGAGATAATGATTTGGATCCATCAATCCCGCTGGCGTTATAATTCCATGACGATCATAATCCGGATCATTAGCAAAAGCTAAATCAAATTTATTACGCAAATCCAATAAGCCTTTCATCGCCCAGCGCGAAGAACAATCCATCCGGATCACACCATCATGATCTAAAGGCATAAAGCTAAATGTTGGATCTATTTGTTCATTAACTAACTCTAAATCGAGTTGATAATATTCAGCAATGCGTTTCCAATAATCTATTCCGGCGCCCCCTAACGGATCAACACCTATTTTTAATCCAGCTTTTTTAATCGCAGCCATATCAATAACATCACTCAAAGCAACCACATAAGGCTCAACAAGATCTTGTTGTTGATAGTGAGGATCTTTAATAGCGGCCTGATAATTGATACGTTGAATAGCTGATAATTGATCGGCAATAAATTGATTTGCTCGGCGTTCAATTTCAACCGTTAGTGCTTCATCAGCCGGGCCGCCATGGGGTGGATTATATTTGATGCCACCATCTTCTGGAGGATTATGTGAAGGCGTGATCACAATACCATCGGCTTTTGCTTGATGCTGACGATTATAATCCAATATAGAGTGAGAAATAGCGGGAGTTGGTGTAAAACCATCGTCTTGTTGCGCGATGACTTCAACGCCATTCGCGATCAACACTTCAACAACCGTCATAAAAGCAGGCGCGGATAAAACATGAGTATCTTTTCCCACTAAACAAGGGCCAGTAATTCCATTTAATCGACGGACTTCAATGATTGCTTGGGTAATCGCTAAAATATGTTGCTCATTAAAACTATGACGACAAGCACTACCACGATGACCTGATGTACCAAATTTAACGCTATGAGCAGGATTTTTTACTTGCGGTTGTAGTGAATAATATTGTGCGACCAACTGTTCAACATTTATTAAATCACTTTGTTGGGCAGATTGCCCAGCACGTTTATGTAATGCCACTTATTTCTCTCCGCAGCAACAGCGGTACACATAGCAATAATAACTAAGTGACCAATAATATTTGTTTAAATCGTACCACATACCTTCTCAACCAATTCAACAGGAAACTTCATATCTTGCATAATTTGTTCAATCATATTGCGTTTACGATTGGTGTTGGTATTGGTAATTACCCAAAAAGACGTATCGGGTATTAGGCGAGGTTTTGTCTGCTTACCACTGGCCAATAAGGTCTGTTTATCGTTAGCAAAATAAATGCGCGTCCTCCCATGGGTTGATTCTGTTGCTGCCAAAAAAGCTTGTTTATTTAAATTGTATAGAGTGGATAAAATAAGCATAAAGCGATCAATCGCTTTGCTTTTAGTTGCATAATTGTTGGAAAGCAATAAATCATGTATCACTCTTGCTGCATCATGGGAAAAAACTGCTTTATCTTTTTTCACTCCTACCGTTATATTACTTACGGTGACCGAGAGTGGAATATGCGACTGACTAACGTCAAACCCTAATAGACGTCGTAATATAACCGATGCATTTTCACCTATATGCTGGGTATGACTAGCGATATAGCGGTAAAGTTCTTCGTCAACTTCAATCGTTTTCATGTTATTTCAATCTGTTTTAATTAAAATTACCTGCCAATTATAAGATATAAACTTAAAAAACAAAACAATGAATATTTCAATTACTTAAGCTTAGTCTTTTAATAAAAAAGTTTTTTGTCTTGATTCTCAATGAGTATAGAAACAGCTTAATAACTTTACCTTACGATGAATAAAGATATCTTTATTGAAATCGGACATTAGTCACATTATTTATATAAACACGAGTTTCGCACAAAACTAATTTGGGTACGCTAATAAAACACGGATTTGCTCAGTAATAGCACTTTTGATTACGTCCCAATTTTGTTGATAAAGGGTTATTTTTTCAGATATACGACGTTTATGTTGTTCAAACCACGCAGAAATAGCGAGAAAAATATGATTTCTTTGCGCTCGGCTCGTGCGAGCCTGACAGCGTTCAATACCACAGTTTTGTTTAACTTCTCGATGATAAACTTCAACAGACCAACGGGCATCCATGATAGATTTGAGGTATTGACGGGTGGGATTCTCTTTGTTTGTTACTATGTAATCAATACGGCCGTTTTTGGCTGTAAATTTGAAAACGGTTACCCAACCATATCCTCGCAAGTGTATTGACGTTCCTTCTTCTGAGATGTCTAACTTGTTCAGTTGTTTGTTATGGTTAACAATCCTATTTTTCCTCAGCGTGGTTACCCAGATCCAACCATGAGAGCGAATTGATTTCAGGTTATCCAGGCTAGAATACCAAGCATCCATCACTACGGCTTCTGGCATGATCCCTCTTTTTTTAGCAAGAGTGAGCATTTCGGAAAAGTGCGTGTTTTTTGTTTTTCCATCAGAATCTTTATCATAAATACGATAATTGATAGGAATTGATTCAACCTTCGTCAGATCATGCCAAAGCAAATTAACTAAACCTATGCCAGCAATAACATCATGTTCATTACCTGAATATTGATAATGGACCATCACTATTTTTTTACTACGTGTTTTGGCAATCAATGTATCATCGGCAATTAGTACGCAAGGGCTTTTTTTGTCTATAGAAGGTTCAACTAATCGCCATAGGTCTTTAGGTCTAAAACATCTACTTTTTAGCCATCGGCTAACAGTGTCATGAGATAAAGGCGATGGGCTTACTTCTGATAACGCTAAACCAGAGTATCTTAAACTGCTTACTTGTAAGAATGTTTTATAGATCACGAGTTTCGCACAAAACTAATTTGGGTACGCTAATAAAACACGGATTTGCTCAGTAATAGCACTTTTGATTACGTCCCAATTTTGTTGATAAAGGGTTATTTTTTCAGATATACGACGTTTATGTTGTTCAAACCACGCAGAAATAGCGAGAAAAATATGATTTCTTTGCGCTCGGCTCGTGCGAGCCTGACAGCGTTCAATACCACAGTTTTGTTTAACTTCTCGATGATAAACTTCAACAGACCAACGGGCATCCATGATAGATTTGAGGTATTGACGGGTGGGATTCTCTTTGTTTGTTACTATGTAATCAATACGGCCGTTTTTGGCTGTAAATTTGAAAACGGTTACCCAACCATATCCTCGCAAGTGTATTGACGTTCCTTCTTCTGAGATGTCTAACTTGTTCAGTTGTTTGTTATGGTTAACAATCCTATTTTTCCTCAGCGTGGTTACCCAGATCCAACCATGAGAGCGAATTGATTTCAGGTTATCCAGGCTAGAATACCAAGCATCCATCACTACGGCTTCTGGCATGATCCCTCTTTTTTTAGCAAGAGTGAGCATTTCGGAAAAGTGCGTGTTTTTTGTTTTTCCATCAGAATCTTTATCATAAATACGATAATTGATAGGAATTGATTCAACCTTCGTCAGATCATGCCAAAGCAAATTAACTAAACCTATGCCAGCAATAACATCATGTTCATTACCTGAATATTGATAATGGACCATCTCTATTTTTTTACTACGTGTTTTGGCAATCAATGTATCATCGGCAATTAGTACGCAAGGGTTTTTTTTGTCTATAGAAGGTTCAACTAATCGCCATAGGTCTTTAGGTCTAAAACATCTACTTTTTAGCCATCGGCTAACAGTGTCATGAGATAAAGGCGATGGGCTTACTTCTGATAACGCTAAACCAGAGTATCTTAAACTGCTTACTTGTAAGAATGTTTTATAGATATCTTTAATACATGGATAACCCGACAAAATATGAACACCCTGATTTTTTCTTGTTCACGAGTTTCGCACAGGCCTATAAAATTCTAGAAATGGCTTAAAAGTAATGATTAATCTGCAAGTTACTAAAACACATGAATTTTATTAAATTACAATAAGTTGTATTTGATTTATAAGGTTTTATCTATTTATATATTATGCTGAATTAAACTTAAAAATAGAGCGTTTTTTTATTGGTGCGAAACTCGTGTTGTTTTTAAATTTATACTTCTTTTTTGGAGATTGCGAAACTCGTGTTGTATAAAAATAGAGAGGTGGACTATCCAAATCAGCAGGGCAAGATAAGCACATTACTTAATATCGATACAATTTTTGAACAACAAAACCAGCATATTGTGGATGTTTTTAAGCAAACAGAACACGTTCTTTTACCTCAAGCATTTAATGCTCTCAGCGAAGAAGAACAAATATTTTTGCAACGAGCAGAAATAAACCAGGTAAAAGTTGAATACAATGCCAGGGATAGTAACATTCATTTTCTACCACCCGGTGTAGCTGGATTAGTTGCTAACAATGGACTTATTATTCATATTCCTGATGCCACTGATATGCTTATGTGTTCCTTTAATGGAGAAGAACGGATTTATGCCTTAGAAAAAGAGCAAAAAATGGGCAACTATAAATTATCGCGCGTTGACCGTAACAGAGATTTAATCTTTGACTTAATAAAAGATCATAAAAATCCTCGCTATAACAAAAATTTCGCCTTGAAGATCCACTCTCCTATTTTGCTAAAAAAAACAGATGAACAGCCAAAAATGGCGTTAGAAAAGTTGGCGGAAATACGTAGTAATAAGCTGTTTATAAAATTCCATGATGATGGTTATCAGAAAACCACTCGGCAAAAAGTAGACGATTTTTTCTTAAGTCTTATTCCTTTTTACACCTGCATTAATGAAGCGCAAAAAGGTAATGTTAGGGAATCTATTGCCGCCGGTATATTTGATATTTTAAGTTTTTTACCATTTTTGGGTAAAGGACTGCAAATTGGTGGGCGATTTAGTATTGCAATGGGGGAAGCAACGACTCAAGGACTCAAAATCGCAGCAAAACAGGCAACAATTGCGCAGTTCTTAAAACAAGGAGGTAAGCAGTTTATCAGCGTTGGTATCCCCCATATAACAAAAAGTGTACCACCAGAAGCCTACATTGGATTAGGTATAGATTTTTTCGCAGTGCAGATCCAGGGTTTGAATTACTCACATCTGGCGGCATAAAAGGTATCAATAGTTTAAAAAATACGGCGTTAAAATTAAAACCAAAAATTAATGGCTTAACAAAGCTAGCAGAAACTCTGGAAAAGCAGGTAAAAAATTTTCCGGTAACACCGGCTAAATCATTTAAAATTGAGACCGCTTACCGCACTGAGTTAAAAAAGAAAGTTTTTGTCGTTAATATTGGTAAAAAACAGGGTAAAGATATCTTTGTTCAGATTAATTCAGAAACCGGAGCCCTGTATGGTCGTAGATATCTTAAAGACGATGTGGGTAATCTAACATTAGCGCCTATTTTAATACGAGAACGACTTTATCATCTGAAAACGCAAGGTCTGGGTGGAATGGGTTCTAAAATGGTGGATAAATTTGGGGGTGGGTCATCTGATGTTTTTTTAACTGGATCGACAGAGGAAAAACTCGGATGCATTAAAAAAATCATTAGCTAATCGAAATGATAATTCTGTTATTGATTTATCGGGAGCAAATTTAAGCGATATGAATCTTTCATCTCTTTTTAATGGTAAAACTAACCTCTCATTAGCGAACTTATCCGGCGCTAATCTAGAAAAAGCGACGCTACAAAAGGTTAATCTAAAAGACACTAATTTGCTGCAAGCTAATCTGATTGGTGCAAAAATGGATGGTAGTAATCTAGCCAACGCTAAGCGGAAGGGTGTTAAAATGATGGAAGCTGACTTGACGAAAGCTATCCTGACAGGTGCTAAAATGACGGGAGCTGACTTAAAGAAAGCTAAACACGAGTTTCGCACCAATAAAAAAACGCGCTATTTTTAAGTTTAATTCAGCATGATATATAAATAGACAAAACCTTATAAATTAAATACAAATTATTGTAATTTAATAAAATTTATGTGTTTTAGTAACTTACAGATTAACCATTGCTTTTAAGCCATTTCTAGAACTTTATATGCCTGTGCGAAACTCGTGCTAAATTAATAAACGTCAATCTAGCTCTAGCTCATCTGGCATATGTTAGATTGGTAGAAGCTAATCTAAAAGGGGCTAATCTAAACATAGCTAATCTAAATAACGCTAATTTGTTTCAGGCTAATTTGGTCGGTGTAAAAATGGATGATAGTGATTTAGTCGGCGCTAATCTGATAGAAGTTGACCTGACAGGCGCTAATCTAACTCGGGCTAAGCTGGGAAACACCATATTAATTGACGCTAATTTAACCAATGCTAACTTAATGAACGCTAATTTAGCTCACGCTGATTTGATCGGGGCTAATTTAACCAATACTAATCTGACAGGAGCTGACTTGATAGGCGCTAACTTAAGTAAAGTTGACTTCAGTAATGCCATTTTAAAAGAGCTAAATATTAATGCTGCTAATTTTTCAGATGCCATCCTAAATAATACTTTAACTTTATCTCTTCCAAAAATATGGAATGATGATAGCTTAGGTGTGCCACGAATGCACCCTGAGGCAAATAAGGGTGCAATGCTGTGCGAGAGATGAGGGTCGGCCCCTCGGAGGCGGTGTCCAGACGCAGCCTTCAAACTACCCTGAGCTGCTGCTGTTAAGAGCGGTGGTGGTGGGCGTCAGGGAAAAGGCGCAGTCAGATGCGTCATGTATGTGTTGTGATGATGAACGAAAGTGAACTGTAGATGCAGTGTCGAAAGGAACAAGATGATGTCAAAAACGCGCTTTCTAAGCGGTGCGTGATAAGTCCAGCGGTTATCTGGTTACTGGCTGGTCGGCATCCGGCATATAGACAGCATGAGCATAACACAGGCTCTGGCATGGAACGTGGGAACCTGTCGTCCCGATGCGAAGGGAGCGGCGTCGAACAGAAGCCCTGTGAGCGCCTAAGTACCAATGCGGGGCACAGGGGCAGATGGTTCTGTAGTAGTGATGAAACGCCTGTAATGGGCGTGGAGCGAAGGGGGCCAGTCGTTGGGGCTGTATTACAGGTCAACCGCGCAAGCGGGAGGAGCCTGTGAGCCAGTCCAAACCGTTTGCGTTATCTAGACAGGCTGTCTGGTGCGCGTACAAGAAGGTAAAAGCCAACAAAGGCAGTGCCGGAATCGATGGTCAGTCGATCGAGGAATTTGATAAGAACCTCTTGGGGAACCTATACAAAATCTGGAATCGAATGGCTTCGGGCAGCTATATGCCGCCAGTAGTTCGGCGTGTTGAGATACCAAAGGCGACGGGTGGAACGAGACCGCTGGGGATACCTACGGTCTCTGATCGCATCGCGCAGATGGTGGTCAAAAACATGCTGGAGCCGATTCTGGAGCCACTATTCCACGATGACTCCTGGCTACCGCCCACACAAATCTGCGCACGATGCCCTGAAGCTAGCCCGGCAACGATGCTGGCGCACTGACTGGGTGCTGGATGTAGACATCAAAGGGTTCTTCGATAACATCGATCATGAGCTCCTGATGAAGGCGGTGCGCAAGCACACGGATTACAAGTGGGTGTTGCTCTACATTGAGCGATGGCTGACCGCTTCGGTACAGATGCCGGATGGGACTGTGCAGACAAGGGATAAAGGTACGCCTCAAGGGGGCGTCATTAGTCCGTTGTTGGCAAATCTGTTCCTGCACTATGCATTCGACATGTGGATGAAACGGGAATTTCCTGTCGTCCGGTTTGAGCGATACGCTGATGATATTGTCATCCACTGCAAGAGCCATGCGCAGGCAATGATGTTGCGTGGCAGGCTCAGAGCGCGCCTGGGTGAATGTAAGCTGGAAATGAGTCCGGGCAAGACGAAAGTCGTCTACTGCAAGGACAGGGAAAGAACGGGGGCATATCCTGAAATCAGCTTCGACTTTCTGGGCTATACATTCAGGCCAAGAAAGTCATTATCGAAAGAGGGAGAGCTGTCAGTGAATTTCCTGCCAGCGATAAGCGCCAGAGCTGCGAAGGCAATCCGGCAGACGGTACGGGGCTGGGATCTGAGTCACAAAACTCCGTTGTCTTTGGAAGTAATGGCACGCTGGCTCAATCCCATGTTACGAGGTTGGATTAAGTATTATGGACGCTTTTATCGGTCAGCGATGGACTGTATAGCCAGTCATATAGATCTGCACCTTGCGAAATGGGTCGCCCGCAAATATAAGCGGGTACACGGTAGCCTGGCTCAGGCATATGAATGGTTGAGAAGGATACAGAGCGCTAAGCCCTGTCTGTTTGCACACTGGGAAATTTGTACGCGGCGTGAACGGTCAACGACAAGAGCCGGATGACGGGAGACTGTCACGTCCGGTTCCGTGGGAGCGCAGGGGGGAAGTTCCCTTGCGCGACCAGATATATTACACTTAATCACTTTAACAATCAAAGTAGTTTATTAACGAGTATCAATAGTATTGATAATAAATATAATGAACTAAAAATAAAGTTGGCCTGCCAGTTAATTACTTCGTTAGAAAAATCTAATGCAAATCTTATTAATGTCACATTACCATTACTAGACATTTTTGGCAAAACGTCATTTATGACCAATGGGTATACTTAGTCATTTTGTTAATACACTAACGAGTAATTATCTAAAAAATCTTTCACCAAATTTACTCAGTTTGCTAGAAAATCGTTCTACAATAACAATAACAATAACAATAACAATAACAATAACAATAACAATAACAATAACAATAACAATAACAATAACAATAACAAACCTATTTCTTAATTATTTTGACCAACATCCACATCTAATGGTTTCTTCTGAATTTAATAGTAACTTTATTCAAGTCTTATTGGCAGCCAGAACTCAGGGTATTGATGCAGGCCACAGTCTGTATGAAAAGTATCTCAGTATGCCTGAAATTCAGCAACAACTAAAGCATGGAGATATTAAAGAAATTTTTGGTGATTACAAAGGCAATGCAGACTGGTCAGATAACAATGCGCAAAATTTTCTATTATTATCAACGACACCTAACAGAGTACTAGTTGCTTCTGAAAATATTTTATCACAAATGCTGCATCCGGGTCTGGATACTAAGTGGGATCACGTTTATCTTTTTCAAGATGGAAAATGTTTAAGCCCAACAGAATACAGTTTGAAGCAATGTTACAACGAAAGTTTTCCCCTTTTTGCGCCGCACTTTTCTTATAGCTTGAATCAATCAAAATTTTATCAGTTGATCGAGACCTTAGATTTAGGTGACCAGCTTAAATCGTTATTCATAGATGCCACAAAATCTAAAGCCTATGCTACAAAACTAGTGGATGACACTTATCAACAGGAATTAAGTGAAGTTTTCTCTCGCGTACTTGATTTAAAACAAGGTTATATATTGAATGATGAAAATTACAACCGGATTATGAAATTATATGATTTAACGTCAAGTACAGATAGGAGAAAAGCTGAACATCTTTTTTCGTTATCTGCAGTTTTCATTTCACCCGTTATTCATCTGATGCTCAGATATTATGCTTATGCCCTAATGGAAAAAGCTCACACAATTGATCCAACACTGATTGGTCAGGATAAATTCAATGATTGGAAAAATCGACTACTCGGGACAAATAAAGCCTTCACTTGTACAGCGGTTTTATCTGACATAATGACTGGTTATGCCATAAAACACTATAATGATGTTTTAAAAACAATCCAACCACCAACCTGGCGATAATTATCAATGGCACTATTGCAACAGTGCCGTTTTATTGAATCAGACCTGCGTAGTCAATGCTCTGATATGCTCTATTCTGTGCAAACTACAACAGGAAAGGGGTATATTTATACTCTCATTGAACATCAGAATAAGCCGGAAAAATTGATGGCTTTTAGGTTGTTAAGATATAGTGTGGCGGCTATGCATCGGCACCTTGAGCAAGGTAATAAAACGTTGCCGGTCGTGATACTGCTGTTGTTTTATCAAGGTAAAACTTCACTCTATCCTTACAGTACTTAATGGCTGGATTGTTTTGCTGATGCGGAACTGGCAAAATCTGTCTATATGCAGGTATTTCCGTTGGTTGATATCAAAGTGATCCCGGATGAGGAAATTTTAACCCATCGACGAGTGGCGCTCATGGAACTAGTACACGAGTTTCGCACCAATAAAAAAACGCTCTATTTTTAAGTTTAATTCAGCATAATATGTAAATAGATAAAACCTTATAAATTAAATATAACTTATTGTAAATTAAATAAATTTATGCATTTCAGTAACTTGCAGATTAATCATTACTTTTAAGCCATTTCTAGAATTTTATAGGCCTGTGCGAAACTCGTGTGGTACAGAAACATATCAGAACCCGCGATATGCTAGAATTTAGTCAGCAGATAGCTGATTTATTAAATCAGTATGCAATGGGGCCGGAGTTGTTTAAGGGATTAATATATTATATTGTTGAGCGGGGGAATACTTCTCATGCAAAACAATTTTTGCATCAGATTGCGGAAAAAGCGAAAGCGGATGATTATCGGGAGGTCGTAATGACTATTGCAGAACAGCTACGTCGAGAAGGCGAAAAAAAGGCATTCTGAAAGGAATTCAAAAAGGAAAAATTGAAGGCATTCAAGAGGGTATTGAGAAAGGAAAACGGGAAGGTGAAAAATAAGCTTCGATGAATATTGCCTGTCAGATGCTTGAAAGCGGTATCGACAGAAAATCTATTATGAAATTCACTGGATTAACAGAGCCTGAATTAAGAAACCTATTTTAAAGATTAAAGATCTATCACAAAGGAATTATGGTGATATTTTTATCTAATATTGGACGACTGATATTAATCAGATTGCTATCGTAAAATGTTAAACAAATCTTATTAATAGAAATTCACAGGTTGAACAAAAATTGAATGTTTATTCAAAAGATAGGGCGCGAGAAATTAAGCCTACATGCGACAAAACACCCCTTGTTCATCGAAAAAGCTATTTTTGTAAATCAATTCCGATTAGTATGACAATAAATTACATTAACAGTGATGTGGTAGAAATGGTTTTTGTTAAACTTCTTTGCAAGAAATTTCCCCTTACCGTTAGTCAAGGGGAAAAATTCATTTTACCAAAAACGATACTGAGCAGGGATTTTTAGCTAACAATGTCTATCAGTCTAAGTCAGAGATCTCATCAATCATTAAGGAATTTTAAGAAAATATCATCATCATTTACAATAGGAACAAATTTAATGCCTAAAAAATTTTTTTCAAATACTGAAAAAAATAATTACATCAAGCAGCATCTGGATAAACAATTAGCGAAATATGACAAGGTAAACTACGTCTACGCTGTGATGAATAAAAAAACACAGATGACATGATTATTATTAGTGATTTATCTGATGATCTTGTTAATAACTATCTTAATAAAAAAACTCAAGACATTGATCCGGTCATTATTAAGGCATTAAATCAGGTTTCGCCTTTTTCTTGGGATGAAAATATTAAAATTAATTCCATATGGCCAGTTAAAAAAGTCTTTGAACCAATCAAAACACTTAATATTATCGGGCATGCTTTTGTTTTGCATGATCACCTAAATAACTTAGCGATACTATCTCTCTATATAGATAAATTTTTAATAAAGGATATTAATTTTTTTATTAATGGTAATAAAGATGAGCTTCAAGGACTTTTAATTCATACCCATGAAATGTTGATTTCACTATATCACGAGTTTCGCACAAAACTAATTTGGGTACGCTAATAAAACACGGATTTGCTCAGTAATAGCACTTTTGATTACGTCCCAATTTTGTTGATAAAGGGTTATTTTTTCAGATATACGACGTTTATGTTGTTCAAACCACGCAGAAATAGCGAGAAAAATATGATTTCTTTGCGCTCGGCTCGTGCGAGCCTGACAGCGTTCAATACCACAGTTTTGTTTAACTTCTCGATGATAAACTTCAACAGACCAACGGGCATCCATAATAGATTTGAGGTATTGACGGGTGGGATTCTCTTTGTTTGTTACTATGTAATCAATACGGCCGTTTTTGGCTGTAAATTTGAAAACGGTTACCCAACCATATCCTCGCAAGTGTATTGACGTTCCTTCTTCTGAGATGTCTAACTTGTTCAGTTGTTTGTTATGGTTAACAATCCTATTTTTCCTCAGCGTGGTTACCCAGATCCAACCATGAGAGCGAATTGATTTCAGGTTATCCAGGCTAGAATACCAAGCATCCATCACTACGGCTTCTGGCATGATCCCTCTTTTTTTAGCAAGAGTGAGCATTTCGGAAAAGTGCGTGTTTTTTGTTTTTCCATCAGAATCTTTATCATAAATAAGATAATTGATAGGAATTGATTCAACCTTCGTCAGATCATGCCAAAGCAAATTAACTAAACCTATGCCAGCAATAACCTCATGTTCATTACCTGAATATTGATAATGGACCATCACTATTTTTTTACTACGTGTTTTGGCAATCAATGTATCATCGGCAATTAGTACGCAAGGGCTTTTTTGTCTATAGAAGGTTCAACTAATCGCCATAGGTCTTTAGGTCTAAAACATCTACTTTTTAGCCATCGGCTAACAGTGTCATGAGATAAAGGCGATGGGCTTACTTCTGATAACGCTAAACCAGAGTATCTTAAACTGCTTACTTGTAAGAATGTTTTATAGATATCTTCACGAGTTTCGCACCAATAAAAAAACGCTCTATTTTTAAGTTTAATTCAGCATAATATGTAAATAGATAAAACCTTATAAATTAAATATAACTTATTGTAAATTAAGTAAATTTATGCATTTCAGTAACTTGCAGATTAATCATTACTTTTAAGCCATTTCTAGAATTTTATAGGCCTGTGCGAAACTCGTGATATATAGTAATGACGAAAGGCATGTGGATGATATTGCTCAAGTCCGTCTATAAACGCTACGGCTTTCGAATAGTCTGCTCCACACACTTTGCGTAACTGGTTATCAATTTGAGTAAGTTCTTCTTTTGGCATTGGCATAGATTCAGGCCGGAAATAGACCAAAGCACCAGCATCATTTTCTGTCACGAGTTTCGCACCAATAAAAAAACGCTCTATTTTTAAGTTTAATTCAGCATAATATATAAATAGAAAAAATCTCATAAATTAAAAATAACTTATTGTAATTTAAGTAAATTTATACGTCTTAGCAAGTTACAGATTAATTATTGTTCTGAAGCCATTTCTAGAATTTTATATGCCCGTGCGAAACTCGTGTCTGTAAGAAGTATGCCGCCATATCTGCATGCAAGGTTAACGTATATACGAAAAAAATTCCGCAATACATCAATAAGACTATCACGGTCACGACCTGGAAATATAAGCTTGTGTACCGGTTCTTCAGAAAAGGCCGTCGCTAGAATATCATTGACGTTTTCTAAATCAGTATTTTTTGCGTGTCTACATTTCATTATTGTTCCTCATCATTAAAATATAATAAAAAGCAATCTTATCTTATTATTTTTTAAATAATAATGAGATTAAAAAAGAACAATAATGAAAGTAAAAAAGGAAAAATTATTTTAAATAAAATAGAAATGTTAATATATCATAATAGATGATAAGATAATTCAGTTGAGTTAAATCTATTTAACTTAAATCAATGCGCATATATCAATAAAAACTATTTTGGCGTTGGGGAATAATTTTTCTATTAATTTATTTTATGTTTAATTTTTTATTTTCTTTTTGATTAACATTTAAATTTATTTTTATAAATGGATTTAAAACACCGTCAAAATAACGGTGTTAAATTCAATTTTTATTTTATTGTAGTGACGATAAATTTTTTGCGCATAGGGTAGAGATTTTTAATTGCGACCCCCCACTACTCAAAACGATTAGTACAGTTACAGCGATCTCATTTTGCCATCATTTGAGATCCCAGTGCGTTTAATCAACTTGTAAGTTGATATCTTAGTCATGTCAAATTCAAGTTTTCGATATTATTTTTTAGGTTATTTGTTTGAAATATTATGAAATAGTTCATTTATTAACAATGCTTACCGATGATGAAAACAGCCAGCATATCAGAGAGCCTATTGTCGAGTATACCAATATTATTCTTAAAGAAATGGGGAGATAACAAACTGGCAAGGTTTAGCTATCAATGACTGATTTCTGCGGGAGAGCTTGTGTTTTTACCTTTTGTCATTTAACGCATTAATAATGAGATTATATTGCGTTATTAATGGGTCATGTTTAATTAAATTATATGAATAGAAAACTGTCAGTTTAAATTTTAGCTATTATCTCACGTTAATAATGAAAAATTAATATAAGGAAATTATTCTCATTAAAAAATAAATAATTAAAATTGCTGGATATATAAAAATATATTTCCTTGGTTTATATAATTATAACTATTGATTCTATGTTATTGCTCTGCAAGTTCACATTCATGATCCTGAATCCGTTCAGCAGATACTCCTTTGGACTTTGTTCCTATCCCTGCTAAAATAATGAAGGTGTCTGAATTTCTATTAATCAGCCCAACTCCTGTATATTCTAATTTGCCTTGTTCTTTTTTTACTTTCTCTGCTACAGATTTAAATAGATTGCTATTCATTAATTCAGTTAGACTTATTTTTCTGTAATAAAAAGAATAAGGTGGTATTGTTATCTGTTTTTTAGACCAGTCTGTATCTATTTCTCTTTCTGGTATTTTTGATATGATTTTATTTGCAGAATTAGATAAGCATGATATATGAATATGGTCCTGACTACGAGCATTTTTGGCGTTTAATGTTAATGAAATAAAACGTTCCTTAATCGGCTTACCAAGTCGTTCTGTCAAAAATGTTTTTGCCAGCCATGCGTTATAAAGGTAATTTGGTGAATTGTTTTTTTGTAATTTATCATCCTCAATACCCGTTACTTTGTCAGTTGGTAATAAAAGATATTGATATTTATCATTATCAACTTTGTATATCGCAATTTTTTCATTGATATCAACCAGGCTGCATGGTTGATAAGTGTCTTTATTAATGTATCCCGGTACACAATTTTCATTTATTTTATGCCATAAAAAATTTCTGTCAGCATGTGCTGTATTTTCAGTATGTATTAATACAACCAGTGAAAAGAATAAACATTTTGAATAATTCATTTTTTAAATAATCCTTTATTTAAAATAAAACTTATTTATAGTTATACCCGTATCTAAATTATATAACTTAAATAGTGGTGGGGAAACAATGGAAAAGTAAATTTTCTGTTACAATAATAGTGAGAAGTTAAGAATGGAGCTGAGTATTAGTCGCTAAAACATAAAAGGGGTTTAGCAGATTGATTTATTGTTCCTGTAGTGGAAACTGATGTTTATATAACATAGACAAGATTTTCATTTCTTATAATAAAATTTTTCCTGTCTGGTAAATTTTAATTCCCAGAATTGCTTTATTTGATTCTAACACGAGTTTCGCACAAAACTAATTTGGGTACGCTAATAAAACACGGATTTGCTCAGTAATAGCACTTTTGATTACGTCCCAATTTTGTTGATAAAGGGTTATTTTTTCAGATATACGACGTTTATGTTGTTCAAACCACGCAGAAATAGCGAGAAAAATATGATTTCTTTGCGCTCGGCTCGTGCGAGCCTGACAGCGTTCAATACCACAGTTTTGTTTAACTTCTCGATGATAAACTTCAACAGACCAACGGGCATCCATGATAGATTTGAGGTATTGATGGGTGGGATTCTCTTTGTTTGTTACTATGTAATCAATACGGCCGTTTTTGGCTGTAAATTTGAAAACGGTTACCCAACCATATCCTCGCAAGTGTATTGACGTTCCTTCTTCTGAGATGTCTAACTTGTTCAGTTGTTTGTTATGGTTAACAATCCTATTTTTCCTCAGCGTGGTTACCCAGACCCAACCATGAGAGCGAATTGATTTCAGGTTATCCAGGCTAGAATACCAAGCATCCATCACTACCGCTTCTGGCATGATCCCTCTTTTTTTAGCAAGAGTGAGCATTTCGGAAAAGTGCGTGTTTTTTGTTTTTCCATCAGAATCTTTATCATAAATACGATAATTGATAGGAATTGATTCAACCTTCGTCAGATCATGCCAAAGCAAATTAACTAAACCTATGCCAGCAATAACATCATGTTCATTACCTGAATATTGATAATGGACCATCTCTATTTTTTTACTACGTGTTTTGGCAATCAATGTATCATCGGCAATTAGTACGCAAGGGCTTTTTTTGTCTATAGAAGGTTCAACTAATCGCCATAGGTCTTTAGGTCTAAAACATCTACTTTTTAGCCATCGGCTAACAGTGTCATGAGATAAAGGCGATGGGCTTACTTCTGATAACGCTAAACCAGAGTATCTTAAACTGCTTACTTGTAAGAATGTTTTATAGATATCTTTAATACATGGATAACCCGACAAAATATGAACACCCTGATTTTTTCTTGTTTTTAAATTTATACTTCTTTTTTGGAGATTGCGAAACTCGTGTCTAACTTAAATTAATTATCCGAAATAAGAGCAGATCGGTTAGGTTCTATATTAATATCCCTTTGACATCCCCTTGCCCTATAGGGCCGGAAGGGTGTTAATCTATAAAGGTCACATAATAGATTTGTTGGGTTAAATATTGATAAAAGCAGTGATAATGCAAAATTAAGTGCATTATCATAATAAAGATAAAGTTGATTTTTATTAAGGCATAAAGCGGTAGCCAATTCCAGTTTCAGTCAGTATGTGTACTGGTTGAGTTTGATCGTCTTCCAATTTTTGCCTTAAATGTCCCATATAAATACGTAAGTAATGATTATGTTCAACATAGTTAGGACCCCATATTTGCCGTAGCAGATGACGTTGAGTTAACACTTTGCCGCTATTAGCGATAAATTCACTGAGCAAACGAAACTCAATTGGAGTAAGGTGGAGTTCTTGCTGATTTTTCGTTACTCGTCGATTGATTAAATCAACACTAATATCACCAAATCGAAATATTGGGTCTAGCTGATTTTTACGTGCATAGCGGCGTAGGGCAACTCTCACTCTGGCCAGTAGTTCACTGATGCCAAATGGCTTGGTTAAATAATCATCTGCACCGGCATCCAGCGCCATCACTTTATCTGTTTCATCTGCCCGTGCCGACAATACTAATACTGGAATATGGCTCCATTGGCGTAAGTCACGGATCAAATCAATACCGTCACCATCAGGTAAGCCAAGATCGAGGATCAACAAATCCGGCTTGCGGGTTGCTGACTCGATTAGTCCTCGCTGATAGGTTTCTGCTTCATATACACGAAAATTTTCACCTTCTAATGCCAGTTTGACAAATCGTCGTATCTCTTTTTCGTCTTCAATGATTAAAATATTGTGCTGGATCACTCCGTTTCAATTCCCTCTTCTATAGTAGGAACTTCTTTTAAAGGTAAAACAAAGTGGAAAGTTGCTCCACTTTTTTTGTTATTCTCCGCCCAAATTTCGCCATTGTGCAGCTCAATAATCGCTTGGCAAATGGCCAGGCCTAAACCCACACCAGGAATGGAAGATTCTTTTTTAGCTCGAGAAAATTTATCAAAAATAAATTCTTCCTGTCCTTCCGGTATGCCGATACCTTTATCCCAAATTTCAATATGGACATATTTACCTTGAGGGTAGGCATCAATGCCAATAGGAGAGTTTTCAGCTGAGTATTTAATTGTGTTTTCCAGTAAATTAATGATCACACGTTCGAGTAAATTGGCATCGCAATAAAGTAATAGATCAGCAGGAACATTAATTTTAGTTGGATGGCTTTTTAATGCATATTCGAGAGAACGTAATGCGCTACCGATAATTTCTTGTAATGATTCCCAGGTAAGAGTTGGTATAATGCCACCGGACTGGATCCGCGCCATATCTAGCAGATTATTGACTAATCTTGAGGTACTTAGGATTTGCTGACGTATTTGGTTAACCTTTTCGGTATGAGGTGAATGTTCAGCACTTAATTCTAACATCAATATTTCTGTTTGGCCAAATATTACTGTGAGTGGGGTCCGCAAATCATGAGAAAGTGCTGCCAATAAAGAGTTTCTCAGTTGTTCGCGTTCAGCATCCAGTTTGGCAGATTCTGCTTGTCTAGCAAGTTGTAATCGTTCAAATGCATTGGCAATCAAGCCGGTAAAAGTTTGTAGCAGTCGTTGCTGTTCCGGGATCAGTAATTGACGCAAATTTTGTGGTTCGATAGCTAATATGGCTAAAGTTTCTTTTGAAGTCGCAATCGGTTGTAATTGATAAGGCACGCTAGGTAATGTATCTGTTCCGGCACCCGCTGGTTGATTTTTATCAAAGCTCCATAATGCAATTGCTTGATCAATTTGCACTTGACCATAGTCAGCCAGTTTAAGCGGAACCAGTTGTTGATGATCATTGGGTAGCAACAGACTGACTTTTGCTTTAAAGGCATTGGAAAGGAAATGATAACCTGTTTTTGCAATATCAATTTCATTATTTCATTCAGAGCTCGGCTTAGCTCTTTGGTCATTTCATAAAGATGGCAAGTCCGTTGTTCACGATAACGAGCGACTTTAGCTTGATAGCGCATACCAGCAGCGAGATTACCTACTAAAAGACCAACAACCAGCATGACAATGAAGGTTATCAAATATTGCATATCAAAAACAACAAAGGAAAAATGGGGCTGGACAATAAACAGATCAAAACCGATAACATTAATAAATGCAGCAAAGATGGAAGGATTTCGGCCATACAGCAGAGCGATAATAACAATCGCTAATACATATACAGTGACAATATTAGCTTGATCGAAATTAAGCAAAAAGCGATTAGAAAATAGGGTGATGGTAATACATAACAGAGCGGCGAACAGATAACCCTGGATATTTCCTCGCCATTTGTCACTTAGCGGCCGGCGTTCAGTCTCCTTTTCCCATGAGGTACTTTCATCCAGTGCAATGATAATCAGATCTAAATCAGGTCCTAACTTGCCTAAGCGTTCAGCAAAATCAGGGCGAATTTTACAGTTTAGTAGTCTCCACGTTTTATTTTGCTTACGACCAATAATAATTTTACCTAAGTTATGCTCGCGAGCATAATCTAAAATAGCCTTTTCTTCATTTGTATCAGCCAGGGTTGAGGTTTCTGCGCCTAAATTTTGCGCCAATTTTAGTGCTTTGAGAATAGCGCGTCGTTTCTCCTCAGCTATGGTATGTAATTTAGGGGTTTCTACATACACGGCATGCCAACTACAACCCAGCTTAGCGGCAAGTCTGGCTGCCGATCTAACCAATTTTTCATTTCCTATGTTGTGACCAATGCAAACTAATAAGTTATCGTGAGTATGCCAAACTTGAGAGTAACCTTGGGTATCGCGGTATTCACGCATTTGATTATCGACACGATCGATGGTACGTCTTAGTGATAACTCCCTTAGGGCAATTAAGTTGCCTTTACGAAAGAAATGTTCAATTGCTCGTTTGGCTTGTCCGGCAATATAGACTTTTCCTTCATTCAGCCGTTGGCGTAGGTCGTCAGGTGGTAAATCGACTAAAACAATTTCACTGGCTTGGTCAAAAATATGATCAGGTACCGTTTCACGCACGAGAATACCGGTAATACTGCCGACAATATCGTTTAAACTCTCTAAGTGTTGTACGTTGATGGTGGTTAAAACATCAATACCGGCATCTAATAACTCTTCAACGTCTTGCCAGCGTTTAGGATGACGACTGCCATGCGGGTTACTAAAAGCTAATTCATCCATTAAAATAATGGCCGGGTGACGTGCTAAAGCACCGTCAATATCAAAGGTATTAATTTTACGTCCGTGGTAGCGGATCCGTTTTGTTGGCAGTTGTGGCAAACCTTCCAATAACGCAGCAGTTTCTGATCGATTGTGCGTTTCTACCACACCAATGACAACATCAAGCCCTTGAGACCGAAGCCGTTGGGCTTCTTGTAGCATTGCATAGGTTTTTCCTACTCCAGCGTAGGCGCCGAAGAAGATCTTTAAGTTGCCGCGAATTTTTTCATTGGCAATACTCAATAAATCTTCTGGGGTAGGGCGTTTCGGTTCCTGGCTCTCCATCTATCAACCTTATTGTATTTTTGCATTCTCAGATTGTTCAAGTACATCAAGAGCTATATTAAGTTTAAGCACATTAACGACAGGTTCACCTAAGAAACTAAAGAAAGGTCGTTCGGTGTTATCGGTAATTAAGTGTCTAATTTTATGTAAAGCGAGTCGGCGCACTTTAGCAACTCTAGCTGCTTGATAATATGCTGCACTTGGTGAAATATGAGGATCTAATCCACTGGCTGAAGCCGTTATCAGATCGACAGGAACGGGCACGTTATTTTGATTATTGAAAATTTTAATTTGTTGAGAACGAACAGCAAACTGTTTTTGCAATTCGGGATTATTGACCGCCAAGTTACTGCCACTGGAGGCTAATCGATTATAAGGGCTATCAGGCGTTGCTGATGGCCGCCCATGAAAATATTTAACATCAGTAATCGATTGGCCAATCAGTGCCGAACCAATAGTACGGTTATTCTTTTCAATCAATGAGCCTTTAGCTTGATAATTAAAGAAAGCATTTGATAAACCAGTGATAAATAATGGATAAACAATTCCGGTTGTGATAGTTAGAAAAATGAATAACACAAATGAAGAACGTAACACATTCATATTCAATACCTTATTAGGACATAAACAGGCTAAGCAGTAGATCAATCAACTTGATACCAATAAATGGTATAACTAAACCACTTAATCCATAAATCCATAAATTACGGCGTAGTAATGCTATTGCACTCATCGGATGGTAACTAACACCTTTTAGCGCTAATGGGATCAGAGCAACAATAATTAATGCATTAAAAATAACTGCTGACAGGATCGCTGAAGAAGGCGAGTGTAATTGCATGATATTTAATATATTAAGCTGAGGATAGGTCACTGAAAAAGCGGTAGGAATAATGGCAAAATATTTGGCAATATCATTAGCAATACTAAAGGTTGAAAGAGAGCCTCTGGTCATCAACATCTGCTTACCAACATGAACGACTTCGATAAGCTTAGTTGGATTTGAGTCAAGATCGACCATATTACCGGCTTCTTTTGCTGCTTGAGTGCCAGAATTCATGGCAACAGCAACGTCGGCTTGTGCCAGAGCTGGCGCATCATTAGTACCATCACCTGTCATAGCAACTAGGCTCCCATCTGCCTGATATTGGCGGATCAATGCCAGTTTAGCTTCAGGGGTTGCTTCGGCCAGGAAATCATCAACACCGGCCTCAGCGGCAATGGCTGCCGCCGTCAAATGGTTATCACCGGTGATCATCACGGTTTTAATTCCCATCCGGCGCATTTCAGCAAAACGTTCTTTGATGCCTCCTTTTATAATATCTTTTAAGGCGACAACCCCAAGAATTTGTTGATTCTCAACAACAACTAATGGTGTTTCCCCTTTACGGGCAACTTCTTCGACTAATTTTTCTGTTTCAGCTGGGACTCTGGCATGACTGGTTTCCAAATAACGACGAATAGAATCGGCTGAGCCTTTTCTGATCACTCGATCACCCACATTTACGCCACTCATACGTGTCATGGCAGAAAAGGGAACAAAAGTGGCATTTAATGCCTGTAGATCACGTTCACGTAAATTAAACAATTGCTTAGCTAAGATAACAATGCTACGTCCTTCTGGTGTCTCATCAGCCAGTTGTTGCTCTGAAACACCTTTAATGGGTAAGAATTTAGACGCTTGGCGATTACCTAAGGTAATAGTACCTGTTTTATCGAGCAATAAGACATCGACATCACCGGCTGCTTCTACAGCGCGTCCACTGGTTGCGATCACATTGGCGGCTAACATTCGGCTCATACCGGCAACGCCAATTGAAGAGAGTAATCCGCCGATCGTAGTCGGGATCAAACAAACTAATAACGCAATCAGTACCACAATAGAAATTGGGCTACCGCTACCATTGATTTCAGCGCTAAATAAACTGAAAGGATAGAGGGTTGAACAGATTAATAGAAAAATAATTGTTAATGCAGTTAATAGTATGATTAAGGCGATTTCATTAGGTGTTTTGCGTCGTTGAGCACCTTCAACCATCGAAATCATGCGATCAAGAAAAGTTTCACCAGGATTGACCGTACATTGGATAATTAACCAATCAGATAGTACCCGCGTTCCTCCCGTTACTCCCGTTACTGAAGAAAAATCACCGCCAGACTCTCTAATAACAGGGGCTGATTCACCGGTAATGGCACTCTCATCAACGGAAGCTCCTCCTTCAAGTACTTCACCATCGCAAGGAATAATTTCGCCCGCTTCAACCAGTACGATATCGCCTTTTCTTATTTGATCAGAGTTAATTTTCTCTTTTGCTGCCTGATAATCGGCACTGGCTAAACGAGCAGTAATGCTTTGTTTTTTAACACCTTTAAGGCTAGCTGCTTGCGCTTTACTGCGCCCTTCAGCCAATGCTTCGGCAAAATTAGCAAATAGAACGGTAAACCATAACCAAACCGCAATAATGCCGGTAAATAGCGTACTGTTGTCAACTGAAGGTGTGAATAATTGATAAAACCAAATTAATGTCGTTAATATACTACCGATATAAACGATAAACATAACTGGATTGCGCCACTGAATTTGTGGCGCACATTTTTTAATAGCGTCAAATAATGCTTGGTGGATCAATTTACTATCAAACAATAGGCTGATATTTTTGTTCATTTATATTCCCTTATTGGACGGAATGCCAAAGTTGTAAATGTTCAGCAATTGGTCCAAGTGCCAGGGCAGGCAAAAAAGTGAGTGCACCAATAACGAAAACAGTTAGTATTAACAAGCCAATAAAGAGTGGGCCATGAGTGGGTAATGTGGCAAAGCTCTCGGGCTGGCGCTTTTTCCTTACTATAATACCCGCAATAGCCATTACTGCAGTAATTAAGCCAAAACGACCGACAAACATAACAATACTCAACGTAATATTATAAAATAGGTTATTGCTATTTAATCCTGCAAAAGCGCTACCATTATTATTCGCAGCTGAGGAAAACGCATAAAGAACTTCACTAAAGCCGTGAGCGCCAGGATTTAAAATAGCACTGCGTCCTGCTTCGGTAAAAAGCGCCAGTGTTGTTCCTAGCAATGTTAAAGCGGGGGTGATTAAAATAGCGATAGCGGTTAATTTCATTTCCTGAATTTCGATTTTTTTCCCCAGATATTCAGGCGCTCGACCTATCATTAAACCCGCCAGGAAAACGGCTAGCATAACAAATAGTAGCATGCCATATAACCCGGAACCTACGCCACCAAATACCACCTCACCAAGTTGGATAATCCACATTGGTATCATCCCGCCCAATGCAGTAAAAGAATCATGCATGGCGTTTACTGCACCGCAGGAGGTTGCTGTTGTGATGACAGCATAGAGTGCCGAATTTAAAATCCCAAAGCGACTTTCTTTACCTTCCAGATTAATATTACTGTTAGCACCTGAAAGCATCAATTGTGGGTTACCTTGCATTTCTGCGTAAACAACGATAGCGATAGCAAGAGTGAAAATGATCCCCATTGTCCAAATTAATGTTGTACCTTGCCGACTATCACCGACCACGCGGCCAAATGCAAAACAGAGTGCAGTGGGAATTAAAAGAATGGCAATCATTTGGCTAAAATTGGTTAACGCGGTAGGATTTTCGAAAGGGTGTGCTGAATTGGTGGCAAAAAATCCACCGCCATTAGTACCTAATAATTTGATTGCTTCCTGCGAACCGACGGGTCCCATTGGGATAATTTGGTTTTGGGTTTGTAATGTTTCTACCACTAGATACGGCGAAAAATTTTGTAATACACCTTGGCTGACAAAAAATAAGGCAAAAATAATCGCCAGTGGTAGTAAAAGATAGAGTGTAATGCGAGCAATATCTATCCAGGCATTGCCCAGCGTTTTTACCCCCTGGCGGGCAAAGGCGCGGATCAGCGCAAAAGCTACTGCAATACCGGTAGCAGCAGATAAGAAATTCTGTACCGTTAATCCCGTCATTTGACTAAAATAACTTAAGGTGTGTTCTCCACTATAGGCTTGCCAATTAGTATTGGTGATAAAACTAATTGCGGTATTAAGTGCAAGATCCCAATTTAGATTGACAAATTTTTGTGGATTGAGCGGTAGATTGTATTGATTGATTAATAGCAGAAAGAGAAATACGCCACCAATAACGTTAAACAGCAGCAGCGCAGTAACGTATTGTCGCCAATTCATTTCATGTATTTCACCGCCGGGTTTGCGCAACCGACAGCAACTCCATAAGCCGGATTCTATTTTGAAAACCCAGATCGGTAAATCACTTTCAATCAATAAAGCGATATAATTTCCTACAAATTTAGCGATAACAAGCAGGAGAATTAAAAAACTGGCAATTAATAAAGCACTACTTACCATTTAAAAATCCTCCGCATGAGTAAGCGCATAAATCAAATAGAGAAATAATATTCCAATTAGAATGATCCCTGTGATAGAAAAGATGGACACAGTTTGTCTCCTCATGATTTTAATGTACTAAGCTTAAGTCTTTCAATGCAAAGAATCTGATAAAAAGTCTACTCATAGTGTAAAAATAGTATAAAAATACCAATATAATAGTTTGTCTGTTATTACTATTATCGCTATTTTTTGTTACAATAAATAAACTATAGTTAATATAATGTTTATTTATTGTAATAATGACTGCTTTTTTATTGTTTAATAAGCAAATAAATTACGATATTACGATATAAAGAAAAGTGCTGATAAAAACAGCAAAAAAAGTGGTCTGATGAGTAGTAATGCTGGTTTTTATCAGATAAAATTTTCATTCATTACATAATATATCTCAATTGTTTATATCAATTGATAACTTTATAAGGAGGATCTTTATGTCTGAGTATCGTCAATACCCTTGGCATCAAGTTCTCTTGCGTCGTGTTGGTGTTGTATTATTAGGCATTGTGGCTTTTCCTATCATGATTTTTCGACATGATCGTAGCCGCTTTTATAGTTACCTACACCGCATGTGGCTAAAGACTAGTGATAAACCCGTTTGGTTGGCCAGCGCTGAAGATACCGAATCGATGAAGTCATTAATTGATTAAAAAATAAAACGTCCTATTACTGGTTGTGATAGGGCGTTTTTGTTTTAAGTCGTTGTGAAACATATTTTTAAGTTTAATATTTAATAAAATAAATCAGTTTTACAAATAGGATAGTAAGTAATGCATAATATTGAATTAGAACAACTAATCAATACGCACTTGAATATTTATGAATATCAAGACTATGCGCCCAATGGGCTTCAGGTGGAAGGGCGCTCAGAGGTAAAAAAAATCGTGACCGGTGTGACTGCATCGCAAGCGTTACTTGATGAAGCGGTAAAATTAGCTGCAGATGCGATTATTGTTCATCATGGTTATTTTTGGAAAAATGAAGCCGCCATTATTCTTAATATGAAGCGTAATCGATTAAAAACATTGCTTTGCAATGATATTAACCTTTATGGTTATCATTTGCCCCTTGATGCCAATCCCATTTTGGGAAATAACGCGCAGTTGGGGAATATCATGGGGGTTCGGTTTGAAAAGCTTATTTCGCCTTTATTGCCAATGGGTAGTTTTGCTCAACCGATAACGGCTGATGATTTAATGTCGCGTTTAACCAATAAGTTAGCTCGTCAACCCTTGTATTGTGGTGATAATGGCCCAAAAGAGATCAGTACCATTGCCTGGTGTACAGGGGGCGGACAAAATTTTATTCAACAAGCCGCCGAGGCAGGTGTTGATGCTTTTGTGACAGGTGAAGTTTCTGAGCAAACGATCCATATTGCCAGAGAAATGGGGATCCATTTTTATGCCGCAGGTCATCATGCAACGGAGCGATTTGGCGTTAAAATGTTAGGTGAATGGCTGCAAAAAGATTATGGATTTGAGGTGACTTTTATCGATATAGCCAATCCTGCCTAATTTTTGTAAGGATAAACACCAAGCCAGCTAAAAAGTATTAAAACCAAGGGTTATCACCAAACTGTGTCTTGTATTCTATATGATGATTGTTTATGCAAAATAAAATAGTAAGACACAGTTTATTTATCAATAATAATTAACTATTTTTTGGTTAAATCGCTATGAAAATCTCTTTGTTTATAGCCGGTATATAATTGACGGGGACGTGCTATTTTTAATTCTTCATCATGCATTTCGTTCCAGTGAGCAATCCAACCAATTGTACGAGCAATAGCAAAAATAACCGTAAACATGGTTGTTGGGATCCCTATTGCTTTTAAAATGATGCCAGAATAGAAATCCACATTGGGATAAAGTTTTTTCTCAATAAAATAGGGGTCATTTAGGGCTATATGTTCTAACTGCTTGGCGACTTCTAATATATTATCATTTAATTTAAGTTCTTTAAGTACTTCATCGCAGGTCTGTTTCATCACAGTTGCGCGGGGATCATAATTTTTATAAACCCGATGGCCAAATCCCATTAAACGGAAGGGATCATCTTTGTCTTTTGCCCGTTTGATAAATTTAGGAATATTTTCGACAGTTTGAATCTCTTCTAGCATGCGTAAACAGGCTTCATTGGCACCACCGTGAGCCGGTCCCCAAAGAGAGGCGATTCCAGCAGCAATACAAGCAAATGGATTAGCGCCAGAAGAACCCGCAGTTCTTACTGTTGAAGTTGATGCATTTTGTTCATGATCAGCATGCAAAATAAAAATACGATCCATGGCCCGTTCTATGATTGGATTAACCTGATATTTTTCACAAGGTGTAGCAAACATCATATGAAGGAAATTCGCAGAATAAGAGAGGGAATTTTTTGGGTAAATAAAAGGTTGACCAATAGAGTATTTATAACACATTGCTGCAACGGTAGGCATTTTTGATAGTAACCTAAATGCCGCTATTTCATGATGACGCGGATTATTAACATCCAATGAGTCGTGATAGAAAGCCGCTAGTGCGCCGGTTACACCACAAAGGATTGCCATTGGATGAGAATCACGACGGAAACCTTGCAAAAGCAGAGTAATTTGATCGTGGATCATTGTATGTTCAGTGACAATTTTTTTAAAGTTGTCATAGTCGTTTTGTGAAGGTTTTTCACCGTAAAGTAGTATATAACAAACTTCTAAATAAGTAGAATTGGTAGCCAATTGATCAATAGGATATCCGCGGTGCAAAAGAATACCTTTATCTCCATCTATATAGGTAATTTTAGACTCGCAGAATGCGGTTGAGGTAAAGCCAGGATCGTAGGTAAAATAACCTTTGGAGCCTAATCCTCGGACATCAATTACATCGATCCCAAGTGTAGGGTTTAGTACTTCAAGCTCAATTTTTTCTGCATCTTTATCGACTAATTCTATAGTCTTTTTTTCTTTGCCTGCCATTACGGGTCTCCTTAGCGCTAAAACGCAATTTCCGACAACCATGAAAGCATGATAAAACGCTTAGAAATTGCATGATATTTCATTTATTAAAAGGCTTGAATCATGTTTTTAACGAAGTTTTTATCTAATAAAATTTTTTATTAACAATTCATAATCTATTCTGTTCCTTATATATTTTAAATTATACCAACAATAACATTAGGTTTTTTATGGATAACAATCTAGCATGTTTATTTTACATAATTTCTTCTTTTGTGTGGCGATAATCACTAATTAATTCAACTTAATCATATGTAAGATAAATGTTTGTTTCTTGTCAAATTACATTATCAATTTAATGACCGATGTTTAAACCGTGATCACACTCACTGTTCAAGCTAAATCTCTCCAAACCTAATGTGTTGTAATTGTAATGGGCATGTGAAGGTCATATACTGCAAATGAGGTCTCCGGATTACCTTGTGGTAGGAGTACCCAGCGTTAATGAGTAACAACTTTTGCCAATATGTTAGGGATTAATTTATAAGCTGAGTTGTGCTTTGTTATCACGATCGCTGTTTGATTTCTGCTCCAGGTCCGGAGGTAGGAAAACAATAAAGAGCTGTGTGGGCATAAATTGTGAAAAAACAAAGACCTATCAATCTTCAATTGCAGACAATTCATTTTCCGATTACTGCAATAGCTTCGATTTTACATCGTGTCTCTGGCGTTATTACCTTTATTGCGGTCGGTATTTTGTTATGGCTGCTGGGATTATCGCTTTCTTCACTGGAAGGTTTTCAATATGCTACTGAAATTATGGGTAGCTTTTTTATAAAATTCATTATTTGGGGTGTCTTGACTGCACTAATATATCATATTTGTGGCGGTATTCGTCATATGCTAATGGATTTTGGTTTTATCGATGAGAGTTTGTCTGTGGGACGTATTTCAGCGATAGTTGCGTTTATTATCACCGCTATTTTGTCGATCTTAGCGGTGGTTTTTGTATGGTAGTTAATGCATCAACATTAGGCCGCACTGGCACACAAGATTGGCTACTACTTCGTGCGTCTGCCATTATTATTGCCCTTTATACGTTTTATATTGTTAGTTTTATAGTCACAACTGATTTAAATTATACTGTTTGGCGGACTTTTTTTGCTTTTCCAATAACAAAAATTTTTACTATTTTAACGCTCATTTCCATATTAGTACATGCCTGGATAGGTTTATGGCAAGTATTAACCGATTATGTTAAGTCAATCGCCTTGCGATTATCATTACAACTATTTTTTATTGTTATATTAATGACGTATTTAATTTATGGAACAATAGTAGTGTGGGGAGCGTAAATGAAATTACCAGTAAGAGAGTTTGATGCCGTTGTTATTGGTGCTGGTGGCGCTGGGATGCGAGCTGCGTTGCAAATTTCTCAGTTAGGTTTGTCATGTGCATTAATTTCTAAAGTTTTCCCGACACGTTCACACACCGTATCTGCTCAGGGCGGGATCACCGTTGCGTTAGGTAATACGCATGAAGATGATTGGCAATGGCATATGTATGATACTGTCAAGGGCTCTGATTATATAGGTGATCAAAATGCCATCGAATACATGTGCAAAACCGGACCTGAGGCCATACTAGAACTTGAGCATATGGGGTTACCATTTTCACGTTTAGACGACGGTCGTATTTATCAACGTCCATTTGGTGGCCAGTCAAAAAATTTTGGTGGTGAGCAAGCCGCTCGAACCGCGGCGGCGGCAGATAGAACTGGCCATGCCCTTTTGCATACTCTTTATCAACAGAATTTAAAAAACCATACCACGATTTTCTCCGAATGGTATTCACTTGACTTAGTTAAAAATCAGAATGGTGACATAGTCGGTTGTACCGCATTATGTATGGAATCCGGTGAGGTCGTTTACTTTAAAGCTAAAGCTACTATTCTTGCGACAGGTGGAGCGGGAAGAATTTATCAATCAACAACTAATGCCCATATTAATACCGGTGACGGTGTTGGCATGGCTGTCAGGGCAGGTGTGCCATTGCAGGATACGGAAATGTGGCAATTTCATCCAACTGGAATTGCTGGTGCGGGTGTATTAGTGACAGAGGGATGTCGGGGAGAGGGCGGCTATTTACTTAATAAAGATGGCGAGCGCTTTATGGAGCGTTATGCGCCTAATGCAAAAGATTTGGCTGGCCGCGATGTTGTTGCTCGCTCAATTATGATAGAGATCCGTGAAGGAAGGGGATGTGATGGCCCCTGGGGACCACATGTTAAATTAAAACTGGATCATTTAGGTAAAGAAGTGTTGGAATCACGATTACCCGGTATTCTCGAATTATCCAGGACTTTTGCTCATGTTGATCCGGTTAAAGAACCGATTCCTGTTATCCCTACTTGTCATTATATGATGGGTGGGATCCCAACTAAAGTAACCGGACAGGCATTGATGATTAATGAAAAAGGTGAAGATGTTGTGATCCCGGGATTATTTGCTGTTGGTGAAATAGCTTGTGTTTCCGTTCATGGAGCAAACCGTTTGGGCGGAAATTCATTGCTTGATTTGGTGGTATTCGGGCGTTCTGCCGGTTTACATCTGAAAGAATCTTTACTGGAACAAGGCTCAATGCGTGATGCTAGCGAATCTGATATTGATGCGGCCTTAATGCGTTTAAATCGCTGGGATAATACACAAAGCGGTGAAGATCCGTTAGAAATTCGCAAAGCATTACAAGCCTGTATGCAACATAATTTTTCCGTTTTTCGTGAAGGCGATGCGATGGCTAAGGGCTTAGAAGAATTAAAGGTAATTCGTGAACGTTTGAAAAATGCCCGTTTGGATGATACCTCACGCGAATTTAATACCCAACGCATTGAATGTTTAGAGCTGGATAATTTGGTAGAAACAGCGTTTGCAACGGCAGAAGCGGCAAATTTTCGTACTGAAAGTCGGGGAGCACATAGTCGTTTTGACTATCCTGATCGTGATGATACAAATTGGTTATGTCATACGCTATATTTACCACAGTCTGGAACTATGACTCGCCGAGCAGTCAATATGCAACCTGAGTTACGTGATCCCTTCCCACCTAAAATACGTACTTATTAATGTGTGGCGTTAATAGTGTTGCGGAGAAAGTAGATTATGAAAATTGAATTTTCCATTTATCGTTACAATCCAGACGTCGATAATATGCCACGTATGCAAGACTACAGTTTGGAGATCGCTAAAGGGCGTGACATGATGTTGCTGGATGCTTTAATCCAACTAAAAGAAAAAGATCCTACTTTAGCATTTCGTCGTTCTTGTCGTGAAGGCGTTTGTGGTTCTGATGGATTAAATATGAATGGTAAAAATGGCTTGGCCTGCATTACTCCACTGTCAGCTTTGTGTCGTGATAAAAAAAAGGTTGTTGTGCGCCCATTGCCAGGCTTACCGGTTGTTCGAGATTTAATTGTTGATATGGCTCAATTTTATACTCAATATGAAAAAATTCGGCCTTACCTTATCAATGATGGCAAGAATTCACCAGCTCGTGAGTATTTACAGACTCCTGCACAACGAGAAAAATTGGATGGCTTATATGAGTGTATTCTTTGTGCTTGCTGTTCAACCTCATGTCCATCATTTTGGTGGAATCCGGATAAATTTATTGGTCCTGCCGGTTTATTAGCTGCTTATCGTTTTTTAATCGATAGTCGGGATACCGAAACCGATAACAGATTAGATAATTTAAATGATGCTTTTAGTGTATTTCGCTGTCATAGCATTATGAATTGTGTCAGTGTTTGCCCAAAAGGTTTAAATCCAACTAAAGCTATTGGGCACATTAAATCGATGTTATTAAAGCGTAGTGCATAGCTTTGGCAAAAATTCCCGTAATCGAAATGTTACGGGAAATAAAAAATGGAAAACTATTATTTAAAATTGATATTTATTTTATGTGGTAAATTACAGAAGGAACCTTTAAAAACCGGTTGCGGTTTTTAAAGGTTCTTATAAATAAGGGGAATTTAATTAAGCGCTCCTTTATTAATAATCGTGCATAGAACACGTTCAAAGAATCTTTATTGAAACCGTCTATATAAAAAGCGGTACTGTTAACTACGACGAAAACTAAAGCCTATAAGCTTAAGGGATCACAATGCACAACGGCGTAATGAAGGACTGGCTAGATTCAAGTTTTCTAGCTGGTGCAAATCAGTCTTATATCGAACAGCTTTATGAAGACTACTTAATTGACCCTAATTCCGTTAATGCAGACTGGCGAGACTTTTTTAATAAACTACCAGGTGCAAGCTCCAACGGTGAATACTCCCATTCTCAAACACGTGAATATTTTCGTTCATTGGCGAAAGATTCTACACGTTATCAAACTTCGATTAGTGATCCGTCTTTGGATGCGAAGCAAGTTAAAGTCCTCCAATTAATAAACGCCTTTCGTTTTAGAGGACATCAAAATGCAAATCTTGATCCATTAGAGCTTTGGAAACAAGAAACTGTACCTGATTTAGATCCTGCATTTCATGATTTAACCGATGCTGATTTTGAAAAAACGTTCAATGTTGGTTCTTTTGCTATTGGCCAGGAAACAATGAAATTAAGTGAGCTGTATACTGCACTGAAGCGTATTTATTGCGCTTCAATTGGTGCCGAATACATGCATATTACTAATACTGAAGAAAAACGTTGGATCCAACAGCGCCTAGAACTGGCAACGCCGGTTAGTCAACAATTTAGCAAACAAGAAAAGATCCGCTTCTTATCAGAATTAACTTCAGCTGAAGGATTAGAACGCTATCTTGGGGCAAAATTTCCTGGCGCAAAACGTTTTTCCCTTGAAGGGGGTGATTCGCTCATTCCCATGTTAAAAGATTTGATCCGTTATGCAGGTCATCAGGATACGCGTGAAGTCGTATTGGGAATGGCGCATCGTGGGCGATTAAATGTTTTAGTTAACATTTTAGGTAAGCAACCAAAAGAGCTGTTTGATGAGTTTGCAGGTAAGCATAAAGATCATTTAGGTACTGGTGATGTTAAATATCATCAGGGCTTTTCTTCTGATTTTAAAACAGAAGGGGCTTTGGTTCATTTAGCCTTGGCTTTTAATCCATCACATTTAGAAATAGTTAGTCCAGTAGTCATCGGTTCTGTTCGTGCTCGTCGTGCTCGTTTAGATGAAGGTCGTAGTAATATGGTACTGCCCATTACTATCCATGGTGATGCAGCGGTAACAGGCCAGGGAGTTGTTCAGGAAATGCTCAACATGTCTCAGGCTCGTGGTTATGAGGTTGGCGGTACAGTGTGGATCGTGGTTAATAATCAGATAGGTTTTACCACATCCAATCCTAAAGATGCACGTTCAACACAATATTGCACTGATATCATGAAAATGGTGCAAGCACCTATTTTTCATGTTAATGCCGATGATACAGAAGCGGTTGCTTTTGTTACTCGATTGGCATTAGATTTTCGCAATAAATTTAAACGCGATGTGGTCATTGATTTAGTTTGCTATCGTCGCCATGGTCATAATGAGGCGGATGAGCCGAGTGCTACCCAACCAATTATGTATCAAAAAATTAAAAAACATGCGACACCGCGTAAAATTTATGCGGATAAATTGATAGCGGAAAAGACAGTTACTAGCGACGAAGTAACAGAAATGGTTAATCTTTACCGTGATAAGTTAGATCACGGTGATTGTGTCGTTGATGAATGGCGTCCAATGGGAACTGACTATTTGGTCTCGAAACCCTATTTAAATCATGAATGGAATGATGCTTACCCTGCTAAAGTTAAGAAGAAACGACTACAAGACTTAGCTAAACGTTTAAGTACTATTCCGGCAGAGATTGTCATGCAGCCTCGGGTTGAAAAAATTTACCGTGATCGCCTGGCAATGGCGAACGGTAAAAAATTGCTCGATTGGGGAGCAGCAGAAACTTTGGCTTATGCAACATTAGTTGATGAAGGGATACAAGTTCGTTTATCAGGTGAAGATGCCGGCCGAGGTACTTTTTTTCATCGTCATGCCGTTATTCATAATCAAACTAATGGTTCAGTTTACGTCCCTCTGGCTAATATACGTGAAAATCAAGGAATATTTGACGTCTGGGATTCCGTTTTGTCTGAAGAAGCGGTACTTGCTTTTGAATATGGTTATGCATCAGCCGAGCCACGGGTTTTGACTATTTGGGAAGCTCAGTTTGGTGATTTTGCTAATGTGGCGCAAGTAGTTATCGATCAGTTTATTAGTTCTGGTGAACAGAAATGGGGGCGATTGTGTGGATTAGTGATGCTGTTACCCCATGGTTATGAAGGACAAGGTCCGGAGCACTCCTCAGCCCGTTTAGAGCGTTATTTACAATTATGTGCGGAACAAAATATGCAAGTCTGTATTCCGTCTACTCCAGCTCAGGTCTATCATATGCTCCGTCGTCAGATACTTCGTAATATGCGACGTCCATTGATTGTTATGTCACCCAAATCATTACTGCGTCATCCTCTTGCAGTTTCTAGTTTGGAAGAGTTAGCAAATGGTGAATTCCAGCCGATAATTAATGAAATTGATCCCATAGATGCGAAAAAGGTCAAACGTGTCGTTTTATGTTCAGGTAAAGTTTATTATGATCTACTTGAACAATGTCGTGAAAACAAACAAAAAAATATCGCTATCGTTCGTATTGAACAATTATATCCATTTCCCCATAAAGATTTAGAAACTACGCTCAAGCCTTATGCGCATGTTCGCGATTTTGTCTGGTGTCAAGAGGAACCTCTCAATCAGGGGGCATGGTACTGTAGTCAGCATAATATTCGGGAAGCAATTCCAAAAGGTTCATTATTAAGTTATGCGGGACGGCCCGCATCTGCTTCACCAGCCGTAGGCTACGCGTCTGTTCATCAAGAACAGCAAAAAGCATTGGTTGATGATGCACTAAAAATAAATAAATTAAAGGATAGAAAATGAGTAACATAGAAATTCTTGTTCCTGATCTTCCTGAATCTGTTGCAGATGCTACAGTTGCAACTTGGCACAAGAAACCAGGTGATCGGGTAGAGCGTGATGAAGTGTTAGTGGAAATTGAAACGGATAAAGTTGTACTTGAAGTACCAGCAGCAGATTCAGGTATTCTGGAATCAATTTTAGAAGAAGAGGGAGCTACTGTTTTATCAAAACAGCTATTGGGTCGCATACATCTTAGTGATAGTACCGGGATTCCGGCTGAGGTAAAAGAGACTACTGAGTCAGCACCAGCGAAACGCCAGACTGCTAGCCTTGAGGAAGAGAGTCATAGTCCACTAACACCGGCTGTCGGTCGTTTAATTGCAGAACATGATTTAAACCCGAGCAATATCAAAGGTAGCGGCGTAGGTGGGCGTATAACGCGTGATGATGTTGAGAAATATATTAAAAACCAATCAACAGCAAGCGAAAATAGACCGATTAAGCAACAGAATGACGCATCTACAACGCCATCATCAACTTCTTCTCATCGAAGTGAAAAACGGGTACCAATGACGCGTTTGCGTAAGCGTATAGCAGAGCGTTTACTGGAGGCAAAAAATAATGCTGCCATGTTGACTAGCTTTAATGAAGTTAACATGAAGCCTGTTTTTGATTTGCGTAAACATTATGGTGAAAGCTTTGAAAAGCGGCATGGTGTGCGTTTGGGTTTTATGTCTTTCTATGTGAAAGCAGTTGTTGAAGCCTTAAAGCGTTATCCTGAAGTGAACGCATCGATTGATGGTTCAGATGTGCTTTATCATAGTTATTTTGACATTAGTATTGCTGTTTCCACACCTAGGGGTTTAGTTACACCAGTATTACGTGATGCAGATGCGCTTAGCATGGCAGAAATTGAAAAGCGTATTAAAGAGTTGGCAGTTAAGGGGCGTGACGGCAAATTAACGGTTGAAGAATTGACCGGTGGAAACTTCACTATTACTAACGGTGGTGTTTTTGGCTCTTTAATGTCAACTCCGATCATTAATCCGCCGCAAAGTGCAATTTTAGGTATGCACGCAATCAAAGATCGGCCGATGGCAGTTGATGGTAAAATCGAAATCTTGCCAATGATGTATTTAGCACTTTCTTATGATCACCGTTTAATTGATGGACGTGAGTCTGTTAGCTTCTTGGTGACAATAAAGGACATGTTGGAAGATCCGGCTCGTTTATTGTTAGACGTCTAGATAACCAATTTAGAGTGAAGTTATTTACTCAGTCTGGAGTAAAGCTTGGTTAATTTTTTATTGACCAATGTTTAAATAAAAATATATAGAGAATTGTTAACTCTCTGTCAGGCTAAATTATGGATAGTGCATCATGAACTTACACGAATATCAGGCAAAACAACTGCTTGCGCATTATGGTTTGCCAGTACCGACAGGTTATGCTTGTGAAACAGCAAAAGAGGCAGAAGAAGCAACAACAAAATTGGGTAATAGTCCTTGGGTTGTAAAGTGCCAGGTACATGCTGGTGGTCGAGGCAAAGCGGGAGGCGTAAAAGTTGTTAATAATCGCGACGAAATCCGGTTATTTGCTGAAAAGTGGTTAGGAAAACGCTTAGTGACTTACCAAACCGATTCCCATCGACAGCCCGTTAATCAAATTTTGGTAGAAGAAGCAACGGATATTGATAAAGAGCTTTATTTAGGTGCGGTGATAGATCGCGCCTCTCGTCGAATTGTCTTTATGGCATCGACTGAAGGTGGGGTCGAAATTGAAAAAGTTGCAGCAGAGACACCAGAACTTATTCATAAGGCTATTATTGATCCATTAACCGGCCCTATGCCTTATCAAGGACGCGAGCTTGCTTTTAAGCTAGGTTTGAGCGGCAAACAAGTCCAGCAGTTTACCCAAATATTTATCGGATTAGCGACAATTTTTCTCGAGCGTGATCTGGCTTTAATCGAGATTAATCCTCTCGTGATAACTAAGCAAGGGGATTTAATCTGTCTGGATGGCAAGCTTAGTGTGGATAGCAATGCACTATATCGCCAAGTAGAATTAAAGGAGATGCGTGATATTTCTCAGGAAGATCCCCGTGAAGCCCATGCGTCGGAGTGGGAATTAAACTATGTTGCTTTAGATGGAAATATTGGTTGTATGGTTAATGGTGCCGGTTTAGCTATGGGAACCATGGACATTGTGAAGTTACATGGCGGCGCTCCAGCTAATTTTCTTGATGTGGGTGGTGGGGCAACTAAAGAACGTGTAGCAGAAGCATTTAAAATTATCTTATCTGATGAAAATGTTAAAGCTGTTTTGGTCAATATTTTTGGTGGTATTGTTCGCTGCGATTTGATTGCTGAAGGTATTATTGGAGCAGTTAAAGAAATTGGGGTAACAGTCCCGGTCATTGTTCGTCTTGAAGGCAATAATGCTGAGCTTGGTGCGCAAAAGTTAGCGGATAGTGGCCTAAAAATTACTGCTGCAACCAGCTTGACCGATGCGGCAGAAAAAGCAGTAGCAGCAGCGGAGGCGAAATAAGTAATGTCTATTTTAATTGATAAAAATACTAAAGTTATCTGCCAGGGATTTACAGGTAGCCAAGGAACTTTTCATTCAGAGCAGGCAATTGCTTATGGGACAAAAATGGTCGGTGGTGTAAGGCCAGGTAAAGGTGGAACAACACATTTAGGATTACCTGTTTTCAATACAGTCCGTGAAGCTGTACAAGCAACAGGTGCAACCGCATCGGTTATTTATGTTCCTGCTCCATTTTGTAAAGATTCGATTCTTGAAGCTATCAATAGTGGTATCAAACTGATTATTACCATTACCGAAGGGATCCCCACGTTAGATATGCTAACGGTGAAAGCAAAGCTAGATGAAACTGGGGTAAAAATGATAGGACCGAACTGTCCAGGTATTATTACCCCGGGTGAATGTAAGATTGGTATCCAACCTGGACATATTCATAAACCGGGTAAAGTAGGTATTGTATCGCGCTCTGGTACATTAACTTATGAAGCCGTTAAGCAGACAACTGATGCAGGATTAGGGCAATCTACTTGTGTTGGTATTGGTGGTGATCCTATTCCGGGTTCAAATTTTATTGATATATTGAAACTATTCCAGGCAGATCCCCAAACTGAAGCTATCGTTATGATTGGTGAAATTGGTGGTACAGCGGAGGAAGAAGCGGCCACTTATATTAAACAACATATAACAAAACCAGTCGTTGCTTATATTGCCGGCGTAACAGCACCAAAAGGTAAGCGTATGGGGCATGCTGGCGCCATCATTGCTGGTGGCAAAGGTACTGCGGATGAAAAGTTTGCTGCATTAGAAGCAGCAGGTGTAAAAACTGTTCGTAGCTTAGCTGAGATTGGTGAAGCTGTTAAGCAATTAGTGACTAGTAAATAACCTGATTTCGACTATGATTAGTAAAAGCCACTCATAGATAGTGGCTTTTTTTATGTTTAGGCCGTGAGTAATGCTGGTAAACTTGATTTTTTCGATATTAAAAGTGGCATTATGTGGATTAAAAATATCCTGTTGATGGTTTTTTTAATAGCGTTTTGGCGAGTTTTCCCAAGTCAACAACAAGTACATGGTTAAAATGAATTATTGCCTATTTTCTTGGCATGAACAAAACAATAAACAGCTATTTAATATATTGATGACTTTAATAAAAATTGATTTAAATCAAACAATAAAATAGGTTTTATTTATTTTTTCGATGAAATTGATCGTTGATCAAATTTAGTCAGTATTTAAATGTAGCGGTATGTTGATTTAATCGCAAAATTTCAATCTTAATCGTATTAAATCTATTTATTATAAGTGTATATAAGCGTACTATTATTAAGATGTTTGTTGTATTTTGATAAATTTTTTATCGTTATTTTAAGATGTATAAAGCTGGTAGTTATGAGGCTTTCATCTTTTGCATTATGAAAGTCAGGTCGCCGCAAGTCGGTGTCTTCCTGCTAGGAGCAAGGAGTCAAGATGTTTGATATTGTCGAACTGTCCCGGTTACAGTTTGCCTTAACTGCAATGTATCATTTCCTGTTTGTACCATTAACACTTGGTATGTCGTTTTTACTAGCGATAATGGAAACGGTGTATGTCATTTCAGGTAAACAGATATATAAAGATATGACAAAATTCTGGGGTAAGTTATTTGCTATTAACTTTGCCTTAGGTGTTGCAACGGGTTTGACCATGGAATTCCAATTCGGGACTAACTGGTCATATTATTCACATTATGTTGGTGATATTTTTGGTGCGCCATTGGCAATTGAAGGATTAATGGCGTTCTTCCTGGAGTCAACATTTGTTGGTTTATTTCTTTTTGGCTGGGATCGTTTAAGTAAAACCCAACATTTAGCTAGCACATGGTTGGTTGCGTTAGGTTCTAATTTCTCTGCGCTGTGGATCTTAGTTGCTAATGGTTGGATGCAAAACCCGATTGCGTCTGATTTTAACTTTGAAAGCATGCGGATGGAAATGCTCAGTTTTTCAGAATTAATTTTAAATCCCGTGGCACAAGTTAAATTTGTTCATACTGTTGCCGCTGGCTATTGTACAGGTGCCATGTTCGTCTTAGGTATCAGTGCTTATTACTTACTTAGAGGCCGTGATCGACCTTTTACTAAACGCTCTTTCGCAATAGCGGCAAGCTTTGGTATTGCTTCAGTACTATCTGTTATTGTTTTGGGTGATGAATCTGGCTATGAAATGGGTGATGTTCAGAAGACCAAGTTAGCCGCCATTGAAGCTGAATGGGAAACCCAACCGCCGCCGGCTTCATTTAATCTTATTGCTGTGCCAAATAGCGAAAAAATGAAAAATGAATTCGCAGTAGAAATTCCATGGTTAATGGGAATTATCACTACCCGTTCTATTGATACCCCGGTTTTGGGTTTAAAAGATTTAATGGCGCAACATGAAGTTCGTATCCGCAATGGTATGAATGCCTATGCTCTGTTAAAAAAATTACAAGCTGGTGATAATGATCCTGCTATACGAAAAGCATTTGATGCGAATAAAAAAGATCTTGGTTATGGATTGTTGTTAAAACGCTATACACCTAATGTTATTGATGCCAGCGAAGAACATATTAAAGCGGCCGCTAAAGATAGTATTCCTAAAGTCGGGCCTCTATTCTGGGCATTTCGCATTATGGTGGCTTGCGGTTTCTTAATGTTACTTATTTTTGCTTTATCATTCTGGTCTGTTATTCGTAACCGCATTGGTGAGAAAAAATGGCTTTTACGTTTAGCCATGTTTGGTATTCCATTACCATGGATTGCCGTTGAAGCAGGTTGGTTTGTTGCTGAATATGGTCGTCAACCGTGGGCAATTGGTGAAATTTTACCGACAGCGGTTGCACATTCATCATTAAGTAGTGCAGATCTACTTTTCTCGATGGGGCTAATATGTGGTCTGTATACTTTGTTCTTGGTTATTGAATTGTTCCTAATGTTCAAATTTGCACGTAAAGGGCCCAGTAGTCTTAAAACAGGTCGTTATCATTATGAGCAACAAAATATTTCAGCCCAAGACGCTTAGTAAACAGGAGTCCATTCATGTTTGATTATGAAGTTCTAAGATTTATATGGTGGCTACTGATTGGTGTGTTGCTGATCGGTTTTGCCGTGACCGATGGTTTTGATATGGGTGTTGGTATCTTATTGCCATTTATGGGAAAAACTGATACTGAGCGTCGGATCATGATCAATTCAATCGCACCTCATTGGGATGGTAATCAGGTTTGGTTAGTAACTGCTGGTGGTGCACTATTTGCGGCTTGGCCGATGTTTTACGCTGCGGCATTCTCAGGTTTTTATGTTGCCATGATATTAGTCTTGGCTGCACTATTTTTCAGACCGGTAGGTTTTGATTATCGTTCTAAGCTTGAAAATTCCAAATGGCGCAATATGTGGGATCGTGGCATATTTATTGGTAGCTTTGTTCCTCCGTTGATCATTGGTGTTGCTTTTGGTAATTTGCTACAGGGCGTTCCTTTTACAGTTAATGACCTATTGTATTTGAATTATACCGGGACTTTCTTTGGTTTACTCAATCCTTATGGCTTATTAGCAGGCATTATTTCTATTATGATGATAATCACCCAAGGCGCGACTTATCTCCAAATGCGCACGCTAGGTGAATTACATCTACGTTCACGTAATATCACTTATATCACCGCCTTTTTCACATTAATTACTTTTGCTGGAGCTGGTTTTTGGTTGATATATGGAATTGATGGTTATGCGATTAAAAGTACAATCGATACCTACGCTGTTTCTAATCCGTTACACAAAGAAGTAGCAAAAGAAGCAGGGGTATGGTTGGTTAATTTTAATAATAATCCAGGCCTATGGTCATTACCGGCACTTGGCTTATTTTTTCCAATACTGACTATCCTATTCACCAAGCTTGATAAAGCAGGATGGGCATTTTTATTTTCATCACTGACAATTGCTTGTATTATTTTAACTTTCGGTATTAGTATGTTCCCATTCATTATGCCTTCAAATATACAGCCTAATGCCAGTTTGACGATTTGGGATGCCACGTCGAGCTTATTTACATTGCAAGTGATGACAGTTGTTGCCATCATTTTTGTGCCAATTATATTGGCGTATACTACCTGGTGTTATTACAAAATGTTTGGTCGAATTGACAAAGCGCATATTGAAAATAACAAACATTCATTATATTAAGGAGCGAATGGTATGTGGTATTTTGCTTGGATTTTAGGAACGCTTCTTGCCTGTAGTTTCGCTGTCATTGCAGCTCTGGCTATCGAACAGGTTGAGGCTAATGCTGCTAACAAAGCTAAACATACTGGTGAATGATAATGGTAGATAAAATCTACTCATCAATGCATAAGGGTCCGTTTCGGATCCTTATTCTCTTTATGGCATTTGCCATGGCTTTTTGTGTGATCTGGGATCCAACCTTATTTGCCTCAAATACCAGTTCTCTTGCTATATGGCAGGGGTTATTGCTTATTTTGGCAACATGTAGTGGGATAATTTTTGGTATTGGGTTTTTACCTAAAAATGCGTTTTGGCGTTATCTTTTTCATCCTTTACCTGCTGTTTTGATCCTAGCTTGTGGACTATTTTATTTCTTTCGTATTAGTTTCATTTCATAAGATAAGTTTATATTTCACTATTTTTTTGTAACTTTATTTATAAATCATTCCAATAGATGATTCACTTAAGTATAGTGACGGGTAATTTATTGATAGCAAGGGGAGTAAAAATATGCTGTTTTGCTGGCCTATCCGTATTTATTATGAGGATACTGATGCGGGAGGTGTAGTTTATCATGCTCGTTATGCGCATTTTTTTGAACGTGCGAGAACGGAAATGTTGCGAGAAAAAGGATTTGAACAGCAGAAATTACGAAAAGAAAATTTAGCTTTTGTCGTACGTAAAATGACAATTGACTATTTACACCCCGCTAAATTGGATGATTTATTGACCGTTGAAACCATAATTAGCTATGTTCAACTTACATCATTGGCTTTTTTTCAACGGTTAATTAATCAGCAAGGGAAAGAAATTTGCACAGCAGAAATAGTTATTGTTTCAATTGATACATTTAAAATGAAGCCAACTAGGCTTCCTGAGTCTATTGTCGCGGAGTTTAAGTAGTGACTGACATGAATATCTTAGATTTATTCTTAAAAGCGAGTTTTTTGGTTCAACTTATCATGTTGATTCTAATAGGATTCTCTATTGCTTCTTGGGCAATTATTATTCAACGAAGCAAAATTTTAAATGCCGCAACCCGAGAAACGGAAGCTTTTGAGGATCGTTTTTGGTCTGGTATTGAGCTATCGCGTCTCTATAAAGGATGTCAGGATCGGCGTGATGCATTAACGGGAGCAGAACAGATTTTCTATTCTGGATTTAAAGAGTTTGCTCGTTTACGTCAAGCCAATCTTCATACACCAGAAGCGGTAATGAATGGTGCTTCTAGAGCTATGCGAATATCGATGAATCGTGAGTTAGAATCATTAGAGACGCATATTCCCTTTTTAGGTACTGTAGGATCAATAAGCCCCTATATTGGATTATTTGGTACCGTTTGGGGAATTATGCATGCTTTCATTGCATTAGGCTCGGTTAAACAGGCAACATTACAAATGGTCGCCCCGGGTATTGCTGAAGCGTTAATTGCAACGGCAATCGGCTTGTTTGCGGCCATTCCAGCTGTGATGGCATATAACCGACTAAACCAGCGGGTCAATAAATTGGATCAAAGTTATGACAATTTTATGGAAGAATTTTTAGCCATCCTGCATCGTCAAGCTTTTGCTTCTGAAAAGCAATAAATGCGGAGAACAGAAAGATGGCACGGACTCGACATAGGCGTGAACTGAAATCTGAAATTAACATCGTTCCTTTATTGGATGTACTGTTAGTATTGTTATTGATTTTTATGGCAACGGCGCCGATTATCTCACAAAGTGTGAAAGTGGAATTACCCTATGCGACTCAATCAAAAGTTGTGTCAGGTAGTGATAATCCACCGATTATTCTTGAAGTCTCTGGAGTAGGGCAATACAGTGTCATTATTGATGGTCATCGAGAAGAGCTTTTACCGCCAGAACAGATTGCAGCAATAACAAAAGCCGCATTGGCAAAAAATCCGCATGCCATTTTTTTAATTGGTGGCGCTAAAGATGTACCATACGAAGAAGTTATTAAAGCGCTGAATATACTTCATCAAGCTGGCATCAAATCGGTTGGTTTTATGACTCAGCCTATTTGATGTAATTGCATAATTACTTGTTTGGAAATCTGTTGTGAGAAAGACAAAAGAGCAAAAAAATAAATTGAGTCGCTCTGTGGTACTCTCTATTATATTCCACGTTTTGTTATTTGGTTTTATTATTTTGGGTTCATTGGATGAAATTATTAAGCTTGGTGGCGGTGGTCAAGGCGGTGAAGTGGTTGATGCGATCATGGTTGATCCCGGCGTAGTAATAGAACAGTATAACCAGCTACAACGGCAGCAAAATAGTGCCAAACAAGCTGATACTGAGCGAAAAAAACGTCTTCAACAGCAAGAAGAAGAACTCCGAAAACAGCAGGAAAAAGAACAAAAACGCTTAAAAATGGTTGAAGAGGAGCGTATAAAAATAGCAAGAGAAGCCGAGCAGCAACGCAAGCAAGCAGAAGAAGCGGCGCAGAAAGCCAAGGAGCAACAGAAAATTGCTGAAGAAGCGGCGGCTAAAGCTAAAGCAGAACAAGAACGGCTAATAAAAGAGCAGGCAGAGGCAAAAGCGAAAGCTGAAGCTCAAGCTAAAAAAGAAGCTGAAATAGCTAGGGCTAAAGCACAAGCAGAGGCAAAAGAAAAAGCCGCTAAGGCGCTGGCAGCTAAGAAAAAAGCAGATGCGGCTAAACAGGCTGCTACGGTTGACTCTCTGCTTGGTGGATTAACTGCCCAACAACCAACTCAGCAAATGGGAGGTGCAGCAGCAGCGGGTCAAGGAGGAAATAGAAAAAGCGGGGCATCCAGTTCGGATGTGGCTAATTATGCAGGTAAGATCAAAGCCGCAATTGAAAGCAAATTTTATGATGCTGATATTTATCGTGGTAAAACATGCGAATTAAGAATAAAACTCGCTCCTGACGGCATGTTAATTAGTATTGCAGCTAAAAGTAATACAGCAAATGATCAACCACTCTGTGACGCAGCGATACGTGCAGCCAAAACAGCGACAATGCCTAAACCGCCTAGCCGTAGTATTTATGATGCATTTAATGAACAGGGAAGTACTTTAGTATTCAAGCCTTAGTTAATGAATGTTATGAATAGCATAAGGCTAGGAAAATTAACAAAAGTTTTTCAGTTATCTGGTTTTGTGCATTCACCTTTGTTAATATTCAAATTAATTATTACGGACGTGAATACGTGATAAGGGAGAAAAATGAAGCAGGCATTTAAATTATTATTAGGTTTTCTAATATTATGGGCGGCATCTGCTCAGGCAGAAATTCGGATCGAAATTACCCAAGGTATCAATACTGCACAGCCTATTGCTATTGTGCCTTTTAAATGGACTGGAACTGGTACTTTACCCGATGATGTAGGACAAATTGTTGCTGCAGATTTACGCAATAGCGGTAAATTTAATCCTATTGATCCCAGTCATATGCCTGAACAACCAACTACCGCATCGGAAGTCACACCGAATGTTTGGACGGCATTAGGTATTAATGCAGTTGTTGTTGGTCAGGTACAACCGGCTGCTGATGGTCAGTACATTATTAGTTATCAACTGGTTGATGTGGTGAATTCTCCTGGCGCAGTATTGACGCAAAACCAATTAAAAGTGGCAGCCAAATGGCTACGCTATGCGGCACATACTATTAGTGATGAAGTCTTTGCCAAATTAACCGGTATTCGAGGTGCATTTCGTACACGTATCGCTTACGTGGTTAAAACTAATGGTGGAAAGTTTCCTTATGAATTAAGGGTCTCAGATTATGATGGTTATAATCAATTCACTGTCCACCGCTCGCCTGAACCGCTGATGTCGCCAGCTTGGTCGGCTAATGGTGAAAAATTAGCTTATGTAACCTTTGAAAGTGGTAGTTCAGCATTAGTTATGCAAACGTTAGCGACAGGCGAAGTCCGCCAGATTGCTGCTTTCCCGCGTCATAATGGTGCTCCTACCTTTTCCCCCGATGGAAGTAAGCTTGCTTTTGCCCTGTCAAAGAGCGGAAGTTTAAATCTTTATGTAATGGACTTGGCCAGTGGTCAAACTCGCCAAATAACAGATGGTCGTAGTAACAATACTGAACCTAGTTGGATGCCAGACAGCCAAACACTGATTTATACTTCTGATCAAGCAGGGCGTCCACAAATATACAAACTAAATATTAATGGTGGTGTGCCAGAGCGTATTACTTGGGAAGGCAACCAAAACCAGGATCCAAGCGTCAGCCCTGATGGTAAATTTATGGTAATGGTCAACTCGAGTAATGGTAAACAGCACATTGCTAAACAGGATCTGGCAACGGGTAACGTTGAATATTTGACGGATACGTTTCTAGATGAAACGCCGAGTATCGCACCTAATGGTACTATGGTAATTTATAGTGCCTCACAAGGGTTAGGTACTGTATTACACTTGGTGTCAACGGATGGGCGTTTCAAAGCGCGTCTGCCGGCGACTGATGGAAAGGTTAAATTTCCTGCCTGGTCGCTGTATTTGTGATGCATAATAATAAGTATGGCAATAATAATTAAAGGATCGAACAAGATGCAATTGAATAAAGTGCTTAAAGGGCTAATGTTAGCGTTACCTATGATAGCCGTTGCAGCATGTAGCTCAAAAAAGGGCAATGACAAAACGGGTGCTGAAAACAATGTAGCGGATAGCAATGCTAGCTTGACAGCTGAGCAACTTGCTAGTCAGCAAATGCAAGAATTGCAAAGTAACAACATTGTTTACTTTGGTTTTGATAAGTATGATGTTACCCCAGAATATGCACAGCTGTTAGATAAACATGCAACATTCCTACGCGGTAACCCTTCAGTTAAGATTACTGTGGAAGGGCATACCGATGAAAAGGGTACACCAGAGTATAATATTGCACTTGGTGAGCGCCGTGCTAATGCTGTGAAAATATATTTGCAGAGTAAAGGCGTAAACGGTGAGCAAATTGCTATCGTATCTTATGGTAAGGAAAAACCGGCTATACAAGGTAATGACGAATCGGCATATGCCAAAAACCGTCGTGCGATACTTGTGTATTAAGAGTATTATATGAACAGTAACTTCAGACATCTTTATTTGAGTCTGTCGTTATTGGTTGGCGTAGCGGCTCCAGTAGTCGCTACCGCCCAAGCGCCAATCATTAATGTCGGCTCAGGTTCTACAAGTGATCGTCTAATGCAAATTGAGACAGCGGTCAATTCTCAAGGGCAGTTATTATATCAAATTCAGCAGCAGTTATCGGATGCTCAGCGGGACATTGATACATTGCGTGGTCAAATTCAGGAAAACCAATATCAATTAAGTCAAGTTATTGAGCGGCAAAAAGATCTCTATACGCAGTTGGATGCATTGACGACTGGTGCAAATAAAGTCAAGGCAAGTACCGACAGTAGTAATAATGCTGTTGTTACAGCTAAACCAGCAAATGAAAAAGCTGAGTATGATGCAGCCGTTGCACTTGCAATAAAAAGCAAATCTAAACAGCAGATTGCGCAGGCAATTAGTTCTTTTCAGCATTTTATCAAAACTTACCCTAAATCTAATTATCAGCCTAATGCGAATTATTGGCTTGGACAATTAAATTATAATCAGGGAAACAAAGATGATGCGGCTTTTTATTTTGCTACCGTTGTTAAAAATTACCCTAATTCAGCCAAAGGGGCAGAATCCCTTTATAAAGTAGGGTTACTGATGCAAGAAAAAGGGCAAAATGATAAAGCACGTGTTGTTTATCAACAGGTGATTAAAGCATATCCTAGTTAGCCCTAGCGCGAAATTGGCAGAAAAGAAATTAGCGTCACTCTAATGAATAACCCCGAAGTATTTATTGCTATCTATTTCGGGGGTAATTGTATGATTAATAAGCATTTAAATGCTTTCGGTAAAAAAAACATTGCACCCTTAGCAAAAATAAGTAATATACTTCGCGATCACCTCAGGTAACTTCAGATGGGTCGTTAGCTCAGTCGGTAGAGCAGTTGACTTTTAATCAATTGGTCACAGGTTCGAATCCTGTACGACCCACCATCTAACAATATCTTGTTACTTTCCAAAGAAACAGAAATAACACATAGCTCTGTGAGTACAGGATGAGAAGCTGTGTAGGTTCGAGCGAAGCGAGACAGCGTTGTGCGAAGTACAGCGACCCGCAGGGCGAGGCCGTAGGCCGAGTTATTCTGTACGACCCACCATCGAAAGATATTCGGACTATTTCTGTCAAAAGCTAATTTCATGTTATCTGTTTTATTTTACTGTACATACAGAATATAGATGAAAAATAGTATTCTTCTTTATTACAACCAAATGGAAAAATAGGTTATTGAGAACAATTTGATAGTAAAAATTAAGCGACAAAATTTTAAATATTGATTATCTTGTTTAGCATGCGAAACAAAATTAGCAAATAAATAGTTTTTTTGCTAAAAAATATCATTTAAAACATTAAATACTAAACATAAGAGTGCAAAATGCCTAATTTTATCGATTTCAATTTAGCTAGCTACTCATTTCCTGTTAAATCAGTGCCTTTGACGGATAATGAAAAAAAACATTGTAAACGGTCTATTAAGCTATTGTTGGAAAAAAGAAATGCGGTTATAGTCGCGCATTATTATACCGATCCTGATGTTCAAGCTCTGGCCGAAGAAACTGGTGGGTGTGTAGCAGATTCACTGGAAATGGCACGTTTTGGCTCACGACATTCTGCATCGACTTTAATTGTCGCTGGCGTTAGATTTATGGGTGAAACGGCTAAGATCTTAAATCCTGAAAAGACAATATTAATGCCTACATTGAAAGCGGAGTGCTCATTAGACTTAGGTTGTCCTGCAAAGCCTTTTGCTGAATTTTGTGATCAACACCCAGAGCGAACGGTGGTTGTTTATGCCAATACTTCTGCGGCGGTTAAGGCTAGAGCTGACTGGGTTGTAACTTCCAGTATTGCAGTTGAATTAATTGACTATTTAGATAGTCAAGGGCAAAAAATTATCTGGGCTCCGGATCGTCATTTAGGTAATTATGTACAAAGAAAAACCGCGGCAGATATGCTTTGCTGGCAAGCTGCTTGCATTGTACATGATGAATTCAAAATTCAAGCCTTGCAGAAAATGAAAATGTTGTATCCTAATGCGGCAATATTAGCGCATCCAGAATCCCCTGCAGCGGTTGTTGATTTAGCGGATGCAGTTGGCTCAACCGGTCAATTGATTCAAGCTGCACAAAACTTGCCTAATCAGCAAATAATTGTGGCAACGGATAAAAGTATTTTTTATAAAATGCAGCAAGCATGCCCAGAGAAATCATTTTATATTGCACCAACGGCAGATGAAGGTGCGTCCTGCCGGACTTGTGCTCATTGTCCTTGGATGGCAATGAATAGCTTAAAAACTATAGAGCAAGGACTAAAAAAAGAGGGTGAATTACATGAAATATCGATTAATGATGAATTAAGAGAGAGAGCATTAAAGCCTTTGGAGCGGATGTTGTCGTTTGCTGCTAACATTAAGTAGCTGAATTATAAGTGTTAATAGGGTAATAGGAATGGAGTTTTTCAATACTAGTAATACTATGGTACATATTGCTCTTGGCAGCAATGGTTATAATTTATCTTATATTGAAGCCGTGGCAACAGTAGCTGGATTTTTATGTATTTGGCTTGCCAGTCAGGAAAAAATTATCAATTATCTTTTTGGTCTAATAAACGTTACATTATTTGCGGTTATCTTTTTTCAAATACAATTGTATGCAAGCTTGTTGTTACAAATTTTCTTTTTCGCAGCGAATACCTATGGTTGGTACGCTTGGAGTCGAGTAGATGCTTATCATGAAGCAAGTCTTAAGATCCGCTGGATGAGTTTTTCTAAAGTAGTGGTAACTCTATTTATCGCCATTATTTTAACGCTACTATTAAGTTTTAACATTGATAAAGTGTTTATTTTTCTTGCCCACGTCACTTGGGACATTGCTCATTTATTAGGTTTTTATCTTGAACCTGTACAAATAGAACCCGATGCATTCCCTTTTTGGGATTCAACCATGATGGTATTATCAATTATTGCGATGATATTAATGACACGAAAGTATGCTGAAAGCTGGTTACTGTGGATCATTATCAATGTTATTAGTGTTGTTATTTTCTACTTACAAGGTGTTTTAGCAATGTCATTTGAATATTTGATGCTACTTGGTATTTCAATCAATGGTTTTCGCCTTTGGGCTCGGTCAGCTAAAGAAAATGGTTCAATATTTTTAGCAGGTTAATAGTTATTTACATTGGCGTAACAGTATGATTTTAAAAATATTAACAATTTTTATATCATATTATATATTGTCATTAAATATTTATAATATAAGTATGAGTACATATTTACACTTTTATCACTAGAGGTTAAATTGAGTTCATCTTTTATTTTTTAGAGAATATACTGGCTAAAGAGCTATATATTGAGTAGAAAAGATGACTTATAAGAATGATGACATCAGAATTAAACAGATTAAAGAGTTATTACCTCCAGTTGCCTTATTAGAAAAATTTCCGGCAACAGATAAAGCCGCTTTGACAGTTCAAACAGCTCGTGAATCAATACATCAAATTCTAACTGTTAAGGATGATAGACTTTTGGTCGTTATTGGCCCATGTTCAATTCATGACCCTAAAGCAGCCATTGAATATGCCCAAAAACTAAAAAAAAATTCATGATGAATTGAAGAATGAGTTAGAAATTGTTATGCGTGTTTATTTTGAAAAACCGCGTACTACTGTTGGCTGGAAAGGTTTAATTAATGATCCTTTTATGGATAACAGTTTTGATATTAATCAAGGATTGCGTATTGCACGTAATTTATTGGTAACTATTAATGATTTAGCTTTACCAACTGCCGGTGAATTTCTTGATATGATCACTCCGCAATATGTTGCAGATCTTACTAGTTGGGGAGCAATTGGTGCACGTACTACTGAATCTCAGGTACATCGTGAATTAGCATCTGGTCTTTCTTGCCCGGTAGGTTTTAAAAATGGTACCGACGGAACAATAAAAGTGGCTATTGATGCAATTAATGCTGCTCACTGTTTTTTATCGGTTACCAAATGGGGGCATTCAGCAATTGTAAATACTACCGGTAATGACGATTGCCATATTATTTTGCGCGGCGGTAAAAAGCCTAACTATAGTGAATCAGATATACAAGACGTTAAAGAGAGTTTGCAAAAATCAGGCTTATCAGCCCAAATTATGATTGATTTTAGTCATGCAAATTGTTGTAAGCAATATAAAAAGCAGCTTGAAGTGGCTGAAAATGTTGCTAATCAAATACGTCAAGGTGAAAAAGCAATCATTGGAGTGATGATTGAAAGTCATCTTTTAGAGGGAAATCAAGATATAACTACCGATAAACCGCTAGCGTATGGTTAAAAGTGTGACAGACGCTTGTATTGGTTGGCAAGATAGTGAAAAATTATTATATCGTTTAGCAGACGCGGTTCGGATACGTCCACGAGTTTCGCACAGGCGTATAAAATACTAGAAATGGCTTAAAATCGATGATTAATCTTCAAGTTACTAAAACACATAAATTTTATTAAATTACAATAAGTTGCTTTTGATTTATAAGATTCTGTCTATTTATATATTATGCTGGATTAAACTTAAAGATAGAGCGTTTATTTATTGGTGCGAAACTCGTGACGTCGTGAAAAGAGCAACTAATTAATGCTTAATAAGGCCACAAAGTGGCCTTATACTTATAAAGTTTAATTTGATTATTTCGCTTTACCTTGATTAGCAACCGCGGCTGCTTTAGCGGCTATTTCAGCTTGATCACCAAGATAGTAATGCTTAATCGGTTGCATATTTTCATCAAATTCATAGACCAATGGAACGGCGGTTGGAATATTAAGTTCAAGGATCTCGTCTTCACTCATTTTGTCCAGATGTTTGACTAATGCTCGTAATGAGTTACTGTGAGCAGCAATGATGACTTTTTCACCTTTAGCAACTCTTGGTTTAATCACTTCTTCCCAATAGGGGACAACACGTTCAATTGTGGTAGCGAGACTTTCAGTGACAGGGAGCTCTGAGGGGTTCAAATTTGCATAACGAGGATCATTACCCGGGTAACGAGGGTCATCTTTGGTTAATTCTGGTGGTGTAATTTCAAAACCACGGCGCCATAGTTTAACTTGATCGTCACCATATTTTGCTGCAGTTTCTGCTTTATCTAAACCTTGCAGAGCACCATAATGACGTTCATTGAGCCGCCAATTTTTTTCGACGGTTAGCCACTGTTGATCTATTTGGTCTAGAATATTCCACAAGGTGTGAATAGCGCGTTTTAAAACGGATGTATAAGCATAATCAAAAACAAAACCTTCTTTTTTTAATAGCTGGCCTGCATCTGTTGCTTCTTCGCGGCCCTTATCGGAAAGTTCAACATCAGTCCAACCAGTGAATCGGTTTTCTTTATTCCATTCGCTTTCGCCGTGTCTTACTAGAACCAGCTTAGTTACTGCCATAGTTTAAACTCCTATTAGTACATTCATTAAAATCGATCTGAATTATTATATTATCCGTGCAACTGAATACCAATACAACTGATGGTAGTTTTTAAATTGCTGGGTAAGATCTATACTGATTTAACCTGTCTGTCATTAGATTAGCGGCTTAACACCGCAAAATAGTGTCACCGATCATGCAAAACTGATCCACTAACGATCATCTAAAACTGATCCACTTGGTATTATTCGTACATTTTTGTACGGGTAATTTATGTTAACCAAGGAGATATTTGTGGATATTCATGTTCGCTTTACACAAGGACAAAGCCTTCGAAAAATTGCCCGTGAATTAGGCATTTCCCGTAACACCGTAAAACATCATTTACAACAACAGGCAATGCCAACTTATGCTAAAAGAAGTCAACAACCGAGTAAACTGGCACCCTTTAAACCTTATTTGCTTCAGCGAATTGAATTGGCTAAACCTGATTGGATCCCTGCAACAGTGTTATTTGATGAGGTAGCTGAAAGAGGTTATCAAGGCGGTATTGCTCAGTTACGCCGATTTGTTTGTCAATTTAAACCAAGCATTGTTCCCGAAGCTGTCGTCCGTTTTGAAACACAGCCAGGTCAACAAATGCAAATCGACTTCACCAGCATCCGGCGAGGTAAAAAATCCCTAAAAGCGTTTGTTGCAACACTAGGCTATTCGCGTGCTAGTTATGTAAAGTTCTTTGATAATGAACGAGCAGGATCGTGGCAACAAGGTTTAAGAGAAGCTTTCGACTATTTTGGTGGTGTACCACAGGAAGTATTGTGTGATAACGCAAAATCCTTCATCATCGAACGGGATGCTTATGCAGAAGGTGAACATAAATTGCATGTCGAAATGCTTCAAATGTCGAAAGATTACGGTTTTAAATTGAAGGCTTGCAAGCCCTACAGGGCAAAAACGAAAGGGAAAGTAGAGCGCTTTAACCACTATTTAAAAAACAGTTTTATCGTGCCATTAAATACCGACCTTCGTGCTCATAATCTTGAACTAGATATCGAGATAGCCAACGCAAAAGTGGGTCCATGGTTACAACGCGTTGCCCATCAGCGGATTCATGGAACAACGTTAGAAAAGCCAGCAGACAGATTAGCTAAGGAAGTTAAGTATCTTCTTCCCTTACCAGCAAGGGTTTGCCAATCTATCCCGCAGACTAATACGCTTAATATTCGTATCGTACCGCCCCTTGAATCTGTCAATTTGCAACACTCAATCAGCGTATATGAAGCATTGCTGGGAGGTGAACATGTTATTGCATGAACAAATTGAACACCTGTGTGAGTCATTGAAATTAAATTCTGTTCCCAGTCATTGGTCATCACTTGCCGAACAATGCATTGCCCAAGACAAAAGCTACGGAGAGTTTTTACTGTCCCTATTAAAATGTGAGCAACAACAACGAGATGAACGAACTCGTAATCTCTTGAGTCGGATGGCAGGATTCCCAGTACACAAAGAACTTAATACGTTCGATTTTAAGTTTGCAACGAGTGTTCCTAAACAACAAATACAGGAATTAAGCGCATTAACATTTATTGAACGTAATGAAAATGTCGTATTGCTTGGCCCAAGTGGTGTAGGTAAAACGCATTTAGCTATTGGATTAGGATTAAAAGCAGTACAGGCTAGGAAGAAAACTCGCTTTACAACAGCGGCTGAACTGATGTTGCAACTCTCAACTGCCAAACGACAAAATAAGCTCAAACAATATCTATCACGTTCGGTGATGGCCCCGAAGTTGTTGATCATAGATGAGATTGGATACTTGCCGTTTGGGCGAGAGGAAGCAACCCTATTTTTTAATGTGATTGCCAAGCGTTATGAGCATGGTAGTGTCATATTGACGAGTAACTTATCATTTGGGCAATGGCCTGGTACTTTTGCTGATGACGCAACATTAACCGCCGCTATGCTTGATCGTTTACTTCATCATTCGCATGTACTGCAATTAAGCGGTGAAAGCTATTGATTGAAAGATAAGCGGCGATCAGGAGCAATAACCGAGTAAAACAGTGGATCAATTTTGATTGATCGTATTTAGATAAAAAGTGGATCAGTTTTCGGTGATCGTTGACAAAATAGCCTATTTTGCTATTATATAAATAAACATTATTTAAGTATCTTGATATTAAACTAATATTAGCTGGATAATTTTGAAATTAAAGAATGAATGCTAATTAAATAGGTAAATAATAGAATGGTCTTGATATTAAGGTTGCTTATTAAAGAAATTGTTTTTTATCTATGATGAGAAAATATTAAGTTATAATAATTATTAATTTTCGTTAAAATAAAATTTTTGGTAAAATAAGTAAAATATATGTTAATTATCTATATAATTAATAAAAAAGATGAACGTAAATAAATCAATTGTTTAATTTGGTGGTTTATATATAAATATAGATGTAAATAAATTATTAATAATAGATTCTAGGGATAATATATAACTATTTTTAAATTATGTGGGTATATTTATATTTGTAACAATAGATAAAAAAATGGAGCCATTTGGCTCCAATTTTCCTTTTATAAGAGAAACTTCTCCGTTAGTTTCAGGCACAAAATAGAATAAAGCAATTAGTATAATAAGAAATACCAATTGATATGTTATATTTCCATATATTAAGTATGTTTCCAAATCAATTAAATCGAATATTCGTTTAACAATTATCAAGGTTTAGAGTGTAAATCTTTATATTCAATATCTGCTAGCTGTAGAGAATATTCAAAGTCAATTTGTTATTAAGTTGTTTTTATTTGGTTGTATTTATAATGAGTTATTTTGCAATATCATTTAATTTTATTTTCTATATTAGTTTTAAAGCAAATAATATGTAATTTTATAATCTTTGTATAGTTAAACTATAATTAAATATGTATCTAAATGTTTTCATTTTTTATATCTCATTGATTTTTATTAATTTAACTCATTGGAGAAAACGATCATAAGTTGATAATTGATAGCTAATATCTATTAATTTTTGATTTATGATCGATTAAAACGATTTGCTGTTTTAATATTTATATATATGATTTCACTCACTACAAGCTTAACTTATAGAATTTATTCTTTTTTTTGTTTTAGTCCATACTTTAATCTAATCATCTATATGATGAGAATACTTATTGTTGGAACTTTTAAATAATTTGTATTTGAATATAATTTAACCACTATCATATTATTTATAAATATAGTTTATCTATGGCTAATAGTTATTCGATATTTTACTTTATTAAAAGTGAACATTTTTACTTAACTTTATTATTAATAAAATTTTAAGGATTCACTTTTATATGTCGAAACGATTATCTTTTTTTATTAAAAAACTAGTACTACTTTTTTCTGTCATTTTTATGATGTTGTGTAGTACTGAATTATTAGTTTGGATCACTCGAAATGGCTCCTTAATGGAGCTTGTTAATTGGCTACGTAATTGAATAAAGGCTTTGTTATGAATGTTAATTTCCAAAAGTGCGCTTTAGTATTTGGTGCTATGTTTTTATTAAATGCTTGTTCTGTACCTGTGTCAAAAAAGATGAATAAAAAAGTCAATGATAAAACAGCGAGTCAAACTAATAATAGTACCGCTATTGTCAATAACCAGAGTAGTATTCCTGCGCGAAATTATATAGAAAAAAAAGGAATGTTATTTGATGGTATTACTATTGCCTCGTCAAATAATGAATGTGTTGATCGCTTTAATTTTTTAAAAGAAGCGAATGGTGGTAAATACCAACAATATTCTAATGATTATAATAAAATCAGCAGAGATTATACGTTTTTAAATGTTAATAAAAATATTATGGATAAAGATTCAAAAGAATTATTATCTATGACGTTGAGCACTAAATTAGATACTTTATGCTCAAAAGTTCAATTCTCTGGTTTTCAAAGCGTAAAAGAAAAAGTTAAAGCATTATCAAGTATTTAAATATTATTCATATCTTACCACCTTTAATTGATTGAAGGTGGTTTCTTGCTATGTGTGTACATGTGAGAGTAAATTAATTATGACACCATTTTCATCCAAGGGAAGGAAAATAATCGCGTGGTGCCTGCTTTTAATACAACTATTTTCTCACTCCTTTTTTTCTTTAATATCAATAGCTAGTGCAGTTGAAAATGCTGAGATGGCAGATACTATCTCAGGTATTCAATCCTTAATGAATGATGCAAACGCGAGTAATAATATCGTTACTGAAGATAATACTGCATCATCATCTCAGGGGGAAACTTCTCTATTTCCTTCTGAACGTTTAAGTTCAGGACATTATCCGTTAGAAATGCCACCAAGTCTTGAAACTAAAGGCAATAGTGCCAATACGATTAATACTATTTTACCTAATTTAGGTGGAACGGAAACACCACCTGAAGATAATACAGATCAAACTTTAGCTTCAATTGCCAGCCAGGTTGGTAATATTTTAGCAAACACGAGTTTCGCACCAATAAAAAAACGCTCTATTTTTAAGTTTAATTCAGCATAATATGTAAATAGATAAAACCTTATAAATTAAATATAACTTATTGTAAATTAAGTGAATTTATGCATTTCAGTAACTTGCAGATTAATCATTACTTTTAAGCCATTTCTAGAATTTTATAGGCCTGTGCGAAACTCGTGGCAAATAGAAATGCAGTTGATGCTTCAATCGGTTATGCAAAAAATATTGGCGAAGGTTTGGTTAACCAGCGACTTAATGATTGGTTAAATCAGTACGGTACTGCCCGTATTTCTATCGGTACTGATAGAAAATTTTCGGGTGATTTTTTATTACCTGTTATTGATAGCATAAATAGTCTGCTTTTTACCCAATTGGGACTAAGAACCAATAAAGACAGAAATACTTTAAATTTAGGTTTAGGTTATCGCCAATATTGGGGCGATTGGATGTATGGCATTAATACCTTCTATGATTATGATTATAGCGGTGGCAATGCCTGATTAGGTCTTGGCGGCGAAGCTCGGACTGATTATTTAAAATTGGCCGCGAATGGTTATTTTGGCTTAACTGACTGGCACCAATCAAAAATAGCGGTAATGGATGATTATGATGAGCGTCCGGCAACGGGCTTTGATGTTCGTGCCGAAGCCTATTTACCGACTTACCCTAAACTGGGTGGTAGTATTAAATATGAAAAATATTTTGGCAAAGGTGTCCATCTTGGTACCGGTGTCGATCCAGATAAATTAAAAGACGATCCTTACGCCTTGACATTAGGCATAAATTACACGCCAATACCATTAATCACCTTGAAAGGAGAGCATGCGGCCGGTGATCGTCACGAGTTTCGCACAGGCCTATAAAATTCTAGAAATGGCTTAAAAGTAATGATTAATCTGCAAGTTACTGAAATGCATAAATTTACTTAATTTACAATAAGTTATATTTAATTTATAAGGTTTTATCTATTTACATATTATGCTGAATTAAACTTAAACACGAGTTTCGCACAGGCCTATAAAATTCTAGAAATGGCTTAAAAGCAATGATCAATCTGCAAGTTACTAAAACACATGAATTTTATTAAATTACAATAAGTTGTATTTGATTTATAAGGTTTTATCTATTTATATATTATGCTGAATTAAACTTAAAAATAGAGCGTTTTTTTATTGGTGCAAAACTCGTGATCGTAATGACACTATGGTTGGCATGGATATTATTTATCGCTTTGGCGTACCATTATCGCAACAGTTAGATCCTGATGCTGTTGATGTCATGCGTAATTTGGTTGGTAATAAGTATGATTTTGTCGATCGAAATTATGATATTGTTATGCAATATCGGAAACAGGAATTAATTAATATTTCGTTACCAGCCGAAATGAGAGCGGAAGCAAAAGAAACAATTATTATTCCTGCCACTGTTAATAAAACCAAATATGGTTTGAAAAAAATCAACTGGACAGTCTCGCCTAGTTTTATTGCCAATGGTGGCAGTTATCAGGTTATTTCACCGACTCAATTAGAAATTATCTTACCAGCTTATGTTTATAAAACACAAAAGAATGCTGCGCAAGAATATCAAATCAGTGCGGTGGGGATAGATAATAATGACAATGAATCAAACAGAGCGACGACCACAATACGGGTAAAACCTTCCAGAAATGTGGTTAATGATTTGATTGTCGAGCCTAATTCCGTTTTACCGGCTAATGATCGCGATCATTTTACCACCACCGCGGTGATCACCAATGAACATGGACAGCCCTTGAGTCATCAAGTAATTACTTTCCACGTTGATGGCTTAAAACAACAGGATGGCAAATTGGGGGCAACATTGTCTAATGGTTCCCAGAGTGCTACCAATGGGGATGGGATAACGGCAACCACCGATAGCCAAGGAAAAGCGGTAATTTATATAACCAGTAAAGTAGCTGGGGAAGACAAGATCACCGCAACGATGGAAAACGGCAATTATAAAAATGGGCCGCTCAAATTTAGCGCTGATCGAAATTCAGCTCAGATTGCCAAGTTAAATGTTACTAAGGATAAAGCATTAGCTGATGGTAAAGAGAAGAATATGCTATATGCATTGGTGACTGATCAAAATGGTAACGCGGTAGAGAATATAGCGGTTAATCTTACAGCAACCGATGGCACAGTCATTGAAAATGGAACAACGGCAAATACTAACCAGCGCGGAGAACTGATCTTTGGTGTTACCAGTACCAAAGCGGGTAGCAGCGAAGTCACTGCCGAAATTAATGGTAGTCAAAAAACCCAGTCGGTTGCTTTTGTCACCGGTCACCCGAGCGCAGAAAAATCATTATTGACAGTACAACCTGCAACGATTGTTGCCAATGGTAAAACCGCCGCTAACTTGAAACTTGAACTGAAAGATGCGCAAGGCAATCCTATTTCTGGTGATAAAGTGGACTTTACCACGAGTTTGACCAATAGTCAGATCAAAAATACTAAAGAGGTAGGCAATGGGGTTTATACCGCTGAACTGACAGGTATTAGTGCCGGAGAAAGCACCGTTGGCGTTAAAATTAATGGTTCAGTGCTGAAAGTTAAGCTAGTAACTGTAGTATTCGAAGCTGATCGCGATACGATGATCATTAAAAAAGGTAATTTGATTATATTAAAAGATTATCAATTTGCCGATGGTAAAGCAAAAAATCAGTTAAAGGCGGTAGTAACTGATGCAAATAATAATTTAGTGCCAAATGTAAGTGTAAAATTTGAGGCAGATAATGGGGCGATGCCTGCATTGCAAACAGTTGACACTAACGTTAATGGTGAAGCAAAGTTCGATACCACTAATAAAAAAGCGGGTGGAGTTACCATTAGGGCAAGTATTAATAATTCAACTCAACAGCAAGAGGTTAATTTTGTTGCAGATACTTCAACGGCTGTTATTACGGATAGCAATTTGGTGATCAAGCCAGATAACTCGCCGGCAGATGGTGTTACCAAGAATGAGGTTACTGCTACGGTAACCGATGCGGAAGCTAATCCGGTACCGAATATGGATGTTACTTTTACTGTAAGTGAAGGTGCGACAATTACTACCGTAAAAGGTAAAACCGGTGAGGATGGTAAAGCGACGGCGACAGTAGTCAGTAAAAAAGCCGGTGTTTATACGGTGACGGCTAAGGTTAATGGCAAAGCGACTGACAAAGAAACTACCTTTAAAGCGGATAGTAAAAGTGCAGCATTAGCTCAGGTTCAATTAGATGGCAAAATCACTGAAAAAGCGGCTAATGGCAAAAATTCATTCACTTTTATCGCAGTGGTAAAAGATGCGAATGACAATTTGGTGCCGGATGTTGAGGTGACACGGCAACAAAATAAAGGTAATGATGTTACATTGCCAAAACCTGCGAGCAGTAATACCAATACTAAAGGGGAAGCTAAAATTATCCTAACAAGTACGATTAAAGCGGTTGGGGGTATTCAGGTGAGTGCACAATTAAAAGGTGGCGAGGCAAAAGATGCGGATAGGAGAGTGAGTTTTGTTGGAGATATTTCAACTGCTAAAATCCAAATTAACTCATTAAAAAAAAATAATATTGTGCCAACGGATAACCAATCAGAATATCCATTTGAAATTAGTGCGACTGATACCAATGGTAATGTTCTGAAAGATTATGCTTTAGATGTGGTAATTCCAGAATTATCGATTAGTGAAAAATTTACAACCGATAATCAAGGTAAAGTTAAGTACTCACCGAAGAGTGCAAAGGCGGGTAGCTTTGAGGCCAGAGTGACTTCGTCTACCAATACGGCTGTGTCTGACACGCTCAAAGTACAGTATACCATTACAACATTATCATCATCGCATTAATAGTAACCCGTTGATTTTCAGAGAGATATGGAGTTTTCAATGAAAAATAGCACTCATGATATCAATGCTGTTTTTCTATACCGGCAGCGCGTTAGCGTTGGAATGTAAGGTTTTAGGTAGTTCTGGTGATCCTTATCGTGAGACTCAACCGGTGGGGAATGTCTTGATCCCTAAGAATTCTAAAAAGGGTGAAAAGATCTGGATATCTGATCTATTCACTAGAGAGGTAGAATGTAAATCTGGAGAATCAGAGCCGGTCTATTTTTATTATTTTCCAAAAGTAAGTGAGTCAGATATTCCCCGGGGAATGAAATTTGGCATAACCTATAATGGTAAAGATACCGATTTAAATATGTCAGCCTCAGAAAATGAGAGAAGGATACAAACAGATATTAATGTGAAAGCCAATAAGCCGGAAAAAGGAATCATTAAAGTAAGGCTTTATATAAAAAAAGATGATGATATTGATTCAAGTAGTTTTTCTGGGCAACTAAATATTTATCAGCTTGACGGCAAAGGTGGTTTAAATAGTGCCCCAAAAGGAAATTATCGATTTAGCCTATCTCAATTAAATAATATTACTGAAGTTACATGTGATTCTAATTATTCCTGGCGTAAATTTAAGGTTGATATCAATAATGATTTAACGTTGAAAGAACAAGACGTATCGAATATTGGCACTTTAAACTTAACTTGCCATGCTAATAATAATTTCGGCCTTAGCGGTAAGCGCGTTACGCTAGATGTTTATCCAGATACCACCAAATCTGCTGAGGCATTTACCACTAATTTAAACGGATTAAATTTTATATTTAACGTTGATGGTGAGGAGTTAAAACCAAATAACAGTATTAATAAGCCTAAAAAAATAGTTGTAGAACTTGATAGTGGTGGTAATGCCAACTTTAATGTCGATGGGCTGTTTAAATTAAATTATCAGAAACCAGGTCAGGATTGGCTCTATAACCCTGCGACCTCAACTGTTACGCCTGAAAATGTGAAAATTAAATCAGATTTAAGGTTAATAGAATAAGAAATTAGTAGGAAATCGTGATAAAAATTTTTATCAATAAATTATTATTATGTTTTGCACACTAATGAAAGGGTTGTTTACATTATTATTTGATAGGGATATCTAGTAAATTTTATTGCAATTAATTTTAAAGGATGTAAGCGGTATTATGAGTGTAAAAAAGAAAATTTACACTAATCTACCGATAGCAAGTAAAAGTAAGGGATTAATATTTATAATAATTATTATTTAGTTGTTGTTTGAAAACTAAACTTATTTCGCCTTAAATAATAGTTATAGGACGTAGTTAAGCTGCCAGGGATGGCAACCTATATTTTAAAGCTATGGTGATTAATATGAGAGGTAGATCGCTTTATTAATCGTTAGATAAAAAAGTTGTTTACTTCTTTTATCAGTTAATTTACCATTCGAGATTTCGTGTAGATCAAAAAGAATAATATTTTTAGGATTCAATGACATGACGTACAGTAAAAAAAATCTGTTTAGTGTATTATTGGCTATTATGATGTTGACAGGATGTGCGGGTTTCGCTAAAAAAAATAGCGATATCGATAGTCAGACAGCTGCAGTTGAATCTCCAGTCGACAAATCTGGAATATTATTTAATGGTATTATTATTTCCTCAACAAATAATCAATGTATTGATCATTTAAATCTACTTAAAAAAACTGAACCGGTTAAATATCAAAAATATATTAAAGATTACGTCATGATTATGGATGATATTAAATATTGGAATATCAATAAAAATATTATGGATAGTGATTCAAAAAACCTGTTAGCGATGGCGCTCAATACCAAACTTGATTTATTATGTGCAAAGGTAAAATATAATAATTTTGTTAGCACTAAAAAGAAAATACAGAAGTTAGTTGATTCCTATCAAAAGTAGTTAATCTTCTATTATATGCATGATATCCATATTAATTTTTTATACTTTATCATATAAAAAGTTTAATTAAGCTTTTTATATCTTAAAATAAATTTTATTAAATTAATCTGATGCTATGGTAGGTAATTATTGTAGTGTTGCGATGATAATCTGGCTAGCGGCAAAAATCGCTGTCACTTTACTGCCAATTTTTATCTTCTGTTCTGCTATTTCTTGATTTGACATGATTGAGCAAAGTAATAATCCATCCTCTAGTTTCACCTTAAGCTCACTATCTTTATCATCTTTTTCTATATCAGCTACCGTGCCAATTATTATATTATCGGCTGCTGGAGTTGTTGTTTGTTGTGGCAGCAATTTTATTGCTGGCGCTTTGATCAAACTTAAAACTTCTTTGCCAGCAGTTAAGTGTAATCGTTTGCTACTTTGCTTGGTTAATGATGCATTGATAATTGTGTTACTATTAGTTAACTGAATTTTGATATTTTGCTGAATTGAATGGTTATCATACTCAATTAAAGTACCAAAAAATTGATTACGCGCGCTGGTTTGTAATGAAAAACGTGAAATTGCCGCCAGTAAGCTATCGAGCGGTAAATTTTCATCATTTAACACATGATAGGCTTGTTGCTGGATCTGTTTTAATAATCCATAGAGTTGCAATAACCGTTCGCCATAGGGTGTTAAAGTGGTACCACCGCCACCTTTGCCGCCAGTTGCACTGGCAAGTAGCGCTTTATCGGCTATTTGGTTCATTTCGTTTATTGCATGCCAGGCGCTTTTATAACTCATGCCCGCCAATTGTGCTGCTTGCTTGATCGAACCAGAAGATTTTATATATAGAAGTAAGTTGATCCACCGTGCGTCAGCAAATAGCCGATCATGACGTTTTAGCGTTAAGAAAATATCCATAAAAACAACCTTATTAGCCTAAACACGGTTAATTAATTTATTGTGTTATTGCTCTTTGTTATATCAAATAGTGAGAATAGAATGAAGGCTTGTTGATTGTTTCTAAGAAATATCTGCTGATAGAGAATTAGTATTGTTAAAATATAGTAATATCTGTCACTAACCGTATTATTGGTGTAAAAAAATGAAAATATCTAGTGCTAGCCTTCAAAAGAGAAAATAAATAGAATAATCTAACTTATAAGGTTACTATTTAGTTATGTTCATATTTTACGTAATTGAATAGATCATTATTTTGCTGAGGCTCTCAATGCTAGAAATTTTAAAAAGTATGCTTTTTGCACTGTGTATGGAGCCTATCGTGATGGGCGGCATTATGTTATTAATTTATGGCATTGGCGAGCTTTTTAACATATTGTCGAAGGCACAGTTCCGTCATTCAAAGAAACAACATTAATTCGTTTATCTTCTCTTGATAGTTAGCCAACATTTTTTGGCATTGCCTGAAAAAGTGTTTTATGCTTTTTCAGGCGCTTTATTATTTATTTTTAATCTGAAATGACATATTTAATTTAGATATAACAAATACCTCAATTATCTCACCGTTCTCTATTCTTTGCTGTTTATTACTTGATCGGCAATAAGCTTAATACTCTATTTAATGTCGTACAGATACCAAAATATTAAATAAAATAATCATTTTAAGTTTAAAAGTATAAATAAACTATAAAATTATAAATTGACCAAGTGATTGATAAAGCGATTTTTATTGCTAACGGTGAAAAAAGAGCTTGGCTGTCATTAGACATCACGATAAGTTTATTTATTTTATTTTATTTTATTTTATTTTATTTAGCTTAAGGATAATTACTATGCCGCCATCAACTTTTTGCATTCCTACTATTAATAAAATTGGCCGGGGGTGTTTAGTCGATGTGGTAAATTTAATGAAGGATTATGGTTATCAGCAAGTGCTTATTGTGACTGATCCTTTTTTAATGAAAAGTGGTTTGATTGAAAAAATCATCAGAGTTTTTTTACATAATAAGATTAAAAGTCATCTTTTTACTGATGCTAAATTGGTGTCATCGTTATAGATCGTAAAGCAGTCGATCGATTGTTATCAACATGAGCAGATTGATTGTATTCACGAGTTTCGCACGGGCATATAAAATTCTAGAAATGGCTTCAGAACAATAATTAATCTGTAACTTGCTAAGACGTATAAATTTACTTAAATTACAATAAGTTATTTTTAATTTATGAGATTTTTTCTATTTATATATTATGCTGAATTAAACTTAAAAATAGAGCGTTTTTTTATTGGTGCGAAACTCGTGGTATTGTTTCAATTGGTGAAGGGGCAGCCTATGATTATGCTAAGGCAATGATTTATTTACAATCTCATCACGCCATTTTTATTAGTAATAATATTAAAAAACATGGCCTTTAATTACTATCAATACAACTTCCGCCTCAAATATCGATAATTTTAATCCATTGCTTGATCAAACTAAAAATGAGTTGATCAATTTGGCTATTGCTGGATCACGTATTACCCCATTACTTTCAGTGACTGAGCCAGAGTTAATGCTAGGTTTATCAAGTGAATTTATTGCTGCATTAGGCATGAACTCTTTAACCTATGCAATTGAGGCTTATGATTCAACCGCAGCTAATCCTGTTACCGATGCATGTGCTCTAAGTGCGATAAAAATATTGAGTAATGCTTTACGTCGAGCGGTTAATTATTTATTAGATCTACAGGCGCACGAAAGTATTGCTTATGCGCAGTTTCTGGCCAGGATGGCTTTTAATAATCCTTCACAGGGATATGTACAAACCTTAGCCTGGCAAGTGAGCCATTTTTATCATCAACCGTTAACAATTTGCAATGCCGTTCTGTTGCCTCAAGTGCAAGCTTTTAATCTAAAGGTAGTAGCGAAAAAGTTAAAAAATATTGCTGGGGCAATGGGTATTCGAGTTGCTCATATGACCGATCAACGTGGTGCAGAAGCTTGTATTGCTGAAATAAGGCGGCTAAATTGTGATCTTGGTCTGCCTTCGGGACTGAGAAGATTGAATGTTCAGGAGAGTGATTTAGCTAAATTAGCTCAAGCCGCATTAAAAAGTGCCACCGGTATCACTAATCCTGTTCAGGCTAATATGACTGATTTGATCAATATTTATCAATTAGCAATGTAGTCTTCATTTTATAACTAATTATTGTTAGAGAATTGTGATCTTTGAATTATATTAATAAGTAGGTAAGTATAATGTAACTACTGAGTTGATCGGAGGTGGTGAGATTTATGAAGAAGGTCGCTATCATTGGTTTAGGCTGGTTAGGATTACCCTTGGCACTTGAGTTAATGCGGTCAGGAATGGCAGTGGTTGGTAGTAAAACCACGTCAGATGGTGTAAATGCAGCAAGAATGTCAGGTATTGATTGTTACCAGCTTCGGTTTACGCCAGATATTGAATGTGAGGCCGAAGATCTGGAACAGTTAATGAATGCTACGGATGTGCTGGTTATTATGTTACCGGTCAATAAAACCGCTGAAGGTGGTATTGGTTATTTGAAGGCGGTACAACTTTTAGTTGATACTGCACTTTCCTACGCTATACCACGTATTATTTTTACCAGTTCAACATCAGTATATGGTGCACAAAGTGGAACTTTAAATGAAGATGCTAAGTTATATCCTAATACCGAGGAAGGCAAAACGCTGGTCGAGGTAGAAAATTGGTTACACCAATTGCCAAATATATCGGTAGATATTCTTAGGTTAGCGGGTTTAGTGGGTGAAGCTCGACATGCAGGACGGTTTTTAGCTGGTAAAACAGCCTTAACTGGCGGAAATGAGCCGGTTAATCTTATTCATCAAGATGATATCATTACTGCGATAAAATTATTAATATTACTGCCAGAGGGTGGCAATATTTATAATTTATGCGCACCTGAACATCCGGTTAGATCATCTTATTATACTGCGGCGTCGCAACGGGTAGCTTTACAACCGCCAGAGTTTATTGCTGAATCAACGCCTATTATAGGGAAAATCATTGATGGTAGCCGTATTTCTAAGGAGCTTGGTTTTGAATATAATTACCCTGATCCTGGCAATATGCCAATGAGTTTATAATTAGTGAATTGATTGTAAGATATATTTGCAGCTAGGCCGTTTGTAAAATTGTCGGTTAGCGCCAAAAATTAGTAATTAAAGGCTTTTGGGCTGATTTATTTGTGCCATCGGCGAACAACTATTGCCTGAAGATTATTCGGTTTTTCTGCTTATGGTGAGTAATTATATTATCTCAATTCTATCAACTGAAACAGTTGATAATCTATTTTTTCTACCTCAATTTGTGTAGTAGATCAAAGATAGCGATATTCTTTATGTTTTTTAGCTAACTTTAATCATTATAAGCTCTTTATAGTAGCATACTTGATATATTTTAATCAGAAAGCGCGGGAGATCGATAATGAAAAAGAGCTTGATGAAAATAATTAATCGTTTGACAACTGGATTAGGTCTATTATTTATTTTTGTTTCCTCGATGAATGTTCATGCCGATGAATCGCAGGTTACACCGCAACTTGATGTAAAAGCTTATGTACTGATGGGTTACCATAGTGGCAAAGTTTTAACAGCCAATAATCCAGATGAACGTTTATATCCAGCTAGTTTAACAAAAATTATGACCAGTTATGTAGTGGGTCAAGCAATTAAAGCGGGTAAAATTAGCGTTAATGATCTGGTCACCGTAGGAGAAGATGCTTGGGCAACCGGTAATTCTGTTCTACGAGGATCTTCTTTAATGTTTTTAAAACCCGGGGATAGGGTTTCAGTGCTGGATTTAAATCGTGGTATTGTCATTCAATCTGGTAATGATGCCTGTATTGCATTGGCTGATTATGTTGCCGGCAGTCAAACTGTTTTTGTCGATCTCATGAACCAGTATGTTACCTCATTAGGCTTAAAAAATACTCATTTTAAGACCGTACACGGCTTAGATTCAGAAGGCTAATTTAGTACTGCCGACGATATGGCGGCATTGACTAAGGCATTAATTAGAGATGTGCCGGATGAATATTTATTACACAGCAAGAAAGTGTTTACCTACAATAAAATTAAGCAATACAATCGCAATCGTTTATTGTGGAGCAAAAGCTTGCAGGTGGATGGGGTCAAGACCGGACATACCAGCGGGGCGTGGTATAATCTTATCACTTCGGCAACGAATGGTCCAATGCGATTAATTGCTGTTGTGTTGGGGGCATCGAGTGATCGCATTCGTTTTACCGAAAGTGAAAAGCTGCTAAATTGGGGATTTCGTTTTTTTACAACCATTGTTCCTATAACGGCAGATAAGCCATTTACTACTGAAAAGGTATGGTATGGTAACCAGTCTACGGTGTTATTGGGAACTGAAAAAGATGCAGCAATCACTATCCCGAAAGGAAGAGAACAAGACCTAAAAGCGACCTATAGTCTGAACTCAGATTGTCTTAAAGCTCCATTAAGCAAAAATCAGGTGGTTGGGACCATTAATTTCTTTTTAAACGATCAATTGATTGATAAACGCCCGCTCGTAGTGAAACAAGCAATAGAGCAGGGTGGTTTTTTGAGTCGATTATGGGACTATATTGTTGTCACTATTTCCAGTTGGTGGCATGCATTATTTGGTTAGTTAAATCGTTAGATTATAAAAAAAGACCTGTGGGTCTTTTTTTATATAATTAATTTTAATAAAAATAAATAAATAGTTATTAAATTAAATTTATATTTAATTAATATTTAAAAGTTATTTTAATATAATATTATTTATTCATTATAAATTTATTTTTTATTTACAGACAAACTTCATTGCGACGTGAAATTAATTAACTCATAATTGTTTTAGGTATTATAAAATAATAAATAATTATGTATTAATTTAAATTATTTTAATTTTGCCTATTAATTACCTCGGATTAACAAAAAGTTATTCCGCATTCCCTATTTTTTATTAAATAAAATCTTGTGATGGAGTTTATATGCAGGATCACGATAGTTTTGACACAAGTAAGTCGAAGGCAAAATCAACATTTTCTGAAATGAAAAAGAGTAGTTGGTTGGCAGCAGACAGTGTTAGCAGTAGAGAGCCCACAATGCAGGAAACAGCCAATAATAATGTCAGTATGACGATAGGCGATATCAACGGTAATGGCAACACAGTTAAGCAAAGAGGTAAAAAAGGATCCTAGTTGAAGATAGACAATGTCAACAGTGAAGAAAATCGAGTTGAGCAAATAGCCGAAAATAGGAGTCAATTGAGAATAGCCAGTTTCAATGGTGATAGAAACGACGCTCTGCAATCTGCCAAAGATGACTCTAAGGCGACATTAGGAGACGTGAACGGTGATACAAACATAATTGGACAATCTGCCGACAATGACTCTGAGGCGGGAATAGGAAAGCTGAACGGTGATGAAAACGAAATTATACAATCTGCCAAAAATGACTCTAAGGCGGAAATAGGAAACCTGAACGGTGATGAAAACGTAATTGGACAATCTGCCGACAATGACTCTATGGCGGGAATAGGAAACCTGAACGGTGATGAAAACGAAATTACACAATCTGCCGACAATGACTCTGAGGCGGGAATAGGAAATCTGAACGGTGATGCAAACATACTTTTGCAAAATGCAGATTGCACGAAAACGCCGACGGTAGATACGCTACCCGGGAAAACACCCGAAGCAGGAACGCCGACGGTATGTATTCCAGCCGAAAAAACACCCGAAGCGGAAACACCGACGGTATCGATTCTAACCGACAAAACACCCGAAGCTAAAACGCCGACGGTAGATACGCCACCCGGGGAAAAGCCAGAAGCCGAAACACCGACGGTATGTATTCCAGCCGACAAAACACCCGAAGCTGAATCGCCGACGGTATCGATTCCAACCGAAAAAACACCCGAAGCGGAAACACCGACGGTATGTATTCCAGCCGACAAAACACCCGCAGCGGAAACACCGACGGTATCGATTCCAACCGACAGAACACCCGAAGCGGAAACACCGACGGTAGATACGCCAAGTGGGAAAGCGCCATCAGCGGGAGAACCACAGATATATATTGATTTCAATAATCCAGGAATGACAAGTAACAACAATATTCATTTTAGTAATGTGGGTCTGTAAAATTTTTTGTGTAAATGGCTCCTCCGTTAGCAGGTGATCCGATCACCGTACATCAACATAAATTGACTCATGGCGGGTTTCCAATCTTTGATAGGCATCGTCCATTTTATTGAAATATTATGCAACGCTAAATAAAGTAGCTTGAGGACAGATTCATCTGTTGGGAAAACTCGCCGCGTTTTAGTAATCTTACGCAATGACGCATTAAGTGACTCAATCGCATTGGTGGTATAAATGGCTTTACGGATTTCAGGAGCAAAGTCAAAAATAACGATTAGCCGTTCCCAATTGTTTGTCCATGACGGACTAATTGTCGGGTACTTCTCATCCCATTTGGCTGAGAATGCCTCCAGAGCAGACTCAGCAGCATCGACTGTCGCCGCACCGTAGATAGCTCGAAGGTCTGCTGCCACCGCTTTACGCTCTTTCCAGTGGACGTAGCGAAGAGAATTACGTACTTGATGGACTAGGCATAATTGAACACGGGTTTGCGGGTAAAGCACTTCAATAGCCTCAGGAAAACCTTTTAAACCATCACAGCATGCAACGAAAATATCTTGCAAGCCTCGATTCTTGAGTTCTGTCATCACGGATAGCCAGAATTTAGCTCCTTCGCTTTTTGCTATCCACAAGCCCAATAATTCCTTCTCTCCATGGATATTTATGCCCAAAGCGAGATAAACGGATTTGTTGATGACTACGCCGGAATCCTGGCTTTTAACAACAATACAATCAAGATAAACAATAGGATACAGCGCCTCCAACGGCCTTTTTTGCCAGGCTTTAACCTCTTCCATCACCTCATTGGTTACCTGAGAAATGAAGGTTCCTGACACTTCAACACCATAGACTTCTTGAAAATGCGCCTGAATATCTCGAACCGTTAACCCTCTCGAATACAGAGAAATTATACGCTCATCAAATCCATTAAACTGTCTTTCCCCTTTCGATATCAACTTTGGTTCGAAAGTGCTATTTCGATCGCGAGGAACATCCAACCCGATAGCTCCATGCACAGAACGTACATTTTTACCGGTTGTGCCGTTTCGAGAATTTCCCGAGTTGTTACCGATAGGATCATGTTTGTCATAACCAAGATGCATCGCCATTTCCGCTTCCAGCACCCTTTCAGCAAGACGTTTGGTGAGTTCTTTAAGCAACCCACCTTCGCCCAATAGGTCTTGTGGGGCATTACAATCTTTGAGTAGTTGATCAATCAATTCGTTACTGATAGGCATTTTGTTATCCTGTAAAAAGTTTTTTATCAAAATGCCATTTACACAGTTTATTTTACACTCTCAATAATGTCACTGTAATTAATGGAGATAATAATACTATTATTATTAATAGTAGTGATATGTTGTCAACGATCACCGAAAACTGATCCACTTTTTAGCTAAATCCGATCAATCAAAATTGATCCACTTTTACTCAGTCATTGCTCCTGAGCGCCGCTTATCTTTCAATCGATAGCTTTCACCTCTTAATTGCAGTACATGCGAATGATGAAGTAAACGATCAAGCATAGCGGCAGTTAATGTTACGTCATCAGCAAAAGCATTTGGCCATTGCCCAAATGATAAGTTACTCGTCAATATGACACTGCCATGCTCATAACGCTTGGCAATCACATTGAAAAACAGGTTTGCTTCTTCTCGCCCAAACGGCAGGTATCCAATCTCATCGATAATCAACAATTTCGGGGCCATCACCGAACGTGATAGATATTGTTTGAGCTTATTTTGTCGTTTGGCAGTTGAGAGTTGCAACATCAGTTCAGCTGCCGTGGTAAAGCGGGTTTTCTTCTTGGCCTGTACTGCTTTTAATCCTAACCCAATAGCTAAATGCGTTTTGCCTACACCGCTTGGGCCAAGCAACACGACATTTTCATTACGTTCAATAAACGTTAATGCGCTTAATTCCTGTATGTGTTGTTTGGGGATCCCCGTTGCAAACTTAAAATCGAACGTATTAAGTTCTTTATGTGCTGGGAATCCTGCCATCCGACTCAAAAGATTACGGGTTCGTTCATCTCGTTGTTGTTGCTCACATTTTAATAGGGACAGTAAAAACTCTCCGTAGCTTTTGTCTTGGGCAATGCATTGTTCGGCAAGTGATGACCAATGAGTCGGAATAGAATTTAATTTCAATGACTCACACAGGTGTTCAATTTGTTCATGCAATAACATGTTCACCTCCCAGCAATGCTTCGTATACGCTGATTGAGTGTTGCAAACTGACAGATTCAAGGGGCGGTACGATACGGATATTAAGCGTATCAGTCTGCGGGATAGATTGGCAAACCCTTGCTGGTAAGAGTAGAAGATACTTAACTTCCTTAGCTAGTCTATCTGCTGGCTTCTCTAACGTTGTTCCATGAATCCGCTGATGGGCAACGCGTTGTAACCAGGGCCCCACTCTTGCATTAGCTATCTCAATATCCAGTTCAAGATTATGAGCACGAAGGTCGGTATTTAATGGTACGATAAAGCTGTTTTTTAAATAGTGGTTAAAGCGCTCTACTTTCCCTTTAGTTTTTGCCCTGTAGGGCTTGCAAGCACACAATTTAAACCCGTAATCTTTCGACATTTGAAGCATTTCGACATGTAATTTATGTTCACCTTCTGCATAAGCATCCCGTTCGATGATGAGGGATTTTGCGTTATCACACAATATTTCCTGTGGTACACCACCAAAATAGTCGAAAGCTTCTCGTAAACCTTGTTGCCAGGATTCTGCTCGTTCATTATCAAAGAACTTTACATAACTCGCACGCGAATAGCCTAGCGTTGCACCAAACGCTTTTAGTGATTTTTTACCTCGCCGGATGCTGGTGAAGTCGATTTGCATTTGTTGACCTGGCTGTGTTTCAAAACGGACGACAGCTTCGGGAACAATGCTTGGTTTAAATTGACAAACAAATCGGCGTAATTGAGCAATACCGCCTTGATAGCCGCTTTCAACTACTTCATCAAATAAGACTGTTGCAGGGATCCAATCAGGTTTAGCCAGTTCAATTCGCTGAAGCAAATGAGGTTTAAAGGGTGCTAATTTAGTCGGTTGTTGACTTCTTTTAGCATAAGTTGGCATTGTCTGTTGTTGTAAATGATGTTTTACGGTGTTACGGGATATGCCCAATTCACGGGCAATTTTTCGAAGGCTTTGTCCTTGTGCAAAGCGAACATGAATATCCACAAATATCTCCTTGGTTAACACAAATTATCCGTACAAAAATGTGCGAATAATACCAAGTGGATCAGTTTTAGATGATCGTTAGTGGATCAGTTTTGCATGATCGGTGACAATATGAGAGATGATAGGTTGTTGATGCGGCGTGCGATATTTGAAGCCAAAACGTGCGATAAATGGTGAGCTACTCTTGTTTCCATCAGTGCAACGGAATTACACTGTTATTTTTCATCGGAGGCACTTTGGTCTGTTCTAGTGGTACGATCAACGGGACAATATTTGTAGATGATGGCCGATGAAACTAGATAAAGTAATACAAGCTTTTTTCTACTATGGCAGGACTCAAGTAATTCTTGAGCCTACTGTTCCTATACATAAGATAAATGAGCAAGACCTACCGCCGATACGCTCTCTCTGCTTCTCGCCGCTGTAAGCTCCATTAGCCCCAAAGCGTTCATCACATAAAAGAACGCCCTACTTACGAATAGATGTTGATAGAATCTGTCAAACTATGAAAATGAATCCCTTTATCTTTCAATTCAGAGATTAAACCGATTAAATTCTTGATGCTGTGTCCCAGCGAGGGCAAGATAGCGAATATTTATTAACCAAACTGCTCGTCAATAGAGCACTCATGTTCTCACCTTAGTCTCAGAGGTAGCACTTAAAATGCTACCTTTTGAACTATGGACACTCCATGTGTATATTTCAAGAGTAAAAATTAATCAACCGCTGATTGATAGTTTTAAGGTCATATGCTCGTTCAGCTATGTCGCACATTAGCCACTCGTGTAATTCTTCACGCTCTGGATTATCAACATCTTGAATATCTTTGAGCTTTTGGTAATATCCCCAAAGCCCCCCAGAGTCTTCAGATGGGCAGGCTTCCGCTCCCTTTATACAGATGGGGAGCTGGAGTAATTCCTGATCAGGCAATGATGATTCTTCAAGCAAAATGCAATGATCCCAGTTGTCTCCGAAATCGTATAAGTAAACCATTTTTTCTCCTTTCTTACGAAGGAGTTTGCTCAAAGGCACACCTGTACTATCTTGCAGATATGTTTCTTTAAAATCGTCCATAATCATTCCATATCGCAAATCTCCTTTTTCAAAACTGTACAAATGATCATTTGTCCAACCCATAGCTAATTGTATAACCATGTGTAGTTCATCAAGAGGTATTGTCTTCAGAACGATCAAACGTCGCCAAATTAGTGGTTTACTATCAATTAGTGTGATTTTTATTTGATATAAATCCTTTCCCGAAAATTCACTCATTATTATCCCCCTTAAATAAATACAGTCTCTTTAGTCTCACACTCCACTAAATTTTTCAAGTCTTTGCTAACGTTTGGCAATCACATTGAAAAATAGGTTTGCTTCCTCTCGCCCAAACGGTAGATATGCAATCTAATCTATGATCAATAACTTCGGGGCCATCACCGAACGTGATAGATATTGTTTGAGCTTATTTTGTCGTTTTGCAGTTGAGAGTTGCAACATAAGTTCAGCCGTCGTGGTAAAGCGGTTTTTTTTCTTCGTCCTCTGCTTCTCGCTGCAGCCAAACCTGCCTGAGTACGTTCAACAATAAGCTCCCGCTCCATTTGCGCCAAGGCACTCATCACATGAAAGAAAAAACGACCTGCTGACGAAGAGGTGTCGATAGAATCCGTTAAACTATGAAAATGAATGCCTTCATCTTCAAGTTTGGATATTAAAGTAATCAAATGTTTAATGCTGCGACCCAGTCTATCCAGCTTCCAGACCACCAATGTGTCACCCGATTTCAGTGCGTTTAGAGCACGTTTTAATCCGGGTCTCTGGTCTGTTTTTCCGCTGATTTTATCCTCAAAAATCTGTTCACAATTTGCGCAAATCAAGGATTTTTGCTGTAAATCGGTGTTTTGGTCATTTTTTGACACCCTCATATAGCCTATTTTTGCCATTTTAGCCCCTTAACCTTCCTCTAAAAGACTTATTATGCCTGGTTTTGGTCAAAATATTAGCTAAATTCTGAATTCAATAAAACCTTGGTTTAACGGAAACGGTAGATTGTGCAAAAAATGCACTGGATAAACGAACGGGTGGTAGCGTCAATGGCAACCTCCATGTGACCCAATCTGTGCATATCGGCGATAACGATTCAGGATTACGGGCTAATGGCGATGGCAACGTGGCATTTTATGCTAATAATGCAAAAGTAGCTTCCTGGAATAATGATCGATTGCATTGGTTAAAGAGTGTAGAAATTGATGGAACCATCAATACTCATAGCAATTTGCATATCTCATGGGGCGGCAGAACCGCGGTTTATCAAGAAAATGGTGATGTAACTGGCCCTATTTGGGGCGGGGCGTTAAGCAGCTGGCTTAATATGCAGATTAACAATCGAGGAGCAAAAAATACAGCTCACCTCGCTACGAATGGATGGTGGAAATGTGGTGACAGCGGCCTTATCAGACAATGGGGCATCACACCACCACTCAATGCCGGACAGATTTATACGGTATCTTTACCTTGTCCCGTCCCTCATGCCATTTTCTCGGCAAACGCGACGGTAAAATACAAAGGTATTGCTCCCGAGGGCAATTTAGGTACTTATGTCGAAATAGTCGGAAAATCGTTAATTATCAGTGCAGATTATACCAGAACAGGGATTAAAGCGCCGAGAACATGGGAGCTGGTTTGCTACTAACTCAACATTATCAGGCCGCCCTGACAATGTAGTTAAACGCGACATTTCGCGGGCGGGTTTCGCTACCGCCTGCATTAGACGTTGTTTTGTCAATGAATAGAAAAGAATCATTATCTCCATCCGTAGCACGTGAACCTGTATCTGCATTATACCCTACAGGCATTTTTTCTTTATTGTTTGCGTGGCCTAGTGGACCATCATCTTCAACATAATACCTGTCCCGATAACCATGAGCGTGGCTCTCGAGTGATGCAGTTTCAGACGATAAAACCTTACGCCTAGGATTCACGCCTCGCCCAGCATCCCAGCCACGAATAAACTCACCACGTAAATCAGGGAGTTTTCCTGATGGATAGGCGAGTGCTAAAAGCGGGTATTTTTTCTTATCGAATGGCTCACCGTTGCAGATAAACCAACCGGTCGGCGCTCTTTCAGCAGGCCAAGGCAGGGGAATACCTACCGGGATTTCGACACGCAATACTTCGGGTGTAACAGCATGAACATCTGTGGCAGTTAGCTGCACATCCTGAGTGAGAGTTTTGCCGTTAATTTTACGCTGATTGGGTGTGGCATTTTTAGCCAGATTTACCGTTTCTAACAAACCAAGGTTTTTTATAAATTGATTTTTGTCCGGGATGTCGGCCCCATTTTCATTTTTTGCCAGTTTTTGACTCAAAAGTTGCATGACGCTTTCAGCAAATTTCGGGTTATTGCTGATGGCCTGTGCCAGCTTGTTCAGCGTATCTAAATCGGATGGCGCTTTGTCAACAACCGCATTCACCCGCTCATTGACCGCCTTGGGTGTCGCGGCCGTAGTGTCGTCCTCGCTGCGAGGGGAACTGTTTAACTGCACTATCCCTTTGCGGTGCACCGTGGCTTCCTGAATGCCGTCCTGGGTCGCCAGCTTGCCCAGCCCCAGATGCGTACGCGCCTTTTCCTGTGCCCCTTTGCCCGCCGCGGCAATTTCCGCCAATGCCTGGGTTTTCAGCAACGCCTCCTGACCGATAATGGCCCGGATAGCCAGCGTCAACTGGTTTAACTTGCCCTTATCCGGGCGTATGCCCGCGGCGTCCAGTAAGGCCAGCTGTTCGGCTTGCTGGATATTGAACCAGTCTTCCCCCGGCCAGCTGATACCCTTGTGGCCGTCGCCCTCGGTAAACCATAACGGCGTGGTGCTCTGGGTTTCTTTCAGCGGCGGCATGGTGGCAATGCCGCTGTTGTTATCCAAAAAATACATTAGCCTTTCTCCTTTTTGTCAGCATACACATAGCGAAAGTCCTGATGCGCCGGCTTATAGCGGTTTAACAGGCATTCCAGTATTCCTGCATAATAAATACGCAGCGGCGTGGTGATCGGGTCAAGCACATGCATTGGGCGATAGTCCACGTGGGTCTCAATCGTCACCATCGTGACCCACTGATTATCCGGCAAGGTGCTCAGGCTCACCGTAAAGCCGTAAGACCGCGCCAGTTCAATGTAAAACTGCCGGTTGAGGCTCGGTTTCATCCGCAGCTTGTTGGCCGCATAGCGCTGGCGCTCATCGATGCCGGCATCCTCGCCGATATCACAGTCAGGCAGCCCTAAAAAACGCTCCCAGTCAGCCAGCAACCGTGTGGCGGTCAGTGGAAAGCGCTCGCTGAGCAATTGCTCGGCGCGTTCGGTGACGCGCGCTGTGCTGCGGGCCAGGCCGTCGGCCAGCGACGCCAGCAGCGTATCCGGCGCTTTGTTCCAGGCCAGGCCATTAGGCAGCAGTTGCAGCAGTGCGCGTTGGTGTGCTTTTAAAGCCATGTGATATCCCTCATCACCAGTAGCTCGGTTTTTCCGCTACTGACCGGCGTCAGCGGGTTTTTCAGGGCGTAATCATCCAGTCCGCCTATCCCGGACAGCACACGCCAAAATGCCGAGGGCAACAGGGTTTCGCCCGGCTTGGCCGCCGTGTAAAACAGTTGCCTGAGCGCCTCGCGGATACGGGCCTGGTTATCCGGGGTATTGGGGGCGATACGCAGCGTGATATCGACCTTTTTTGCCCCTGGCGCAAACACCGTCACCGTCGGCCCCTCCGGTTGGCCGACCCACTCGCCGGTGGCCGGATCCCGGTGGCGCGCGAGATAGTCGGTCACCCGCGCAATATCGGCTGGGCCGGGGAAGATATCCGGGTGATGGTCCATCACGAAGGTCACGCCCACCGTGCCCGCCCCGTTCCAGGTAGGCAGACACCAGCTACGGGTGACACCCGGCACCTCGCGCGCCCAGCGTTCGTAATCCCAGCGTGTGCCGCCGCCCGGCGGAAACTGCACCCGATACAGCAGGCGCGACAGCAATTCCTCCACGCGCTCGCGATCAGCGCCGCCACGAATACCGGGGGCTTCCGTCAGCGCCTGCTGGACCACCCCGGCGACCGGGGTGACAAAACCGAGTGATTGCCCCGCGCCGCAATCCCCCGCCAGCCGCGGCTGGTCGGCCTCGACGTTGACCGTTACGCTGCCGGCCTTGCCCGCGGCGGCGTCTGTCAGGCGGTAAAGCGCGCCGTCGGCCCGTTGCAAACGCGCCCCAACAGGCACACTGGCGGCATCATACAGCGACAGCCTAACCGGGCCGCTGGCGCGCGCTGCCTGCTTGCGCACCACGCCCCAAAAGGCGCAATGTTTGAGCAACTCGCTCTCATCGGCGTCGCTCGGAATAATCTGCCGGGCTATCCAGCCCAGGTGCTCATGCTCCAGCGCCGACAGCCCGGCCTGCGCCATCGCCACGGCACCCAGCAGACTGTCCTGGGCCGGTAGCGCGCCCGGCAGGCGTTGCGCCACATCCTGCTGCGTCTGGCTGATAAGCTCACCGAGCGTGGGTATCTGATACGGCATTTACATCCCCTCCAAACGGGCTTTAAAGGTAAACGGGCGCGCACTGCCGTCCTTGAGCGTCAGTCGCACGGTCAGCCGCAGCCAGCCCGGCAGCGGCGCACTCGCCTGGCAATGTAATTGGCTGATCATCCCGGCCTCCAGCAGGCCACGCAGCGCCTCATCGGCGTAGGCTTCCGCCCGCGCCAATACCGCAGGCAGCGCCTTTTCCCGTGACAGCAGCCACAGCCGCGAGCCAATCGGGCGGTCGCGGTAACTGTCCGCCCACCATCCGCGTCGGTCATGGCCGCCATCCGGCAAACGGTCGGAGACCTCAGCGCGCCGGTCGGTAAACAGGCAAAGCAGCACCGTGGTCGTCAGGCTGTCGTCGGCGAGTAAATCCGCGCCTGCCTGTACCAGCCCCCCCTCGCCATTCATCCAGCGCAGCGCCGCGTCGCTCATTGCGGCCCCCCGGTCAGACTGCCCTGGCCATTTTCCTGATGGCGGTGGGTGCTGTGTTTGACACCGCCGATAACGGCTTCCGGTGCGGTGAAGGTGCCTTTGGATCCAGCGTTGCCTTCTATCGCCATGTTCTGCTTCACAGTCACACTCTTTGCTATTTCCACATCACCGGTAAACCGCGCGGTCGGGGTGTTAAACACCACCTCCTGCTCAGCGACCACTTCCAGCGTTTTACAGGTGATGATGCAGCGGCCATCCTGAGTCAGACGCAGGCGATGCCCTTCATAGTGATACAGGCCGCTATCCCCGGCGGGCAGCCCGGTCGGTCGATAACGCCGGTCTTCTACCACTAGCACGGTCGCCTGATCACGACTGCCGCCCAGGCAGGCAAACACCACCTCAGCCCCCGGCAACGGCACACTGATATGCCCGTATTGCTGCGGGCGCTCGACCTCATCGAAGGTTTCGCCGTCCAGCGCCGTCAACTGGACGTTTTGCGCTTTCAGGCCGTCATTCACCCCGGTCAGGATGCCCCGCCCAAACAACAGGCGGATCCCGCGCATCACCGGGGCAAGCAGGCGTTGCAGTGCGATATTACTCATCGAGTTTATTCCCCTGATTAAGCCAGGCCCGCACCAGACCATCGACGCCACCGTCAGCCCCGCTGGCCTGACGCTCCGCCTCAGCCGGCACGATAAACGCCTCGCGCGGGGCCAGTGTTAACGTTGTGCGTTCCCCGTTGTCCGCATCGAGATCAAACTGTACCTGGCTAATCAACAGGTCACGACTGACCATCGACAGACGCGGCGCAATGACGCGGGTTAGCTGGTTGGTCTGCCACAGTTCGCCGCTTTCGCGCTGCCAGCCCTTGACCACGGCGGTAAAGCGCTCTGACTGGGCCAATGCCCGGCGGCTTTCCCGCAGCGCGCGCGCCCGTGCGGTGGCGGGGGTCAGTGTGCTGTCAGCCAGAATGACTTTGCGGCGGTAACGCCCCATCGCGGGATCGTCGCTTTCTCCCTTGGGCGCAGCACGCAGCGCGTTGGTGTTGGCATCGCCCGCTTGACCGCCTCCGCTGCCATGCCCCTTAATCAGATACTGGCGGTAACGGTCGCGCCAGTCCTCGCTGTACTCGGCGGACAACAGATTGTCACCCAGACGCAGGGTGTCAGTGGGGGTGTTCGCCGCCTGGGTAAACACCAGATCGCCGGCGGCATCACTGGTCACCAAAACGCCCCGGTGACGCGCCGCCCGGCTCAGCACATCCGCCACGCTTTCAGACAGTTCAAGGGTAAAGGAGGTAAAGGGTTTGGCGGCCTCGGGATCAGACACCGCCCAGCGCACCGCAATGCCAAAAGGGCTGCATAGGTCTTGCGCAATCTGTTGCAGGGTGCGGTGACGCCATTGACCGCCCGGATAGACCGCCGAACAGTCCACCAGATCGCCGGTTTTATCCCGGCCCTTTATCGTGACCTGTGCCGCGTCGGCTCCCATCTTGTGCGATACCCTGTCCAGGTAGCCGGTGATGACCGGTTGCCCGTCAAGGGTCAGCGCCAGCGTTCCGCCGGCGCGCAGGCTGTCGGGCAACGCCTGGCCGGGCATCATGATCCCGAGGGTAAAATCCCCGGCCAGACGCGACAGCCCGCGGGTAATACTGACCGAAAGCCAGTGGGTGAAAATCCGGTTGTCGATGCGCAACGCCACCTCAGCCACCGAGCACCTCCACGCGCTCGCCCCCCGGCACAAACAGCGGATGACGCAGCCGGTTGCGACGAATAAAGCGCGCCGTGTCACGCGCATCGCCGCTGATGCGGTACAGGATCACCAGCGCTGGCTCGGTGGTTGTCACTGCGGCCTGGATCAGGCCGGGTAACGCCACGCCGCGATGGGATAAATCCGCCACAAAGGCGCGGCTTAACGCCCGCACCTGCAAGGCCAGGGTCTGATAGCCCAGCGCCGAGCTGGTCAGGGCACACGCATCCAGGCGGCGCGCGACCTGCTGACTGACGCGCACCACATCCGGCGTACTTTCCAGCCAGACGCTGCCGCTGTCACTGAGCGGGCGCGGGGCGGGCGAGGCCGTGCGTGGCAACACCTGCGCCGGTGCGTTTGGGCTGACCGCCGCCAGACTGGCGGTGAGCAGGGACGACAACATCTGTACCTGCACCACGGCTACCGCCAGGCGCAGCGTATTGTGCAACAGCTGCACCGTGGCGCGGGTGGCCGGTTGCAGCCCCTGCCTATCGCGCTGGCGCTCCTGACGGACCAGCGCGCTGTCCAGCCGGTCGGCCAACTGGACTATCTGGTGCTGGAGTGCGCCGGGCTGCGGGGAGACCGGCGCGCGTGCCCGGTTTGTTATTTTTTCCGGCTGGGGGTAAGCCGGCAGGCGCTGTATGCCCTGAAAAATGCCCTTTAAGGCCAGCGCCAGGCGGTCGGGGGTGGTGATAAGCCCCTGGATATTGCCGCGCAGGGCGGTAAACGAGGTACTAAAGCTCTGCATATCGGCCAGCAACCCCAGACCATTGAGGGCACTTTCCAGCGTGTTGGCCTTTTCGCTAACACCATCCATTAACGCCTGCACGTCATGCAGCGAGGCCTGCCAGCCGTCAGCCAGGGTTGAAAAGAGTGCGGCCAGTGTGCTGTCGCCCTGGCGATTGACCACCCCGGCGGTATCTTGGGCCACCGTAGGGGCGGTCTCATCGGCCACCGGCACCACCGTGACGGTAAACTCCACCAGACGCTGGTTATCGACGCTGTAGCGGCTTTCAAAATTATCAACCAGCACCGACAGCGTACCCCAGTCAGGGTGCAACAGCTCGCCCGGTCCCGGCGCATTCAGCGCCTGCGTCAGCCGTACCCGCTGCGCCTGCACATCATCGCCGGTCAGTGACAGGGTGAAGGTGTGCTCAGGCAGTTTTTTTCCTAAATCGTCCGCACCACCCTGCTCGCGCAACGGATATTCCCGCCGCACCACCCGGCGACCGCCGCGGCTGCGCTGCTCTTTGTAAACCCAGAAAGGCACGCCGCGAAAGCGGCCCTGACCGGTACTTTTCATCTGCTTACCTCAATAAATACGGTAGTTGTCGCCGTTATACACATCCAGATTTAACCCAAAGGCGTTGCTGTCGGTGACGGCGCTGTTTTGCAACACCAGTCCCGGCCCGAGCGCGATACGCATATCCGCCTGGGCTTTGACGGGCGGCTGCACCGTCTGTTGCGCGTCCTTATCGTCCCACTTAGCGTAGATATCGCCCAGCCAGCCGCCGAGTTTTTCGCCGAGCACGCTGCCCAGCATCGAGCCGGCCACTGCGCCAATCGGGCCGCCTATTGCGCCGACGAGGCCGCCCACCGTTGCCCCGGTTGCCGAACCTAGCGCACCGCCTTTATCCTCGGCGCTGGCGTCCTTATCTAACAATGTCGGGGCCAGTGACAACGCCGTCAGCGCCGGCCCGCCCAGGCGCATTGTACCGCGACCGAGTGCCCCGGCAGACCGTCCCAGCCAGCCGGTGAAACCGGTGAGCTGCGCCGTTGCCCCACCCAGCAGGCCACGCGCGCGCTGTCCCATATCGCGCAACCCGCCACCCACACCGGACAGCCAGCGCCCGACCGTACTCATGCCCGGTAGCCGGCTTAACCGTGCGCCGGTGCGATTGACCAGGCCGCCAAAGAAGCCTGAGACGGCGGAGGCCGCCCGCCCCAGGCGGGAGCGTGGCACCGGGGGTGCTGGACGGCCCGGACGCACGCGCGAGCCTTTACGGCGGGTGCGTCCGCTGCCATCGACATAAGTCTCACTGCCACCGCCGCCGCTGCCCGCCGGCCAGTTGGTGACAAACACGCTCACCGGCGCACCCAGTCCGCCGCCCATCGCAAACGGTGTCGGGCCAGGCAAACCCGCAGGGGCATTTTTACCGCGCCCACGCCACCATCGATAAGCCCGCCACGGATAGCGTACCGGTGCACTCGCCAACCCCCAGGCGGGACGCGCTATTGCCATGCCGACACGGGCCAGCTTCGAGGCGACGTAAATCGCCAGAATGGCTTTGGCCGTATTGGCGGCGACTTTGCCGATGTTGTCGATAGTCTCGCCGTAGCCAGCTTTGCGCAGCGCCATCAGTTCGGCATTGACCCGCTCTAGACCTTGCCTGAATAACGTAACGCCCCGTCGGGCGCTGTCGAATACCCCGTTAAAACGACTGGCCAGTCGGTTGGCCCATTGGTCCTGCAAACCGCTTTCCTGCGCCTCGCCAGCAACATCCAGAAAGTCTTTTAACTCGCCTTTAAGCCGTTTAAACGGCCCTTGATTCATTACCTTGACGGCGAACTGCTGCCAGACATCACCCAACTGGGAAGTGAGTCCCGTCCACGAGTTCATCGCGTCTTTTTGCGCCCCTTTGGCCTGCTCGCGCAGCGCCTGGAACAACAGCTCAACCGATTTTGCCCCGAGTAACCCTTTTTCGCCTTGCTGGGTCAGTTCGTTACGGCTTTTGCCGAGCTTTTCTGCCAGCACGCTATAGACATCAATGCCGTAGCCGGTCAGCAGGCTCGCATCCTGCGCCTGAATACTTTTACGCGAATACATCTGTTTCAGCTGAAGGGAGGCTCCCTGGGCTTCCGGCAGCGTCCAGCCGTGCCGCGCACCCTGGTCTTCCAGCATCGTAATAAAGTGGCGCGCTTCTTCACGGCTCATGCCAAACCCCCGACTGGCGGTGTATTCCTGCACCACCCCTTGCAATCCCCAGGTGGAGTCCTTGGCATTCTGTAGCGCCCATTTCAGGTCAGCGTCGGTCTGGGCTTTATCGTGATGGTTCAGGGAGTTCAGACGCAGCGTCATGTTTTCCATCGTCGCCGCCGGGTCGATAAAGGCTTTTTTCAGGCCAATCAGCGCCGCGCCCCCGGCCAGTAGCCCGTAAAGGCGTGCTACGCCGCCATAGGCCGCTTTGGCGCGCGTCTCCAGATGGTCAAAACCGGATGACACCGACGCCAGCCCCAGGCGCAGACCGCTAAAGGTGCGCTGGCCCTGGTGGCCCAGCCGGTCAAGCTGACTCCCCAAAGTATTTGCCCGAAGACCGAGACCGTGCAGGGAGGCGCCGCCTTGCCGCCCCATGCCGACCAGACTTTGACCGAACAGCCGTGACTGCCGGGGCAGGTTGCCCAGCAGATCAACAATGACGGCGGCTTTGACTTTTTTTTCTGCCATCGGTTACTCACGCTGTAAAAGTTGAGTGGCTTGCTGGCAGTGCCGGTAGAGCCGGATTAACGGCAGGGAAAGCGCCCAGTCCATGCCCGACCTGGTGGATGTGGCGAGCATCAGCGCCGCTTCCTCAATTTTTTCCCGACACTGCATCCAGTCGCCCCGCGTCAGCCGCCAGCTGGCCGGCCAGCGCGCTACCGCCCAGACGCTGGGCGATGATAAGGCGTTCAATATCGCGCGCCGACAGGCTTTTCAGTTGCAGCAGTGACAACGGGCCGTTGAGGTTGCCCAGCCGGGCGACCTGCCGGCGCAGCAGCTCAAACTCCACCATCGCCGGCGAACGCACTAATTCCGAGCCGTTAGCCGTCTGCACCACCCGCTCGGCAGCCAGCTCGGCATCAATAATGTCTTTGCCGGTTAATGGCCGCAGGGTGACGTCCGTATGCCGCTGTTCATCATCACCGCTGCCGGTGACCAGACCGTCAACCAGGGTCAGTTGCCCGCGCGCCAGTTCGTCGGCGACACTGGCGATATCCGGCGACACCCCTTCAACCTCGTGGGCTGCCGCCGCCAGGGTTTCCATGCTGTGGGTCATGCTTGCTCCTTACGCCACACGCTGGCTGCGAATGGCGGTAAATTTGGCGGAGATGTCTCCCGCATCCGTCAGGGACTCTTCCCCGTTGCTCCAGGCGTTGGTCATCATATGGGTTTCGCCGGAATCGGCTGCAAACTCCAGCGTGACATCGTGCCAGCCGTTGATGATTTCCACGCTCAGGTCACCCCGTGCCGGGAATTTGCATTCCAGCGTGGCGGCACGGGGCGTCGATTTGTAGCCATAAACGCGTGCGCCGGTCACTTCCTCGCGTTTTTCCCCGGACGGGGTAAAGGTGGCCCCTGTCAGGGTCGGGTATTCCTGCCCGTTAACCCGGACAATCGCCTTGCCCTGGTATTGGTATTTGCCAAATGCCATCGTACCCCCTTACAAAATGAACTGAATTTGTTCCGCGAAAATGCGAAATTGATTAACAATATCCGGCTTGCACTGCACGTCTACCCGATTGCGGTCATTGTTGTTGCGCTCGACAATCAGGCTGTCACGGAAGCTATCGAAGTTCTCAATCAGCCCCGCCTCCAGCCACTCTATCGCCAGCGCCAGTAACTGGGTGCGGATAATGCCCGGTGTCACCATCGCCTGCCCCGGTGCCACCGGCGTACCGTCGTTGGCCAGCTTATGGCGCGGAAAGCGCTGGGTGATGCGTACCCGGGTGGAATAGCGCAGATAGGACAGCGTCGCCACGGTATTGACATCGAGGTAAGACGGATCCGGATCGCCATAGGCGTTGGTACGATAGGTGGTTATCTGCCGCTCAATCTGCACCCCATCGTCGGCCCCCACGGTCACGGTAGCGATGCCGTCATACAGCAGCTGGTTACGCTCATTGGATCGCAGCCGGTCAGACAGCGCCGGGGCCAACCGCCGCGGCAGGCGCAGGCTTTGCAGCGGGCGTGCCGGATCGAGACTTAAGTGTTTTGCACCAATGGCGCACAGGGTGGCCGCCCACAGATAGGCCGGCTCCGGCGCGCGCTGAATACCGCTACAGGTCAGCAGAAAATCGTTACGCGACTTGCCGAACTGGGTGATTTCCCCCAGACTGCCGGTATGGGCAGCCCAGGCGATGCCGTCGGACATTTTGGCCGGTCCCCAGCGGTCGCGCAGCGCCTCGCTTAATAATTTTAGGTTGGCGGTATCGAGCCAGGGCATGACGATATGGTGATATTGGGTATCGCCCAACGCGGCAATACTGTTAGCCAGATCAGGGTTCGTCGCCCGTGCAGCAGGGGCAGCCATCGCCACTGCCAGCCCCGGTGGCGTTATCTCGCCATCGTAATAATTCAGGCGGATATCCTGCGCCGAATAGTCAGAAATAAACCGTGCCGTCAGGGTCACCACCGTTTGATCGGCAGTGACATTCTCACCCCCCGGCGCGGCAGACACCGCGGTCACCGGCAGCGACGGCAGGGCATTAATCGCCAGGGCCAGCGCATCGCCGACCGCCTTACCCTGCTACCCTTTCTCCACCGTCACGCGCACCCGCACGCCCCCGAGATAGACATTGAGCACCCCGGCCTGTTGTGCTGTGCCCGATAAGGTCAGGCTGCCGGCATCGGCCTTGCCCGCCCCGTTACCCTGCGCCATCACGGTTAACACCGCATCCGGGTTATCGGTTAAAAATTCTCTCACCATCGCCGCCAGCATCGATCCCTGGCCCCAGAGTGTCGCGGCATGATCGGCGCGGGTGATGCGGACCGGCGTGTCTACTGCGCCGCTGCCGTCGACCTTGCCGTCCTTGATGGCGGCCTGACCCAACATCAGCACCTGGGTCAGCGTGGTCGGGGTACCGGTGACGGCCTGCGAATTATCAATCTCAATATGCGTCAGCGGGAGGCGAACCCCGGCGCTGATTTCATTAAAGCTTATGGTCATGAAGGCGACTCCTGTTTACTCAAGGCGGCAGGGGCTGACTTTTGCCTGGTGGCCGCCGGATTGGATGGGGGCGGGATTTCCAGCACATCCTTGAAACGCAGCAGGCGCGTTAGCCAGAAAGCATTGCGCGGCACCCAGGCCCCCGTATCTGGTAACATCCGCATGGAATTCGGTTCACGCACCGCACGCTCCGGGGCCGGCACCACAAAAATCATCGGTAAGTCATGCGGGTTAGGGAAGCGCATCGCGGTATTGTCGGTGTCATTCATTGTCGTGGCTCTCCCCGTGCAGGGTGATACGGGCGGCGAACGGCGGGCTGCCGTCCGCCTGGGTAAAGGTCTGATAATGGCGCAGGTACGCATCCACGCCGTCATCCTGAAGCAAAGGCGGCACCGGCTCCTCGCAGGTGAAATAAGTGCCATACAGCACCACGCCATGTTGCCCCTGTTGCTCGGTGTACAGGTTGCGCCCCTCTTCAAAGCGCATCGACCCAGCGTTTGCGGGACAAAAACCCGATAAGCCCGCTATCAGGCGCGCTACTATCTGGTAGAGGCCGGGCCGGTCTCCCTCAGCACCGTTGATAACCTCGGCCACCACGTAAAAAACAAAGCGACTGTCAATCACGCCTTTGACCTGACCGGCCTGCGCCCCCAGCCACACCAGATACACCGAGGGCGGCGTCAGCAGCACATCACGCAGCCCTTCCTTGCTCCAGTCGCCGGGATGGGTGGCGATATCACGCAACGTGTTGCCAAATACCTCATGTAGTCGCGCCAGCAAAGCGTTTTCGGTGGAGACAATCATCAGATAAACCCCTTTTGCCTGCGCCCGAACACCGACGCATCAGCCTGCATCTGCGGCAGGTCGGCACTGTCGGGGGCCTGGTTATCGCTATCCACCCCGAGCGGCAGCTCGCCGTTTTTCACCGCCTCCAGCCAGCGCAGCGCATCCTGGTAACGCTGGCGGGTCTGTTCGGTGGCCCGCTCGTCATTCAGGTAGTAAAACGCCAGGGTGCAGGCATGCTGTTTCAGCACCGACGGCACCACCGAGAGTGGCAGCGCGTAACGGGCCGCGATAAAGCTGTCCATCAGCGTGCTGGCATCGCTGAGCGCCTGCGCCACCTTCTGCCGGGCGGCCGCCTCATCACTACGCCAGTCGACCAGTCTTTCTATCAACAAGGCGCTATAACGGGCGCGTAAATCCTGCTCACTGGCATACATCCCTTGACTCTCCGTTAATGACCGTTAAAACCCTGTTTAAAGCGCGTTTAGAGCGCATCCGCCACCAATAGCGTCAGCTTGCCTTTCATTTCGTTAGAGACCGTGGTGCTACCCTCGGCCAGTAATTCCCGCTCCAGTAACTGGGTGGCGGTTTTCTCCAGCTCCACCGGCACCACCAGATGGGTCGGACGAATACCCAGCTTGCGACCGCCATCGGCAGTAAAGCCGCGCATCGCGCTCCAGCCTTTCCAGAGGTTATCCAGCGTCAGTGACGCCTGCATGCGGTAAGCCATCTGCCAGAAGCCGTAGCCCACATTGCGCCGGGCCGAGGCACCAAAGACAAATTCGTTATCGGTAAACGCGCGCCCCTCATCGACCTTGGTCAGGGCGAGTAACTCCGGCGGGCGGCGGTTCTGGAAAATCAGC
>NZ_JAZHPL010000003.1:0-379049 GCF_036919435.1 Arsenophonus sp. PmNCSU2021_1 | reverse complement strand
TTACGTTTAAATAACAGTTCTATAATACCCGCTCGGGTCGCTTCTGTTCCTAAACCATCCGTTGCTCGCAATACCTTTTTCAGCGCCTTATCTTGCACAAAACGGGCAATACCGGTCATAGCCGACAACAAAGTGGCATCAGTAAAGGGTTTTGGTGGCTGAGTCTGCTTTTCTATTACTTCACCCTGCTCGCAAAATAACTCATCTTTTACCTTTACCTCAGGGAGTGGCATACCATCATTATCCGCATCCCGTTCCTTAGTAGTTAAAATTGCTCGCCAACCAGGTTCGACCAAAAAGCGAGCTCTGGCGATAAATTTTCCACCTGCGATCTCCAGTTCAATAACCCGTTTATGAAATTTTGCACTAGCCATAAATTGGATAATATATTGAGCAGCAATCAATGCATAAATTTTGCTTTCGTTTTGATCAAGCTGCACCGCTATTGCTTTAGCGGTAGGAATAATTGCATGATGTGCATCAACTTTTTTATCATCCCAACAGCGATTTTGCTTATCTAATTCAGCCAATTCAAATTGTGTAAATTCTGGCTGATGTTATAGCAATAGCTTTTAATACCCCATGGCGATTGGCAAAATGCTCTTGCGGTAAGTAACGACTATCGGAACGAGGATAAGTAATAACTTTATGTTTTTCATATAATTGTTGGCATATATCAAGAACTTCCTTGGCACTTAAGCCATGTTTTTTAGCGGCTTCAATTTGCAAAGCCGACAAAGAATAAGGTAAGGGCGCAATTTCTGATTCTTGTTTATTTTGATAGGCAACAACCAAGGCCGGCTGCTGCGTAATTCGTGCAGCAACATGCTCGGCTAACGGGCGATGAATCAGACGCCCTTCTTCATCCTGATAATCAATGCAGGCTTCACTTGGCTGCCAGATAGCGGTAAAACGTTCTTTATTCGGCGTGATTATATGTGCTTTTACTTCAAAAAAATCTTTAGCAACAAAATGTTCAATCTCTTCATCCCTTCTAACCACCAATCCCAGTACTGGCGTTTGAACTCGGCCAACAGATAATACCCCTTGATACCCCCCTCGCTGGCCAAGCAAAGTATAAGCCCGCGTCATATTTATGCCATATAACCAATCTGCTCTGGCTCGAGCCAATGCCGAAACACAAAGTGGAATAAAATCTCGATTACTTCTTAACCGTTCAATGGCCTTAACTACCGCTTGAGGATTAAGATCGCTAATTAAACAGCGCTGAACAGACTGCTTTTTATCATCGGGTAAGGCTAAAAAATCTAACACTTCATCCACCAGCAATTGCCCTTCACGATCGGGATCTCCCGCATGCACAATCTCATCGGCCTGAACTAATAGCGCTTTAATAGTATTAAGTTGCTTAATAACTGCCGCCCGAGGCTTTAATTGCCATTTTTCAGGAATGATCGGTAAATCAGTTAATGACCAACGCGCTAAACGAGGATCGTAAGCTTCAGGTTCAGCTTGCTCCAATAAATGACCAATACACCAAGTCACATATTGCGAATCACCACAGACAATAAAACCATCTTGTCGTTTGTGTGGCTTAGGTAAAATATCAGCTATAGCACGCGCTAAACTGGGCTTTTCTGCAATAAATAGACGGCGCATAGGTTATTCAACTACCTCAATCATCGCTCTGCCAGATTTGGATTGCTCTAATTGACCGATTGCGCTAAGAGATAAATTATTTTGCCAGGCAATTTGTTTAACTTCAGCAATTGCTGTTGGTAACACCGCCATGAGTAGTCCTCCTGAGGTCTGCGGATCACATAATACATTGCGTTGTAACGGTGTCATCTGGCCTAAAAAATGGCCGTAACTGGCAAAATTACGTTGGGTTCCACCTGGTACACACCCTTGCTCAATATAACTTTCAATATGAGGTAATTTAGCTATTTGCGAAAAAGCCACCGTCGCCTGTAAATCAGCCGCTCGACAGATTTCAGCTAAATGGCCTAACAAACCAAAACCGGTTACATCGGTCATCGCAGTAACTCCTTCAATATTTGCCAATTCTGAGCCTGATTTATTTAATTCACGAGTTTCGCACAAAACTAATTTGGGTACGCTAATAAAACACGGATTTGCTCAGTAATAGCACTTTTGATTACGTCCCAATTTTGTTGATAAAGGGTTATTTTTTCAGATATACGACGTTTATGTTGTTCAAACCACGCAGAAATAGCGAGAAAAATATGATTTCTTTGCGCTCGGCTCGTGCGAGCCTGACAGCGTTCAATACCACAGTTTTGTTTAACTTCTCGATGATAAACTTCAACAGACCAACGGGCATCCATGATAGATTGGACGTATTGACGGGTGGGATTCTCTTTGTTTGTTACTATGTAATCAATACGGCCGTTTTTGGCTGTAAATTTGAAAACGGTTACCCAACCATATCCTCGCAAGTGTATTGACGTTCCTTCTTCTGAGATGTCTAACTTGTTCAGTTGTTTGTTATGGTTAACAATCCTATTTTTCCTCAGCGTGGTTACCCAGATCCAACCATGAGAGCGAATTGATTTCAGGTTATCCAGGCTAGAATACCAAGCATCCATCACTACCGCTTCTGGCATGATCCCTCTTTTTTTAGCAAGAGTGAGCATTTCGGAAAAGTGCGTGTTTTTTGTTTTTCCATCAGAATCTTTATCATAAATACGATAATTGATAGGAATTGATTCAACCTTCGTCAGATCATGCCAAAGCAAATTAACTAAACCTATGCCAGCAATAACATCATGTTCATTACCTGAATATTGATAATGGACCATCTCTATTTTTTTACTACGTGTTTTGGCAATCAATGTATCATCGGCAATTAGTACGCAAGGGCTTTTTTGTCTATAGAAGGTTCAACTAATCGCCATAGGTCTTTAGGTCTAAAACATCTACTTTTTAGCCATCGGCTAACAGTGTCATGAGATAAAGGCGATGGGCTTACTTCTGATAACGCTAAACCAGAGTATCTTAAACTGCTTACTTGTAAGAATGTTTTATAGATATCTTTAATACATGGATAACCCGACAAAATATGAACACCCTGATTTTTTCTTGTTTTTAAATTTATACTTCTTTTTTGGAGATTGCGAAACTCGTGTAATTGACACATAATCTGAGTCGCTAACCCTTGATGTTCAGGTAACAATAATTTTTTCTTTTCTGCCGTTGTGTGAATACCAATTCCTAATGGTTTAGTTAAAAATAATTGGCTACCCGCAACTGCAGTACTATTCTTTTTTACTTTAGCGGTATTAATAACACCTGTCACGGCAAGACCAAATATCGGTTCTGGCGCATCGATCGAATGACCACCCGCAAGTGATATACCGGCATCCTGACAAACCACCCGCCCGCCTTCAATCACTTGCTGGGCTATCTCAGCTGGGATTTTATTAATGGGCCAACCTAATATCCCAATCGCCATAATGGGTTTACCACCCATCGCATAAATATCACTAATTGCATTAGTGGCAGCAATACGCCCAAAATCAATCGGAGAATCCACTATTGGCATAAAAAAATCCGTGGTACTAATAATCCCTACGCCATTGCCAAGATCATAAACAGCAGCGTCATCGTTAGTCTCGTTACCAACCAGCAAATGAGGATCATTAAATTTTTTACGTTCACTATATAAAATAGTCTCCAATATATTTGGCGCAATTTTACAACCACAACCCGCTCCATGACTAAATTGGGTTAATTTGATTTCCGATGGCATATTTTTTCCTTTAAAAATAAGTCACAAAATCCTTTATATCCGCTGAAGAACTTTTCATTGTAGGATTAAATTTTGGCGTTCCTAAATAGAGGAAGCCAACAATTTTATCATCTTGTTGGCAAGCTAAACCTGATCTCACCACCGGATCAGTAGTCCAAGAGCCGGTACGCCAGATGCCACCAAATCCTTGAGCAACAGCAGCCATCTGCATAGCATGAACACAAAAACCAGCAGTAATAACTTGCTCCCAGGCAGGAATTTTTGTATCGACGACAATTTTAGCAATAACAGCAATAATTAACGGAGCTCGTAGAGGTGCTTTTTTGGCTTTATCTTCAGCTTCTTTGCCTAAGTTAGCGTTAATTGCGGCTTTTTCCAGTAACTGTCCAAATTTATCGAGCCCTTGATTTTGGATCACCACAAAATGCCAGGGGCGTAACGTACCATGATCAGGAGCTCGCATTCCGGCTGCCAAAATATTATCCAGTGATTGACCTTCAGGCGCCGGTGTTGTCAAATGACTCATGGAACGACGGGTTAATAATAGTGTTAAAGCATCCATAGATTCCTCCTTGTTGAAATTCACTTATATTGCAACTATTTGCATAGCTACAAATAGCGTAGAAATGACCATTTTATAAGTATGTTTCTAAAAAATAGAATATTATCATCAGCATTAGTATAGTAAGGTAACATTTTCAATCAGCTTGAATAGCAATAAAATAATATTTTTAATTATTCTATGAGTTATGGCTGACAATTATCTTATGTCCTTTTAAGATAAATATGTTAATCATATAATTGGAGATCACATGCGAAACCCATGGAATTTAATCGCAACCTGCTTTAAATTTAGTTGGCGATTACTTAATTTTATCAGACGATTTGTCACCAGTTTTATCTGTCTTTTTTTGATCTTTATCGCAGCAAACAGTTACTTTGCCTATAAAAGTGAAAAAAAATCGACGAGCCAATATCATGGGGCGCTACTTATTGATCTACAAGGTGTAATTGTTGATCAAGTCTCTATCCCTAATCCTCTTGGTAAAATGAGCCGCGAATTGTTAGGCCCATCAAGCAAACGCATGCAAGAAAACTCCTTATTTGACATTGTAAATATTATCCGCCGGGCAACCTATGACGACAAAATTACCGGTATCGTTTTACAACTGGATAATCTGATTGGTTCCGACCAGCCATCTTTACAATATATTGGTAAGGCGTTGATAGAGTTTAAGCAAGCGGGAAAACATATTTACGCTGTAGGTAATGGCTATAATCAATCGCAATATTATTTAGCCAGTTTTGCCAATCATATCTATATGTCACAACAGGGTCATGTCGGAATTTACGGTTTTTCAACCAATAAACTCTTTTATAAGACGCTACTGGATAACCTAAAAGTCAATAGCCATATTTTCCGTGTTGGCACCTATAAATCAGCAGTAGAGCCATTTATTCGTGACAATATGTCACCTGAAGCACGTGAAGCCGATAAAGTCTGGATTGGTTCACTATGGCAACATTATTTATCAACCGTGGCGCAAAACCGACAAATGACGCCAGAAAATATCTTCCCTGGTGCTGATAAATTGATTGAAGAAATGAAAAGCGTCAATGGTGATAGTGCGCAATATGCGGTTAAACAAAAACTCATTGATCATATATTTACCGGCGCAGTTATGGAGAAAGAGTTAAGCAAAAAATTTGGCTGGAATGATAAAGAGCAACATTTTAATTACATCAGTATCTATGATTATGCCAATGAACAACCCCAGCAAAATCAGCTAATGCGACAAAAAGAATCCGATGAGCAAGCTGGAAATATCGCTGTGATAATTGCCCAAGGCGCCATTATAGATGGACCACAAGAGCCTGGCATGGTTGGCAGCGAAACAACGGTAGCGCAAATACGTAAATCAAGACTTAACCCTGATATTAAAGCGATTGTATTACGTGTTAATAGTCCTGGTGGCAGTGTTACCGCTTCAGAAGCGATAAGGAATGAGCTTGTCGCTGTCCGCGAGGCCAATAAACCTATTGTAGTTTCGATGGGAGGAATGGCAGCATCAGGAGGTTATTGGATTTCAACACCGGCCAATTATATTTTTGCCAGTCCAACAACCCTGACCGGTTCAATTGGTATTTTTGGTGTGATAAATACCTTTGAAAAAAGCTTAGATACAATTGGCGTTTATACTGACGGGGTCTCTACCACGCCATTAGCGGATATCTCAGCTACAAAAGGGATTAATAAACAATTTTCTGACATGATGCAAATCACCATAGAAAATGGCTATAACACCTTTCTAAAATATGTTGCTCAGGCGCGCCATAAAACACCGGCAGAGATAGATAAAATCGCTCAAGGTCGGGTGTGGGTAGGTTCAAACGCGCTACAAAACGGTTTGGTTGATAAACTGGGTGATTTTGACGATGCTGTAAATAAAGCGGCTGAGTTAGCTAAAGTCACTACGCCATCGCTTGACTGGATGCAGCCTGAACGTTCTTTTATTGATCAATTAATACTTGAATTAACTTCAAGCGCTGAGGCAATCATGCCCAATACACTGCAATTGTTACTTCCGCAAAAAATGACTAACGACCTGCAGCAGCAAATCAAATTTTACCAGCATATGAATGATCCACAAAATCGCTACGCATTTTGTTTAAATTGTGGTGAAGTTTATTAATAAATAGCCATCATTGTTCAACTCTAGCGCCCTGCATATGGGCGCTTTATTTTATATTAATATTTAATATCCCACAGATTTTATTAGCTAACTACTTTATAATTCTTTAAATTTATCAATTTTCACTTATTCATATCGTTAGGTAAAGAGAATGGAAAAAAATCCATCTATGTGGTTTACACAGGCGGCACTATTGGCATGCAATATTCAACCCATGGATACGTGCCAGCCTCCGGCCATCTACAAAAACAACTGAGCAGCATGCCAGAATTTCATCGCGCTGAAATGCCAAATTTCACTATTCGTGAACATAATCCTTTAATTGATTCCGCTAATATGACACCACAAGATTGGCAGTGCATTGCGGATTATATTAGTGATAATTATGAAAACTATGATAGTTTTGTTATTCTACATGGTACTGATACGATGGCATTTACCGCCTCTGCACTCTCATTTATGTTTGATAACCTAGATAAACCGATTATCGTGACAGGGTCACAAATACCGCTGGAAGCGTTAAGATCAGATGGCCAAACTAATCTTCTTAATGCCTTGTACTTGGCGGCAAATTACCCTATCAATGAAGTGACGCTGTTTTTTAATAACAAATTATTTAGAGGTAACCGGACCGTCAAATCACATGCTGATGGTTTTGATGCCTTTACTTCTCCTAATTGTCCACCATTGATTGATGCGGGTATTCATATCCGTTGTTTACAAAGCTGTCCATTGCCAAAAAATGACGGCAATTTCAGCAGCCATAAAATCACCCCTCAACCCATTGGGGTTGTTACTATTTATCCTGGGATTTCAGTACAAAGTATCGAAAACATCTTATTGCAACCCACCAAAGCACTCATTCTCCGTTCTTACGGTGTTGGTAATGCGCCTCACAAACTGAGTTGTTAAAATGCCTTGAAAAGGCCTGTCAACACGATATTATCGTCATTAATTTGACACAATGCCTCTCTGGACGAGTTAACATGAATGGGTATGCAACCGGGCACGCATTAGCCAAAGTTGGTGTTATTAGTGGTTATGACATGACTTTTGAGGCAACCCTTACCAAGCTTCATTATTTACTTAGTCAATCTTTATCTTCAAATGATATTCGTACGCTGATGCAAAAAAATTTGCGCGGTGAACTTAGCTATAGTGACAATTATTAAGGACGACATAATGACTAATACTGCATTATTGCTGGTCGATCTGCAAAATGACTTTTGTAAAGCGGGCGCCCTAGAAGTATTAGATAGTGAAAGCGTTATTGGTACAGCTAATAATGTTATCACCTACTGCCAGCAACAAAATATCGTTGTTATTGCCAGCCAGGACTGGCATCCTGCTGATCACTTAAGTTTTGCTGTCAACTCAGGAACTCAGGTAGGCACCGAGGGGAATCTTAATGGCCTACGCCAAATTTGGTGGCCAGTTCACCGTGTGCAACATCAGAAAGGAGCACAATTCCATCCAGCACTTAATCAGTCAGCCATTCAAGCAACTTTTCAAAAAGGGATCAATGCCACAATCGATAGTTATAGTGTTTTTTTTTGATAATGATCATCAACATGCAACTAAGTCACGAGTTTCGCACCAATAAAAAAACGCGCTATTTTTAAGTTTAATTCAGCATAATATATAAATAGATAAAACCTTATAAATCAAATACAACTTATTATAATTTAAGAAAATTCATGTGTTTTAGTAACTTGCAGATTGATCATTGCTTTTAAGCCATTTCTAGAATTTTATATGCCTGTGCGAAACTCGTGTAAGTTAGATCGTTGGCTAACAGAAAATAAAATCAAACATCTATATATTATGGGGTTAGCAACAGATTACTGTGTAAAATTTACCGTCCTTGATGCAGTGCAACTAGGTTATCAAGTAACGGTTATTCAAGATGGTTGTAGGGGCGTTAATCTTCATCCAGAAGATAGTCATAACGCATTACAAGAAATGGTATTAGCTGGTGCTAAATTAATAACATCTTCTGATTTGCTGACGCAATCTATGATTGTAACTAATGCACTTAGCTAAGGAGCTGCAATCTATTATTAACATTGAATAAATTTTGCTTATTGCTGCTGTTCACTATCAAACAATCGCTTTAGCTCATCTTTTGTTTTCAAAATGATATTCCCATCGGTGCCCACCGTCATATGCTGAGCATCATGGTTATGTCTAGCCTGCCAAAGCATAATAGCTTGCAGACTATTTTCTTTTTGCTCGAGCGTTAACACAACACCATCAGGCCACTTGCCCAACTCAACGGCAGTCAGCAATCGTTGATAAATATCGACTATCATTAAATTAACCAGATCATTAAGCTCCATATTTCTTCCCTTCTCTTTTTTATCGTCGTGTAAACCTTACTTAACCCTCAGTTACTTCGCCAGATTGTTGATCAGTAAAACTTAATGCAACAGAATTAATACAATAACGTTGCCCAGTCGGTTGTGGGCCATCGGCAAAAACATGGCCTAAATGTGCGTTACAGTGACGGCAACGCACTTCTATCCGCTGCATACCGTGGGAAAAATCATCAATATAACTGACGGCTTGATCATTAATTGGTTGATAAAAACTTGGCCAGCCACAGCCAGTATCAAATTTTGTTTGTGATAGAAAAAGCGGCGCATAGCAACAGAGACAGTAATAAATACCTTCTCGTTGATTATGTAGTAATTTACCTGAAAAAGGTGGCTCGGTTCCGGCTTCTTGCGTGACATGATGTTGCATTTTATTAAGTTTATTTGACTTAATGCGTTTATGTTCTTTTTCAGTCATAAGAAAGCTTTCCTTATTTTCTAGTAAAAGTAATTATATTCATATGATGACCAAAAGTTAACACTAAACCATCTCAATTATTTTTAACCCGATAAACCGGGTCTTTCTAGTCGGATTTGTGATATAATTCACATATATTAGCAATATTCACTTTAAATCTCTTTATCCAGAACGATAATAGTGAATCAAAACATTGACCTTAGCTTGCTATCCGTCAAGCGGAATCGTGTCAATTACCAGAAAAATTGACATATAAAGCACCTTTTGTATGTTTGCCAACAAGGTTTTGGTAACGATAGAAACAATATTGAATTCTTTTAAATTAAATAAAATATAGCTGGTGGAAATACTATGACTATCAAAGTAGGTATTAATGGTTTCGGTCGTATTGGCCGTATTGTTTTTCGTGCTGCCCAAGAGCGTAAAGATATCGAAATCGTAGCAATCAATGATTTATTAGATGCCAATTATATGGCCTATATGCTGAAATATGACTCAACCCACGGCCGCTTCAACGGTACTGTCGAAGTTAAAGATGGTCATCTAGTGGTTAATGGTAAAACTATTCGCTGCACGGCAGAGAAAGATCCTGCTAACTTGAAATGGAATGAAGTTGGTGTCGATGTGGTTGCAGAAGCAACAGGTATTTTCTTAACTGATGAAACAGCACGCAAACATATTGCGGCGGGCGCTAAAAAAGTCGTTTTAACTGGTCCTTCTAAAGATGATACCCCGATGTTTGTAATGGGCGTTAATCATAGCACCTATAGTGGTCAAGATATTGTTTCTAATGCCTCTTGTACCACAAACTGCCTAGCCCCATTAGCGAAAGTTATCAATGATAAATTTGGTATCATTGAAGGTCTGATGACCACCGTTCATGCAACGACTGCCACGCAAAAAACCGTTGACGGACCTTCAGCTAAAGATTGGCGTGGTGGACGTGGTGCTTCACAAAACATCATTCCTTCATCAACCGGCGCCGCTAAAGCTGTTGGTAAGGTTATTCCTGAATTGAACGGCAAATTAACCGGTATGGCTTTCCGTGTTCCAACCCCGAATGTCTCAGTTGTTGACTTAACCGTTCGTTTGAATAAACCTGCCACTTATAAAGAAATTTGCCAGGCGATCCAACAGGCAGCAAATGGTGAATTAAAAGGCATTCTTGGTTACACCGAAGATGATGTCGTTTCCACAGACTTTAATGGCGACAAACTAACATCAATTTTTGATGCTAAAGCGGGTATTGCCTTAAACGACAGTTTTGTAAAATTAGTAGCCTGGTACGATAATGAAACCGGTTATTCAAATAAAGTTTTAGATTTAATTGCTCATATTGCTAAATAAATAGCGTAATTATTCGCTTCAAGCCGCCATTAATGGCGGCTTTTTTCATTCTGGCATATAATCCAACGATATTTTTAAACTAGCTAATTTCTAATCATAAAAATATAAAAAGGACGAGAATGATGAATGACACGACGCTGTTTAGCTTACCTGTAAAAGAAACAATTTCATCCTATATTACACTTCGACAGCTTGATGAAATTCCAGTCATTATTGTTTCTCATCCTAAAGTGAGTGCCGCAGTCAGTCTGCAAGGAGCACAGCTACTTAGCTGGCAGCCCGAGGGAGATAAAGCCTATTTATGGCTGAGTAAAAATAGTCTATTCCGAAAAAATACCGCTATTCGCAGCGGAATTCCTATCTGCTAGCCATGGTTTGGCCTGGTCTCTCAACCAAGTCATGGTTTTGCTCGTTTACAGGAATGGCAATTGACAGCGCATAGTGAGCTTACAGATAGTGTGATCCTTACCCTAACACTTTCTGATAATGAAATAACAAAAAAGATATGGCCACATGAATTTACCTTAATAATGCGCTTAAAATTAGCAGCGACCTGTGAAATTGAATTTGAATATTATGGTACTAGGCAAACATTATATTGATAAAGTAGCTGATCGTGATGTTTACACAGAAGAGACAAAAACTTATATAACCACACGAACTGATCGTATTTATACTGAATCCGATGATTGTAATTTGGTGTATGATAAAAATTGGCAACGTATTTTAGAAATACAACATTACCATCATAGCGACATAGTATGTTGGAATCCGGGCGCTGAACTATCCAGTACCATAAAAGATATGACCAGCGATGGTTACAAAAAAATGCTATGTTTAGAAACAGCCCATATTAGCCAACCAATGCAACCAGCAGGTGAAAAACCTGCCCGCATGTCATTAACCTTAGGTGTGCGTAGCATCAAGATGCAAGACGTAATGTTATAGCTTTGCGATTTTTATGCAGAAATAATAAGCAAGATTGTTAAAATTTATTAGTATTTTACACTAATAGCCACTATCTCAATTAACGCCCTCACTTTTGATGAGGGAATAAAAATAGGCTGATAGCGCATTAACTATGCAACGAGTTTAACGTAATTCAGACAAATTATTTATCATATTGTCTTTATCTTTCATCTCACGCCAAATATTGCCACTATCTTTGCCATAACTACGAACCCGATCTAACACCAGATCATTGTTTTCTTGTTCACATATTTTGGCTAAATCATGGTAGAAACGGCAAGCAAGCTGACGCGCCTTAGGATCAGAAAAATAGTAACGGCCAACACGGGTATATAATCCTTTCAAACCATTTAGGATCAAGCCATAGATAGGATTACCAGAGACAAATGCGAGTCCACGAAAAATATTATAATCAACGGTACTAAATGCTTCAGAACAATCTTTTATATTCTCTCTTATTGATAATATCTCTAGTGATTTTGATTTACTTTTACGAAAGGCAGTTCGAATAAAAATAGCTGAAATATTGGTTCTAACTGATAACAAATCTTCAATCAGTTTAGGTGCTCCACTGTGATCTAACCGCGCCAGGGTTTCTAAAATATTAAGTCCTGAGGTTTCCCAAAAATTGTTTACTTTAGTTGGTTTTCCATGCTGAATAGTTAGCCAACCGTCTCTGGCAAGCCGCTGTAAAACTTCTCGTAATGTTGTTCTCGTTACCCCAATTAACTCCGATAGCTCACGTTCAGCGGGTAAAATTGAACCCGGAGGAAAATGGTTATTCCAAATACTTTCAACAATATACTCTTCTGCAAAATTAGCCGGACTTTGCGCTCTAATAATCATATTTTTATCTACCTAAAACAAATTTTTGCAATTAATAAAACGAGATAATATCAGAATGAAAAAGTTTGAGGTAGCCGAGTTATTAAGAAATACTAATCTGACCATAAAGACTTAATGCAATTTGTCGTTAATTAGGAAATCGTTCTTTTAATTTCTGGTATAAAAAACGTAGTATGCTACGTTAGCCAATTTTACTTATATACTAGTGAAGGAAAGCAAGTAATAATGAATATAAATATCAGACAAATTATGTTAAAAAATTTCCTTGGTAATTCCCCTGAATGGTACAAATTGACCATTATTTTCTTCTTGATAATCAACCCGCTGTGCTTTTTTTTGGTTAACCCTTTTATTGCCGGTTGGTTATTGATTGCTGAATTTATTTTTACCCTTGCCATGGCGCTAAAATGCTATCCACTACAGCCTGGCGGATTACTTGCTATTGAAGCGGTAATAATTGGGATGACTTCACCACAACAAGTAAGTCATGAAATTGCCAATAACATTGAAGTAATACTGCTATTGATTTTTATGGTTGCAGGTATTTACTTCATGAAACAATTGCTATTATTTGTTTTCACAAAATTATTACTGTCAATTCATTCTAAACGTGTACTCTCACTGGCTTTCTGTTTAGCAAGCGCTTTCCTTTCGGCCTTTTTAGACGCACTAACAGTTATTGCCGTTGTGATAAGTGTAGCCATTGGTTTTTATTCTATTTATCATAGCTATGTATCCAGCCAGAAAGAGCTTCTTGCGCCGGAGAATAACGCTGACATGACCGAAAAGGGCCAGATCCTTGAACAATTTCGGCCTTTTTTACGTAGTCTAATGATGCACGCCGGCATTGGCACTGCATTAGGTGGCGTAATGACAATGGTTGGTGAGCCCCAAAATTTAATTATTGCTAAATATGTTGGCTGGAACTTTAGTAATTTTTTCTTACATATGATCCCGGTGACGTTGCCGGTATTTATTTGTGGCTTAATTATTTGCTATTGCGTCGAACGTTTTAAATTATTTGGTTACGGCGCTGAATTACCTGAAAGTGTCCGCCATATTCTGCAAATCCACGATAAAAAAGCCAGCAGAAAACGAGATCGGCGAGAAAAATTGCAACTAATAACGCAAGCATTAGTAGGCGTTTGGTTAATTATTGCTTTAGCTTTCCATCTTGCAGAAGTCGGCTTAATTGGTTTATCTGTAATAATCTTAATAACCTCATTTTGCGGCATAACTGATGAGCACACCATTGGCAAAGCATTTGAAGAAGCTTTACCCTTTACCGCCTTATTAACAGTATTTTTCTCAATTGTGGCAGTCATTATCGATCAACACCTTTTTACGCCATTTATTCAATTTGTATTACAGTCTTCAGAATCATCGCAACTTGTTTTATTTTATTTATTCAATGGGTTACTTTCTGCCATTTCAGATAATGTTTTTGTTGGCACTGTCTATATAAATGAAGCGATGAGTGCGTTAAAAGCGGGATTAATATCACGTCAACAATATGAATATCTGGCAGTTGCCATTAATACGGGGACTAATTTACCTTCAGTCGCAACGCCAAACGGTCAAGCCGCTTTTCTGTTTTTATTAACTTCAGCGCTTTCACCACTTATCCGCCTTTCATATGGTCGAATGGTTATCATGGCTTTACCTTATACTATTGTTATGACGCTAGTCGGTTTACTAGCCGTAGAACTATGGTTGATCCCGGTAACAGAGTGGTTCGCTTCATTAGGCTTGATAAATATAGCCAAATAACTTTTTATTAATAATGCTATTATTTATTTGAAAATAATAGCATTCCCCTGTCATTTTAAGCAAAAACTATCGGCTAAATAGAAAATTCATTTTAACAATTTAATTCATTATCCTATCTTATTAGCTAATTTAAATTAGCTGTTTTTTTTGTCGTAAACAAAATAAGATCATATGCTTGCCTAACTAACTTATCGAGATAATGGAATAGAATGAACATGTTTAAATTTTTTTACTCATACTCTCAAACCAGAAAAGCTTGGTTGCTACTAGCTACTAGCGCCTGTATGTTAGAAATTATTGCACTTTATTTTCAACACGGTATGGGACTTAGACCCTGCGTATTATGCATTTACGAACGGATAGCGATATTTGCTATCTTAGCGGCAGGTTTAATTGCTGCCATGGCACCAAAAAGTGCTTTTCGCTTAGTAGCACTAATTTTATGGTTATATAGTAGCTGGGAAGGATTGAAATTAACCTTGGAACATACCCGACTACAACTCTATCCCTCTCCTTTTGATTCATGTGATTTTGTCGTTAACTTTCCTTCATGGCTGCCACTTAACCGCTGGTTACCGACTGTTTTTGAAGCCTACGGTGACTGTAGCCAAAAACAATGGTCATTTTTGAATATTGAAATGCCCGTATGGTTATTAATTATTTTTATTGCTTATTTCTTGGTGGCAATAATTGTCTTGTTAAGCCAATTTTTATGGTTTAAAAAAATAGTCATTAAGACAATTTGAGCTGGACTAATAGTTATCAGTCCAGCTTTCACTATGGCAATTTGATGAAAATAGTGCAGGTTTTCAGCTGAAAATAGTCAAATAGCTAAATAAGTATTAGAGTTAAAAGATCATTAACTAATGCTCCTTTAATGATTATCAATGAACACTACTTTTAGAAACCAGATTAATAACTAAAACTCCAGAAATAATCAACAAAATACCTAAAATGGCGGTCCAATCTAATTTTTGCTGATAAAGGAACAACGCTGCCACAGACACCAGCACGATCCCTAAACCAGACCAAATAGCATAGGCAATGCCTAATGGCATCATTTTGACTACTTGTGATAAACCAAAAAATGAAATGCTATAACCAATAACAACAATAATCGATGGCAACAAACGGGTAAAACCATCGGAAGCCTTTAATGATGTGGTTGCAATCACTTCAGCCACAATCGATATTAATAGATATGCCAATCCGTTCATTTATACTCCTAAATATAAACTAATCATCACAATGGTAAGATAATCGAAGCGTTGATTGCCAGTATGTGGGGTAAAACTAAAATAACCAGCAAAAGTTTTCTTTTGCTTTAAACTAGCCTAAACTGGTCACATTTTCTTATCGCTGTGGATTTAAAAATCATTCTTTTGATAATAAAATCGATTACCTTTAATACATTAGTAATAAATATGAATCAACAAAAAGAACAATATAACTTTAATAAACTACAAAAAAAGTTACGTCGTAACGTTGGCCAGGCGATCGCTGATTTCAATATGATTGAAGAAAATGATCGCATTATGGTTTGCCTTTCTGGCGGCAAAGATAGTTACACCCTATTATCAATATTACAAAATTTACAAAAAAGTGCACCAGTAAATTTTACTTTATTTGCCGTCAACCTTGACCAAAAACAACCAGGTTTCCCTGCCGACATTTTGCCATCCTATCTCAACAAACTCGGTATTGAATACCAAATAGTTGAAGAAAATACCTACGGTATTGTGAAGGAGAAAATTCCGGCAGGAAAAACTACCTGCTCACTATGCTCTCGTCTGCGTCGCGGTATTTTATACCGGACTGCCAGCGAACTAGGAGCCACTAAAATTGCGTTAGGCCACCACCGCGATGATATTTTACAAACTGTATTTCTCAATATGTTTTATGGTGGCAAACTCAAAGGGATGCCCACTAAGCTAATGAGTGACGATGGTAAACATATCGTTATTCGTCCCTTGTATCTTGAAATTTGGTTATAATAATAGCGATTAGATTTGGCAAGGTGTATGTAATCCGATTGTCCCTTGTATCTTGAAATTTGGTTATAATAATAGCGATTAGATTTGGCAAGGTGTATGTAATCCGATTGTCCCTGGGGTTTATAGCCCGTAGCAAAGCGAATGATGCATACACTTAGCCACTCATCTGAAACCCGAACAGTTGTCCGTAATTCATAACGTATTTGCAAGGATGGGTAATATGAGTCAGCTAAATCCAATTTGTGTAGGAATTGATGTTTCTAAAGCTTCATTGGATATTGCAGGCACCAATAACATTGAGCAGTTCAGAGTCAGCAATAACCCTGACGGGTTCGATACCATCATTTATCAACTGAAAAAGAACAACATAGCCTTGATTCTGATGGAAGCTACAGGTGGTCTCGAGGCAGCGATTGCATGCGCTCTTCAGGCTGAAGGTTTTGATGTTGCCGTTATCAATCCCAGGCAAGCCAGAGACTTTGCTCGATCCATGGGCTATCTGGCAAAGACTGATAGAATAGATGCCAGAGTTTTAGCTCAGATGGCTGATGTCATTAACCGCCATCCTGAGCGGTCACGTTTTATCCAGGCTATTCCTGATGCAGAGCGTCAGATTCTTGCTGCTATGGTGGTGCGCAGACGCCAGCTGATTGCAATGCTTGTAGCTGAAAGAAACCGGATGCATCCATCTCACCCGCAAAACAGAAAAAGCATCAGTAACATCATCAATGCACTAGAAAATGAACTTAAACGGATTGACGAGGATATGCATAAGCATATTACGGATCATTTCAACGAGCTTGCAGAGCGGCTAAGTACTATCAAAGGCATTGGTATGATGACTGCTGCTACATTGCTGGCAGAAGTCCCTGAGTTAGGGAAACTCTCGCGCAGGGAGATCAGTGCACTGGTTGGGGTAGCTCCTGTTAATAGAGACTCGGGAACCATGCGTGGCCGACGAACCATTTTTGGCGGTCGGGCCGGAGTTCGAACCTCTTTGTACATGGCTGCACTGGTTGCAACTCGTTTCAATCCGGTGATAAAAGCATTTTACACACGGCTGGTTGCAGCAGGAAAAGCCAAAAAAGTGGCGCTGGTTGCCTGTATGCGCAAACTGCTGACTATCCTGAATGCGATTCTCAGAAAGAACCAAGAATGGGATGAGTCGTATCATAACGTTGCTCCATAAATATACTGTTCAAGACAGTTGCTTAGCTTATTGCAGGGAAAAAGATATTGCCAACTACGCAAAAATTAAAGCATTTCCAATTATTCCTTGCAATCTTTGTGGTTCCCAACCCAATTTACAACGGCAAGTTATCGGCAATATGCTAAGAGAATGGGATAAACAGTACCCAGGACGAATTGAGACTATGTTTCAAGCGATGCAAAATATTGTTCCTTCGCATTTATGCGATAGCAACCTATTCAATTTCAAACAAATTAATCATACCAGCAACATTATTAATGGTGGCGATTTAGCATTTGATAAAGAAACGTTTCCCATCATCAACACCCACCAAGATAATTCTCCCTCAGATCAGGTTAATATAGTTGAAATAAAATAAAAAAAAGCCGATGTATTAAACATCGGCTGATAGTAGTCAATTATTCTGTATAAGAACTCAATATGAGAAAAACTACAATTATGGAGCACAACGTTCATCGCTTAACGTTGCATTCACCTGCAAAATCAATTCTGCCCTAGTTAAGGTTAAAACTTCTTGATATAGCTCAATTTATTTTTTGCTAAACTAAATAACTGGAAATTTCATATTGGAAAATGTTTTATTTTATAGCCACTTCCCTCTTTTTAACCACCAGATAACAAAACTAATTAAGCAGCTTAATAATAAACAAAAAACACTAAATGCAAATTTAAATTCACTACCAGGTATACCATTGAGGTTAACCCCAAATAATCCGGTTAAAAAGGTTGATGGAAGAAAGACAATCGCTAACATTGACATAATATAAATCCGTTTATTTGTTGCCTCTGATATCAACGCATTAATTTCATCGGTAATTACAGCGGTACGAGCAACAAAACCATCTAATTCATCAATACAGCGCCCAAGCCTTTCGGCATTTTCCTGCATGCGGTGGCGATCATCATCGCTCACCCATAAAAATTTTTCTGTCGCTAAACGAGCAAAAACATCTCGTTGAGTAGAATATAGCGGCGCACAATAATAATCTGTCTTCTTAATAACGCTAATTTTCCTCGTTCAGGGATCTCTTCAGTTAAGATCTTTTCTTCCATTTTAATTAAACGATCATGCAAAATATCGTAAAATCACTCACTTCATCGTTAATCGAATCAGCAACTTCGACTAACCATTCTCCGCTCGTTTTTGCGCCAACATGATGATTAAGATCGTCAATAACAGGCTCAAGAGATTTAACTTTGCGATGTCGACTAGAAATAATTATCTGATTATTAATATAAATACGAAAGGCAACTAGCTGTTCAGGCCGGTCACCAATATTTTTATTAATCGTTTGTAAATTAACCAATGTACCCTCACCAGTTCTTATTATACGCAACCGATTAATATTTCCTGTTAGTCCATCTTTGATGGTTGAATTGAATAATCCAGAATGCTTTATCCATTGATAACTGGCTTTATTTCTATAATCATAGTGAAGCCAAAATGGCATTTGTGGTGTCGCTTCCGCATTAACATCGATAGCAATAAATCCACCTTCTCCATCTAATTGGTAAGCATGCACAGGTTCAGAGCCCTGAATTATTGAGCCATAAATAGCCACAACAAATATCCCACTATTACGGTCAATTTTTGTTCTTTTCCTTTTAAAAATAGTCGTATTTCTGCTTAATTAAAGCTTTCTTACTCGATTGTTATAGGATTAATTGCGTTTGATATTTTATTTTTCATGTTACTAAGCGGTTTTATATACCATTATTCATTATAAAAAATAATAAAATTAAAAATAATTAATAATGCATTTTAATTCAATGAATTAAAATTAAAAACAAATTAATAAAAAGTTGATAACAAGTGAAAAATGATTAAAATAATTTATCATACAAAACATAAACTAGAGACAGTTATGAAAAAAACCGTTATTTTTACATTAATAACTAATTTATTTTTTTCAGCAATAGGATTTTCAGCTTCACCTCAATCGCAAACATTCAGTCTAGGCTACTCTAATCTCTATTATCATGGTAATTCGCTTACTGGTCTAAATATTAATTATGACTACCAAATAGATAACCATTGGGGAGTATTAATGTCGATAAGCTGGAATAAAGGCAATCAATATTGGCGTAGTTACAATTATTCCTATCAACCAGTTAAACATAAAGTGAACATCGATTACCTCAGCTTACAAACCGGCCCCAGTTATCGTTTCAATGATTACTTAACTTTATATGGCACTATCGGATTTGCTCGTTTTACCCTAAAACATCGAGAAAAATTCGATAATATAACGCTGAATTAAATGAAGCATAACACAGGCCTTAGTTGGGGAGTCGGCATAAAAATCAACCCAGTCAACATGCTAAGCCTCTATTTAGGCTATGAAGGAGCAAATAAGGATGACTATCTGTCAAATCCCACAGTGAATGGATTTAATATTGGTTTAGGTTATCGATTCTAGTTGTTTAATTTACAATTTTGCACACTAGATGATATTCAGGGCATAATTTCATCACTGCCCTGCATTATGGAGGCTAATTTAGCATTGAATTAATGTTTAATAACATAAAGGGTATGACTATAACTTACACTTTTTGGATTGTTGACTGGATAGCCCTTTAACCAAGATTTAATTAAATAGCCGCGACTGTAATAGTATATTGGTGCAATAGGCGATTGAGTTAACAACATTTTTTCTGCTCGATTATAAAATCGATTACGATTTTTACTATTTTTTTCCATCATGGCTGATGCAACCATTTCGTCATAGTCATTATTTTTGAATTTGGCCCAATTACCAGCGTTGGAAGATGTCATGACATTTAAAAAACTCGATGGCTCATTATATTCAGCAACTCTAGCAGCACCCAGCACATTAAAATGAGCTGCATTACGACTTTCAGTGTAAGTTTTCCATTGCTGATTAATCAAAGTTATCTCAGCACCTAATTTTCTTTTCCACATAGAGGCGATAGCAGTAGCCACCTTTTTATTATTTTCTGAATTATTGTACACCAGAGAAAGCTTTAACGGATTATGGCTACTAAATCCCGCTAAATGCAATAGAACTCTAGCTTGCTCATCTAACTCTTTTTGGCCATAGCCATCATAAAAACCTCTTTCCGAGGTAAAATCAGCAATGATATCGGGTATAAAACGATAAGCGGCTTTCTCGCCATCAGCTAATATTTTATTCGTGATAACTTCTCTATTAATTGATACTGATAATGCTCTTCTAACTCGGCTATCATTAGTTGGTGGCTTTTGCGTATTAAAAACATAGTAATAACCTGAGTTCGGGATAAGAAATAAAGAGAAAGTCTTGATATTCAAATAGTTGAATGAGCCTGTTTTGTTAAAATACTCTAACAGTCTGGTTAAAGAGTAGAGCATTGTTAAACAATTATGGAAAATCTTACTGAACTTTATTGCCTGATGGATGATTTTTGCAAAGACTTCGAGCCAAAAATGCATGAATATTTGCTGACTAACGGTACTAAGCGTCGTAGACGGTCTACTCAGCTTTCGTTGGCGGAAATGATGACACTGGTTGTGTTGTTTCATCAACTCCGATTCAGGCAATTCAAGGTATTTTATCTCTATTATGTCCGCTTATATCTCCGGAAGGAATTTCCTAACTTGCCATCCTATTCACGCTGTGTAGAGTTACTTCCGCGTAGTGCCTTAGCGTTAACGGCACTGTTTGAGTCAATTAAGGGAAAATGCACGGGGCTATCGGTTGCCGATTCTACTCCGATAGCGGTGTGTGATAACTTACGGATCCGCAGACATAAAGTCTTCAATGGGATAGCTGAACGGGGAAAAAATTCAACAGGTTGGTTCTTTGGTTTCAAGCTTCATGTAATTATCAATCATTTGGGGGAAATACTCAGTTTTCGACTCACACCAGGAAACACCGATGATCGGAAACCATTGCCTGAGCTGACAAAGGATCTTTCTGGTTGTTTGTACGCAGATAAAGGGTATTTATCGGCTTCACTGAAACAGCAACTCAAAACGATGGGAATTAGCCTTATAACGAATATCAAGAAGAAAATGAAGCCTATTAAACAGACTTGTTTCGACAAAGCCATCTTGCGTCATCGTTCTGTCATTGAAACGGTATTTGATGAGTTAAAAAATCTTTGTCAAATAGAGCATACGCGACATCGCTCTCCGGCTAACTTTGTAGTGAATTTATTAGGCGGACTGGTTGCATATTGTTTAATGCCATCTAAACCAAAGATACCTGTTGCAGGTACGTATCTTCAAGTATAATTGATAATGCTTATCCCGAACTCAGGTTAGTAATAAGTTGCTAATTGCTCGGCCAAATAAAACTCATCAGGTATTTGCTGCAATAATTTGCTATCTAAATGCTCAGGCAAAAATTCTGTTTCGACAACATCACCTGCAAAATAACTTTGCCATGCGCGAGCTCTCTGTTTAATCGGTACAAAAGTTACTTTAGTTAAAATTGTATTTTTATGATCCCAATAATGTCGGTTAGGTTGCAAAACAATTTTTTCGCCAGCAATACGCTCAGATAACATAAAAGCACCATTGCCAACTAAGTTTGTTGGTGCGACCCAATTTTGGCCATATCTGGCGATTATTTTCTGATTAACCGGAAAGAAACTAAAATGGTTAGTTAAATTTAGAAAATAGGGTTCCGGCTGCTCTAAAGTGACCTTTAAAGTATGATTATCAATAGCTTCAACACCTAACTTTTCAATTGGTAGTTCATTATTAATAATTTTTTGCGCATTCTTGATACCTGCCAGGGTGGCAAAGTAAGCAAATGGTGAATTATTTACTGGATCAACCAAGCGACGCCAGCTATAAACAAAATCTTTAGCCGTGACAGGGTCACCATTTGACCACTTGGCATTCGGTCTTAAATAAAAAAACCAAATCCGATTACCGGCGGTTGTCCAACAATTTGCCACACCAGGAATCGGACTACCGGCTTCATTTTGATTAGTTAATCCTTCAAATAAATTATTAAATAATAATTTAATCTATTAATCAATAATTTAACTAACATATATTTATCTTAATTTATTCATATATACACATATATGTACAAATTTATTTTCCACCCTTCACGTGCTATCTTCGCCCTAATGCTTAGAACAAAACCGCTATCTCTCACAAAGCCACTTACACGCAACCAACAACTAATGGTTAACAACTTCCGTCAACGCTGCTAATATGATGCCCCTGTGATGGGGCTAATTTGTTATTATAAAAATTGAAATATATGAAAAAAAATAATCTTAACTATATAATTTTGCTATTAATATTTTTAGTATCGATACTTCTGAATATTCTTGTTTTTGAAGAAGATTCTAGAGTCCCTCATGTATCTACTTTTACTATTCTCTTAATAACCTTTGTATTAATTATTAATAATAGCAAAATAAAAAAGCTCATCGGAATATTTCTTTTATTTTTAATTAGTTTAAAAATTATTTATTCGTTCTATTCTAATCGGAATATAACAATATCCGTACTTCAATCAATGCTTGAGACCAACATAAAAGAAGTATTATTGATGCTATATGGGTTATTTTTACAGTTAATTTTACCTTCATTGATTTTAACAATAGCCTTATTCTATTTTCTAAATAAAATAAAAAAACACTTAAGTAGTAATCGTTCATTTTTATATATAACGCTACTTTTCTCTTTTTTAACTATTGCATTAACGCTTGTTGACATAAAAGATGAACATAGGTTAATTCCTGATATTAGAGAGAATAAAGAAGAGCTGGGCTCATTCTTACACCACAAGATACCTTTGATATTAGGCGATATAACTTATTTATCTATCTCGCCATTTATTAAAAATAAATATTCAGATACACGAGAAATAGAAAAACTAAACAATTCCATAGTCTCAAAGAGAAACAACGATAATAAAAATATTATATTGATTATGGGGGAATCCTCATTATTCTCACGTTACAGCACATACGGTTATCGTTTAAATACAACACCAAATATGGCAAAAATATTTTCTACAGAAGATGCTTGTATAGTAAATAATGTCCATTCCAGCGACCGATAACTCGAGATTCCGTATCAATGACCTTAGCATTTCATACACCAGAGAATGAAGATAATTTATTTATTAATAAATCGATAGTGGAAATGGCTAGATACAATGAATATAAAACTTATTGGCTGGGATCTCAAAAGATTAAAGGAACTCACGATTCTAAGTATGGTTTTATCACATTAAAAAGCGATTATATCAAATTAACTAATTATAAAGATGATATGCTACCCAGCATATTAGAAACCGTACTATCAGATAATGAACAAAAGCGTTTCATCGTTATTCATCTTCATGGCAACCATATGCCATATATTAACTATGATGAAATAGACAAAAATTCATTACCTAATGCAGAAAAATATGATTTAACTATCCATCATACTGATCGGATTGTTAATGATCTCTTTAATGTTATTAACGAAAAAAAAATTGATTATAATTTAATTTATACATCAGACCATGGCGAGATTGTTAATGTCGGGCATGGATTCGAAAAAGGAATAGAACAATATCTTATACCATTTATGTATAAATCTACTAATCTTCAATATAACTGTCAATTTATAGAATCTTTTCGTAATAAAGATGGATATCTGAGTGGGTTGATGAATAAATATATCTTATCAGATTTACTAGGTTATGAGGTTGATAAAAATATTCTCATAAAAGAAAGAGAATATGATAGAGTATTAACACCTGATGAAATAGTTCTACCTTTTTCTAGCATCTCTAGCTATAAATAAGACATTTCAGCAACATAGAGATATGAGCTGCCAACGTTTACTGAAAATTAGAGTGACGTAGCAGCTTCAAACAAACACATTTAAGATATTTAGATACTAATCACGTTTATTTCCCAATAGCATACCAATAAAAATTATAACTGGATTCGCTTACTCTGTAGGCGGTAAATGATGTTTTGCTAATTGCTTTTAATAAGATTGCAGCATCAGGGCTTCCGTTTACATAAGATGGTGTTATCTGAACGTTAAAACATGCAGTTTTGAACGCAAAAGGAAGTGTAACCGTTTTCTCTGTTGCTGAACCACCTCTTCCGTCAAAACCCCATTGAAATATCATCCCTGTATCTCCACATTTCCACCATCCATTATTCTTATCATTTGCTGTATTTTTCGCTCCTCTGATCAACATCGGAGGTTAGCGCAAGCTCTCCTGACTTTTGCGGAAATAGAACTATTGTATTTGAACCAGTATCATGCACTTGCGTTCTTTTTGAACTTCTGACGTAAGCAAACTCAGCACCGCTAGAACCGTTAGTGCCCCCCAAATTAAAAATTGTATCACCTGTGGGCGATTCAACGTTAAGTCTACCTACTTTGAGGGTTTCTTCTGAATTTTTCTTGGCATAATTTTTGTCACAGGCTTTTTGGCTTATCACTTTATCAGTAGCATCACCCGTCGTTTGTAATACGCTTGCTTTATCGAATTTTTTATTGATTTCATCAATACTCACCGTTTTCGCTAAGTCATAAGCAATTTTGACAGCTTTAGGCGTTGCGGCCTGTGTTTCATCATCACTATTCGTCGCACTGCTGAGTTTCGTTATTCCCGCCACGGTTTTTGTGGCGGCGGGTACCGTGTTATTCACGTTTTTCGATAAGGCACTGATGAGTCCGGCTTTGAGTTTGTCAACGTTGCCGTCGTCAAGTACATCACTGTTATTGGTTTCAGCGATGAATTGCGCCACCACATGTGCAATCATCGATGCCTGACGCCAGACGGTGTTGAGTTCCTGCGAACGCGCCACCCCTGCACTAAAACCATTATTGCGCGCGGTGAATTTCTGATATTCCCCTGCCGGCAACACGTTAGCCCCGTCTGCTATACCAAACGGTAATATTTCATTTTTTGCCATGATTATTCCTATAATTTTACCGACCAGCTTCCAACATCAAACCCGTCGATATAACGATTGTTGACATCAAATCCAAAAATACCGTTATCCCCTTCGGAACCGGTATAAGCGTTGAGTCTTACGCCTTCGGGCTTGATATTGAGATAACCCTGTTTGATAACCGCTTTTGTCACTTCCGGTATCACCCCGCCTGTCAGGTACACATCCATTGACATATTCTGATTATCGATAAAAAATATTTTTACCGTTTCATCAGGGATTACACCCTGATAAATTTCTGAGAGCATTTCGCTTGTACCGTCCCAGTGATTCGCGCGTATTTTTGCCCTCAGGATAAAGCGATAAGTCTCATCATCCAGTTCCGTAAAACCACTGTCGGCATCAAAGCGTCGTTTCCAGCTCCCTTGGTCAAAGCCCACTTTTTCGGTGTCCAGTGAAAAATAAACCCCTTTAATCGGCGTTTTGACAAAACGTGATAAGCCTATCCATTCGCCGACCGCGTCAAGTTGTTTACCCGTTGCCGTATCAATACTGAAAAAACCATTAAGCTGTGAGGCTAAGGCTGAAATATCACTTAGCGCGCGCGTCATCAGCGCAATATGTTTCGTAAACTTTTCTGCTTGACGATGTTGCGGGGTAATGTACTCGGTGTAATCGCTCATGAGGTCACCACCAGTTTGACGTTATTCTCACGACAACTGACGGCTTCATTAAAAGCCACAATCAAATTTTCTTCTTTGACATCCGCCTCTGTTCGCCCGATTTTTATCGCTGTAATATCAAACGTTTTCCCTTCTTCATCAGCGGGCAGATTTGCCGGTGAATAAAGACGGGTCAGATACAGATTGTCGCCAATGAGTTGTTGGTTGATATAGTCTGCAACTTTACGTCGGATTTTATCATCGGTGAGCGTGGTAAAACCTAAAAAGGCGGTTAAGTCAATTTCCACATGCACATCAACCGTTTTAGGTCTCGAAAACCGAATCGTAATTGGCATGTCGTAACGGTCTTTCACTGTCACGGCGGTATCGCCATAAGTGACTGCCCCTGGGGTTTTCTTTTGCGCGATTGCGTTGGCAATCGTGGTGACATCGCCCCCATCGACTATCATCGCAATGGAATGCGGAGTAATACCGTTTGTATCCGTTTTACTGGTGTCATTTTCAAAACCGCGTTGTCTTGTTACGCCGGATATCAGGCTAATTGCGCCCTGTATACCCTCCAGTACGGTGCGTGAAGGGAGTGATACCGATTTTCGTTGCCGCTCCCGTAACTGATTATCCGTCTCAATCGGTCTGCCTTGTGTTGCGGATTTGGGATTGCTCACCGTCTGCCAGCCGCGCGTGGGTGTGGCTATCTCGGTAATTTCTTCGGACAATGCAGTAACACTCCCTGCAACCAGACAAACCGCCGTCACCGTCGCTTCGCCGTGCGTATCGAGTATGACGGTTTCAGGTAATCGCCAGATATTGCCGTTTTTATCGCGTACACGGCCATTTTTTATCACCGTACCCACCTGACCCGTTAATACAACATCGACATTCGAATAACCCGATGCATGACGGGAAATACCATTAATGGCGACATTATTTGATAGGGAAGCGCCTTCACTGGTACTCGGGCTAAAACTGTTGTAGGTGGCGATGAGCGCATTATTGGCATCATGGATGGCTAAAGCGTAAATGGCTATCATCTGGCCGTCTTTGCTATCCGGCGTTAAATACGCATCCTGCCCATAAATTTGATGAAAAAAATCGGTTAATCGCATCAGTAGGGTCTGATAATCCGGCGCACGAATGCCGTCGTCAGTCACTTTCGCTGACAACCCTAACGTATCAAGATTTAACATTATGCCTCGTGGATAAAGGAAGTTTCGCCGTATTGGGTTTGTACTTTTGCGGTGATACTCAGTTTTCGGGTGGTTGGATTTTGGCTGACAGTAAAATCGGTTAACGTGGTTACGCCCTGTGTATCCAGTATGCGCTGTTTGAGGGTCATACCGTAAGCCTCCAAATAAGGCTTACCTAATACCGATTGCAACCAGGGCATCCCTTCTTCGCTGTCTAAAAACCATTGTCCCTGCCAGAGGGACAAACGGGTTTTAATCGCCAGGGCGACAGCATCAGGGCTGTTGGTTAAAAACGTGTTATCGCCTTGCCCAAAGCTGTAATCGCCCCCATTTGTTTCTCGTCGATAACGCATCAATAGAACCTTTTTACTGTTGCTTTTTATTTTTCTCAACTACCTTGATGTCTTCCAACTTGAGAGAAGGCTCATCATTAAGAATTAATAAAAAAATCACGCCCAGAAGTCGCCATGCGATTTTTAGTTTGTGCAAATAAGAACCGCCAAAAAAAATGTTAACACTTTCTTTCATTTAATTTACCTCACCTGAACTCTCCCCACCGGCTTTGACGCCTTTGTGGGTATGCGTGTCATCAATCCGTTTGCCATTAGATGTCAATGTGCCCAAAAATTCAATCGCACCGCTAATTTTTACGGCCACACCTGAGGCCGTTGAACCGACCATGCCGCCCAACCAACTGAGTAATCCTTTAATGGTCACCCTCTCCGAAAAAATAGCATCTGGGGTGACGATCTCAAGCCCGTTTGGAGCAACAATTTTCATTTTTTGCGTTGTCGGGTTTACTTCAAAATACGTGGCGCCATCGTCACTTCTTAACTGCATGGCATTCTGATTGATGTTACTTATCGTTTTCGCTTGCGATTGTGGGCCGATAAAAGCGAAGGCATCCGATAAATCATGCTGTCTGGGGTCAATCGCCTCTTGTATTCCGCCATTTTGCCACCAAAAATCAATGCATCTGTCTGCAAAGATCACCAGGCATTCGTCACCGCTTTTGATGGGGAAGGTCATTGTCACACCGCCCCCGCGCGGGAATATTACCGGTACATCAACTAGCAGGGGCAAATTCACCGACTGCACCTGTCCTTGGCTATCGCTCAAGGTTCCTTTTATCGCTGGCTGTACAACACAAGTGACTTTATTGGCATCGAATGATTGAACAATACCCGGCATAGCGACGCGAAGTTGTGATGAAATCGCATGATTGAAGACTTTGAGCAATTGTTGCGGGTCACCAATACGCTCTGAAACGGAAATTGCCATTATCCCACCTTTTTAATATCGATTCGGTCATTTGACCCTTTGGCAATACACACCAAATCCATATACCATGGCTTGCCGCGCGTATCACCGGTATACGTGATGTTTTTCACAATATAATCGCCATCGGTGGAAAGACTGGCCGGTTGTGAAACAGCGCCTTGCGTTTGCCGTAAGCTGCCGTCATCGTTTTCGGTTAACTTTTCGTACCCTAAAGCGATATCGCTGTTCGGTAACATCGTGCGATAGATTAACGCCTGGTCAAGACGGATAAGTCCGTTTATTTGGATGTTTGGATTAATCAAGCAACGCACATTAACCCCCGCCTCAATCGTTTGTTGTGGTAAGCCAATCAATCCGGTTGCGCTATTAAGCACAATTGCTTCTTGGACGTATTTGTTTTCTGGCACCATCACAAACTGCCCGTTAATGTATTGCCACGAGGCAAGGCATTGTCCAGCCAGGTTATCGGCGGCGTCCCTAACCATACCAAAATAGACTTTCCCCCTAGGAAAACGGGTGTTATCAAACTCAGGGGTCACGCCTTTGACAATCCCGTAAGGGGCAAGCCCTGTCAGTAACGTATTGTGCTGCTCTGCCTGAGTGTGCCCTGCGCTTAAGGTAGTATTGAGCGTGGCGTAATCATAAGCCGCGTGCGAATCAATCGCCTGAACAATCACAAAAGTATCGGTGAGATTATCTCTACCTGAAATCGTATAGCGGATTTTTCCGGTGAATATCAGACCCACATTATCCTGATAGCCTGCCATCAGCTGGACGTTAACAAATTCCTTCGCCTGAATTTGACTTAGGGTTTCTTTTTTCAGATTCCAGACTTTAAAGACCCCCGTGCGAGGATAGCGTGTATCCGACCAGGTGATATTGAATGTAGCGCGAAAATTTGACAGCTCAATGCCTTCACCCTTTTCATCACTGATAATCAGTGAGCATTTTCGTATCCAGTTTTTTGACATAACAATCAGCCCGTTATCCAGTACAATTTTACTGTTTGTCCCAATGTATCGACCGTGATATCGCTTCCCTCATCCGATAGCAAGACAAGTTTCCCTTCGCTGATAAGGTGGCTATATTGGGCAACCAAATTTTCACCCACAACTAGCGGAATACCCTGTATCACAGGTTGATTATCCATCGTGACCATATCCAGCACCCATCCGGCACTGTCACGCCAGATAAGGCGAAATTGCCAGACGGTATCGGATAACTTAATCGTAAATTGCTGGTTGGTGGGGGTAAGCGGTATTTCGTTAATTTCCATTAAAAAATGCGGCTCCTCGCTGTAATAGGCTGCGATTATCTACGGGTTTTGGCGTTTTCATACCGGTATTGCTCACACCACTCGTTGCATTCCCTTCCCGCATATTTTTTGCATCGGTAGATTTGATATTAAGCGTTTGGGTTTGGGTGATATTCAGCTCCCGTAAGGTTAATATCGCCATCAACACGGTTTCCGTGTGTTTATCGGTGGTCACTTCGATTGCCCGAATGAGCATATGCTGGTATTTGCGCTTACCTGTTATCACATCAAACGGTTGACGGCTGGCTTGAAGCGCTAAAATTTGCTGGTAAATTTCCGGTGCGCTTAACCCTACGCTAATACCCAATTTTGATGTGTCCCAAAAATCCAGCAGCGATCCCCCACTTGAAAAACCCACCTCCATGGTCACTTCTGCTGGACGCTTATAAGCGTGATCGGCTATTTCCGCACCCAGTTCAACCGGATGTTCTGTGATTTCAAGGGTGTCCTGATGTTTTTCTGAGATAATGACATCCGGCACCAGCAAACCAATTTTGCGCGATCGTTGTGAAAAAAGCGTAGAAAGGATATCCATTAGTAGGCTCGCTGAGTTAATTGTCCAATCAGTCTGGCGTTAACGCCCGTTTGTTTATCGGCGATCGTATTGGCAGTGGCGTATGGGTCAGGTGCACCTTCAACATTAATCGTGATATTCTGGTCAATATTATTTCCCATACCCGCATTCGCTGCTTGATAGAGCATTGTCTGGCTATACGGCTGGCGACCATTTTCGTGCTCAACGATACCAGACATGAGCGATGTCATGACCGCCGGATTAGCTAGATTCAATACCGTGTCAGAGGACACCCCTAATTTACCGGAGATTTTATCAATGTAGGCGCGAGTATTATTTTCACTGGCGGGAGCCCAGGTGCTAATAATTTTTTCAACCGTATTTAAGCCTCTTTCAGCGTAGCGATTAAGCTGTGAAGAAAGGGCTTGTAAGCCCTCAAATGCGGTATTGAATTTGGCGAATCTTCCGTTAGGTGATTCACGTACTGCACCGCGTTGCCCAACAAAATTCAGATTACCCGGATTGTTGTTACGAATACCCCTTGGCATGTCGCCGGTAGGCACATCGGCGATATTATCCGGTATATTGCCACCTTGATTTTTATTCGCCCAACTGTTATCAAAACCTAGAAAATCCAAACCGTTACCAATCGCGCGTTTCACCTGTCGGGTGTTGTAGTCCCATGAAGCCTTTGCGCTATTACTGATATTGTCTTTATCTGAAATCAGATACCCCGCATAGAGACCCCATAATTTTAGCCAAGGCGGGATAGGTAATTTGACAATTTTGCCAAAAGCACCTAACACCTTGCTCACCCATGCACCAGCGATAAAAATAGCCAATAGCTCAAGCGCATTTTGCCAACCGCCTACCAGGTCAACCAATCCTGTTAATTTTTCACCTAACCACTTAAATGCCGCTTTCGCGTGGTTTATTTCACCTTCCCACTTAGACCAGTTGATAAAGGATTTACCCCCTTCTTTCCACGTCTGGTAGTCTTCCCAAAGTAACAGTAAAGCAGCAATAAGACCGGTGATAATCCCGATGGGCGAGGCAAAGAATGCGCGATTGAGCACCCAGATAGCCGTTGCCAATCCGCTAAAGGTCGTGATGAGTTTTTTAGATTTTTCGTCTAAATTACGCCACCAATCAAAAACCTGTCCTATCACCTGACTCATTCGCCAGATAATGCGACTGACTATTTCACCAACTTGAATGATACCTTTGATTATACTCGTTAACGCCCACTCGATTTTCGGAAAATTATCCAGCATCCTTTTGCGCAAGTTGTCTATCTCGCTGCTCAGTCCCCCCGCCAGATTAGACCCGATTTTATCACGCAAAACACCAAATAACCCCGTCAATCCTTTCATCGAGGTCATAAACTGGTTTGACTGTTTGGCAGCAACGTCTGCGTTAAATCCTGTTTGCTTGAGCATCCGCTGGTAATCCGCAGAAAAGGCATTAATGCCTCTACGCATTGCCATCAAGGTATTTTCATCAATACCGAGTAGCTGAGCATATTGATTCGCGCGGTAATAGGGCATGGAGGCCAGTTTATTCCCCACACGAGTAAAAATGGCGCTCATATCCTGCAAATTGCCATTGGCATCTCGGGTCTGCACCCCAAGCCGATTTAAAAATCCCTCTGCCCCCGGACTGTTTCTTAAAAATCGCGCCAGATTTTCAAGTGAACCGCTTGCCGCTTCTGCGCTACTGCCGGTGAGACTGGCGGCATACCCTAATGCTTTTATGCCGTTAACACTGGCGCCTGTACGCGTTGACGCCCAGTACATTTTATCCAATCCTGCTGCAATTTGCGTGGTAAACCCCACGACGGTCAGCGCTGCCCCCTCAACAGTCGCCCCCAGTTTGATAACATTGGCACTCACCCCCGTAACAACGGACTGAAATTTTCGCATGCCACTGTCATCAACCTTAAAACCTAAGCTGATGAGAAAATCCCGCAACGTTTCAGCATTAGTCATGGTGGTTTCTCCAACGCGCAATTCGCGCTTCATTATCCTGCTCGATGTCTATCCACTCGTTCATCTCGGCCAAATCCGCCAAATCGATTGAGCCATCTTTTAATTTGTCGAATTTAATGTAGCCATACTTAACAGGAAGGCGTAAAAAGTCCTTGCTATCCGGCATTGAATCTAGCGTTAATCCTGTGAGGGGAGGCTGGCTATCTCGTCGCCTTGGGGTGCGTGAAAAAAATTACCGAGGGAGTGTCCAATCACCTGGGCCACAATCTCAAGCAGGGTTTTTAAGTCAATATCATCAAACATCAATTCGCCCTGGCGAAAAATCGGCGTCCATGCCTTGGCATTTTTGCGTGAAACCACGGCTAAACAAGGGTGCAAAATGGCGTTACAATCTTCATCGCTCATTTGGGCAATAGAATTTGCCATAACGGGTAACACCGCCGCCATTGACATTTCCCCTTGTCGCAACTTTTGTAATTCGCCGGTTAAACCGGATAGCACCGGCAATAACTTTCGCGCTACCCTAAGCTGGTCAAACACATTGAGTTTTTGACTTCGATATTCATGACCGTTAATTTCAATTTCCACTAGAACTCTCCTAATAAGGCGTCGATCTTAATGCAGTCAAAGACCCACGATAAGACATTCGCCTCTTTTGCATTTTGCAAATCCGGTATTTTCTGAAAGGCACAACTACGCGCGGTGATGATATCGCCGGATACCGGATTACGTATCACAATTACATTATTACCCCAAAGCGCTGATGACACACTTTGCGCGTTATAGACGATCATCAGTTTTTTGTTAACAGGCGAGGCTTTAATGAGGCTTACGGTTATCGTGCCTGACTTCCCCCCGTGTAGTGTGTGCATCCCTTCTCCATCGGCACCAATGGTCATGGTGTTTTTAGCCTCGGTCATTGTCACCACAATGCCTTCTTCCGAGTTCGCCGAGCCCGCGCCCAAATCTATCACCCCCGTGGGGCCGGTTAGCGTGGCGGAAACATTAACAAAACTATAAGCGGCCATTTTCTCTCCTTATCGAACAATGGTGATCAAGACATCCGCGAAATGCACGGCACCCGCTAACTTACAGGCAACCTGAATCGGCGGCGCTTTACGTTTTTCACGCTCAGATTGCGCCTGCTCCGCAAGCGGTTGAATATAGACGTAATAACCTTTGGTGAGCGTATCTCCGCTTGCCAATTGACCTATACTGCCGCCGTTCCAGATACCCGGTGCAAGTAATCCATTAGTGACCGCCTGCGCCAGGGATTGCTCAACATTGGTTAAAAGCGTCGTGCTGCCTTGCTCCGTTTGAGGGATTTTGGTGGTACGGGTATACAAAAGATTGTACAAATTGGTTTGCACAAAGTTTTGCAACCAGTCAAGGCCGTGGCGTTCATCGAAAAAATCACCATTGGCCATCACGCCTTCTTGTATGATGGCAGTGTCGTTATCGTAATTGACAAACACATTGCAATTTTTGGCCGCCAGCGTATTTGCCTGTGACGTAGTCAACGTCTCTGCTTTAACACCAGGTTCCTGTTTGAATTTGAGGGTGATCGTGGTGTTATTGCCGTTGAAATTGACGGAAAACGCCCGTCCAAAAGCCGAGGCTGCTGCATAGGGCGTCGAGGCCGAATATTGGGTAAACACCCGTTGATATTTTGCTTGTTTTAACACGGAGGCAATATCATCATTTTTCGTGCTATCAAGAACGGCGGTATCCTGGGTGGTATAACCAAACACCCTGGCGCTCCCTGCTGCGCCAATAAAGTTGGCAATGCCGTTGACTTCATCGGTAGAAAGGGCAGCGGTTACCACCAGTCCATACCAGTTGCTCGAAAAATCCGCCAAGGTTTTCACCGCCTCAACGATAGTTTCACCGTCCATACCTGAAACCGGCGTTGCGCCGCTCTCTTGGGTGAGTTTCAACAACGCTGATAAGTCAGTGCCTGATTCTGGCGCGGAAGCAAAACCCACTGCACTTGTTTTACCGGCAGTATTCGATGTCACCACAAAGCGACTATCGCTAGCATTCCACGTCATCGTGGAGGTAGTCATTTTTTCACTAATTCTTGCGGCAACCCCGTTTAAATTGGTTTCTTGCGAAAAATCAATGGCACTTAACTTAACCGTTCTTCCATTTACGCTGATATTCATCGCGCCATCGGTAATCGCCTTAAAATTGTTAATTTTTGTCTCTTCTTCGGTCAGTATTCCACCGCGTAATAGTGCGGGTGAGGCTGCTTTTACCCAGCGTCCCACGTATAAATCGACGGGTTTGGGTGACTGCTGGTAATAGAGTGAAGCCGCCTGATACTCGGGTGCGGTTGTACCAAAATCATTGGCGACTTCCTCAATATTGGAATACGCCCGTAATCGCTCAAGCGGATCGATAACGGGTGAGTCACCTAAAATCAGCAGTGAACCAAAATTACGGCCACTTGCCGCGCGCGGTGACATATCAAGCGTGACCTTAACCACCCTTGAAATGGGTAAACCTGTTGACATTATTTGTCTCCCAAAAAGGTGACGTGGGCATCTGTTGTCAACGATCACCGAAAACTGATCCACTTTTTATCTAAATACGATCAATCAAAATTGATCCACTGTTTTACTCGGTTATTGCTCCTGATCGCCGCTTATCTTTCAATCGATAGCTTTCACCGCTTAATTGCAGTACATGCGAATGATGAAGTAAACGATCAAGCATAGCGGCGGTTAATGTTGCGTCATCAGCAAAAGTACCAGGCCATTGCCCAAATGATAAGTTACTCGTCAATATGACACTACCATGCTCATAACGCTTGGCAATCACATTAAAAAATAGGGTTGCTTCCTCTCGCCCAAACGGCAAGTATCCAATCTCATCTATGATCAACAACTTCGGGACCATCACCGAACGTGATAGATATTGTTTGAGCTTATTTTGTCGTTTGGCAGTTGAGAGTTGCAACATCAGTTCAGCCGCTGTTGTAAAGCGAGTTTTCTTCCTAGCCTGTACTGCTTTTAATCCTAATCCAATAGCTAAATGCGTTTTACCTACACCACTTGGGCCAAGCAATACGACATTTTCATTACGTTCAATAAATGTTAATGCGCTTAATTCCTGTATTTGTTGTTTAGGAACACTCGTTGCAAACTTAAAATCGAACGTATTAAGTTCTTTGTGTACTGGGAATCCTGCCATCCGACTCAAGAGATTACGAGTTCGTTCATCTCGTTGTTGTTGCTCACATTTTAATAGGGACAGTAAAAACTCTCCGTAGCTTTTGTCTTGGGCAATGCATTGTTCTGCAAGTGATGACCAATGACTGGGAACAGAATTTAATTTCAATGACTCACACAGGTGTTCAATTTGTTCATGCAATAACATGTTCACCTCCCAGCAATGCTTCATATACGCTGATTGAGTGTTGCAAATTGACAGATTCAAGGGGCGGTACGATACGAATATTAAGCGTATTAGTCTGCGGGATAGATTGGCAAACCCTTGCTGGTAAGGGAAGAAGATACTTAACTTCCTTAGCTAATCTGTCTGCTGGCTTTTCTAACGTTGTTCCATGAATCCGCTGATGGGCAACGCGTTGTAACCATGGACCCACTTTTGCGTTGGCTATCTCGATATCTAGTTCAAGGTTATGAGCACGAAGGTCGGTATTTAATGGCACGATAAAACTGTTTTTTAAATAGTGGTTAAAGCGCTCTACTTTCCCTTTCGTTTTTGCCCTGTAGGGCTTGCAAGCCTTCAATTTAAAACCGTAATCTTTCGACATTTGAAGCATTTCGACATGCAATTTATGTTCACCTTCTGCATAAGCATCCCGTTCGATGATGAGGGATTTTGCGTTATCACACAATACTTCCTGTGGTACACCACCAAAATAGTCGAAAGCTTCTCTTAAACCTTGTTGCCACGATCCTGCTCGTTCATTATCAAAGAACTTTACATAACTAGCACGCGAATAGCCTAGTGTTGCAACAAACGCTTTTAGGGATTTTTTACCTCGCCGGATGCTGGTGAAGTCGATTTGCATTTGTTGACCTGGCTGTGTTTCAAAACGGACGACAGCTTCGGGAACAATGCTTGGTTTAAATTGACAAACAAATCGGCGTAACTGAGCAATACCGCCTTGATAACCTCTTTCAGCTACCTCATCAAATAACACTGTTGCAGGGATCCAATCAGGTTTAGCCAATTCAATTCGCTGAAGCAAATAAGGTTTAAAGGGTGCCAGTTTACTCGGTTGTTTACTTCTTTTAGCATAAGTTGGCATTGCCTGTTGTTGTAAATGATGTTTTACGGTGTTACGGGAAATGCCTAATTCACGGGCAATTTTTCGAAGGCTTTGTCCTTGTGTAAAGCGAACATGAATATCCACAAATATCTCCTTGGTTAACATAAATTACCCGTACAAAAATGTACGAATAATACCAAGTGGATCAGTTTTAGATGATCGTTAGTGGATCAGTTTTGCATGATCGGTGACATCTGTCACTGATTTGATGTGATAGCGACGCACCACTTTGCGACGTAGATGAACGGTTATATCAAACCGGTTCACCCACTGATTGTTGATAAGCTCAGGAAAAGCATTAATTTGACTGTAACTACCTAAAGTAAGATTGGATTTATTCAGTTCCGCGTTATTTTGACTAAGCATAAGGCCATCACGAAAACGGGCGGCATAGTACATGCCGTCTTTTCCATAGAAAGAGGCCATACACGTTAAGGTCTCGTACTGCCAAAGTTCGCTTAGTTCATCACGTTGATTGACCATGGCGGGATTTGGCTCACTCTCAATATCGATGAGGCCAAACGCGCACCAGTTAGTATCAGGGGATGGCAACGGTGCCGGATCGCGTTGCCAGCGAGGTAAAACGTGTTTTGCGGGCAACCCCGAGACGCCACAAACCCAAAGGCTTAACAGACGATTTAAGCCTTCATTGTACAGGGCATTATCATCAAAGGACGTTAGCCATCCCGCCTCCGTACTGCTGTTATTGCTCATGAGCGATACCTCCGTCAAACGGCATTAGTTCACAATGCGCTTGAACAAATCCCGCGCCATAAGCGGTGTAAGGATCGACGGATTTCACCAGATATTTGAGCCCCTGATAAGTGACAATATCACCAATATGATGAGTTTCACCGGCTATTAATCGGGTGGTGGTGACAACCAGTATTCGACCACTCACTAGTTGACCCGATGTGCGTATTTGCGCTTCAATTGAACTATCTACAGTAACGACACCTGAAAAAGGAAAAGTGCTTTCTTTTGTCGAGGTGATACCTTCATCATCAATCAAAATTTCCCGTCGGGTGTAAGTGAGCGAGGTATCGCAAAAATCCGGATCAAAAAGCACATCGGTTACATCAAGCATTGGCATTTTTCTTCCTCACAACATAAGTGATAGCACGCCGATAGGTTCCCGTATCAATCAGCGGTTTAGCGTTGTTGTTATCGGGCGGTAAACCGGCTTTTCGATTTTCCAGCGCTTGCGCCGCCCCTTTACGTCCTCGTCGTGCGCGAGCAGCTAATGTACTGTCAGCCAGAGGGGTAAAATTGCTTTGGGTAATGACAGTCTGCACCCCTTGAACGGCGATTTGGCCTGCCCGATTTAACGCCTGTTCTGCTTTATCCGGCTGATCATCCAGAATGGCTTTAGCGGCAGATTTCAATTCAGCGGTGGTTTTGGTTTCCACTGAACGAATGCCCGGTATCAAATGCGGTCTGGCCGGAATGTTTTTTGCCGGTGAGCCAAACTCATTGATATAACCAATCGCTGCATTGCTAAAGGGAATGTCATCGCGATTGCTATTTTCAGCCGGAATACCCACCAGTACATCTTGCTTGGTCAGCTGATGTAAGGCAGCAAATAACTGACTTGTTTTATCAAGTCGTAGTGCGACACCACTTTTCACAATTGCCGTCCTCCTGCCCCAAACATCAGTACCCACTGATAAAATTCCGCGCCAAAACGGGTGTTGTTCCAAAATCCGGCATTGGGGTTTAACGTCATGCTGTTATCGTAACTGACACTGACCTTATCGACCGACTTAGCGGCTGCCACCCCTGAACTTGAACCGCCCAGACCCCCTGCCTGTAAAGAACGTGAATCCATGGCATAAAGCGTGAGGTAATGCGCAACAAATAACCCCACCCAGTAAGGAAAGACATCACTCCCTGAGACATTTTCACTGAGGAATTTGTCGGCTAAATTTAAACGAAGCTGAATTTGTGAATCAGGAAATTTAACCTCATCGTTAAACTGAGGAAAATCATTGCGGAATTGTTAGATCGTTGACAGGTGTTTGTTCCGTTGACTCATCGATACCCTCTTTATTTTCAGGTTCCTGGTTGATTTCTTCTTTCCCTTTTTTCTTGGTATTCACTGTTTCTTTGGTTTGCGCTTTTACGGGATTAAGGACAATACTATGCGCCTCGGTAAACCAATGCTCTGCCGTGCTTTTGCTGATCTCATGGATACCCACATCAAAATCGGTTCGTTCACCGGAGTCATGGGTAAGCGTAAACGCCGTATGCACTTGAATTTTCATAATCAAACTCCAAAAATGAAGCCCCAATACGGGGCTTAGATACCATCGCAATAGGCCAGTGTTTCCGGATAAACCGCTTCAACCGAACCCAGACGACCATAATAAGTCACCAATTGATACAATCCGCGATACTGGATAGGGATACTCTGTAACGGTACCATTGGAAAGCGAACATACTGTTTATCATTGGTATACGCGATCATGCGATCTTTGCTACTGACCCCCCGCCCTTTTAACCATTTCACCGCATAAATATTGAGTGGCACCCCGTTTTGGTGATAGGCAATGGTATTAGTTTTGAGATACGTCAGTAATGACTGGTTACCCGCACTAGAGACGATAACGCTGGATAGGTGAGCAAATTGTTCTGGTGGTATAAGTAAGTCGGTGGGAACCATCGAGTAGGCCGATGCTGCCCACGCATCACTGAGTATTTTATTAATACTGTCACGGATTTCATCAGCGGTGGACTGGCTCCAGGTTTTGGCGGCATTGTTAGTCTTGATATTGTCAAGATTCAGCAAGCCTTTAATGCCCAATCCGGTATCACCAATATAGACCTGTTCGTCCATATCCATATTCCATTTCAGACGCATCCCTTCATGTTTCTGTGCATCCACGGGGCGACCGACTTGTCTGGCGGATTGTAATTCGACAACCGTCCAGCCCAACTCCATTCCCCAAAGCGGCAAAGGGAAGCCGTATTTTTGAATATCGATATTGATGCTCGCTAATGCGGTCGAATCTGTACCAATCCAGTTTTTCCCATTCGGGTTGGCGCCACTGCCTGCCGCCGCAAAACCCGTACGGGTAAAACTCGAAATTTCATCCGCAATCGAGACATCTTCCCTGCGTTGGACATCCCGACTGTTGGTGTATTGCACCAAAGGCATATTAATCGTTTGGTCTAAACGCTCGAGCTCACCGATAAGAAAAGCACCGGTTGAGTCAAACGTGCGTTGGTCATATGTTAACATGGGTTAATTCCTTAAATTTTGTACGAGATTTCAACGTTGCCGTCAGCATCACCGTGGCCGGTAAACTCAGCATTATTCAATATCACGGTATTGGTTTTTTCTGATGCGCCTGTTCCCGTTTTCTCTTCAGCAATCAAAATAGCACCCAGCGGGCTTTTATCCGTTGCTCCTGCCACTCGCACATAGACCTTGGCGCCTTTTTTAACCTGTTGACTATCCACACCGATATTCACCAAGACATATCCGCGTTTTAGCGCATCGCCAGTAAAATTTTTCTCTTTGCCGACTTGCCGGATAAAATCCTGCGTTTGCGTCGTTGGATAAGGGCGAATATAAATGCCTTTGATGACGTCTGCCGTGTCATTTTCAGCAAGCGGCACAAAATAATCGCCGTCATATTTACCTGCTAGTCCATAGTCCGGAAAACCGTCTTTAGATTTTAGTAACACCGGTTCGGTGGTTAAATCACGGTAACGGGAGATTGCACCGGCGATACCCACTGGCATCCGGTATAAATAAGGTTTCATCATTGTTGTTTACCTCGTGTCGCCCAAAATTCGGCATTTGACTTGTTTAAATCCGCAATCGCATTGCCGGATTTTCGGATTGAATCGATAGTGGAGGTATTTGCGATATTGCGGTTTTTCGAAAGTTCTGCGACCGCATTAAAGGCCATATCCACTGTGCGCTTGGGTAATCGGTTAATTTCCGCATCGCCGACAATAGCGCGCACAATAGTTTGGTCTGCATTGGCTAACACCTGACGTTTAAAGGTGGTGGGTTTTATCGGTGTGGATAACGCTATCCCTGGCATAATCAACTCTGCTTTATACGCCGCATCGCCGGTAATGGTTTCTGCCTTTTCGTTTTTTTCCTCGTCATCAACCGTACCGGCTGTTTTATCCTCCGGTTTATCACTGCTATCAGCGGTTTTCCCCTCAAGGGCATCTAATCGGGTCAAAATAGCCTGAATGACATCATTAACACCCTCATCACGGGTCTCGACTTCGGTTTTTTCGGCTGGCATCGGGTGTTGTGGGCTAATATTAATATTGATTGCTTTTGGTAACTCACTTGTACCTTCATCACCGGTGAGGGATTCTGGCGGATTGTTTAAGGCTGATTCCATGGCCACGGCATCTTTCGTGCGGTGGGCACTTAATAGCCGCTTGAACCAGGTTTGCGTTTTATTTGACATACTGTCTCCAATTGCACATCGTATTCCCGCTCTGCCTTTAGGTACCAGAGCGACATGATTGCCAACGATTTCATACTGACGTGCGATGCCAGGCGCAAGCTGTTCATACTGCGCGTCATAGCCACACGAGACTTCGTCGTTGCCGTGATTAATTTCTTCAATGGCGAGGGCATCTTTGATAATTAAATCCGCGATTATCAAATCCAACTGTTCCCCTTCTCCGCGTCTGACGTTTTGCACATGCCCTTGCGCTAAATCGCGCCAATTGTCGGTGTCAACAAAAATGACATTGCCTTCCCCATCTTCGGGATGCAGCAGTGTGAGGCTCATGCCCTCAAAAGAGGCCAGCGTTTCAGGACGAAAGACTTCATCTTCGCTTCTTTCAACGAGAATTTGGCCACGATTGTCAGGCGTCAGATTCGGCAAATCCAAGGCGGAATAAACTTGCGTGCCTGTTCGGGCAATCGGAACGTTTTTACACAGTAGCGAGCCGTCCGCCATCTGATAACGGGTGTTACCCAGACGGGTTTTAAAAAAATATTTCATGATGTTATCTGTCAGAAAAAGAGACTTCACAGTAGCAACGGCAATTGGGTAATGCGCCCGCGTGCCCTGTCAACCCATCCAGGGTAGGTGGGTTGTGCCAGTTGACAAACTGCCCTTCCAGTTGTTTGTGGGAATGTCGCACGTCCCCATCATGGGCGGTGCGCCAGATATAGCCGTTTGAACCGATTGCCAATGCTCTCGCTTGGGTTAGGGCTTGTGTTGCTCGGCCTAGTTCGGTACGGACTAGCATCTTTGCCCGCGATGCCGCCACCTGACCGGATTGCGCTATCATTGTGGTAAAATGTTCAGGTCTTTCGCCGTTAACGACCGCTTCAATCGCTCGGTTTTGGATATCGTAGACTCTATCAGCGGCTTCAATCGGCAAGGATTTGATATACTCTATTTGCTCATAAACAATAGACTGCATCACATGACCTACAGGAGCTTGAGCAATTAACTGTTTGAGCTCACGGCTCATTTCACGGCTATTTTGCTGCCACAATTTCGCATTATCCTGTGATACCGTGTCGACAAATTTTGTCGCTACCCGCTTTGCCCAACTCGCGATAAGTTCGCTGTAATCCGCTAATGCTTGCTGAATGTCTAGCACTGAATCATTCGAACCGTCGTATTGTTGATTGATGATAGCCCCGATTTTACGAGCAACTTGACTAAGGCTCGTTCGATATTGGGTTTCCGCCCGTTTTGACCGTTGGTGCGTGGACAGCACTGAGCCTTGGCGGTGCTTCTTCTTCCTCATTCGCTATGTCCTCATCGGTGATGGTACTGCCTATACTGATAACATCGGACAAATCCCGTAGCGACGACATTGCCGCTTTTGTTGACAGCATCCCGCCATCTTGTGCCGCATTGAGCGCATTAATCATGTTAACTGCAACGGTAGACTTATCCATGTCTGACATTTGCCACAGCGGATTAAAAGCAAACGTAAAATCACCGGGTAACGGTTTACCTAATGCCGATTGATGGAGGATTTCAAACAGTTTGCGTAACGGTTGTTTTAGGCGCCTTGCTTGTTGTGTCGCGATATTATCGTAGTAATTGGCCAAATCCGCATCGCCGGTATTAAAGCCTGATGGCGATTGACCAAACAATCGGACTAAGGGAATACCAGTTGCCCCACTGATTTGTTCAGCAAACCGCGCCAATACGTTATCTAATCCTGAAAACGAATAGCTATGCGTTTCAAAGGTATCGTCAGCGTCCATGAGCGTCATGCCTTCATTACTCTGGTACTGACGTATCATGTTCATGTGTTTCATTAGCGCTTCATAACGCGGATCCGTCATACCAATGATTGAGCGGAGGTCTTTCACTTTAAATGTTCGCAAATGCGCTTTGTATACCAGTTGTGCAATGCCGGTTGTGGTGCTGTCAAAAGCGGTTAACCGGTCGAAAATACGTTCAATGACCGACATACCCCACTCATTCACGGTTTTGGCTTGCTGATAAGGGAGCGTCACACCGTCAAAACGGATCAGGCGGCTATGATGCACTTTCCAGGCGGGGATGCCGTTCTCAACGGTCACAATGTCGTAGAATTCGGGTTTTCCTAAGTCCTTGCTTAACGTTTTGATACGCCGACTCAAATCGGGGTTAACCTGCCAACGGTCAAGCGGTAAAATACCTTTGAATCTCCCTTGTCCTATCGTCTCGACGCGTAAGGGGGTAGAAGGCGCTTGCCCTTCTATCATAATAAGCCCTAATGCGCCGCCGTAGAGCCGTGACCACTTAATGGTGTTATTCAGGCTTTCCCAGATTTCCAGTTCATCAAATAAGGATTCGATTTCACCTTTATCGCTCGACTCCATTTGTGAGGTGATACGCACGCCTTTTCGGGTCATATCATCGGCGACAGTATCGACTGCCGCACCAATTATCCATGATGAGCGGTAAGCATACTCCAGTAATAACCGGTTTCGACTTGTCCAGTCAGGGCGATAAGTTGAATCCGCATGTTGATTGGGGGTTTGCATCCCGACTCGGGCGGTAAAATTCTCATACCCATCAACCGTTTTTTGATGTAGTGATTTTTTCTTTTTTGTCATGCGCTCCTGCCCAGTAGTGACCAAATTTCAAGTGAGGTGTTCATTGGGGCAAAGTTAATCATCACCGAATCGGCCAAATTGGGGGACTTTGTGCCATCGGGTTGTTTATCTATGACGATTTTTCCCACCGCGTTAATGGAATAGGTTGGTTGCGATAGCTCAACAATCAGTTTGTCTTTGAGTCGCATTGCGCCATGAATTGCAATCAGTTCATCCGGTTTAAATGGCTGTTTTTCTACCACCGCACGATAGACATTTTGAAAGCGCTTACGTAAATGCCACCAACTTTGTGCCTTGGCATTGGCGAAAAAATCCTTGTTTAATCGGGCGTTTTGTCCATCAAATCCAGCAACCGCCTCTTTATCCGGATCAAATACCCCACCACTACCGCGAAATGGCACGGCGTCAATACGTACAGCTCTTCTTTGTCTGCGCTGGTCATTGATAATACGTGCATCGCCTCGTACACCTGCCCCTAATCCATCTTCATCAAAGCGAAAACTTTCAAGCTGATATTTATCGGCTAAATTGAACACCTGCTCAACGCTGCCAAAAATATCACTGCCTTTTCCCGACCACTCTTCGATGCTCTCAAGCAAAAAACCATGACGCCAAGAAAAAGCGTTCTTGTCTCTACCCTCATCCGCCACATCAAAGGCGCCCAGGCGGATACCGGTTGGGTTAATGCCAAGTTTCGTGTGGGCATCAATCGCCGCCTGTACCCACTCTGCCGGAATCAAGACACCTTCAACCGACGCCTGATAGTTCAAATCCAGCTCTTGCGCCACAATGACCGGATTATCAATTTTCAGACACTCTTTTTCGTACCACGAATCATCTTTACGCGGGTCACTGCGCCAATGAAAAGTAAACACCGGAATACGGCCACTGTGACGTTTTTGAGCAAACGGGTTAGCCATACCATTGACCGAGCTTAAATCAATGCGACAACGTGTCGTTTGCGATAAGGCGGCATCAATCAATAGTGGACGAGGTAAAAAGGCGGCCTCATCAACAAAATAGAGTGTCGTCCGGTCACCGCGTCCGATATTATCCCCTGCTTCCCCTTTGATAATGGCGCCTGTGTTTGGGAAATTGACCCGCATATAAGGCGCATGCTTTTTCGCTTCCCATCCCCCCCTGAATTCTTGAGGTAGCGTTTCCACAAATTTTCGCGCTTTCCAAAATAGCGCTTTCGGGTCACCCGTGCTGTCAACATACTCCTCTTTGCGGGAGCCAAAGCCAATCACCATTTCCTTGTTGAAGAGGCATAACGCACAGGCTAACGCAATTGACGTCCAGCTTAAGCCCATTTCGCGGCTTTTTTCGGTAATGCCGTTTTCGCGCGAGCGCCAGCGGGTCATTATCCAGTCAATCCAGGCTTCCTGTTTCGGGAACAGCAAAAAAGGAATAGTCACCGGTAGTCCATAATCAATGTTACGTGGGTCTGTGGTCATGCCCCAGTCAATGATAAATTGTGCAGGGTTTTCCTTGTAAAATCGGGTTAATAGTTTAAGACTTTTCGGCTGCTCACGGAGACGCTTTAATCGCTCAGCACGCCACTCAAACACCTGGACATAATCCGGCTTTTTAAAGTCAAAAGGGAACGGTAATGGCATAGGAATTTGTCCGGAAAAAAGCGAGTCAAAAAAATATTTCGCACATAACTGTGTGCATAAAAAATATAAAATAGGAAGTAAATTTCAATAAGATATTGATATTAAATTGATATTTTTAATTTAATATTATTTTTATTCAAAATAAGTTAGCTATTTTAACCCTTTACCCCATCAATTTTTTATAGGCTTCTGCCGCCTGTTCAGGCGTCATGTCATGGGTGATTAATTCAACCTGACTATGCGAAGTTGCTGAATGTTCTATTTTCTGTTTATTCGTATACGAATCACCGCACTCTTTAGCCGCCTGCTCTATCATTTGTGCCGTGAGCAAAAAATTATCCATCGACTCTGTTCGAATAGCCATGCGGTTTAACACACGCAGTCGATACGCTTTATTGGCAATAGGAATGTCACTAATCTCTTTTTTGAATCGCTCTCTCGTAAAGTGAAAGAGATCAACCCATTTTTGACCAAGGCTTTTTCCAATCGCTTTTGTGGGGTCATAGGAAGAGACCTGTTGTACGGTCAGCGTTAATCCATATTCCAGTTTCACCTGTTTGAGCACCTGAGTTGGACTATCGAAACAGGCTAACGACTGCACGATGAAAGCCTTAACCTCTGGAGATAATGCCGCCATTGATGTCGTCCTCCTGCTAAGTTAATATAATTTATTCTGGTTAATTTCAATCGACAACACGCTTATTGCTTCATTGACACTGCGTTTCAATGTACTGCCGTAAATATTCTGTTTGCTTTTCGTTCTCAATCATCATCTCTCTGAGACGGAAATAATCCTGTCGAGCTGCTTCACCAAGTCGTGGGGTGGCTTCATCATGTCGGCTTTTGGCGGGGGTGGTTTTAGGTATTGGACACACGGCGTTGACGCGCAACCGCTTAGTGCCAGCGCGAACAGCATCATTGAGCTTGGTAATTTGAGCTTTGGCATTATTCAGTTCCTCGGTGTGTTTAATATCGAGCTGGTGCAAAGCGTCGATCTTCTGCTGCTGTAATTTCACGGCTTGGAGTTGAGCGTGATATTGCTGTTTTAGCGTTTGGTAGTTTTGTTTGACGTTTTGATAACGGGCGTTGATGAAAATTAATGCGAGAATTAACCCCACAATAATCACTACGACAAATGCGTAAGGTCGCCATAACATATTACGCTCTCTATTTCTCGACGGGTCATTAGTCCTTTCCACTTTCTACCATCGACATAAACCCATCGCTTCATCTCATCACAAGCACCCTTTCGGTCATTCGCGTTGAGCTTTTTAAGCAACGTCGATTTAGCGAAATTACCCACACCCACGTTATAGGCAAATGAATAAAGGGCAGCTTTGGTCAACGTATTGATACTGACCTTAACCAACGGGTCAACATAACGCTTAACTGCTTTCAAATCGTCATTAAGCCACTTGTCACATTCAGCTTTGGTGTACGTTCGATTACGCTTAATATCGTTGCCTGTATGCCCGTAGCAAACAGAGAGAATACCGCCCCCGTCAAAATAGGGCTTAAGTCTCAACCCTTCAAAATGGGTTATCATGCTTGAGGCTAAAAACAACGCACTACCGCCTGTCGCCATCAATATTTTTTTCGGTATCTTCATACTGACGCTCTTTTAACTTGAGTTCCTTCCATTTGTAGTACCAGTTGACTAAGCAGGTCGCAACCGTGCAGGTTATCCCTATCAGGGCGACCCATTGGTCAATACTAAAACCCATCAAAGTCGTTAGAATACCGGACAAATAAGCATTGAGGGTTGAGTGTTTTTCAAACATACGCATATACCCTCCCGTTGAGGGTTCCATTGCTTTAAATTAAAAAGGGAGACAGCCGCTTTACTTGTTTATGTTTAACAGCTTGTTGGCTATTACGGTGGCGTAAATGAAAAAACCCCGCAAAAGCGAGGCTTATTAAATTTATGTCTAAATAAACTTGATGTTTTTCAGACCTTATTAGTGTCTCAATGCGACATTAATTTGATTTCAGAATCAATTAGCTTTTTCAACCATTTTTCGAGCTTCTCGTAGGAACTGTTTACTTCCTGATATGTAAACACTTGACTGATTGCATTTTGAGCAATCACCTTCGCCTATCCAGCCGTTAAGGTATTCAACTTGCTCCCATCTAGGTTCTAAAACTGAACCGCACTTGGGACAGTATTGATATTTTCCAGGCGTAAATTCTCGTTTCATTTTTTTTCGATTTAACGCTTAACTCAAAAATCATTTTAATGCTTACCAACGGTGGCTATCCGATGGACGCAAAAATTCATCATGGGCACTTTAGCATACCTTTTGCGGCCGCACTAGTGTTTGATAACTGTTTGTATGATATTTATACAATATGTCGATATCTAATTGAATATCAAGGGTTTCTAGACATCCCAGAACAAATCCTTCCGCAATTTGCATTCTTTTTCGCACCTCATCCTCGCGTACTGCAAACTTTCGCGCGATAGCACGTTTGGATATCCCTCTGATGTAATAACCCTCAATGTAACTCAGTTCTCTAGACATACCCACCGTGTTGAGGCGACTGACGCACACATCAATCACCAGCCCGTCCGCATCACTACACGATAAGCGATTTGCGCCTGCAAACGGCATGAAACGATTAAAGCCCGATGCCACCGGCAACCAGCTCACCGCAGCATACGGATTACCCGCACACCAGCCACCCCAGTGGAGTAGTATTTTCTCGATGTCTCTGCTCATGGTCTTTTCGCTCCTGTTGTGAACGGGAATGTTTTTGCCGCTCGCGTTTTAACTTCAATTCAGGCATTTCAGCTTTTGCATATTCATTTGAACTGAATAAAACCGCAACGGCTCGAGCGCAACACAATACCCCCCTCACCCCCTAAAGGGGGTGAGGGGGGTATTGTGTTGCGCCTTCTCGCTAGCCGTCATGTTGCGCCTTGTTGCGCTAAAAAATCCTTTAAAATCAATGATATTATTTTTTGTTGCGCTTTGTTGCGCTTCATGTTGCGCCTTGCTTTCGATTAACCTTAAAAATTGCATATTTATATATAGTAATTGCATATCTATTTAATTTCATCTCTTGGTTGATTTTGGCTTTTTTGTTTTTCTTGCAAACTGTGAAAATTTTTCCGCTCATCTTTTTGGTCGTTTTCTTCCCGTTCAAGTGCTAATATCGAATCGTAAATAACGCCATCAGACGACTCAGAAACACCTTGCGACTTTTTCATTCTTGAGATAACCGTTCGCAGAATATTTGATTCCATACCTAAATCTTTCCATCTTTCTCGTAGTACTGCCCGTTCAATACGTCCGCCGGCACTGTCTAATTGCTCCCAAACCCAAACTTCATGTGTATCGCGCTTTGTGGGCTTGCTTTCGTCATCAAAAGCGGTGATAATTTCAGCGAAAGGAACATCTTCAAACACACGTTCGGTTGTTAAACGTACCGGTTCGTAGATCTCTCCTTCCGTACTGGTATAGTCGTTATTAACGCTTTCGTTTTGCTCAATAACGTAATCGGGTAGCGCTACTATAGGGACGTGATAGCTTTTAGTAGGTTGGGTGGGGCCAGTACGCTGTTTCTCATTGATAAGGTTAACAGACTCACCCACCCGCTCTACCTTAATAACCGAATCCACGTTTGCAAAAGCCGCATAAGAGCCGCGCATCCCTTTATTACCGTCTTTCCCTGTGTGGTGAATGAAAACTACCGCTGCGTCGATTTCTGAAGCAACTTTGGTCGCCCCCGCCAGAAATTTAGCCATATCCCCAGCACTATTTTCATCACCGGAGTTCATCGACTGCGATAACGTATCCACCACAACCATACGTACCGGCTCTCCGGTTACATCTTTTATACGTTTAATTTCTTTCAATACGCCATTGACTACCTTTGGCTCTGCCAAATCAGCCGCTCGCGGTAACGTGTAAAAGTTTTTGATAGGTTTACCGTCATTATATTTATCGGCCCATGCGCCTACTCTTGGCGCAATCGAGCTCCCACCTTCTGCGGCAATATAGAGAACAGAACCACCCTTTATGTTCCTTCCTGCCCAACGCTGTTTCATCAGGGCAACGCGCAAGCTAATTGACAAGGCGGTATACGATTTAAAGGTAGAAGAAGCGCCATAAATCGCCGTTACGCCGACAGGAATCAGCCCCTCAACAATAAATTTTCCAGGGGTTCCATAACCGCCCAAATGCGGTTGCGATACAGGTAATTCAATCTCACTGGTAGCTGCCGTTTTCAATCGCGCTGCCCCGGGATTTACCCATCCTCTTTTCTGTGCAAGGGCAAAAATCGACTGATAACCCGTGCGTTCAGCCTTTAGTTTACCGTCATCCCACCGCTTTGCTGCTATATCGACATCATCTTGACTTCCGCCATCTTTGGCAGACCATTCTAACCAAATCGATCTCGCCCATTCTTCAAATTCCGTTCCAATAAACCATGCAAGACGACACCCCATTGCTGACCAGGCATCGTGTTTATCGCTTCTTGGTGCTGCATCAGCCAACACAAGTGGATGAAACATAGCTGAACGTAAATCTTCAAACGTCTGGTCATTAATATTTTGCAAATCGACTAGACGGGTTAGATCGTCATTATCAGTCTTAGGCACATCGATATGCTCAATAACAGGCGTATTATCCGAGGCTAAAAGCGTATCAACATCAACTACTGTGCCTTCGAAACTTTCATACTTTGCCCCTTCATGAGGAGCAAAAACCATATGCGAAGGCTCATAGACAGAGCGATCCCACTTAATCACCAGATCACTAAGCAATTCGAAACAATCCATCAACTCCTGCTCAATCCGTGGTCCTAGCGCTTTGTACTCTAATGCGGTCACTTCACGGGATAACAAAAAACCAATGCGCCAGCGTTGTTCACCCTGAGCAACAGGATGTTCATGACTGGCAGTGGTATAGGCAAAACATTGATAAAAACCGAGAATGCCTGAGAGCATTTCCCACGCATCCAAGGTACACCCATCCATGTCAAGCCATAACACGCTGCGGTTACCCGCATTAAGTGCGTTACGCCCTTTCTTGGCATTTTTCATCGCACCCCAGATATAATTAAGGGCTTTTTTCTTTTTGTCGAAAACGTCTTTTGGATCGGTTGGACTAATATTAATAGGTTTGGTTAATTTTTTGATCGCCTGCTGATACTCGGCAAAAGAGCCAGCAACAGCAGGACTCGGGCGCTGATCACTCACACTACGCCCGACAGAATAATTGATTTGCATGGGTTATTTGGCCTTTGACTTATTAGAAGAATTAGTCATTTGCTTTAAATAAAATTTTTCTAGAGCAACCATCGTAGATATACGAGAATCCTTAGTCTTTCCAGTCAGTATTCGGCTTATTGAAGGTTGTGTAATACCCGTATTAGCTTCTATTTCTGATTGAGTTAATCCCAGTGCTAATAATGCTCTGACGATTTCTATAGGTGATTTCTCATACATGGTATTTCTCCAATTTAGTTTTATTTAGTCGCTAAAAATACCAATTCGCATAAATATTTGCAATGCGAAAAATTTATTTAAATTCAATTATAATATGCGTAAAAGTATATTTTGAATTTAATATATACACGAGTTTCGCACAGGCCTATAAAATTCTAGAAATGGCTTAAAAGTAATGATTAATCTGCAAGTTACTGAAATGCATAAATTCACTTAATTTACAATAAGTTATATTTAATTTATAAGGTTTTATCTATTTACATATTATGCTGAATTAAACTTAAAAATAGAGCGTTTTTTTATTGGTGCGAAACTCGTGATATAATTTATAGGGGATAACATAATGGGAATGGGGACTCAAAATTTAAATAAGAATATCAAGATATTAATGGATGAAAAGGGGGTAAAGAGCGTTGCTGAACTATCACGTCGAATTGGGATGCCACAACCAACGCTACATAGAATGTTAAGTGGAGAAGTTAAAAGTCCACGATTAGAAATAGTTCAAAAAATTGCTAATTTTTTTAGAGTCGAAGCAAATGAATTGCTATATAAAGATTTAAGCACAACAAATATCTCTGAAGAAAGAGATATAACATCATTCACAAGGATCGAACTCAATGCCATTCCGTTTAATTTTTGTAAGGTTCCTGTGTTAGGAACAACACAATTGGGTGGCGGTGGATATTGGAATTCCAAAGAATCATCGATCGAACATGACTATGGTTATATTGTTTGGCCGACGGAGGATAAAGATGCTTTTGCGCTTCGTTGCCAAGGCGAATCAATGATGCCACGAATTCAACATGGAGAATTCGTTGTTATGGAACCCAACTATAAATATAAACCCGGTGACGAGGTTCTAGTTCAAGATGATACCGGCCAGGTTATGGTAAAAACATTTCTTTATCAAAGAGATGACGTTATTCATTTGCTTTCTATTAACGCTGATCATCCACCAATACGTCTCGCAGCGTCAACCATTAAAAAAATCATTTACGTGGCAGGCATTGCTAAGGATTCTCTTTACCATAGAGACTAAGTGAGTACTTCTACTCAAAGCCCAATACGATTCATTAAAAAATAATGCGAAAAATAATTGACTAAATGTACTTTTCGCATAATATTATCTATGCGATTATGAATAAAATGATTTATAGAACACACGCTCTTTAACAATTTAGAAAGTCGGAACAGCACAGATTTTTCTGTTTAGGACCCCTGCGCATAAAATGCGATGTACCGTCAAACGCGATCCGGTTGGCGAGAAGATTAGCCCCATTTGGTAAAAATGGTCGTGAAAGGGCAACACTGACAGAGAAAGAAATGCAAACGCTAAAAAACACTAATTATAGGTCATTTTGCGAAGTGGCCTATGGTGAGTGATTTTTCTAACCTACGGTCACAAAATACCAATAATTATCTTTATTATCTGAAAAATCGAACCACAAAACACCAAAACAGTCGGTTTTTAGGTGTGTGAAATAACCAAAATACAGCCATTAAGTTAAAAACCAACACCAGGGCACTACCAATATGGCTGTAAATATAATCCGGATACCACCTGCACACACCGCAAAAATTGATTTGTATTTAGGAGAAATGATGAAATTTGAAGAATTAAGTGAAAAATCTCAAGAGAAAGCCGGTGAAGCTTTACTATATGCATTACAGGCGGAGATGGATTCAAATCGCGCTATCGATAATGTCAGGGCGAAAGCACTTGCATCGGCTATCAGAGATGGTTTTATTGCGCTGGAAACAGAAGAGTAGCCATCAAACCCCATTTTGTAACCCATTCCATAGGAAAAACTACCATGCAAAACATCAACCTTTTTGCAATACCCATTGACGAAAGAAGAAATCATGCGCTATAGTTTATTTGCATCTGCAAAATCAGATGCCGGGATTCGCATCTCGCCGTAACTAAACAGGCGCATAGCACGCCTTAAGCGTGTTTTTTTATGCGTCAGTCTGCCATATCAAAGAATCAATGGTGGGCTGGATGGGGGAGCCGTAAGGCTCGCCGGGTCCTGTTTAGCCGGTAATGCGAACTCCGTCCAGTTCACCGCCCGTTAGATTCGCATCTTAAGGTGGTGATTATCCTCTTAACTAAACAGGTAATCATTACTATGACTACTTTAATTTTCCGTAATACTATTCTTGAAACTATCTCTCATAATGGAAAGATCTGGTTTACGTCTGCTGAACTTGCTAGAGCTTTACAATATTCGGACGCAAAACGTGTAACAGTTTTATATAATCGTAATAACGATGAATTCACTAACGAAATGACCGAGGTACTCAATTCGAGTACCGTTAAAAACGCTCCATATAAAATTCGTATTTTCTCTTTACGAGGTGCACACCTAATTGCTATGTTCGCCAATACGCCAGTAGCAAAAGAATTCAGAAAATGGGTGCTAGATATCCTCGATAAACAAACAGTTAATCAAACCTCCAGCTTTACACCAAAATATCAACCGAAAGCCGTAGAGCGTTTTACCCATTCGGATACACGTAACCTAACGCATTTAGTCTGGTGTATGACAAATGGCTTTCGGTTTGAACAGTCATGGACTAGAGCGGTGTGGCTGGCATTACGTGAAGTGACGGGCACACCCTCACCTGAGCGTTTTCAGGTAGAGCATATCCCGTTGATGGCTGACGAATGCAGACGCATTTATTATATCACCGAGTCATTGCGCCAGATTATCAATGAGGCTGAAAAGCAGACGATTAAGCGACTTTTACGCAAGCGTGAGAATATCGATACCGTATTAGCGGAAATAAAACAGCTTTTTGAGCAATTTCACCATCAACAAATCGGGCTAATCACCGCACGCACCGATCACTGGTATGAAGGTGAACTCACCCATTTCTTAGAACGCCATTAATTAACCTGAGTTCGGGATAAGCATTATCAATTATACTTGAAGATACGTACCTGCAACAGGTATTTTTGGTTTAGATGGCATTAAACAATATGCAACCAGTCCGCCTAATAAATTCACTACAAAGTTAGCCGGAGAGCGATGTCGCGTATGCTCTATTTGACAAAGATTTTTTAACTCATCAAATACCGTTTCAATGACAGAACGATGACGCAAGATGGCTTTGTCGAAACAAGTCTGTTTAATAGGCTTCATTTTCTTCTTGATATTCGTTATAAGGCTAATTCCCATCGTTTTGAGTTGCTGTTTCAGTGAAGCCGATAAATACCCTTTATCTGCGTACAAACAACCAGAAAGATCCTTTGTCAGCTCAGGCAATGGTTTCCGATCATCGGTGTTTCCTGGTGTGAGTCGAAAACTGAGTATTTCCCCCAAATGATTGATAATTACATGAAGCTTGAAACCAAAGAACCAACCTGTTGAATTTTTTCCCCGTTCAGCTATCCCATTGAAGACTTTATGTCTGCGGATCCGTAAGTTATCACACACCGCTATCGGAGTAGAATCGGCAACCGATAGCCCCGTGCATTTTCCCTTAATTGACTCAAACAGTGCCGTTAACGCTAAGGCACTACGCGGAAGTAACTCTACACAGCGTGAATAGGATGGCAAGTTAGGAAATTCCTTCCGGAGATATAAGCGGACATAATAGAGATAAAATACCTTGAATTGCCTGAATCGGAGTTGATGAAACAACACAACCAGTGTCATCATTTCCGCCAACGAAAGCTGAGTAGACCGTCTACGACGCTTAGTACCGTTAGTCAGCAAATATTCATGCATTTTTGGCTCGAAGTCTTTGCAAAAATCATCCATCAGGCAATAAAGTTCAGTAAGATTTTCCATAATTGTTTAACAATGCTCTACTCTTTAACCAGACTGTTAGAGTATTTTAACAAAACAGGCTCATTCAACTATTTGAATATCAAGACTTTCTCTTTATTTCTTATCCCGAACTCAGGTTAATTAATCTTAACGCCCCTTTAAAAAGGGGCAATTTTTCATCAATTTAACTATTGAGAGATTCCTACATGCAAAAAGCAAAAATCCTGTCATCGGAGCGATTTCCGATGAACAACAACGTCCGGCGTTTACGCTATTTACAAAAATTAGAAGCGCTAAAACGCAATGTCAATCACCAGTTCCCTGTCACTGTATACCGTTGAGGTCGACGCAAAATGCTTACCGTAAATACTCCCCTGCTGGCAAGACTGGCAGAAAACCACACGCAAATGATCATGGCGCACAATCAACTGGCCGAAGCCCATAAAATATTAATCAGTCAGTTAGTCGGACACCCTGAAAATGACCCGAGTGACCCAAACGAACCGACAAAAGCAAACAAACCAAACCCCTTTGTGCCGGATGTTAAACCTCAACCTGTTGCGGCATCTGCTATGGCCGAGCCTCAAGAAGTGATTGAGCCTAAAATTACTATCGAAGTGCCCACTAAAGCCGAAGACAAATCAGCACAGGTTATTGCCGAGAAAAAGGTTCAAACCCCCAAGGTAGAAACGAAACCTGCTAAAGCCGTTAAACCGATTGTTGAAGCACCTAAAGTAGAACCGGTTGATATTGAATCGCTTGATTTGCGTCACGTCGTCGCCCTGTCGGTCTTGTTTGGAGATAAAGCAGTAAAACCTGACAATACGCAAATCGCTAAAGCCAAAGCCACTTTTGCGGCCGAAAAAGCAGATAGCGTTACCGGACAAATTGATGCGCTTTATTGCGCTTTAAACGGCATAAGTAAAATTAAAACGCTCTCAAAAACATCGACTTTTGATTTATGCCTAAAAATGCTGGCCAATTGGGGTAATCTCCATGGCATTACAGATCGCCGTGAATTTGCCTTGTCATTAGTGCCTGAATTGCCTACCCCAGCAGAAGCCAAACCGATTAATTTTAAGGCACTTCGCAGTGAGGCTTCCGCATGCATTACTCAACTGGTCAAAGGCGGATATCGCAATGAAGCACTGGATATCCTCGCCTCATTCAACGCTAAAAAGATGGGTGACGTTACCGATGACAATCTGGTTCAGTTTATCGAGAAAGCCCAACGCGTTTTAGCCGATGATAACGCCGAGGGCAGTGATGGCTGAACATGCAAAACTTTCCCCCTCCTCAGCGCATAGGTGGATGAGATGCGCCGCTAGTCTCGCAGTCGAGGCCACCTTACCCGATAAAACATCGCCGTTTGCGGAAGAAGGCAGCGCGGCGCATGCATTAGCGGAAAGTCTCTTAACAATGCGCCAAAACCCGTTTAGTGAAGGTTGTAGACGAACATACGGTTTTGATGCAAAAGATTATATTGGCACATATCCGTTGCTAAAAGCCAATTCGCCACAAGTGGATGAGGAGATGATTGAGCACGTCCAGACCTATGTTGATACTGTCTGGCAACTGGCGGACGGAAAGCTCTTACTGGTTGAAGAAAGCGTTGACTTTTCAGCGGCCATTCGCGTAGAGAATTCATTCGGTACCGCGGATGCGATTATTGTCAGTGAGGACGAGTTACAAATCCATGACCTTAAATACGGTAAAGGCGTTAAAGTAGACGCCCTGAGCAATGAGCAACTTATGCTCTATGCCCTGGGGGCGTAACCTCAGTTTGACCTTGTTTATGATTTCAAAACGGTTCGTCTTTTCATCCATCAACCTCGCCTTAACCATCGGTCTGAATGGACGCTATCGGTTCAAGATTTAAAAGACTTTGGTGATTTGGCCAGATTAAGGGCGCAAAAAGCCATGGAGATGGCAACCCTTGCCGAGCGCAACGGGCTTGATGCGCTACCCGATAGTGCCTTTTCACCGGGCATCAAGCAATGCCAGTTCTGCAAAGCTAAAGGCGGATTGTGTTTTGCCCAGGCGCAATTTGTCCATAATGAAGTCAGAGGCGATTTTGTCGATTTAACACAACCGCTGGCACCACAACTAAGTGATGCACCAAAACGCATTACGCTACTAACCCCTGAGCAAATGGCAACACTCTACCCGCATGTCGATTTGATAGAGAGCTTTTGTAAAGCCTTACGAAATCGGGTAGCCGAGGCATTACATAGCGGGCAATCGGTGCCAGGTTTTAAACTGGTTACGAGCAAACAGGGGAATCGTGTATGGGGTGATGAACGTGAAGCCGAAACGCTGTTAAAAAATGCCAAACTTAAACAGGAGCAAATCTACCACAAGAAAATTATCAGCCCACCACAGGCTGAAAAATTGCTTAAAAAAGACAAACCGAGTCGCTGGGCAAAACTGGAAGCGCTTATTCAGCGAGCAGACGGTAAACCCGTCATCGCACCGGAATCAGACCCAAGACCTGACATTATTACTAACCCCTTAAACGACTTTGACGATGTGACCGAAGCGTCACTCGCTGATAAATCCATCTAATTAAAAGGTAACGTGATGAAAATCAAATTAAACAACGTACGTCTGGCTTTTCCTGATTTGTTTGAACCCTCTCAGTTTAGTGGTCAGAGTGAATTTAAATACCGTGCCACTTTCCTAATCGCTAAAAGTCGTACTGACCTGATTGAGGAAATCAAAGCCGGGATCAAACACGTGATTGGCGAGAAATGGGGCACCAAGGATATCGAAAAAATCTATAACAGCATTTGCAATAACCCTAACCGTTTTTGCTTACGCGATGGGGATAGTAAAGAGTACGACGGGTACGCAGGAAACCTGTATATCGGTGCTAGCAACAAATCTCGTCCGTTAGTCATTGACCGCAATACCTCACCGTTAACCGCACAGGATGGTCGCCCCTACTCAGGCTGTTACGTTAACGCCACTATTGAGTTTTACGCCTATGACAATAATGGTAAAGGGGTTTCAGCGTCATTAAGAGGCGTTCAGTTTTTCCGTGATGGCGATGCGTTTGCAGGGGGCGGCGTGGCTTCTGTTGACGAGTTTGACGACCTGAGTATGTTTGAGGAAGAAGAGTTATTGGCAAGTTAACACCAGGGAACTACCGCGGCCTGAGGTAGTGAAACAATCAGGCACCGCGCTAAATTCCTTTAGGAGGCTTAAAAATGAACTTAGATAATATGTGTAGAACCATTACGCTCACTAACCCCAGTAACAACAGCCGTTATTTACTTAACTTAGCCCAACCCGTTTTCGCCGATGAGGAAACCAAAACCTTAATCAATATGATCCAACTACTAGCTGAAGAAAACCAGTACCTGAGAAAAGAGAATAAGCGATTGGCAAAAAGCCATCGGTAAAATGGAGGGCTATGCAGGGTTCGAACCTGCAACCGATGGGCCAAAAGCCCTCTGCTCTATCATTAAGCTAATAGCCCAACACCTCGCAATTATAACCACAAAATACCCATTGACGAAAGAAGAAATCATGCGCTATAGTTTATTTGCATCTGTAAAATCAGATGTCGGGCGTGACAACCCGCTTCGAGTTAACCGCGACATATACACGCCGCGAGCGTGTTTTTTTAATGTCGTAATCTAGCTATACCTTTCAATGGTGAGCTGGATAGGGCAGCTGAAAAGCTGGCCGGTTGGTTAACTCCGGTATTGTCACCCCTGTTCAGTTCACCGCCAGAGAGTGTGACAACTCCTGATGGTGAGTAAATCTAAGTTAACCATCGGAGGTCATATGACCCTTCAACTTTCTAATATCACACCTAAAGTTACTATTCATAATGGCAAAGCTGTAGCATCATCTCAAGATATTGCTGATTATTTTGGTAAGCGACATGATGATGTTTTAAAGAAAATTCGCAACCTAGACTGTTCTTTTGATTTTCATACCCGCAATTTTTCGGAGATGTTCCAGAAAATAAATATAGGCAAAGGTGCAAAACGAGAATCTAAATACTATGAAATGACCAAAGACGGTTTTGTATTCTTGGTCATGGGATTTACAGGTAAAAAAGCAGCTCAATTCAAGGAAGCCTATATCGCTGAATTCACCCGCATGGAAACCAAGTTACACTCTACACCAAAATACCAACCCCAACCCCAACCTAAAGCCGTAGAGCGTTTTAGCCATTCAGACATCCGTAACCTGACGCATTTAGTTTGGTGTATGACAAATGGCTTTCGTTTTGAGCGTTCGTGGAGTAATGCGGTGTGGTTGGCTTTGCGTGAAGTGACGGGCACGCCATCGCCGGAGCGTTTTCAGGTAGAGCATATACCTTTAATGGCTGACGAATGTAGACGTATTTACTACATCACCGAGTCACTACGACAAATTATTAATGACGCTGAAAAACAGACGATCAAACGACTTTTGCGTAAACGTGAGAATATCGATACCGTATTAGCCGAGATCAAACAGATTTTTGAGCAATTTCACCATCAACAAATCGGGATAATCACCGCACGCACCGATCAGTGGTACGAAGGTGAACTGACCCATTTCTTAGAACGCCACTAATTAACCTGAGTTCGGGATAAGAAATAAAGAGAAAGTCTTGATATTCAAATAGTTGAATGAGCCTGTTTTGTTAAAATACTCTAACAGTCTGGTTAAAGAGTAGAGCATTGTTAAACAATTATGGAAAATCTTACTGAACTTTATTGCCTGATGGATGATTTTTGCAAAGACTTCGAGCCAAAAATGCATGAATATTTGCTGACTAACGGTACTAAGCGTCGTAGACGGTCTACTCAGCTTTCGTTGGCGGAAATGATGACACTGGTTGTGTTGTTTCATCAACTCCGATTCAGGCAATTCAAGGTATTTTATCTCTATTATGTCCGCTTATATCTCCGGAAGGAATTTCCTAACTTGCCATCCTATTCACGCTGTGTAGAGTTACTTCCGCGTAGTGCCTTAGCGTTAACGGCACTGTTTGAGTCAATTAAGGGAAAATGCACGGGGCTATCGGTTGCCGATTCTACTCCGATAGCGGTGTGTGATAACTTACGGATCCGCAGACATAAAGTCTTCAATGGGATAGCTGAACGGGGAAAAAATTCAACAGGTTGGTTCTTTGGTTTCAAGCTTCATGTAATTATCAATCATTTGGGGGAAATACTCAGTTTTCGACTCACACCAGGAAACACCGATGATCGGAAACCATTGCCTGAGCTGACAAAGGATCTTTCTGGTTGTTTGTACGCAGATAAAGGGTATTTATCGGCTTCACTGAAACAGCAACTCAAAACGATGGGAATTAGCCTTATAACGAATATCAAGAAGAAAATGAAGCCTATTAAACAGACTTGTTTCGACAAAGCCATCTTGCGTCATCGTTCTGTCATTGAAACGGTATTTGATGAGTTAAAAAATCTTTGTCAAATAGAGCATACGCGACATCGCTCTCCGGCTAACTTTGTAGTGAATTTATTAGGCGGACTGGTTGCATATTGTTTAATGCCATCTAAACCAAAGATACCTGTTGCAGGTACGTATCTTCAAGTATAATTGATAATGCTTATCCCGAACTCAGGTTAATTAATCTTAACGCCCCTTTTTAGAGGGGCAATCTTTTATCAATTTAACTATTGAGAGATTTCTACATGCAAAATTTAATGAATGTAACAAAAGTCACGCTTCCCAACAACGAAACGATCGACTCGCAACAATTACTGGTCATGGTTAATGAAACACGAAAAGAATATGGTGAGCCACCGATTAGAAATAACGTCTTCATCGATCGCATTAAAGATGAACTCGAAGGAGAGACCTACAAAATTTTTGTAGGTCAAAAAAACGGCGCTGATATTGAAATTATCGAAATGGCACTTAAGCAAGCGCTTCGGGTTGCTGCCCGTGAATCGAAATCGGTTCGTCGCTCGCTGATTGATAAACTGGAACAACAGAGCAAACCTAAATCACAGGCTGAACTTAATCTGGCTTATGCAATCGCACAGGTTGAGCAAGAGCGACGGTTAAAGACTATCGAGCATCAGGTAGAACAAGTTTCAGAAGAAATCGAACACATCAAACAAGGCACTATCCCAGCAGGTTTTCAGGGCTATAGCTATCTAAAAACAAAATATGGCTTAAGCGATGCGAAATGTCGCCAGTTAGTGATGGCATGGAATGTACCTTACAAAAAAGTGCCCCATGTACCGCCAGGCGGACAGATTACCCAAATGTCAGTGGTTGATGAAGCAGCCTTTAGAAGTGCACTGGATAATATGATGCTTGAGTCTGAAAAACGCGGCAGTCAGTGGTATCACCCTAAAATGGGGCGTTTTTCTGTTACGGCCTGATAAGGATGGATTATGCAAAATTTACTATTTTGCGATTTAGAAACCTACAGCGATATCCCCATTAATTGTGGCACGCATCGCTACGCTGCAAATGCAGAAATATTACTTTTTGCTTATGCTTACAATCGTGAATCTGTCAAGGTCTGGGATGTGACGCAAGATAAAACAATGCCAAAAGATTTAAAAACCTATCTTGAGGACCCTGCGATCTTAACCGTCTGGCATAATGGCGGTATGTTCGACACGGTAATTTTAAAACACGTGTTAAATATTGACTTACCGTTATCCCGCGTTCACGACACATTAGTACAAGCACTGGCACATGGCTTACCCGGTGCGCTTGGTTCGCTTTGCGATGTCTTCAACGTCAATAGCGATAACGCCAAAGATAAAGAAGGTAAAGCGCTCATACAGTTATTTTGCAAACCGCGCCCTAAAAACAGCAAAATACAACGCGCCACGGCGTTAACACATTTCGAAGAGTGGCAGCGGTTTAAAACCTACGCAGGTTCAGATATTTTAGCCATGCGCGAGATTTACCAACATTTACCGCGTTGGAATATGAATTTTAATGAAACAATGTTATGGCAGTTAGACCAAAAAATTAATCGCCGTGGGATGTGTATGGACGTTGAACTGGCGAAAAGTGCCTTAACCGCGGTTGAAAGCAAGCAAAAACGGTTATCAACCGTCACACAGCAATTAACGGATAATGCCGTACAGGCCGCTACCCAACGCGATGCTCTCTTACAGCATATCGTTTCAGCATTTGGCATCAAGTTACCGGATATGCAGGCCAGTACGCTACAGCGACGTATTAGTGACCCTGATATTCCACAGGCTTTACGCGAACTACTATCAGTCCGTCTGCAATCGTGTACAACCAGCACCAGTAAATATAAGGCGCTGTTAAAATCGGTAAGCGCAGATGGACGACTTCGCGGGACTAAGCAATTTTGTGGCGCCTCACGCACTGGCCGCTGGGCGGGGCGTATTTTTCAACCGGATAATCTCCCCAGACCCACGCTTGACCAAAAAACCATTGATAACGGGATTGAAGCATTAAAAGCCGGTTGCGCCGAGCTGATTTGCGATGACATTATGCAACTGACCAGTTCTGCACTTAGAGGATGTATTATTGCACCCCTCGGTAAAAAACTGGTTATCTCGGATTTATCGAATATTGAAGGCCGCATGCTGGCATGGCTGGCGGGGGAAAACTGGAAAGTCAACGCTTTTAGCGAGTTTGATAACGGCAAAGGTGATGACCTCTATAAACTGGCCTATGCGCGCGCGTTTAATCTTTTACCTAAAAACGTCACCAAAGACCAACGACAAATCGGTAAGGTAATGGAACTCGGCTTAGGCTATGTCGGCGGGGTTGCGGCATTTCTAACGTTCGCCCTCGCCTACGGTCTGGATTTAGATGAGCTGGCGGAAGCCGCATTACCTAACATACCGTCTGGCGTTAAGCGAGAGGCAATAAGCTGGTATCAAAAATCTGTTGAAACGGATAAAACTTATGACCTGAGCGAAAAAGTATTTGTTACCTGCGATTCCCTTAAGCGCATGTGGCGCAATGCCCATCCACAAACCGTATCATTCTGGTACGACATTGAAGAGGCAGTAAAACAGGCCATTCAGTCACCGGGGATATCGTTTAAGTGCCGTAAACTTAGCGTCCGGCGCGATAAAGGCTGGCTCAGGATTTGTCTACCATCAGGTCGTAGTCTTTGCTACCCTTCTGCGCGAACAGAGAATGGACAAATTACCTACATGGGCACCAATCCTTATAGCCGAAAATGGGAAAGGCTAAAAACCTACGGGGGGAAAATCACAGAAAATATCTGTCAGGCCGCCGCACGGGATGTATTAGCCTGTAACATGCCGTCTATTGAAAAGGCGGGTTATGAGATTGTCTTAACCGTCCATGATGAGATTATCAGCGAAGCGCCCGATACCCCACAATTTTCCGCTGAGGGGTTAAGCGCACTGTTAAGTGCCGAGCCTGACTGGGCTTTTGATTTACCGCTTAGTGCAGCGGGGTTTAAGACTTATCGCTATCGCAAGGAATAAATAACACACAGGATAAAATAAACATCATGGCCTTTAGAAAAAACGACAGCCCACTTTATTTTAAGGCGGCGCAGGATGCCGTTCACCTTGAGCAGTCAGGGCAATACCATGAAGCCGCGCGCGCATGGTCACAGGCAAATCGACTGGCACGTAATCGCAATAACCGTATCTGGAGTGAGAACCGTGCCGATTTTTGCATTATGCAAATAAAACGGGAAGACATAAAAAGGATGTACCCATGCGGTTAGTCAGGGAAGACACTATTGAAAAGCACTTGGTCAGTGAAGTGAAAAAAATCGGCGGTATTGCCTATAAATTTGTTTCACCAGGGCGACGGGGTGTACCTGACCGATTAGTCGCCCTGCCCAATGGCAAGATTATTTTCGTGGAATGTAAAGCACCGGGCAAAAAGCCCACGCCCTACCAATTACGCGAACACGCACGGCTTTTTGCCCTCGGCCATCAAGTTATCGTACTGGACAGTCAGGATTTAAGCAGCATCTTACCCACTGTTAACTGAACACCATTTAAGTAACTTATCTTCATTGATCTCCTTTGTTTAACTACGGAGGCATATTTTTATGTCTAAATTAGTCACAATTCAAAACACACAATTACCTGTTATCGAGTACAAATCTCAGCGAGTGATCACTAATGATATACTTGCTCAGGGGTATGGCACCGATGCTAAAATAATCTCAAATAATTTTAATCGTAATAAAGCACGAGTTTCGCACGGGCATATAAAATTCTAGAAATGGCTTCAGAACAATAATTAATCTGTAACTTGCTAAGACGTATAAATTTACTTAAATTACAATAAGTTATTTTCAATTTATGAGATTTTTTCTATTTATATATTATGCTGAATTAAACTTAAAAATAGAGCGTTTTTTTATTGGTGCGAAACTCGTGTAAAGATCGCTTTGTAGAAGGCAAACATTATTTCAAAATAGAAGGCGAGGAGTTAAGGTCATTTATTAACCATTCATCATTAAGAGGATTGGTTAGTAAACATACAAATGTTCTGTATTTATGGACAGATCGCGGTGCTTCCCGCCATGCGAAAATATTAGAAACGGATGAAGCATGGGATTGGTACGAAGCATTAGAAGACAATTATTTCAATCAAGCTATCTTGCAGATAAAACCCCATAAAGACGAAGGCAGCGGATTACCTGAATTTCGTAAGGCAAAAGCGATAGAAATTCAGGCTAAAGCCATACAAATTCAAATGGAAAATGTGAAGCAGATATTTGAATGGGCAACAAACCTTTCCGATGACGCTAGACAAACCATCATAGCCGGACTGATTAACCCTATTGCGGATAGTGAAGTGATCCCCTTGCCGCTTATCACCGAAAAACATTATACCGCCACAGAGATTGGCAAAATGTTTGGTGTTTCCGCAAATAAAATTGGGCGTATCGCCAACGACAATAAGATGAAAGTTAAAGCGTATGGCGATACCTACCTCGATAAATCACCTTACAGTAATAAAGAGGTTGAGTCCTTTCGCTACAACGACAAAGCAATTAAGAAATTCAGGGAAATTCTTATTACTGAACAAGAAGCAGCAAAAAGCGAACTTGTTTAATGGACAAGCTTAAGAATAGCTGTAAGCGCACCGATTGCCAAAATTAACATACCTCCAAGTCTCACTGTTAATTGCAAGCCAAGTTTGTCAAAGCGATTTTCCATGTCTTTGCGAACATCAGCTATCTCAGCAGACAAGTCTTTACGGACATCAGCGATCTCAGCAGATAAGTCTTTACGAACATCAGCAATTTCTTTTCTGACATCAGATATATCACGCTTAACATCAGCAATATCAGCTTTAGTCGCTACATCAGCAACCTCATGTGATTTGCGTACAACAAGCGAAATAGCCTTAGCTTGCTGACTAGTAAGACCAGCAGTTTGAAGCTCTTCTGATGCCTGTAGTGTATCAAATGCAACCTGACCCATAGGGAATCCTCCTTTTTGGTAAGTATAAAGGGTTTAGGCTTCAATCTGCAAAATCTTTCACGTTAATACCTTAATTCGTTTCATTACGGAGAAATATTTTTATGTCTAAATTAGTTGTTATCGAAAATACCATTGTACGCCAAGACGCTTTCGGGCGGTATTGTCTGAATGATTTACATCGTGCTGCCGTTGCGCAAGGTAAAGCGACAGAATCGCAACGGCCATCAAACTTCCTTAAATCAGAAGGAGTAAGTAATTTTGTACAAAAAGCAAGCGAAGCTACGAAAATAGCTTCGGTCAACATCATCAAAGGTGGCCTTGAATCGGGAAGCTGGGCAGTTGAAATTATCGCCATTAGATACGCTGCATGGATCGAACCTGCATTTGAAGTTCAGGTTTATGAACAATTTCGTGATTCAGTAAAAAGCAATAACGGCGTACTTGTCGAAAAAGTACAAGCTGGCTTAGCCATGATCGCTTTTTACAAGCAGGAGCTACGTATCGCCCCTTCTGGTCTACTTGGTGCAATGAAAAAATTACAATCTTCCCTTGGGATGCCGGATATATTGCCCACTTATGCCGTCGATGCTCCAGAAGGCAGCTTGACAGTATCAAGCGAAGTGACACATTCTTTTACGGAGCTTTTGCAATTACATGGCAAGCCTTACAGCCCACCATCCAGCTTTAAGCGTTTGCAATTATTAGGTATTGTTGAGCGTAAATCACGCCCTAGCAGTAAGCATCCTGATAAAGAAAAATTATTCTGGTCATTGACGGAAAAAGGATTACAGTTTGGTAAAAATCTAACTGACCCAAACCACCCTCGTCAGACTCAGCCTCATTTTTATGATAGCCAATTTCCCAGACTGCTAAGCGTGATGATGAACGGGATTGCCGCAGCGTAATAAAACATTGACATTTTAAATACCCATTGACGAAAGAAGAAATCATGCGCTATAGTTTATTTGCATCTGCAAAATCAGATGTCGGGATTAGTACCCCGCCGTAACTAAACAGGCGCATAGCACGCCAACAGCGTGTTTTTTTATGCGTCAGTCTACCATATCAATAATCAATGGTGGGCTGGATGGGGGAGCCGTAAGGCTCGCCGGGTCCTGTTTAGCCGGTAGTACTAACCCTGTTCAGTTCACCGCCAATATAGAGATTAGTACCTCTTGGTGGTGATTATCCCCTTAGCTAAACAGGTAATCATTACTATGAATACTTTAATTTTCCGTAATACTATTCTTGAAACCCTCCCTCATAATGGGCAAATCTGGTTTACCTCTGCTGAAATCGCAAGAGCTTTAGAATATTCCGACTCAAAGCGTGTAACAGTTTTGTATAATAGGAACAGTGATGAATTCACTAACGGAATGACCGAGGTACTCGAATTGAGTACCTCGAGAAAATCAAATACTTACGACAATCTACGCAACAAAATTCGGATTTTCTCACTACGTGGCGCACACCTGATCGCTATGTTCGCCAATACGCCAGTAGCGAAAGAATTTAGAAAATGGGTACTGGATATTCTGGATAAACAAACAGTTAATCAAACCAGTAACTTTACCCGTCAACCCCAGCCTAAAGCCGCAGAGCGTTTTAGCCATTCGGATACTCGTAACCTGACACATTTAGTTTGGTGCATGACAAATGGTTTTCGATTTGAGCGTTCATGGAGTAATGCAGTGTGGTTGGCGTTACGCGAAGTAACTGGCACGCCATCACCCGAGCGTTTTCAGGTAGCGCATATCCCCTTAATGGCTGACGAGTGCAGACGCATTTACTATATTACCGAGTCACTACGACAAATTATTAATGACGCTGAAAAACAAGTTATCAAACGGCTGTTGCGCAAGCGTGAAAATATCGATACCGTGTTAGCGGAAATAAAACAGCTTTTTGAACAATTCCACCAACAACAAATCGGGATAATCACCGCTCGCACCGATCAGTGGTATGAAGGTGAATTGACCCATTTCTTAGAACGTCACTAATTAACCTTAACGCCCCTTTTTACAGGGGCAATCTTTCATCAATTTCATTATTGAGGAATTTTTACATGCAAAATTTAATCAACATCGAAACAAAAAACATCAATGACTCATTAATCCAAACGGTTAATGCCCGTGATTTACATCAATTTTTAGAAGTTGGCAAGGATTTCTCAAATTGGATTAAAGACCGTATTAAGCAATACGGATTTGAAGACAATATCGACTATATAGTTTTCGCCAATTCTGGCGAAAACCCCTTAGGAGGTCGTCCGGCAAAGGAATATCACATTTCCCTTGATATGGCGAAAGAACTATCCATGGTTGAGCGTAACGAAAAAGGGAAGCAGGCCAGACAGTATTTTATTGAATGCGAAAGGCGTGTTTTACAACCTCAAGCATTACTAACGGCAAAAGAACTGGCGCTCATGGTTGTTCGTGCCGAGGAAGAGAAAGAAAAGCTGTTACTGGAAAATAAAAGTCTCTCAACCGAAAACGATTGTCTTAAAAATCTTTTTAAAGAAGGCATGACCCCTACCCAATTTAGCAAAATGCTTAACGGCGTGAATAGTCAACAGATAAATCATTATCTTGCAGCAAAAAACTGGCTCTATAACGAAAGTAAGTCCGGTAACAATTTACGCTGGCGTGTTGCCGCTACCGCTCGGGATAAATATTTAACCGAAAAACAAAATGAAATCAGCCCCCATGGTGCGAATAGTTTCATTAGTTATCGCCCTGTTTTGCTGAGAAAAGGCGCCCAGCGACTTTATGACCAGTATTTGGCTGACAAACTCCCCATGAAAAAGAACTGGAACGGATTACATACCCATGACAAAACTATCCAGATTGTCGCCTGAACAAAAGACAATCGCTAAAACCTTCACCCCTCGCCCTTACCAAAATCTCATTATCAATCACCTACTCGATATAAAACGCTCAAATGTCTGGGCGGGAATGGGAATGGGTAAAACAGCAGCAACGCTGACGGCGTTAGAAAATCTCTATTTATCAGGCAGTGAAACCAAACCCACACTGGTGTTAGCCCCTTTACGGGTAGCCCAATCCACCTGGCCGGATGAAGCACTTAAATGGAACCACCTCCATAATATCGAAGTACAACCCATCATTGGCACAGCCAAATCACGGATGGCAGCACTCAAAAATACCCATGCCAGCATATTTACGGTCAATTATGACAATCTTGTCTGGCTGGTTGACATCCTTGGGGACAGTTGGCCTTTTGGCACAATTATTGCCGATGAGAGCACACGCTTAAAATCATTCCGGTTACGCAAAGACGGTAAACGCACCGCAGCCCTTGCCAAAATCGCGCATAAATCTGTTCATAGATGGGTGAATCTGACCGGTACCCCCTTCACCCAATGGCCTGATGGACTTATGGGGCCAAGCATGGTTTGTTGACCAGGGTGAACGCTTAGGCAGAACGCATAATGCGTTTATGTCCCGCTGGTTTAACCGTATCCAGTTCCCTGGCCAACAATGGAGCAGATTTGAGCCTTTAGGGTTTGCGCATCTTCAAATTCAGTTAGCGCTTAGCGATATCACCTTATCACTTAATGCCGCCGACTGGTTTGATATCGAGGAACCGGTACACAACGTTATCAACGTTACGCTACCCGCAAAAGCGCGAGCACACTATCAGGCCATGGAAAAAGAACTGCTTCTTGAGTTGGGCGATAGCGCTATTGAAGCATTAAATGCCGCTGCCAAAACAATAAAAACTTTACAAATTGCAGCCGGCGCTATTTATAGCGATGACAATCACAACTGGACAGAAATACACGATGCCAAAATCCAGGCGCTGAAAAGTATTGTCAATGAAGCCGGAGGGATGCCTGTACTGGTCGCTTACCACTGGAAGCATGACCTGGAGCGTTTATTAAAAGCCTTCCCAAAAGGCAAAATGTTAGACGCTAACCCTCAAACCCTTACCGACTGGAATAATGGCAAAATTCCGTTGCTTTTTGCCCACCCCGCAAGCTGTGGACACGGCTTAAATTTACAGGACGGCGGTAATATTCTGGTCTTTTTCTCCCACTGGTGGGATTTGGAGCAGTACCAGCAAATTATCGAGCGTATCGGCCCCACCCGTCAAGCGCAAGCCGGACATAATCGCCCTGTCTTTATTCACCATATCGTCGCTAAAGATACACTCGATGAAGTGGTGATGGCGCGCCGTAATTCAAAACGGGCAATACAGGATTTATTACTCGAAGCAATGAAAAGGAAATAAAAAAGACCAGCGCTAGGCTGGCCAACACCAGGGAAAAAATTGTGAATAGCAAACACACAACCAAATAACTATACAAGAAAAATAAAGAATTAACCTTAAATTTACAAATATTTATACATTTACACGAGTTTCACACCAATAAATAAACGCTCTTTTTTTAAGTTTAATTCAGCATAATATATAAATAGACAGAATCTTATAAATCAAAAACAACTTATTGTAATTTAAGTAAATTTATACGTTTTAGTAACTTGCCGATTAATCATTGCTTTTGAGCCATTTATAGAATTTTATATGTCTGTGCGAAACTCGTGTAGTTATTATCCCACCTGAATTTCCCCCACTCAAATCACCAATACTGAAACGATGTAATAAGGAGAAAATCCTATGAATGAATCCCCTTTTGTCAAAACCAGTGAACTGGCAAAAAGGTACAGAGTGACAATACACACAGTCAGACAGTGGGCGGGTAATGGAAAACAACGGCGTGACGGTTTTCCACGCCCTCGGTTTAGGTCTGATGAGCTTAATTTTGCCCGGCAGGATATTCTGGATTGGGAGATGGGTAAACGATTTGATTAACTTTATTCCACCAGCGCTCATAAGCCTCTCGCTGCTCTTCCAGGTAGGTATGCTTGTCGTATACCTGCCAAACGCCCGGTAATTTATGGCCTAGCATGATTTCAGCAACATGGGGTTGAGTTAACTCCGCAACCCCCGTCCGCATGGTTTTACGCAAATCGTGAATTGACCAGTGGGTATAGTTCTCAGATCTGCGAGCCATTTTTTTGTTGAGATAGGGAATAAAAGCGTTGTGACCATTTATACGTAACGGTCTACCACCAGACACGGTAAACAAATAATCACTAGCACAAATCATTGTCTTGGCAGTTTTTATCAATTCCTCTGCCGCTGGAATAATAGGCCGGATGATGGGCTTTTTGCTTTTCCGCCCTGTTTTATGATTTTCTGGTGGGACTGTCCATATTCCTTTAGTAAAATCGAAATCAGCCATTTTTGCTTTTAGCAATTCGCCTATTCGGGAACCAAACAACAACGCCAGTTTGATTATCAGGGCATTTCTAGGGTTATAGTCTGGCGCATCAATTAACGCAAATAATACTCTGAGTTCATCTTCACTTAATATCCTTTCGCCCGGTTGCACTTTTACCCCTAAATCTTGAGGTGTTACATCGATAAGCGGATTTAAACTGATGATCCCCCTGCGTATCCCCCACCGATGGGCGGTTTTGGCATAAAGTAAAATTCGTGCCCCTATTGCTGGTTTTGCTTTTACCACCTCTTCGATTAGCGATAACCAGACATGCAAGTGGGTTTCGTCATGGGGTAAATTGCCGATCTTAGGGAAAACATAAATTTCAAATGACCGTAGTATCGCTATAGCGTTTACCTGTACATTTTTAAGCGTTTTTTCCCACCAATCCCTAATAACAGATTCAACCGTGTGCGCGTCAACCGACTGTTGCTTACGTGTACGTTTAACCACTTTAGGGTTTCTATGCTGTTCCAATTCACGACGGTAAAAAAGCGCGCTATCACGCGCATCTTTTAAACTGATCGCCGGATAGGTTCCAATATCTATCCGATCACCTTTCCCTTGCCAGCGATAACGATATTGAAAAATCACTTTACCTTTCGGTGTCACGCGAACCGATAAACCCTCTCTGTCTGATTTAGTCACAATTTTAGCTTGTGGCTTACCATTTACCGCTCTTAACCATGAATCACTCACCGCCATCTTTTTTCTCCTTGCGTCTTTTTTCTATAATATTTCATGTACACCAATATGTACATAAATTTCATGACGCAAGGGTTATAATAGGCGGCTAAAAACAGCTATTCTATGCTGAGATAAGAAATAAAAATGATATAAAACAGTTTATTATCTATAAAATATCTCCTATCGATGACGGTTAACGGCTATTACTGATAGATTATCATCATTTATCCTTCAAATAAATCACGTATTATATGCGATTCTGCTAAACCAACATTGCTGATAGGATCAAGAGAAGTTGGATCCGCATTAATCTGCCTAACTATCTCTTGTTTTTCAGCTAATAAGTCCCCTCTAACCACCAACGCAGCCACGGCAGGTTTAGTGTTGACGATACAATTTAAAAAGAATATTGCTAATGCTGTTCTATAGCGAAGCATATAGATTTCCATATTATATCCCGATGTTATTATAATTATAGAAAATAATTTGGTTAAAACAATTAGATATAACACAAGTTGTTGTAACGATTTAGATAGGAAACTTAATTATTTTCATTTAGAATTGTTGAACTAAATGTTATTAAGAAGGAAAGGATAAGATGTCAACTAGTACAAATTTCAAAGGGGAAGGTGTTGCTATCAATGGTACTTTCTTGCAACCTGGTGATAAAGCTAAACAATTTACCCTTGTAGCGAGCGATCTTGCAGAAAAATCCTTGTCAGATTATCAAGGCAACCGAAAAATTCTTAATATATTTCCCAGTATTGATACCGGTGTTTGCGCTAGCTCTGTTCGCAAGTTTAACCAAATAGCCAGCCAACTAGAAAACAGTGTTGTATTATGTATTTCTGCCGATCTTCCTTTTGCACAGAGCCGGTTTTGTGGCTCCGAGGCCCTTGAGAATGTAGTTACATTATCGTTTTTTCGTGCACCTACCTTCAGTAAAGACTACGGCGTAGAAATGACCTCTGGGCCATTAAAAGGACTAGCAGCGCGTGCTGTGGTTATCATCGATGAAAACGATAAAGTCATTTATAGTCAATTAGTTGATGAAATCACCCATGAACCCGACTATGATGCCGCTCTTAATGCCTTAAAATAGTGATATTAATACTTACTAAAAATATCTGTTTTTTAATTAAACTATTTGTCTAGTTTTAATTCGATAGCGATAAAACTTATCGCTATCTTGATCCAAATTACACTATCACTCACCCTGACTCTATTTTTTATGACTTAATCCATACTCCCGCAACTTATTTGCAATTGCTGTATGCGATACGTTAAGCCGTTTAGCTAATTTACGTGTACTTGGATAATCTTGATAAAGTCGCGCCAATATTGAAGCTTCAAAATGTTTTGTTAATTCATCTAAGGTACCATTTAATTGATCGGCGCTAAACAATGAAATATCTTTTAGATCTGGCAAATGAATATCTTGTGGCGTTAATTCTCGTCCTGCCAATTGAATTAAGGCCTGATAGAGAACATTACGTAGCTGCCGCACGTTACCAGGCCAGTGATAACCGGCAAGGTAATGCCCTAACTTAGACGAAAGTTTCGGTTTTTCAATACCTTGTTCTTGTGAAAATTGCCTAACAAATTCTACCGTAAGCGGTATTATATCAGCTTGTCGTTCACGCAGCGGGGGTAAGTTCACCGTTAATACATGCAGGCGGTAGTATAAATCTTGCCTGAATTGCCCTTTTTCAACTAATTCCAGCAAGTTTTTTTGTGTCGCGCAGATCACTCTGACATCAACTTTAACTTCTTGCTCTTCACCTACCCGACGAAAAGTACCATCATTTAAGAAACGTAATAGTTTGATCTGCATTTGTGGCGACATTTCACCAATTTCATCAAGTAAAACAGTACCTCCATTCGCTTGCTCAAAAAATCCTTTTTTAGCCTCAATGGCATTTGGATAAGCCCCTGCAGCATAACCAAACAGCTCGTTTTCAACCACATCCTCTGGCATCGATGCACAATTAAGCCCTAAGAAAGGTTTATCGCCTCTGATGCTCTGCAAGTGACAAGCTTTAGCTAAAATATCTTTACCCGTTCCGGTTTCCCCAACCAATAGAAGCGGTTCATCAAGTAAAGCTATTTTTTTTAGATCCTCAACCAGCTGGCTCATTTTGGGACTGACTGCAATGATGTGAGCAAAACTATCTGCTGCTGCTATTTTATCTGCTTGATACTGCTGCTCTGCGGGTAATACTTTTAGTAGAATAATGGCGCCTGCATTTTCAATCGAACCCGTTGCTTTATGGTTGTTAATTGGCGTAACCTGCAGCAAATATTTATTACCTTTAATCACCACTTGTTCAGAATAAGATTGTAAATTATTTTGCTCTAGTAATTTTGCCAAACGCGGGTGATTTATTAGCTGATTAAATTTTTTTTCTTTTAACTGATTATTATCAATAGCAAACAATTTTAACATCGCTGAATTGGCTAATTCGATGTGAGCTTTAGCATTAACCGAAAAAATAGGATCAGGAAATGTATTTAATAGAGTTAATAATAATTTTTTTTCATGCTCAGAAGGCATAAAAGAGACCCTCTTAACATCTTTAACACCACGAATACGCCGAATTTCAGTCATTAACAGTTGAAACGTCGTAGTGTCAATTTGAGCAAATCTGAGATAAATATTACGATTTGGTGAAATTTCAATCCCTTCAAGGTCAATGTTTTGTAAAACAAGTAAATCAAGTAATTCACGTGTTAGTCCCATTCGATCTTGGCAAATCACTTCTAATCGCATCACTGAGAACCTTATGTCTATATAATTTACTATTTAATTAATTAAGTATGTATTTTTATTTATTAAGCTACCATAGAAAACGTTTTATAACATAAACACTAGCACCAGAAATGATAAACGGATAAGCATTAATCTAATATTGCTGCTTACCATTTAGTCAACAGAGATCTTAATTAAAAAATTACCCAATTAAGCTTGATGGTGAATTAGTTAAATCTTTTTATGCTCAACGCTTTTTGGCATAATACTTTTTAACTGGCTGAATAGTTGACGACGAAAATCAGCCAATTTAGGTTTATCATCCATCCACGGTAAAGGACGGCATAACTCTATCGTTTTAATACCTAATCTAGCTGTGAGTAAACCGGCGCCGATCCCTTGAGCCGCTCGTGTAGAGAGCCGTGCCATAATATCTTGCGATAACCAATCCATGCCAATTTCACGCACCAACTCACTTGCTCCAGCAAAAGCAATATTAATTAATACCATTTTAAATAATCGGATACGGCTATAATACCCTAGCTCAATGCCATAAATAGCTGCAATCCGATTAATCAATCGAATATTGCGCCAGGCAATAAATGCCATGTCGACAATAGCTAAAGGACTAACGGCAATCATTAACGCCGATTCAGCTGATGAACGATTAATCTCTTTGCTAGCCTGCTCATCCACAAAATAGGTTGCACTATTTGGCTATAAAGTGTCACGATTTCTTTATCATTATGACTATCATGGATTGTTGCCTGCCAACGTTTCATCGCCGGATGATCTAAGCCTATCGCCGATTGTTTGCCTAGCTTTTGACAAAATTCACGCCCGCCATGCATACCATGACTTTGCAAAAATTCTCTAGCCTGGATCCGTTCTTGACTACGTTCTTTTAAATAATAAAGCCGCCGCCATTCAGTTATTATGGCGCCAATAGCAGCAATAATAATTAAGCCACCAGCCGCGACAATAGCTAAAGAAACCCAATTTTGCTTTATCCACGCTTGGTAGATCCATTGGCCGGTTTGAGCAAAAATACTCATTACGATTAAACTTAAAGCAATAACCACCAGTTTACGCCAAAAACTATAGCGCGGTTTGAGTGCAGCATTGACCAATGCCTCAATTTCACCTTCTCGTTCGTCATTTTCTGCTTCGTGGCTGCTAGCCGCAAATTGTTCAGGCGCTAATTGATCAAACACTTTGGCTTTTTTTAACTTTGTTTTTTTGTTTGCCGGCAAAGACTCATCAAAATCGATGCGGGATTTTAGGTTTACTCATTTCAATTTATCTCCGAGTAAAAATTCTAAAGCACTATACAATCGAATATGAGCAACAGGTTGGTCAGTCGCTGTTTCGCGAGGCCGAAAAGATTCAAAATCAAATCCCTGCTTTAACCAAAAATCAGCATTAGGCAAATGCCGTGGTACCTCACCTGGAAAAAAAGTCATTAATCGACCATCTGTTAATCTATGTCCCTTTAAGGCAGGTACCCGTTCTCCTTGATATTCAATCATGCCATTTTCTGTCGCCTGAATTCCAGCTAGTGCCAGACAATCCATCCTGATCCCTTCAAAAGCGGCATTTCGCCAGGCCGCACGAACTAATTGCTGGAGCAATGAAACTAAATTGGCATGTTGATCATGGGTTATATGATCAACCTTACTTGCCGCGAAAAGTAATTTATCAATATGTGGTGAGAACATGCGGCGCAATAGTGTCCGTTTACCATAATGAAAGCTACGCATAATTTGGGTTAATGCGGCCTGCATATCATTAAATGCTGCCGGACCGTTATTCAATGCAGCTAAACAGTCAACTAAAACAATTTGCCGATCAAAATGTTGAAAGTAATCTTTATAAAAACGCTTAATAATTTTTTGACAATAATAGTGATAACGCTGTTGCAACATACCAATATTAGACTGTTTGTCCGCTTGCTTTAATTTCAGTTCATCTGTTGTATCAATATTGGGCCAAGGAAAAAACTGCAATACCGGTGCCCCTGCAAGATCACCAGGTAATACAAATCGCCCTGGCTGAATAAAATATTGCCCCTGTTGTTTACAAAAAACCAAGTAATCGGTGTAAGCCTGAGCAATATTAGCTAATAATTTCTCATCAGCCGCTGCAAAGGGGTCGCACTGTTGACAAAGTTGCAACCATTGCTGTGCCCCCCTCCTTATCACGGCCTTTTAATAGCTGTTGCATTTGCCGCGACCAACTAAAATAGTCCTGAGTCAACATAGGCAGATCCAGCAACCATTCGCCTGGATAGTCAATAATTTCAATATATAAATTAGAAGTCTCTTTGATGTGGCGTAGCAAACTCTGTTGCGATCGATAACGTAGTTGCAAACATATCTCACTCATCCCACGGGTAGTAGTCGGCCATTGAGGAGGAGAATGGTACAGTGCTGCTATATTTTCGTCATAAGCAAAACGAGGAATATTAAAATGTTTCTGCGGGATCCGTTTTGCAACTAATAGACGGCCATCTCTTGCGGCGGAAAACAGTGGCAAACGCGCCCCACTGTGCACATGTAGTAATTGATTAACCAGCGAGGTAATAAATGCCGTTTTACCGCTACGGCTAAGCCCGGTAACCGCTAAACGGACATGACGATCTACGCTTCGATTGACCAGTTCACTAAGCTCACTTCGCAATCTTTCCATATTCCTCCCATAACAACTTACGCACAAGTTTAGCAATGCCTGGACGTTGCAATAGCTGTATAACTATTAACTAAACCATCGCAAAGGTTTGCGGCTAGTATATTTTAACATTAGTCCAATTATTCCTGTTGGCGCGTAATGAATAACCATAATTATTGCTATTCTTGCCATTTTTCCGCTTAAAACCTTAATTTTTAGTCAGCTAATCAGCATATTATTCTGTTAATACATAGGATAATTATTTAATTGATAAGAAAAATGATTTTACGGTAGAGCATTATTCACTCTACCCTAATTTGATAATTAGTTACAATTTATTGATGCGACTATCAATACTGAAACTATCAGAAGTGATATAGCGCTCCATTTGGCGCAGTTTTTTTTCACCCGCTTTCAATTGCTGATCGATTTCATTCATTAACTTAGTCACTTTAACACTAACATCAGTTTCATCCTGATAACCTACCGGTGCCGGTTCGATAAAAAACCACATTAACAGATAAATAACGATGGTAATGGCAAAAAATCCCAAGAATAATGCCACAACCGCCAGTGCCCGTACTAAATTAACCGGTAAATCAAAGTAATGCGCCAACCCGGCACAAACACCCCCAATCATACGTTGATCAGTACGCCGATAAAGTTTTCGCGCGCCCATTTTTGCCATTATATTTGCCTCCAATTTGGATGCTCTGCATTCAGAATATCTTCCAGCGCTTTAATACGTTGCTGCATGCGTTGTGCTCGCTCGGCTAACTGCGTTAGTCGCTGGATCTCATTCTGCGTTAATTGACTATGGCTATTTACTTTTTTACCATAGTGGCACCATAATCAAATAGGCAGAATAAAGATAACAAAGATCAATAAAACTAACCCAATAAATATAGAGCCCATCACATTTCCTTATTAATCATTAATTTTGGCTACCAATAGATTACTCTTGCTTGTTCAGTTTAGCTTTCAACGCAGCCAATTGCTCACTGATTTCATCATCAGCTTTTAATTCAGCAAACTGTTGGTCTAAGGATTTTTGTTTACCTAAATGATAACTTTGCGCTTCACTTTCCATATGATCGATCCGCTGCTCAAACTGTTCAAACCGCACTAATGCTTCGTCCAATTTACCACTATCTAATTGACGACGCACATCACGACTGGATTGCGCGGCTTGATGCCTTAATACCATAGTTTGCTGCTTTGCCCGTGTTTCAGTCAGTTTTTGCTCTAATTCAGCAATCTCGTCTTTCATACGTACTAATGTTTCATTTACCATAATTAACTCACTTTTTAGTGTATCAATAATGGTAGCCACTTTTTGCTTTTCAATTAATGCCGCGCGAGCTAAATCCTCTTTATCTTTAACTAGCGCCAGTTCTGCTTTTTCTTGCCATTGTATAACTTGTTTTTCACCGCTAGCAATACGACGCTCTAATCCTTTCTGCTCAGCTAAAGTGCGTGCCGAGATTGAACGAGACTCAACTAACATATCTTCCATTTCTTGGATCATTAAACGGATCATTTTTTGTGGATCTTCTGCCTTATCAAGTAAAGAAGCAACATTTGCATTAATGATATCTGCGAAACGTGTGAAAATGCCCATCGATAAATTCCTTAATTAATATTGAATGATTGATTTGTCATTAAATTTTTTAACCTTAATTATTGATAAACAATATTCATGCCAATTTTACAAAAAAATATAACCATATGAAATAATTAAATTTTTATTTTGTTATCTTTTATTCCAATTTTCGTTATAATTTACAGATAATTAAAATGACCAATAAATGGCTAAAATGACCATGCAACTCTCAACAGATAATATTCTTGGTACTGCAGATAATTTCTTAGAAATACTGGAGCAAACTTCTGCACTTGCCAAACTGAGTAAACCGGTTTTAGTTACAGGTGAGCGAGGAACAGGCAAGGAGCTGATTGCTATCCGTCTTCATTACCTTTCACCACGTTGGCAAGAACCATTTGTTTCCCTTAATTGCAGTGCACTGAATGAAAATTTATTAGATTCCGAATTATTTGGTCATGAAGCAGGCGCATTTACTGGAGCACAAAAAAGACATTTAGGCCGATTTGAACGGGCAGATCGAGGCACACTTTTCCTTGACGAGTTGGCAACCGCCCCCATGATTGTACAAGAAAAATTATTACTGGTGATCGAATATGGCCAACTAGAACGTGTTGGTGGTAGTCAAAGCCTTAAAGTCAATGTTAGGCTTATTTGCGCAACCAACGCTAATCTACCCCAATTAGCTAATAAAGGCTTGTTTCGTGCCGATCTACTTGACCGTCTAGCCTTTGATGTCATCCACATTCCGCCCTTACGTGAGCGATTAGCCGATATTATGTTACTAGCTGAACATTTCGCAATTAATATGTGCCGTGAGCTCAATCTCTCTTTTTTCCCTGGATTTACTGTTAAAGCACAAAAAAACCTGTCAGCTTATCCCTGGCCGGGTACGGGTAATGTACGTGAATTAAAGAATGTTATTGAGCGTTCCGTCTATCGTCATGGCGATAGAGCTGAACCATTAGATTTGATTGTCTTCAATCCCTTGTATCTTGAAATTTGGTTATAATAATAGCGATTAGATTTGGCAAGGTGTATGTAATCCGATTGTCCCTGGGGTTTATAGCCCGTAGCAAAGCGAATGATGCATACACTTAGCCACTCATCTGAAACCCGAACAGTTGTCCGTAATTCATAACGTATTTGCAAGGATGGGTAATATGAGTCAGCTAAATCCAATTTGTGTAGGAATTGATGTTTCTAAAGCTTCATTGGATATTGCAGGCACCAATAACATTGAGCAGTTCAGAGTCAGCAATAACCCTGACGGGTTCGATACCATCATTTATCAACTGAAAAAGAACAACATAGCCTTGATTCTGATGGAAGCTACAGGTGGTCTCGAGGCAGCGATTGCATGCGCTCTTCAGGCTGAAGGTTTTGATGTTGCCGTTATCAATCCCAGGCAAGCCAGAGACTTTGCTCGATCCATGGGCTATCTGGCAAAGACTGATAGAATAGATGCCAGAGTTTTAGCTCAGATGGCTGATGTCATTAACCGCCATCCTGAGCGGTCACGTTTTATCCAGGCTATTCCTGATGCAGAGCGTCAGATTCTTGCTGCTATGGTGGTGCGCAGACGGCAGCTGATTGCAATGCTTGTAGCTGAAAGAAACCGGATGCATCCATCTCACCCGCAAAACAGAAAAAGCATCAGTAACATCATCAATGCACTAGAAAATGAACTTAAACGGATTGACGAGGATATGCATAAGCATATTACGGATCATTTCAACGAGCTTGCAGAGCGGCTAAGTACTATCAAAGGCATTGGTATGATGACTGCTGCTACATTGCTGGCAGAAGTCCCTGAGTTAGGGAAACTCTCGCGCAGGGAGATCAGTGCACTGGTTGGGGTAGCTCCTGTTAATAGAGACTCGGGAACCATGCGTGGCCGACGAACCATTTTTGGCGGTCGGGCCGGAGTTCGAACCTCTTTGTACATGGCTGCACTGGTTGCAACTCGTTTCAATCCGGTGATAAAAGCATTTTACACACGGCTGGTTGCAGCAGGAAAAGCCAAAAAAGTGGCGCTGGTTGCCTGTATGCGCAAACTGCTGACTATCCTGAATGCGATTCTCAGAAAGAACCAAGAATGGGATGAGTCGTATCATAACGTTGCTCCATAAATATACTGTTCAAGACAGTTGCTTTGCTAATGAGTCAATGATGTCGGTGGTAAGAAAAGAAAACGATGAGCTACCTCAACTTCCCATTGATTTGAAACAATGGCAGCAGGTGGCAGAAAAAAATTTGCTCGAACAGGCATTACAAATAAGCCAGTTTAATCAGCGCTTGGCCGCTTCACAATTAAAATTAACTTATCACCAATTAAGGGGACTACTGAAAAAACATAATTTGCCAGAGAATCAAAATAACAAATAAGAATTAGTAATCGAGAAAGTGGCCATCCGATGCTGGTAAGAAAATTAAACCACTGGCAACAATCTAAGCAATATCGTGTCAGCAATACATTAAAGTTACTATAATTATCAATAACGTTAGCAAAGCAGTTGGTTGACAATTTTTATCAACAAATTACTGATAATTTTATCAACTCTATTTTGTTGCATAACAGGAGTTAAGCTACAATAAAGCCATTCGCACTTAATAATAGGTTTTTATATGCGGTACCTAATTTTATGGATTATTTTAATAAATGTAGGGACAATAAATGCATTAGCAGATACCCTTCCACCTCAAATTCGTCAAAACAGTTTTATCTATTGTGTTAATGGCATTGCCACTACATTTAATCGGCAAATTGCCAGCACCGGGTTGATTATTGATCCACTAGCCGCTCAACTTTATGATCGATTATTAGAAGTTAATCCATTTACTTACAAATTAAATTCCGAACTTGCCTCGCACTGGAAATCATTTGATAAAGGAGCAACTTATCGATTTTATTTAAAACGTAATATTCCATTTCAAACAACAGATTGGTTCACACCGACACGAACGCTCAATGCCGATGACGTTGTGTTTAGTTTTTCCCGTATGTTTGATAAAAATCATCCTTATCACTATGTTGGGGGAGGCAATTATCCTTATTTCGATAGCCTGCAATTAGCTAACAATATCCGTAGTATTCGTAAAATTGATAATTATACTGTTGAATTTAAATTATATACCCCCGATGCATCATTTCTCTGGCATCTTGCAACTCGCTATGCACCAATACTTTCACAAGAATATGCGCAATATCTCAACAAAATTAATCATAAAGAATTTATTGATTGGCAACCTGTTGGCACTGGTCCTTTCATGTTGGTAGGCAATCAAACCGGTCAATTTATCAAGCTAAATCGGCATAATAACTACTGGAAAGGCAAACCTTTAATGCAGCAAGTGGTGATTGATCTGGGTGCCGGCGGTACAGGACGCATATCTAAATTATTAACCGGTGAATGCGATGTCTTAGCCTATCCAGCTGCTAGTCAATTAAAGGTGCTACGTGAAGATGCCCGTTTGCGGCTATCGATGCGAGCCGGCATGAATATCGCCTATCTGATTTTTAACACTAGCAAACCACCGCTTGATCAATTAAAGGTTAGACAAGCCATAGCGTATTCAATTAATAATGAAAGATTAATGCAATCTATCTATTATGGCACCGCTGAAACAGCAACTTCTGTTCTACCTAGAGCTTCATGGGCTTATGATAATCAAATTAAAGTGACAGATTATAATCCTGAAAAAGCCAAAGAAATGCTAGAAGAGCTCGGTTTGTCCGGTATGAAATTAGATATTTGGGTTCCCGTTATTTCTCAATCCTATAATCCGAGCCCGTTAAAAACTGCCGAACTTATCCAGGCAGACTTAGCAAAAGTAGGCATTAAGATGAATATTCATCCGGTAGAAGGCAATTTATTAGAAAATAAGCTGAGCGATCGTAACTATGACATGATTCTTGACGGTTGGTCGACGGATAGTAATGATCCTGATAGTTTTTTCCGCCCTCTACTTAGTTGCGCTGCTAAGGAATCACATACTAATTTGAGTAAATGGTGTAATCCTTACTTTGATGAACTTTTACGTAAGGCGCTAGTAAGCCAAAGTATTTCATCTCGCATTAATTATTACCACCAAGCGCAATCATTACTAGCAAAAGAATTACCTGTATTACCGCTAGCTTATTCATTACATTTACAGGCTTATCGCTATGATATCAAAGGGCTAGTTATTAGCGCCTTTGGTAACTCCTCTTTTGCCGGGGTTTATCGTGATGGGTCGATAAAAACCCCACTACCGGCTGACTCCTATTTTAATGACGAAGAAGGAGCAGCGTGGTGATTATTTACGTATTAATGCGGTTATTACTTTTAATTATTACTTTATTTTTACTAACGCTGGTTAGTTTTAGTTTGAACTATTTCACTGCTGATGCTCCATTAAGTGGACTATCATTATGGGATGCCTATATTTTTTATTTAACCGGCTTATTACATTGGAATTTTGGTTTTTCTAGTATTAATGGTCAACCGATTAGCAGTCAGCTGAATGCCACTTTTCCTGCCACTATGGAGTTGTGCTTTTTAGCGTTTATTTTAGCTTTAATAATCGGCATCCCTACCGGCATTATTGCGGGTGTCTGGCGCAATAAACCAATTGATTACATTATTAAAATTTTTACCCTAATCGGTTTTTCTATGCCAATTTTTGTGTTGGCTTTATTATTTATCCTGCTTTTTTCATTGAAATTAGGCTGGTTACCGGTCTCTGGCCGAATTAATTTACTGTATGATCTTGAACCTGTGACCGGTTTTGCCCTGCTCGATGTGTGGTTATCGAATTCAATCTATCGTAGCCAAATGTTTATTAATCTATTAGAGCATTTGATTTTACCCGTTACTACATTAGCTATTGCGCCAATTTCTGAAATGATACGGTTAATGAAAAATAGTACTGAAGCTGTTATGGGTGAAAATTATATTAAAGCAGCAGCAACCAGAGGACTCTCTCGCATTACCATTATCAAACGTCATGTCTTACACAATGCGCTGCCTCCTATTATTCCAAAACTTGGTTTGCAGTTTTCTACTATGATAACACTAGCGATGATCACTGAACTTGTATTTAATTGGCCAGGCTTAGGGCGTTGGCTAGTCACAGCCATTCGACAAAATGATTACTCAGCAATTTCTGCCGGCGTAATGATTATTGGTACTTTAGTTATTTTCGTTAATGTCATATCGGATATTTTAGGCGCTATGATGAACCCTTCTAAATATAAGGATGGGTATGTCTTCAGATAATTTTTATCGTGAACAAAAGATGCCATCCCCTATCCGGGTTGTCTGGCGATTTTTCTCTAATGATATTCTAGCAATGACTGGATTTTATGGTATTGCTTTTCTCCTGGTTTTGACTTTATTTGGCAGCTACTTAGCCCCCTATACCATTAACCAACAATTTTTGGGCTACCAGCTACTACCTCCATCCTGGTCGCATTATGGTAATGTGGCATTTTTTTTGGGTACTGATGATCTTGGTCGTGATATTTTAAGTCGATTACTTATCGGTACAGCATCTACCTTTGGCTCTGCACTTATGATCACCATTAGCACAACGCTGGTCGGATTAATATTAGGTTGTTTAGCCGGCATTACCCATGGGTTAAAATCAGCTATTTTAAATCATGTGTTAGATACGCTGTTATCAATTCCCTCGCTACTCCTGGCGATTATTATTGTCGCTTTTGCCGGTTCAAGCCTTGAAAATGCGATGATAGCAATTTGGTTAGCCTTATTACCAAGAATTGTTAGAACAATTTACAGCGCTGTTCGCGATGAATTAGATACCGAATATGTTCTTGCCGCTCGACTTGACGGTGCTTCAAACTTTTATATCCTTTGGTATACCGTATTACCCAATATCACACCTATCTTGGTAACAGAAATTACTCGCACTCTCTCTATGGCCATTCTGGATATGGCTGCGTTAGGCTTTCTTGATTTAGGCGCCAGATTACCGACTGCTGAATGGGGCACTATGCTCGGTGATAGTTTAGAATTGATTTATGTAGCACCATGGACAGTTTTTCTTCCTGGTGCAGCCATTATGATCAGCGTTTTATTTGTTAACTTACTCGGTGATGGCTTACATCGCGCCATTAATGCTGGGGTGGAATAATGCCATTATTAGATATCCGTAACCTCACTATTGAATTTATGACCGCCAAAGGGCCAGTGAAAGCCGTCGATAATGTTTCTTTACAGCTAAATGAAGGCGAAATTCGTGGCTTATCGGGCGAGTCCGGTTCAGGTAAAAGTTTGATTGCTAAGGCTATTTGTGGCGTTACTAAAGATAACTTAAAAGTGACTGCCGATCGTTTTTATTTTCTTGATATTGATCTGTTAAAGCTCACCGCACGCCAACGACGTAGAGTGATAGGGCATAATATTTCGATGATTTTTCAAGAACCCCAGTCTTGCTTAGATCCAGCTGAAAATATTGGTAAACAACTTATCCAATCAATACCGCAATGGACTTTTAAAGGTCGTTGGTGGCACCGATTTAGTTGGCGTAGGCGACGCGCAATTGAATTACTCCATCGAGTCGGAATTAAAGATCACGATGATATAATGTACAGCTATCCTTATGAACTTACTGAAGGTGAATGTCAGAAAGTGATGATAGCCATTGCGCTAGCAAATCAACCACGATTACTGATTGCCGATGAACCCACCAATGCAATGGAATCGACAACTCAAGCACAAATATTTCGCCTGCTTGATAGATTAAACCAAAACAATAACATGACAATTTTACTAATTAGTCATGATATGCAAATGATGAGCAAACTCGTTGATCGGATTAGCGTACTCTATTGTGGCCAAACCGTTGAAAGTGCAACACCTGAAGAGTTATTGGTCCGGCCCCATCATCCTTATACACAAGCATTAATCCGTGCTGTACCGGATTTTGGTAGCCCACTTCCGCATAAAAGTCGGCTAAATACCCTACCTGGGGCGATCCCTTCTTTAGAGCATCTACCAATCGGTTGCCGTCTTGGCCCTCGTTGTCCCTATGCACAAAAAACGTGCATTATCACGCCGCCGCTACGCAGCATAAAAAATCGGGCTTTTGCATGTCATTTTCCTCTTAATATGGAGGAAACATCATGACAACACCGTTACTGGCAATCAAAAATCTGACTAAAACCTTTCGTTATCGCACCGGGTTATTTCAAACTCAATTATTAGAAGCAGTAAAACCGTTAAGTTTTACCTTAAGAGCTGGTGAAACCTTGGCTATTATTGGTGCTAACGGTTCAGGTAAATCAACCCTGGCACGCATGTTATCGGGTGTTATTGAACCTAGTAGTGGTGAAATCTTTATTAATGGTCATCAACTTAACTCTGGCGATTATAGTTATCGCAGTCAACGCATCCGCATGATATTTCAGGATCCAAGTACTTCGTTAACCCCCAGGCAGCGTATTGGGCAAATCCTTGAGATCCCTTTAATTCTAAATACTTCACTTTCCGTTCATGAACGGGAAGAACGTATAGAACAGACTCTTCGCCAAGTTGGGCTATTACCGGATCACGCAGGCTATTATCCGCATATGTTAGCAGCGGGCCAAAAACAGGGAGTAGCGCTGGCAAGAGCTTTGATCCTGCAGCCAGAGATTATTATTGCCGATGAAGCACTGGCGTCATTAGATATGACTATGCGTTCTCAAATCATCAATTTAATGCTTGAATTACAAGAAAAACAAGGTATTTCCTATATTTATGTTACTCAACATCTAGGTATGATGAAACATATCAGCGATAAAGTGTTGGTAATGGATAATGGTGTTGTCGTCGAAAGAGGTAATACCGCCGAAGTACTTGCTTCACCTTTACATGAAGTGACCCGACGCTTAATTGCCAGCCATTTTGGTGAACTTTTATCTGCCGATGCCTGGCGGCAAGATGTTAGCTAATATAAAGGCAGCAAAAACTGCTCGGATCAGCGAGGTAATACAACATATTTTATTCTGTCATGATAAACTCTCTCCCGTTTATCAAAAAAATAATGCATAAATACCATCTACAATAGATAATTTATGCTGTGTATATTATTGTTATTATTTAAAAATTTACAAGGATACGGCTTATGGGCTTTATGAGCGGCAAGCGCATTCTGATCACCGGTTTAGCTAGTAAACTATCTATTTCTCACGGTATTGCACAAGCAATGCACCAACAAGGGGCTGAACTGGCCTTCAGTTATCAAGGTGATAAACTGAAATCTCGCGTAGAAGAGATGGCAAACAGCTTTGGCTCTAGTATTGTTTTGCCATGTGATGTTGCTTCGGATGAAAGTATCACTACCTTATTTGCCGAGCTGGCGAAAGTATGGCCCAAATTTGATGGTTTTGTCCATTCAATTGCCTATGCTCCAGCAGATCAACTTGATGGTGATTATGTCGATGCAGTGACACGCGAGGGCTTCCGGATTGCCCACGATATTAGTTCCTATAGCTTTGTTGCGTTAGCAAAAGCTTGTCGAAGTATGTTAAATCCTCATTCTGCCCTGGTTACCCTAAGTTATTTGGGCGCTGAGCGTGCGATCCCTAACTATAATATTATGGGATTAGCAAAAGCTTCCCTTGAAGCAAATGTTCGTTATATGGCTAACGCAATGGGGCCTGAAGCTATTCGCGTTAATGGCATTTCAGCCGGTCCAATCCGCACATTAGCAGCATCGGGCATAAAAGATTTTCGTAAAATGCTATCACATTGTGAATCAGTAACCCCCATTCGCCGTACGGTAACAACGGAAGATGTTGGCAATTGTGCTGCTTTCCTTTGTTCTAATTTATCAGCGGGCGTGACAGGTGAAATTTTACACGTTGACGGTGGTTTCAGTATTGCTGCTATGAACGAACTAGAGTTAAAAGCTTAGTACAATAATCAGCCCGCCAAATCTATTGATTGATAATGATACAATTTAACGGCGGGCTTACTGTTATAAGCAAGACAAATTAATGATACTGAATAAGATAATTTGCCATCAAATCGGTAATTATCCCTCTTTGATCGTTATAACTAATAAAATTTTCAGGCGTTATATCGATGATCCTAGGTAACATTGATGTCACAATACTCGATTTTGTTAAGCCTTGAATACCCTGATTACTGTCAACCAAACGCAACGCTTCTGCCATTGAAGCAAAACAAGCTTGCAGATTATTTTGTGTTTGTTCTGAGCCGCTAGCATTAATTTTTTCCTTGATTAAACTATCAAAGTCCTCTTGCGCCAGGACCTTGTCTAATTGTTGCAATGCTTCTGGATTACTGTTATCGATTGACAAAATATTTTTTAATTCATGCATATCAACGTTGGGGAAAAATTCACCTAAAAAGGTTTTTACCATCCATGATAAAGAAATAGGTTCAGATTGAAGTGCTTCGTTGCTAAATGCCTTAATCAATTTGCTATTATCATCTTTATTGTATATTGCTTTATTCGGCTCTCCTCTAAAAATACCCTCAACATTTTTGTCCGCTATAAATTGATTTAACTTGTCACAAATTCCTGCGATATTAGCATGCATTGCTTGTTCTACTGCTATACGCTCTTTAGCAACTTGACCTGCTTCTATTTTGTTCTGCTCGACATTATCGCTGGCTGAGGACATTTTTCTCTGCCAAAAACTGGGATTACTCAATCTGAGTAAACCATCGTACAACATATTAAAGCCAGTTTTCTGCGGTTTTTCATTTAAAATAGCACTTTCTGATTTTACTGTAGTTGATTGCGCTGACTCAGGCGATTTTTTGCCAGTTAACGTCATTCCTTCTGATGATATTGAACTCACTCTACGCAATTCAACGGGAAATTTTTGCGGTTGAGATGAATAACTGAATGAATCATTTGATTTCCAGTCAAATTCGCTGGAACTATTTTTTACGCCAATCAAACTATTCACCAAACTAATTGTTAAATCTTTAAAATTATTAAAGCTGTTTTGAATGCTTGATAACAGCGAAGTGGTCGATGCTTCAGTATTATTGGTGTTGGAAAAACTATCTAAACGCATGTTAACTCCATTATTTATTTTATATATTTGCCTCAACAAGGGTAAATATAATTAAATAACACCAATACCAAATTTAGCTTTTCTATTATTTACAAAATAAACATCTGACTTTTTATAAACAGTAAATATATTATCTGCAGATAAATAACTATTTATAAAATAAATTTATTTAATTATGTAAATACTCAATATAATTAAGATAACCTTATAAATTGTATTATATTAAATATGTTGTTTAATACAAATTATAATGTTAATGTTTGGTTAATGTTTTTGTGCTGTAGAGGAGCAAAGAAATTATACTTTGAAAGGAATAGCAATAATGTCATGATTAATAAGAAAACTGAATTTTAGTATAGATACTTATATTAAACCACTACTAAACATCGTTTGCTAAATAATAATTTTTATTAACAATATTATTTTTAGTAGCGGTCTACTAATTATAAATATCTTATCTATTAATTAAAAAATTTGCTACTAGATTAGAAATTTCTTCTTTATTTTCTTCAATATAACGTGCATAATTCAGGAGTTCATTGTTGTGATTTTTTTAGCCGCATTTAGTTTATTAGCATATTCATTATTATATGATTCTTTGGCAACAAATCCTTCAGAATGAAGTTCTTTAGTAATAAATTCTTCAATAACGAATTCTTCAGGTTGTTTTACCAAACCAGTTAACATTGAGCCAACAATATTAACCGAACTAAATTGATTATTTTTTTCACCCTTAGCTTCCGACTCTTTACCTAATTTTAATACATTTGCTATAGTGGTAAAACACTCTTTTAAATTATTTTTTGTTTTATCACAATTTATTTGATCAATCTTTTCCTCAATTAAACAATTTAATTTATCTTGATTTTTCTCTTGCTTTATAATTATATCAAATTCTTCAATAGTGATTTTAGGCATATTTTCATTTATATATAATTTTACCATCCATGCCAATGCAATAGGATTAGAATAACAGTCATCATTATTGAATACCTTTATTAATTTTTCAGGATCATCTTTTTTATAGATTGAATTATTTGGCATCTGTCCAAAAATACCATCAACTTCTTTTTCGGCGATGGATTTATTTAACGCATGACAAATTCCATCTATATTAATCTGCATGGCACGAGCAACCAACTCAGCTGGCGGCACTATCTTTGGTTCATTTTTCGTACCAAACAAAGCATTCCATATAGAGCTGGTAAGACGAGCAATAAAAGATTTTGGCGGCGCAAAAGTTTGTTCTGCCAATCGCGTTATTTTATTTCGCTGCTCGTCAGTCGTAAAATTATCGGGAATTGTATCATAAATATGCTCTTCATTTTTATCAACCGCATCATGGTAAATTTCGTTATCCATTTGTTCTGCTTCTCCCGTAGTACAATTGGAGAATTCTTCATAGATATGTTCCTCTTGTCCTACAATAGCATATCCTTCTGCATCATAGTAAACGTCATTACTAGTATGTTGTTGTTTTTCAACACTATCATAAGGAGCTGCATAAGTAGGCTCCACTTTTATACCATCATTTTGATTAGTAAACTTTACTATATCATTACCAGCATAATGAAGTTGGTTATTAGCGGCTGTTAAATTAGCTAAATTATTTTTCTCTAATGGATTGTTTGCATTTTTTGCAGCAATAAACACATTCTGTAAATGCTCTGTTATAAAGGCAGAAAATTCAGGCTTAGTTAAAGCTGCATCTTTTTCGCTAGTTAATTTACAATTATCAGATTTTACATTATTTGCAATATTTTGATGGCTGTTTTTAATACCCAAAATATTTTTGCAAACATGAGCTGGATTAATAGCCATGGCATCCATATTGGAATTTAGTGCTGTAAATTTAATTAACTGAACTGGTGTAATATTATTTTTATAAAAAGTCATTTTTTTTCCTTATTATTTTAGATAATTCCCAATAACCATTATAAAATTAGCTAGTAAAAATAAATATCAAATTACGTTCAAATACTAATAATCCAAACCATATTTATATAAGAACCAGTTATATTTGATCAGCCATTAAATAACATAATAAATATTTCCATGTTATATAAAAAAATAAATATAGTTTTTATTTAAATAATATATGACATTAATTTAATCTAACTGCCTATAAATTTGACAAATTTTCAAATTACTTCCATATTTAGAGATGGTTAAATTAATATACTCTAGGGTGTTAAGGTTATTAAAATGTCATCCATATTCAATAAGTTATTAGCATTCTTTTCAATAGGAGCACGCATGGGTTACTATGAAATCAAAAAAAGTAGTAAAAGTACTGAGCAACCATACTACTTTGTGTTAAAAACCGCTAATCATGAAGTTATTGCCACTAGTGAGATGTATAAAACCAAAGCCGCAGTACAAAAAGGGATTGCCTCGGTGCAAAAAAATGGTCCAACCAAACAAGTGAAGGATCTTACCAGCGAAAGCTAAGCTATTCATTATTCTTCTAAAAGCTGCAGCTATTGGCAGCTTTTCCTTTTACCTGCTCTCTCTTGCTATCTTTAGCCTGACTAAAAATAAATCCATAAAATCTTTAGCAACTGCTATGCTGTTACTTTAACCGCAATAAACCCGATCAAATCCAAAGGAAGGTCACCATGAAACTCTACTATTCTGCCGGCGCTTGTTCACTTGCCCCGCATATTGTATTAAGAGAAACCGGCTTAGATTTTAGTATTGAACGGGTTGATCTAAAGAAAAAATGTACCGAGAAAGGAATTGATTTCTATACAATTAATCCTAAAGGCCAGGTACCGGTATTACAGTTAGATAACCATGATATTTTGACTGAAAATGCAGTTATTTTGCAATATATTGCCGATCAAGCCGCTGACTCAAATGATAAATTAATCGCGCCAATGGGCAGCTTGCAACGTTATCATCAGCTCGAATTGGTTAATTACATTGCAACAGAATTACATAAAGGTTTTAGTCCGCTATTTTCACCTTTAACACCGGATAATTACCGTGAGATTGTGATAAAATCCTTGATCACTAAATTTAGCTATATGGAAAATTTGTTGGTTAAGTGTAAATTTATCAGCGGTGAACACTTTACTATTGCTGATGCTTATTTATTTACTATTTATCGTTGGGCTACGGTAGTTAATATTGACCTCAGCCAATATCAACATCTAACACAGTATGTTTAAGAAAAAATTAACCAACGTAAAAGTGTACAGGAAGCATTAACTACTGAAGGTTTAATCTGATTTTAGCCTTGTTTGTTGCTCTTCAGCTTTGATTTAGCTTGAAGAGCAATGTCCTGCGATAAAATGCTTAATCAAGCTGTACCGCTTTAAAGTGATAAGCTGGATTTACCATTTTATCTTGCGCAGCAACCAGGTGTAATTCATATTTATACATTGCTTTCGTCTTTAACACCACTTCATAAACCGCTGCCGCTACATGCTCTAATGCACTAGATAACGATTTGCCGTTTAATAAATTGACCAACATTAAGCCGCTGGTGAGATCGCCAACCCCAACCGGCTGCTGTTTACCAAAATCAATAAGTGGCCGACTGATATGCCAGCAATGCGCTTTGGTCACTAATAGCATCTCAAAACAGTCGGCATGATAACCGGCACGACTGAGATGTTTTACTAAAACCGTTTGCGGGCCTTGTTGACACAATTCTCTCGCTGCTAATAGCGCTTGTTCAACATTAGTAATTGATTTTCCAACTAATGTTTCCAGCTCTAATAGGTTAGGCGCCATTATGTCGCAGATAGGTAAAGCTTCATGACATAAAAACTCAGCCACACCCGGGGCAACAATACAGCCTTTTTCAGCATGTCCCATTACTGGATCACAGAAATAGCAAGCAGCAGGGTTACTTATTTTTATCTGTTTAACAATATCAACAATCGCTTTACCTTGTTCGGCAGAACCAATATAACCCGTCAGAACCGCACCACAATGTTTTAATTGGTGGATCTTAGCAATTCCGTTAACAATATCTGTTAAATGTTCAGGGGGCATAACACTACCTGTCCATTGTGGATATTGTGTATGATTAGAAAATTGCACCGTATTCAAGGGCCAGACATCAATTCCCATCCGTTGCATGGGAAAAACCGTGGCACTATTACCCGCATGGCCAAAAACAACATGCGACTGAATTGATAGAACACTTTTCATATATCACTCATTTTATTTTTGATAATACTCGCTGTTACAAAACAAAGTCGTTACTTTCTAAACAAGCAATTAACACATTAGTAACTAATCTAATAAATACCAATAAGTTAATCGCTATGTTAGACAAAACTTATAGTGATTAAATTTACCCTACTATGCCCCATTATTGCCAATTAACTAAGCAGTAATGTTTTTTACCACGCCTGATCAAAGAATAACGGCCAAATAGACGATCTTCCGCAGTAAAAACATATTCAGTATCAATACATTTCTTACCATTAATTGCGACCGCATTTGAGCTTATCATCGTTCTTGCCTGACCACGTGACGGAACCAATTTCGCCTCGACTAATGCCTGCTGTAAATCTGCCCCTAAATTTAATTTGATCATAGGCATGCCATCTTGCGCCAACTGAGCAAAATCAGCTGCAGTTAATGCAGCAATCGTATCGGAAAATAAGCTTTCAGTGATCCGTTTGGCAGCCTGTAAGCCCTCATCGCCATGTACTAACTGGGTAACTTGCTCCGCTAATACATACTGTGCTCGTGGGGCTTTACCACTGTTTTGATCCTCACTTTGCAAGGCGTCAATTTCTTCAATTGGCATAAAGGTAAAAAACTTAAGAAAACGGTACACATCCGCATCAGCAGTATTAACCCAAAATTGATAAAACTTATATGGGCTGGTTTTTTGCGGATCTAACCAAACCGCCCCCGCTTCGGTCTTGCCAAATTTAGTTCCATCAGATTTAGTAATTAACGGCACCGTCAAACCAAAAACCTGTTTTTGATGTAAACGTCGAGTGAGATCAATGCCTGAAGTAATATTGCCCCATTGATCAGAGCCGCCTATCTGTAATTCAACATTATGTTGGTGACAAAGGTTGGCAAAATCATAAGACTGAAGCAAATTATAGGAGAACTCAGTAAAAGAGATGCCTGCATCATCGCGCTCAAGTCGTTGTTTAACAGCTTCTTTATTGATCATTTGATTAACAGAAAAATGTTTACCGATATCGCGCAAGAAGGTCAAGACATCCATTTGACCAAACCAATCATAATTATTAACTACATTGGCACTATTTTTACCACAATCAAAATCAAGAAATGGCGAAACCTGTTGACGAATTTTTTCTACCCATTGCTGCACTGTTTCATTGGTATTTAATTTACGCTCAGTGGCTTTAAAACTTGGATCGCCAATTAAACCTGTCGCCCCACCCACTAAAGCTACTGGTTGATGTCCCATTTGCTGGAAACGCTTTAAACATAGCAAAGGAACCAAATGCCCTAAGTGCAAGCTATCAGCGGTTGGATCAAATCCACAATAGAGCGCTACTGATCCCTGGGATAGTTTCTCTATTAATGCCTTTTCATCCGTCAGCTGAGCTATTAAACCCCGCTCTTGCAATTGTTCAATTAGGTTCTTGCTAACCATCAATAACTCCATCAATTTTTTTATTTCGTCGATTTTGTGGATAAATAATATAAATAAGCGCAATAGAATAAAACGCGAGTCAAATAAGTGCCAGTTAAAAATCATTTTTTCCGTTTATGGCGCCAAGCGATCAATTTGCCAATGGTCATGTTGCCATTGATACAAAAATCGATCATGTAGCCGTTTAGTGCCACCTTGCCAAAATTCAACACTGTTAAATCTGACGCGATAGCCGCCCCAAAAACTAGGTAAGGGAATTTCACCATTTTTAAATTTTTGTTTTAATTCAAAAAATTTATTTTCTAATAGACTTCTAGCCGAAATTTTTGCTGATTGTTGTGAAGCCCAGGCCGCTATTTGACTATCTTTTGGTCGACTGTGAAAATATTTTATTACCTCAAGTGGAGTGAGTTTTTCTGCCACACCCAAGAAGCAAACCTGACGCTCTAACTGATACCAGGGAAATAGTAAACTGACTTTATTGTTATGAGCGATATGTTGTGCCTTACGACTAGATAAATTAGTATAAAATATCAGTCCATTTTTATCATAATGTTTAAGTAATACAATGCGTTGGTATGGTTGTCCATCGCTGTCTACGGTTGCAACAGACATGGCTGTTGGATCGGCTAATTTTGCTTCATAAGCCTGCTTTAACCAACGCTCAAACAATACTAATGGCTGGTGGGTTAAATCCTTACGTCTTAAACCACCTTGGGTATATTCCCGTCTTAAACTAGCAATATCCAACTGAATTTTTTCTAACATTTTTTTGCCTCTGTCTTGTTACGATAGATATCATGTTATTCACTATTGGCCGGATAAATTGCGCCTAATACTGTTTCCTGGTTAGCGCCAGTAACAGAGGGTAAATTGCCTGGCAAACCCGATAAGGTACGAGCCGCTAGCCAAGCAAAAGCCAAAGCTTCGACATTATCTCCACTCAAACCATATTTATCTGTTGATGCCACCACAATATTGGTTAACAATTCGCTTAACCTTGCCATAAGATAGCTATTTTTAGCTCCTCCACCACAAACCAACAAACAATCCGCTTTGTCATAAAGCAAAACCTGATCAAAGATTGAACGGATGGTTAATTCTGCCAAAGGGGCCTGTATATCCTGGGCTGATAAATTTAAGTATGATGTCAGATATTTTTGTAACCAAGCATAATTGAAATATTCTCTACCCGTACTTTTGGGCGCTGGCCGCTTAAAATAGGGATCCGCTAGCATTTCAGCAAGCAGCGACTTATTAACCCGCTCTGAGCGCGCCCAATCGCCTTTATTATCATAAGGTTTATTTAAATGTTGATTGGCCCAGATATCCAACAGCATATTTCCAGGTCCGGTATCATAGCCTTTAATTATTGAATTCCCAAATAAAGTAGTGAGATTAGCGATGCCACCTATATTTAAAATAATACGATTTTGATCAGGATGACTAAGTACCTTGTGATGAAAAGCAGGTACTAAAGGTGCACCTTGCCCACCATACGCCATATCTCTACGACGAAAATCGCCTACTACGGTGATGTTAGTTAACGCAACAATTCTATTATTATCGCCTAATTGCAGAGTAAAAGGCCGTTGACCAGTAGGTTGGTGCCAAACTGTTTGCCCATGACACCCTATCGCGGTAATATCTGTGGCCGATAATAATTGCTGTTTTAATAGGTTATTGATCGCTTCACCATATAACGAGCCGAGCTGATAATCAATTTCACCTATTGTTGCTAAGGTGACCGCCTGACCTTGACATATAGACAAGACTTGATTTTTTAATTCAGTGGGAAAAGGAAAGGAAATCGCACCTAGCTGAATCACATTTTTGTCATCAATCTCTGCCAAAACAACATCAACCCCATCGAGACTGGTACCTGACATCACCCCTATATAGCGACCTGCTTTCATGTTTGACCTCTGATTATTTTATCTATACTTCGTTTTAGTCATTCAATATACTTATTGGCATAGTTTTTTACTTCAAATATTTAACTCATTGAAATAAAACAAAAAAGTAACAGTTTAAAAATATTTAAATTAAAAATAAATTAATTAAGCTGAATTTATTACTTTAAGAAAAAATTATTAATGTTTAGACTATATTTAGATTGTAGAAAGTAAATTAATTTTACTATTTGTCTGATTATCCAGTTCGTTTATATACAATAAATTATGATATTTGTGTATTCATGATTATTATTACACTGTAAATCAGATTTCCAAAAGGAGTAATCATGTTAAAGCAAGTTCTCGTCGGTATTTTTACAGTAACATCTTTATCGGGCTGTATAAATACAGGTAGTCTTTCTGGGGACACTTATACCGCATCTCAAGCTAAACAAGTACAAACTGTGAATTATGGTACCGTTACTCGCGTAACCCCGGTTAATATTCAAGCTGGTGGTGACGAAAACATCATAGGAGCACTGGGTGGTGCTGTTCTGGGTGGGTTATTGGGTAATACGGTTGGCGGGGGCACAGGAAAAACCCTTGCAACGGCAGCCGGTGCGATCGGCGGTGGTGTTGCCGGTCAAAATGTTCAAGGAGCACTTAACAAAACAAAAGGCGTTCAACTGGAAATCAGGTTGGATAATGGCCGAATTATCTCTGTGGTGCAAAAAGGTGATCCAAACAGCTTCCGTAATGGCCAGCGTGTATCTATTATAGGTAGTGGAAATAACATTACTGTTTCACCTCGTTAATTCAACTTAAATAGCATACGCGACTAGATTTAGATAATTAGCCGCGTATGCATTATATTATAATGCCATTTGTTCTTTTTTTATTACGCTATCATTTATTACGAATGATTATGTAACCGAATAATATTTTGCTCGAGTTTTAATATCAATGAATAAAGTGTATTTAATTCATCATGTGTAATACCTCCTAATATCTCCTTTCGGGTTTTTTCAATTACATCATCAACCTGTTTAATAAATGGCATCGATTCTTCTGTTAATTTAATTCTTTTTGCTCGTCTGTCGTTGACACAGGTGTGACGCGTGATCAATTTCTTTTCTTCTAATTGATCGAGAGTTCTAACTAGCGATGGTTGTTCAATACCTATTGCTTTAGCCAATTGAATTTGTGATTGATCAGGTGGTAACTGGCTAATGTTATATAAGGTTACCCAATGAGTTTGGGTGAGCTTTAATGGTTTCAGACGATGATCAATCAATGCCCGCCAGACTCGAACTAAACGCGCAAGATCAGTTCCTATTTTTGATTCCAATTGTTCCTCCTTAAAAATAGAATACCATCTACATCTATAATTATTAAATTGCCAATTAATATCCCAGAAACATATATCCATTTCTATTCACTAAGATATTAATATAGAAATAGGTAAATATTTATATTTATATTTATATTTATATTTATATTTATATTTAGCATAATAATATATAAACTTATATTTCATTATAAGTATATTAAGTTGACTTAATTAGTGTTCTAATCATTACCCACTTATTTACTATATAAAACAAAAGGCTATTAGTTAAATATCCTTATAAGAATAGCCTTCATCTAAATTCTATTCTATATGTTTTTATATTAATATTATTTTTAATTTGCAAAAAATAGACAATAAAAAAATAAAAATCATTATAAAACAAGTTATTATAAATATTCTTAAAAGCATTTATTCAGCTATACTTAGATACTAAGTCTATATTGATTTTTAATAAATTACCTGAAAGTTGAAAAAACTAATAAAACAACATTATATCTTAAATAAATAATACCAAATAAAATAAGCTAATAAGTCAACAAATAATTTAAAAATAAAAATTATAGCAAGGTAATAAATTAATACATCGACTATTAGCAATAATAAAAAAACAATTGTTATGCATTACTAATGCATAACTTGTAAATGAAAAATATCCGTTCAGTTTACAATATTATGATAACAAATAGCTTATAACAACATCAGCGATTAGTTATAATTGAATAGCTACTATAAAGTTAACTGAACGATATTTTCAAGCCGTCAACAGTTGACACTAAAGTAACGCAATCAATTATATTGTAAATTTTAATTAATAAACCAACTATATAAATTGAAATAATAGTCATGTTCACGTTATATTAATATCAGTAATGAATGGTTTTTAAACTTAAAAAGAGGCTTATATGCGCTTACTTCATACCATGTTACGGGTTGGCGATCTGCAACGCTCAATTCATTTTTATACTGAAATATTAGGTATGCGTCTATTACGCACAAGTGAAAATCCTACATACAAATACTCCCTCGCCTTCGTCGGCTTTGATGATGAAAGTAAAGGTGCCGTAATCGAATTAACCTATAATTGGGGTGTTGAGCATTACCAGATGGGTACCGCCTTTGGTCACATTGCATTAGGTGTTGATAACGTTGCAGATACCTGTAGTAGCATAAGACGAGCAGGCGGCAAGGTGACGCGCGAAGCAGGCCCCGTAAAAGGTAGCTCAACGATTATTGCATTTGTGGAAGATCCTGATGGCTATCAAATTGAATTGATTGAAAATAAAAATTCCAGTAATGCTTTAGGTAACTGACGCTTTTCGTCATTGATCGAGCATCTATCCATACATTTTCTATACTTAAGCCAATTTTATGCATTTTAGCCAAAATTTGGCATAATATCTTTATTCTCAAGTATAAAGTCTTAAGCAAATGTCTAATAAAAAAAATGGTGTTAACACGCTGGCAAAGCGTTTTCGAGGTTATTATCCTGTCGTTATCGATGTAGAAACTGGTGGGTTTAATGCACAACAAGATGCGCTATTAGAAGTTGCGGCTATGACGCTAAAAATGGATCAAGGGGGTTGGTTAGAGATTGATGAAAAACTCCATTTCCATGTTGAACCTTTTGCAGGAGCAAATATAGAAGCAACTGCACTGGCTTTCACTGGCATCGACCCAACTAATCCTTTACGTAACGCTGTCGATGAGTATACCGCTTTACATGCAATTTTTAAGATGGTTAGAAAAGGCATTAAAAATAATGATTGCAATCGGGCAATTATTGTTGCCCACAATGCCAACTTTGATCATAGTTTTATTATGGCTGCCGCTCAACGAGCAAATCTAAAACGTAATCCGTTCCACCCTTTTGCGACTTTCGATACCGCAACCCTCAGCGGGCTGGTTTTTGGTCAAACAATTTTAGCTAAAGCTTGTTATACCGCAGGGATCCCTTTTGATGGTAAACAGGCACATGGCGCTCTTTACGACACCGATAGAACGGCATTACTGTTTTGTGAAATCGTCAATAAATGGAAAAAATTAGGTGGCTGGCCATTAATAACCGATTAATGATCAAAGGCAGTGGTAACGCATAATTTTACTGCCTTCTAATTAACTATTTATTTTGTAAGGGTTATTTAGCTACTCACTGCCAGGCTGTTCTGAAGTGCGATACTTATCGGCAGTGGCGGTGATCAATTCCTGTAATTTACCCTGCTGATACATTTCAATAATGATATCGCAACCACCAATTAGCTCACCATCAACCCATAACTGAGGAAATGTTGGCCAGTTTGCATACTTAGGTAACTCACTACGAATATCAGGGTTTTGCAAAATATCTACATAAGCAAAACGTTCACCACAGGCAGAAAGAGCTTGAACCGCCTGGGCAGAGAAACCACAGCTTGGAAATTTAGGGGAGCCTTTCATGTATAAAAGAATTGGATTTTCTTTTACCTGGTGTTCAATTTTTTCTATTGTCGTCATTGTTACTTCCTTAAAAACTAAATCTATTATTTTGCACTACGCGAACATAACATTGATATAGAATACCATTTTCTATCAATACTTGATAACCATTTGCGGCTATCTTTATTATGTTCAATCGTATTTAATAAAAATTGATTAACATAATTATTAAGTTATCTATATAAAAAATGATAATTTCAATATGTTTATATTTTGTATTTTTCAACTGGTTGCGCGATACGAATAAAAAAGGAGTCTGTAATGTCTTTCCAATTACCACCATTACCTTATGCTAAAAATGCTTTAGAGCCCCATATTTCTCAAGAAACCACGAGTTTCGCACAAAACTAATTTGGGTACGCTAATAAAACACGGATTTGCTCAGTAATAGCACTTTTGATTACGTCCCAATTTTGTTGATAAAGGGTTATTTTTTCAGATATACGACGTTTATGTTGTTCAAACCACGCAGAAATAGCGAGAAAAATATGATTTCTTTGCGCTCGGCTCGTGCGAGCCTGACAGCGTTCAATACCACAGTTTTGTTTAACTTCTCGATGATAAACTTCAACAGACCAACGGGCATCCATGATAGATTGGACGTATTGACGGGTGGGATTCTCTTTGTTTGTTACTATGTAATCAATACGGCCGTTTTTGGCTGTAAATTTGAAAACGGTTACCCAACCATATCCTCGCAAGTGTATTGACGTTCCTTCTTCTGAGATGTCTAACTTGTTCAGTTGTTTGTTATGGTTAACAATCCTATTTTTCCTCAGCGTGTTTACCCAGATCCAACCATGAGAGCGAATTGATTTCAGGTTATCCAGGCTAGAATACCAAGCATCCATCACTACGGCTTCTGGCATGATCCCTCTTTTTTTAGCAAGAGTGAGCATTTCGGAAAAGTGCGTGTTTTTTGTTTTTCCATCAGAATCTTTATCATAAATACGATAATTGATAGGAATTGATTCAACCTTCGTCAGATCATGCCAAAGCAAATTAACTAAACCTATGCCAGCAATAACCTCATGTTCATTACCTGAATATTGATAATGGACCATCTCTATTTTTTTACTACGTGTTTTGGCAATCAATGTATCATAGGCAATTAGTACGCAAGGGCTTTTTTTGTCTATAGAAGGTTCAACTAATCGCCATAGGTCTTTAGGTCTAAAACATCTACTTTTTAGCCATCGGCTAACAGTGTCATGAGATAAAGGCGATGGGCTTACTTCTGATAACGCTAAACCAGAGTATCTTAAACTGCTTACTTGTAAGAATGTTTTATAGATATCTTTAATACATGGATAACCCGACAAAATATGAACACCCTGATTTTTTCTTGTTTTTAAATTTATACTTCTTTTTTGGAGATTGCGAAACTCGTGGAAACGTTAGAATACCATTATGGCAAACACCATAGCACTTATGTCAATAATCTAAATAATTTAATTAAAGCAACTGTCTTGAACAGTATATTTATGGAGCAACGTTATGATACGACTCATCCCATTCTTGGTTCTTTCTGAGAATCGCATTCAGGATAGTCAGCAGTTTGCGCATACAGGCAACCAGCGCCACTTTTTTGGCTTTTCCTGCTGCAACCAGCCGTGTGTAAAATGCTTTTATCACCGGATTGAAACGAGTTGCAACCAGTGCAGCCATGTACAAAGAGGTTCGAACTCCGGCCCGACCGCCAAAAATGGTTCGTCGGCCACGCATGGTTCCCGAGTCTCTATTAACAGGAGCTACCCCAACCAGTGCACTGATCTCCCTGCGCGAGAGTTTCCCTAACTCAGGGACTTCTGCCAGCAATGTAGCAGCAGTCATCATACCAATGCCTTTGATAGTACTTAGCCGCTCTGCAAGCTCGTTGAAATGATCCGTAATATGCTTATGCATATCCTCGTCAATCCGTTTAAGTTCATTTTCTAGTGCATTGATGATGTTACTGATGCTTTTTCTGTTTTGCGGGTGAGATGGATGCATCCGGTTTCTTTCAGCTACAAGCATTGCAATCAGCTGCCGTCTGCGCACCACCATAGCAGCAAGAATCTGACGCTCTGCATCAGGAATAGCCTGGATAAAACGTGACCGCTCAGGATGGCGGTTAATGACATCAGCCATCTGAGCTAAAACTCTGGCATCTATTCTATCAGTCTTTGCCAGATAGCCCATGGATCGAGCAAAGTCTCTGGCTTGCCTGGGATTGATAACGGCAACATCAAAACCTTCAGCCTGAAGAGCGCATGCAATCGCTGCCTCGAGACCACCTGTAGCTTCCATCAGAATCAAGGCTATGTTGTTCTTTTTCAGTTGATAAATGATGGTATCGAACCCGTCAGGGTTATTGCTGACTCTGAACTGCTCAATGTTATTGGTGCCTGCAATATCCAATGAAGCTTTAGAAACATCAATTCCTACACAAATTGGATTTAGCTGACTCATATTACCCATCCTTGCAAATACGTTATGAATTACGGACAACTGTTCGGGTTTCAGATGAGTGGCTAAGTGTATGCATCATTCGCTTTGCTACGGGCTATAAACCCCAGGGACAATCGGATTACATACACCTTGCCAAATCTAATCGCTATTATTATAACCAAATTTCAAGATACAAGGGACTAACTTTGAGGGTAAATCATTAGAAGAAATTATAACAACCGCCCAAGGAGGCATATTTAATAATGCCGCCCAAGTCTGGAACCATACCTTTTATTGGCACTGCTTAGCGCCTAATGCTGGTGGCGAACCAACAGGTAAAATAGCTGAGGTCATTAATCAACATTTTGCCGATTTTGAAAAATTTAAGCAGCAGTTTACCGATGCGGCGATCAAAAATTTTGGTTCCAGCTGGACATGGTTAGTCAAACAGGCAAATGGAAAGCTTTCCATCGTCAATACTTCTAATGCCGCAACACCAGTCAGCGGTGATGATAAACCATTACTGACTGTTGATATATGGGAGCATGCTTACTACATTGATTATCGTAATGTACGAGCGGAATACTTGACAAACTTTTGGTCGCTGGTTAACTGGCAATTTGTCGAACAAAATTTGTTGCCATAATTTAATGGATATGATTTGAAAAAGTGTTAAAAATTAAACAGCCATAACAGACTCCTGGCTATGGCTGTTATTAAATATTGTCACGAACAGCAATTACATAATTAATATTAAATAACATCGTAAATTACATTATTTATAATACTGGGTTAGTAAATAAACGAATTTTATTATTAATCTAGCCACTGCATCACTGTGAGTTTTTCTCTTAATTATTTGTATATTGCTCAGTTAATTGATGGATCAACATCTTCAATTGGCGCTCTAGCTAAAGAAATGCTTTCATTTGGCATTTCAGCTTCATCATTAACAGTAAGCGCTGAATTTTGCCTTAAAGTTGCCCGATATTCGGCTGCTCTTATGGCAGGAAGATTGGCTTCTTTAAAATCTTCTTGCTCTCTTTCTCTTATCAACCTATCAAAGTCATTAACATTGAAAGTAGAATTTGTGCCATTTTCTTCGCTATTTAACCATGAAAATTCACTTCTTGCTGCTGACTGAGAGGCTTGCCCTCCCTCTAATTGAGTTATATATTGCCTAACATCCTGAAATTGTTCTGCAGAGGCTCTTTCTAATTCAGGTAGCTGAAAATTGTGCTCACTGAGCGGTGAAAGGCTATGATGAACAGCATTCCCACTAGCACTTAGAAAAGTCTCTGATAGCGAATAAGTCGAAATTTCAGGATCGACATCGATAGCCATGCTCAACGTCATATTCGGCACGCGTTGATCATCATCAGATCTAATATTAGTACATTGCATTGATAACATTCGGTGGTTTGTACTTGTCGATTGGGCCGTACCCAAACCTGTTTCGTTATTGATTGCGGCCGACTGCCACTGGATATGATTATTACTAACTGTTCTGATCTGCTGTCCTAGTTGGGCGCCAATTGGTTGCGATGAAGAAATAGTAATATCACCTACCTCACCAATCTGAATAGCTGTTACGCGGTTATGCGATTGAGTATGATTAATCTGATTAAACATCAATATCCTCCTTGATTTACTTATAAATATTTAGCTAAATCCAATTTTAAAAAAATTAAATATCAAATATTTGCTTTTATTTAAGATATAATAATGTTATTCCCTTTCCAGTATACAAATAAACAGTTAGTTTATCAGTCAAATTTTATCATTTAAGATAAAATCCAACGACACTGTTATCTGCTAGTAAATATTGTGGTGATTAGCATATGTTTATATTGGTTTCTCGTTGATAGCATGAATAGTAATAACTACAATATCATAATAAGTTATATATCATTCAAATGATGCAACTGACAATATAGTGGCCAGTTGCAATAATAAGGCATGATATTTATACTTGTGCCACTTACTTTATCGTTATTAAATACCAGTGGATTTTTAGCTATTCGTTACGGCGTATAACCTATATCAAAACAAAAACCTGATATAAACACCGCAATTAATTAATAAAATACTGCTATAAAACCTGTAGATTAATTGTCATGAAAAAAACCAAAATTGTTTGTACTATCGGCCCTAAAACTGAATCTGAAGAAAAACTCTCGCAATTACTTAATGCTGGCATGAATGTCATGCGGCTAAATTTCTCACATGGTGATCATGAAGAACATGGTCAACGCATTAAAAATCTACGTGCTGTCTGTAGCAAAAAAAACCAACAGGCTGCGATATTATTAGATACAAAAGGACCAGAGATCCGCACAATGCGGCTTAAAGATGGCAACGATGTATCGCTAATCGCTGGACAAAATTTTACCTTTACCACCGACACCTCAGTGATTGGTAATCAAGATCGGGTTGCTGTGACCTACAACGGTTTACCTGATGATCTTAAACCAGGTAATACTATTCTGGTTGATGATGGCTTAATTGGTATGGAAGTTTTATCCGTTACCGCTAGTGATGTCATCTGTCGAGTACTTAATAATGGCGATTTAGGTGAAAATAAAGGCGTTAATTTACCTGGCGTTTCAATTGGCTTGCCGGCACTGGCGGAAAAAGATAAACAAGATCTGATTTTTGGTTGCCAGCAACGCGTTGATTTTGTTGCTGCTTCCTTTATCCGTAAACGCGCTGATGTAGAAGAAATCCGTGCCCATCTAGCGCAGCATGGTGGTAAAAATATCCAAATAATCTCTAAAATTGAGAATCAAGAAGGATTAAATAATTTCGATGAAATTTTAGAAGCCTCTGATGGGATCATGGTGGCACGTGGTGATCTAGGCGTCGAGATCCCAGTCGAAGAAGTTATCTTTGCGCAAAAAATGATGATCGAAAAATGCGTAACTGCCCGTAAAATTGTCATTACGGCCACCCAAATGTTAGATTCGATGATCAAAAATCCCCGCCCTACTCGTGCTGAAGCCGGTGATGTTGCTAATGCTATTTTGGACGGTACAGATGCCGTTATGCTATCTGGTGAAAGCGCGAAAGGAAAATATCCTATCGAAGCGGTAAAAATTATGGCGGCTATTTGCGATCGTACCGATCGTGTTATGCCAAGCAGCATTGATGATAGTAAAATAAACCAAAAATTACGCATTACTGAAGCAGTTTGTCGCGGTACGGTTGAAATGGCGGAAAAGTTAAACTCTCAATTGATTATTGTGGCAACCTATGGCGGTAAATCAGCAAAATCAGTACGTAAATATTTTCCAACAGCACCGATCCTTGCTTTAACAACTAATGAAGAAACTGCCCGTCAATTATTATTAGTTAAAGGCGTTATTCCGCAATTAGTCAAAGAAATTGCCTCTACAGACGATTTCTATCGTATTGGTAAACAAGTTGCCTTAGCTAATAATATGACCGAAAAAGGTGAAGTTGTTGTTATGGTTTCAGGTGCATTAGTACCAAGTGGTACAACAAATACCTCATCTGTCCATATCTTATAAATATTCTATTAGCCAGAATAAATTCCTCCAAATAAAATAGCGGGGAATTTATTTTTTCTTTTTTTAATAAAGAAAATTAGAGCGCTAATATCTAATATTGGTAATTTATAATCAAAAAACCTATTAATCATTTTTGCCATTTAGCATTTATTTAAGACGCATTCTATTAGCCAAAAATTAATATTTCCAGCCCAAAAGATCATCATCGACATGTTATTTAAAAAATAACTGTTATTGCATTAATTTTATTTTATATTTGCAATAAAAAATAATTGACAAAATAACGCCATGAGATAATTAAAAATTGCTGTTTACTCAAGCAAAATGAACAAAAAACAAACAAATTTATTGTCTTTTCTTAATTTTATTAAACAACTTGTCAGATTTTAAGTAGAAAATATTCTAATTAAGTACTAGCATAAGAATAAGTAAGTATTCTACCTGAATTTGAAAAAGATCTAATAATTCAAAGTTAGAGACAGAAATTTATTATCTGTTTCACCAGGAATGTGCAATACTTACCTTGCTACTTGGAGATTAACTAAATCTAGAGGGTAATATAATGAAGCGTACTAAAGTTGTACTGGGCTCTATCGTTCTGGCTTCTGCTTTGTTAGCAGGCTGTTCAAACAGTAGCCAAATTAACAAACTGTCCTCAGATGTACAAACGTTAAACGGTAAAGTCGATCAACTATCCAATGACGTTCAGTCATTACGTACTGATGTTCAGACTGCTAAAGATGAAGCTGCTCGTGCTAATCAACGTTTGGATAATCAAGTTCGTAGATATAAAAAATAATCCAGTTGCATTTAACGGATCACTCGATATACTAATAAGATAAGGCATCCGATGGGTGCCTTATTATTTATTACATACAACTAATTTTTAATAATACCATTATCTGATTATTAATTAATTCGCTATTTTTTATAAAATAGAGTATATCTACTCATAATACATCACCATCTAATATTAATTTAGCTCTTATTTACCCTAACCGGCATTCCTGAGCGACGTGCTACGGCTTGAGCAACTAATCTCTGATCAATACCAGGTTGTTGTAAAAATGCCTTAAACTCATTGCTATACACTAATGGCATCGTTTGCGGATCATCAGATTCACGTTTAGATAATGGTTGGTGAACTTCGATGTAATAGCTTCCATCTGGCTCTTTAGAGTACTTAATCGGTTCATTAATTACCTGTACACCAGTTCCTACCGGTATAGAGTAGAATAATGCTTGTATATCCTCAGGTCTTAAACGAATACAACCGGAACTAACACGTAATCCAATACCAAAATTGGCATTAGTACCATGGATCAAATATTGTCCCTTACCATAAGATAATCGCAAGGCATAAAGCCCCATAGGATTATCAGACCCAGCAGGAAATACCGCAGGCAAAATAACGCCATCGGCAGCATAACGTTTACGGATATTCGGCGTTGGTGTCCAGGTTGGGTTTTTAATTAATTGACTAACAGTCGTCACCATTTTAGGCGTATTGGCGCCCAATTGGCCGATACCAATAGGGTAAACCATGACTTTATTGCTTCCTTTCGGAAAATAATACAGTCGCAATTCGGCTAAATTAACGATGATACCATCACGCTTAGTCGCAGGTAATAACATTTGCGATGGAATAATCAATGTTTTACCCGCTTTAGGTAAATATGGATCGGTTCCTGGATTAGCTTCCAACATACCCAGCAAACCTATCTGAAATTCACTTGAAATAGCTTCCAGTGGAGGCCCATCATTAGACACCACATAATAATGACTATTTTCACCAATTAAGCGTGCTGTAGTGGATGGCAAGGAGTATTCAGCAGCACTGACATTGAAAGTCAGCCCGCTTAAAAACAACAAGCCGATAAAAAATAGAATTCTCTTCATACTTTTTCCTCCTAAGGAACGTACAAAGTTTATCGGATGAATAAGCGTCACTTTAATAATATCAGTAGTTAACTAAATGTTTAAGTGGTTGATTGGATAATTTTTTCGGCTCGCTGACAGATTGTTCTGATCATAGCATGCAATCCTTGGCTTCTTGATGGTGTTAAATGCTGCTCCAATGACAACTTTTGAAAAAATGTTTTGCTATCTGTGGTCAAAATTTGTTGTCCGGTTTTATTTTGAAAAATAATTATTACTAATGCAATCAAGCCCTTAACTATAGCAGCATCGCTGTCACCAGCAAATTGGATCCTACCGTCACTATCTGGCTCCATAACAATCCAAACCTGGCTTTGACAACCTGAGACCTGATTTTTCACTTGTTTTTGTCTATCGCTAAGAGGTAATAATTTTTCCCCTAATTCAATTAAATAAAGATATCGCTCTTCCCAGTTTTGACAACGTGAAAAATTATGCAACAATTTATTCTCATCAGGCAAGGCTGACATCATTCTACCCTTATATGTACTTTAAAACAGATTAAGCTAGTAATTTTTCAATATGTTGTAGTTTTTCAACCAAAATATCAATCTCTTCTTTAGTAGTATAAACCGCTAGCGAAGCTCGACACATAGCTGGTACTTGATAAAAATCCATCAATGGCAACGCACAATGGTGGCCTGTCCGTATTGCAATCGCATAATTATCTAAAAAACTACCGACATCATAAGCATGATGCTCACCTAAATTGAAGGCAATAACTCCCTGGCGCTCATCTGAGCCGTAAAGACGCAAAGAGTTTACCGTACTTAAACGCAGATTGGCATACTGCATTAATGCGGTTTCATGAGCAGATATTTGTTGATAACCAATATTATTAACATAACGTAAAGCCTCACCTAAACCAATAATGCCAACAATATTGGGTGTGCCTGCTTCAAATCGCCATGGCGCCTTTTCGTAAGTGATATTTATTATTGCTGGCTCAGATAACGTCATACTCACTTTATCAATCATGGCTCCTCCACCTTGCCAAGGTGGTAAAGCATTTAATAATGCCTTTTTGCCATATAAAACACCAATACCAGTAGGTCCATACAGTTTGTGACCGGAAAAAACATAAAAATCACAATCTAAATCTTGGACATCAATCATTTGGTGCATAATACTTTGCGCACCATCAAGCAAAATATGCAATTGTGCTGCTTTTTGCTCTGCACATTGGCGCGCATAGGCAATAATCTGTTTTGCTGGATTAATGGTTCCCAAAACATTCGACATGTGGGTAAAAGAGAGTATCCGAGTCCGGCTATCGATTAGCCTATCTAATTGTTCAAAAATTAATTTCCCATCATTATCAATAGGTAATATACGAATATCAAAACCAATCTGGCCTGCAAGCAGATGCCAAGGAACTATATTAGCGTGATGTTCCATTTGGCTAATGATAATATTATCGCCTGGTTTGATAAAACCATGTCCATAACTATTAGCAATTAAATTTATGCCTTCCGTTGTTCCTTTAACAAAAACAATTTCTTCAGAATCAGCTGCATGAATAAAATCAGCGACTTGCTGACGAACATTTTCCACCATCGCCGTGGCTTCACTACTCAAGCGATGGATCCCTCGGTGTACCGCCGCATAGTGATGACAAAGAAATTGCCTTTCCTTTTCTATCACTTGGAGCGGTTTTTGCGCACTGGCAGCACTATCCAAATAAACCAACGGTTGATCGTTGATTTTTTCTGCCAGCATAGGAAAATCTTTGCGAATGGATGCCACTGAAAATGTCATATTAAATCCCTGCCAAGCGCTGCTGAATAATATCCATTACCTTGTTACTTACAGCCTCACTATCAATAGCTTCGATGACTTCAGCTGCAAAGGCCACCATAATCATATGTTTTGCATCATTGAGATGAATACCCCGGGAACGTAAATAAAACAGCGGTTCATCATCAATCCGGCCTACTGTAGCGCCATGACTACACTTAACATCATCAGCATAAATTTCTAACTGCGGTTTGGTGTCAATTTCGGCTTGTTTACCTAATAACAAATTATTATTTGTCATTTGGCCATCGGTTTTAAGTGCCTGTGGCGCAACTTTAATCATACCATTAAAAACAGCTTTACTTTCATCCTGCACGATCGTTTTATGCAACTGGCGACTTTCACAAAATGGCTGATTATGTTCAAGATAAGTTCTGGTATCAACAATTTCTCTATTTTGTGGCAACAATAAGCTATTGAGTGTTAATCTGCTACCCGCTCCATTTAATTTCACACTGGTATGATGGCGAAGTAATGCTGAGCCGATAAAAATACCACTACTGTTTATTTGACTATCTCGACCTGACAAGATGTCATTATGGGCAAAATGGTGACTTTGGTTGTTTTCAACGCTAAATTTAATATGTCTAAAATGACTATTATCACCTATATTAGCGGTCAATCGACTGCCTGTCAGATGCGGCTTATCATCAACAGAAACAAAATGTTCAATAACTTGTGATTTGCAATTGGCACCAATCTCTAAATGATAGCGATAGTGACTAGTATTAACATAATTATGGTGATTTGAACCAGAGGTAATATTCAATATATAGAGCGGTTTTTCTACCTGTTGATTAGCGGCCAATTTAATCATTAAGGGTTGAGCGGCCAGACTCTCAGTTAAATACAGGAATATTTCATCGGTCACGATAGGCGCTGGAAGCTGTGCTTGCGCATCCATCATTTGAATTTGATAAGGGCCAAAGTTATCACTACTTAAGTCAGGGATAAGACATCCATCAAACAAAACAATTCGCCAGCCGTCAAGGGAGATAGCCAGCTGTTTTAATTGCTCAGCAGTAATTGTGTTAACTTTATCACTATTTAATTGGTATTGAGCGTTAAGTACTTTTGCCAACGGCGTATAATGCCACTCTTCATGGCGAAATGGAGGAAAACCAATTTTCTCTACCTGCTGCCAATAGGCCTGAGCTTGTTTTTCATTTGCTCTTTTACTGGCATAAAAAAGTGTCGCAAAGCTTTTTAGCACCTGTTGATTTAACTTTGTGACTTGCTGCTCTTTTTCTGCTCTTTCACTGTTGGTCAATAAGCCAGCCATAGCCTTGTACCTCCAGTTTTTTGGCCAAGGTAAAATCACCTGATTGAATAATTTTGCCTTGATGGAGAACATGAACAAAATCAGGCTGTACATAATCCAAAATACGCTGATAGTGAGTAACGATGATAAAAGCTCTTTCAGTGCTACGAAGTGAGTTCACGCCATTAGCCACAACTTTTAAGGCATCAATATCAAGACCCGAGTCGGTTTCATCTAAAATACATAACTCAGGCTCTAACGCTGCCATCTGTAAAATATCATTACGCTTTTTTTCTCCACCAGAGAAACCGACATTTACTGATCGAGTAAGTAAATCTTTCGGCATATCAAGTAGTTCAATTTTATCTTCAATAAAATCCTGAAAATCAAATCTATCTAGTGGTGGCTGCTTACGATACTCTCTTACTGCATTAACCGAGGTTTGTAAGAAAAATTGATTACTTACGCCAGGAATTTCCACTGGATATTGAAAGGCTAAAAATATACCTTCTCCTGCACGTTCTTCCGGCGATAACTCAAGCAAATTTTTATTTTTGAATAGAATTTCACCCTGTTCTACTTGATATTCTTCACGTCCTGCCAGTGTCACTGATAATGTACTCTTGCCTGATCCATTAGGCCCCATGATTGCATGTACTTCACCCGCTTTTACTTCTAGATTTAATCCGTTAAGAATTTGATTACCTTCAATACTGACATTTAAATTTTTAACACTTAACATTTCATTGGCCTTTGAATAACTGAGTATTCTTTTAATAGGAACCATCAACCCACACTATGTTCCAAACTAATTGCTAACAATTTTTGTGCTTCAACGGCAAACTCTAATGGTAATTCAGAAAAGACATCTTTACAGAAACCATTTAGGATCATCGAAATGGCGTCATCCTCACTAATACCTCGTTGCAAACAATAAAAGAGTTGATCTTCACCAATACGAGATGTTGTAGCTTCATGCTCTAACTGTGCGCTACTATTTTTTACTTCAATATAAGGAAAAGTATGCGCGCCACATTGAGTGCCAATTAACATAGAATCACATTGGGTATAATTTCTGGCATTTTCTGCCGTCGGTAAAATCTTTACTAAACCGCGGTAACTATTTTGACTACGACCAGCTGAGATCCCTTTAGAGATGATGGTAGAATGCGTATTCTTACCAATATGGATCATTTTTGTACCGGTATCAGCCTGTTGATTACCATTGGTTAATGCCACTGAAAAGAATTCCCCCACCGAATTATCCCCTTGCAAAATAACACTGGGATATTTCCAAGTAATAGCCGAACCTGTTTCAGACTGTGTCCAGGACATTTTGGCATTCTCACCCTCGCATAAGGCGCGTTTGGTGACAAAGTTTAAAATGCCACCGGTTTCACTTTCACCACCTGAAAACCAGTTTTGTACGGTAGAATATTTTACTTCAGCATCTTTATGAATAATAACTTCAACTACCGCAGCATGTAATTGATAGCTATCTCGCACCGGAGCAGAGCATCCTTCAATATAACTAACGTAACTACCTTCATCAGCAATCAAGATAGTGCGCTCAAACTGACCGGTCTTAGCTGAATTAATACGGAAATAGGTTGATAATTCCATCGGGCAACGAACTCCTTTTGGCACATAAACAAATGTCCCATCAGAAGCGACAGCAGAATTTAATGCCGCAAAAAAATTGTCTCGATTAGAAACGACCGTACCAATATATTTTTTTACTAACTCAGGATACTGTTGGATAGCTTCACCAAAAGAGCAAAAAATAATACCCAGTTTCGCTAATTCGCTACGATAAGTTGTTGAAACAGAAACAGAGTCAAAAATAGCATCTACCGCAACCGATTTACCCTCACGGACTGGTACACCAAGTTTATTGAATGCTTCTTCAACTTCGGCGGTCAGATAATTATTGCTATGCTCATCCCCACCCGCTGCCGATGAATCAGTTTCAGTTTCACAAGTGTCATCGCAACTATTGCATGATGGCGCTGCATAATAACTATACTCCTGGTAGTTTAAATCAGGATAATAGCCTTTAAGCCAGTGGGGCTCTTCCATACCCAACCAATGTTGATAAGCATCTAAACGAAACTGCAACATCCAATCAGGTTCATTACGTTTGGCTGAAATCGCTTTGATGACCTCTTCATTGAGACCTTTAGCTAATTCATCCGTTGCAACCTGAGTGAAAAACCCCTCTTTATAACGATGCTCCGCTAGCCATTGTTGAACATCATCACCAATTTCTATATTACGCTGTGACATAATTTAATTCACTTAAATACCAAAGCTTTCACCACAACCACAAGCGTGTTGAGCCTTAGGATTATTAAATTTGAATACTTGATTAAGTCCCTCACGAACATAATCAACCTCAGTACCATCAATAAATGGCATTGCTTTTAGAGGAACAAAAAGTTTGGCGCCATTATTTTCAAACAGCAAATATTCTTTAGTTGGATTATCTATCAATGCAATGACATAACCAAATCCTGCACAACCTGATTGCTTGATATTAAGAGATAATCCCTGACTAGCAGGATTTTTTTTCATTAATTTAAGAATTTGAGCAGCTGCTTTATCGGTTATGGTAAGACCCTGCCAAGTTGTTTCATTCAAAGAAAAAGTATCAACATGCTCTGCCATTATTGACCTCACGAAACTAATATTTTGACTAGATTACACTATCAATGTAGCTAGACTTTTTTTGTTTAATATTATATATAGTAATGATAACATTTCTCACTTCAACCATTTATTTTAAGCGGATATTTTTATTAGAGTGTTTTTTCAGCAAAAAGTGGCGTTTATTTTACTGTTTTTTTACGATTCTTAATTTATCAATCATATTAACATGTTGATAAACATTAAAAAAATAAAATAAACTCGCAAATTCAGCAATATTTAACATGACGAGCAAAGTATCGCTAAATCATCCAGTTTTTGTCGTTTAGTTATCTTTAAGTGCTAATCATTAAATGATTACTGTTGTCAAACGACAAATACAACTCAGTCTTAATTGTTAATCAAAGATTTTTATCGACCAGACTTGTTGCCGGCGACCTAGATGAATTGTACTACATACGCCACGTACTTTTCCTGAAGATACCGGCCTAATATGGCTAGCATTAATTTCGGTGCCAACTACTTTTTGGTTATCTTGAGTACAGAGATAACCAGCTATTGAGCCTAACGATTCGGCTAATACCACCGAAGCACCACCATGTAGTAATCCAAACGGCTGCATGGTACCTTGATCAACTGGCATTGTTGCTTCAATAGTATCGTCACTGATACTTAACATAACAATCCCTAAATGGGATAACATGCTGTTATCACTCCAACTATTAATTTCTTCAAGGGTATAAGAACGCTGCCAAATCATTTAAATATCTCCAATAACGCTTGTAAAGGATGTTTTATTGTTTCATTTTCAATTCGTTTTACTTGACTACGACAAGAGTAACCTGTTGCTAGACAACGTGTTTTGGGTAATTTTTGTAATCGATTTCCCCAAGATAAGGCATAAATTCCCTTTGAATTAGCCAGATGTTTAACCTCATGACCATAAGTTCCTGCCATGCCGCAACAACCAACATTAACATTAACATTAATAAGTTGACGACCAAAATGAGCAAAAATTTTAATCCATTGTTGGGCACTATCAGCTAATAATGACATCTTGGTACAATGCCCTAATAGATACCATTTTTCAGCCGTTAACTTCGCTGCTGGCTTTGGCGCTAATACTGTCATCAGCCACTCATTAACTAATTTAACTTCGAATTTACCCCGTTTATTACCAAGGTTCTGGCTATATTCATCGCGATAACAGAGCACTAAGGCTGGATCAATACCGACCATCGGAATTGATAATTGCGCTAAGCGGTTAAGAAAATCCGCTGTTTTTTGCGCTGTTTTGGCAAAACGGGTTAAATATCCTTTAATATGCAACGCTTTTCCATTAGCAGAAAATGGCAACAATATAGGCCGATAACCTAATATTTCAATTAAATGGATAAAATCTGCAACTACCCTTGCATCATAATAACTAGTACACGAGTTTCGCACCAATAAAAAAACGCTCTATTTTTAAGTTTAATTCAGCATAATATATAAATAGAAAAAATCTCATAAATTAAAAATAACTTATTGTAATTTAAGTAAATTTATACGTCTTAGCAAGCTACAGATTAATTATTGTTCTGAAGCCATTTCTAGAATTTTATATGCCCGTGCGAAACTCGTGTAGTAAATGGATCTTGGACGACAAAAACAAATTGGCTGCGAGTCTCTTCAGGTAAGCTTTCTAATTGTGGCAATGACAGAGACAATGCTGCATGACCAGCCAATTGTTGTTGTAAACTGGGTGTAGACAGTTGAGGAAAATCCGTTAGTCCAACCACCTTGTGACCTAGGGTTTGTATCCACCCTTGCCGTAATATAAAATTAAACCAGCGTGGTTGTTCTGCCATCAGCGGCAAAGTTAATTCAATATTGGCAACCAGGTAGTCACTAATTGGTCGCAAATAACGACTATAATAGAGGGCTAAAAATTTTGCCCTAAACGATGGAACATCAATTTTAACTGGGCATTGGGTTGAACACGCTTTGCAGGCTAAACAACCCGCCATCGCTTCTTTTACTTCATGGGAAAAATCATACTGTCCACTCTTAGCTCGCAAGGTATGGTATAGGCGTGTTATTTTTTGCGGCCAAGAGAGTTTATAACTATTAATATCTTCTGCAAATAACGCTAAGTTTACGCCTTGCTTAACCTGTAATCTTAACCATTCTCGCATTAATGTTGCTCGGCCTTTTGGCGAATGAATTCGTTGCTGGGAAATTTTCATTGAAGGACACATTGGACTATTAACGTCAAAATTAAAGCACAAGCCATTACCATTACAGGCCATAACCTGCTCAAATGTTTCCCTCACTTTGATCGGGATAGTGCGATCATAGGTTCCTCTTTTTACAGCATCGATAGGCATTAACGGGAGCGCTACATTAATAGATGAGCATATTTTTCCTGGGTTTAATTGATTAAAGGGATCAAATGCGGTTTTAATTTGACAGAGTATTTGATAAAGCTTTTCACCAAAAAATTGTGGGCCATAGGCTGAGCGAAAACCTTTACCGTGTTCCCCCCATAATAAGCCGCCATATTTAGCAGTAAGTTGAGCAATTTGATCTGAAATTTGTTTCATTAATACTTCTTGTTGAAGATCACACATATCCATCACCGGGCGAACATGTAATACCCCTGCATCAACATGTCCAAACATGCCATAAGCTAAATTATTGCGGTCAAGCATCGCACGAAATTCGGCAATGTAATCAGCTAAATGCTCCGGTGGCACGCAAGTATCCTCTAAGAACGGTATCGGTTTTTGCTAATCCTTTGGTATTAGCCAATAGGCCAACTGCTTTTTTTCTCATCGTATAGATATTTTCAATATCTGCTAATTGATGACATATATGATAATCAAGGATCCCCGAATTACCGGCTTGGATTAACTTATCCAATTGTGAACATAAACGGGTTAATTGTTGATTAATTTTTTCTTCACTATCCCCACTAAATTCAACAATATTTAATGCTGATAATTTTTTGTCATCAACATCGTTAATTAATTTACTCACTGAATGCCAGATAATATCATCACGCGCTAAATAAAGGATTTTAGTATCAACCGTTTCCACTGATAAGGCTTTGGCTGCCACCATAACTGGTGCATTACGTAACGCTGAATCAAATGAGTCATACTTTATATTAACTAATCGTCTTATTTTAGGTAATGGAGTAATATTTAGCTTAGCTTCGGTAATGAAAGCCAGCGTCCCTTCAGAGCCGGTTAAAATTCGGGTTAAATCAAATTGCGTCATAGTATCGTCAAACACGTGTCGCAAATCATAACCGGTTAAAAATCTATTTAATCGCGGAAATTTAGCCAAAATTAGCTGTCGTTGCTGACGACAATGGTGATAAACGGTGCTATATATGCGACCAATAGTTGATTGCTGCTGTGAAAAACGCTCCGCTAACTCAACTGTCATCGGATAGGTTTCTAATACCTCTCCACCAAGTAAAATAGCTTTAACACTCAGTACATGATCCGATGTTTTACCATAAACTAATGAGCCTTGACCTGAGGCATCAGTATTGATCATGCCACCCAAGGTGGCTCGATTACTGGTTGATAATTCAGGTGAAAAAAATAACCATAAGGTGCCAAAAATTGGTTAAGTTGATCTTTTATCACACCAGCTTCGACTCTAACCCATTTTTCTGCCACATTAATTTGCAAAATTTTTTGCATATAGCGCGACATATCAACCACAATGCCTTCAGTCAAAGCCTGGCCATTGGTTCCTGTGCCACCACCTCTGGGTGTAAAGGTTAATGACTGAAATTGTTTATCAATGGCAAGTTTCGCCAACAATTGAACATCGCTAGTCGAACGTGGATAGACAACAGCTTGAGGTGTAAGTTGATAAATACTATTATCTGTTGCCATTGATAAACGTTCAGCATAACTGGTGGTTAAATCTCCGCTAAAACCTCGGTCTTTTAATGTCGTTAAATAGGTTGTTATCTGCTGACTGATTTGATGAGCGCGTCCTATACGTGGGATCATTATACTAGTAACTCTTTTTAATTAGTGTTCACTTTGCAATTTATGTACTATCTTTGACTGAGAGTACATACCAGACAAAATTTGGCAATTAACATTTTGTAAACAATACAATTTCCATCATCACCCTACTTTTTTTAGATACAAAAAACATGATTAATCATGTAATAGACAATTGATAATATTCACCCATCATTCTTTATAATCAGGCTAATATATGGAAAAAGCGCAATCCCCTAATGATTTACCCAAATTCATTTTTAGCATAATTGCTATTTTATTGATGATAGCTGCATGTTTTTGGGTATTGAAACCATTCATACTTGGTTTTCTCTGGGCAGGCATGGTGGTTATTGCAACCTGGCCATTATTTAAAAAAATTGAAAGTAAACTATGGCATAAAAAATGGCTAGCAAGTATAGCGATGACTCTATTACACGAGTTTCGCAATCTCCAAAAAAGAAGTATAAATTTAAAAACAAGAAAAAATCAGGGTGTTCATATTTTGTCGGGTTATCCATGTATTAAAGATATCTATAAAACATTCTTACAAGTAAGCAGTTTAAGATACTCTGGTTTAGCGTTATCAGAAGTAAGCCCATCGCCTTTATCTCATGACACTGTTAGCCGATGGCTAAAAAGTAGATGTTTTAGACCTAAAGACCTATGGCGATTAGTTGAACCTTCTATAGACAAAAAAAGCCCTTGCGTACTAATTGCCGATGATACATTGATTGCCAAAACACGTAGTAAAAAAATAGAGATGGTCCATTATCAATATTCAGGTAATGAACATGATGTTATTGCTGGCATAGGTTTAGTTAATTTGCTTTGGCATGATCTGACGAAGGTTGAATCAATTCCTATCAATTATCGTATTTATGATAAAGATTCTGATGGAAAAACAAAAAACACGCACTTTTCCGAAATGCTCACTCTTGCTAAAAAAAGAGGGATCATGCCAGAAGCGGTAGTGATGGATGCTTGGTATTCTAGCCTGGATAACCTGAAATCAATTCGCTCTCATGGTTGGATCTGGGTAACCACGCTGAGGAAAAATAGGATTGTTAACCATAACAAACAACTGAACAAGTTAGACATCTCAGAAGAAGGAACGTCAATACACTTGCGAGGATATGGTTGGGTAACCGTTTTCAAATTTACAGCCAAAAACGGCCGTATTGATTACATAGTAACAAACAAAGAGAATCCCACCCGTCAATACGTCCAATCTATCATGGATGCCCGTTGGTCTGTTGAAGTTTATCATCGAGAAGTTAAACAAAACTGTGGTATTGAACGCTGTCAGGCTCGCACGAGCCGAGCGCAAAGAAATCATATTTTTCTCGCTATTTCTGCGTGGTTTGAACAACATAAACGTCGTATATCTGAAAAAATAACCCTTTATCAACAAAATTGGGACGTAATCAAAAGTGCTATTACTGAGCAAATCCGTGTTTTATTAGCGTACCCAAATTAGTTTTGTGCGAAACTCGTGTATTAGTAATATTATTATTTGTTATTCCTTTTGCAATACTAATTGGTAGCATTATTCAAAACAGTGGCCCACTGATTGAATGGGCAAAATCACCAACTGAAATTAGATTACCCGAGCTATTGTGGTTAAAAAACCGACCATTTATAGGTAATAAACTCTTTTATGGTTGGCATACATTGGTCGCGAATGGCGGTAATACATTAATTGCTAAACTACAACCGTATGTTGGAGAAGCAACCAGCTGGTTCTTAGCCCAAGCCATTAATGCCGGGCGTTTCGTGTTTCATCTTGTCGTAATGTTACTATTTAGTGCATTACTCTATTTGCAGGGAGAAAGTGTTATATTAAGTATTCGGCATTTTGCCATTCGCCTGGCAGGTACACGAGGCGATACCGCGATCCTACTTGCAGGCCAATCAATTCGCGCTGTTGCATTAGGTGTAGTAGTTACCGCATTAATACAAGCGATTACCAGTGGTATTGGTTTAGCTTTAGCAGATATTCCTTATGCTGCGATATTAACAATTCTTATCTTTGTATGTTGTGTTGCCCAACTTGGACCATTATTGATTATGGTACCCTCCATAGTATGGTTATTCTGGTCAGGCAATACCAGCTGGGCCATTATTATGATTGTATGGAGCATAATTGTCGCAACAATGGATGGCGTACTACGTCCTATTTTAATAAGGATGGGGGCGAATTTATCAATGATACTTATTTTGATTGGCGTTATTGGTGGAATTTTATCATTTAGCGTAATTGGTCTTTTTATTGGTCCAGTCGTTTTAGCTGTCTCACATAATTTACTAACCGCCTGGATGAATGAGGTTTCGAAACCAGCTAAGTTATCAAATAATTTAACCAAATCTAATTTATATAAGAAAGATCCTTAAATTAAAATGATTGACCTAATTAATATTCTTGTTAATCATTATACTTAAATTATTTGAAATTTGTTGCGCTAAAAATTTTCCAAAATACCGATTAATACCGTACAATTAAATTTCATTAATTTTAACATTAGTATGATTAAATAATAATCTTATATAATTATACTATAAAGTGAAATTTTTATTGAGATAATTCTTAGTGATAAAACCTTAGAGTTATCTTAATATAATGCTTATAGATTAACCTCTTTATAAATTATTGGTTTCAATATTCCTAGCATTATTATGCAATAAAAAATCATGAAACCTACAGAATATTGCTGTGTGTAGTCTTTGCCTGTCAGCCCATGATAGGCTTTTTTTTTCTATTGTAAATAGTAATATTAATGATAATCAATTGATTTATAATGATATTATTGACTTTTATTTATAAAATCTAAAGCGCATCTGCTATAAAGTAAGATACTTACCTATAAATATTCATATTTTTAATTAAGCCTGCCAAATATTGATTAATAATAAAACATGCATAAACTTTACCTGTTATTCATTTACCATTCAATTGATTATCTAATACCATATATTATTATTTGATTTCTATTATATAACAGTAAATAAACCTTATTCTATATCATAATCTGGTCTGTCATCCGCCCAGCTATAATTAAACATATAATTTACAAATTTCAACGATGTTATTTTTTTAACGTCACTGAATATAAATAAAATAGTAAAAATAACCTAAAGTTAACAATAAATAAGTGAATGGAATACCATGAAAATCAAATAAAAGTTTTGAACGATATATTCTGACTATAATATAAACAAATAAAATCTATTATTTAAAATAATAACATTTTATTATATAATTGCATTTAAATTAAAAAACATATTTATTATCTATTTTATTGCTCAAAGAATGAATAAAAAACTATAAAAAACAGATAAATATCACTGATTATTCTAATACCATCTAAAATAATAATCCTGCTTTATAAAAATTATTTATATTCTTTCAACCATCCTTTATGAGAATAATTCTATTTTATTGTTTTTAAAATAAATTTCTTAATTATTTATCATTATTTCACTTTATCACTGTTTATCTGCAGATGAAAAACCTTGATTAACAACAAAACAATAATGATAATAATTACCATTACCATTATTTAGTTATACCTCTTCGATATGAACAAACTCAGACAAAGTAATTTACTAAATTCAGATGTAAAACAAATAACAACCCAGATGATTAATACCATCAATAGCCAACATTTATTGGATCAAAAAGGAGTTGCTAATATCTACCATCAAGGTAAAATTTATCAATTACACCAGACCAGAGCAGGAAAATTAATATTAACCAAATAAAATAATCAAAACCAAGCCACCTAACTACTATCAGGCAGCTAATTTTTAGATCTATTATAACAATAGGGAAGTATACCTATGGGTCTCAAGAAAAAAACTGCCTTAAAATCAATTAATTATATTAAACATTCACTATATGGCGTACCTTGTATCATCGGAATGCTGATTCCACAGCCATCCTGGGCAAAAGCAGACGATAAAACCATTATTGTATACGCTGATCAAGCAATGCCAAATATATCCACTACCGCTAAAACATATACGGTAATTGATACTAGCAAGCCAAAATATCAATACGCATCTAAGCATTAGATTTATTAAAAAGTATTCCTGGTGTTATCCTCTCTGGCTTTGGTAGTACCAATGGCCAAAATTTAAACATGCGAGGTTATGAAAGTTCCGGGGTTCTTATAACCATTGACGGTATTCGGCAGGATATTGATGCAGGAACAATCACCGGCACATTTCTAGACCCAATGTTTATAAAAAAATCATTGCTATACAAGGTAGTAATAGCCTACAAGATGGTAGTGGAGCCCTTGGTGGTACTATCGCCTTAAAAACACTTAATGCACGGGATCTGCTGGCTCCAGAGCAATCTCATGGTGCTATTCTAACCTTAGGCTATAGCCATAATGATCAGGGATATCAATATGGTAGCTTATTATTTGGTAGAACTGACGACACTGATGGATTGATTACCTTTAGTACAAGATCAAAAGGATCGCCTCATCTCAGTGATGGCTCAATTCCTTTTAATAAGGAGGATATTCACAGTCTATTCGCCAAGGGCAACTGGGCAATCACTCCGTCATATATGATTTCAGCTCAATTACGCTATTATCAAAATGATGGAATACAACTTAGAAACCCAGAAGTTGTTAAGCCCACTAAATACAAAAATAGCCGTTATGAACGTAATAGCAGCCAATATGATATTCAATTGACACAAAAAATTTATCCGCTTCATACGGAAAATTGGCTTATAGATTGGGATCTTTACTACAGTAAGCTAATAATCAAACAAAAACCTATTAATAAAAACAATGATGAAAACCGTTCCCTTATTAGCCAAGGAAGCAAAATAACCAACCATTTTATCTGGGATCATAATCAGTTGTCAATGCCAACTGAATTCTGATCCACTTTGCTAAAGTAAAACTGATCCACCCCCTTTAATTTACTCGCTAAGTTCCGGTTTCAATTTTTTATGTAGCTGACCGCTTTTTAGCTTGTCTTTTAACCGATAACTTTGTCCACTAATCTGTACAATATGTGCATGGTGCAGCAATCTATCCAGCATAGCCGCTGTTAGCGTCTCATCGTCACCAAATGTACTTGACCACTGAGCAAAAGACAGATTACTAGTTAAGAGCACACTACCCGCTTCATATCGCTTTGCCACCACCTGGAAGAACAGGTTTGCTTCTTCCTTGCCAAAAGGTAAATAGCCAACTTCATCGATAATCAATAGTCTAGGTTTACTGATAACTCGGGTAAGATATCCTTTAAGGTCACCTTGTCGATGAGAGCTAAGCAGCTGCAACATCATGTCCGCCGCAGTTAGAAAACGGATGCTTAATCCCTGCATCGCAGCCCTATAGCTGATGGCAGTAGCAAGGTGGGTCTTACCGACACCAGACGGACCTAGCAACACGATATTCTCCTGGCGCTCAATAAAAGCCAGTCCAGCCAGTTCCTGTATTTGGTTACGGGGAACACCGCTGGCATATTTGTAATCAAACTGCTCCAACGTCTTTATCACTGGCAGCCCAGATAAACGGAGTATCGTTTGACGCCGACGTTCAGTAAGTCCTTCATACTGGTGTCGTAAAACAGACTCTAGAAAGTCAGCGAGTGTACCGTTCTTGTCGACAGTTCCTTGCGCTACAGCTGGCCACTCTGTGCTTAGTCTGTCCAGTTTAAGCTGCTGGCAGAATTTTTCGATGCGTTCATACTGAAGACTCATATCGGCATCTCCAGAATCGACTGATAGACGGACAAAGGATGTTGTAGGCTCTCGATAGGAATGGGGCGAGTCTGATGTATCGGTAAAGGAAATGTGCTTGCATGACTTTCGGCAGCGGCAACAGTGCCAAGCGTTCTTGTAGCATGCGCTCTTCCGGCGATACACCCGTAGTGCCGTGTTTACGTACATTAGCTATTGTACTCAGCCAGTCTCCAATACGTGAGTTGGCGGCGGTAGCATCCAAAGTAAGCCCTGCCTGACGAAATGACGCGGTTAGTGGAACAATGAAACTGTTCTTAAGATAGTGATTAAAAGGTTCAACCTTACCTTTAGTCTTCGCCCTGTATGGACGGCAGACTTTCGGACTGAAAGCATATTTTTCGGCAAGTTTGATAAGCTGTGGATTCCAGCGGTGTTTACCAGGACCATAAACATCACGCTCAATGATAATGGTCTTCGCATTATCAAATAGCAGCTGACGAGGCATACCGCCAAAATACTGTAGGGCTGACTCAATCCCCTCGCCCCAGGCTGCTGAATTTTGACAGGTGTAAAACCTAACAAAAGTGGAGCGACTCCAGCCTAACGTGGCAACGAATGCCATCAAAGGATTCTTCCCCTGTCTGATGATCGTGAAGTCAACCTGCATCTGTTCACCGGGTTCAGTCTCAAAGCGGACAACATCTTCAATAACGGTTTTTTTCATAGGATGAAGAAAAGCGGTCAGCAAGCTATAGCTGCCTGTGTAGCCTCGTTCACGGATCTCCCGTAGCAATACGCAGGCCGGTATCCAATCAGGTCTGGCCGCCTCTACGCGTTCGAGAATATATACCTTGAAGGGATCCAACTTACCGGGTCTAGGCGCTCTCGATTTATAACGCATATTCGCCGCCGCTTCAGTGCTACGAAGATATCGCCTCCCGGTTACTCTTGAGCATGAAAGCCGTCGCGCAATCGCACGTATAGACATACCCTGGCGATGTAAAACAGAAATTTCCACTCTGATCTCCAATGTTATCATCGGCAGTACCTTAAAACTGCCATATTTACTCTTAGTCACGAGTTTCGCACCAATAAAAAAACGCTCTATTTTTAAGTTTAATTCAGCATAATATATAAATAGATAAAACCTTATAAATCAAATACAACTTATTGTAATTTAAGAAAATTCATGTGTTTTAGTAACTTGCAGATTGATCATTGCTTTTAAGCCATTTCTAGAATTTTATATGCCTGTGCGAAACTCGTGTTAGTGGATCAGTTTTACATTAGCAAGTGGATCATTTTTACATTGGTAGCGACATCAGTTTGCTGCTCACCAATTCAACATTGGTAGCGAATTTTATCAACAACAGCAACAGTCTAATAAACAAGCTAATCACTTTCCACCAGCAACATTGCGTAATATAGCGGTTTGGTTAGAGGATGAAATAACACTAAATAAACTTCCTATTACATTTTCTGCCGGTACTCGCTATACAAACTATAAAAATGATAACGATAAACACGGCAACAACCAGGATTCCGAATGGACATCTCGTGCTGCACAATCAGTATTAGCCCAACAAATTGGCTGGAACTCTTTACCTCTTATGCCGAGGGTTATCGAGCCCCAACATTAAGTGAAATTTATAATGATTCAAGACACTTTCCCGGTAGCTATTTCAAACCCAATCCTAATTTACAGCCTGAACGCAACCACACTATTGAATATGGATTAAGATTACATTTTGATAATAAATTACTGGCTAATGATAGCTTACAATGGAGCACAGCTGTTTTTGATACTAAAGCAACTGATTACATAACAACCATCATCGACCGCCAAAGACTTGACACATTAAGCATCAACACACCATCAGTGGTCATCCATGGTATAGATAGTAGAATTAATTATACCACTCCTTGGTTCAATGCTGTTCTCGCTTACAATCGAACTCATGCGAAAGACACCACATCTGGTATGAGCATTTCATCGATTCGACCAGAAAGTTTGACGGCTTCACTTGATGTACCACTAGCAAATAGCGGTTTTTCATTGGGCTGGGTTGGACAGTTTGCCGCCAGAACCAACCGCTCCGGCAATGATAAAGGTAAAGATAAATTTTGGGATCCCATCATTCAACAAGCGGGTTATGGTACCAATGACTTTTATCTATATTATCAAGGAAATGGGCGGTTATCAGGCATAAATTCCACCCTATCATTAACCAATGCATTTAATAAGTCCTACACCTCATCATTAGGTATTCCACAGGAAGGTAGGAATATACATTTTAAAATTAATTATCGCTGGTAATTATTTTTATTAACGTAATAGCAAGTCATGAGTAATTACTTATTTATTTTACTCATGGCAATTAATTTTATTGCAAAATCTCTCTCTATCAGATCAAAATCTTGTCATAAATACGTTTTTTAGCGCAAAAAAAAACAAAATAATAAAAATCAGACAATCTACAGCAACAAGTGGTTTATAGAGCTAAAGATTTCTATTTAAGCTATTAGTAATGACAAACAGGATTTTAAATTTAACACGAGTTTCGCACCAATAAAAAAACGCTCTATTTTTAAGTTTAATTCAGCATAATATGTAAATAGATAAAACCTTATAAATTAAATATAACTTATTGTAAATTAAGTGAATTTATGCATTTCAGTAACTTGCAGATTAATCATTACTTTTAAGCCATTTCTAGAATTTTATAGGCCTGTGCGAAACTCGTGTTTAATAAATCAGAGAGACCCTACAATTTACACCTATGTCCAACATTAGGCATAGTAGGTTAGTGATAGTAATAAATAAATTATGGATCAACACAATATACCTAATAAGGAAATGAAAGTATGAACGATTCACTTTATAACCTCTACCAGCAGGCAAAACAGCAGAATAATCTGCAATCAATGGCAGAATCGGCAAACTATTTAAATGTCACAGAAGCAGAATTGATTTATGCATGTGCAAATGCTGATGATGCTAAACGGTTAAATATAAACCCAACACTATTATTACCTGAATTAGCAAATCTAGGTGAAATAAAAACAATTACCAATAATAAATATGCCACTCATATCCATATCGGTGAATTCAAAAATATTCGTTTAAACAACCTGACTGGTATTGTTCTTAATCCCAGAGAACTGGATTTGCGTATTTTTCTTGATCACTGGGCAATCAGCTTTGCCTTAACTGAGACATTTTCAGATAATATACAGCACAGTATTCAGGTTTTTGATCATATGGTAATACCGTACATAAGATCTATGCCACTGAAAAAACCAATATGGCTGTTTGGTATAATTTCGCACCAATAAAAAAACGCGCTATTTTTAAGTTTAATTCAGCATGATATATAAATAGACAAAACCTTATAAATTAAATACAAATTATTGTAATTTAATAAAATTTATGTGTTTTAGTAGCTTGCAGATTAACCATTGCTTTTAAGCCATTTCTAGAACTTTATATGCCTGTGCGAAACTCGTGTAAGTTAATCAATCAATATCAAATGACCGCCAATCCACCATTAAATTTGCGTCCTATTACTGCCTATCAACAACCACCACATATTAACGAAGCGGTAAAAAAACAACTAGAAACAGATTAGCGCAATATGACCAATGTTCATCAATTTTTTCAATTATTGCAAAAACATAATGTCAAACGGCAATGCTTATCAGGTTAATAATCATTCTCTCTATCACATCCTGCACTCCGACTTTAATCAACAAAATGAAATTATGATCTTCGTTGGTAACCTTGGATGCATGCAAATATTTACCGGATGTATTCAAAAACTGGCGGCTTATCATGACAAACAAAGCGCGCTACAAAAAATTAATGCTTTAAATATAAAATTCTCCCTCAATGTGATTGAAACTGGCATCGCTAACAGTTGGGTAACACGTAAACCAACCAAGGATGGTATAGTCACCAGCCTGGAAATTTTTGATCACTATGGCAATCAAGTCATTCAACTATTTGGTCAACGTACTGAAGGAGAACCTGAACAATTAGATTGGCAAAAGCAAATTTCAACCTTAACACGAGTTTCGCAATCTCCAAAAAAGAAGTATAAATTTAAAAACAAGAAAAAATCAGGGTGTTCATATTTTGTCGGGTTATCCATGTATTAAAGATATCTATAAAACATTCTTACAAGTAAGCAGTTTAAGATACTCTGGTTTAGCGTTATCAGAAGTAAGCCCATCGCCTTTATCTCATGACACTGTTAGCCGATGGCTAAAAAGTAGATGTTTTAGACCTAAAGACCTATGGCGATTAGTTGAACCTTCTATAGACAAAAAAAGCCCTTGCGTACTAATTGCCGATGATACATTGATTGCCAAAACACGTAGTAAAAAAATAGTGATGGTCCATTATCAATATTCAGGTAATGAACATGAGGTTATTGCTGGCATAGGTTTAGTTAATTTGCTTTGGCATGATCTGGCGAAGGTTGAATCAATTCCTATCAATTATCGTATTTATGACACGAGTTTCGCACCAATAAAAAAACGCTCTATTTTTAAGTTTAATTCAGCATAATATATAAATAGATAAAACCTTATAAATCAAATACAACTTATTGTAATTTAAGAAAATTGATGTGTTTTAGTAACTTGCAGATTGATCATTGCTTTTAAGCCATTTCTAGAATTTTATATGCCTGTGCGAAACTCGTGTATGATAAAGATTCTGATGGAAAAACAAAAAACACGCACTTTTCCGAAATGCTCACTCTTGCTAAAAAAAGAGGGATCATGCCAGAAGCCGTAGTGATGGATGCTTGGTATTCTAGCCTGGATAACCTGAAATCAATTCGCTCTCATGGTTGGATCTGGGTAACCACGCTGAGGAAAAATAGGATTGTTAACCATAACAAACAACTGAACAAGTTAGACATCTCAGAAGAAGGAACGTCAATACACTTGCGAGGATATGGTTGGGTAACCGTTTTCAAATTTACAGCCAAAAACGGCCGTATTGATTACATAGTAACAAACAAAGAGAATCCCACCCGTCAATACGTCCAATCTATCATGGATGCCCGTTGGTCTGTTGAAGTTTATCATCGAGAAGTTAAACAAAACTGTGGTATTGAACGCTGTCAGGCTCGCACGAGCCGAGCGCAAAGAAATCATATTTTTCTCGCTATTTCTGCGTGGTTTGAACAACATAAACGTCGTATATCTGAAAAAATAACCCTTTATCAACAAAATTGGGACGTAATCAAAAGTGCTATTACTGAGCAAATCCGTGTTTTATTAGCGTACCCAAATTAGTTTTGTGCGAAACTCGTGCTTAACTAAAATATAATGACAGGAGTTAAACTTAATATGAAATTAGGGCTTTTCTCCATCATCATATTTTTACTCATTCCTTATTCCCAGGCAAATGAACGCATTATTACCCTTGGTTCTGACAAATGGGATCATAATCTCAGCATTGGTTAACCCCATGATATTTCGCACCCGCTTGACCGATTCACACTCCAGGGCAAAACATTGGCGAAAACTATCGGACACATAGCGTCCGGCACCACGAAAACCTAACATAGGGTCTTCTTCATGAGGTTCATAAAGCTCACCGCCAATTAAGTTAGCATATTCATTTGATTTAAAATCAGATAAACGGACAAGCACCCGTTTCGGCCCAAATGCTGCCGCTAGTGTTGCAATTCCTTCTGTTAAGCGACAAATGTAAAACTCAACCGGATCCTGATAACCTAACATTAGCGCTCGAATTTCAGCCTGTAACTCAGCTGTTTGTTGCTCAAACTCTAATAAAGCGCGTGGATGGACCCCAATCATGCGATTAATAATAAATTCCAAACGTGCCAAACCAACGCCATCATTAGGTAAACAAGCAAAATCAAATGCTCGATCAGGATTACCGACATTCATCATGATTTTCACCTTTAATGGTGGCATTTTATCAACCTGACAACTTTTGATTTCAAATGGCAATTTATCAGCATAAACAAAGCCGGTATCACCTTCAGCGCAAGAGGCTGTCACTAATTGGCCCTCTTGTAGCCGCTCAGTCGCGTCACCGCAACCAACCACAGCCGGAATACCCAATTCACGAGCAATAATCGCCGCGTGGCAAGTACGTCCACCACGATTAGTGACAATAGCAGCGGCTCGTTTCATGACAGGTTCCCAATCAGGATCGGTCATATCGGTAACCAAAACATCACCTGCCTGCACACGACTCATTTCACTAATATCGTGGATAATTTTAACTGTTCCTGCACCAATACGTTGGCCAATAGCACGCCCTTCTACTAATACCTTTCCGGTTTTTTTTATTTGATAGCGCTCCATTACCTGCTGATTAGAACGGACAGTTTCAGGACGCGCCTGGACAATATATAATTTACCATTATGGCCATCTTTAGCCCATTCAATGTCCATTGGTCGGCCATAATGCTGCTCAATTAATAATGCCTGATGAGCAAGGGTTTCAACTTAATGATCCGCTAACGAAAAACTATTACGCTGTTTTTCGGCTACCTCTTCAATTCTCACCTGCTTACCATGTTAATGATTATCAGCATAGACCATACGCATTTTTTTCGAGCCTAATGTTCTGCGCACAATAGCTGGACGGCCCGCTTTTAATGCCGGTTTATGCACATAAAATTCATCAGGATTAACTACTCCTTGAACAACCATCTCGCCAAGCCCACACGCTGAGGTAATAAAAACTACCTGATCAAAACCTGATTCGGTATCTAAAGTAAACATTACGCCCGAAGAAGCTAAATCAGAACGTACCATGCGTTGAATACCAGCAGAAAGCGCGATACCACGATGATCATAACCTTGATGAACTCGATATGAGATAGCCCGGTCGTTAAATAGTGAAGCAAAAACACGTTTAATAGCAACCATTACCGCGTCAATACCTTGTACATTCAAAAAAGTTTCTTGCTGACCTGCAAAAGAAGCATCTGGCATATCTTCGGCAGTAGCAGAAGAACATACGGCAAACGAAATATCAGACTCATCGGCGGATAATTGCAAAAAAGCCTGCCGAATATCTTGTTCTAATTTATCGCCAAAAGGGGTATCGATGATCCATTGCCGGATTTGGCTACCTGCTTTGGCTAATTGAGTTACATCGTCAATATCAATTTCATCCAATAATTGGTATATACGCTGATTAACCCCACCTTGTTCTAAAAAATCATTGAAAGCTCGGGCGGTAGTGGCAAAACCATTCGGCACCATAACATTCAGATCAGCTAAATGTGTGATCATTTCACCTAAAGAAGCGTTCTTTCCACCAACTAAATCAACATCATTCATAGTAAGCTGGTTATACCAAAGTATATTGCATGAAGTACGGCCATTATCGGACATTGAAAAAGATCCCTTATTAAAATTCATAGGAAGTGTAAATATTTTAGTTAGTTGGCAAAAATTATCTCACTATTAAGACTAACATAGTCACGAGTTTCGCACCAATAAAAAAGCGCTCTATTTTTAAGTTTAATTCAGCATAATATATAAATAGAAAAAATCTCATAAATTAAAAATAACTTATTGTAATTTAAGTAAATTTATACGTCTTAGCAAGTTACAGATTAATTATTGTTCTGAAGCCATTTCTAGAATTTTATATGCCCGTGCGAAACTCGTGATAGTGTTGAACCAAAAATGGAATGGTGAATCGATCAAGCTCATAATAATATTTTTTAACACCAGATAATCTATCATTCGGCTAACAAATTTTTACATTTGATCTTTATTATTTTACTTTCTAAAAATAGAATTAAAGAAAAGGAAAATTAACCAATGGACAATCATCACGCCAAAAATTTAGAACGCTGTGTATTTTTTATCTCTGACGGAACCGCTATTACTGCAGAGACACTCGGGCATGCAGTTTTATCACAATTTCCGCTAAATTTTTCTTCTTACACACTACCGTTTGTCACCAGCGAAAAACGCGCTTAAGAAATAAAACAAAAAATTGATCAAATCTATTCAAAAACCCATCTCCGGCCGTTGGTTTTCTACTCGATTATTTCTCCAACAGTAAAAAAAATTATTACCAATAGTGCCGGCTGTTGTCATGATATTGTCCAATCTTTAATTGATCCGATCCAGCAAGAGATCGGCTTAAAACCCGAACCAAAGCTCAACCGTACGCATGGACTATCTAATCTAAATCAATATGATGCTAGAATTGCAGCGATTGAATATACATTAGCGCACGATGATGGTATATCACTAAAAAACCTCGATCAGGCTCAAGTTATTTTACTTGGGGTTTCGCGCTGTGGTAAAACACCCACCAGCCTCTATTTAGCGATGCAATTTGCCATCCAGGCTGCCAATTACCCTTTCACCGCAGATGATATGGATAATTTACAATTACCACTTGCATTAAAACCTTATATAAATAAACTTTTTGGTCTAACAATTAGTCCTGAGCGTCTAGCCGCTATTCGTGAAGAGCACTATGAAAAAAGTCGTTATGCTTCTTTACATCAATGTCGGATAGAATTAACTGAGGTTGAGGCTTTATTTAGAAGACATAATATTAACTATTTAAATACAACTAATTACTCTGTCGAAGAGATTTCAGCCAAAATTATTGAAATATTTGGGCCAACTCGTCGTATATTTTAACAATTTAAAATTAGCTGAGAAACGCTCATTACTTTAACGATATCTTAAACAACCATTAGATCCAGTTTATTTTCGGTTATGGTAATGCTAGTTTATTTGCCAGAAAATCGACTATATTGAATTATATATGAGATAAATATGTATAAAACCGATGAGTTAAGAACTCAACCTATTGATAGACTTATTACGCCTCAAGCGTTGGTGGATGAATTTCCGCTATCCAAAGAAATTATCAAAAATGTTACAACGTCACGGAAATCGATTGAGTCAATTTTAATTGGCCAAGATCAACGCCTATTGGTGGTCATTGGCCCCTGCTCTGTACATGATACCCAAGCGGCACTTGAATATGCCAAAATGTTGGCTAAATTGCGCGGCGAATATAAAGATTATCTTGAAATCGTGATGCGTACCTATTTTGAAAAACCACGTACAGTGATTGGCTGGAAGGGTTTAATTTCCGATCCTGACCTAAACAATTCCTGCCAAGTTAACAAAGGCTTGCGTTTAGCCCGTGAGCTACTAACTAATATTAATCAACTTGGACTACCAACAGCAACTGAATTTTTAGATATGATAACCGGTCAGTATGTAGCCGATCTTATTAGCTGGGGAGCTGTCGGCGCCAGAACAACAGAAAGCCAAATCCATCGACAAATGGCATCAGCTCTGTCATGTCCGGTTGGTTTCAAAAACGGTACCGACGGCAATATTAATATTGCTATCGATGCTATTCGTGCCGCACGTGCCAGCCATGTATTTTTATCGCCTGATAAGAATGGGCAAATGACTATTTATCAAACGAAAGGTAACCCTTATGGCCATATTATTATGCGGGGAGGAAAACGGCCTAATTATAGCGCTGAAGATATTGCCATAGCCTGTAGTCAGTTACGCAAATTGGGATTACCGGAACGATTGGTTATCGACTTTAGCCATGGTAATTGCCAAAAAATTCATCAACGCCAAATCGATGTAGCTAAAAACATTGCTCAACAATTGCAAAAAGGCTCGAGGGCTATCGCCGGCATTATGGCAGAAAGTTTTCTAATAGAAGGTACCCAGCAAGTCACTGCAGGCAAGCCACTGACCTATGGTCAGTCTATTACCGACCCTTGCCTAGGCTGGCAAGACACTGAACAATTACTAACTATACTTGCTGAAGCGGTAAAACATCGATTTTAGTCATCATAAAGGAGAATTTTTAAGTCACAATTAAATTAATTGTCAAACAAAATTCTTCCTTACCAATAAGTTATTTTATCTGGCCGGATTTACTGAATTTTTTATTATTAAAATACCAAATGCCCCACCATCAGCTATCTTTACCTATATACTTGTATAATTTTTTATTGAGTCTATTTTAACAATCGCATTTACTATTTTGTCTGGTAATTAAAAATTTAACTAAAATTTACTATCAAGCCTGGCAACAAAATTATACCCATTATGCCGACTACAGAGGATATTTTTAGATGCAAAAATCTCTCGTCATCGCTAAAAATAGTGAAACTGAATTAGCCATATTGCCTGCACTGGCAAATCGACATGGATTAATTACTGGTGCAACAGGAACAGGTAAAACTGTAACGCTACAAAAAATGGCGGAAAGTTTTTCTCAAATTGGAGTACCGGTTTTTATGGCAGATGTAAAAGGTGATCTCTCGGGTATTGGAGCAAAAGGTGTATTAACTCCTAAATTGCAATCACGCCTTGAAGCGCTTGGCGTAACAGACTGGCACCCTGCTGCTTGCCCTGTCACTTTCTGGGATGTTTTTGCAGAACTTGGACACCCGGTGCGGGCAACCATCTCAGATATGGGACCATTGCTATTATCACGGTTGATGAATTTAAATGATGTGCAAAGTGGTGTATTATAACTTATTTTTAAAATTGCCGATGACAACGGCTTACTATTGCTGGACATGAAAGATCTGCGCTCTACCGTTCAATATGTTGGTGAAAATGCGAAACAATTTCAAACTGAATACGGTAACATTGCCAGCACCTCAATCGGCGCCATACAACGTGGCTTATTAACCCTTGAACAACAAGGCGCTGATTACTTTTTCGGCGAACCTATGCTTGATATCGTTGATCTGATCAAAACTGATCCTAATGGCCAAGGAATGGTCAATATTCTTGCCGCAGAAAAGCTCTATAATCAGCCTAAGCTCTACGCGGTGTTTCTATTATGGTTATTCTAGGACAGTTAGGCAATCGGGTTCAGCACGCATTACGAGCATTTACGCCGCGTGATCAAAAGGCAGTTAAAGCTGCAGCCGAAACTATGCGAGCAAATCCAGATTTTAAAGCTGAACAGGCAATAACTGAACTTGGGGTTGGTGAAGCATTAATCTCGTTCTTAGACGAAAAAGGACGTCCTAATATAGTTCAAAGAGCTTTTGTTATTGCGCCAGACTCGCGCATGGGAGTACTAACTGCAGAAGAGCGCAATCAGCTACTTAATCATTCAGATATTTATGGCAAATATGAGAAGATGCTGGATCGCGAGTCAGCCTATGAAAAACTGACAAATCAAACAACCAATGATATATCGGCAACCAACCCAGTAAATCAAACAACAAAAAATACCGAAGATAATAGATTTGTCGGCGGCTTAAAAGATTTTCTTTTTGGTTCAACCGGCCCTAGAGGGGGTAAAAAAGAGGGTTTAGTGCAAACAGCAACGAAATCTGCAGTACGTCAAATCAGTAATCAAATTATTCGTGGCATTTTAGGCGGTAGAAAACGTTAAAAATAGCCAATAACAAACTGGCTGTAGCTTATACCAGGTTTGTTAATCAAATATCCTAATGTAATAAGTAACAAGTAGTTTTATTTACATCATAAAATAGAAAAAATTACTTGTTAATACTATTTAGCAGCCAATCGCAGTCACTGTAGTACTTTCAGCTAAATCAAGATTTTTTTAACACCATTAGTTACTGTCACCGATCATGCAAAACTGATCCACTAACGATCATCTAAAACTGATCCACTTGGTATTATTCGCACATTTTTGTACGGATAATTTATGTTAACCAAGGAGATATTTGTGGATATTCATGTTCGCTTTGCACAAGGACAAAGCCTTCGAAAAATTGCCCGTGAATTGGGCATATCCCGTAACACCGTAAAACATCATTTACAACAACAGACAATGCCAACTTATGCTAAAAGAAGTCAACAACCGACTAAATTAGCACCCTTTAAACCTTATTTGCTTCATCGAATTGAACTGGCTAAACCTGATTGGATCCCTGCAACAGTCTTATTTGATGAAGTAGTTGAAAGCGGCTATCAAGGCGGTATTACTCAATTACGCCGATTTGTTTGTCAATTTAAACCAAGCATTGTTCCCGAAGCTGTCGTCCGTTTTGAAACACAGCCAGGTCAACAAATGCAAATCGACTTCACCAGCATCCGGCGAGGTAAAAAATCACTAAAAGCGTTTGGTGCAACGCTAGGCTATTCGCGTGCGAGTTATGTAAAGTTCTTTGATAATGAACGAGCAGAATCCTGGCAACTTCTACCCTTACCAGCAAGGGTTTGCCAATCTATCCCGCAGACTGATACGCTTAATATCCGTATCGTACCGCCCCTTGAATCTGTCAGTTTGCAACACTCAATCAGCGTATACGAAGCATTGCTGGGAGGTGAACATGTTATTGCATGAACAAATTGAACACCTGTGTGAGTCATTGAAATTAAATTCTATTCCGACTCATTGGTCATCACTTGCCGAACAATGCATTGCCCAAGACAAAAGCTACGGAGAGTTTTTACTGTCCCTATTAAAATGTGAGCAACAACAACGAGATGAACGAACCCGTAATCTTTTGAGTCGGATGGCAGGATTCCCAGCACATAAAGAACTTAATACGTTCGATTTTAAGTTTGCAACGGGGATCCCCAAACAACACATACAGGAATTAAGCGCATTAACGTTTATTGAACGTAATGAAAATGTCGTGTTGCTTGGCCCAAGCGGTGTAGGCAAAACGCATTTAGCTATTGGGTTAGGATTAAAAGCAGTACAGGCCAAGAAGAAAACCCGCTTTACCACGGCAGCTGAACTGATGTTGCAACTCTCAACTGCCAAACGACAAAATAAGCTCAAACAATATCTATCACGTTCGGTGATGGCCCCGAAATTGTTGATTATCGATGAGATTGGATACCTGCCGTTTGGGCGAGAAGAAGCAAACCTGTTTTTCAATGTGATTGCCAAGCGTTATGAGCATGGCAGTGTCATATTGACGAGTAACTTATCATTTGGGCAATGGCCAAATGCTTTTGCTGATGACGCAACATTAACTGCCGCTATGCTTGCTCGTTTACTTCATCATTCGCATGTACTGCAATTAAGCGGTGAAAGCTATCGATTGAAAGATAAGCGGCGCTCAGGAGCAATGACTGAGTAAAAGTGGATCAGTTTTCGGTGATCGTTGACAGTTACTTAAGAAAAATCGTTGTAAGATGATTAAAACTAGCGAGTTTTCATATTGGCATCAATAACTTGATAAAATGCATTAGATGTATCATCTATGGTCCATACACCTAAAATGACCTGATATAACCTTAGTCCAACGAGTTGCCGTTTGCTCATCCAATTGCTTAAACGCCCCCACACCAGCACTGGCTATTTTGCCATCAGCAGGCCCTCTTTGTGGGAAACCTTTTCGACCTTCAACTGATTGCGGTTCATACTGAATTAGGCCACAACTCTTGTTTTGCAGTGTTGAACATAAGTAAGCCCGACTAGCCGGCGAATCAATATATCCATGCATAGGTTTGATTTCAGTGCCGGTACTAGCAAAACTTGAAGCACTGATTAACGTTAACGTTGCCAACAATAATTTGGTTTTCATTTTTCTTACTCCTTAAGCAATAAATTTGATTTCTGCAAAGAAATAATTAGTAATAAACACAATAACAGAGTAAAAAATTATCATCCCAGAACAAGCTCGATATCAATTTAAATTAATTATTTAACGCTTAAAAAAACACTTACAATATTTTTGACAAATAACTAATAAATATAAATAAATAATAATTATTTTTAACCGTTTTTAATAAAAATAAAAACTTAATTAAAATTTTATAAAACATGATTTTCATATTTAATGTTTAGTTAAAAAATAAAATAAATTTTCAAACAGCTATGTTATATAACATGGAAAAAATATTAATCAAATTAATTAGAATTGGTATTTTGCATTAATTTTTAAATAAAATATTTAATTATATTATTATTAAAATAACAATATAATTCTCAGTAACAAAAAACCCAGTAAAAATTTTTACTGGGTTGTTAATATAAAGTTATTTTGGCAATCGGCGTTTTTATTCCCACTCAATCGTCGCTGGTGGTTTGCCGCTAATATCGTAAACTACTCGAGAGATGCCGGCCACTTCATTGATAATTCTATTTGACACCCGGCCAAGAAAATCATAAGGCAAATGGGCCCAATGGGCAGTCATGAAATCAATAGTTTCAACCGCGCGCAATGACACAACCCAGTCATATTTTCGGCCATCTCCCATTACGCCAACAGAGCGTACCGGCAGGAAAACGGTGAAAGCTTGGCTGACTTTATGATAAAGATCAGCTTTATGTAATTCTTCAATGAAAATGGCATCTGCCTGACGTAACAGATCACAATAGGCTTTCTTCACCTCACCAAGTACCCGCACACCTAAGCCTGTGCCAGGAAATGGGTGACGGTATAATATGTCACAAGGAAGTCCTAACTCCAGGCCTACTTTACGCACCTCATCTTTAAATAACTCTTTTAATGGCTCAACTAATCCCAGTTTCATTTCTGCTGGTAAGCCACCCACGTTATGGTGAGATTTAATGACATGCGCTTTGCCGGTTGCTGAAGCGGCAGATTCGATTACGTCCGGATAAATAGTACCCTGAGCCAACCATTTTACTTGCGTTTGTTTCGCCGCTTGCTCATCAAATACTTCAATAAAAACGCGGCCGATCGCTTTACGTTTTAATTCTGGCTCATCAATCCCTGCCAATGCGCTAAGAAAGCGCTCTTCTGCGGCCACATGAATAATATTAAGATCAAATTTACCGGCAAACATGGCCATAACTTGCTGCGCTTCATTTAAGCGTAACAAACCATTATCAACAAACACACAAGTGAGCTGCTTACCAATAGCACGATTGAGTAATAACGCAGTAACCGATGAATCAACACCGCCTGATAATGCCAGAATAACCTGATCATCACCAATCTGAGCCTTCAAGCGCTGTACCGTATCTTCAACAATCGCCGCCGCCGTCCAACGAGCTTCACAGCGGCAAATATCTAATACAAAACGCTGTAGAATAGCTGCTCCTTGATGAGTGTGAGTCACTTCAGGATGAAACTGAAAACCATAGAAACGCTTTTTTTTATTAGCCATAATGGCAAATGGGCAGCTATCGGTACTGGCGATAACTTTAAAATCAGCTGGAATTGCCGTCACTTTATCGCCATGACTCATCCAGACATCTAGCAGTGGTTTACCATCTGCACCTAAGCTGTCATAAATATCGCGAAATAGTTCACAGGATTGTTGAATGGACACCTGGGCATAACCAAACTCTCGCTCGCCAGACACCTCAACTTGCCCACCTAATTGGATGGACATCGTTTGCATGCCATAACAAATACCTAATACCGGAACGCCAGCCTGAAAAACATACTCCGGTGCACGTGGGCTATTTAGTTCGGTGGTACTCTCCGGCCCGCCAGAAAGAATAATTCCATTAGGATTAAATTCACGGATCTGTGCCTCAGAAACATCCCAAGCCCAAAGTTCACAATAAACGCCAATTTCACGAATACGACGAGCAATTAATTGAGTGTATTGTGAACCAAAATCGAGGATCAAAATTCGGTATTGATGAATGTCAGTTGTCATCTAAAGATAATTCCAAAACAAATAATAATTTGACGGTTTATAGCAAAAACCGCTAATAAAATAATTAACCTAAACGATAATTAGGTGATTCTTTGGTGATGGTAACATCATGTACATGACTCTCTTGGATACCGGCACCACTAATACGCACAAATTCTGCTTTGCTTCTTAATTCATCAATAGTGGCACAACCGGTCAGTCCCATACAAGAACGAAGACCGCCCATTTGCTGATGAACAATATTCTTCAAAAATCCTTTATAAGCAACCCGTCCCTCGATGCCTTCAGGTACCAATTTATCTGCAGCATTATCGGTTTGGAAGTAACGATCGGAAGAGCCTTTCGACATTGCACCTAATGATCCCATTCCTCGGTAGGCTTTATAAGAGCGTCCTTGAAACAAGATAGTTTCACCTGGTGACTCCTCAGTACCGGCAAGCATTGAGCCAACCATAACGCAAGAGGCACCGGCAGCCAGTGCTTTAGCAATATCACCCGAGAAGCGAATACCGCCATCGGCAATTATCGGTATATTCATACCTCTCAGCGCCTCAACGGCATCGGCAATAGCAGTGATCTGAGGTACACCAACACCAGTGACAATTCGCGTTGTACAGATAGAACCCGGGCCAATACCGACTTTCACCGCGCTGGCACCTGCTTCAACCAAAGCTTTAGCCCCTTCGCCAGTGGCAACATTACCACCAATAATCGGCAAATTAGGATATTTTGCTCTCGTTTCACGAATACGTTGTAAAACTCCTTGTGAATGTCCATGGGAAGAGTCAATTAACAACACATCAACACCGGCTGCCACTAATGCCTCAATACGTTGTTCATTATTCGCGCCAGCGCCAACCGCTGCGCCCACTCTCAAGCGACCTTGCTCATCTTTACACGCATTGGGCTTGCGTTCAGCTTTCTGAAAATCTTTTACTGTGATCATACCAAATAGGTGAAAGTTATCATCAACCACCAATGCTTTTTCAATACGTCTTTCATGCAATTTCTGCAAAACCACATCACGGGATTCACCCTCTTTGACCGTGACCAAATGGGGTTTAGCTGTCATAACCGCCGTAACCGGCTGATCCAAATCCGTCACAAAACGGATATCACGGCCAGTAATGATACCAACCAATTCTTTATTATTATTAACCACAGGATAACCAGCAAAACCATTACGCTCAGCCATTTCATAAACTTCACGAATTGTGGTTTCGGGTGTAACGGTAACCGGATCGATAACGATGCCACTTTCATACTTTTTAACGCGGCGAACTTCTTCTGCTTGACGCTCAATTGGCATATTTTTATGAATAAAACCAATTCCACCCTCTTGGGCTAATGCGATAGCTAAATCTGATTCAGTCACAGTATCCATGGCGGCAGAAAGCATAGGAATATTTAAACGGATCGAGGCAGTTAATTGGGTTGATAAATCAGCAGTATTAGGCAATACATCTGAGTGTGCAGGAACTAACAATACATCATCGAATGTTAGTGCTTCTTTCTTAATACGTAGCATAAGCAATATCTCACCAGGCAGGATTTGGAAAAAGATAAAATATTGCAGCGATATTATACATGACAAAATTTATTGACTCCAGTACTTTCTCACTAAAATTCATTTTTAGCTGACAAAAACGCATAATACTATGATCAAATTTAGATTTTTGCTTGTAAATAATTTATTTATTAATCGAGTTATTTAATTAACACGAGTTTCGCACAAAACTAATTTGGGTACGCTAATAAAACACGGATTTGCTCAGTAATAGCACTTTTGATTACGTCCCAATTTTGTTGATAAAGGGTTATTTTTTCAGATATACGACGTTTATGTTGTTCAAACCACGCAGAAATAGCGAGAAAAATATGATTTCTTTGCGCTCGGCTCGTGCGAGCCTGACAGCGTTCAATACCACAGTTTTGTTTAACTTCTCGATGATAAACTTCAACAGACCAACGGGCATCCATGATAGATTGGACGTATTGACGGGTGGGATTCTCTTTGTTTGTTACTATGTAATCAATACGGCCGTTTTTGGCTGTAAATTTGAAAACGGTTACCCAACCATATCCTCGCAAGTGTATTGACGTTCCTTCTTCTGAGATGTCTAACTTGTTCAGTTGTTTGTTATGGTTAACAATCCTATTTTTCCTCAGCGTGGTTACCCAGATCCAACCATGAGAGCGAATTGATTTCAGGTTATCCAGGCTAGAATACCAAGCATCCATCACTACCGCTTCTGGCATGATCCCTCTTTTTTTAGCAAGAGTGAGCATTTCGGAAAAGTGCGTGTTTTTTGTTTTTCCATCAGAATCTTTATCATAAATACGATAATTGATAGGAATTGATTCAACCTTCGTCAGATCATGCCAAAGCAAATTAACTAAACCTATGCCAGCAATAACATCATGTTCATTACCTGAATATTGATAATGGACCATCTCTATTTTTTTACTACGTGTTTTGGCAATCAATGTATCATCGGCAATTAGTACGCAAGGGCTTTTTTTGTCTATAGAAGGTTCAACTAATCGCCATAGGTCTTTAGGTCTAAAACATCTACTTTTTAGCCATCGGCTAACAGTGTCATGAGATAAAGGCGATGGGCTTACTTCTGATAACGCTAAACCAGAGTATCTTAAACTGCTTACTTGTAAGAATGTTTTATAGATATCTTTAATACATGGATAACCCGACAAAATATGAACACCCTGATTTTTTCTTGTTTTTAAATTTATACTTCTTTTTTGGAGATTGCGAAACTCGTGATTAATTTTAAAGCAAATAAATATTACATGAATTAGGTACATTGCTTAATTTATTCTGACTAACCCGCCTCTTTTTAAAATTGATTACTTCCATACAATATGGTTAAAGTTAACGGCTTAAACGTAGGAAAGTTATGTTCTCTATCAGTAAAATAAACTTTAATACATTACCTAATTATCAATCCGATACCCAAAGAGCTACTCCCCCACTTTCGACTATCGAAAAACAACATATTCATTTCCTGGATTCACTCTATGCAAATGAAAATATTAGTTACCCGTTACACTCTTATGATGAAGCTTTAGCACTTTTAACACCACTCTACGATAAAGATTATATTGAAAATAAATCTAAAATTAATTTTGTATCAACAATGAATGAATACAATCAATAGGATGCCTATAAAAAATGTAGCTTTATCGATTGGTATACTATTCGGGATTATCAATATAGCAGCTATGCTTATTTAAATAATATACTAAAGCTAGGCACTAGTTTCAATCATCATCCTTTAGTTAAACAACTAGCTCAAGCGCTAATGCATTTATCCCTACTTGATAATTACAATAATAAATTTACCCCCACTATGCTTTATCGCGGTGAGGTAAGAAAATTTTTAGATATGATCTACTTAAAAGTAAATGATCCTTACACACCCACTTCGTTTTTCAGCACCACTAAAGAGCCCGATGGTGTAATACCTTTTCTTAAAAACATCCAAACATTAGCTGATGACGAGGTTAACGTATTATATGAAATCCAACATACAGAACCTCTAGTAGGTGCCAAGATTTCCGATTTATTAAAAGATGATCAGCAAGAAGTTTTATTCTGGCCAAAAACAGAATTTATTATCACCAATATTAAATATATTGACGATAATAAAAGTTTCACTGTTCAAATGAACACCGCCAATATTGAACAACATGAATGGGATAATTACTTATACGCTCTATTTTGATTCTATGTATAATAGAAATAATCGCTGCTAACATTTAACCATTAATTTTATTTACAAGGTGTTGCTAACTTAACATGTTAACTTCAGAAAATAGTGGAATTTATTCGGTTAGCCAACTTAATCAATCGGTTCGGCAATTACTTGAACTTCAAATTGGCAGAATTTGGCTTAATGCAGAAATCTCTAATTTTTCTCAGCCAGCTTCCGGCCACTGGTATTTCACCTTAAAAGATGAAAAAGCGCAGCTACGTGCTGCGATGTTTCGCGGCCAAAATATTCGCGTCAATTTTCGACCACAAAATGGTCAACAAGTGTTAGTTCGAGCGACTGTTACCATGTACGAGCCAAGAGGAGAATACCAATTAATTATCGAAAATATGCAACCTGCGGGTGATGGATTATTACAACAACAATTTGAGATATTGAAACAGAAACTTTCAGCTGAAGGACTATTCGCACAACATTACAAACAAGCACTACCAATGCCAGCCAAACGCTTGGGGGTTATTACTTCAGCAACAGGCGCTACATTACATGATATTTTAAATATCTTAAAACGCCGCGATCCTTCATTACCTGTCATTATTTATCCCACCGCCGTGCAAGGAGAAGATGCACCACGACAAATTATTAGTGCTATTGAGTTGGCCAATCATCGCCGAGAGTGTGATGTCCTGATTGTCGGCCGAGGTGGTGGTTCATTGGAAGATTTATGGGCTTTTAACGATGAAAGGGTCGCCAGAGCAATTTTTGCTAGTCAGTTACCAATTATTGCAGCGGTTGGTCATGAAACCGATGTAACTATTGCTGATTTTGTTGCCGATTTACGAGCCCCAACACCCTCAGCTGCAGCAGAATTAGTCAGTCGCAATCAACAAGAATTACTCCGTCAGTTACTTGAACAAAAACAGCGATTAGAAATGGCGATGGACTATTTCATGGCGCGTAAACTACGTATCTTTGGTCAATTACAACATAAATTACAGCAGCAACATCCTGAACTACGGATAACGCGCCAACACAATTATCTGATCCAATTACAACAAAAACTTGTTAATGCCACACAACAATATTTGCAGCAAATAAATCGTCAGCAATATAACCTTGAACAACGTTTAATATTATGTGATCCGCGGCCACAACTACAAAATTGTCGCCAACGTTATATTCAGCAGCAATTTCAATTAAAACAATTAATTACTCAAATACTAAGCCAATATCGTGAAAAATTTAGTGTCAGTTGCTCCCGCCTTGAAGCAGTAAGTCCATTAGCAACATTAGCCCGTGGTTATAGTATTAGCGAATCACCTAATGGACAGGTTTTAACCAAAACACAACAAATACATATTGGAGAAACATTAAAAACTCGCTTACAAGACGGTTGGCTTGAAAGTAAAATCCTATCGATCAATAAAATTGCTTAATCCAAACAAATTATCATCTATCAATATGATTTATTAGCCTTATATTAATTATCATATAAGGCGACAAAAATTTATTGAACATCAAAATCAGGAAAATATTTTTTATTATCATCTAGCATCAAGATAAAAGAATATTCCAATGCTGTATCTTTTAGACGATTAAATCGACCCGATTTACCACCATGGCCGGCTTTCATATTTGTTTCCAGCAATAAGACAGTGTTACCCACTTTATACTCTCTTAGTTTAGCCACCCATTTGGCCGGCTCCCAATATTGGACTTGTGAATCATATAACCCCGTCGTAACCAATAAATTAGGGTAACGTTGAGATTTAATATTGTCATAGGGACTGTAAGATTTTAGTCGAAAATAAGCGTCCTGCGCAGCGGGATCACCCCATTCATCATATTCACCAGTTGTTAATGGAATAGAAGGATCAAGCATGGTTGTCACAACATCGACAAAAGGAACTTGAGCGACAACGCCTCGATAGAGTTCCGGTGCCTGGTTAATTACCGCCGCCATCAATAAACCACCAGCACTTCCACCCATTGCATATACCCGTTTGGGATCACCATACCCCTTTGCAATCAATATTTTGGTTGCATCAATAAAATCACTAAAACTATTGGCTTTATTTTCAACCTTCCCTTGTTGATACCAGGCTTTGCCTAAGTCGCCGCCACCACGAACATGCACTATTACATAGACAAATCCCCTATCCAATAAACTCAAACGCGGTGAACTAAAAACCGGATCTACATTGATACCATAAGCACCATAGCCATAAATCAAAATCGGATTTTTGCTTTTTTGCCATCGATCTTTACGATATACCAACGAAACTGGCACTTTAGTGCCATCTTTTACCTGAACCCAGATACGTTCACTGGTATAAAGTGATTTATCAAATCCATTGACTTGTTGTTGTTTTAGCAATTCACGCTGTCCAGTTAGCATATTTATCTGCATAACAGATATTGGGGTAGTTAGTGAAGAATAACCATAACGTAAAGTCTCGCTATCAGGCTCTGGATTATAATCAATCCAGGCACTATATACCGCTTCATCAAATTGAACTATTTTTTGCTGTTTGGTCTGCCAATCTATCTGTCGAATATTAACTAAGCCATTATGACGCTCTGCAACAACCAACGGTTAAAAAGCGCAAAATTTTCTAAATCAGTCTCTTTATTCGGTGCAATAATTGTTTGCCAGGGCTGGTCAATTGATTGAGTAGCATATAACCCAAATTGCTCCAATTGATGGTTAGAGCGAATATAAAAATTATCACGAAAATGATCTAAATCGTACTCACGTCCCGTTTGGCGAGGGGAAAATATTTTAAGTGATTCAGCGGGGTTATTAGCATAGATTAATCGATATTCAGATGTTTCTGTACTACTAATTGCTAGTAGAATATACGCTTTTGAGCTACTTTTTGTCATGCTCAAGTAAAATCGGTCATCATTCTCCTGATAAACTTTTTTATCTTCAACCCCCCCTCTAATCCATATTGATGACAATATACTTGATAAGGTAATAATGTCTGTGGGTGGTTACGAATATAATAGAGAGTTTGATTATCATTAGACCATACAATATTACCAGAGGTATTTTTAATTACTGCATTCTGCCATTTTTTACTAGCTAACTGTCTAAATTAAACCTCAAACTGACGACGACCTTGAAAATCTTCGACAATTGCCAAATGATTATTATCTTCAGAAACAGCAATACCACCCAAGGTATAAAATTGATGTCCCTTAGCACGTTCATTACCATCAACTAATATCTGCCAATCACTATTTTGGTTGACAGGTTTACGTTGATAAACAGGATAATCTTTACCTTCTTGATAAAGGGTACGATAAATATAACCATTATAGGTATAAGGCACCGATTGATCTTGCTGCTCCATACGAGCGACCATCTCGCCAAATAATTGCTCTCTTAATACGGTGCCAGACTTTAATACCGCATTGGTATATTGATTTTCATCAGTCAAGTATTTGATAACTTTTTTATTTTTTCTCGTATCATCACGTAGCCAATAATAATTATCAATGCGGCTATCACCATGTAAAACCATTTTGGGTGGTTGCTTTTCTGCCATTGGAATTATCATTTTTTCTCCTGCCAAACTGGTAAACGCTATCATATTTAATAATGATATCAATAGCATAATGTTCAAATATCGATAGAAAAAGCGCTGAGTTAATTGCATATTTATTAGAACATCCTGCTGGCAAATTTTTAGTTATTTAATAACCCAAAATTAATAAATAAAGGCCTATGATACTAATAGATAAAACAACTATTTTAAATAAATATTTAAACAATTAATCAACAAAATTAACGGCTATATTTTATCTTGCCATAATATAAAAAACCTCTGTTGTTGTGAGTAACAGAGGCCCAAATTTGTGGTTAGTTTTATTCTATAATGGTTGAGTTTGTGCTTCCGCAGCAGCTAGCGCAACCATATTAACGATACGTCGTACCGATACAATCGGTGTTAATATATGTACTGGTTTTGCTACTCCCATTAATACCGGCCCCACAGTGACGCCATTAGAACTGGTAACACGAAGTAAGTTATAACTAATACGCGCAGCTTCCATATTAGGCATAATCAGCAAATTAGCTGATCCTTTTAATGTACTATCCGGCATAATATCTCGCCTAATGTTTTCAACTAATGCTGCATCGCCATACATTTCCCCATCAATTTCCAACTCAGGATCGGTACGTTTGACTAATGCCAATGTTTTACGCATTTTTTGTGCTGATGGACAGTCTGAAGAACCAAAACTTGAACGAGATAATAGTGCCACTTTAGGCTCAATACCAAAACGCCTTACCGCCTGTGCCGCCATTAAGGTAAGTTCCGCCAGCTCCTCAGGGGTTGGATTATCATTCACGTAGGTATCTGCAATAAAAGTATTGCCAGTTGGCAACATCAGGGCATTCATTGCACCGGCTACTGAACTATTCTGCCGGAAGCCAAGCACATTTTTTATAATGGTAAAATGTTGATTATAACTACCAGCAGTACCACAAATCATGCCATCGGCTTCACCTTGGCGGATCATCAGAGCACCAATTAAGGTTGGGTTATTGATCACTTCTCTACGCGCCATTTCCTGCGAAACACCATGGCGTTTCATTAATTGATAATATTGTTGCCAATAGGTTTTAAAACGCGGATCATTTTCATTGTTAATCAACTCAAAATCTTCACCAATTTTAATTTGTAACCCAAGCTTTTCAATTCGCTTTTCAATCACACTGGGTCGACCAATTAAAATCGGATAAGCCAAACCTAAGGATACTAATTCTTGGGTTGCATGCAATATTCGTTCTTCCTCACCTTCTGCTAATACAATCCGTTTTTTTTCTTTGCGGGCCAGAGAAAAAATCGGCTTCATAAATAGGTGGGTGCTATAGACAAACTCATTAAGTTTTTCTATATAAGAATCAAAATCTGTAATTGGTCGTGTTGCTACACCAGATTCCATTGCCGCTTTAGCGACTGCTGGCGCAATTTTAACAATTAAGCGCGGATCAAAAGGTTTTGGGATAATATAATCTGCACCAAATTTTAACTCCTGATCACCGTAAGCGGAGACAACAACGTCATTCTGCTCGGCTAATGCCAAATCAGCAATTGCCTGAACACAGGCTAGTTTCATCTCTTCATTAATCGTGGTTGCCCCAACATCCAGCGCGCCGCGAAAGATAAAAGGAAAACAGAGTACATTGTTTACCTGATTAGGATAGTCAGAACGCCCAGTGCAGATAATCGCATCAGGCCGTGCTGCTTTTGCTATTGAAGGAAGAATTTCTGGCTCCGGATTGGCTAATGCTAAGATAAGTGGTGCATTAGCCATCGATTTTACCATTTCCGCAGTCAACACACCCTGCTCTGAGCAGCCTAAGAAAATGTCCACGCCTGGGATAACATCCGCTAGAGTACGTAAACCATTATCTTCACTTGCATAAGCGGCTTTAGTTTCATCCATCACTTCATCGCGGCCACGATAAATAACGCCTTTTGAGTCACAGACAATAATATTGCTACGATTAAGACCTAATGCAACCAATAAATTCATGCAGGCGATAGAAGCAGCACCTGCACCTGAAACAACTAAGCAAACCTGGTCAATTTTTTTATTAACAATGCGTAAACCATTCAATATTGGGGCGGTTGAAATAATGGCAGTACCATGCTGATCATCATGGAAAACAGGGATTTGCATTTTTTCACGCAGTTTTTTCTCAATATAGAAACATTCTGGTGCTTTAATATCTTCCAAATTGATTCCGCCAAAAGTTGGCTGCAATGCGGCAATAACATCGATCAGTTTATCCGGGTTAGATTCGTCTATTTCAATATCAAATACATCAATGCCGGAAAACTTTTTAAATAAAACACCTTTTCCTTCCATAACCGGTTTACCAGCCAAAGCGCCAATATTTCCCAGTCCTAACACTGCGGTACCATTAGAAACTACGGCCACTAAATTAGCCTTAGCTGTATATTTGTAAGCGGTCAAAGGATCAGCTACGATTTCAAGACAAGGATAAGCAACACCGGGAGAATATGCGAGGGCCAGATCTCGTTGTGCCGTTAATGGCTTAGTCGGTGTAACTTCAATTTTACCTGGTTGGGGAAACTCATGAAAATCTAGCGCACTTTGTTTTAATTTTTCATCCATTGTGTGCCCTTAGGGAATTTTTATTAGAAAAGCATCCCCATTATAGTAATCTCTATCAATGAAATCATAACATATACAACAATTTCGGTAGAAACTAGCTAAACTTGAACATTCTATCAACAAAATCAATATAACTAAATAATATTGAAATTAAAATATAAAACTGGTGACCTTTATATTATTAATTTTTTTATAATCATAAAATTTAAGACTATTGAATTTAAAATTATAAAATTCAATGTGTTTTTTATTTAAGATAATTACCTTTTGGTTATTCCATTAATATTGTTTTTCTTACACGAGTTTCGCACAAAACTAATTTGGGTACGCTAATAAAACACGGATTTGCTCAGTAATAGCACTTTTGATTACGTCCCAATTTTGTTGATAAAGGGTTATTTTTTCAGATATACGACGTTTATGTTGTTCAAACCACGCAGAAATAGCGAGAAAAATATGATTTCTTTGCGCTCGGCTCGTGCGAGCCTGACAGCGTTCAATACCACAGTTTTGTTTAACTTCTCGATGATAAACTTCAACAGACCAACGGGCATCCATGATAGATTTGAGGTATTGACGGGTGGGATTCTCTTTGTTTGTTACTATGTAATCAATACGGCCGTTTTTGGCTGTAAATTTGAAAACGGTTACCCAACCATATCCTCGCAAGTGTATTGACGTTCCTTCTTCTGAGATGTCTAACTTGTTCAGTTGTTTGTTATGGTTAACAATCCTATTTTTCCTCAGCGTGGTTACCCAGATCCAACCATGAGAGCGAATTGATTTCAGGTTATCCAGGCTAGAATACCAAGCATCCATCACTACCGCTTCTGGCATGATCCCTCTTTTTTTAGCAAGAGTGAGCATTTCGGAAAAGTGCGTGTTTTTTGTTTTTCCATCAGAATCTTTATCATAAATACGATAATTGATAGGAATTGATTCAACCTTCGTCAGATCATGCCAAAGCAAATTAACTAAACCTATGCCAGCAATAACATCATGTTCATTACCTAAATATTGATAATGGACCATCTCTATTTTTTTACTACGTGTTTTGGCAATCAATGTATCATCGGCAATTAGTACGCAAGGGCTTTTTTTGTCTATAGAAGGTTCAACTAATCGCCATAGGTCTTTAGGTCTAAAACATCTACTTTTTAGCCATCGGCTAACAGTGTCATGAGATAAAGGCGATGGGCTTACTTCTGATAACGCTAAACCAGAGTATCTTAAACTGCTTACTTGTAAGAATGTTTTATAGATATCTTTAATACATGGATAACCCGACAAAATATGAACACCCTGATTTTTTCTTGTTTTTAAATTTATACTTCTTTTTTGGAGATTGCGAAACTCGTGTCTTATATTCTTGCAATGTTTTATTTTTTCAAAAAACTTTAAAGACTAATAATTAAAATCAGTTGTAAAAACCCATTTATTTCTACAGGCATTTAAAAAGGAATATACTATGTCTAATCATTCAATAATGTTGGTTGATGAACATCCCCTAATACGTCATAGTTTAAAACAACTCATTAAAGCTGCAGATGAATTTAGTGTCGCCGGTGAAGTAAGTAATGGCGTTGATGTTATTAATATAGCCAATCAATTAAAGCCAGATATTATTATGATGGATATTAATATATCTAACATGTATGGTCCTGAAGTTATTCGTCAAATTAGAAAAGAGGGGATAAAATCTTATATATTAATTCTTTCTTTTTCTGCTAATAGAATTGATGTTTATAATGCTATCGATGCTGGTGCTAATGGTTATTTATTAAAAAATTGCGAATTAGATATGTTACTTAATAGCCTGAAAAGCGCCGCAAATGGTTTACCCGTTTTTAGCAATCAAATTCATCAGTATTTAAATAATCGTCATCAATATCAAGATCCACTTTCTTCATTAACAAAACGTGAATTTGAAGTATTACGTGAAATTGCTAATGGATTAAAAAATAGAGAAATATCTAAATCTCTTTTTATTTCTGAAGAAACAGTCAAAGTACATATTCGTAATTTGCTAAAAAAACTTAATGTGCGTTCTCGCTTGGAAGCCAGCCTAGTTTATATGCGCGCTAAATAAACTTAACATAGATAAAATATCATTAAAGGATGAAGAAATGATTTATTAAAACATCATCATCTAACACATAGTATATTTATATGCATTGCTTAATTAACACATCATTTTGTGTGATGTAGAATATATTTTATTGAATTTTTTTATAATCGATTTCTAATAAATTTAATAAGTATTCTACTTAATAGTAGCCTTATATAGATTATTATCGCATTTTGCAGCATTATAGAGATCTTTGCTACATATCAAAAAAGGAAATTATGATGTCAACTTCAGCAAGTTACATACTTTATGGTATAAAAAATTGTAATACTATTAAAAAGGCACGTCAGTGGCTGGATAATCATCATATAATCTATCAATTCCATGATTATCGCACGGATGGGATATCAATTGAATTACTCGAAATTTTTATTCAATACTTAGGCTGGGAAGCCTTGATCAATAAACGTGGTACAACCTGGAAAAAATTGTCCGATGAGCAAAAAGCGAATATTATTGATGTCGCTAGTGCTAAAGAGTTAATGCTAAAATATCCAGCAATTATTAAACGCCCATTATTAACAACTACTGGTAACCATTATCTACTCGGTTTTTCTATAGACCAATACCAACAATTTATTCATCACAGAGGCTAACTATGATTTGTCCTGTTCTTAAGCTTGCGCAACAACTTATTCAACAACCCTCTGTTAGCCCCGATGATAATGGCTGTCAAACAATTTTAATCAATAGATTGAAAAAACTTGGTTTTTCAATTGAAGTCATGCCCTTTGACGATACCACCAATCTATGGGCATATCATGGCGAACAAGGTGAAACACTAGCTTTTGCTGGACATACCGATGTTGTTCCGCCAGGTGCAACTGACAATTGGCGTTATCCTCCCTTTACACCAACATTAAATAACGGACTGCTCTATGGCCGAGGAGCAGCCGATATGAAAGGTTCCCTTGCGGCAATGATTATTGCCGCCGAAAGATTTATTAGCGATTTTCCCAACCATTCTGGCCGATTGGCCTTCTTAATTACCTCTGACGAAGAGGCTAAAGCCACTAACGGAACGGTAAAAGTGGTTGATGAATTAATGATACGCAATGAACAAATTGATTATTGCATAGTTGGTGAGCCATCTAGCCAGATTAAAATTGGTGATATTATCAAAAATGGTCGTCGAGGATCACTCACCGCCAAACTCACCATCGAAGGAACGCAAGGGCACATTGCTTACCCCCATTTAACCAATAATCCAATACATAGTTCATTAGCTTTTTTACATGAACTAGTTAATAAAAAATGGGATGCAGGCAATTCTTATTTTCCTTCCACCAGCATGCAGATTTCCAATATTCATGCTGGTACTGGTAGTAACAATATTATTCCTGGCCAGTTAATCATACAATTCAATTTTCGCTTTAGCAACGAACTCACCGAGCAACAAATTCGCCACCAAGTTGAAGCAATACTAGAAAAATATCAACTCGATTATAAAATTGAGTGGTCATTATCCGGCCATCCATTTTTAACAGAAAAAGGTAAATTAATTAATATTGCCAGCCAGGTGATAAAACAATATTGCGGCTATCAACCTCAGTTATCAACTGATGGAGGAACATCAGATGGCCGCTTTATTGCTAAAATGGGGGCACAAATTGTTGAATTAGGCCCTTTAAATGCAACCATTCATAAAGTTGATGAATGTGTTAGTGTTGCTGATCTTCAGAAATTAAGTCTCGTTTATCAGGAAATTATGCAAAAAATATTATTATGAACCCAAAATTTAAATTCACTAGCTATATCATTAGCTAAATAATAAATTGGGTTAATTTTTTCCCCCATCGATTTGTGGCAACCTTAATAGATAAGCAAGCAATATCGCTAAGATAATGAGGAGTGTCCCCCTGATCCACCAACTTTCTACAAACCAAAGCGAAAAAATAAAACTAAATAAAATAATAACAATTATCTTAATTTTAACCCCTTTAGGCAGCGCTTTATGTTGTTGCCAATGACGAATATATTTACCAAACCATGAGTTATGAAGTAACCAGTAATGAAAACGTGGTGATGAGCGAGAAAAACACCAGGCGGCTAATAACAAAAAAGGGGTAGTGGGTAATAATGGCAAAAGTATACCCAATATCGCTAAGATAATACTAAACCAGCCGACAATAATGAGTAAAATTCGTTGTAAACGCATACTTAAATCTATAATAGTTATACGATAAAGAAAAAAAGAGTATACTTTATTTACTACATTTGCTAATGGAAAAACAGCTATGCATTGGATTACTGGTGGATTATTATTATTTTGCTTCTGATTGGTATCATTTGGAGTGCCGTCAAACAGATGCAAAAAATCGATCCTAAACGTTTTTTAGATAACAAACCCAAACTTCCTCCTCACCGTGATTTTAACGACAAATGGGATGATGAAGATGACTGGCCTAAGCAGAAGAAGCATTAACCCATGATTTAAGTTTTTCTGCTCGCTGCCAGTCCAATTCTGATAATGCCGCAGCAATATCCTTGCGTATCTGTTTTAACCACATTTTTTGACCCGTCAATTTTAACTGCTGACAGCATATCTCAATAGATAAATTATGTTCACAGTGAATTCTAGTCGCTGTTAAAACCAGTGACGACTGCATTAATAACCGTCGGATTGCTGGATAGCTAGCTGAAAAACTTCTATTACCATAAGCAAAACCTACCAAAACCTGCCAATCTTCATCATTTAATTGATCATCGCTAATTGCTGTTAGTGCTAAACCGATTAGCTGATTGATATAAAAAGCGTCTCGCTTTAACAAATATTGCGCCCGTGACACTAATTGTTTAGCCGCTGTTGATAAAGGCAATACCGCCATAGCGGTATAATATCCACTGGTCGCTTCTTTACGGCTGCCAACTCTGACTAAATGAAAACCATTTTGCTGCCATAATGACTGCAACTGCTCACAATAGCCAAAGCTGACAGAAAAAAAATCTTTCCCCTCTTCCATCGCCTGCTGCTTATAAAAACTGAGTAATTTTGTTGCCACACCCTGACGACGAAAAGCTGCAGCAACGGTTATGCGGCTAATTCGCTGAGAATTCATTTGCGCCGCTTGCGGAAAATAGCTATGTGCAGCTAAAGATTGAGCAACTAAATTACCTCTAGGTCGACGCCGTCCAGCCCATACCTCATGGGCAAGCGACGCAGATAATCCACCTTCATCCACTAACCATAACACAGCTAACAAATTTTCCTTTTGCTGTGCAACCAATAAATGTATCCCTTGCGCATCCAATAATCGTCTTAAATCAATCGGTGAGGTACGATAATGCGCATTAGTCAGTAAACCATATATTGCTGATAATAATTTTGGTTTTTCAATTAATGAAGACTGTGATATAGGTAACAACACCATGTGTTGGTTATTTAATTTAGCTAGCGTCGTTGATTTTGGTATATATTCTTTTAATAACAAGCTATTATTTAACCAATTCTCCAACGGATCATTTGATGCCCAGCGGATCGGCGTGGTTAAAGTCAAAATGTGACATTGAGCTAATTGCGCATAAAGTTTTAGCAAAAATCCGCGCCCTGTACCTTCATAGCCATCAACAGTGGTAGTAAAGAGTAAACGTGGAAAATAGTGCGTTAATTGATTTAGTTGCGCAATCGGGATCATCGCCGCTTCATCAATAATTAACCAATCAACCTTACGTGGTTTTTGTAATCGACAATCAGCCAATAAATGGTCAATTGACCAATAGCGAATTTTTTTGTCGGTATAGTGTGTTAATACCATTGACGCTGATTTTGCCGGCGCACAAACCCAACATTCCCCCTGCCAACGTTCAATTAACATACCTGCTAACACAGATTTTCCACGGCCACGCGGGGCAACTAATGCCCAAACTCCCACCTTACCAGCTAGCAGGCGCTGCAAAATTCTTTGTTGTTCAATCGTTGATTGTCCATTCGGCTGATACCAGGCAGTTAATTGTGGTAGCTTATCAGCGGTAAAAGGTTTACCTTCACACCACAGCAAAACATTAGCATCATGTTGTAGATGATACTTTAACCAATAGACAAAATTTGGTACTGCTATTGTCGACGCCACTTCATTCCAGCGTTGACTATCTTGATCTGGCTGTTGAGACCAAGTCCCCCACTCAGGCAGGCAAAGAATGAGATAACTACCCGCTTTTAATGTCCCTGCCAACATCAGTAATGCTTCAGTATGAAAACCCTTAGTGGCATCAAAAACACCATGTAAGAACTCTTGTCCTAATAGTGACACCGCATTTTTTGGTGGTATAGCATCAGGCCAATGTAGTGAAATGGTTGGCCAATCGCCAATTATCCCCTGCCTAAGTGCAATTAGCTGTTCAATGATCCAGTTGCTATTACCGCTTAGCACGAGTAAGCGGCGTTGCCCCTGAATGCGTAACTGAGATTGTAAATTAATCAGGCTTGCAATAGTCACTAAAACTTGCCAATTAGTAACGAGAGAAGACCTGCTGCTATTAATGGACCAACTGGAACACCACGGAAAACAGCAACGCCTATCACTGTACCAACCAATAATCCGGCAACTGTTGACGGTTGATTAGACATCAAAGAGACGCCTCTACTGCCAAGCCAAGAGACCAAAATGCCAATCACAATCGCCAACAAAGATTTCCAGTTAAAAAAAGAGTTAATAACATCTTGCGGCGAGATCTTGCCACTGGCGATAGGGGCCATTACACCAATAGTTAAAATCAAAATACCGATGGTTAAGCCATATTTTTCAACCCAAGGGAAAAAATTATTAAGCAGCATAATGCGAACAACTAACAAAAATAGCATTGCCAATGCCACCGTCATGTTATGACTAATTATTCCTAAGCCAGCCAACACTAATAAAATAAGTAATGTTGGATCAAAATTACCCATAAAATTATTTACCAATAAAAATATATAATTAATTTATCCTATCAATAAATCATGACTGATCAAAATAAATAATAGAGCCTATTAGCCGTTAAAATTATGCAAACTCGAGGCAACTTTTATCGCGCTATAGTGCGCCAAAAGTATTACAACTTTTAAAATCCCCGCTATCATAGCCTTTTTTAAACCAAGTATAACGCTGCTCAGAGGTACCATGGGTAAAACTGTCGGGTACAATACGTCCTTGGCTTTGTTGCTGTAAACGATCATCACCGATTGCCTGGGCCGCCGCTAATGCTTGTTGTAAATCGCCTTCTTCTAGCAGACCTTGCTCATCCATTTTATTGCCCCATACACCAGCAAAACAGTCAGCTTGCAATTCAAGCTTAACAGAAAGTTTATTCGCGTCAGTACGACTCATACTTTGTTGAGCCTCTCTAACTTTCTGATCAATGCCTAATAAATGTTGAACATGATGACCTACTTCATGTGCCACAACATAGCCTTGGGCAAAATCACCACCTGCCCCAAGCTTATTTTTCATCTCTTCATAAAATGACAGATCAATATAAACTTTTTGATCAGCAGGACAATAAAATGGCCCCATAATTGCCTGACCAGTACCACAAGCCGTGGTAGTATAACCTCGATAAAGCACTAATTTAGGATAAGTATAACTACGCCCCGAGCGACTAAACTCTTTTTGCCAGACGTCTTCAGTTGACGCTAATATAACTGAGGTAAAATCAGCTAATTGTTGATCTTTAGCACTAACCGGTTGGTAATTTGCTTGGTGAGAGGAGTTAATGCTGGATCCGCCAGTGATAAAGCTGGTTAAATCGATACCATAATAGCCGGCAACGAGAACAACCACTAAAATGAATAAACCACTTTTCCCACGTAACGGCAATCGCATACCACCGCCACCAAAAGGTGATCCCATTCTACCCGATTGATTCCGTCTGTCTTCAATATTATCGCTCTTGCGATGATCCCGCCAGCGCATAATAATCTCCCAATATGACATGAATAATGAGCCCTTGATGGGATTATAGCGAATCATCGTCATTCTTGTGTAATTATTAACTCACAGTGGTGATAAAATTTAATAAATTCATTTCAATGCTACTGATTAAATAAAAAAATAGTTATAAGAAAAAACTAGCAAAAATCGGTAGCAGGTCACAGCGAACCAGTAAATATTAATACTACGACTCTATTGATTATCTGTATAATCACTCTTGTAGCGGCCATCATATTGTAACCAATCTATATCATAGCCAAATAGGTTAAAGTGATTTTTTTCATAACTATTGTATACATAATTAACTATCTAGTTATCTAATAGCCGTTTAATTCTGCCAGTATTTTAGTTAATAATTTAATATTAAAATTATTCCATATGTTCAACAATCAACCATCTACTTAACTTAATCGAATATTTTCATTTCATATTTATGAAATAAGATTAAAATCTCACTATAGTAATTCCCAATATAGTCTATTCAGCGACTTAATTTAATAAAACCGTGTGAGCAGCTAATTAATATTTAAGCTGCTCTTAGGTATGCTTTAATAAAAGTAAATTAATAACTAATGACAATAAAATAAAGTTTTTCTAAGCCAATCTTTACTCAACATCTTTTGCTAACAAAAAAATTTTTTAATCTAAGCAAATACCTATGCGCTTAGCAACCTCTTCATAAGCTTCAATTAATCCTCCTAGACTCTGGCGAAAACGATCTTTATCTAATTTATCCTTGGTTTTTTTATCCCATAAGCGACTGCCATCTGGCGAAAATTCATCACCCAAAACAACTTGACCATTAAATAAACCAAACTCCAGTTTAAAATCGACCAAAATTAACTCCGCTTTATCAAAAAGCGCATTCAATACTTCGTTCGCTTTATAACTTAATCGTTTCATTTCGCTTAGATGCGCTCTACTAACCCAACCAAAAGTTTCACAGTAAGATTCATTAATCATGGGATCATGCTGCGCATCATTTTTCAAAAACAAATCAAAGATAGGTGGCTCAAGCAACGTACCCTCTTCGATACCAAGCCGTTTAACTAAAGAACCAGCTGCTCGATTACGAATAACGCATTCAACCGGGATCATGGTTAATTTTTTTACTAATGATTCAGTATCTGACAGTAATCGTTCCATTTGGGTTGGAATGCCGGCTTGCTCCAGTTTTTGCATAATGAAATAATTAAATTTATTATTTATCATTCCTTTACGTTCAAACTGCTCTATACGCTCACCATCTAGTGCCGATGTATCATTCCGGAATTCTAATACTAATAAATTAGGATCATCCGTAAAATATACGGTTTTCGCTTTTCCACGATACAACTCCGCTTTTTTCTGCATTTTATTTACTCCGAAATTTGATCATTTTCACGAGTTTCGCACCAATAAAAAAACGCGCTATTTTTAAGTTTAATTCAGCATGATATATAAATAGACAAAACCTTATAAATTAAATACAAATTATTGTAATTTAATAAAATTTATGTGTTTTAGTAACTTGCGGATTAACCATTGCTTTTAAGCCATTTCTAGAACTTTATATGCCTGTGCGAAACTCGTGTTAGCCTAAAAACTGACCGAGCAAAACAAAAAAACAGATGATACATAGTGAATAAATCACTACCAACCATCCATCATTTATATAAGCAATGTTATAGTTAATTGTAATAAACCCAGTTTTATTAACTAATTACTACTCACTTTACTAAAGGCCGCTTTTAATGCCGAGACCATTTCATCATTTTGTTTTTGTGTTAAGGTTGTCCCTTTTACCGCCATAAATTGCAGACTACTACGATTATTCATATCGCCAACTTGTAATTTATAATCCCCTTTTGTCATGGTTGGATTATCGACGCCAATCGCTTGCCAATCACTATCACTCATACCATTAAAAGTAAGGGTAATTGATCCGGTCGAACGACTACGGTCACCAACTTGTATACCAATGCTTTCAAGCACAGAAGGTAATCTATCCCAAACAACATCATAAAGCGCACGTACAATTATTTGAGGTAAGCCACTACTATCACTACCCGTTTGCACATCAATAATGGCATAACGACCTTGGGCACCAGAACTGGTTGCGGTACTACGCAGCTTATTTATTGAATCAATCAACTCATTTAACATTAAAATATTATAGCGCTGTGTTTCTGCCTGATCGGTGATGCTATCTTCACCCTGCTTTATACCTTCATTAGTTACCGTGATGACTATTTGATTATTTTGTGGGTTCAGCTGAATTTTCTGTCGGGTTTGTATCGCAATATCTTCATCTCCTCGCGGCCAGGTAATCCAATCGGTAATCAAGGAGTGGTCAGGATCATTTTTTGCCTAACTTTAATCATTTTTTGTTGCAAAATAGCGTTAATTTGCGACCAAAGGGCGCGGTTTTCAGCTGTATTAGTTAAAAATAAACGACTCGCAGTTAAGCTATTTTCGGTATGGGTATCACTAAGTAACGAAAGTGCTTGAATAGGAGGACGAATATCTAATGCTTTACCTACAGCACCATTTTGATTAGCTGGCGGAATATCATATTCACCGTTTTGTAACGGTAACGATATACCTTGAGGGATCGTCAAATTTTTTAACGGAGGTGTATTTAAATATGATTCGTCACCACTGACTTGACGCTTATAACGTTGATTGCTCGTGCAGGCTACCAAAAATATAGCGAGTGACAGCCCTGCAAGCTTAATAGCCTTTGATTTGTGCAATATTGTTGCCATTAAATTTCCCTAAATTTTTTGTAAATCAGCGATCTTTAGCGCCTTTTGTACCGCTATCTGACCGGTCAGTGTTAATGGTGTCATCGGTAAGCGCAATGTATCAGAATTAATAAGTCCTAACTGATAGCAAGCCCATTTAACTGGAATCGGATTAGGCTCAATAAATAATTGATGATGCAATTCACTTAGTCGATAATTTAACTTATGCGCTTCGGCATACTTTTCTGATAATGCTAATTTGCATATTTCAGCCATTAATTTGGCGGCAATATTGGCTGTTACTGAAATTACCCCCTGCCCACCTAATTGCATAAATTCTAACGCAGTTGCATCATCACCGCTAAGCAAAATAAAATTTTCATCATTAATTAATCTGCGAATGCGATTCACACGACTTAAATCACCACTAGCTTCCTTAAGGGCAACAATATTACCTAACTTTGCTAATCTGGCAACTGTCTCGGGCAATAAATCACAACCGCTGCGCGAAGGAACATTGTATAAGATTTGTGGTAAATCTGTCTGTTCGGCAATCGCTTTAAAATGCTGATAAAGTCCTTCTTGTGAAGGTTTGTTATAGTATGGTGTTACCGCCAAACAGGCAACAACCCCGGTTTTTTCCAAAGATTTAGTTAATGCAATAGCTTGTTTGGTAGCATTTGCGCCACTGCCTGCAATAATCGGAATTCTGCCATCAGCATACTCTAATGTCGTCAATACCACATCAAAGTGCTCACTATGATCAAGTGTTGCTGATTCTCCAGTTGTACCAACAGATACAATCGCAGTTGTGCCATTATTAACATGATAATCAATCAGTTTTTTCAGACTGAGTTTATCTATTTGCCCTTTTATATCCATTGGGGTAACAATCGCAGCAAGACTGCCACGCAAAAAATTCCGATATTTAATAGAATTATTAACCATAACCTTTTTCCTAAATGAGACATTAAAATTATGGTACTTTTTCAGTCTAAAGAAAAAAACCTTCTTATACCCAAAATTTAATGAAATTTATTAATAAACACTCTGTTTTAAGAAAAATACATAATGATTATCATCCTATTTCCAGTTTATTTTTCTCGTTCAATTTATTATTTTATCAGCAAAAATGTGAACATTTCATTCCATCAAATATCATTTTATCTCTACTCATTATGTAAACTTATTATACTGATATATTTGTTTTTTTATCTTGGCAGAAGCTTTTTTTTATGGTTACCATAAGATATTCAGAATATCATAAATTCATAAGGAAAACGACTTGCCACATAGTGAACAACAATCAATCATTATTATTGTACTTGTTGCAGATCATCCCGGTAAGATTAATACCGTTATCCAACTAGTCAACAAATGTCAATGTAATATTGAAGATAGCTTTATCGCTATATTTGGCAAACAATTCTTCTTTATTACGATGTTATCAGATAGCAGGCAATCAATTTCTTTGATAGAAGCAATGTTGCTTAAGCATGATACTGAATTAAAATTATTATCTATTATGCAAAAACCACTTCTGGCGTTTGTAAAGAATATTTTTCAATAATAATTGTTAATGTCGCTCCCGCTATAGTTGAACAATTTACTTGTTTATTTATCACTCATAACTTCAACCTAGCCAAACTGGTTGCAAAAATACAACCAGCGACAAACAAATATGATCAACAACTTGAAATTGATATGAATGCCCAAAGTTTTATTGGTGATAATGAGTGAATTAACAAAAATAGATTTAAACAATTGTGCACAAAATTAAATGTCCAATGTACAATTAGCATTATCAGCAAATCCCAATAACATATAGAATTAAACGGAGAGAATCTAATGAGCCCATTGAAAGCCGGTGATAAGGCCCCCCAATTTAGCCTTCCTGACCAAGATGGCGAAATAATCAATTTATCTGATTATCTTGGTCAACGAATTTTGATTTATTTTTATCCTAAAGCAATGACTCCTGGCTGTACAATACAAGCTTGTGGATTACGTGACGAAATGGATAAATTAAAACAAATGGGTGTTGAAGTTTTTGGTATAAGTACTGATAAAGCAGAAAAGTTATTACGTTTCACTGAAAAAGAGATGCTAAATTTTACATTACTATCGGATCATAAGCATGAGGCAGCGGAAAAATTCGGTGTATGGGGAGCAAAGCAATTTATGGGGAAAACGTTTGATGGCATTCATCGCATCAGTTTTCTGATTAATGCAAAAGGTGAGATTGAACATGTGTTTGACAAATTTAAAACCAGTGATCATCACCAAATTGTACTGAATTATCTTAATACTCATCCGTGATTAAAATCGATTGTTAATTGCCCCTGCCTGTTTTGGTGGCAATTAACAATTAAAAAATTATTTTTCAGTTACGAGATTATCTTCCGGCCACACATGCATAACGGCTTTAATTAAAGTTGCCAATGGAATGGCAAAAAATACTCCCCAAAAACCCCAAAGCCCACCAAATACTACGACAGATAAAATAATAACTAACGGATGCAAATTAACCGCTTCAGAGAATAAAATGGGCACCAATAAATTGCCATCAAGCCCTTGAACAATTAAATAAGCGATTAGTAAAGTCCAAAAGTCAGACCCAATACCCCATTGAAACAAAGCAACTAAAACTACTGGGATGGTAACCACCACCGCACCAATATAGGGGATCAAGACAGAAATACCGACTACTACTGACAAAAATAGCGAGTAGCGCAAACCTAAAAAAACAAAGGCGATATAAGTACAGATACCAACAATAACCATTTCAATAACTTTACCACGGATATAGTTAGTGATCTGTTGGTTCATTTCCTGCCAAACTTGTCCGACCAATAACCGATCACGTGGTAAAATACGTTGTAAACCACGTATTATTTTAGTCTTATCTTTCAGTAGAAAAAATACCATTAGCGGTACTAAAACCAGATATATTGCTATGGTAATAATACCAATAAGCGAAGCAACAGAATACTTAACCACAGATTCACCTAAAGTCGATAAACGACCGCGTAAATTATCCGCTATCATATCAATAATACCGGCATCAACTAAAGCGGGATAGCGTTCAGGCAATGCTTTGGCATATTCATTAAAGCTATTTACCATTGAAGGTAAATCAAATAATAAATTCATGCCTTGCTGCCAGACAATGGGCACAATAATTAAAAAAACCATGGCACTAATACCCATAAATATTGTCAGTACAATGGACGCCGCCATCAGCCTTGATAAGCCTAACTTACCCAGTTGTTGGGTTGGCCATTCAAGTAAATAAGCCAACACGATAGCAACTAATAAAGGAGCTAAAATATCATGAAAAAAGAATATGATACAAAAACCGATAATCAGGCTGATAAACAATGCAACGACCTGAGGATCTGAAAATCTTCGACGATACCATTGCAAAAACATCTCCAGCATATATTCACTCCTGAATGTGGTAAATTAGTCTTTTAATGCACGAAATTATACCAATTGACAGATTATCCAGTAAGCTTTGCTATCATAAAAAATATCATTTAACAATATAATCAATCGTAAGGGATACTTCCGGTTTATGAATACAAAATTTACTAAACCACTCATTACTCTTGTAATAACAATAATGTTAGCAGTTCCTATGAAGCCTGTTTATACCGCTATTGAAGATAATTTGCCCGATATTGGTACCACAGCAGGTGGTACACTAACTATTGATCAAGAGATCGTCATTGGTGACACACTAACTCGCCAATTACGTGCTAGCACACCACTTATTTACGATCCCTTGTTAAACCAATATATTAATCATCTTGGCATGCGCTTAGTAAAAAATGCCCACTCAGTAAAAACTCCGTTCCATTTTTACCTGATAAATAATCCTAATATTAATGCTTACGCTTATTTTGGTGGCAACGTCGTTCTCCATTCTGCCCTGTTTCGTTATAGCCAAAATGAAAGTCAGCTGGCCTCAGTGATCGCCCATGAAATTTCTCATGTAACACAAAGACATCTTGCCCGTATGCTAGAAGATCGTGAACGGAATGCACCATTGGCCTGGATAGGCGCCATTGGTTCAGCACTGTTAGTGATGGCTAATCCACAAGCAGGTATTGCGGCACTGACAGGAACATTAGCTGGTGTGAAACAAGGTATAATAAGCTTTACTCAATCTAACGAACAAGAAGCTGACCGAATTGGTATACAGACTTTACGTCGCGCCGGATTCGATCCGCGCGCCATGTCTGATTTTATGCAAATTTTAGCCGATCAGAGCCGTTATATGTCAAAACCACCTGAGATGCTATTAACCCATCCATTACCAGATAGTCGTTTAGCGGATGCACTAAATCGTTCAAATCAATATCCGAAAGTGGATCTCCCACCATCATTGGATTTTATGCTAGCTCGGGTACGCATTCTTGCCATGTATACAGACGGGCAAAAACCGATCCTTGAACAAATTTTATCTCAGTATAGCCAAGGTGATACTAAAGAAAGAATGGCGGCTGATTATGGTCATGCGCTACAATTTAATGAAGATAAAAAATATCAGGCTGCTGGCAACATTGTGCGCTTACTTTTGGCTAAGCAACCTGCTAATCCCTGGTTTATTGATCTAATGACCGATATAGATATAGGGTTAAATCAGCCACTAAAGGCTATTTCTCGTTTACAAAATGCACTAACCAAAACACCAAATGACCCAATTCTACAAATTAATCTGGCAAATGCCTATATTGCTAATAATCAGTATGATCAAGGCAGTGAATTATTGCGTAAATACACCTTTGATAACCCCAATGACTTAAATGGTTGGACTTTGTTGGCAGAAGTTTCAGCTAAGCAAGGTAAGCGTAGTGAACAGTTAGCAGCTTATGCAGAAGCTATGGCTTTGCGTGGTAATTATGGTACTGCCATTCAATATATTACCGATGCCAGTCGGCTAACAAAAACCGGGAGTTATGATCAAGCAAGATATGATGCCCGTATTGATACACTACGCCAGTTAGAAACACGTGATAAACAATTACAAAAACGCTAAGGATATTACCTTATGTCTCAACAAGTGACGATTTACCATAACCCTCGGTGTTCAAAAAGTCGACAAACCCTACAGCTTTTAGAAGATATGGGGGTTAAACCACGCATTATTGAATATCTTAAAACACCACCAAGTATTAATAACTTGAAAACTTTACTTTCACAACTGGGTTTCACTGAACCGCGTCAATTAATGAGAAGCAACGAAACAATTTATCAAACACTTAATTTATCTGACAGCTCGTTATCAGATGAGATCTTACTGCAAGCAATGCATGATAACCCAATATTGATTGAGCGACCTATCGTTGTCGTTGATAACCATGCTCAGCTAGGACGTCCACCAGAACAAGTAAAAAAGCTATTTAAATAACCCTGTATCTTTAAGAGGTAAAATAAGTTTACCTCTTAAATTAAAGTTTAAGAATATCCTTAACAAAGGGAATAGTCAGTTTACGTTGAGCAACAATCGAAGCATGATCTAACTCATCTAACATAGTAAATAATGTGCGGGTTTTCCTATCCAAACGCTTTAAAACAAAACGACTAACCTCTTCAGATAACTCGAAACCGCGTAATTTAGCGCGTAATTGCAGTGCCTGGATCTTATCTTCATCACTCAGTGGATGAAGTTTATAGATCTGTCCCCAATCAAGTCTGGATGCTAAATCAGGTAATGCTAAATCAATCAACCTAGGCGGCCTATCACCGGTTATCAATAAACAGCTTTTGCCGTTTTCCAAGATACGATTATATAAATTAAAAAGTGCTATTTCCCACTCTTCATCATCGGCAATACAATGAGCATTATCAATGCAAACCAGAGCTAAATGTTCCATACCGTCTAAAACATCAGGGACAAAATAGCTACGTTTATCCAGAGGAACATAACCAACTGCCTCGCCTTTTTGTGACAATTCACTACATGCAGCGTGTAATAAATGACTTTTTCCACTACCTTCTTGCTGAGACCAAAAATAAATATAGCTGCTATGGGATTGATTGATAGCAGATTTGATAGCCGCTAATAAAATACCATTTTCGCCAGTAATAAAACTGGCAAAGGTTTCATCATCAGGCGTGGATAAAGGTAATGAAAGCTGCGACGGCGTATTCAGAAGCACCTCTTTCTGTATAGATAAGAAAACACATACAGCTTAACACAAAAGTTGTAATTAGATGAACTTAAACAATATCATCCGATGGAACTAATAATTTACCTATTATTCCAGTAAAAATTAGCTATTTTTTAATCGTCTCTACCGACTCAAGCTTAGTAGTTATATAAGTTTTTTCCGGACGAATAATATTAATCAGGCGAAAAACTAACGACATAATAATACCGATAATGGTAGCAAGCGCCATCCCCTTCAACTCAGCAGCACCAATATGGATAGTCGCACCACTTACCCCAATAATCAGAATAACGGAAGTCAATATTAGATTTTGTGGTTTATTATAATCTACCCGAGAATCAATTAACACTCGGATACCTGATGCCGCTATAACACCATAAAGTAATAGCGAAACGCCCCCCATCACAGGAACAGGAATAAGCTGAATTGCCGCCGCTAATTTACCAACACAGGAAAGCAAGATAGCTAAAATTGCCGCACCACCAATTACCCAGGTGCTATATACTTTAGTTATCGCCATTACACCGATGTTTTCACCATAGGTGGTATTCGGTGTTGAACCAAAAAATCCTGAAATGGTAGTTGATAAACCATTAGCAAACATTGAACGGTGTAAACCAGGATCTTTTAATAAATCTCGCCCAACAATATTCGCAGTCACAACCAAATGACCTACATGTTCCGCAATAACAACTAGCGCTGCAGGCAAAATAGTCAAAATAGCAAACCACTCAAATCGTGGAGAATAAAATGTTGGTAATGAAAACCATGGAGCGGTAATAACTGGAGTTAAATCCACTTTTCCCATTAAAAATGCAAGTAAATAGCCGACAATCACACCAAGCAAAATAGGAATAATCGCTAATACGCCACGAAAAACTACCGAACATAGAATGGTCACGATCAACGTCACCACTGAAATAATCAAACTGCTTGAATCAACTGGAATATCCGCTTTAGGTAAAAGCCCCGCCATGCCAGCCGCCGTTTGCGCTAATTCCAGACCAATAACCGCAACAATCGCGCCCATTGCCGCAGGGGGGAAAATAATATTGATCCAATTTCTACCTGCTATTTTTACAATCAGTGCGACTAAACAAAAAAGTAGCCCACAAATAATAAATCCACCCAATGCTAACTCATAACCTAGCGGTAATAACAATAAAACTGGTGAAATAAAAGCAAAACTTGAGCCCAGATAAGCAGGAATACGTCCTCGACAAATGATCAAATAGAGTAGTGTACCAATACCATTAAACAATAGAACGGTTGCAGGATTGATGTGAAATAAAATGGGGACTAATACTGTCGCCCCAAACATAGCAAACAGATGCTGAAAACTTAATGGAATGGTTTCTCTTAACGGCGGCCTTTCTGCTACGCCAATTACACGGCGGGTCATGATCAATGTCCTCTTGATAACTCATAATTAATATATTATTACTCATCAAAACTCATCAATAAAGCCCACCTTTTGATATTTTAATTTCATAACAGAAAATTGTATGAAATATTCGTTAAACCATATTAACATAATGGTAATAAAATTCTTAAACTAACTTATCTATAAAAAAACAAAAATAGTTATTCATAAAAAATTTTTCTGTCCTCACAGTGCACTGAACTTTATTTTTTATCTATTGATAAAAAATAACTTATACCAAGCATTAAAATTCAATATAAAATATCAATTAATAAAATTATTTTTAGGCTATATTAAATATAGCTATATAAATAAGCACAAAAAAATAAATCAATCACATGTTGCCTATAATTGCATTAGGTAACTTTCATTCTAAACATTAAGTTACAAAAAATGGACATTTATACATCCAAATATAATATATAATTAAAATTAAAATACATTAACAAACCCACATTCTTAATTAATTAAATTATTTAGCTTGTAAAAAAAATAAACCTATAATTACATTTATTGTTTTATTATATTAAAAAACACTCACACTTATAATAAATATAAATTTCAAGTTATTTTAATAAGTATTTAAAGTGAAAATTATTTTTGTAATATAAAATAACAAGTTTATATTAATTAATAACCTTCTTAAATTAATAAATAATTTTATTATAATGAAAAATTATTTATTTTTAACTTTATTTTTATTATAAACAAGGCATCTTATTAACCAAATTAAGTAAATTTCTAACTAAGTTCATTCGAGTGATATTTAAACTTTAAATAAGGAATATTCTGAAAACGATAGACATAAATACAGAATATGAAAAACTTGCTAATTGGTTCAAAATGCTTAAAGCAATACCAGCACCAACATTCACAGGTTATAATGATTCAAAGATTATCGCTTCTAGCGGAGAAATTATTGGCGCACAGCAAGATGCTGACTTAGTCGTTTCGGCCCTTCTTTACGACACGAGTTTCGCACCAATAAAAAAACGCGCTATTTTTAAGTTTAATTCAGCATGATATATAAATAGACAAAACCTTATAAATTAAATACAAATTATTGTAATTTAATAAAATTTATGTGTTTTAGTAACTTACAGATTAACCATTGCTTTTAAGCCATTTCTAGAACTTTATATGCCTGTGCGAAACTCGTGTACGAAATGAACAGTAGCGGTGCTTCATCTGATAAAACCACAGAAGAATTAGTAAAATCACCAGCTATTGCACTAGCAATGATGAGTACCATGGCAATGACGAGTACTGGATACAATGCGACAAAACCCAACCTAATAGGTAATGTTCATGCTTATGCTAATTATACTAACCTGATGAGAGAGAATCCTTTTTTGATGATTTCATCAGATAGATCTATCGACGTTAATTACCAATGCGAGAATTATAATGATTTGATTGATAAGGTCATTAATGTATTTGAGGGAATTTTCGGATTTGATAAAAATAAAATTAAAAAATGAGTAACTGATCTGGCCAAGGCAGCACTATCCCACGCAGAACTGAAAAATACCGATACTACATTTACCCAGGGTGCCATTGATTCCAAAAGTAAAAATGACTTAAATTTTTATATTAATACCTCTAATATCGAATTAGCAAGAAACAGTGGTGGAAACGGTAAAAATGCACCAGCAGATAAATATAAATCACGTGTACAACTAAATAACCAGGTTATGACTTTTCATACTTATATGTTGGATATAGAAATAGCAAAAATGATCGTTGGTGAAACAAGAAACGACCTAAAATGCTGGTTATGTCGGGTAAAAACACCAAATAAAGGAAATAAAGATGATTGTGCAACCTGTTTAGAAAAATAATAATTATTCATCATTAGGACTTAATAAGACAAATTATATTAATAATATTTACAATCAAAGGAATTAAATTATGTCAAAAAAACAAAATGAAATGCTACATTTGCTACTAAATAAAGCCTATAATAAAAAATCTCAGCTTATTAATAATATTAAAAATCAAGATACTAGCCAGCAAGCAAAGTTAGTAACCAGCGGCGCTTTAACCTTGGGGGACGATATCGAAAAAGCATTAGCGGCAGAGTCCCTATTAAAAGATATGTATCGATATAATAATGTTAATCTTGCGACAAAATTACTTGACTACCCACAACATGTGGTAACTTGTTTATTAACTATAGCCAAAGACTATAGCGGTTGTGCACCCGATGAACCTGATAATGAAGGCAATGAAAAAAAATATTATGAATATATTGCCGCTCAACAAGAAACAAACATGTTTGTCACTGATGAATACGCTAACAGCAAAGTCAATTACAAAGCTAATAATTATCAACAATTACTTGAAAAAATAACAGATTTTTATTCATATACCTCACAAGAAGAATATCAAAAAATTTACTCATCACTAAAAAAATTAATCGAAAATTCTTTAACTAAAGATAATACTACAATTTTATTTACTCATACTATTTTAAGCTCAAAGAAAAATATACACGAGTTTCGCACCAATAAAAAAACGCTCTATTTTTAAGTTTAATTCAGCATAATATATAAATAGATAAAACCTTATAAATCAAATACAACTTATTGTAATTTAAGAAAATTCATGTGTTTTAGTAACTTGCAGATTGATCATTGCTTTTAAGCCATTTCTAGAATTTTATATGCCTGTGCGAAACTCGTGTATATTTCAAATTTTAATAATCGTTCAAGTAGTTTCAAAACTACCAACCCACAGCAATTAGCTGAACACATTATTGCCACGCATAAATTTATTGACAATAATGAACGCGCTAGTTTAATCCATGAATTAACAACTCATCTAACAGATTTTGTAAAATTTAATGAAGAGGATCACAATTTTATTCAATTTATTACCCCTATCATAAAAGCAGATAATCAAGCCAAATTGTTCTATTACAGTATCTATTCTAATCCCGCTTCCGGCTTCCGGCTACAGTTTTAATTATGTCGCTCAAGAGTTTGTTTTTGATCATAACAAACTAACGGTAGAAAATGCCAAAGTTGAATTAAATAAAACCTATGCAGGACTAAAACGTTGGTTAGATAGAAATAGAGTGAAAAAAACGCCGAAAAGTTAACGCACTAAATTTAAAATAATATTCAAACTTAATAAGATTGGTATCTCTATCCAATCTTATTAGCTCTCAATAACTATAATTAATAAAAAATAACATAAACAATAAATGTCACTTGGTACCAAATATCTTATCGCCCGCATCACCCAAACCAGGAACAATATAACCATGTTCATCCAAATGATCATCAATAGATGCAGTATAAAGTTCAACATCAGGATGAGCAGCTTCCAGTGCCTTAATACCTTCCGGCGCGGCAACTAGTACCAATATTTTAATAGCATGACAGCCCTCTTTTTTAAGTAAATCTATCGTGGCAATCATTGAGCCGCCTGTGGCCAACATCGGATCAACAACCAATGCCATCCGTTCATTAATATTTGAAGCCAGCTTTTGAAAATATGTAATAGGCTCCAGCGTCTTTTCATCACGATAAACACCCACAACACTTATACGGGCACTGGGAATATTTTCCAGCACCCCATCCATCATTCCCAATCCAGCACGTAGAATTGGCACGACAGTAATTTTTTTTCCCTTAATTTGCTCGATGTTTACCTGCCCACACCATCCTTCTATTGCAATTGTTTCTGTTTCTAAATTTGCTGTTGCTTCATAAGTTAACAGACTGCCCACTTCTGAGGACAATTCACGAAAACGTTTAGTGCTAATATCTTTATCCCGCAATAAGCCAAATTTATGTTTAACTAACGGGTGTTTTACCTCAACGATTTTCACGCTACTCTCCTTCAGTACAAACCATCTACAAATAAAAAATTATCAGATTATAGCGCTTTTTCAGACCTGTTCCACTGATAGATTAAGGTTTTTCTTGCAGGGAATTCATTTTTGCTGGCTCTTGAGTTTTATTATAAAAACCAAAATAAGTATCTCGCAAACCTTTGCTTAGGCTGGTAGAATTATTTCTGTTTCCATCTATTTTACTAAATGCAATCGCCTTGGGAGCTTGCTGTGACAGATAAAATTTCTCTCAGCTATAAAGATGCTGGTGTCAATATCGATGCAGGTAATACACTGGTCGAACGTATTAAAGGTGCTGTTAAAGAAACCCGCCGCCCAGAAGTAATGGGAGGATTAGGCGGCTTTGGCGCACTGTGTGCCTTACCACAAAAATATCGTGAGCCAATCTTAGTTTCAGGCACAGATGGTGTCGGAACAAAACTGCGATTAGCAATGGACTTAAAACGCCATGATACAATTGGCATTGATTTAGTTGCTATGTGCGTTAATGATTTGATTGTTCAAGGTGCCGAGCCACTCTTTTTTCTCGATTATTACGCCACAGGTAAACTAGCCGTCGATACAGCGACCAGCGTGATCAAAAGCATTGCAGCAGGCTGTAAACAATCAGGCTGTGCCCTAGTCGGCGGTGAAACAGCAGAGATGCCTGGTATGTATCATGGTGAAGATTATGATATAGCAGGCTTTTGTGTTGGCGTGGTCGAAAAAACAAAAATTATTGATGGTAGCAAAGTTAAAGCTGGCGATGCCCTAATTGCGTTAGGCGCTAGTGGCCCCCATTCCAATGGTTATTCATTAATTAGAAAAATTTTACAGTTAAACCAAATAGATCCAGCCACAGTACAACTAGAAAATAAGTCACTGGCTGATCATTTATTAGCCCCAACACGCATCTATGTTAAAAATATTCTAGCGTTGATTGAAAAACAGAATATTCATGCCATTGCCCATATAACCGGTGGTGGCTTTTGGGAAAATATTCCACGGGTTTTACCCGCCAATACCCAAGCGCAGATCGATAGCACTAGCTGGCAATGGCCGGCGATATTTAGTTGGTTACAACAAACCGGTAATGTATCGACCCATGAAATGTACCGCACCTTCAATTGTGGTGTTGGCATGTTAATTGTTTTACCCGCAGAAGAAGTCTCTGATACATTACAACTACTCAATCAACTGGGTGAAAAAGCCTGGCAAATTGGTAAAATTGTCGAGATCAACGCGGATGAACCGCAGGTAACAATCAGCTAATGAAAAATTTTGTAGTATTAATTTCTGGCAATGGCAGTAATTTACAAGCCATTATTGATGCTTGCCAAAAACAAAGTATTGCCGCAAAAATTAGTGCAGTTTTCAGTGACAATCCAACTGCTTATGGTTTAGAACGGGCCAAGCAAGCCGCGATCCCAACTGTTGTGATGCAAAAAACGGATTACGCGGATAACCATGCTTATGATGCTTCACTGATGACCGAAATAGCACGATATCAGCCAGATCTGATTGTGTTGGCAGGTTACATGCGCATTCTCACGCCACACTTTGTCAGCCATTATTTAGGTAAAATAATTAATATTCACCCTTCCTTATTACCTAAGTATCCTGGATTAGATACTCACCGTAAAGCGCTAGCAAACGAAGATAAAGAGCACGGTACTTCGATTCACTTTGTCACTGAGAAATTGGATGCAGGTCCAATTATTTTACAAGCTAAAGTGCCTATCTTTGCTGGAGATCAACCGCAAGATATTATTGCGCGCGTTCAAACACAAGAGCATCGTATTTATCCATTAGTTATTAATTGGTTTGTTAAAGGCCGCTTAGCTATGGTTAATAATTCAGCCTTCCTGGATGGCTGTAAACTACCTGAATACGGTTATGCTAATGAAGATTAGCAGTATCTGTCCCTATGTGATGCCAATGGCATCACAATTTTGTATACTGATGCTAACCCATATTGATATAAATTCTAATTGATAACTTTGTAGTAATAATCAACCAATACTTGACTAATTAGTTATCGAAAACTTAGTTTATTGCTAAAATATAGTTGCTCTCATTTATCACTCAGCTTGATTCTGCTATTGTTTACTAACCAAACCGACTAAAAATACAGAACATCCATAGTAACTATTTTAATATGCTAAGTTTTACTCCCAATCGAGGTATCCAATGCCTGCTGGCAAAAAAAATGAGTCAATTACGCTACGACCTTTAGAACGTGAAGATCTGCCATTTGTCCATCAATTAGATAATAACGCCAGTGTTATGCGTTATTGGTTCGAAGAGCCTTATGAAGCTTTTGTTGAATTAAGTGATCTGTATGACAAACACATTCATGATCAGTTAGAGCGTCGGTTTATTATTGAAAATGAAGGCACTAAAATTGGATTAATTGAATTAGTAGAAATAAATTATATTCATCGTCGAGCTGAAATTGGCATTATTATCGATCCGGCCTTTCAAGGTAAAGGATATGCCGCCAAAGCCACCAACCTAGCGATGGATTATGCTTTTTCAGTGTTAAATCTCTATAAAGTCTACTTGATTGTGGATAAAGAAAATACCAAAGCGCTTCATATTTATAAAAAATTGGGCTTTCATATTGAAGGCGATTTGGTTGATGAATTTTTTATTAATGGTAAATATCGTACCGTCATTCGGATGAGTATTTTTCAACATCAATACAGTGAAATGAGAAAAAAATTCTCGCCAGAGGCCAATAAAACACCTGAAAAATCATCAGTAATCAGATAAGCTGTTAAGTATCAATATCCTGTATTACTAAATAACAATATTGGTTATGGAGTAAAGATGTCTCAAGATCGGCTCTATACTGAAAAAGAGATCAGTTGGTTATCATTCAATGAGCGAGTTTTGCAAGAAGCAGCAGATAAACGTAATCCGCTGATTGAACGCATGCGATTTTTAGGCATTTATTCCAATAACCTTGAAGAATTTTATAAAATTAGATTTGCTGATGTTAAGCGACGTATATTAATTAATGAAGAACGAGGAACCGCATCCAGTTCACGCCAGCTATTAAAGCGAATTGAAAGCAAAGTTGCCAAACTCGATCAAGAATTTGACTCATTATATAACGAGTTATTACTTGAAATGGCGCGTAACCAAATTTTCCTAATTAATGAACGGCAAATTTCGCCAAATCAACAAATTTGGTTACGACAATTTTTTCGCCAACAACTTCGTCAGCATATTACGCCTATCCTGATCACGCCGGAAACTGATTTAGTCGAATTTTTAAAAGATGATTATACCTATTTAGCCGTTGAAACTATCAAGGGACAAAATATTCAATATGCCTTACTAGAAATTCCAGCGGGCAAACAACCTAGATTTATTCATTTACCGCCTGAAATGCCAAAGCGCAGGAAATCAATGATCCTGCTAGATAATATTTTGCGTTATTGTCTAGACGAAATATTTAAAGGCTTTTTTGACTATGACCAATTAAACGCCTACGCGATGAAAATGACGCGCGATGCGGAATATGATTTAACTACTGAGATGGAATCCAGCATGCTGGAGTTGATGTCATCCAGTTTAAAACAACGTCTTAATGCCGAACCGGTTCGTTTTGTTTATCAACGTAATATGCCTGATGAAATGGTAGAACTACTGAGAAAAAAACTCGGACTATCAAGTGATGATTCAGTCATTGCCGGTGGCCGTTATCATAACTTTAAAGATTTCATTAAATTTCCAAACGAAGGTAATAAAAATTTACTGAATAAACCACTGCCGCGTTTACGTCATCGTCGTTTTGATAACTTCCGTAATGGCTTTGATGCGATCAGAGAAAAAGATGTTCTCCTCTATTATCCTTATTACACTTTTGAGCATACGATAGAATTATTACGCCAAGCCTCTTTTGATCCCAACGTATTGACAATCAAAATCAATATTTATCGTGTAGCCAAGGATTCGCGCATTATTGAGTCGATGATCCATGCCGCGCACAACGGTAAAAAAGTCACCGTGGTGGTTGAATTACAAGCGAGATTTGATGAAGAAGCCAATATTCATTGGGCTAAGCATCTTACCGAAGCCGGAGTACATGTCATTTTCTCTGCACCTGGCCTAAAGATCCACGCTAAACTTTTTATTATTTCTCGTCTCGAACAAGGTGAAATTATTCGTTATGCTCATATTGGCACCGGAAATTTTAACGAAAAAACCGCTCGCCTTTATACCGATTATTCCTTATTAACGGCAAATCAACAAATTACCAATGAAGTAAGGCGGGTATTTAACTTTATTGAAAACCCTTACCGACCTGTCAATTTTGAAAATCTAATGGTTTCGCCGCAAAATTCACGCACTCGGCTGACGCAACTGATCGATCGGGAAATTAGCAACGTTCAAGCGGGAAAAGCAGCCGCTATCTTGCTAAAGATTAATAACTTAGACGACAAAGAATTAATTAATCGTCTTTATGATGCCTCCAATGCTGGCGTAAAAATTCGTCTGCTGATCCGCGGCATGTGTTCGCTGGTTCCCGGCCAAGCTAATTTTAGTGAAAATATTCAAGTTACTAGCATTGTCGACCGTTTTCTTGAGCATGACAGAGTTTATGTATTTAGTAATAATGGCAACGAAGAAGTCTTCATCTCATCAGCTGACTGGATGACCCGCAATATCGATTTTCGTATTGAAGTGGCTGTTAAATTGGTTGATCAACAACTGAAACAACGCGTGCTCGACATTCTTGAATTACAATTTAATGATACCGTTAAAGCGCGTTATATCGATAAAGAGTTAACCAATCGTTATGTACCACGCGGTAATAAACGCAAGATCCAGGCACAGCTTGCTGTCTACGATTATCTAAAATCACTAGAACATCCAGAAACAAGAGCTTAACACTATGCCATTAATAAAACCTTCAGCATCGAGGCCGATGGAAATTGCTGCCATAGATCTTGGCTCTAATAGCTTTCATATGATTGTTGCACGAATAGTTAATGGTGCCTTACAGATTTTAACCCGCATTAAAAAACGTGTTTATCTGGCTGACGGTTTAGATGAACATAACAAATTAAGCGAAAAATCAATTCAGCGTGCCTTGACCTGCTTAGCGCTTTTTGCTGAACGTTTACAAGGACTTACCGCTGATAATGTTTGCATAGTTGGAACTCATGCCTTACGAGAAGCAGTTAACGTCAAAGAGTTTTTGCAACGAGCTAAAGCCATTATACCCTACCCAATTGAAATTATTTCAGGCCAAGAAGAAGCGCGGCTGATTTTTATGGGGGTTGAGCATACCCAGTCAGAAAAAGGTCGGAAGCTGGTGATCGATGTTGGCGGTGGCTCTACAGAACTTATTATTGGTGAAGATTTTAAGCCTCTATTAATGGAAAGCCGTAAAATGGGCTGCATCAGCTATGCCCGCCAATTTTTTGCTAATAATCTAATTAATGAAACTAATTTTGCGCGCGCCTATTTTGCTAGCCGACAAAAACTGGAAAATCTTGCTTGCCAATATCAAATGCAAGGTTGGGACTATGCCTTTGGTGCTTCAGGAACCATAAAAGCAATTCATGAAGTACTTTGCCAGTTGGGTGATTCAGATGGCATTATAACCCATGAGCGCTTAGTTAAACTAAAAAAATTAGTACTAAAGTATAAAAATTTTAAGTCACTCGATCTACCCGGCTTATCAGCAGAGCGTGCTCACGTTTTTGTTCCGGGATTAGCCATTTTATGTGGCATATTTGATTCTCTGCAAATCAAGCAGTTAACGCTCTCTGACGGTGCTTTACGTGAAGGGGTTCTCTATGAAATGGAAGGACGTTTTCGTCATCAAGACATTCGCCAACGCACTGCATTAAGTTTAGCTGAACACTATAATATTGACCGAGAACAAACGCAGCGAGTATCAAAAACCATCGAGATCCTTTATCAACAATGGGCAAAACAAAATCCCAAGTTGATTAACCCACAATTGAAAGTGCTACTTATCTGGGCCGCTATGCTGCATGAGGTTGGATTAAATATCAATCATAATGGCTTACATCGTCATTCTGCCTATATTTTATACAACACCAATCTGCCAGGATTTAACCAAGAGCAACAGTTATTACTAGCGACATTGGTCAGGTATCATAAAAAAAGTATCAAAGCTGATAAGTTCCCTAAATTAAATCTATTTAAGAAAAAACAATATTTACCCATGATCCAACTATTACGGTTAGCTACGCTACTTAATAATCAACGTCAATCGACAACCACGCCAAACTCACTACGTTTGAAAACCGATCAAAATCATTGGACACTCTATTTTCCTCCCCACTATTTACAGCAAAATGCGTTAATGCTGCTAGATTTAGAAAAAGAACAAAAATATTGGCAAGATGTTCCTAGCTGGAAACTAAAAATTAAAGAGGAATCTGCTTGATATTTTGGTATGATTAAAAATAAAATCTAGCAACCATAAATCTAACTTAATTGCTTCTTTTCTATTCAATAACTTATCTATCCTGCTGCTGATAGTAGTTGTTTAAATAATGTGTGCATTTAATCGAAAGTCATTAAAAATGATAATACCTGATAATAGGTTACGACTATTAGTATTTAAGGATAACCATGTCTCAACCAGCCTTTTCATCGAATATTAACTCACTTATTAATCCACATTCACAAAAGCTGGCACAAATTAGGCAAGATATTTTGACGCTTTTCATGGAAAATGAAGAGACGATTAAAATATTAGCCACTCAACATGACAAACAACAAACCTTATCGATCGTAAAGCACTATAAAAATATCATCCAAATTAAATCACTATTAGATGCCTTACATGCAGCCGATATTGCGAATCTTTTAGAAATGTTGCCTTATGATGAACGCTCATCACTATGGTATTTAATTGATAATAATAAACGCGGTCAGGTTTTAGTCGAAGCCTCAACCTCGGTCTGGGAAAGTTTACTCAAGAACATGTCAGATAGAGAGTTGCTACGCGCTGTTGCTAATCTACATGTTGATGACCAAGCCTATATTGCCGAACACTTACCGCCCGACACGATGCGTCGTTTACTGACTTACCTTGATCCCAGTTTACGTAATCAGATCCGTGAAGTACTGCAATACCCTAAGGATAGCGTTGGCCAAATGATGGATTTTGAATTTATTACCGTTAGGCCTAACATTAGCCTGAAAACTGTTCAACGCTATCTACGCCAGCGCTGTAATATCCCTGAAGCAACCGATAAAATTTTTATTGTCGATATACAAAATCGCTTGCAAGGAGAATTGCCATTAACGACGATTTTAACCTCATCACCAACAAAAACAGTGGCTGATGTGATGAAAACTGCCACGATGAGTTTCTTGCCTGACGAAAAAGCAGAAGACGCTGCGAGTGCTTTTGAACGATACGATTTGATTTCAGCTGCGGTGGTTGATAACAATGGTTTATTAATGGGACGCTTAACCGTTGAAGATATAGTTGATAATCTTAATGAAGAGAGTGATAGCAACATCCGGCGCATGGGAGGATTAAGCCCTGAAGAAGATGTTTTTGCACCCGTTGGGCAAGCAGTAAAAACTCGCTGGACCTGGCTTGCCATTAACCTCTGTACCGCCTTCATTGCCTCACGAGTGATTGGTGTGTTCGAAAATACCATTTCACAACTGGTCGCACTGGCAACACTAATACCTATTGTCGCCGGCATTGGTGGCAATACCGGTAACCAAACTATCACTATGATTGTTCGAGCAATTGCCTTGCATCAAATCCAAACTGGTAATTTCTCATTTCTGTTACTGAGAGAATTAGGCGTCGCGCTGATCAATGGTATTGTCTGGGGCGGGATCATGGGCATCGTCACCTATTTACTCTATGGTAACCTTGAGATGGGTGCGGTGATGACTTTAGCTATGATATTGAACTTAATGATGGCCGCATTAATGGGCGTTATTATCCCATTAATTATGGTCAAACTGGGTCGAGATCCGGCCATTGGCTCAAGAGTGATGATAACCGCGATTACTGATACCGGTGGCTTCTTTATTTTCTTAGGTTTAGCCACTCTTTTTCTAATTTAAATCGTCAGCGCTAATCTACATTGCAACCTTAGAATAGCGCCTTAAAACAAAACTTATTAAACCTCTTTGCTATCTCAATCTATTTAAATTAATAGCCAAATTTTTCTCTATCTATCAATTGAAAAATAGCAGATTAATATATTTATATAATTAAAATAGAATGCATTACTATCTAAATTCCATCCTTGATTTTGCTAACCATTGATTTAATTAAAAACAAATAACCCAATATTTCTCCGGTTTAAAGGTTATCCAGAGTAGGATAAAATAATATCCGCTTTTTATGTTTATATAGACAATGACGAAAAAAACCAGATTATTGGTTATAACTGCCGGATGATAAACAGATAATTATTATCGCTAAATCAAGATATCATTATTTTTTATTATTAAAAAATAAAATCAATTAACAAATTGCACCTATTGTTTGAATTATTTATTCAGCGAATTAATACACTATTTTGCCTATTAATAAAAAGGATTAAAAAAACATGCCATCGCTAACCAATACGCAAAGTCAGCCTGTTGCTAGGCCACTAAATCGGCAAGATTATAAAACGCTGGGTCTATCTTCGTTAGGTGGTACACTTGAGTTCTACGATTTTGTTATTTTTGTCTTTTATGCCAAAACCATCTCGCTACTTTTTTTCCGACTGGTAATCAATTTCTCGCTCTGATAGCAACCCTTGGGTTATTTGCTGCCGGCTATCTGGCTCGTCCATTAGGTGGCATTATTATGGCACACTACGGCGATAAAATTAGGCCGTAAGCGCATGTTCAGTTTGAGTATCTTTATGATGGCCCTCCCCACTTTGGTTATAGGGGCGCTGCCCACTTATGCCACAATTGGCATTGCTGCGCCACTATTATTACTATTGATGCGTATTATGCAGGGAGCGGCAATTGGCGGAGAAATGCCAGGTGCCTGGGTGTTTATCGCTGAACACACGCCAAAACAGCGTTATGGTTTAGCTATTGGAACCCTGACTTCCGGCATTACTGGCGGTATTTTGCTCGGCTCTATTATTGCCATTACCATTGAATATCAATTTACCGAACAACAGATTGTCGATTTTGCCTGGCGCATTCCGTTTATTGTCGGCGGGTTATTTGGCCTTATTGCTGTCTATTTGCGACGCTTTTTACAGGAAACCCCAATATTCAAAGAATTAGCAGCACAAAGAGCGTTTTGTAATGAGTTGCCAGTTAAGACCGTTTTAACATCACATAAGCAGGCTTGTTTGATCACCGCGCTACTAACCTGGTCTCTATCGACCTCAATTATCGTGATCATTTTAATGACGCCTGATGTTATTTTACGCGGCACCTACCATATCGATCGAAATAGCGCCTTACAAGCCAACTGCTTTGCAGTGTTGATGTTAACTGTTGGCTGTATTTTTTGGGGTTACTTAAGCGATAAAATTGGCTCCCGCCTCACCATGTTAGTAGCCTATAGCGGCCTGATCATCAGTGCCAGCTATTTCTATTCCATACTATCACCGGCTATTTCATTTTTAACATTAAGTAGTTATTACGGCATTATGGGATTATTCGTCGGCGCCGTCGTTTTAACCCCGATTATTGGCACTCGGGCATTCCCACCTGCAATTCGTTTTTCTGGTCTGTCTTTTGCCTACAATATCGCCTATGCGATTTTTGGCGGTTTAACGCCGATCATCACTGGCTTCTGGCTACAACAATCTCCTCTGGCGCCGGTTTATTATGTTAGTGCCGTTGCAATGCTGGCTATCTTGGTTGGTTTTTTGCCGTTAGCATATCAAGGGTGGCAACATCAGCGGGCAAAATAAATCTAACAAGCAATAATATCCGCTTTTACTCGCTGCTAATTAGTTAATAACTTCTGATTTAATAATAAAAAAGTGCATCATTTATTAGACTGATGCTCTTTATACAACCATAAAAAATCTTAATTTCACCAACATCCATCAGCGCCAGGCTGGCGGCATGATGCCGGCAATGATGGTTGGAAAATGAGCCTTAATATAAGTAACCATCATATTTGATAGCACTGCCGAACAGGTGAACTCTCTTTCATGGCCTAATAATCTATTAGTCCAATCTTTATACTGAGCCTCATTTTCGAAGGTTTGCGGTGATAATTGATGAGCCTGCTCCATTAGCGCAAAAGCAAAATACCTTAATGTATTCGGTGATTCAGTTTCCGTACCAAATATTGCACTGGAAGAATATTTGCTAAAAACGGCAGCCAGGCTTAACAACGTTTCGGCTTGCGTGTTTGTGTCAGCTGCCGTGAGCTGATATGCCACCAGTAATTGCTGCTTATATTGGTCAGTTAAGCGATAACCTATTACGCCATTCTCTATGTATTGCTTAAACTTATTGTCAAATATCGCGGCCAGTTTGGCTTGACTGCCAAAATCGATTAATTTAATTGCAGATGAGCTTTGATTTGTTGCGGTTTCAAAGGTGGCTTGCCATTCACCTAAATCTAAAGTAGCTAATAATTGGCAAAATTTGGCTTGCTGCTGTTGAAATAGATAGTTAGATGCAAATAATTTAAAATGATGTTCCAAAAGATCATCTAACTGATAATCTGCCAGGCCAATATTCTTTTGTCCTTGATAAAGATAAAAACCATGCCAATTGATATTCTCTGGTTGCGCTGACTGAATACCTAACATCCGCTGTAGCTGGTTCTGCGACATCGTCATAGCATAGTGACTATCATGTTGGGCAGAGAGCAGAATAAAATTATTCGCATCTTTATCAGACCAATCAGGTTTACCAGCATAATCACCGAAATCACCTTTAGTATAAGGCTCAACACGGTTATCTTGCAGATAACTGTTATATAGGGTTTCAACCTGTTCTTTATGGCTACTCTCACCCGCCATCACCTGTGAAATTAACTGAATAAAGGCACCATTATGACTAACCATCATTTGCGATTGGTGAGTAAAACAGTTTAGCAAGGTTGTTAAAATATTAGTAGTTAACCTGAGTTCGGGATAAGAAATAAAGAGAAAGTCTTGATATTCAAATAGTTGAATGAGCCTGTTTTGTTAAAATACTCTAACAGTCTGGTTAAAGAGTAGAGCATTGTTAAACAATTATGGAAAATCTTACTAAACTTTATTGCCTGATGGATGATTTTTGCAAAGACTTCGAGCCAAAAATGCATGAATATTTGCTGACTAACGGTACTAAGCGTCGTAGACGGTCTACTCAGCTTTCGTTGGCGGAAATGATGACACTGGTTGTGTTGTTTCATCAACTCCGATTCAGGCAATTCAAGGTATTTTATCTCTATTATGTCCGCTTATATCTCCGGAAGGAATTTCCTAACTTGCCATCCTATTCACGCTGTGTAGAGTTACTTCCGCGTAGTGCCTTAGCGTTAACGGCACTGTTTGAGTCAATTAAGGGAAAATGCACGGGGCTATCGGTTGCCGATTCTACTCCGATAGCGGTGTGTGATAACTTACGGATCCGCAGACATAAAGTCTTCAATGGGATAGCTGAACGGGGAAAAAATTCAACAGGTTGGTTCTTTGGTTTCAAGCTTCATGTAATTATCAATCATTTGGGGGAAATACTCAGTTTTCGACTCACACCAGGAAACACCGATGATCGGAAACCATTGCCTGAGCTGACAAAGGATCTTTCTGGTTGTTTGTACGCAGATAAAGGGTATTTATCGGCTTCACTGAAACAGCAACTCAAAACGATGGGAATTAGCCTTATAACGAATATCAAGAAGAAAATGAAGCCTATTAAACAGACTTGTTTCGACAAAGCCATCTTGCGTCATCGTTCTGTCATTGAAACGGTATTTGATGAGTTAAAAAATCTTTGTCAAATAGAGCATACGCGACATCGCTCTCCGGCTAACTTTGTAGTGAATTTATTAGGCGGACTGGTTGCATATTGTTTAATGCCATCTAAACCAAAGATACCTGTTGCAGGTACGTATCTTCAAGTATAATTGATAATGCTTATCCCGAACTCAGGTTAGTTAGTACCGGCATCGTGCTGACAGCATATTTCGCCAGATAAGACGGTAATATTTTATTATTAAGCCAGTTAATAATTTTCTGATCCTGGTTATAGGGCGCTTTAGCGAAAGTCTCTAATAAGGGTTCTACTACTGATGACAATGAAACATTTGAGGGGCGCTTATCTAAGGAATTAATTAATTGATGAACCAGCGCTATTTTCTTGTCATTATATTTAGCATCAATACTGTCGATGGCTGTCAGCAAACTAGAATCATTATTAATATGGCTAAGGTATAAATCTAAACTATCATTATTCCAATCAGGTAAAGCGATATAATTTAGATTTACACCATCTAAATTAGCGCCAGTTAAATCAGCACCATTTAGATTAACGCCTTGCAATTTAACGGTGCTCAGATCAACGCATCTTAAGTTAGCACAACTGAGATCTTCATAATTTAAATTAGCATTAATCAAATTAGTTTGGCGAAAATCGACTCTCTCTAAACAAGCCATCTCCAAATTGGCATTTTGCAAATTAGCATTTTTTAGCTCAGCAAGAGTCAGATTAGCGTTACGTAAATCAGCATCCCTTAGATTAGCGCTATCCAGATGAGCTTTCTCCAGTGTAGTATTCTTTAATATTGCTGTATTCAACTTAGCTTTAACTAAGTCACGAGTTTCGCACGGGCATATAAAATTCTAGAAATGGCTTCAGAACAATAATTAATCTGTAACTTGCTAAGACGTATAAATTTACTTAAATTACAATAAGTTATTTTCAATTTATGAGATTTTTTCTATTTATATATTATGCTGAATTAAACTTAAAAATAGAGCGTTTTTTTATTGGTGCGAAACTCGTGTAAGTATGCTTCTTTAAGATTAGCATTGGATAGATCTGCGTGATTAAAATTGACACCGTTCAGATAGGCAAATTCCAGTTTGGCATTCCGCAAATTAGTCTTTTCTAATTTAGCATTGAAGAGATTAGCACTAATTAAACAGGCTTCACTCAGATTGCTATGACTTAAATCAGCCCATTTTAGACTAGTATTAGCTAAATTAGCATGACTCATAGTAATAATATTCAATTTAGCGTGCTCTAAATTAGCACTCTCTAGATTAACCATGCTCATCTTAGAATGCTTCATATTTACTTTATGCAGATCAATACCAGACAAATCGATGCTACCCAGACTAACTTTTGTCAAATCAAGGGTTGAATCAGCTCTGCGCTCTTTAATGAATTTATCCACAATATCACACTTTTGCTGTCGTAAATCCTTTTTGTCATCAAGGCTACAATTATCCGGGATAACTTGCCTTAAAATATCTAAGTCAGAAAGCGGTTCTGATGGCGTATCAGTTGAGCGAAAAACGGAATTAGTAGTGTTAATCGAAAGTACTGTCATAATTATTCCTTGATTAATTAATAATTAAAAAGAAGTAATATATGAGCGATTGAAAAAAAATTATTGTAAAAAACCGCTATTTAATTGCGATTAACGATTCTTTTAGGTTATTAGACATTTGTTAAGGCGACATTAATATACAAGTTTGCTAATGATAACTATCTTAAATATATATAACATTTAGCTAATTTATGCTTATCTCACACTGATTATTACAATTTCCACATTTCCTCCATTTTTTTATATTAAATAGTCACTAAACTATAGTGTATAAATAATTTATTTATGAAATTAAAAATATCTGCTGATACCTGTACAAAAAAATGCTAAGGACATGATGAACAATAATACTCACCGCCGAAAAATTGTTATATCTGCTATTGCCATTATTTTTTTATCCCTTAGCGGGGTGTTTGCCTGGCGTTATTTTCATTCGCAAACCCCCACGACAGCTGCCTTATCAAGCACGCAAGTATCAAAGCAAAGCTCAACAAAATCGCGTAAAACGCCGCTACCGCCGGTGCAAGCGGCATTATCCGTGCGACAAAGTATTCCCCACATTTTGACCGCCTTAGGTACAGTGCAAGCCGCCAATACCGTAATGGTAACCAGTCGGGTGCAGGGGCAACTAATGGCGCTACATTTTACTGAAGGACAAACAGTTAAAGCAGGCGATTTATTAGCCGAAATCGATCCACGGCCATTTCAGATCTCGCTAGCGCAGGCAGAAGGACAATTGCTCAAAGATCAGGCGCAATTGCATAATGCCCGACAAGATTTAGCCCGTTATCAAAAATTAGCTACCAGTAAGGTTATTTCTCAACAAGAGTTAGATAAGCAACGAACCTTGGTTCAGCAAACAGAAGGCAGTGTTAAAATCGATCAGGCGGCAATTAGTAACGCTAAACTGCAACTAACCTATAGCAGGATCACGGCTCCTATTACCGGTCGAGTTGGTTTAAAACAGATCGATATTGGTAATTATATTACCAGCGGTTCAACTTCACCTATCGTTATCATCACCCAAACAACCCCTATTGACGCCGTATTTGCCCTGCCTGAGGTAGATATTCCGTTGATCAAAATTGCTCAACAGCAAAAAACCAAAATTCCAGTGATCGCCTGGGATCGTAATAATAGCGCCAAAACTGCCGCCGGTTACCTATTAAGTACAGATAATCAAATAGATAGCACAACTAGCACATTAAAAATGAAAGCACGTTTCGCTAATCAGGATAATAGGCTTTTTCCTAACCAATTTATCAATATCCAAATTCAAGTTAATACGCTAAAAAATGTGGTAGTGATCCCAACCGCTGCTTTACAAATGGGTAGTATTGGTCACTTTGTCTGGACATTAGATAAAAATAATTTAGTCAAAAAATATAAAGTCACGGTGGGTTTGCAGGATGGTCAAAAAACCATTATTAGCGCTGAGTTAGATGCTGGTGTTTTGGTTATTACCGATGGTGTTGACCGACTAGTTGATGGAGTAAAAGTTCAGTTGGTTACCCCAAAAGATCGATTAACATCTTATGCGAACACGACGGAGAAATCTTAATGCAGTTTGAGACTCCGTTAAAAAGTGGTGGCCCATCAAGGTTATTTATTCTACGCCCGGTTGCAACCACGCTATTTATGGTTGCCATTTTATTAGCTGGTATTATCGGTTACCGTTTTTTGCCAGTCTCTGCCTTACCACAAGTTGATTATCCGACGATTCAAGTGGTTACCCTTTACCCTGGCGCCAGTCCTGATGTGATGACATCAGCTATCACCGCACCATTAGAACGCCAACTAGGTCAAATGTCTGGTTTAAAGTAGATGTTTTCCCAAAGCGCAGGCGGCTCTTCAGTAATTACGCTAACTTTTCAATTATCGCTAGCACTGGATATCGCTGAACAAGAAGTGCAAGCAGCCATTAATGCGGCCAGTAATCTATTACCGAAAGATCTCCCCTATCCGCCCATTTATAATAAAGTCAATCCAGCTGATCCGCCCATTTTAACCCTAGCCGTGACCACTAACGCCCTGCCAATCACTGAATTGCAAGATATGGTTGAAACACGGGTAGCGCAAAAAATTTCTCAGGTTGATGGCGTAGGCTTAGTCACCCTCGCCGGCGGGCAACGTCCGGCTGTTCGTATTAAACTAAATCCACAAGCCGTCGCCTCTTGGCAACTGGATAATGAAACTATTCGGTTAGCTATTAATAATGCCAATGTCAATTCAGCTAAAGGCAGCCTTGATGGCCCTACTCGGGCAATTACGCTTTCAGCTAATGATCAAATGAAATCATTGGCAGATTATCGCTCACTAATTATTGCTTATAAGCAAGGTGGCGCAATTCGGCTAGGTGATATTGCTACCATTTCACAAGCAGCGGAAAATACCGAATTAGGCGCTTGGGCCAATAAAAAACCAGCAATTGTGATTAATGTCCAACACCAACCTGGGGCGAATGTCATTAAAACCACTGATAATATTCGCAAAATCTTACCTGAATTAGTTAAAAATTTACCGAAAGCAGTCAATGTTAATATTCTGACCGATCGAACGACCACAATTCGTGCTTCAGTTAAAGATGTCCGATTTGAATTAGTACTGGCGATCGCATTAGTTGTTATGGTGGATTTATCTGTTTTTGCGCAATGGTATCGCAACCTTAATTCCGAGCATCGCCGTTCCCCTATCACTGGTAGGTACTTTTGCCGTCATGTATTTTTGCGGTTTTTCAATTAATAACCTCACTCTGATGGCTTTAACAGTAGCAACAGGATTTGTCGTCGATGATGCGATTGTGGTGATTGAAAACATTTCCCGCTATCTGGAAAAAGGGGATAAACCGTTAACAGCAGCGCTAAAAGGCGCTGGAGAAATTGGTTTTACCATTATTTCATTAACATTTTCATTAATTGCGGTGCTGATCCCACTGTTCTTTATGAGTTATATCGTGGGCCGCTTATTTCGGGAATTTGCCATTACGCTGGCTGTGGCTATCTTAATTTCTGCTGTTGTATCCCTAACTCTAACACCAATGATGTGTGCCCGTTTACTCAAATCTGAAGCAAAAACTAAATACAATCGTTTTGAAAAAGGCTGTGAGCTGTTTTTTGATAAATTGATTGCTATTTATGGTGTCTGGCTTAAACGCATTCTCAATCACAAATTCACGAGTTTCGCACCAATAAAAAAACGCTCTATTTTTAAGTTTAATTCAGCATAATATATAAATAGAAAAAATCTCATAAATTAAAAATAACTTATTGTAATTTAAGTAAATTTATACGTCTTAGCAAGTTACAGATTAATTATTGTTCTGAAGCCATTTCTAGAATTTTATATGCCCGTGCGAAACTCGTGGAATGGCTAGTACTATCTGTCGCCATTAGCACATTGATACTAACAGCATTGCTTTATATTATGATCCCAAAAGGTTTTTTTCCCTTACAAGACAATGGATTATTGCAAGGCGTAATCGAAGCACCACAATCGAGTTCTTTTGCCTCAATGGCAGAAAAACAGCAACAAATTGCGGAACAAATATTAGCCGATCAAGCGGTAGAAAATGTCATCACTTTCGTCGGTGTTGATGGTAGCAATTCAGCCCTTAATAATGCGCGATTACAAATTACCCTTAAACCATTAAATCAACGCCATGAGCGGATAGATGTCATTATCCCTCGGTTACAACAAGCAGTTAATAAGATTCCAGGTATCAAGTTATTTTTACAGCCGATGCAAGATCTGACTATTAATAGCCAGATTTCCCGCACCCAATATCAATTTACTTTACAAGCGACTTCTATAGAACAACTCTCATTTTGGCTACCCAAGCTTCTCAACGCTTTAAAAGCCAATCAGCAACTTACTGACGTAAGTAGTGATTGGCAAGATAAAGGTTTAATCGCCAAAGTAACTGTTGATCGCGACACAGCTAGCCATTTAGGCATTAGCATGTCGGCCATTGATAACGCATTATATCACGAGTTTCGCACCAATAAAAAAACGCTCTATTTTTAAGTTTAATTCAGCATAATATGTAAATAGATAAAACCTTATAAATTAAATATAACTTATTGTAAATTAAGTGAATTTATGCATTTCAGTAACTTGCAGATTAATCATTACTTTTAAGCCATTTCTAGAATTTTATAGGCCTGTGCGAAACTCGTGTATATAATGCGTTTGGCCAACGAATGATCTCGACAATCTATACCCAGGCTAATCAGTATCGAGTTATTCTTGAGCATGGCGTTGAAGGAGGTGTTGGTCTGGCGGCGCTAAATAATATTCGTTTACGAAGCAACCAAAACACTATGGTGCCGCTAACCATATTAGCTAAAGTTGAACAGAGTTATGGCCCTTTATCAATTAATCACTTAGCCCAATTTCCTTCGGCGACATTTTCCTTTAATGTCGCTAAAGGTAGCTCGTTGGAAGGCGCAGTCAATACATGTCACCGATCATGCAAAACTGATCCACTAACGATCATCTAAAACTGATCCACTTGGTATTATTCGCACATTTTTGTACGGATAATTTATGTTAACCAAGGAGATATTTGTGGATATTCATGTTCGCTTTGCACAAGGACAAAGCCTTCGAAAAATTGCCCGTGAATTGGGCATATCCCGTAACACCGTAAAACATCATTTACAACAACAGACAATGCCAACTTATGCTAAAAGAAGTCAACAACCGACTAAATTAGCACCCTTTAAACCTTATTTGCTTCAGCGAATTGAACTGGCTAAACCTGATTGGATCCCTGCAACAGTCTTATTTGATGAAGTAGTTGAAAGCGGCTATCAAGGCGGTATTGCTCAATTACGCCGATTTGTTTGTCAATTTAAACCAAGCATTGTTCCCGAAGCTGTCGTCCGTTTTGAAACACAGCCAGGTCAACAAATGCAAATCGACTTCACCAGCATCCGGCGAGGTAAAAAATCACTAAAAGCGTTTGTTGCAACGCTAGGCTATTCGCGTGCGAGTTATGTAAAGTTCTTTGATAATGAACGAGCAGAATCCTGGCAACAAGGTTTACGAGAAGCTTTCGACTATTTTGGTGGTGTACCACACGAAATATTGTGTGATAACGCAAAATCCCTCATCATCGAACGGGATGCTTATGCAGAAGGTGAACATAAATTACATGTCGAAAGATTACGGGTTTAAATTGTGTGCTTGCAAGCCCTACAGGGCAAAAACTAAAGGGAAAGTAGAGCGCTTTAACCTCTATTTAAAAAACAGCTTTATCGTACCATTAAATACCGACCTTCGTGCTCATAATCTTGAACTGGATATTGAGATAGCTAATGCAAGAGTGGGGCCCTGGTTACAACGCGTTGCCCATCAGCGGATTCATGGAACAACGTTAGAGAAGCCAGCAGATAGACTAGCTAAGGAAGTTAAGTATCTTCTACCCTTACCAGCAAGGGTTTGCCAATCTATCCCGCAGACTGATACGCTTAATATCCGTATCGTACCGCCCCTTGAATCTGTCAGTTTGCAACACTCAATCAGCGTATACGAAGCATTGCTGGGAGGTGAACATGTTATTGCATGAACAAATTGAACACCTGTGTGAGTCATTGAAATTAAATTCTATTCCGACTCATTGGTCATCACTTGCCGAACAATGCATTGCCCAAGACAAAAGCTACGGAGAGTTTTTACTGTCCCTATTAAAATGTGAGCAACAACAACGAGATGAACGAACCCGTAATCTTTTGAGTCGGATGGCAGGATTCCCAGCACATAAAGAACTTAATACGTTCGATTTTAAGTTTGCAACGGGGATCCCCAAACAACACATACAGGAATTAAGCGCATTAACGTTTATTGAACGTAATGAAAATGTCGTGTTGCTTGGCCCAAGCGGTGTGGGCAAAACGCATTTAGCTATTGGGTTAGGATTAAAAGCAGTACAGGCCAAGAAGAAAACCCGCTTTACCACGGCAGCTGAACTGATGTTGCAACTCTCAACTGCCAAACGACAAAATAAGCTCAAACAATATCTATCACGTTCGGTGATGGCCCCGAAATTGTTGATTATCGATGAGATTGGATACCTGCCGTTTGGGCGAGAAGAAGCAAACCTGTTTTTCAATGTGATTGCCAAGCGTTATGAGCATGGCAGTGTCATATTGACGAGTAACTTATCATTTGGGCAATGGCCAAATGCTTTTGCTGATGACGCAACATTAACTGCCGCTATGCTTGCTCGTTTACTTCATCATTCGCATGTACTGCAATTAAGCGGTGAAAGCTATCGATTGAAAGATAAGCGGCGCTCAGGAGCAATGACTGAGTAAAAGTGGATCAATTTTGATTGATCGGATTTAGCTAAAAAGTGGATCAGTTTTCGGTGATCGTTGACAACAATCAAACAGATAGAAAATCAGCTTGAATTACCCCATGACATTATTACCCAATTTCAAGGAGCAACATTAGCCTTTGAAAAAGCACTGGCTAATACTTTGTGGCTTATTTTAGCGGCAATTATTGCCATGTATATCGTTCTCTGTATCTTATATGAAAGTTTTATCCACCCAATTACCATTCTTTCTACCCTACCTACTGCTGGCGTTGGCGCGCTATTAGCTTTAATGATAGCCGGTTATGAACTGGACACGAGTTTCGCACCAATAAAAAAACGCTCTATTTTTAAGTTTAATTCAGCATAATATATAAATAGAAAAAATCTCATAAATTGAAAATAACTTATTGTAATTTAAGTAAATTTATACGTCTTAGCAAGTTACAGATTAATTATTGTTCTGAAGCCATTTCTAGAATTTTATATGCCCGTGCGAAACTCGTGCTGGATATTATTGCCGTCATCGGCATCATATTACTGATAGGCATCGTCAAGAAAAACGCCATTATGATGATTGACTTTGCGCTAGCCGCAGAGCGAGAGCAAGGTTTATCACCCGAGGAAGCTATCTATCAAGCTTGTTTATTACGCTTCAGACCTATCTTGATGACCACAATGGCCGCTCTGCTTGGCGCTCTGCCTTTAATGTTAAGTACCGGAGTCAGCGCTGAGTGACGCCGACCGCTAGGAACCTGCATGGTTGGTGGCTTAATTTTGAGTCAAATATTAACGCTTTTTACTACGCCTGTGATCTACACGAGTTTCGCACCAATAAATAAACGCTCTATCTTTAAGTTTAATCCAGCATAATATATAAATAGACAGAATCTTATAAATCAAAAGCAACTTATTGTAATTTAATAAAATTTATGTGTTTTAGTAACTTGAAGATTAATCATCGATTTTAAGCCATTTCTAGTATTTTATACGCCTGTGCGAAACTCGTGATCTATTTACTTTTTGACCGGCTAGCTAGCCATTGGAAATCTGGCCATCACCATAATCAGGCATCAAAGGGAGAGGAGCCGTTGCTGTGAAATTGTTCGCATTATTTATCGAACGTCCGGTAGCAACAACCCTACTTAGCGTAGCAATTACCCTATGTGGTGTTTTAACTTTTATGTTACTGCCTATCGCACCTTTACCACAAATAGATTTCCCCGTCATTAAAGTAACCGCCTCACTACCAGGTGCATCACCGGAAACCATGGCTTCTTCAGTCGCGACACCATTAGAGCGGGCTTTAGGTCAAATTGCTGGTATTAACGAAATGACGTCCAACAGTTCGCTAGGTAATACTAACATCACGCTGGAATTTGAGCTTGATAAAGACATCAATAGTGCTGCTAGAGAAGTCCAAGCGGCATTAAATGCAGCGCAAAGTATGCTACCTACCGGTATGCCTTCACGCCCACGTTACTACAAAACTAATCCAGCCGATGCCCCAATCATGATCCTAACCTTAACTTCCAGTAGCTATCGAATCGGTGAAATATATGACATCGCTTCGACCCGGCTGGCACAACGTCTTGCCCAAATAGCCGGTGTCAGTGAAGTTTCTTTTAGTGGCGACTGCCAGCGGTACGTATTGAACTCAATCCCACGGTACTATTTAATCAAGGCATTGCCCTAGATACAGTAAGAGAAGCGATTAATAATGCCAATGTTCGTCGCCCACTTGGCTATTTAAATGATGAACAATCACGTTGGCAAATAAAAACCAATGATGAATTAAAAACCGCTGCCGATTATCAACCCATTATTACATGAGTTTCGCACAGGCATATAAAGTTCTAGAAATGGCTTAAAAGCAATGGTTAATCTGTAAGTTACTAAAACACATAAATTTTATTAAATTACAATAACTTGTATTTAATTTATAAGGTTTTGTCTATTTATATATCATGCTGAATTAAACTTAAAAATAGCGCGTTTTTTTATTGGTGCGAAACTCGTGTATTATTCATTCTCATAATAACCCAGTAGTTAGACTACAGGATGTTGCTAATATCAAAGACTCGCTACAAGACATTCGCACCGCCGGCATGACTGCTGGCAAACCGGCTATTATTTTAGTCATTCGACGCGAGGCTGGCGCCAATATTATCGCTACCGTCGATCGTATTCGTGCTGAGCTACCTGAACTTAGAAAAATGCTACCAGCAAGTATTGATTTAGCCATTGCCCAAGATAGAACCCCGACCATTCGAGCCTCGCTGACAGAAGTTGAGCGAGCATTAACGATTGCGATCGGTTTAGTGATCTTAGTGGTTTTCCTATTCTTACGTTCTGGCCGGGCAACAATTATTCCCGCTATTGTGGTACCCGTTTCACTAATTGGTAGTTTTTCAGCGATGTATTTATGTGGTTTCAGCCTTAATAATCTATCACTAATGGCATTAACGGTCGCGACCGGTTTTGTTGTCGACGATGCCATTGTGGTAATTGAAAACATTATGCGCCACATCGAAAACGGTTTAACACCGCATAAAGCTGCCATTATCAGTGTTAGTGAGGTTGGTTTTACCGTATTGTCGATGAGTATTTCTTTAATTGCCGTTTTTATCCCGCTATTCTTTATGGGAGGACTAGTTGGCCGTTTTTTCCATGAATTTGCCATTACCTTAGCCACAGCAATTTTGATCTCATTATTTGTTTCACTTACCCTGACCCCCATGATGTGTGCTTATCTATTAAAAGAAAGTAAAAAATTTAGTACCCATAAGATAAGGGGCTTTGGCCGGTTATTATTAAAAATACAACAAAGTTACAGTGTCACATTAAATTGGGTTTTAGCTCATCAACGAAATGTATTGTTAGTTTTACTCGCCACTATCGGTTTAAATATTTATCTTTATATCAGTATCCCAAAAACATTCTTCCCCGAACAGGACACTGGCCGGTTACTAGGTTATGTACGGGCCGATCAGAGTATCTCTTTTCAATCCATGAAAACTAAAATGACCCGTTTTATGACGCAGTTGGATATGGATCCTAGCATTGACAATGTGACCGGTTTTATTGGTGGCAGCAGAATGAATAGCGGTTTCATGTTTATTGCTTTAAAGCCCCTAAATAAGCGGAAAGAAACGGCAAATCAAGTAATTGTGCGATTGCGAACTCAACTGGCAAATGAACCGGGTGCTAACTTATTCCTTATACCCGTGCAAGATATTCGGGCTGGTGGGCGTCAGGCTACTGCCAGTTATCAATTTACTCTTCTTGCCGATGATCTAGATGAGTTACGTGACTGGGAACCACAAGTTCGTAAAGCACTGGCAGCACTGCCCCAACTCGCGGACGTTAATTCTGACAAAGAGGATAAAGGCACTGAAATGGCGATAACTTATGATCGTGACAAAATGGCACAATTAGGGATTAATGTTAAAGAAGCAAACAATTTACTTAACGATGCATTCGGCCAGCGACAAATATCAACCATTTATCAGCCAATGAATCAATATAAAGTTGTCATGGAGGTGGCACCTGAATATACCCAAGATACCAGTACATTAGATAAAATGTTTGTGATTAATAAACAGGGTAAACCGATTCCGCTCTCCTTTTTTGCCAAATGGCAACCCACTAATGCGCCATTAAGTGTTAATCATCAAGGATTATCTGCCTCATCAACTATTTCTTTTAATCTTAATGAAGGCTACACCCTTAATGATGCCATTAACGCAATAGAAATGACCATGATCCAATTAAGTGTGCCGTCTACTGTACGTGGTACCTTCGCAGGTACCGCTAAAATATTTCAACAAACCTTAAAAACGCAATTATTTCTGATCATTGCCGCCATAGTCGCGGTCTACCTTGTACTTGGTATCCTTTATGAAAGCTATATCCATCCATTAACCATTATTTCCACTTTACCGTCTGCCGGTTTAGGGGCCTTATTAGCATTAGAATTGTTCAATACCCCTTTTAGTTTAATTGCATTGATAGGTATTATGTTATTAATTGGTATAGTTAAGAAAAATGCCATTATTATGGTGGATTTTGCCATCCAGGCACAAAGAGAAAGTCTACTCAGCGCACATGATGCCATATTTAAAGCTAGCTTATTACGTTTTCGCCCCATATTAATGACCACCATTGCAGCAATTTTTGGCATGCTACCTCTGGCTATAGGTAATGGTGATGGTGCTGAATTACGCCAACCCTTAGGAATAACCATTGTTGGCGGTTTAATTGTTAGTCAAATATTAACACTTTATAACACCCCAGTGGTTTATCTCGCTTTCGATAAGCTGCAGACATATCTACAACAAAAGCGCTTGTTTGCGAGGCTTGAATGAAAGTACAGTTTAGGGGGGTTACCCATAAATTTTTTTTTGCTATCTTTGCCCTCTGTCTGTTGATCGTTTTTACTATGCACTGGGGAATTAGATTAAGTTTTGAGCAAGGTTTTATTGGCTATATAAGACAAAGCAATGAATTACGTACCAGCCTAATTGCTCAAGCACTGACTGAACAGTACCAGCAAACCGGCAATTGGACGTTTTTGCATCATAATGGCCGCGCCGTAACCCAGATCATTAATACCCTGGAACAAGAAAATGATCTGCCGGTTCAATCTTCAACCAAAAGCTGGCGTACTCAAGTTTGGATTGTGGATCATAATATGACCAGACTTTCAGGTCGTGGAATATTACCCACTGCTAGCCAAGATATTATTCAAAAACCGGTCAAATATCATAACCAGATCGTAGGTTGGGTTATTAGTAATGCAGCTGATAAAATCAGTCGTGAAGCGGATATTAATTTTGATCGCCAACAACATCTCACCAGTTCTCTGGTGACCATGTTCTCATTGCTGGTAGCGCTAATCACCTCATTGCTATTAGCCAGAAATTTTCTCAAACCAATCAAACATATCCTTAAGGGTACCCACCAACTTACTGCCGGTAATTTTGCGGTTCGCGTGCGAATTTCGAGTCGAGATGAACTAGGTCAATTGGCTAAAGATTTTAACCAGCTAGCCTAAACTTTAGAAAAAAATGAACATATGCGGCGTGATTATATGGCAGATATCTCTCACGAATTACGCACACCATTAGCCATATTACGTGGTGAGCTCGAAGCAATTCAAGATGGTGTCCGGCCGCTTTCGGTCACAACATTACATTCTTTATTAGCTGAAACGAATAGATTAACTAAACTTGTCAATGATTTACATCAGTTATCCCTGTCTGATCGCGGTTCACTGGTTTATCGAAAAAAAAATATCAATTTGGTACAACAAATTGAGTTAGCTATCAATAGCTATCGCGGCAGATTTGCTGATAAAAAAATAACGTTAAATATCACTTTACCTAGTGTGGTAACTTTACATGCTGATCCTGATCGTTTAGCCCAACTATGGCATAATTTACTGGAAAACAGTTTACTTTATACTCATTCAGCTGGCTCACTGAGGATCCAAGGTTATGTTTCACAACAGCGATTTTATCTCATTTGGCAAGATAGCGCCCCAGGCTTATTAGTAGATCAATATCCCTTGTATCTTGAAATTTGGTTATAATAATAGCGATTAGATTTGGCAAGGTGTATGTAATCCGATTGTCCCTGGGGTTTATAGCCCGTAGCAAAGCGAATGATGCATACACTTAGCCACTCATCTGAAACCCGAACAGTTGTCCGTAATTCATAACGTATTTGCAAGGATGGGTAATATGAGTCAGCTAAATCCAATTTGTGTAGGAATTGATGTTTCTAAAGCTTCATTGGATATTGCAGGCACCAATAACATTGAGCAGTTCAGAGTCAGCAATAACCCTGACGGGTTCGATACCATCATTTATCAACTGAAAAAGAACAACATAGCCTTGATTCTGATGGAAGCTACAGGTGGTCTCGAGGCAGCGATTGCATGCGCTCTTCAGGCTGAAGGTTTTGATGTTGCCGTTATCAATCCCAGGCAAGCCAGAGACTTTGCTCGATCCATGGGCTATCTGGCAAAGACTGATAGAATAGATGCCAGAGTTTTAGCTCAGATGGCTGATGTCATTAACCGCCATCCTGAGCGGTCACGTTTTATCCAGGCTATTCCTGATGCAGAGCGTCAGATTCTTGCTGCTATGGTGGTGCGCAGACGCCAGCTGATTGCAATGCTTGTAGCTGAAAGAAACCGGATGCATCCATCTCACCCGCAAAACAGAAAAAGCATCAGTAACATCATCAATGCACTAGAAAATGAACTTAAACGGATTGACGAGGATATGCATAAGCATATTACGGATCATTTCAACGAGCTTGCAGAGCGGCTAAGTACTATCAAAGGCATTGGTATGATGACTGCTGCTACATTGCTGGCAGAAGTCCCTGAGTTAGGGAAACTCTCGCGCAGGGAGATCAGTGCACTGGTTGGGGTAGCTCCTGTTAATAGAGACTCGGGAACCATGCGTGGCCGACGAACCATTTTTGGCGGTCGGGCCGGAGTTCGAACCTCTTTGTACATGGCTGCACTGGTTGCAACTCGTTTCAATCCGGTGATAAAAGCATTTTACACACGGCTGGTTGCAGCAGGAAAAGCCAAAAAAGTGGCGCTGGTTGCCTGTATGCGCAAACTGCTGACTATCCTGAATGCGATTCTCAGAAAGAACCAAGAATGGGATGAGTCGTATCATAACGTTGCTCCATAAATATACTGTTCAAGACAGTTGCTTTATTTTTGAGCGTTTTTATCGGGTTGAAAGTTCGCGTAATCGCGCCAATGGAGGTTCAGAACTCGGTTTGGCCATTTGTTATAATATTGTTGAAGCCCATGGTGGCAAAATTATCGCACAAGCCTCCTCTTTAGGAGGCGTAAAAATTAGCATAGAATTTCCATTAGATGATAACCATAAAAGCCAAAATGTATGAGTTGCGATAATCACTGCTACCGTATTTTAGTTGTTGAAGATGAACCAAAGTTAGGCCAATTATTAGTTGATTATCTACAGGCCGCTGGTTTTCAAAGCGATTGGTTACTCGAGGGTAATAGTGTCGTTAACCAAGTAAAACATTTTCCACCGGATCTGATTTTACTTGATCTTATGTTGCCAGGTATAGATGGCTTATCAATCTGCCGTCAATTACGTCAATTTTCAGACATCCCTATTATCATTGTGACAGCGAAAACGGAAGAATTTGATCGCTTAGTTGGCTTAGAAATTGGCGCTGATGACTATATCTGTAAGCCCTTTAGCCCACGTGAAGTAATCGTTAGAATTAAAACCATTTTACGCCGTTGCTATCGACAAACTACAGCAGAAAATAGTGACTTTAAGCTAATTATTGATGAAAGCGCCTATCAGATACATTATCAAAATCAAACCATTGAATTAACACCGGCGGAATTTCGATTATTAAAATATTTATCCCAACATCCGGGTAAAGTTTTTTACCGTGATAAACTGTTGAATAACCTCTATGATGATTATCGAATTGTTACTGATCGCACCATTGATAGCCATATAAAAAACTTGCGCCGCAAGCTGCAACAATTAGATAAAGAGCGGCAATTTATCCGCTCAGTATACGGTTTAGGTTATCGTTGGGAATTAGTTTAATTAAATTTTGCTAATCCGCTCGCCGGTTGATTTGGATTTCATCACATAAGGCGTTAGAATTAGCTACTTAAAACTTATCCGATTAAGAATAAGTACTGACTTGTTATCAGATTGAGAAATTATATGTTTACGCCAGAATTACTTTCTCCTGCAGGTTCGCTGAAGAACATGCGTTATGCTTTTGCCTATGGCGCGGACGCTGTTTATGCAGGACAACCGCGCTATAGCCTACGGGTTCGTAATAACGAATTTAATCATGAAAATTTAGCTAAAGGCATTAAAGAAGCCCATGAAATGGGAAAACGTTTCTACGTGGTGGTTAATATTGCACCACATAATGCTAAATTAAAAACCTTCATTCGTGATCTTACTCCGGTCATCGAAATGCAACCAGATGCCTTAATTATGTCCGATCCTGGCCTAATTATGCTAGTGAGAGAAACATTTCCAGCAATGGAGATCCATCTTTCTGTCCAGGCAAACGCTGTTAACTGGGCAACAGTAAAATTTTGGCAACAAATGGGATTAAGCAGAATTATTTTGTCTCGTGAGCTCTCTATTGAGGAAATTGCCGAAATTCGTCAACAGGTACCTGATATTGAATTGGAAATTTTTGTTCACGGTGCACTTTGCATGGCCTATTCTGGTCGTTGCTTACTATCTGGTTATATTAATAAGCGCGATCCCAATCAAGGCACCTGTACCAACGCTTGCCGTTGGGAATATAAAGTACAAGAAGGAAAAGAAGACGCAATCGGTAATATTGTTCATCATCATCAACCGATTAAGATAAAAAATATTCAGCCGACATTAGGTAATGGACAGCCTACCGACAAAGTTTTTTTAATTGAAGAAAGCAAACGTCCTGGTGATTATATGACCGCTTTTGAAGATGAGCATGGCACCTATATTATGAATTCGAAAGATCTACGGGCAATCGAACATGTTGAACGCTTAACTCAAATTGGTGTCCATTCTTTAAAAATTGAAGGTCGTACCAAATCCTTCTACTATTGTGCTCGAACTGCTCAGGTTTATCGTCGGGCGATTGACGATGCCGTTGCGGGTAAACCTTTCGATCCCTCATTACTAACCACACTAGAAGGCTTAGCTCACCGAGGTTATACCGAAGGTTTTTTACGTCGGCATAACCATGATGCGTACCAAACCTATGAATATGGTTATTCTGTTTCGGATAGCCAGCAATTTGTTGGTGAATTCACCGACCAACGTAAAGATGGGCTGGCAGAAGTGGACGTGAAAAATAAATTCTGTCTGGGTGATAATTTAGAGTTAATGACACCAGCAGGGAATATTCAATTTACCTTAACTGACTTATTTGATAAAAAAAACCTACCTATTCAAGTTGCACGAGGTAATGGCTATAAAGTTTATCTCCCGATCCCTGAGGATGTTGATCTGCAGTTTGCGCTATTAATTCGCAATTTGGCTGGCACAACGACCAGAAACCCTCATAACAAACAACAGATTCAAACAATGAAGTAAGTTCAAAAACTAAAGTAAACAGTAATATGTTTGCTTTAGTTATAAGCAATTTTAGTAATCTTAAAAATAGTGATAATAACAATACATAATTTAAGGAAAAATTCCATTTTTATGTATTAGATCACAGCAATACGATATTCATTATCATAAGATAGTTAATGAAAAATGTAGAACTAAAAATTAATAGTAAGACTAGGAACCACCTTCTTTGCTAACTCAATCTGCGTTGAGTTAGCTTTTTCTTTTTGTGGCCGATAAAATTCCACTCTTCTTATCAGCAACTATTATTAATAAATAACCATAAATAGTTAATAAAATAGTATCCATCACTTTAATAACCAACGCTAAAACTAACATTAAACTGAAGCGATCCAACTCACTTAACTAAAGCAATCGAGCTTGTTTTTCACACTATAATGGATAACAATCAATCACAACATCAATAAACGGGAGTAAATTATGACCGATATCGAGACATTGCTAGGCGCGGAAGCTGACAATCTATTACAGCATCGCTGCCAAACCATCGCCCAAGAAAAATTATACCTACCCGGCACCGATTTTATTGATCGCGTTATGATAGATAATAACCGTCCAAACCCAGTTTTACGCTCGATGCAAACCCTATTTGATCACGGCAAACTCGCAGGTAGTGACTACCTTTCAATTCTTCCAGTAGATCAAGGCGTAAAACATTCGGCGGCTGCCTCATTCGCGGCTAATCCACTTTATTTCGATCCTAAAAATATTGTTGAATTGGCTATTGAAGCCGGCTGTAACTGTGTCGCCTCCACCTACGGCGTTTTAGCCGCAGTTTCACGTCGTTATGCACACAAAATACCCTTTTTAGTAAAACTGAATTACAATGAAACACTTAGCTATCCAACTCAATATGATCAAACGCTTTATGCCAGTGTTGAGCAAGCTTTTGAAATGGGAGCGGTAGCAGTTAGAGCTACCATTTATTATGGTTCATTGGAGTCCCGCCGTCAGATTGAAGAAATTGCCGCTGCCTTTGAACGTGCCCACGAACTGGGTATGGTGACAGTACTATGGGCATATTTACGCAATTCAGCTTTTCAGAAAGGAAAAACTGATTATCATACTAGTACCGATCTTACTGGCCAAGCAAACCATTTGGCGGCAACGATTGGTGCTGACATTATTAAACAAAAAATGGCTGAAAATAATGATGGCTACAAGGCTGTTGGTTTTGGTTATACCGATGAGCGGGTATATAGCCAATTAACAACCGATCATCCGATTGATTTAGTTAGATATCAATTAGCAAATTGCTATATGGGTCGTGCTGGATTAATTAATTCAGGCGGTGCTGCTGGTTCAAATGACTTAAAAGAGTCAGTTCGTACTGCAGTGATCAATAAACGTGCTGGTGGTATGGGATTAATTCTCGGTAGAAAAGCGTTCAAAAAATCGATGAAAGAAGGTATAGCTCTTATTAATGCAGTGCAAGATGTTTATTTAAATAAAAAAATAACCATTGCTTAATTTTATTATTTACAAAAATATAATAACGGAATTAATAATATAACGTTGACGGTGATAAACATCTACTTTTATCACCGTTTATAATTTTTATCTTATTAAATAATATAAAATCATCTATACCATATATTGAAATTCTCGCTATCAGTTAATATCGATATGCAACAAAAAAAGCTAATTACAGTAGATCCTTATAAAATTAATAACAATAATGTTAGAATTAGGTAAACAATAATCTAGCTCAGCTAATTAACAGTTTATCAACAGATCTAGCTAGCCAAAAACAAATATTATTTAGTTAATACATAAAATTAACATTTTATTATCATAATATTGCTTAAAGATGATAATTTATTTGTAAATTAGATTATTTTATTAGGAGGTAAAAATAATGTTAAAATACCCATATAGCTTTGATACTTTTACTAATTTTTTAACGAAATGTGGTTTAGTTGAAATAGAATTAATTTCAAAAGGATATTGCTTTTGTTATCTACTACCGCAGGGAGTAAGCATCTATTTATATAAGAACGGTACCATACTAATACAAGGCAATCCTGCAATCAAACATGCTATTGAAATGACAATCAAAGAATTGCTACAAAAAACAAGTTAATACATTTAGTTAATGAAGGAAATTTGAGATTACACATAGATAATGGCTTATTATTAATAGCGGAATTCAATATCGTGATATTAGTAATAATATTCATGAGCAGAATTATTCTTATTTACTTTAATGCAATAACAAAGTAAATCAACTAGCTAAAATAATAAAATTTATTTTCATATTTCAATTTTTTATTAATTATATGAATGTACAATTTCTTATATCAATTAAATTGATACTGCCTAATAGTAATGCTACTTAAATCAAGCTGATAAATAGAACAGATCATTTCATCTAGTCAAATAAGTTTTAGCAATATTTTACCCTTTTTATACAATAACACGAGTTTCGCACAAAACTAATTTGGGTACGCTAATAAAACACGGATTTGCTCAGTAATAGCACTTTTGATTACGTCCCAATTTTGTTGATAAAGGGTTATTTTTTCAGATATACGACGTTTATGTTATTCAAACCACGCAGAAATAGCGAGAAAAATATGATTTCTTTGCGCTCGGCTCGTGCGAGCCTGACAGCGTTCAATACCACAGTTTTGTTTAACTTCTCGATGATAAACTTCAACAGACCAACGGGCATCCATGATAGATTTGACGTATTGACGGGTGGGATTCTCTTTGTTTGTTACTATGTAATCAATACGGCCGTTTCTGGCTGTAAATTTGAAAACGGTTACCCAACCATATCCTCGCAAGTGTATTGACGTTCCTTCTTCTGAGATGTCTAACTTGTTCAGTTGTTTGTTATGGTTAACAATCCTATTTTTCCTCAGCGTGGTTACCCAGATCCAACCATGAGAGCGAATTGATTTCAGGTTATCCAGGCTAGAATACCAAGCATCCATCACTACGGCTTCTGGCATGATCCCTCTTTTTTTAGCAAGAGTGAGCATTTCGGAAAAGTGCGTGTTTTTTGTTTTTCTATCAGAATCTTTATCATAAATAAGATAATTGATAGGAATTGATTCAACCTTCGTCAGATCATGCCAAAGCAAATTAACTAAACCTATGCCAGCAATAACCTCATGTTCATTACCTGAATATTGATAATGGACCATCACTATTTTTTTACTACGTGTTTTGGCAATCAATGTATCATCGGCAATTAGTACGCAAGGGCTTTTTTTGTCTATAGAAGGTTCAACTAATCGCCATAGGTCTTTAGGTCTAAAACATCTACTTTTTAGCCATCGGCTAACAGTGTCATGAGATAAAGGCGATGGGCTTACTTCTGATAACGCTAAACCAGAGTATCTTAAACTGCTTACTTGTAAGAATGTTTTATAGATATCTTTAATACATGGATAACCCGACAAAATATGAACACCCTGATTTTTTCTTGTTTTTAAATTTATACTTCTTTTTTGGAGATTGCGAAACTCGTGTGCAATATAACATAAAACATTATTAGGATTTTGTGCCGCAGCATAACCGACAACCGTTCCCTGAAGCTTATATTCTGTCTGTGTACTTACTTCAGCATAAGTGGTAAATGATATACTAGATAATATAAAAAGAAAAAACAGAAAACATTTAAAATTTGTCATTAAAAACTCCTTTATTAAATAATAATTTTCACAAAAAACTTGATGGTTTTTTAATTTTTATAAAGAATATTGCTTTCGCCCCCTAGATTTAGTTTTCAATTATTGTTAGTAAATAATGAATATTTATTGCAATAAAATTTTGTCTATTGTAGTAATAACTTAAATTTATAGAATTGTAATTCAGTTATTTTACGCCTATCTAATAAACTCATTTTTTATTACAGCTTAATAAATAAAAATTTACTGTTTGCATATTTTGTTATATTTATAGCTTGTATTTATTTAAACGTTGCCATCTATTAATTAACGCTTTATTCCATATAAGAATATATTCATCTGAATATGTTTGTTCTATAAATTACTACTACCTTATGATATGTATCATCCATTACTGCTAAATCACAGCAAACCATTTGGCAATTTTTTGTCTAAAAGAGTCCCAGAACATAGCTTCTCCATACCCCTGAGCAGTTTTCTTAGGGTAACATGAAGACATAGGAGCAGTTTTTAATTCACAGTTAGCAAAAGGAAACCACGGTTGGATCCCCCATGCAGGGAGACCATCAGGAAAACCTGCCAGCTGCGGTTGAGGGCCTGATGATGCTAAATTGCTGTATAAGCGTTCTCTGTAGTCTGGATTAGCGATGAAAACGCCAACGACACCACCTCTGACTCGCTCCCAACCAATAATTTGACTCCAATAAATAATACCTAAGGCAGCAGTTTCAAGTTCCTCTGCATGGGAAGAATAATTTCTTAATGTTACGTTAACATCAATAAAGTTTGGGGTTGCCCTAATATGATAGACGTAACCGTTATGATTCAAATGGTCGTTAACCCAGTTTATTGCAAACCCTCATGCAGTCGTGCTCGATACATAGCAAGAATCATGTCGAGCCATACCTGTAACCTGAGTTCGGGATAAGCATTATCAATTATACTTGAAGATACGTACCTGCAACAGGTATCTTTGGTTTAGATGGCATTAAACAATATGCAACCAGTCCGCCTAATAAATTCACTACAAAGTTAGCCGGAGAGCGATGTCGCGTATGCTCTATTTGACAAAGATTTTTTAACTCATCAAATACCGTTTCAATGACAGAACGATGACGCAAGATGGCTTTGTCGAAACAAGTCTGTTTAATAGGCTTCATTTTCTTTTTGATATTCGTTATAAGGCTAATTCCCATCGTTTTGAGTTGCTGTTTCAGTGAAGCCGATAAATACCCTTTATCTGCGTACAAACAACCAGAAAGATCCTTTGTCAGCTCAGGCAATGGTTTCCGATCATCGGTGTTTCCTGGTGTGAGTCGAAAACTGAGTATTTCCCCCAAATGATTGATAATTACATGAAGCTTGAAACCAAAGAACCAACCTGTTGAATTTTTTCCCCGTTCAGCTATCCCATTGAAGACTTTATGTCTGCGGATCCGTAAGTTATCACACACCGCTATCGGAGTAGAATCGGCAACCGATAGCCCCGTGCATTTTCCCTTAATTGACTCAAACAGTGCCGTTAACGCTAAGGCACTACGCGGAAGTAACTCTACACAGCGTGAATAGGATGGCAAGTTAGGAAATTCCTTCCGGAGATATAAGCGGACATAATAGAGATAAAATACCTTGAATTGCCTGAATCGGAGTTGATGAAACAACACAACCAGTGTCATCATTTCCGCCAACGAAAGCTGAGTAGACCGTCTACGACGCTTAGTACCGTTAGTCAGCAAATATTCATGCATTTTTGGCTCGAAGTCTTTGCAAAAATCATCCATCAGGCAATAAAGTTCAGTAAGATTTTCCATAATTGTTTAACAATGCTCTATTCTTTAACCAGACTGTTAGAGTATTTTAACAAAACAGGCTCATTCAACTATTTGAATATCAAGACTTTCTCTTTATTTCTTATCCCGAACTCAGGTTACCTGTATCGGCACCATGGACATGATCCCATAAATTTATATTTGGTGGTGGCTGATTTGGCCTAGTTCCATCCATTCCTCTTGGATAAAATCCTCCAGCTCGTTTTACATCTTCTGGTGGTTCCATTGCCGCACGATAGACCTTTTCTGAATTATCGGCTAGCGAACAATGTGAAAACACTAATAAACATAGCAAAATACAGTAACCCTTCACTTATTTTCCTTATTCTTTATAAAAGAAATCTGACTAATTTTTTATATTAAAAAATGAGTATGGTAATGATGTATTTAAGTATTCTCTGTTATTAATAATAATGTTATGTTTTGCTCCTTATTATTTATATTGTCATATATTAATAATTTTTTTAATTTACTTAAATATATATCTAACACAAAAACAATCAGACCTCTAATTAAAATGAATTAATATTTTTTATCAAAAAATGGCTTTAATGACATTTTTTTAATTTATTATTTTTTATAAAACCTATTGTTACAAAAAAATAATTAAAAAATTTTACTTATATATTTTAAATTATTACAAATAAATATAGGATTTTTTCTTTTATTTTACTGTTTTTTATTTTAATAAAGTTAATTTTGCAAACTTAATAGCTTTTTCCTGTTTAAACGATACACAAGTTATCATTCTATAATGAAATAAAAAAGTATGAATAATTATCAAAAATAAGGCTTAAAGAGATAAATAACCTGGAGTCCAATGGCGGTAATTTATTAATAAAATATGGATATAAAGGATTGCCAACTTTTACCAAGAAAGTTTATCTTTTAAATCTTTGCAGTCGTTTTTTGTACGAGAAAAAATATTGCGAAAGTTAATGCTAATTAAATTATGTCATGAAATTATAGAAAAATTAGTTAAGGCAAATATATACTCAACCTAATTTAAACAAAAAGCAAATAATACGCAAAAGCAAATAAAAAATTGATTATAATTATGCCCCTGTCTAGCAGGGGTTTTATATTCTGGATGAGATATAACTAAAATAAGCATTAATTATAACATTATTTACCTTTCAATATCTTTCTTAAAACTTATTCCTCATTGATAGTTATATCAATAATTGAAGAATCTCCATAATGCGATTTGATTGTAATAATCCCACTATTACCATAACTATCTATGACTTCCATTTTAACAACCGCATTTTCATTTTGATTATACCAATTGAATTTTCCAACATTCCTTAATGGAATATTACATTGCAAGATGAAGACTGCCGCACTTGGGCTACTAGAACTTAAATTTGGACTATCAGAGCCACCGTAATTGGTAACTTTTTGTGACAGCTCATACTTATAAACAATATTAGTAAATTCTTCGACCCCATAAATACAACTACCAGGCATCAAACCAACCAGGTCTTGAGGAGCAACAAAAACAAAATATGATAAAAATGATCCTCCCCCCATTCCTACAATGATGTCAGGAAGATTATTATTTAGAAATTTAACAGTATCCAAATTAGCTTTTTTATCTCTGATAACATTAATTACCTTAAAAGTATTTTTATCGTTTGATTTTATTTCTTTGGGCCTAATAGATATATCTTCTCGTTTACTGATGCCATTAAAATAAAAAATATCCTTTAAATACTGCCTTTCATTTCCCACTTTAGATATCTTTATTTTATTGGAAATTTCACTGCTACCTTTATTTACTAAGACATTATATTTTGAACCATAATCAATTGGCGTAATGGCTTTAATATGAACAAAATGTGGATATTTAAATGCTGAACCCGTCTTTCCTTCTGGCCCATTTCGAGTGATCGTCCCCATCTCACTGGTATTAAAATTACCTACACCCGGAATATCTATGCCCGCACTGATCTTGAAGCCTTCATTAGGTTCTGTCGCATGTAAGTAAAGTTTGATTACTTGCCCATATTCTCCATAGGTACTGACTTCAGATTTCACTGTATTTGAAGTCGATATTACTTTGGCGTAACCTAAATCTTCATTGGTATAAACCCATGGCTTGTAATTAGAATTATCTCCCTGTCTATTTAATCGCTTACCTTCTGTATAATGTACGAGATGTACGGCTTTAAGTAATTCATCATCTGGAATAATCAATATTTTTTTATTCTTATCAGATATTCTAATATAAATAGTGGCCTGATTTTTACCATTACCAAAAATAGTCGCATACTTATGGTTATTATATCCATCGTTGTCATAATTAAGAATATTTATCCAAAGTAATTCCAATTTACCAAAATCATCCCACACGCTCATAATATGTTTCCTTATACGCTATTAATAATATACTTTGCTGTCTACGCAATAAAATATATCAAATTTTAGATAGGGAGACTTGTTAGTTTTTGTTAAAATAAATGAATATTATATTTAACCATCCTGTGTCTTATTTAAACTAATTTTCACAAAAGTAATGCTATGATTGCATTAATTATTAAACTTACCGATAAATAATTTAATCTTATTCAATGAACGTTGTTTTTGATGCCACATCGAAACCGGTTGCATCTCTATCATAACATCCAACCAAACTAAATTTCCTCTTCTGCTAGTACCATAACAAATGAAACCATTGTAACAAAGCAAACCACCAAGCAACCTTAACTTTAAAACAATAGTTTCCGTTGAGAACGGTAATGGTGTAAGCGTTAAAGGATCTAATGATATGAATTAGTAATAACCATAGACTTGATGAAATTTAGCGAAATAAAGCAGGCTGTATATTCATTCGGATGAAATTATAGAAAAGTTAGTTGGAGATTTAATACCCCAGTTTAACAGCGGTTTTATATAACAATGTAAATGGCTAACTTATAAACAATCTATACCATGGCTGGTACATCAAAATGATCAGAGTCATTAAATTTTAAAGAGAATTGATCCATATTACCAAAGTTATCTGTTACTTTAAACGACGGAATACTAATATCATCTCGCCAGCCATATTGGGTAAGATTACTTTCAGGAACAATGAATTTAGCTAGTTGTACTGCAGGATGCTTAGATTTACTAAAGGTATTCTTAAAATAAGGACTGCATTTATAATAATAATTGCTATCTTGTAAAATATAATGACCATTTATAACAATTTCACCACCGATAGATGGATACCAACAAATGAGATGAGATTCTGCTCTTCCTGCCCCCCGATGCATAACTGCGCATGGGAATGGTTTATGGGGAATGGCATCAAAACAATGCATGTCAGGTCCCCAATTAATACTATCTTTTATTGAGCCTGTACATAAATTTGTGTAATTGCCTGATTTTGATATGTTCAATCCAGCATCAAATGAAGGTTAATTTATGGACGAAAAACAATTGCAGGCTCTGGCTAATGAATTGGCCAAAAATCTCAAAACCCCTGACGATCTCAGCCAGTTCGATCGTCTGCTGAAGAAAATCAGCGTTGAGGCGGCTCTCAACGCCGAAATGTCCCACCATCTGGGCTACGATAAAAATCAGCCCAAACCGGGTGCCAACTCCCGCAACGGCTATTCCACAAAGACCGTTACCACCGGCGATGGTCCTCTGGAACTACGCACTCCGCGCGATCGTGACGGTTCTTTCGAACCGCAACTGGTGAAGAAAAACCAGACCCGGATCTCCGGGATGGATAACCAGATTTTATCGTTGTACGCCAAAGGGATGACCACCCGCGAGATAGCGGCTGCGTTCAAAGAACTGTATGACGCGGATGTCTCACCGGCGCTGGTCTCGAAGGTCACCGATTCCGTGATGGAGCAGGTTACCGAATGGCAAAATCGCCCACTGGATGCAGTCTATCCTATTGTTTATCTTGACTGTATCGTCCTGAAGGTCCGGCAGGACAGTCGCGTCATCAATAAATCCGTGTTTCTGGCCCTGGGTATCAACATCGAAGGTCAGAAAGAACTGTTGGGTATGTGGCTGGCCGAAAACGAGGGCGCGAAGTTCTGGCTCAGTGTGCTGACAGAACTAAAAAACCGTGGTCTGAACGATATCCTCATCGCCTGTGTCGACGGTCTGAAAGGCTTTCCGGACGCCATCAACAGAAGCAGGCCAGCAGGCGCTGGAAGCGTTCGCCAGCGCATGGGACAACCGCTACCCGCAGATAAGCCGGAGCTGGCAGACAAACTGGGCCAACCTGGCGACGTTCTTCGCTTACCCGGCAGACATCCGCAAGGTGATCTACACAACGAATGCCATAGAGTCGCTGAACAGCGTGATCCGGCATGCCATCAAAAAGCGTAAGGTGTTCCCGACGGATGACGCAGTGAAAAAGGTGGTGTGGCTGGCAATCCAGGCGGCGTCACAGAAATGGACAATGCCGCTGAGGGACTCGCGTATGGCGATGAGCCGCTTTATTATCGAGTTCGGTGACCGCCTGGACGGTCACTACTGAGAAAAGGCATTTACACAGAATCGTGTACAGGGCCATCCCAGGCCATTAATAGCTGTTGTTGTTGCTTTGATAAGATTATATCGGTCATACATATAGAACATTACACGAGCAACCTGGCCTTTTACTTCATTTCTAGGCTCAAAAATACGATTTTTAAAATCCACCCGGCTTTGGCATTGGCCATAAGGCGATAAAACTGACGAGGCTAGTTGACCATAATTAAAATTGCTTCTATCACCATTTACTTCACCAATAGAAGGCGCAATGTTATACAGATCGGCTTCGATGGCGCGAAAAACAGGATCTGTCTTGACACAATTCTTTCGTCCCCCTTTTTGCCAACATTGGCGCTGATGACCAAATACCCATGCCGGCACAATATGTTCCCACTCTATTCGCTGTGCTCTATTTATTTGTTTTCTTACTTGATAACCACAGCTAGTTAAATCTACCCTACCACCACTTTTACCCATCCATTGCCATTGACATCCACAATAGAGCGTTCCTTGATTTCCGCTAGTTTGATCAAAATAAATTTCATTACGGGCAATTTTTTTGCTTCATCAAAACTAATCGGTGTTGCTAATAAATTAAATGGCGCACAAAAAACTACCATCACGGTAATTATTACCGTTAAAAAATGTATTAATTTCAAAATTAACATCCTGGTTAAAATTAATAAATAAATCGACTATTTTAGTCATATAATTTTTTCATTATTATCGACAACTGTATGAAAAAGTTTAATTTTATTTTCTTATTTTATATGATGAATATCTATAAAAACCTTATCTTTTTTTGTATAAAAATATAACTAACTATTTAAAATAGGTTATTTAAAAATAAAATTTAATTTTCATTTAGGAAATAAAATGAATGCATTAATAAAACATTTAAAAGAAGAATTAATTGATGTGACAAAAAAAACATGCTCAAGAAAATGATGTTAAGGTCATTATTACTAAATATTCAGAAGAAGAACTTAATATTCAAATTATAATATCCGGTGAGCAACAATTTGATATTACCTTAAATTCAATACAAGATTAAACTCGTGGACGCTTACGATATAACCATAGTCCAGAAATAGATAAACCAACCGATAAAGCACCGACAATACATAAGGTTTTAATGAAATGTGTTACTAATGTCTCAAGTAACTCAGCGTTATAGCCCAAATGAGCAATTTTTACTAACGATATCATCGCTATATAAGCACTTATACCTGGAAACATAGGAATAATCGCAGCAACAGTAAACACTTTGGGATGTGCCAACCACCAGCGTGACCATTGAATACCAATAATGCCAATTAAAATTGCCGCGCAAAAACTTGCCCATTCAATACTAAAGCTCATTTCCATCAGTATCATACGAAAACCATAACCTATAGCTCCCAGCAAAGCACAATATTTTAACGCCCGTACTGGCACATTAAAGACCATGGCAAAACCGGCTGCAGGTATGGCAGCTAATAACATTTTTTCAATTAAGGTGAGTAAAAATATTATGCCCAATTTCTTAATCCCCAAACCGCCATAGCCATGGTTATACCGATACAAGTCGCTAATGTCAGCAAACTCGCCATTGCCCAACGCGCTAATCCAGTATTAATATGACCTTTAAACATATCTGCCACAGAATTAATTAATGGAAATCTAGGAACTAACAGTAAAACACTGGCTGCCATTGAAATCGTCGATGCATTGGAAAAATAAGGAATATTTAATACAAAACCAGATACTGTAGTAGCCACAAAGGCGGTAATACAAAAATTAATCAATGGATTCATATATTGGGCTGTAAGAATTTGTCGAATGTACATTGCACAACCGCTGGCAATAAAAGTGACAAAACAGCCATCCCAGCCACCCCCATTCAGCTTACAAAAACAGCCACAGGATAATCCGATCATAAGCACTAGTAACCAACGAGGATAACGTAGTGGTTTTATTTCAGCCAGACGCTGCTGAACCTTATCGCAATCTAACAATTTATATTCAGCCAATATCACCGTATGCTGAACCTTAGTTACCACATGCATATTTATACCATGATCAATATTTTTACGAGTTGACGTCATACAGCGACCGTTAATTACAGTTGTTAAAACAATCGCATTAGAAGATATTGCGCTATCAACTTGATCCACGCCTAAGGCAATACCTAATCGGGTTGATAATTGTTCCACTAACATACTTTCAGCGCCATGTTGAAAAAGGAGCTGAGCGCATTGAATACAAAGGCGAGTAATTTTTCTCTGCCTTTCTGTTTCAGTATGATAATTAGATTCAATATATTCGATTTTGTAGCCTATAAACCTGCAGAATTTTATTAATAGTAATAATAACAATTAAGTTATTGCTCAATAGCAGACAACATAATTAATAGCGCTCTTTTTAGATCAAAATTAGCAATACTCTTCATAAATAATCTAATTTACAACAACGAATAATTACTACGATTTTTTTCATTTACTATAATTAACTTAACTAAAAAGCAGGTAAATTAACTAATTTTTTGCATTATAATAATATTAGCTACCGAACTATCAATATCGAAATCGGGGCATTAGAAACAATAGCCGAAACATTCGAACCTAGCAAATGCCTGGCAATATTTGGTCGACGGGAGCCAACTACTATCAAATCAGCACCTATTTTTTCTGCTTCTGATAAAACTTTATCTCTAGGTGACCCCATCTCCACCGAGTAAGAAATTTTTTCTTTAGGGTAGTCAATATGCTTAACTATTTGTTTTAATTGTTTTTCTGAACTTTCGATCGTTTTCTTGGCAAAATTAGCTAATAAATCATAATGATAACTATAACTCATTGAATAACGAGACATATCAGGGGCAACATGCAAGAAATGCAATTTAGCATCAGATAATCTAGCAATATAAAGCGCATGTTTGAGTGCTTTTTTTATTAGTTCTTTTTCTGAGATATCAATTGGAACGAGAATTATTTTATACATATTTACTCCTTCAAACGATAAGCACTAAATCTTAGTTTCCTTTATCATTAATATAAAATACTGCACACTAAAGCCATAAAATTGATCAAATTAGCTGTTAAAATAATAAATAATTAACTTGTAATTTTGATGATTGATTATTATCTCACCACCAGTACAGAGGTTTTTGCATAACGTACAACACCCGCTGGTGTCGAACCTAACAGATGAGTTGTTATATTGGGACTTCTTGAACCAAGAATGATGATATCAGCGTTAATTTCTTCCGCTCGACTGACAATTTCATCACGCGGAGAACCAAAAGCAATAGTATAGCCCAGGCGATCAGCGGGTAGATCGATCGGTTCAAGTAGGTTTTGCATATCATCCTCTGCTTTTAGGGTGGCACGATCTTTTATTTCCATATATCCCAAAGCATAAGCATTTATGATTGCCGATGAGATAGGCAATACATGAATAAAATTTAGTTTAGCTCCTGAAACTTTAGCAAACTGTACAGCCTGTCGTATAGCTTTACTCGTTAGTTCTTCTTGAGCAATATCAACAGCTACTAAAATAACTTTATACATACACACCTCCATCTGAAAATTTTTATTCCAACTTTTAAAGTATAAGATAAAAGTGATAAAATAATTGTGAATATCTTTACATGGATAAATTAAATATTTTTACCTAAATGGCAACAATCGCTGCACCTAACAGCAACCCTGTTTTCGATTACCATTCTTCGCCATTTAAAGGTCCGACATAATTGCAATCACAAGATATTATAGAAACTAAAATCAAATAGTTAATATAATATTAAATACATTATTTAAATTAAAAAAGTTGTATAAAGACGTATATAAAATTCCACAACTGTGTAAAATACGCCAAATTAATTATTGCTTTATTTTTTAATTCATTGAGGCAAAAAAATGACAAATGATTGCTCGAGTAGACCGGATACGGAAACCATTGCTATTGAAATTAGTTGCTTGAAAACTTTTATAACCTATATATTAAAAGCGCTAAATCAAGCCGATGCGGGAAGAGCTATACTCAATATGGAAAAAGAAATTCTTGCTATGCAAGATCCTAAACAAGCAGAAGTTTTTCAACGAATAATCGAACAAATCAAAACAGCCTATCGAAGTTAATAAAAAATCCCACCTCATCAGGTGGGATTGATTATTGTTTTACCGATTAAGATAAGTGCCCATACGTAAAGCTTCAATGCGCTTATCAAGAGGAGGATGGGATAAAAACAACTCACTAAAAGATTTAGAACGTCCGTTGATGCAAAAAGCCATCATACTGCCAGCTTCCTGAGGTTCATAACTTGTTTTCAAACGCTGTAATGCAGCAATCATTTTTTCTCTACCCACTAAATGCGCCGAACCTGCATCTGCACGGAATTCACGATAACGCGAGAACCACATAGTAATAATACTGGCCAAAATACCAAATACAATTTCTAACACCATTGATACCGCAAAGTAAATCATTGGATTACCCTGGCTACTTTCATTGTCATTATTACTATTTGATAAAAATCCAGACGCCAGCTGAGCAATGATGCGTGAAATAAAAATGACAAAAGTATTCACTACTCCTTGTAATAAAGTCATTGTTACCATATCACCATTTGCTATATGGCTGATCTCATGGGCGATAACCGCTTCGGCTTCATCACGTCCCATACTTTCTAACAAACCTGTACTAACAGCAACCAATGACGCATCACGACGAGCCCCGGTGGCAAAAGCGTTAATATCGGGTGCATGATAAATAGCAACTTCTGGCATTTTTATGCCAGCTTGATCAGCCTGACGCTTGACGATATTTAACAACCAATGTTCCGTTTCTGTTGTCGGACTTTCAATCACCTGCCCACCAACAGAACGTAATGCCATCCATTTTGACATCAATAATGAGATAAATGAACCACAAAAACCAAAAAGACCAGCCATAATCATTAGCCCTGGAACGCTTTGTCCCTGGATGCCGGTCAAACTCAAAATAATTCCAAATACAAACATTACTGCCAAGTTTGTAAGTAAAAACAAGGCTATTCGCATCATAAAAATTGCTTTCCTTTATTAATTAACAATGATTAACATTAAATTAGTAATATAAATAATGTTTTTTAACTATTTTTCAAGCCCTTTGTTGTGCAGATATGAAAAAAACACTCAACTTTACATTTTTACAAAAAACTAGCCCAAACTGGCATTTTTATTATCTTAAAACAACAATTTTCTTATATAACTTATTGTTTTCTATAAACCACTATAGTTAAAAACTATACAAAATAACCGTATGCGGGTCAATTATGGCTTCTTTTTTTACTCAATGAATTAAAAAATTGGTTTAGCTAGCAAAAACGACTTAACTAGTCAGCAAAAAAAATAATATCCATATTTTATTAATTAATCATCAAATTAATAACAACTCATTAAGTTAATAACACCTCATTAATAATATGCTAAAAAACATTAAATGTTATTATATAAATAAACCCAATTATATACTTTAATATTTTAACTAAATATTTAACTTATAAGTAATCAAATTAATTAAAATATAAAAAAACTTCTACTATTACGAAACAAATTAATTATATAAAACTTAGTATTTTTGTGAAATTGAGAAGTAATTAACTTACATGAGCAATAATTTATAAAATAATAAATACAAAGTAAAAAATAAAAAAGTGAAAAATTAAAGTAAATATTTGTTAAGGAAACTATAATGAAAAAATTAATCTATGTAATAACTTTACTATTTATCTTAATTAATTATGCCACAGCGATACCAAATGATAATGTTATAAAAACCTTTAATGGCGCAGAATTCCATTTAACTGGTGATTACTATCATCCAAATATAACAGATGTTAATCAAAAAATGACACCGGTTATACCATTTGAAGGATTATCTACCCATGGTGGACAACAAATTGTTGACGGCTATAAACAAGCATTCAAACATGATGTAATGGGGGATTTTATAAATTTGCAGCTTAGTTTAGTAAAAAAACAAATATCATCCAATGACCAACATACGATTATTCAAAATCTGGCTGTTATAAGAAAACAATTTCCTGAGTTAATTAATTTTTGGCAAGGGCTCGCTGCCGCAACACACCATAAACTGGAGGAAATTTATTTAGTTGCCTGGTCAGAAGAGGAATTATTTGCTAATGAAATTCAAAAAGATACCAATAATTCTCTTGAAAAAATGGCTGAAATAACGAAAAAAGGCTCAGCATGTACCTCGATAGGATGGTCAAACGGTATTTTAGGTCAAACTCAAGATATGAATGTTGCCTATTCAGGGTGGGGCGCTATTTGGCAGAGTCCAACACTAATTGTGCATGCTCCAACCCCCTTCTTTACCTCAATTGTGATGGAAAAAAAACTAGCAACCACAACAAATATTATCGAAGGTTTGCGCCAAGGTAGTGGAAAAAATGGCGTGCCTATTAGTGCGGTTATTATGGCAATCGCCGCTAAAATTTATAATGTTTATAAAGTCCCTGCTCTTTTTGCTGCTCTAAAAACAAATGGCGCTTATTCACCTAGCTTTGTCGATTTAAAAAACCAAATTATTACCATAGAAATAACAAATAAAGGTAATAAAGTGATTGATGGAACAAAGAAAGGCTATGTTGTCCATACCAATCACCCAATTGGTGAAGAAAAACGTTTAGTGAAAAAATATGCCCAAGGTAACAAGCAACTGTTCGATAACTTATCCGCCAATACTTTGTGGCGGCTTGCTACCGCCAAACTGCGCGCTATATATAGCCCGACTAAAAGTGTCGATGCACTAAAAAACTTATTTAGCGTTAAACCTATTTTGATGCAAGGCTATAAAGGAAATGCTTTTATTACCACCAATGCCATCATACATGATCTAAAAGCAGGATGTACCTATGGGACGACTTGGTCACCAAACTTACAGGATTTTACTAAAGTCTGCTTTGTAAATTAATTTGTTATTACCGAATATTGTCGGTGAGTTAAAAATAAATATAAGCTAATTCCACAAAAGAATTTGTCGCTAATAGAGAGTGAGTATGAAATAAATAATATCAAACATAAATAATAAACCGATATTTTAATATGTCATTTAGACGACTATATTTAGGTCATATCGAAAATGATCTAGTAATCACTTAAATAAGCGAGTTATCTCTTCTGATGAAAAATGCAAAGATAAATAACATTGAGTTAATGTGAAAATTTTTATTAAACATTAACCAACTCTTTATACTAAAAAACCAGCTATTGCTGGTTTTTTAGTATAAAAATGAATTTTAATTATTTTTTAGTCTGATGCTACGCTTGCAAATCTGCCAGATCAACTGCAATTTTCACTGTTTCGTCAAGATAGGGATCTGGTAATTCATAATTTTTAGGTAAATCATCTATCGTTTTTAATGTTGCTTTCCCTTGTCGAGCAAAGCGTTCATTAATACGACTTAATTTAATTGTGTCCGCTTCTCGATTTTCCTTTTCACGCTTAACATAATTAAGCGAAATAATATTTTTACTCGTCTTCATAGCGCGATAGCGGGCAATATCTTCCTCAATATATTTAAACTCAGGATTTTTCGCTATGCGTTCCTTGTAATTAGCAATTAAATTAGCAACATATTGGCTAATATTACCGACAACACTATAGCTAGCAGGGATAATGCTATCCCAAGGTAAGGCATTATCTTCAAAATTCTCACCCGTTTCAGCTGGATCGATACCAGTTGGCATAACGATATCCGGTGTAACACCTTTGCGCTGGGTACTACCACCATTGATGCGGTAAAACTTCTGAATAGTATATTGGACAGAGCCTAAAGCCGGCCAATCTGGACGTAACATATGATCATAGACACGACTTAAAGGATGATATTGCTGAACGGTACCCTTACCAAAAGATGATTCTCCAACAATTAACGCACGACCATAATCCTGCATTGCAGCAGCAAAAATTTCTGACGCTGATGCACTAAAGCAATCAATTAATACCGTAAGTGGGCCTTTATAATAAACGACATCATCATCATCCACATCCTGACGAATTTTACCGTTGTTATCACGTACCTGAACAATTGGACCACTTGGAATAAATAAACCGGATAATGATACTGCTTCGGTTAAAGCACCACCGCCATTGCCACGTAAATCAATGACAAGTGCCGTGACATGACTTTTAGTCATTTTTTGTAACTGTATTTTAACGTCATTAGTTAATCCAACGTAAAAACCGGGAATATAAAGTACGCCAACTTTTTTCTTGCCGACATTTTTGATCGTGAGTTTCACTGCCCTATCTTCCAGTCGAATATGCTCACGAATTAATGTCACGCTATGGGGCTTGCCGCGTTTCGAATCTGAAATAACTTCAAGACGTACCTTACTACCTTTAGGTCCTTTGATAAGGGCAACAACATCATCTAGTCGCCAGCCAACAACATCTGTCATCGACTTACCCGTTTGGCCTACACCAATAATCTTATCGCCGACCTTTAATAATTTACTTTTTGCTGCCGGACCACCCACCACCATTGAGTTGATAATAATATAATCTTCATCTTGCCGAAGTACTGCGCCTATTCCCTCCAATGACAAACTCATTTCTGAGTTAAACTGTTCGGTATTACGAGGAGAGAGATAGTTAGTATGCGGATCTATTTCTCTAGCAAAAGCATTCATAATCAACTGAAAAACATCTTCACTTTGCGTTTGCGCAAGACGTTTTAATGCAAAATTATAGCGTTTTGTTAATATTGGCTTAATTTCGCTGTCATTTTTACCTGACAACTTAAGATTCAACCAATCAAACTTAACTTTTGCATCCCACAGCTTATTTAGCTCCTCAAGGGTTTTAGGCCAAGGCGCTTTACTTCTATCAACTTCAATAACATCGTTATTAGCAAAATCTAGCGGCATATTAAGCCGCGATAAAGCATATTGAAAACGTTCATAGCGACGCTGTTGAGCTAAATTAAATATTGCATAAAGCTCATTTAGATGACCGGTTTCAAGCTGCTGTCCTACTTTGCTTTTCTCACTAGCAAATTTGTCAATATCCGATTGTAAAAAAACATTATGGCTATAATCCAACAGATTTAAATAACGAGCAAAAATCTTACTAGAAAAGTTTTCATCCAAATTAAATTGGCGATAGTGAGAACGGGTAAAACGTGAAACAACTCTTTCGCTAATAATGGCATGCTGGCGTTCCTGTTGAAGCTGAGGAAGCTTCTGAGTTGTTATTAGTGTTGGAGGCGCTACAGTATCTGCTAATGACGTAGCCATTGCAGTTATACCAAACACAAAAGCCAGTTTAATATAATTATTCATGCCGTGATTGGCCTCCGTATCAGAACTTTAAATGCTCAGCGCGTACGATCATTGCCAATCCTGTCGGCAATTGTACCCGAACACCATCCTTAGCTATCTCAAGCACTGACGCATCTACGATACTTTGGCCAACCATAACCTTTAATACTTGACCAACTTTTAATGTAGAAATATCCGTTACAGACTGTAATTTGGCTAGATTGGCCATTTTACTATTATGAGTTTTTTTAGCTTGATTTTTAGAATAAGAATGATGTTTATGTTTTTTATTTATTTCCTTAGTCTTAGTCGTTGAGCGAGAAGACTCACTTTTCTTACTAGAAGTTGCCGATAAGATCTTTTCGTTGTCTACCTTCTGGACTTTCTGTTGAAATTCCCGTTTTCTTACTTTTTGCTCTGTTCGTTGAGCCTGAATACGAGCCTTTGCATCCATTAGCTGCTGACGCGCATACTCCACATGTTCTGATCCCAGATCACCACAATCATTGCCATCCAAATCAACACGTTTAGCACCTTCTTTGGCACCATACAGATAACGCCAACTAGAAGTATACATTCGCAAAGCAGATCGCAATTGGGTTTTACTGATACCATCCTCTTCAGTAAGTCTTGCCACAATATCCTGAAAGATTCGAATCTTCAGTGGACGAGCCTCACCTTCAGTAATAAAGCATTGAGGAAAACGCTTAGCCAAAAAAGCAATTATTTCTTTACTACTATTCAACTTAGGTTGATTTTCCATGAAATTTCCTGATTACAACGGTTTTGCCAACCAACGCAGGCATGAACAGGCGATATTATAATAGCGTTGCAGACAATTGCCACGCAAACCAACTGTTAAATTACATTAATTTGTGGATATTTTGGTATAACACACGCTTTCAAGTGGTTACAAAGTATTACAACTAAGGCTTTCAGACCATTTTCATCCTCTTCATCAAAACGATCAAAAATAGGACTATCAATATCTAATACGCCAATTAACTGTCCATTGACTGCTAGCGGCAAAACTATCTCTGAACGACTGAGACTATCGCAAGCAATGTGCCCAGTAAAAGAATGGACATTAGCAATACGCTGTACTCTATTTTCCATAAAAGCAGTCCCACAAACACCTTTTCCTTGCGCAATACGTACACATGCGACCTTGCCCTGAAAAGGGCCAAGCACAAGCGTATCATGACTTTTCAGATAAAACCCTAGCCAATTAATATTATCCAATCTTTCAAACAGCAATGCACTCGTGTTTGCAAGCGTGGCAATAAAATCATATTCACCTGCAATTAAGCTAGTTAAATCACATGAAAGATCATGATAAAAGACTTTTTTTCCCATAACATCCCGTTTGTCAAATTCTACATATACTCATCTGGTAGATAAATCACCAATATGGCGATTTTTTATCTCTCTAGGTTAACAATTCGCTATATTAATCGTTATGTTTTTTAACTTATTGTAATTTAACTGGCCGGTCAAATCACACAATAAATGAAAATTAATTCAAATTTTAGCTAATTATTAAATATGAAAAAAGTTTCAATAAAAAAGTTATAAGCATTTTCAGTAATAACATATAACAAAAAAACCGGCGATAATCATTTTCGGCTATCTTTTTATTCTACACGAGTTTCGCACGGGCATATAAAATTCTAGAAATGGCTTCAGAACAATAATTAATCTGTAACTTGCTAAGACGTATAAATTTACTTAAATTACAATAAGTTATTTTTAATTTATGAGATTTTTTCTATTTATATATTATGCTGAATTAAACTTAAAAATAGAGCGTTTTTTTATTGGTGCGAAACTCGTGTTCTATTAACCTAAGCCCTATTTGTATTTAAATTAGCAATATTGATTCATCGCAATTTATTTGTAATTTAGTCGCTTATAATTTCGTCTAAGGTACATTTTTCATTAACATAAAAGTTATTTAAAACTGTTAATTTTCAATAAGTAATAGTAAAAAAGCCACCCGTTTACCGCCATCCCAATAATTTTGAAAAAGCGTTCCATTTATACTATTCTAAAAACTTAAAGTATCTATAGCGATTTGTTAACATTTTAAATAATTAGTGGGGATCACAGATGAAGAGAGCAAAACTAAAAATTTCCACCTACGTTATTGATTATGCACTCTTGGCTGACGCAGCTGAAAACACTATCAGTATCCCTTGTGAATCAGATACTGAATTTTGTATGCAACTTGATGGCTGGGATGAAAATACAAGCATTCCGGCCACACTAGATAATAAACCTGTTCTTCTCTATCGCCAGTACTATGATAAAAAAAAGCATCATTGGATTATGAGAATAGTTTAGTCATATCAGAATTAAAAAAGAGACCGAGCTAATTCCAATACTCGGTCTTGGGAAATGGCTCTAGAGAGCCGTGCGCTAAAATTTGTCATAGAGACGTAACAAAATGCAATTTAATACTAGCTGTCAGTTACAAAATTAGCCAGTAATAAAAACACATTTATTACATTAAATTAACATTAATTGTTTTCATAGAATAAAATATTTACTAGCCAAAATTTAAATTGCCCTTACTTTCTCTCAAATTCGAAATATATTCGGTATGTTTTCTTAATGTTGACAGTCACAAAATTAATAATTTTTTTAAAAATCGGATTCGTTTAAATAAAATTACAAACAAAACTATTTCGATGGAAATTATAAGGCAAACAATAATTTTTAATTAGTTTTTACAAAGATTTTGCGCGGTTTTGAGTATCGGAGTGATGTCTATTTTCTGCTGTGATAAATCTGCCGGTTTGAGTAATATAGTAGAAAGTGGTGATGCGATAATTTCACGCTTTTTCATCTGCTCTGCCGCTATACTATTAAGAGGATATTGCATTAAGGTACTAGGATTTATAACCAATAATGCGCCATTGGTGCGACACTCAAGCATTACTTCCTCGCGCTTAAAAATCCATTTATCACCAAACTGTTTTTTACTAACCGTTATAATGGGTGGGGATGAAATTACCGGAAAAGAGACTGTTATTGTTAATAGTAATACCAACCTACTAAACTTTACCATATCAATATTTCCTTATAATTCATAATAATGAGATACAATTACTTACAATATCATTCATATTATCAGAAATAATTTTTATAACCGTTTTTTATTTTTGAATTGTTTAAAAAAGATAAAATAAAATGCTAAATGATAGTAGAGAAAATAAATTTCCCACTGGTGCTCAAAGTGGGAAGTTATAAATTAAACATGCACAGCGCTAGACATTGCTTTCAACTCTTTATCTAATAAAAATAGTGATTTACCATCTTCGCCAACTAACTCAAACTTATCCAAAATTGATTTGAATAACTTTTCTTCTTCATGTTGTTCTGCAACATACCACTGCAAAAAATTAAATGTTGAGTAGTCTTTCATCTCCAATGCCAGATGTACAAGAGCATTAATTTCATGTGTAATATTTTGTTCATGTTGATAGGTTTTTTCAAAAACCTCTTTTACAGAATTAAATTCTGCAGGCGGAGCATCAATTTGACCCAATATCGGCATTTCACCAGTATCGCTAAGATAATTAAATAAACGTTGCATATGCCCCATCTCTTCCTGAGAATGCGTTTTTAAAAACACAGCGGCCCCTTCAAAACCTTTATAATTACACCATGCACTCATTTGCAGATAGAAATTTGCTGAAAAAAACTCTAAGTTAAGCTGTTTATTTAATTTTTTAACCATCTCTTGCTGTAACATTGTTCACACTTCCTATGTTTTTAAATAAAATTCAATTTTATTATCTTCAGTTATACCAATGATAAAGGTGTTGTAATTAAAATAAAACTAAAATTAACCATTATTTGATCAAAATAATGGCCTAAAATAGATCACTTTCATTACAATCACTATTAAAATATTATAGAAATAATAAATAGTTACATATTTATTCAAGACAAACTATGTCTCGTTTACTAAAATTAATGTAGAAATCATATTTGATGGGGTCGAAAATACGAGTATGAGCTACAATCTCGCCGAATTAGCAAAAGAGGAGAGGGAAAAACTAAATCTTGATCTTGCCGCTGCAAGTGTGGCATTTAAGGAAAGATACAATATGCCGGTTATTGCCGATAGAGTTGAAGCAGAGCAAGCGGTGCATTTGCGAGAGCATTTTCGTAAGCGGCTTAAGCTATTTCGCAAAATTTCTCATACTCTGGAGCAATTACCTTACGATCCGCGAAAAGGCTAATATAAAAATAACCATAAATGTTAATATGCTGACAACTTTTTGCTGTTAATTTATTAATCGCTAATCGCTTTTAATTTGATAAGTAATGGTTTCATCCTGGCAATTAACAATCACCTGATAGCTAACATCTCACGAGTTTCGCAATCTCCAAAAAAAGAAGTATAAATTTAAAAACAAGAAAAAATCAGGGTGTTCATATTTTGTCGGGTTATCCATGTATTAAAGATATCTATAAAACATTCTTACAAGTAAGCAGTTTAAGATACTCTGGTTTAGCGTTATCAGAAGTAAGCCCATCGCCTTTATCTCATGACACTGTTAGCCGATGGCTAAAAAGTAGATGTTTTAGACCTAAAGACCTATGGCGATTAGTTGAACCTTCTATAGACAAAAAAAGCCCTTGCGTACTAATTGCCGATGATACATTGATTGCCAAAACACGTAGTAAAAAAATAGTGATGGTCCATTATCAATATTCAGGTAATGAACATGAGGTTATTGCTGGCATAGGTTTAGTTAATTTGCTTTGGCATGATCTGACGAAGGTTGAATCAATTCCTATCAATTATCTTATTTATGATAAAGATTCTGATGGAAAAACAAAAAACACGCACTTTTCCGAAATGCTCACTCTTGCTAAAAAAAAGCGTACCCAAATTAGTTTTGTGCGAAACTCGTGATCTTTTTTCGTACCCCTAACGCTCAAAGGGATTCTATAACCATGTTTGATTGCTGTAATGCTATTATTATTTACCCATGCAACTACATTCGAACCACCAAGTAACTTTTTATCCTTATTACAGTATGGCAAGCGAGTTTGAATAAAATCATTCTTCACTTTTGCACCAATTTGCTGCGGGTTTAAATTATCACAATTGATGAATTTAGCCGTTCTTCCCTCATTAATTTCAATATCCTGAGCTGTTATTGAAAAAGATAATAACGTGGATAATATCATAGCTAGCAACATAAAAAGCATCTTCATCACTTTCATTTACTCCTAAACATTTTCTTATGAAAAGTAAGTATAATTAGAGGTGTAAAGGCATATCCATCATATCAACAATATGCAATAACATAAAAAATGTTATTTCTCTTATTTAAGGTCGTTACCAGTTTGCTTTTTAACCGCATGCTTTGCACGGATCTCCTTAGCGACTAAAGCAATCGCTTCCCCACTACTCATTCCATCAGCCATCAATTGATGAATACGTTCAGCAGCTTCTTGTTGCTCCTGATGATTTAACGTTGGCATATCTGAAAACATTTATTTTTCACTCATTTTTTATTTAAACATCATTATCAATATAACATTAGCATAGTTTGACCTATGAAAAACGTTATTTTATGGTAGTATATTCGTTAATAACCCTTATCGTTGCCTAATAAATATGCGCCTGCAAAAAATTCAATTACCTTATTCATTAGATGCCGCTTTAAATTATTTTAATGCTATCGCCAACCAGCCATGGGCGATGTTATTACATTCGGGTAATGCAAGCCATCCACATAACCGTTTTGATATTGTAGTCGCTGATCCAGTAACCACGTTAGAAACAAGAGACAGTATCACGCAAATTAACCGTGAAAATGAAAAAATCAGCTCAGAACTTGATCCATTTGAGCTATTAAAAAGTGAAATGCAACATTTGAATCTCACTTTCACAGTGAATAGCGATCTTCCTTTCCAAGGCGGAGCTTTAGGTATATGGGGCTATGATTTAGGCCGGCGAATAGAAATTCTGCCGGAGCTTGCTAAGAAAGAATTAAGCTTTCCCGATATGGCGATCGGTGTTTATCTTTGGGCATTAATTGTTGATCACCATAAAAAAATAGTAACTTTGCTCAGTTATCAAAATGTTGAACAACGCTTGTCATGGTTAGAAAACCAAACGAAAATACCAACTGAACAGTTTCAAATGTGTGAACCATGGCAAAGTAACATGTCAAGACAGCAATATCACCATAAAATTAGCCAAATTCATCAATATTTGCGCGATGGTGATTGTTACCAAATTAATTTAGCGCAACGTTTTAAAGCCAAATATCAGGGTAATGAATGGGAAGCGTTTCTTAAACTTAATCAAAATAATCAGGCACCCTTCTCCGCCTTCATTCGTTTAGAACAACATTGCGTGCTCAGTGTATCCCCTGAACGTTTTCTTTGGCTGAACGACAATTCAATTCAAACCCGTCCAATCAAAGGCACATTGCCTAGGCTGACTGATGCCCAAGAAGATCAAAAACAGATAAAACGTTTACAATTATCAACCAAAGATCGCGCTGAAAACGTAATGATAGTTGATTTATTGCGTAATGATATTGGTAAAGTTGCAATACCAGGAACAGTCAGTGTACCAGAACTTTTTGTGGTTGAATCTTTTCCGGCTATTGATCATTTAGTTAGCACTATTGTTGCACAATTGCCTTCTAGCTATCATCCCACTGAGCTATTAAAAGCCTGCTTTCCAGGCGGCTCAATTACCGGCGCGCCGAAAATACGTTCAATGGAAATTATTGATGAGCTTGAACCTCATCGTCGCCATAGTTACTGCGGAGCAATTGGTTATATCAGTTTCTGCGGTACGATGGATACAAACATCAGCATACGTACCTTATTAACTGAAAATCAAAACCTTTATTGTTGGGCAGGCGGTGGAATTGTGGCAGATAGTACCGCCGAAAAAGAGTATCAAGAGACTTTTGATAAACTGAGTAGAATATTACCCGTATTAGAAAATAATCAATGTTAATGAATATGTTAGATAATTTTATTAACCGATTTGAATTAATATTACCTATCGCCACTGATACCGCTCAACCTGTTAATACCGATAGCGCAAAAAAAAGTGCCGCTGTACTATTACCCATTATTTGCAAACCTGAACCCACTCTGCTATTTACCAAAAGAACTGATAACTTGCGCCTTCATGCTAGTCAGATTTCTTTTCCTGGTGGCGCTCGTGAACCGGATGATCATAATTTAATTGAAACGGCCTTACGTGAATCTTATGAAGAAATTAATATTTTGCCAAATCAGGTGCAGATCCTCGGAAAAATGCAGCCAATAAAAAGCCATAGTGGCTATTTAGTGACGCCTATTGTTGGATTACTATCAACAAAGGTTTCTTATTACAAAAATCCAGCCGAAGTAGCCGCTATTTTTGAAGTCCCACTGAAGCTCGCCCTCACCTTAACTCATCATCATTCCATTATGATCAATAATGCAGGCCATAAAAAGCGTCTGTTCTTTTATCGCTACAATCAATATCTAATTTGGGGATTAACTGCAACAATTCTCAATAAATTGGCCCTACAACTTGTTTAAAATAGGCAAAAAATAAGAAATCTTTTTATTTTACATTTTATTCACTGCTACTAGTATATTTCAAAAAAAACGATAAACTGGCAATCTATTATAACACGGTAATATTACAACCATAACATTTAGTCTTAAGTGATTACTTTATCGTTTTTATTTTTCCAGGGGGTTCTTAGTGATCAGTGTTTTCGATATGTTTAAAGTAGGTATTGGCCCATCCAGTTCTCATACCGTTGGTCCAATGAAAGCGGGTAAAGAATTTGTCGATCAATTGGTAGAAAAAAATTTACTTTCCTCCGTCACTCGTATCGCTGTTGATATTTATGGTTCACTTTCATTAACCGGAAAGGGACATCATACTGATATTGCTATTATTATGGGTTTAGCGGGTAATTTGCCAGCAACCATTGATATTGAATCAATTGCAGATTTTATTGCCAATGTTGAGCAAACTGAACGTTTATCTTTAGCAAATACAAGCCATTATGTTGATTTTCCACGCCAAGGCGGGATAAATTTTCATTATAATAATTTACCATTACATGAAAATGGTATGACCATTACCGCTTTCAATAATGATAAGCAAATATTCAGTAAAACATATTACTCGATAGGTGGCGGCTTCATTGTTGATGAAGAACATTTTGGCCAACAAATATCTACTAATAAAAAAGTACCCTATGCCTATAACTCAGCAGCTGAACTGTTACTTCATTGTAAGAAAACCGGTTTATCTGTTTCTAGTCTTATGATGAAAAACGAATTAGCGCTGCATACGAAAGAAGAAATTGACCACTATTTTGCCAATATTTGGCATACCATGCAGGCTTGTATCGATAAAGGGCTTAATACTGAAGGTATTTTACCCGGCCCGCTTCGCGTCCCCCGACGCGCGCCGGCATTACATCGCATGCTGACCGCTTCCCAAAAAATGTCCAATGACCCAATGGATGTCGTTGATCTGATCAATATGTTTGCATTAGCGGTCAACGAAGAAAATGCCGCCGGTGGTCGTGTCGTAACAGCACCCACTAATGGTGCCTGCGGCATCGTTCCTGCTGTGTTAGCTTACTATGATCATTGTATAGAACCTATTACACCGGCTCTTTACAATCGTTACTTTTTAGCTTCAGGGGCAATTGGTATTCTTTACAAAATGAATGCCTCTATATCAGGTGCTGAAGTCGGCTGCCAAGGTGAAGTCGGTGTTGCCTGTTCAATGGCCGCTGCTGGATTAACGGAATTGCTGGGTGGTAATCCTGAACAAGTCTGTATTGCCGCTGAAATTGGTATGGAGCATAATTTAGGTCTTACCTGTGACCCGGTTGCAGGACAAGTTCAAGTCCCTTGCATTGAACGTAATGCAATTGCGTCAGTAAAAGCTATTAATGCGGCAAGAATGGCATTACGTAGAACAAGTGAACCCCGAATTTCTTTAGATAAAGTTATCGAGACCATGTATGAAACAGGTAAAGATATGAATGCTAAATACCGTGAAACTTCTCGCGGAGGTTTAGCTATTAAAGTTCAGTGTGATTAATTTATCACGCATCTTAAAATATATTCCTTATCGTTTATAACCCTTTCCATAAAAAGGGTTATTTTTATTTATTACACATTTTTATAGCCAATTAGTTAAAAATCTTACCTGTATTAAAGTACAGTTTATATCTATAGAATTACAAATTAAATTCTATTATTTCATACAAGATAATAACAACTATAACAAAATCAACTTGCTTGATAAAAATTATCTTTCTCTAAATATATTTATATGTATTTTAAATTTTCTAATCAGCAGCATATTTTTTCTTATATTTAAATGATAATCTATAAACTAATTAATTAGTTTCAATAATGGTTAATGCTTTATAACATGAAAAACTATTCATATTAGTGATTATTTGATTGTATTCATCCGTCAACGGAGAGTACACTCTAATAATCATTTTTATTATTTAACCTACTTCTTAAGGGGAAAAGTAGTGAGTATAGCTATTATAATTAGCACTCATGGTGTTGCTGCAAAACAGTTGCTCATGACCGCTGAAATGTTGATTGGCGAACAACAAAATATCGCTTATATCGATTTTATTCCAGGTGAAAACGCTGATACATTAATTGAAAAATATAATCAAAAGCTTAATGAGCTCGATGTTTCTCAAGGTGTGTTATTTTTAGTAGATATGTGGGGAGGCAGTCCATTTAACGCCGCTAGTCGAATTATTGAAAGTAAAGATAAAGACAAATATGATATAGCTACCGGAGTTAACGTCCCCATGTTAGTTGCTACGTTACTATCCCGCGATGATGATCCTACTTTTAGTGAATTAGTCAACACTGCTATTGAAACCGGTCGCAGCGAAATTAAAGCGCTCAACAATCAGCAGACTAGCGATAAACCGCAAAATTCACCGACGCCAACTCCCCCTCCTAAGGTAACCAATTCAGCTACGCAAGGCCATATGTTTATTGCCCTTGCACGAATTGATGATCGCTTAATTCATGGTCAAGTGGCTACTCGCTGGACCAAAGAGACAAAAGTTAAACGTATTATCGTAGTCAGTAATGAAGTTGCTAAAGATCATGTTCGTTCCACCTTATTAAAACAAGTTGCACCACCGGGTGTCACTGCGCATGTAGTCGACGTAGAAAAATGTATTCGTGTCTACAATAATCCTAAGTATGCCGGTGAACGCGTTATGCTGTTATTTACCAATCCAACAGACGTTTTACACCTTGTGGACGGCGGTGTCGAAATAAAGTCTGTTAATATTGGTGGCATGGCATACCGTGAAGGTAAAACACAGGTTAACAATGCAATCTCGATCGATAATGAGGATATTGATGCTTTCAATCAATTATCCAAACGAGGCATTGAACTTGAAGCGCGTAAAGTTTCTAGTGACAACAAACTGGATATGTTAGCTCTTATCAAAAAAGCAAAAAACTGAGTTTCCTTTTTTGGTTATCCATTCACGACTTAAAAATAGATTCACCAACGTTGTTGGTTACAGGAGATAAACAATGGAGCTTACCGTTGTTCAAATCATACTCGTTTTCCTTGTTGCCTGTATTGCAGGTATGGGTTCTGTGCTAGATGAATTCCAATTTCATCGTCCTTTAATTGCTTGTACACTAATTGGTCTCGTACTTGGTGATCTAAAAACAGGGATAATTATCGGCGGCACGCTGGAAATGATCGCGCTCGGATGGATGAATATCGGTGCGGCCATGGCTCCCGATGCCGCCCTAGCCTCAATTATTTCTACCATTCTGGTTATTGCCGGCGGGCAGGATATTGGTACCGGTATTGCACTAGCAATTCCTTTAGCTGCCGCAGGACAAGTATTGACCGTTATTGTTCGGACAATCACTGTTGCATTCCAACATGCATCTGATCGCGCTGCATTATCTGCTAATTTACGTGCATTAACCATAATTCATATCTTAGCTCTGTTATTACAGGCTATACGTATTGCTATTCCTTCTTTAATTGTTGCTATCTCTGTAGGTACTTCAGAAGTCCAACACCTACTGGATTCAATTCCTGAGGTTGTCACTAAAGGGTTGAATATTGCTGGCGGTATGATCGTTGTTGTCGGTTACGCTATGGTAATCAATATGATGCGTGCAGGTTATCTAATGCCATTCTTCTACTTGGGCTTTGTAACTGCTGCATTTACCAATTTCAACCTAGTTGCACTAGGCGTGATTGGTGTTGTGATGGCTATTCTCTATATTCAACTCAGTCCAAAATACAACCAATCACAAATTGCTGCTTCGCAAAATAACGGCAATAGTGATTTAGATAATGAATTAGATTAATTAAGGAATGTAATAATGGCAGATACAACTTCAGTAAACCAAACAAATCTAAAAAAGCTTACTGCTGGTGATATTCGCGGAGTTTTTTTACGTTCCAATCTTTTTCAAGGATCGTGGAACTTTGAACGTATGCAAGCCCTGGGCTTTTGTTTTTCAATGATCCCAGTGATCCGCCGTTTATACCCTGAAAACAGTGAAGAACGTAAACAAGCCATTAAACGCCATCTTGAGTTTTTTAATACTCATCCTTATGTAGCAGCGCCTGTTTTAGGTGTCACCATAGCGATGGAAGAGCAAAGAGCTAATGGCGCGGATATCGATGATGGTGCAATTAATGGCATCAAAGTAGGTTTAATGGGCCCTCTAGCGGGCGTTGGTGACCCTATTTTTTGGGGCACAGTACGTCCAGTTTTTGCGGCTCTAGGCGCCGGAATTGCAATGTCAGGTAGTCTACTAGGACCGCTACTATTTTTTATTTTGTTTAATTTAGTTCGCTTATTAACCCGTTATTACGGTGTTACCTATGGCTATAAAAAAGGGCTCGATATTGTTCATGACATGGGGGGTGGCTTTTTACAAAAAATGACCGAAGGTGCTTCTATCCTAGGGCTATTTGTCATGGGCGCATTAGTCAATAAGTGGACTAATGTTAATATCCCTTTAGTCGTATCAGAGATAAAAAATCCCAATACTGGTGAGGTAACAATTACCACCGTACAAACTATCCTTAATCAATTAATGCCGGGTTTAGTGCCATTATTACTAACCTTTGGTTGTATGTGGTTATTGAGACGCAAGGTTAATCCACTATGGATTATCATTGGTTTCTTTATTCTAGGCATTGTTGGCTATTGGGCTGGATTTTTAGGCTAACAGACTCAACTTCTTAATTGTCAATTGCGGGAGGTTGCAACCTCCCGTTTTTAATTTTATCTTTACAGCAGATTAATAATCGATTGGAGTCTTTGCTTATGAATATGAATATGAATAATATTGTATTGACTGTCTTGATCCTACTAATGCTAACTTATGCTATCTATGAAGAATTGATTGTTAACTTATTAAATGGAAAAACAAAATTAAAAATAAAGTTAAGGCGTAAAAATAGAATCGATGCCGTTATTTTTATTATACTGATCGCGATTGTTATTTATCATAATATTATTCAACATGGTAGTCAGCTAACAACCTATTTATTAATGATTACCATTATTATTGCTATTTACTTAACATTCATTCGTTATCCTAAGCTTTATTTTAAAGATAAAGGTTTTTACTACAATAATGTCTATATATTGTACGAAAATATTAAAACAATTAATTTATCGAAAGATGGAATATTAATAGTCGGTTTAGAAAAAAGAAAAATTTATATTGCTGTTAAACAGTTTGATGATTTAGATAAAGTTTACAATTTTATGTTCAATAATAAATAAATATAAATAATATTGTTAATTATTCTTATATATTTAATCAACTAGAATTATTATTTTTATTAAAAATTAAATGATATTAATTTTATAAATTAATAAAACACGAGTTTCGCACAGGCATATAAAGTTCTAGAAATGGCTTAAAAGCAATGGTTAATCTGTAAGTTACTAAAACACATAAATTTTATTAAATTACAATAATTTGTATTTAATTTATAAGGTTTTGTCTATTTATATATCATGCTGAATTAAACTTAAAAATAGCGCGTTTTTTTATTGGTGCGAAACTCGTGTAAAAATTTAAATAATTGCCTTTTATTATTTTTATGATATCTTTTGTGATAAGTCATTGGGGAGTAGCCTGTTCTAAATAAAATTGTCTATTAGCGATTAATTTAGAAATTTCATGTCAACATACTCGTTATGATCCATAACGTGGCATGAATACCTGACAAGGTTGGCGAGACCATAGGCATATTTTTACTCTAGGTTGGAAGTAAAAATATGTGTATGGATAACTTTCCAACTGAGACGGTATAATGAACTTATACGCAACCCTAGCTTTATCTCTTGCATTATCGATGGATGCTTTTGCTGCATCTGTTTGCAAAGGTGCTAGCTTGTTTAATCCCTCTTTACGTGAAGCAATAAGAACTGGTTTTATTTTTGGTATTATTGAGGCCATCACTCCCATCATTGGCTGGAGTTTGGGACTATTGGCCAGTCAGTATATTATTAAGTGGAATCATTGGATAGCGTTTAGTCTATTATTCATGTTGGGTAGCCAAATGATATATCAAAGTTACCATCATGCAAAAAACAATAGCAAACCTCAACCTATTCACTGTCACAATTCTTTTACCCTTATTACTACTGCCTTAGCAACCAGTCTGGATGCAATGGCTATTGGTGTCAGTCTGGCCTTTTTGCAAATTAATATCATCCATACAGCGATGGCAATCGGACTAATGACCATGATTATGGCAACACTTGGAATATTATTAGGTCGTTATATTGGTCCATTATTAGGAAAAAAAGCCGAAATGATTGGCGGTGTTACCCTAATCATTATCGGATTTAGTATCGTTTATCAAAATATTTAATTTATTAAATAATTAATACACATCTATGTTTTTAATGCTTTTTTAGGTTAAAAATGATAGCAAACAGACACTAAAAAATAAAAGTTTTAACCATTACTAACAAAATAGCTAACCATTTAATTGATTGATTACATTATTTTAAAATAAAATAGAATATATTATAGACTGATGATAATAATTTTTATTAATTACAAATGGCATTTTTTGCCTATCTATAATATCAAAAATCATAAAATAGAACTTATAAATAAATCAATAATTCTTTACAGTTAGGCTATTTACCCACTGATTGTGGAAGGTGAACATGTCAGAAAATGTAATCAATGATATTGTTAATTGGCTAGAAAGCCAATTACAACGAAATGAAGGCATTAAGATTGATACCATTGCTAATAAAAGTGGTTATTCTAAATGGCATTTACAACGGATCTTTAAACAATTAAAAGGTTGCACTTTAGGTGAATATGTTCGTAAACGTCGATTACTGGAAGCAGCCAGGTTATTACGAGAAGATAAATTTTCTATTTTGGATATATAGCCCTACAATACGGTTTTAGTTCGCAAGCAACTTTTACCCGCATTTTTAAAAAACATTTTAATACTACACCGGCTAAATTTCGCCAAAATGGGCAGTTACCCGACTTTAATCAATTTATGGACTAATCTAGAATTATTAATTTTTAGACTTTAGTTATTATATGCCAGTCTAAATGCTGACTTTACGGCTGTTTGCAATAAAATTATGCTTAAATATATCTCTTTCCAGCAATGGATGCTAATAATTAACAATCATTAATTTGATTCATGCTATTTCATTGACTAACCAATTTTCGAATTGTATAAGCTGCTGATGAAAATTTGGATATTGAAACTGGATCTCAGCGATTAATTGCTTAATTGTCGCTGGTTGGTATTTTTTGCCAATCAACTTTTGGCTAAAAAGCTCTAATGGCGATGGATCTAAACTATCCGTATAAATTTTGCTAGTTGAAATTTTTCCTTTATCAATATCAAAATGAAGTTCAACTCCACCCCAGGCAAATCGGGTTTAAAGTATATGACTAAAAGCTGGCGCGTGACCAAAATTCCACTCCCAGCTAGATTGTTCAGCATAAATGTCAACAAAACCGGGTAAATCAGGCAAATTAGTTGGTGAAATTATTTCTGCCTTCACTACCCATCATAATAGTTAAAAAAATTGTTTGCTAAGGCGTTACAAATTGCCTGATGACTAATCTGAACATCAATTTCAGCTAAATTCATTACCCTAGAACGTACGGAGGTAATGCCTTTACTAATTAATTTCTTCGGATCCGGATTTAAATAACTGGCTAAACGGTTTAAATCTGTATTAATAAGTAAAGTGCCATGATGAAAACCGCGATCGTGTGTTTCAAAATAAGCTGATCCGGAAATTTTACGCTCACCATGGGCGAAATGGACAACTAGATCATTTCGACCTGAAACTTGAGCCTTTATCCCAACCTCAGCTAGTCCTGCAATAATAATTTGTGTTGAAATAGTTTTATCATAACCTGAGTTCGGGATAAGCGTTAGTTATGAGAAAATAAAAATAGCTCATTTATCAATAAAAACCTTTTAAAATCAATAAAATGATAAAAAAGGGAATATTTTTAGTTGGTTGTAGGTTAAAAAATAAGCTATTTTCTCTGCTAAAATCATGAAAAAAGCCAAAACTTAGCACTGTTTTATGTAAAAATTTTAATTTAAGTAATTGAATATATAATGAAAAACTTTATATTCCTTATCCCGAACTCAGGTTATCATAGGCTGGTTTACCCGCCATAAAGGTAAAACAGGTGTTTCCCAAATCATGAAAAACCGCACCACCACCACTGCGGCGGCGAGCTAATTTGACTCCATCTTGGGCCATTTTACGTGTATTACACTCTTTCCATGGATTTTGTGCCCGACCAATAACGACAATATTATTATTGCGCCAAAGAAACATAATCCGCTGCTTGACTGACATTTGGCGGAAAATAGCCTCTTCAACAGCTAAATTAAACCAGGGATCAAATGATTCAGAAATAAGAAGACGTATTGAAGCCATAAGAATTTTGCCAGCCTATATTCATTTTGTTATAGCAAAAACCAAAAAGTTATTATAACTAAAAATGACACTTAAATACGGCGTGCCTGCCAGAAAACCTTGCGCCAGTATATATTGTTTAACGAAGAGCGAATAACACCTTTGCTAGTTGAGGCATGAATAAAAGTATTATCCGTATCATAAATACCAACATGTAGACCATTTTCACCTGAGCCGGTTTTAAAAAAAACCAAATCGCCCGGCATAAGATCCTTAATATTAATACGGGTGCCATAAGTGGTTTGAGCTATTGTCGTGCGCGGTAATTGAATGGCAAAACGATCACTAAAAGTTCGATAAACAAAGCCTGAACAATCAACTCCACTTGATGCTAAACCACCATAACGATATGGCGTACCATACCATTGTGATAGTTGTTCTTTAAGTTGAGCGATGGTCATAATAGGATCAGAAAGTTGGCTTTTTAACGGCGGAGCTGTTCTGTTTACTGAAGAAGAACAGCCAATTAAAGTAAGGTAAAATAAAAAAAGCAGGTGTTTAATTCTTATTAACATAAAGCACCTTTATCGCTTAATAGGATAATTAAATAGACTTTAATCAGTGTTTAATAAAAAACAAGTTTTTATTAATCGGTAATCGCTATTTTTAAGCAATACACTGGCTATAAAAATAAGTATTCTGCTCAGTTTTTTAGCTTTATTTTCGCATTACTTCAGGCCGAGAAATAATCCAAATACCAAGCAAAATAAATACTACACCGACAAATTTAATCAATGTCGCCGATTCATTAAACCAAGGCAAAGTAACTGCGAATAAATAAACTAGTACATAGCTTAAACTAATCAGTGGATAAGCTTTACTTAATGCTAAAAATTTCAAGGCAAATAGCCAGCAAACCATCGAAAGCACATAGCCAATTAAACCGATAAAAATCAGCCCAAACGCCGGCAGATTTTCAAGTAACCAATTAACATCCATCCACTGATGATTTAATTTAAACTCAGGTAATATAGTTACTCCAGCTTTTAAACAAAGTTGCGCTAAAGTGATCAATATTACACTACCGATACCCCAAAAGTAGCCTTTCATATATTTAATAAAACTATACCCAACATGATAATAAATACGCCGATCCAATGTTTGATACTGATCTTCTCTTGATAAATAAATTGTCCAATCAGTGTAACGATAACAAAGTTAATACTTAACATAGGATAAGCAATACTAAGCGGTAAAATTTGTAGTAATTTAAGCCAAAATAGCATGCCTAAAGCAAGCAAAATAATCGCTATTAGCAGCCATTTAATGGCTAAACTATTTTTTGCCGGCAAACCACTTTGCCAATATATCACCGCTTGCTTTTGGCAAACCTGTCCAATGCAAGTTAGCAGGCTAACAATTATCAATAAAAAAAAATGTGTCATGGTTGCTGATAATAGGTCATTATTGCCATTCTTGGATTGCGAACTACATGATCAGGCTTAGGAATATCATCAGGCAGCCCTTCATTTCTACGTAATAAAAGAACCACTGAAATTTGTCCTTCTTTCCGTGACAAGCTAAGCCATTTAGCAAAATTTCCTTGTTTGATTAAGCGAAATTGGCTATCAGGATAATTTAAGCCGTATCTTAATTCACCTGATCTTTCATATAAATAAATATCACCTTGATGTAATTCCCATGCCAAAGCTGCGCCTAATCCAACATTATCCGCTAGCACAAACTTACTTTCTTCCAACAAAGATATATTTTGCCGAATTAATTGCTGCGGTAACTTAGAATCAATAGTATCTTGCGGTAATGCATAACTTATTGATAAGCTCAAGGCTAAAGAACATGCCGCGCCCCAGAGCCAATACCTGGCATTGGATATCAAACTAAAATAGCCAATAATCAGCCAAATGCAAAAAACCGTTATACCTAATGCCAATTTTGGCCACTCCAACGGGGTATATAAAGGATGCTCAACAAATAACCCCATAATAATCAAAGTAATAATTGCCAATATGGCAAAAGCGATATTGGTAAAACCGTTAAATTTAATGGCTGTCAAATTGCGATTTTTAACACAATCAACCGCATATTTTGCCATCATTAATGCAAGCGGTGCCATCACCGGCAACATATAAGTAAGTAATTTACCCTTAGCGATACTAAAAAATACAAAAGGGACAATAAACCAACAAAGCAGAAAAAACATTTCCGGTTTGATTTTTCGTTCCCGCCAACTTTTTAATAATGTACCAGGTAAAAGCCCTAACCAAGGTATTACACCAAGTAAAATAATGGGAATATAAAACCAAATAGGCGCTTTATGTTGGGCATCCTCTGATGAGAAGCGCTGAATATGTTCTACCCAGAAAAAGTAATGCCAATAATCCGGTTCATATTGATTGACAGCTAATGCCCAAGGAAGGCTTATTAATGCCGCACTGATGATGGCTATGCCACCAAATTTGAGCATCTCAGTAAAACGTTTTTGATACAACATAATTGGCAGCATGACAATAACCGGGATAGCTAAGGCTAAAAAACCCTTGGTCATAAATGCCATACCACAGGTAAGCCCCATAACTGCCCAGGCAAGTAACTTTGCAGCAACCTTTGATGCTTTTAATAACCAAAAACAACATAGCATACAAGCAGTAAGCCACATGGTAAGCATCGGATCGAGTACGCTATAGGTGCCAACAGCAAAAACCAAAAACATCGAAACATACATCAAAGTAGCAACAAACGCGACATTTCGATTACGCCACATTACCATCGCTAACCAGTAAATTAAGCCAGCGCTGATCATAGTTGCAAATACAGCACCAAAACGAACAGCAAAATTGGTATTACCAAATATCATTTGACTGATATTATTTATCCAATATCCGGCCACTGGCTTTTCAAAATAGCGAATATTAAGCAAGTAAGGCACAATCCAATCACCTTTTTGCAACATTTCTCGGCTAATTTCTGCGTAACGCGTTTCATCTGGCTGCCACAACAGTCGGCCATTTAACGGTACTAAATAGGTAAAAATAAAAAAAAGAGCTAATAAAAAAGCACCTGTTTTTTGTAACTGTTTAGTTAACATCAAGCGCTATACCTCGTGTTGACACCCTAGCCAATCCTCACGACCTGGAAAAGATGAACGAATAATTTTTCCGTGTGGTAAAGAATTAATATCATTAGGTATTAATTCACGCAACGAACAAAATACCATTTGTTCTGCAATCATTCTCGCTAGTAAGCTGTCAAATTGCATCGATTTAGACATACCTTCTACTTCAGTATGAATAGTATAAACAGGCGTTCCTGCATCTTCCTGCATCGCGTTAATAATAAAATCATTAAAGTTTTCATCTTTAACCAAAGTGCCAACAACTTCATCATAAGTCGGTAGTGTTACTGGAATTTGTACAGTACCAATCGAACCATCCGCTAAAATAGGACGAAAAGGATGGGTACCACGGCAATCACTATTATAGTCAAATTTAAAATTTTCTTTCGCCGTTAATACACGTTCATCGGCCCGCCAACCAGCCACAGCTGAGCATTTCACGGTAGCGCCCGTTGCGGCTTCAAGCACATCCACGCCTAATTTAATTTGTTCGACTAATTTGGTTCTTGGCCATTTACCTACATGAGCTTGCCAGCCTTGATGATCCCATGCATGTAGCCCAACTTCATGACCTGCATCCAATGTTTGTTTCATTAAGTAACCTAGATCATTGGCTATTTTTTTACCTGACCAGGCTGTACCGGCTAATAAAATATCCCAACCATAGAGTGATGTCGCATTCGATCTTAACATTTTCCATAAAAATTTAGGTCGAAACAGGCGCCATAAATGACGCCCCATGTTATCTGGACCGACACTGAAAAAAAAACTGGCTCGAATTTGATATTTAGCGAGCACTTTAAGTAACTGTGGCACACCTTCTTTAGTACCTTGATAGGTATCCACATCAATTCTTAAGCCAATTTTCTTCATTATTTTTTACCTAATTCTTCCGTCGCAGCTTGCAAAAAGAAATCTAAAGTTTCATCAATAGTCTGTTTCATATCAACAGTTGGCTCCCAATCGAGCAAGCGCCGCGCATTTTCAATACTAGGTCTACGGTGCTCAACATCTTGATATCCTTTACCATAATAACTACTACTTTCAATCTTTTTAAGACCAGCAAATGGAGGAAAGTGTTTACGTAACGGATGTCTTTCAAAACTGTCAAGTAACATATCAGCTAATTGAGCAATGCTTGCTTCATTGGTCGGATTACCAATATTAATAATTTGACCATCGCATTTTTCATCTTTATTTTCAATAATACGAAATAATGCTTCAATACCATCTTTAATATCGGTGAAACAACGTTTCTGAATGCCGCCATCAACTAATTTTATCGGTGAACCTTCGACCAAATTTAAAATTAATTGGGTAATCGCTCGTGAACTACCAATACGGGCAGAATGTAAACTATCGAGACGTGGGCCCATCCAATTAAACGGTCTAAATAGAGTGAATTTCAACCCTTCTTTAACACCATATGCCCAAATAACGCGATCTAATAGCTGTTTAGAAACAGAGTAAATCCAACGCTGTTTGTTAATTGGCCCGACAATTAAACGAGAAGTATCTTCATCAAATTCTTTATCATCACACATCCCGTAAACTTCAGAAGTTGATGGGAAAATAATACGTTTATTATATTTTACACAATAACGCACTATCTTTAAGTTTTCTTCAAAATCTAACTCGAAAACTTTTAATGGATTGCGGGTATATTCAATCGGTGTTGCAATAGCAACCAGTGGTAAAATGATGTCACATTTTTTAATATGATATTCAATCCACTCAGTATGAATACTGATATCGCCTTCAACAAAATGAAAATGCTGATCATCACCAAAACGGGGATCATTAATAAAACGGGCAACAGCAGAAGAAGTAATATCCAAACCATAGATATCATAGTGACCATCTGCTAATAAACGTTCGGTTAAGTGATTACCAATAAAACCATTTACACCCAAGATCAAAACACGCTTACGCCGTTTTACCTGGGTCGTCGGTCTAGCACCAACTCGCACGCCATTGACGATTCCCATTTCAGCCGCTAAACGCGATCCTTCAACGTATAATCCAGCTCCACTCTGCCCGGTCAGAATTTCAAGCACACCTTGACCACAAGCTATTTGCAATGGTTCGGTAGAAATGATTGTACCCGGTAATTTATCGTGTGATTTTTCTAGCACACGGGCACGCCAGACAATCATTTTACTCTCAGCCAAATAAGTAAATGCACCTGGATATGGCTCGGTTACTGCTCGTACTAAGTTATTCACTTCGGTAGCAGATTTAGACCAATCAATTAAACCATCTTCAGCGCTACGACGGCCAAAATAGGTTGCCTTACTTTCATCTTGGGGTGTTGCTGAATAATCACCTATTTTAATTAAGGGTAATGTATCAGCCAAAAGCTGTTCAGCCGCCTGACGAATTTTCTCATGTAACACTAATGCGGTATCTGTTGCATTAATAGAGATTTTTTTCTGTGCAACAATATCACCTGCATCCGGCTTGGCTATCATCTTATGTAATGTGACACCCGTTTCTGTTTCACCATGCAAAATAGCCCAATTGATCGGCACACGACCACGATATTTAGGTAATAAAGAACCATGCAAGTTAAAAGCACCTTTAGGGGCTAACGCCAATAACTCTTGACTAAGCATGTGGCGATAGTAAAAAGAGAAAATAACATCCGGTTGCATTTTCTCAATACGCTCAATCCAAAGTGAATGATTGACATTTTCTGGCGCAAATACAGATAAACCCATCTCAGCTCCCAAGCGCGCAACTGAGGAAAAGAAATGATTCTCTTTAGGATCATCTGTATGTGTAAAAACAGCCTGAATTTCAAAGCCCGCCTTCTGTAGCGCCTTTAATCCCACACAACCAATATCATGGTAAGCAAAAACAATAGCTTTCATTATTTTTTTTCCTGATTTTCGTCAGTATCTAGATGAACACCAACTATCTTTTGAATAAAGTAACGGGGTCGGGCACGAACATCATTGTACATTCTGCCAATATATTCACCGAGTAGTCCCATGGCAATAAATTGCGCGCCAATAAATATGAATAGAATAGCAAACAGCGTAAAAACACCCTCTGCAGCCCACATTGCACCAAAAATAAGACGCAAAATAATTAACAGAACCGCCAGTAAAAATCCACTTGCCGCAATAAAACTACCAACTACACTCAACAAACGTAACGGAGTAGTAGTTAAACAAGTGAGTAAATCAAACATTAAATTTACTAGCTTCATCAAGCTATATTTTGAATCACCAAACTCACGTTCTGCATGGGCAACATCAATTTCGATCGTTCTTTTAGCAAACGTATTTGCTAAAATGGGAATAAATGTACTGCGTTCATGACACTGTAGCATCGCATTAATAATATTACGCCGATAAGCACGCAACATGCAGCCATAATCGCCCATGGTGCGCCCAGTTGCTTTGGTGATCATGGCATTAATAATTTTTGACACTGTTTTACGAAACCAAGAATCTTGCCGATTCATCCGTCTGGTCCCGACTACGTCATAGCCTTCTTCCGCTACCTGTACCAGATGTGGAATTTCTTCAGGCGGGTTTTGTAAATCAGCATCTAAGGTGATCACAAGATTACCGGTTGCCTGTTTAAAACCAGCCATAATGGCAGAATGTTGACCATAGTTACGATTTAAAATCACTGCGATAACGTGATTTGCCGGATTTTCAGCAGCATCCATCAGCAATCTAGCTGAATTATCAGCACTACCATCATCAACTAAAATTAATTCATATGGCTGTTTCAATCTCTGACAAGCAGCCAATGTTCTTTCCAATAACTGGGGTAAGCTTTGCTCTTCGTTATAAATAGGGATAACGATAGAAACTTTTTTTATTTCTTCAAAATCATTTTGAAAAGACACTATCTCGGCTCCGAAAAAATTTCATTAATAGCAGCAACAACGCGATCAACATCTTGAGCACTCATGTCAGGGAATAGTGGCAATGAACATAAGGTCTTCGAGTTCCATTCAGAATTAGGTAGAGAAAGCGATGGATAATGTTCTCTATAATATTTTTGCGTATGAGCCGCTCGGAAATGTAGACCAGTACCAATATTCTTCTCTTTTAAGCGTTCCATAAAACTATCACGGTCAATACCACAGACAGCTTTATCGACTCGAACCATAAACAGATGATTGGCATGTAAATGGGGATAATCGGGTATATCCAACATTTTTAACGGCAGATTGGCAAGCGCTTGTCGATAATAAGCAACAAGCTCTGCACGACGTTTATTTATCTGTGTTAACTTTGTTAATTGAACAACAGCAATTGCCGCATGAATATCAGAGAGATTATATTTAAATCCAGGTTCAACGACCTCAGCCTGTGGTTTACGACCTTGTATTTGTCGATCGAAAGCATCTACACCTAAACCATGAAATTTTAAACATCGCAGACGTGTGGCCAAGGCATCATCATCGGTAGCGACTAAACCGCCTTCGGCACAAGTGATATTTTTAATCGCATGAAATGAAAAAATGGCGGTGCCCTGTTGACCAATCCATTCACTTTGATACTGAGTACCTACGGCATGAGCCGCATCCTCGATCAATGCAATATTGTTTCTTTGTGCAATCTCACGTAACGCGTCAAGATCGCATGGCGCCCCGGCGTAATGTACCGGAATAATCGCTTTTGTCTTAGGGGTAATCGCCTTCTCAACGACATCAGGCTGAACCATTAAAGTGTCACGATCTACATCAATCATGACTGGATGTACCCCTAACAAGGTGATCACATTAATGGTTGAAACCCATGTTAATGAGGGGGGTAATAACTTCATCTCCAGGACCAATTCCTAAGGCCATAAGCGTTATATGCATACCCGCTGTTGCCGAACAAAAAGCAATTGCATGCCGACACAACCAAATTTATGGCGAAAGTCTTCTTCGAGTTGATGATTTTGAGGCCCGGTTGTTATCCAACCAGAACGTAATACATTTTCTACCGCCCGGATCTCTTCGTCACCTATTGCTGGGCGAGAAAAAGGAAGAAAATCATTCATGAGATTAACCTACTAGCAATTCATCTAATATTTTTTTAGAGTCAGTTGTCTATAATATCATAAAATAGCTTAACTACACATCAACATGACAATAACTTTCCAATCTAACTAATCAGAACGGATTAATTTGTTAAATATACTTGGCTAAAGAGAATTTCATATTAGTGAAGTAAATTAAAAAGCAAAATAAAACCCCTAATAATTCTTATCAATAAGAAAGTGAATAAATAATAATAAGTAAATTTAAAGTCAATGTTAGTACAATTTTGTTAATAAGTGTTTTTGATTAATAGAGCAAAATAACGAACTTTTGTTTAGGATTATATTGATATAATTGAATAATAAAAAAGCCGCTTTAGCGGCTTTTTAGAATAATAATTCATTATTTATGAGGCTTTATCTTTTCAACCCGGCCTTTCAACTTTTGCCCTGGTCGAAAAGTCACCACTCGACGAGCAGTGATGGGAATATCTTCTCCAGTCTTTGGATTTCGACCTGGTCGCTGATTTTTATCACGCAGATCAAAATTACCAAACCCTGACAGTTTCACCTGCTCCCCATTTTCTAATGAACGACGAACTTCTTCAAAGAAAAGTTCAACCAGGTCTTTCGCATCACGTTTGCTTATACCCAGTTTTTCGAACAGACTTTCTGACATTTCAGCTTTTGTAAGCGCCATAGGTTTAGTCCCTCAAGGATGCTTGGAATCGCCGTTTTAACGCAGCAACACATTTATCAACAGTTGCGGCAATCTCTTCTTCTTCCAGAGTACGATTTGTATCCTGCAAGATTAAGCTAATAGCAAGGCTCTTATAACCTTCCGCTACACCTTTACCACAGTACACGTCAAACAACTTTATGCCAACTATATGATTTATGCCAATTTTCTTGCATTCAGCTAATACGTCCGCTGTTGCTACTTCTTCTGGTACTAAAACAGCAATATCCCGTCGGTTGGCAGGAAAACGTGAAATCATATTTGCTTTAGGAACAACACGCTCTGCAACAGTATCCCACAGCAATTCAAAAACAAGTGTCCGACCATTCAAATCTAGCTTATTTTCCAGTTCAGGGTGAATAACGCCTATATATCCAATATAATCATTATTCAGATAAATCGCAGCGCTTTGTCCAGGATGAAGTGCAGGATCAGAATGAGCCTTATAAATAATATTGTCTAATTTTCCGGTTAATGCCAGTATTGCTTCGACGTCACCTTTGATATCAAAAAAATCCACAGCGCGTTTTTCTTGTGACCAGTGCTCTTCATAACGATTGCCAGTAATCACACCCGCTAACATCAATTCTTGCCGAATACCATACTCTGCTGTTACATCCGGCACAAATCGTAATCCAGTTTCAAACAGTCGAATGCGATTTTGTTGACGATTTTGATTGTAAATTACTGTCGTTAATAAGCCGGGCAATAAAGAAAGCCGCATTACCGACATATCTGCTGAAATAGGATCCGGTAAAATCATTGCATCAGAATCTGGATGCAGTAGTTGCTGAATTTTAGGATCAACAAAACTGTAGGTAATCGCTTCATTGTAATCACGATCAATTAATAATGTTTTCACTCGTTTTAATGGCAGCGCTGATTCACAACGGGGGGTCATAACTAAATCTGCATGTAACGGTACATCAGGTATATTATTATAACCATAAACACGGGCTACTTCTTCAATCAGATCTTCTTCAATTTGCATATCAAAACGCCAAGAAGGAGCAACCACCTGCCAATTATCTTGCTCACCATTCACTTTGCATCCTAAACGTTGAAGGATCTGGGTAACGTTAATATCTGGAATACAATGACCAATCAAGCGATCCAGTTTTTGCCGAGTCAGGGTTATTGTTGCCACTTTCGGTAAGTTTGTTTGATGGCTAACATCAATAATATTTCCAACCTCACCACCACAAATTTCAACGATTAATCTAGTCGCACGTTCCATAGCTTTATATTGCAGCTGTGGATCAACGCCCCGCTCAAAACGGTGTGAAGCCTCAGTATGCAGACCATAATTACGTGCCCGGCCAGCAATCGACAGTGGATCGAAAAAAGCACTCTCTAACAGAATATTAGTGGTTTTTTCATTAACGCTGGAGTGCTTGCCACCAAAAATACCGGCAATTCCTAAGGCATTCTTCTCATCGGCAATGACTAAAGTATCTGGCTTCAAAGTTACCTTGCTGTCATCGAGCAAAACTAATGTTTCATCCTGTTTTGCCATTCGAACAATGATCATGCCATTTAAGCGATCAAGATCATAAGCATGCAATGGTTGACCTAATTCTAATAACACAAAATTAGTAATATCAACCACCGGATCAATACTACGGATCCCCCCTCGACGTAATTTTTCTCTCATCCAGCTAGGGGTTTGCGCTGTAACATCGATGCCTTTTATTACTCGTCCTAAAAAGCGTGGGCATGCCATAGGCGCTTCCACCTGAATCGGAAAAACACTAGCATCAGTGGCTTTAACTGGTTCAATTTCTATCGTATTTAACTCTAGGTTATTGATAGCTGCAATATCGCGAGCGATACCTAAAATACTTAAACAATCAGCTCGATTCGGTGTCAAGCTTACATCAAAAATATGGTCATCTAGTTGCAAGTAGTTACGAATATCGGTACCAATAGGCGCGTCCTGTGGTAGCTCAATAATACCAGTATGATCATCCGAAATGCCAAGTTCAAAATAAGAACAAAGCATACCTTCAGAAAGCTCACCGCGGAGTTTTGTCGCTTTTATTTTAAAATTATCGGGTAAAACCGCGCCAATTGTTGCCACAGCGACTTTTAACCCTTGACGACAATTTGGTGCTCCACAGACAATATTGAGTAACTGTTCAGTGCCAATATTGATCTTTGTTAACCGTAACTTATCTGCATTAAGATGCTGAACACATTCAACAACCTCGCCGACTACCACACCCTGGAATTGACCGGCAACAGATTTAACATCATCAATCTCCAGACCCGCCATCGTCATCTGCTCTGATAAGACTTCACTGCTTATTGCTGGATTTATCCATTCACGTAACCAAAATTCACTCAATTTCATGTGATAATCCTGCCCTATCTAAATTGTTTAAGAAAACGAAGATCATTTTCAAAAAAAGCACGTAAATCCGTCACACCATAGCGTAACATCGTTAAACGCTCCATTCCCATTCCAAAGGCAAAACCAGAATATAAGTCAGGATCAATGCCAACATTGCGTAATACATTGGGATGTACCATGCCACAACCTAACACTTCTAACCATTTACCATTTTTATCCATCACATCAACTTCAGCTGAAGGTTCAGTGAATGGAAAATATGATGGCCGAAAACGAACGCAGGTTTTTTCTTCAAAAAAATGATTTAAAAAGTCATGCAATGTACCTTTTAAATTGGTAAAACTAATATTTTTATCAACAATCAAGCCTTCTGTCTGATGGAACATTGGCGTATGGGTTTGATCATAATCATTTCGATACACTCGACCAGGAGCAATAATACGAATTGGGGGTTGTTTACCCTTCATGGTACGAATTTGCACACCAGAAGTTTGTGTACGTAATAGACGCTTAGTATCAAACCAAAAAGTATCATGTGACGCACGAGCCGGATGATGAGCTGGAATATTTAAAGCATCAAAATTGTGATAGTCATCCTCTATTTCAGGGCCGGAAACAACAGAAAAACCAAGTTCAGCAAAAAATTCTTCAATACGATCAATGGTACGGGTTACTAGATGAAGACTACCATGTTCGATCTGGCGACCTGGCAATGAAATATCTATTTTTTCTGCCGCTAATCGAGCATTCAATATCGTATTTTCTAACTGCTCTTTACGTATATTCAATGAATTCTGAACTTGTTGTTTCGCCTGATTAATAACTGCTCCTGCTGCAGGGCGTTCTTCTGCAGGTAGATCACGCAACGTTGACATCTGTTGTGTTAAATGGCCTTTTTTACCTAAAAACTCAACACGCACTGAATCCAACGCAGCAACATCCTGAGCTTTTTCTATGGCTGCTTTTGCCTGCGCAACCAACTCGATGAGATGTGGCATTGTTCCCTCTTCTTACGACCCTTTGGTCTAATCATTGTTGAAAATAAAATTTTTTAGCAATTACTAACAAAAAAGCCTCCATTTGGAGGCTTATCGCGGTTTTTCGTTTCTTTTCTTAAATGCGCGAAAGCCCCAAATTTTAGGTACTAAAATAAAAAAAGAAACGAAAAAAAACAATTTTCATCTTTAAGCAGCTATTCATAAAATAACTCTTACTTATAATACAACGGGTCATCGATAATAAAAAAGAGGGAGCTAAGTCCCCCTTAATTTAACTGATTTAAGCTAACGCGCTTTTTGCCTTCTCGACTAATGCTGCAAATGCAACTTTATCAAAAACAGCAATATCAGATAAGATTTTACGGTCAATTTCAATTGAGGCTTTCTTCAAACCATTAATAAAACGACTATAAGACAAACCATTCTGACGAGCAGCAGCATTAATACGTGCGATCCACAATTGGCGGAACTGACGCTTACGCTGACGACGGTCACGATAGGCATACTGACCGGCTTTAATTACCGCCTGGAAAGCAACACGATAAACACGCGAACGAGCACCATAGTAACCTTTCGCTTGCTTTAATATTTTTTTGTGACGGGCGCGGGCTATTACACCACGTTTTACGCGAGCCATATATACCTCCTATCACTTCGAATTAAATTCGATAATCTTAAACTAAAAAATTCAAACTTATGCGTATGGCAAACAAGCCACTACCAAACCCAGGTCACCTTTAGAAACCATGGTTTTTGGTCGTAAATGACGCTTACGCTTAGTTGACTTTTTAGTCAGAATATGACGAAGGTTAGCGTGCTTACGTTTAAAACCACCACTGGCAGTTTTTTTAAAACGCTTTGCCGCACCACGTACTGTTTTGATCTTTGGCATTTTAAATATCCACTTCGCATTGTTAATTGTAACTAGCTAGGCGAATAGTTTTCCATCTAGATAGAACGCTATTACTTGATTACCTAACTATTTCTTTTTCGGTGCAAGCACCATGATCATCTGACGGCCTTCGATCTTGCTTGGAAAAGATTCGACGACTGACATCTCATCCAAATCGTTTTTGATACGATTAAGCATATCAATACCGATTTGTTGGTGCGCCATTTCACGACCACGAAACCGTAACGTGATTTTGGCTTTATCACCATCATCCAGAAAGCGAATCAGGTTGCGTAGTTTGACCTGATAATCACCTTCATCTGTACCAGGTCGGAATTTAATTTCCTTTACCTGAATAACTCTTTGTTTCTTTTTTTGCTCTTTGAGCGATTTACTCTTCTCATAGAGGAACTTGCCGTAATCCATAATACGGCAAACCGGCGGCTCGGCATTTGGACTGATTTCGACTAAATCAACACCAGCTTCCTCGGCTTTTTCAAGAGCTTCTTTTAGACTGATAATACCAATCTGCTCGCCATCTAAACCAGTTAAACGAACTTCAGAAGCACGAATCTCCGTATTAATACGATTCGGGCGCGCCGTTTGAATTCTTTTTCCGCCTTTAATACCTTATTCCTCCAGTTGATAAATACGACGAGTGCGAATTTCATCAAGCACTCTTTCTGCAAATTCTGTGACGTCAAATGTTCCTAAATCTTTACCATTACGGGTTCGAACAGATACCTGATCCGATTCAACTTCTTTATCACCACAAACTAGCATATAAGGAACACGACGCAAAGTATGCTCACGAATTTTAAAGCCTATTTTCTCGTTTCTCAAGTCCGCTTTTGCACGAATACCAAAATTACTCAATTTTTCTACTATTTTTTGTACAAAATCAGCCTGTGCATCTGTGATATTTATTATAACAATTTGTAATGGCGCTAACCAGGTTGGGAAGAAACCGGCATAATGCTCAGTTAAAATCCCAATAAAACGTTCAAGTGATCCTAAAACAGCACGATGGATCATTACTGGTACCTGACGTTCATTATTTTCATCCACATAGGAAACACCTAAGCGACCCGGTAATGAGAAATCGAGCTGTACAGTACCACATTGCCAAGCCCGATCCAAACAATCATACAGGGTAAATTCAATTTTAGGCCCATAAAATGCACCTTCACCGGGTTGATAATCAAATACAATATCCCCCAGTGCCTTGGCAAGATCGGTTTCTGCGCGATCCCATTGAGCATCAGTGCCTATTCGTTTTTCTGGCCGGGTTGACAGTTTAACGGCAATTTTTTCAAAACCAAAGGTTGCATACACATCATAAATCATTTTAATGCAACTTTTTACTTCAGTTAAAATCTGATCTTCAGTACAAAAAATATGCGCATCATCTTGGGTAAAACCACGCACTCGCATCAAACCATGTAAAGCGCCAGATGGCTCATTACGGTGACAGCTACCAAACTCCGCCATACGTAATGGTAAATCACGATAAGATTTCAAGCCTTGATTAAATATTTGTACATGCCCTGGGCAATTCATCGGTTTTATACAATATTCTCGGTTTTCCGATGATGTGGTAAACATGTTTTCTTTATAGTTTTCCCAGTGACCTGTTTTTTCCCAAAGAATCCGATCCATCATTAATGGACCTTTTACTTCTTGGTATTGATATTCAGTCAATTTAGTCCGGATAAAGGTTTCCAATTCACGAAATATTACCCAACCATCATTATGCCAAAACGCCATACCTGGAGCTTCTTCCTGCATATGATAAAGATCAAGTTGCTTACCTATCTTACGATGATCTCGCTTAGCCGCTTCTTCTAAACGTAATAAATAAGCAGCTAATTGTTTTTTATCAGCCCAGGCTGTTCCATAGATCCTTTGTAGCATTTTATTATCGCTATTACCGCGCCAATATGCACCAGCCACTTTTTGTAATTTGAAGTAATGACAAAAACGCATATTAGGGACATGCGGCCCACGACACATATCAATATATTCTTCATGATAATAAAGTCCAGGATGATCATTTTTATTAATATTTTCATCCAAAATTTTAACTTTATAATCCTCACCTCGAGCAACAAACGTATCCCTAGCTTCCTGCCAACTAACCCGCTTTTTGATAACATCATAGTTCGTTTCAGCAAGTTCGTGCATGCGCTGCTCAAGTTTTTCTAAATCTTCCTGGGTTAAAGCGTGTTCCAGATCAACGTCATAATAAAAACCATTTTCAATGATAGGACCAATTGCCATTTTAGTCGTTGGCCATAATTGTTTAATCGCATGACCAAGTAAATGTGCGCATGAGTGACGAATAATCCCTAAACCATCAAGATCTTTACTAGTAATAATGGCTAATTGAGCATCACTATTAATTATATCACTCGCATCAACAAGTTCACCATTAACACGACCGGCTAAACAAGCTTTTGCAAGACCTGAGCCAATATCCTTTGCAATATCCATTACTGAAACAGCATGCTCATATTGACGTTGACTTCCGTCAGGAAGAGTAATAACTGGCATTTAAAATCCTTAATTTACAGTGGTGACCCATACGCAAGATCACATGTATAGAAATATATTTTTATTAAAAGTGAGTTAAAGCAATTTCTTACTTCACCTTGTAAGTGATGTACGTGATAAAATACCTAAAATAGAGCAAAAGGAATACGTACTTGCATTAACTTAGCGGCGCATATTACCATCATGCAGGTCTAATTAATAGATTAAATCTGGGATAATAAGAATAAAACGCTAAAAAACTAGTGACAAAATAATTGTCAGCTAGTTAAATTTTGATTAATTAACTTAATTTAAATTTATTTTTTACTATACAATGAAATAGCAATAAAAAACTAGTTTAGTCTATCGCTAAAATTTTTAGTAAAAAATATAGTACGATAAAAGTCATTATCAATTTTCTTCTTATAAATCAACAATTAATCTATCATAGCTATTGAGTTGTAAGCGTTTTTAATTTTCCAAAGATAGCGTGGTGCCTGTGCATTAGGGTGATTTGTTTGAATATGTTGATAAAATTCTTCTGCTGTTAGTTCATTAATTTTATCGATTGCAACATGACGATTTTTATCAAAAATTCGTAATAATGCCCCAGCACCATTAGCATAAGCAACCACAGTTGCATAATAAAGTACTTTTGGATCACGAATGCCAACTAAATGATTTTTTTGAATAAAACGAATATAGGCGGTTCCCACATCAATATTGATCGCCGGATCTTTAAGTTGACTCGTGGTAGGTTGCCCCGCTTTGCCTTGTAACCGATACGCATCACGACCAGCAGTAGAAGCCTTAACTTGCATTAGACCTATTGCATTGGATTTACTCACAGCATTAACTCGAAAATTAGATTCCACTTTAATAATTGCTCTAATTAAATTTTCATCAATCGCATAGCGTTGCGCCGCTTGTTTAATTACAGCATCGTAAGGGGTTTTTGACGGTACACTTTCGGTTTGCTCTTCCATGAAATAGCGTAGATAATCGTTCTGATAAACTATTTTGGGGTTATTAGATTGTTTGCTTGAACAGCCAATTAATAAAACAATGAATACGACTCCACAACTTTTAAATTTCACCTTACACCAATCCTCTAGTGATATGATCTATTTAGCATAGCCTAATAAGATAAAAATAAAAAATGACCCTCTTTAGCGTTGAGTTGTGAAGAGGTTCTCAATCTGCTACTTACATTACAATTACAATAATAGGTCGTATTGACATCTTTCATATGTAGTTGATAATCATTCTCATTAAAGTGCAATTTACTACTTTTTTACCGGGAAACCACTTATGTATAAAAGATCCAACCTTTCATCTAAGCACACTTTTACTGGTTTAATAATAATTGCTGTTCTTCTTCTTTTTAATCCAATCGCTTACGCAAAAAAATTTACCGTTGTAACAACTTTTACTATTATTCAGGATATTGCGCAAAATGTGGCAGGTAATGCAGCCAATGTCCAATCAATTACCAAACCGGGGGCTGAAATTCATGAGTATCAACCAACTCCCAAAGACATATTAAAAGCACATAATGCTGATTTAATTTTATGGAATGGATTAGGACTTGAAACCTGGTTTAGTCGTTTTTTTGAAAACTTCAAACATATTCCTGCCGTTACAGTTACTAAAGGAATAAAACCGATGCCTATTCGAGAAGGGGAATATCAAGGAAATCCTAATCCTCATGCCTGGATGTCTGCCCAAAATGCATTGATCTACATTGAAAATATTCGGGCAGCACTAGTAAAATATGATCCTAAAAATACAGATATTTATAACCAAAATGCGAAAATATATGCTAGTAAAATTAGCAAAATTGATGCACCACTACGGAAAAGACTGGCACAAATCCCGCAGCAAAAACGTTGGCTAGTAACCAGTGAAGGTGCTTTTAGTTATTTGGCTAGCGATTATGGTTTTAAAGAAGCTTATTTGTGGCCAATTAATGCAGAAGAACAAGGTTCACCGCAACAAGTTCGTAAAGTTATCGATACTGTGAAAAAACATAATATTCCAGTTGTGTTTAGCGAAAGTACCGTTTCTGATAAACCAGCGAAACAAGTCAGCCGAGAAACCGGGGCTCAATATGGTGGTATACTCTATGTTGACTCTTTGTCTACCCCCGATGGCCCAGTTCCAACATATATCGAATTATTAAAAACTACCGTTGATACTATTGCAAAAGGTTTTGGTCAATAATAATGAGTAACAATATTTTTTACGAAAAACCAAACTTAGTTGTTGATAATGCTACTGTTACATACAATAACGGGCATACTGCTATTTACGATGCCAGTTTTAATATTACTGGTGGTTCAATTTGTGCGCTAGTAGGCGTTAATGGTAGTGGCAAATCAACGCTGTTTAAGACAATAATGGGTTTAGTAACACCAACAAAAGGACGTGTAACATTAAACAATGCTGCGATCAAAACAGCGCTTAAACAAAATATTATTGCTTACGTACCACAAACTGAAGAACTTGACTGGAACTTTCCAGTTCTAGTTTCCGATGTAGTTATGATGGGCCGCTACGGTAAAATGGGTATTTTACGTATTCCAAGCCAGCAAGATAAACAAATTGTTGCTGAAGCATTGGCGCGGGTTGATCTTACCGGTTTAGAACAACGACAAATAGGTGAGCTTTCTGGCGGCCAAAAGAAAAGAGTTTTTCTTGCGCGAGCACTTGCGCAAGAAGGAAAAGTATTAATGCTTGATGAACCTTTTACCGGCGTCGATGTAAAAACAGAAAATGCGATTATTGAGCTTTTACGCTCTTTACGTAGCAAGGGCTATTTAATTTTGGTTTCTACACATAACTTGGGAAGCGTGCCTGAATTTTGCGATCAAGTTATTTTAGTAAACCGAACTATACTGGCTAGCGGTCCGATCGAAACAACATTTACCCCAAAAAATCTTCAACTCGCCTTCGGCGGTGTACTACGCCATATTAATCTCTCTGGTGCAGAACTTCACGATGATGATGATCCTCGTTCATTAACTGTTATTACTGATGATGAAAGAGCAGCTGTTTATTATGGCAACCATGAACAAGCATCCGTCATTAAAAAGCAACCAAAGGAATAAATCATGTTGGATCTATTACTTCAACCTTTTGAATATAACTACATGGTTAAAGCAATCTGGATTAGTGCTATCGTTGGAGCAATCTGCGCTTTTCTGTCAGCTTATCTAATGTTAAAGGGGTGGTCGTTAATGGGCGATGCCCTTTCTCATTCTGTTGTTCCCGGAGTCGCAGGTGCCTATGCCCTTGGCCTTCCCTATTCTATAGGGGCATTTTTTACCGGTATTCTTGCCGCACTTTCCATGACATTGGTGCGCCATATTTCAAAACTAAAAGAAGATGCAGTAATTGGTTTTATTTTCTCCACCTTCTTTGCCATAGGATTGCTAATTCTTTCATTAAATCCCATTTCCGTTAATGTACAAACCATTATCTTTGGCAATATTTTAGGTATTGCAGATGAAGATGTATTACAAGTTGAAATTATTATTACCATTTCTTTTATTATACTTATGTTTATCTGGAAAGATTTACTTGCCGTATTCTTTGATGAAAATCATGCCCGTTCTATTGGACTAAATCCGCTAAAATTAAAAATTATTTTTTTTACCCTATTAAGCGCATGTACGGTTGCTGCCTTACAAACTGTGGGAGCCATACTTGTGATAGCAATGGTTATTACCCCAGGCGCTACAGCTTATTTACTCACGGATCAATTCAAGCGGTTACTTATTATTGCCATACTAATCGGATTTACTTCCAGTGCTCTTGGCTCTTATATCAGTTATTTTATTAATGGTGCGACAGGCGGAATTATCGTTACTTTGCAAACACTGATTTTTCTTTATGCCTTCTTTTTTGCCCCTAAATATGGTTTATTTGCTTTCCGCCGCAAAGCACGACAAGAAATTGTACACCTCAAACAGTTAAAACAAGAGGTAAGCAACAATGAATGATTTGATGGAATTATTAATAACACCTCTTACTTTTCCTTTTATGCAAAAAGCTATCATTACCGCCCTTGTAACCGGAACAGTGTGTGCTATTCTTTCCTGCTTTTTGATACTTAAAGGTTGGTCTTTAATGGGTGATGCTATTTCTCATGCTGTATTACCCGGCATCGTTATCGCCTTTGTTATTGGTATTCCTTTATCAATTGGTGCTTTTATATCAGGAATTTTTTGTGCATTCGCGACCGGTTATCTAAAAGAAAATAGCCGCATAAAAGAAGATACTGTCATGGGTATTATTTTTTCCGGTATGTTTGCCTTTGGATTAGTACTATTTGCCCGTATCGATACAGATCAACATCTTACCCATATTCTTTTTGGTAATATCCTTGGCATTACCAAAACTGAATTTAGACAAACGCTTTGGATCTCAGCTTTTACTATCGCGATTATCCTGTTAAAGCGCAAAGATTTTATGCTTTATTGTTTTGATCCTAATCAGGCAAAGGTTATTGGTTTACCTGTTAAACTTTTACATTATGGATTACTCTCTTTATTAGCACTTACCATTGTGGCATCTTTACAAGCGGTAGGAATAATTCTGGTCATTGCTATGCTTATTTCCCCTGGAATTATAGCTTTTACACTCTGTCAAAATTTCAATCGAATGTTAATTATTGCAGTTATTGCCTCAACCACATCCTCTTTAATAGGCACTATTTTGAGTTTTCATATTGATGCAGCAACGGGGCCTTGTATTGTAATAACTCAAGCAATTTATTTTATTGCTGCATTAATCCACAGCTATATTAGTAAAATAAAAAAGCGCTCTTCTTTCGATAAAATTTCAATTCATCCTTAAGCTAAGAAATATATTAAAAATAACCAGAAAAAATTAGGATTATCTTATTTATTACAGATGATAATCCTTAGTTTTTCATACAAATTCTATTTATTAACTATAAATTGTCATAATATGATCTCAAGAATTGAAATGAATAATGCAATAACTAGAATGTAAATAGGTAATAATTCATTTCATTATTCAAATTAACACTTTGTCATCATAAAAATCTTTACTAAAGCTAAATTAGAAAACAATATATTTAACAATCATAGCAAAATAAATATTCCAATTAATTGATTTAAAATAATTAATCGGAATTTGGTCAAAGCTGGCTCGCACAGAAGTTGACATTTCCTTGTCAGCTTTAATAAGCATTAATTGATATATCAAGGCTATTATTGTTAAATTGCTATAAAAACATTCAAAACAATAGTTTTATTGCTAGATAAGTTATTACTGATGATCTTCATTCAACTGTTCAATAAAATTATTTTTCAATTGATTATAATATAAAAAAACTACCAGCCTAAAATATTCATTATGAAGTAAAGTATTCCTCCTAATATAATCGGTAATATATACAAAATAAAAAACTGCTGGAAAATGGTATGACGAGGAATAGTAATTTTGGCTTCTATCTCTTCTTTTGATACTTCAGTACCTTTCGCTCTTTCAAAAATAAGATGATCTTCAATACTTTCTTTAATAAATTTCAATTGACGATTCATTCTGTTACCTGAAGCACTCAAAGCTTGACCAACAAACATTGAGAAAAATAGTAAAATAAAACCAAGATTAGCTGTCGAAAGTCCCATATGAGTACTGGGAATTGGTGAATTATGCCAAAAAAAATTTAAAAAGACCGTGTTTTGCCGTATAATAAGAGCCATAATTTTAATAAAATCATTGGCTACAGCATTTAAGCCATCCACTTGTAAACCTTGCTTTTCTGCTAGCAAAACTAATGAAACTACAGTAGACACCAACGCTAAAGAAAAAATTATCCATCCTAAAACACACTTTGTAATAGCGATATAAAATGCTGTTTGATAATTCATTAAATCTCCTCATATTTTTATATTACCATTTATATTAAATGAAAAAATGTTATCAAAAACATATAAATGTTATTTTATCACTAACCAAAATAAGACCTCACCTACCTATATTAAAAGATTTCTTTATTTTAAATTGATAGAATTAAGCAACAAATCATGAATAATAGGAGTGCTTTTAATGTCTCATGAGCTATCTATCAAAGCTGCTATTTTTGACATAAATGGGTTATTGATTAATTCTGAACCCCTTTGGAGCCAAGCAGAAAAAGAAATTCTTAGTAAACTTGGCGTTAATACTTCAATTGCTAATCAACTTCCCGACACTCTAGGATTACGTATCGATCAAGTGGTACAACTCTTGTATTTAGCTGCCCCCTGGCAAGGAACCTCATTAGAAGAGGTGGAACAAAAAATTGTTAGACGGGTTATTGAACTTATAGAAGAACAACGACCTTTATTACCAGGTGTTAAACATGCACTTCAACTATGTCAGGATCATAATTTAAAAATTGGTTTAGCATCAGCTTCACCAAAGCACATATTAGAAAAAGTACTCACTATGTTTAATATTCGCGATTACTTTTCAGCCGTAGTATCAGCGACACCATTACCCTACAGTAAACCCCATCCAGAAGTTTATTCACAAGCAGCGAAACTGCTAGCTATAGAACCAACACATTGTGTGGCTTTTGAAGACTCTTTTCATGGTATGATTGCGGTTAAAGCTGCACGTATGCGTAGTATCGTTGTCCCACCAAAAGATCATTTCACTGATCCACGTTGGACATTAGCAGACGTCAAACTCAATACGCTGGCTGAATTAACAACTAAGCATATCGTTTAAATTTGATCAATTGGCAGTAATTTGATGCATCAGTATACTGCCAAACTAATGCAATATCACTTCTCTTACAAAAAATTGCTCTTATTATTTAATAAATAAGATATTTTTTTAGATTACACTACTCAAACTAAACCAAAACTATTATACTTTGCAAACTGTATAAATAAACAGTTGGATATTATATGCTATGACTGCCACCGGGCATCTGTTTTTTTCAGTATCATCATTAATACTTGTGCATAAACTAGCAATAACACCTGAGTTTGCACATTGTGATTGGCTTCATTTATTAGCCGGTGCGCTACTTGGCGCACTGCTACCGGATATAGATCATCCATCCTCTTCTCTCGGACGCTTATTTCGTTTCATTTCTGTGCCAATTTGTCGTTTATGTGGTCACCGTGGTTTTACCCACAGTTTACTCGCATGGCTGCTCATTATGTTATTATCAACTCAATTGCCCAATAGTTACTGGCTTTCTGATGCCCTGATTCAAGCATTCTTATTAGGTTATTTTAGTCATTTAGTCGGGGATATGTTAACCGCGAAAGGGATACCTTTCTTATGGCCAGCAAAAATTTCTTTCTGTTTTCCTATCTTAGGTAAGAATTCTAATCAAAGAGCAGAACATTCTATCGCCATATTATTAGCTATTTGTGCGATCTTAATTCCATCGAACTATCAATTACCACTACGACCGCTGTTACAAGAAACAAAAAAAAAACGTTATTACATATGTAGTTAATGAATTAAATGATTTAATTTTATTCCATTCACGATGAAATATTATGAATATAAAATTGAATTTAGTTATAAGAAAATTATTTTTATTGCTGATAATATATAAGGGAAAATGAGTTTCATTGGAAGTTTTTCATCATCTTACTTCACCAATGACAAAAAATCTTATACCTAGAACAATAAACCGAGCTGGAGAGTGGGTATGAATTTCCCTGTAATTCTGAATGTACTTATCTTTATCCTATTATTGCTGTTATTGGCCAAAACTAAGTGCAGATGGATGGAGTCTATCAAAAAAAGTTTTTGTCGGTCTTCTTATTGGTACTGCTTTTGGTGTTGTTTTACATTCAGTATATGGTATTAATAACCTGAGTTCGGGATAAGAAATAAAGAGAAAGTCTTGATATTCAAATAGTTGAATGAGCCTGTTTTGTTAAAATACTCTAACAGTCTGGTTAAAGAGTAGAGCATTGTTAAACAATTATGGAAAATCTTACTGAACTTTATTGCCTGATGGATGATTTTTGCAAAGACTTCGAGCCAAAAATGCATGAATATTTGCTGACTAACGGTACTAAGCGTCGTAGACGGTCTACTCAGCTTTCGTTGGCGGAAATGATGACACTGGTTGTGTTGTTTCATCAACTCCGATTCAGGCAATTCAAGGTATTTTATCTCTATTATGTCCGCTTATATCTCCGGAAGGAATTTCCTAACTTGCCATCCTATTCACGCTGTGTAGAGTTACTTCCGCGTAGTGCCTTAGCGTTAACGGCACTGTTTGAGTCAATTAAGGGAAAATGCACGGGGCTATCGGTTGCCGATTCTACTCCGATAGCGGTGTGTGATAACTTACGGATCCGCAGACATAAAGTCTTCAATGGGATAGCTGAACGGGGAAAAAATTCAACAGGTTGGTTCTTTGGTTTCAAGCTTCATGTAATTATCAATCATTTGGGGGAAATACTCAGTTTTCGACTCACACCAGGAAACACCGATGATCGGAAACCATTGCCTGAGCTGACAAAGGATCTTTCTGGTTGTTTGTACGCAGATAAAGGGTATTTATCGGCTTCACTGAAACAGCAACTCAAAACGATGGGAATTAGCCTTATAACGAATATCAAGAAGAAAATGAAGCCTATTAAACAGACTTGTTTCGACAAAGCCATCTTGCGTCATCGTTCTGTCATTGAAACGGTATTTGATGAGTTAAAAAATCTTTGTCAAATAGAGCATACGCGACATCGCTCTCCGGCTAACTTTGTAGTGAATTTATTAGGCGGACTGGTTGCATATTGTTTAATGCCATCTAAACCAAAGATACCTGTTGCAGGTACGTATCTTCAAGTATAATTGATAATGCTTATCCCGAACTCAGGTTATTAATAATCAAATAGTGTATGATTCATTATCTTGGTTCAATATTGTAGGCAATGGGTATGTTAAATTACTTCAAATGATTATTATGCCTTTGGTATTTGCTTCCATACTAAATGCGGTAGCACGTTTGCATCAAACCTTTTCATTAGGAAAAATTAGTTTTTTCACCATTGGGATCCTTCTTTTTACAACAGCCATTGCCGCTCTCATCGGGATTATTATTACATATTGGTTTGGCTTAATTGCAGAAGGTCTGGTACAAACTAGTAGTGAAACTATTCAACTTGGGATAATAGAAAATAAGTACATCCACAAGGTTTCTGATTTAACAATACCTCAATTAATATTATCATTTATTCCTAAAAATCCATTTGCCGATCTTGCTGGAGTTAATCCAACATCTATTATTAGCGTTGTTATTTTTTCTACCTTTTTAGGCATAGCGGCTCTCCAATTAGCTAAAACGAATCCCGAAAAAGGTGAAAAAATATTATCTGCTATTGATATTTTTCAATCCTGGATCATGAAGCTGGTTCGACTAGTTATACGGCTTACACCATATGGAGTAATGGCTTTAATGATTAAAGTTGTTGCTAATTCAAACCTACAAGATATTATTAAACTTGGCAGTTTTGTCTTTGCTTCTTATTTAGCGTTATCCTTAATGTTTATTGTCCATGCTATACTTCTTTCTTTCTCTGGCATTAATCCGATAAAATTTTTAAAAAAAGTCATTCCTGTATTAATTTTTGCATTTACTAGTCGTTCAAGTGCTGGCAGTATTGCATTAAACGTTGAAACGCAAACTCAGCAACTGGGCATTCCTGAATCAATTGCTAATTTTTCAGCATCCTTCGGCACAACAATTGGTCAAAATGGATGCGCAGGTATTTACCCCGCAATGCTTGCTGTAATGGTTGCCCCAACGGTAGAAATCAATCCCCTGGATCCTATATGGATCGCTACACTTGTTGGTATTGTGACCATAAGTTCTGCCGGGGTTGCCGGCGTAGGTGGGGGAGCAACTTTTGCTGCATTAATGGTTTTACCCGCGATGGGATTACCAATTACTTTAGTAGCGTTACTTATTTCGATTGAACCATTGATCGATATGGGAAGAACTGCATTAAATGTTAATGGCTCAATGGTTGCAGGAACAATTACTAGCCAATTGATGCATCAAACGGATAAAAGTATTTTCGATAAATAGTATTTCAAACTTATAATCTCTGTTCAAAAGTCCTATTAGAAATCTCTTTAGGACTTTAAAACAACTAGTCAACTTTATGAAATAGATTATTTTTATTATTAAATACGATTGACAATAACGATTATTTTGAAACTTAAATAATTATTTTGTCTATTCATAATTTTCATTTTAAATCCACTAGATAACCAATAAATGCATACTATAAAATAAATATCCTGTTTCTCACAATTGTAGAATTATTAACAGTTTTTTTACTAGATGAAAAATTACCACCAGGTATAAAAATGGTGAACAGGCCCAATTCCTTCGCCAACATTTAATCTATTGGCATGCTTCAAGGTATTTTGCACATAATTTTTAGCTGCAATAATTGTATCTTGCCAGTTGTCAAAGTAAGGACGCTTAGCAGCCAACGCTGCAGATAATGTACAACCAGTACCATGAGTATTTTGGGTTCTTACTTTAGGTAATGAATATCGCCATTCACCACTATGTGTAATAAGCCAATCGGGGCTTTCTTTATTATCAAGATGTCCACCCTTTATAAGCACAGCCGGGCAGCCAAATGATAATAGTTTTCTTCCTTGAGATACCATCTCCTGTTCATTTCTAGCTATATTGCAATTAAGAAGTACTGCTGCCTCAGGCAAATTGGGGGTAATAAGAGACACTTTAGGTAACAAAATACGAATAAGACTATCGATTGCATCAGCATCCAATAATGGTACCCCACTTTTCGCAAGCATAACGGTATCTAGTACCGTAAAAGATAATGAATATTTTTCTAGTTCCGCTGCTACTATGGATATATTTGTAGCATTTGATAACATACCAATTTTCACACTATCAATTCGAACATCAGTTAATACTGATTCAAGTTGTGAAGCGACAATTTCGCCAGGAAGATTATGAATTGACTGTACTGCGCAAGTATTTTGCGCAACTAATGCGGTTATCACAGCTGCACCATAATTTCCTAATGAGGAAAATACTTTCAAATCAGCATGTATACCTGCACCACCCGTTGGATCAGTTCCAGCAATTGATAAGGAATTATAAATCATAAATTTTCCTAATATTAAAATATTAATCAAAATAATTTATGCTACCTTAGTTGACTTATTAGATTAAACCAATAGTTATTTTATATCAGAACAAATGAATATATTACCTTTACTACCCTATTTCACTATTTTTTGTTTAGTGTTAAGATATAATAAAAATCATTCTCATTATATATCTTTTATCAATTTTGTATTTTTAATGAAATAACCCAAATATAACTAATTTTGTTGTACTTAAGCATAATATTCTTCTTATCAAGAATGGCTTTAAAACTAAAAATTTTTTATTGTATTTTATAAAATGAAATAATAAATAATTTATCTATCAATAGCGCTCATTTTATATAAATAAAACCAATGGATATCACAGATTAGTCTCTTGCTTTAGCATAAAATAGTATTCAATATTGACAAGTTTATTGATAGGAACCAGTTATTATCAATAATAAAATTAAAATCAATTTTTTTCAAAACAAAAAAATAACACTATTATTGGATTATATTATATTTCAATCGTGAAATATAATGAATCTTACAAGACTATCTGTTTTTATTAATTTAAATAAAAATTTTATATAGATAATAGTACATTTAAAATTGGATACCTAATACTAATTAACAAATACCATTTATAACTAATAAAATGATTTAACTGCATAAAAAATTAATGTAGCGCATAAAATGGCATTTATTATACAGTTTATTAAATGAAAATTGAATAATAAAGTATAAGAAATAAAAAAAATGCGACGACAATCTTGTTATTAATGCTAATGTTATTTTTATTGAAAATGCCAAACTCTCAACAACGCTTTAATATTCAAATTATCTTAATATAAATTTTTTATTACTTATCCTTTGGCTAACTCAACGGCTGTGGAATATAGTTAAAAAATTTTCTATACATAACCAAATACTATAGATGTTTTAAGCATAATAAATATTTAACTTTAATAATTCATTCTATCGTGAGATAACTCACTTGAAAGTTAATATATAACAATTCTTTCCTCTATCTAAAATAATATAACTAATAAACTATAAACACATTGATTAGTTTAAGTCGCTAATCATAACTTTACACTAAAAATATGACATTAATAATTTTATGATTTCAGTTAAATTAGTTGATAAAATTAATAATGCAGTTTGATAATTTATTTGATTCATTATTAGTACAATTTAATATTTTTAAAAAAGATTTACACTAACAATACTTAATTAATTTATAATTTGAGTAATAATGGGCTATTTTACCAAATTGCATAATTAAATAACAAACATTTAATTAACATATAGATATAATTTTCAAATTTTATTTAACGTTTATATTCTTTTCAATAAAACAAATTATAATCAATCTTACATACATTTAAGCTACCGTGATTTCCCTGGTGTAATATAGCGATTTGAATGATATACTATAAGATAATACTATTTTAATTTTAGATAATAATTTGAGATAAATTATAATTTAATTTGTAATTTTTTTAAATAATTGTAGATGTGTGTAATAAGAAGATATCGTTTAGGGGGTTTTTCATTCCATAATATTTCCGTACCATCTTTTATAATTGCACAAATCATACCATTTGGCATTATTTTCAAATCAAGATAACCACTAACATTGTAAAGTTTTTTTCGTACTCTTGAAAACAATTGGCTAACGTTATTTGCTGTAATACTCCTATATCTATCCATCCACACATACTGAATAAGGTGTTCTAAATCCATCGTATCCTTGCCATGAGAAAAATTGAGGATAACTTCAAGCATAAGAAATTCTTTAGGGGTTAATTTTACAACTTCATCTTCTACTTCAACCGTCCTACCAACGCTATTGATAACTATATACGACTTCATAGCTTCCTCCTCCTGATAAAATATCAATAAACTAATATAGTTATACTTATATCAATAAAGAATACAAAACTATACTTTTTTATTGAGCTTATGTTCAAAATTTTGATAATAGTTTTTTTAAATACTAAATTAACTAAATTAACTAAATTAACTAAATTAACTAAATTAACTAAATTAACTAAATTAACTAAATTAACTAAATTAACTAAATTAACTAAATTCATTTTACAGCAATAACAGGTTTAATTAACATAAATTTTATTTCATTTAATGAAATTTGGTTCCTAATAGTATCTAAATATTATTACTAATTATGGAAAATTTTAAAGCCATCTTTATCTCTTTTATTAAAAAAAAATCAATTATATCTTTCCAAACAGTATATTTATAAAATAACGCACGAGCCATTACAGTAATTGTAATGGCTGTAACAATAAAGTTTAATATTTGTCTTATTTTTGTTTCAATAAAATCCTTTAAAAAAGTAAATCTAGAATCTGGGGGTTATACCCATATGCCTAAAGAAAATGATGTTCTTTTATGGTGTCTTATAGGTTTGTTTTCTGCATGGGGAGGTGCTACTAGATATATATTAAATACGGAAAAAAAGAAATCAAAACGACGATGGATAGCGATGATATTTGAAATGATTATATCTTGCTTTACTGGATTTATTGGAGGCTTATTAGCTATGGAATATGGCTCTAGTGACTATATTGCACTAGTAGTTGCGGGCTTACTAGGATCCATGGGTGGTACAGGATTAAAATTACTATACCAAAAAGTTTTCAATTTAAAGGTTGATAAAAAATAATTTACTTTTATAACTACCATAATTATAGACATTCAATTATAACCAGCTATGTTTTTTTTCACTTTAATTAACCTGAGTTCGGGATAAGAAATAAAGAGAAAGTCTTGATATTCAAATAGTTGAATGAGCCTGTTTTGTTAAAATACTCTAACAGTCTGGTTAAAGAGTAGAGCATTGTTAAACAATTATGGAAAATCTTACTGAACTTTATTGCCTGATGGATGATTTTTGCAAAGACTTCGAGCCAAAAATGCATGAATATTTGCTGACTAACGGTACTAAGCGTCGTAGACGGTCTACTCAGCTTTCGTTGGCGGAAATGATGACACTGGTTGTGTTGTTTCATCAACTCCGATTCAGGCAATTCAAGGTATTTTATCTCTATTATGTCCGCTTATATCTCCGGAAGGAATTTCCTAACTTGCCATCCTATTCACGCTGTGTAGAGTTACTTCCGCGTAGTGCCTTAGCGTTAACGGCACTGTTTGAGTCAATTAAGGGAAAATGCACGGGGCTATCGGTTGCCGATTCTACTCCGATAGCGGTGTGTGATAACTTACGGATCCGCAGACATAAAGTCTTCAATGGGATAGCTGAACGGGGAAAAAATTCAACAGGTTGGTTCTTTGGTTTCAAGCTTCATGTAATTATCAATCATTTGGGGGAAATACTCAGTTTTCGACTCACACCAGGAAACACCGATGATCGGAAACCATTGCCTGAGCTGACAAAGGATCTTTCTGGTTGTTTGTACGCAGATAAAGGGTATTTATCGGCTTCACTGAAACAGCAACTCAAAACGATGGGAATTAGCCTTATAACGAATATCAAGAAGAAAATGAAGCCTATTAAACAGACTTGTTTCGACAAAGCCATCTTGCGTCATCGTTCTGTCATTGAAACGGTATTTGATGAGTTAAAAAATCTTTGTCAAATAGAGCATACGCGACATCGCTCTCCGGCTAACTTTGTAGTGAATTTATTAGGCGGACTGGTTGCATATTGTTTAATGCCATCTAAACCAAAGATACCTGTTGCAGGTACGTATCTTCAAGTATAATTGATAATGCTTATCCCGAACTCAGGTTAATTACCACTAAAGGTAGTGTTGAAATAAAATTCTACTTTTAGTGGATATCTACTATATCATTCTGATAAATAAATTTTTGTATTCACAGCTTATTTACCAAATAGATAATTTTATTTAAATGCGATGTTAACTTTATTATATTATGTGTTTTAAAGATAATAATTATTAACTTATTACATTTAAATAGTAGAAAGAAATTATAATTTTTAATATTATTTCTCCTTTGCATTAATAATACATTATAAAATATAAAATTTATCACATGCATTTATTAATGCGTAATAAGCAAAAAAGATAAAATAAAAAATAACATTTATAATATAAAAAATTTATTTTTTATATATTTAATAATATTAAGCAAAATTAGTTTCATTTTATTCTGTTGAGACATTAAAATCCTTAATCATATTTTTGATAATATTAGCAAATAGTAAATAGAATGACCCAGGAAAAAAATGAATATAAAAAAATATGCAGAAAATAGCAAAAATAGCAAAAATAGCAAAAATAGCAAAAATAGCAAAAATAGCAAAAATAGCAAAAATAGCAAAAATAGCAAAAATAGCAAAAATAGCAAAAATAGCAAAAATAGCAAAAATAGCAAAAATAGCAAAAATAGCAAAAATAGCAAAAATAGCAAAAATAGCAAAAATAGCAAAAATAGCAAAAATAGCAAAAATAGCAAAAATAGCAAAAATAGCAAAAATAGCAAAAATAGTATATATCAATCATAACTTTATACAAGATAATCAAAGCTCCTTAATTAGAACTTTTGTTATTGAAGAAGTAAATGTTGAATTTATACGATTGGTATTTACTTTGGCCAATATATCATCTGGTTCATACATAGAAATTATCGATCGTAAGAGACAACATACACGTATCTTTCCACTAAATGAAGGTTCTACGCTAAATGTAACTTTTTATACTAATTGCATTGATATTAAAGTTATTTTACCAAAAAATTATCACTATAGTAATAATCAAATAATGGAACTTGCTTATTATGAAGCACTTCCGCTTGATCTAACACAAATTGTTGAAGATAGTAATGATGGGCGACAACCCTATATGTGGTATAAAAATACGCCTTTTTTTAACCCAGCTCGCGCTGTACATTTTGTCGCATTTAATGGTTATGGTGGAACTTGCGCATTTAATGGTTATGGTGGAACTTGCTCATTTATAGGTTCAGCTAATCACGTATTAACAAACCGCCATGTCGCTTTAGGTCCCAATAGTCAAATTGATCCGGAAGCGATAAAATCCAGTGAAATGTGGGTTAACAAACATAATATCGCCAACGACTTTACATCACCTGAAACTGATACTATTCATTTTGATGTCGATAAAATATTGACGCACGGAGAATCAAATGGTGGGCTTGGTGATTATGCCTTATTTACTATTGCGGATTTTGATTATCACAATGCTCACGTTAAAACTTTATTTGGTGGTTTAAAACCGCAACAAATATTAAATAAAAAACGCGAAAACATCTATATTCCGCAACATGGTGGCGCAAAGCCTTGACAAATTAGTGCCCGACTTAGGGATTCTATGGATCCTTTTGCATCAATAAATCCTGATGTACCAGAGGGAACATGACTCATTCATGGAGATATGGAAGCAGGATCCTCCGGCTCCCCCCTGGTTGGTCGAGAAACACACAATATATTAGGAATTTTATGGGGTCGTTTTATAATTTTCCAACAAGGTATTTCATCACCATATCTGCTCGATAAGCTTAAAGAATTTATTGCTGATAGTAATACTCAAGTCAAAGCACAGGATAATATTGTGTCCCACAACATTGAAGCCACCCCGGTAGATAACGCTGAAATTAAAGTGATATTTGGCGATAAAGAACAATTAATTCCTTTTGATACTGTTCTAGTTGAAAACCATGACGGCTACTCTATTATTGAAATGGCTGGCTTAGATCTAACAACCAAAACAACTTTGCCAGTAAAATATAAAGTATTGGTAATTATGTCTAATAATCAGGCGACACATCTCAATGATCCTGCCTTAACTGGTGAAGTAACTCTGCGATTTATCCCTTATCAACATCCACAAGATACTGTTATTAAAAGCTGGTTTGTTGCTCGAATAGAACGAAATGGCGAAATTGTAAATAATTATATTGCACGTATATTAAGCTATAACTACGATATTTTCGAAATACCATTCGATGTTAAAAAAGCAGATTGCATGCCATTAATATTTGATGCCAAACAAGCTAATACTGTTCTACATCCATTTACTGAAACCAATCCTAATCTATCATTTTATACTCTACGCCATGGACAAGGACCAGAAAATATCGGTGAAATTAATGATGGTTACTCAATTTTAAAAACACAAGTTATCAATGAAAAAGGTGAAAAAGAATTAGTTACTTTCCAGGCATATCGAATTAAATCCATAACAAAAAGTGAGCCCTACCCTTATATCTCTATGCCAAGCAGAATTAATGTGAAATGTAATTATAACATTGAAGGACCATCATATTTAAGAGTCTGTTATTACCCAGAGGATAATCAGAATTTAATTGGTAAAGAAACATTCAAAGACATTATTGCTCTCCATGCAAGCGATGAAAGCGGTTCTGCTGAGCGATTATGTAAAAATACTCTATTAGATATTACGATAAACGAATAATTTAATAATGTTGTAACAGCAATAAATAGTAACACTCATTTAAATTAACTGGGTATTACTTATAATAAAACCATAATAAATAATATTAGATATTCGCTCAATTTTAAGTGGCAAAAATAAGCTGTTATCAATACCGCTGAGCTCTATTTTGTTGCTGTTAATAAAACTAAATATTTAAGATTAATACACGAGTTTCGCACGGGCATATAAAATTCTAGAAATGGCTTCAGAACAATAATTAATCTGTAACTTGCTAAGACGTATAAATTTACTTAAATTACAATAAGTTATTTTTAATTTATGAGATTTTTTCTATTTATATATTATGCTGAATTAAACTTAAAAATAGAGCGTTTTTTTATTGGTGCGAAACTCGTGTAATAGTAATAAATTAAGTTAACAGCATAAAAGTATTAACTTGGCATTTAACTTTCTCTTTATAAAATTAAATAGGTCATAATATGAAAGAAGAAAAAATTACTACCGAAAAAAAAGATTTAGTTTTTGCATTTGTTCTTTTTCCAGGAATGACACCATTAGATATTATTGGTCCTGCCACACTATTACAAAATCAAGGATTTACAATAGAATATGTTTGGCATGATAAACAACCAATCTCGACAGAAATTAATTGTGTAACACTCACACCTACCACAACATTTGATGAATTAGATGCTATAGATATCTTATGCATTACAGGTTCACATCATCCTTTCCCAGCACTTAACGATACTAAAATGTTAAAATGGATACACAAAGTTGGCCAAAATGCTAGGTATATTACTAGTGTATGTAATGGCTGTATGTTTTTAGCCGCGGTAAATCTTTTAGATAACTATAGATCTTCAGTACATTGGGGTTACAATGAATTTTTAGCAAAATTAGGTGCTACTGTTTCTAACGAACGGGTTACCATTGATAAAAATAGAATTTCGGGTGGTGGCGTAACCGCTGGTATTGATTTTGGACTGCGCATATTATCAATTATAAAATCAGAAACTGATGCAAAGGTAATGCAACTACTTACCCAATATGATCCTCAACCCCCCTTTCAATCAGGAAACCCGGCAACAGCTGAACCAGAAATAGTGAATATAGCGTGTAATAAAATTAAAACATCATTTGAAACAGAAACACCTGATTATCTTGAAATACTTGAACGTGCTATTGAAAGAAAAAAAGACTTTATAAATAATTAAATTATATATTCAATAATGTTGAATATTATTTAATTTATTGATACATTTAAGTTATTTTCACAATATAGCATCCGGATGTATTATGATTAATAAGCTTAAGTGCCATAAACCCTGTGCAGTTATATTGAAGTACTCTTTATCTACGCTTTTTTTCATTTCATTTACAGCTACGGCTCATCAATACCAAGAAATTGCAGCACTTATTGAGCAACGTGTTTCTTACATGAAATATGTTGCTAAGTATAAATTTGAAAAACACCTGTCAGTCGAAGATCGTACTCAAGAAAATAAAGTTATTTTAAACTCTATTAATAAAGCAGAAATTTTAGGCCTGGATAAAAAATCAATAAAGCCTTTTATAATATCCCAAATAAATGCCGCTAAAGCTATTCAATATCGCTATAAGGCAGACTGGCTAGCTATGCCAGAAACGATCTTCAACATGATGATTTAGCAGTTATCCGTTTAAAAATTAGCAAATTAACTGATGACATCATACAATTAATTGCCAAAGAATTAAAAAATAACGGTCAAATAAAAAATCAGATCTGTTCATATATAAATAAAATCCAACTGCATAATCTTAAAGCCGCTGATAAAAAAATAATCTGCTCATCACTTGAGCAAATATCTTTAAAAAATACAAACTCAAAAGAATAATCTGGCAATCGGCAAAATTGTCTATTTAGTTAATTATACTCTTGAGAAAAATTAATATGCCTATATCACCATTAACTTCTGCTCCAGCATTTCCATCTGAACAATTAAATTATAAAGAATATAATATCGACAATTACAATAATATATTATTAGAATTTGATAAAAAAATTAATGATTCTATGAATATATCATTGAAACAAAAAATAGAATTTAACAATGAAATTATAGGATTAATTAATGAAATTAAAAAATTGCATGATAGTCATTTGGAATCAAGTGAAAAAAACAACGAAAATTTTATAGCAGAGTTACAAATATTAAAAATAAAATTTGGGATGGTCGCCATAAAATATGCTGATACTGACTGGGAAAGTTTTGGCCTTTCCGAAGAAATATTTAAAAATAATCATCAATTTTTGAACTCGCATTTATGTCGATTATCATTAGATCACGAGTTTCGCACAGGCCTATAAAATTCTAGAAATGGCTTAAAAGTAATGATTAATCTGCAAGTTACTGAAATGCATAAATTCACTTAATTTACAATAAGTTATATTTAATTTATAAGGTTTTATCTATTTACATATTATGCTGAATTAAACTTAAAAATAGAGCGTTTTTTTATTGGTGCGAAACTCGTGTAGATGAGCAACAACGGCAAAACATAACCGACAACGATATAAATCAAGTTTGGTATTGTTGTTTATATAATTTTGCCTATGAATTAGCTCACAATAAGGTTGCCCCTCCAGCTGATAAAAATCATACTGAATATTATTCCATAGTAGATAAATTAAAAGCAGAAAATTTACCAGAAGATAAGATTTTTGCGATAGCAAATGCGCGCAGTGCGTTAATTCTTTGCAGGGATTCTTTTGTTACTAAAAGTCCTAAAGACAATGCTTTATTTATAGCACTAAAGGAAGTTAATAAGTTTTATGATAATTATCTCAACATTAATGAAAATACTAATATTGAACAATTAGAGCTCGAATGCGAGGTGCTAATGAAAGAAAAATCACTTTATATAGCCGAATCAATAAAACAGGAACTCCAGGAATTCAGAAACAATTGACTCAACCAACTTAATTCTAAATAGCAAAATTCAATATACATAACTACTATATAAGTGAGTACTCCAGCTTATACAACCAAAGAAGCAAGATAGTTTAGCTCACTAAAATAGCAGAAATTATTTTATAGAGAATACTATTCTAATTATTTGATGACTATTTTCTCCAGAAATCATAATTTACTGCTATTGTTGTATTGATATCTTGTAAATTCGGAGTTCTACTATGAAATTGAAAATATTATTTATTACATTAATCAGTGTGTTATTAATAAATCCTGTTTTAGCTGCCGAAAAAATGTCAAAAAAAGATATGTCAGAGCAACAACGTAAAATGGGGAGTTGTCATTTTAAAGCTAAACAACAATCATTAACGGGTGAAAAAAGAAAATCCTTTATGCAATCCTGCCTTCGTAATAAAAAAAATCAGCAAAATGAAAGAATGAAAAATTGTAGTAAAAAAGCTAGCAACATGAAATTTAAAAAAGATGAACGGCAAGAATTTATGCAGGAATGCCTAAGTAATAAAAATAATTAATTTAATATATCAATAAGGCCACTTTCTTTTTAGTGACTTATTTTTTTATTTCTAGAATATTGCTTTATTTTAATTAAAATAGAAATGACACCATTGAATATTTAATAAAAAATAAAATAGTAAATTATTTATCAAAAACTGTCACTTTTGATATATTAAAAATAATAATTAGAATTTAAAAAAATTAACATTTTCTAAACGAAATATAATTTAAAATAATAACGTTATTCATTTTACTCATACTAATGACGTGACATAAGATTACATTATCGTCACATATCAAGCAAATTTATAAAATAATTTGCTTCATTTAACAGAATTTTTCTTATAAAGTAGCTATATTATATTTTCATCTTCATTTTACTATTCAGAATTATAGATGGTTTACAGCAGGAAAATTGCTAACCTAAAGAGATAAATATAATGCATAATGAATGGCAAAAAGTTTTAGATTTCTGGTTTAAGGAATCTACCAATAAACAATGGTTCGAAAAAAAACCACAATTTGACGCTATCATCCGGGATAGATTTAAACTTACTACTGAAAAAGCGAGTCGTGGTGAACTTGCTCATTGGCGTTGCTCAATAAAAGGGAGATTAGCTGAAATTATCGTGCTTGATCAGTTTTCTCGTAATATTTGGCGTGATACAGCAAAAGCTTTTTCACAAGATAATATGGCGCTTATGTTAGCTCAAGAAGCAATTAAACAACCAGATTATACACACTTACCAATAAAAGAACGTAAATTCATTTTAATGCCATTTATGCATTCAGAATCACCTTTCATTCATCAACAAGCTGTTCCTCTTTTTACTGCATTAAATGATAAAATAACACTTGAATTTGAAATGCGGCATAAAGAAATTATTGATCATTTTGGCCGCTATCCACACAGAAATGGAATTCTTAATAGAGTTTCTACTCCTGAAGAAATATTATTTTAAAAAAAATCGGGTTCAAGTTTTTAGCTTATAAGAAGAGCAGTAAAGTATATATTTGCAATATGTACTCTATTTTGTGAATTAACAAAACAATGATCTTTTTGCAACTTTTAAATTAAGTTATTGTTCAATTATTTTTTAAATATTACACTGAAATAACCGCAATATTTCGATAAAAAACGCGTCATAACCACCATTCAAACTATTTTATTAATGAAATAGTATTTCTTTAAAATAGATAAGATTGGCAGATATTATTTTAACCAAGAACTTGATGAGATTAGCAGACGATACCAAACAAAATATTAATAACCAGCTACAACATTAGTGGTTTTGGTGGTATGGAAACCGTTTGTCGTGAATTTATTTTGTTATTAAAACAGCGGCGACCAGATATAACTGTCAGTTTTGTCTTTTTTAATGCTAAACAAACGCAACCGAATGATGATTGGTTAGATAACATAAAATATAGTCGATTATATTCCAATATTAAAAACGGCAAGCTGCGACGTATTCATTATGCTTTGCAGCTACGACAACTACTTAGCGAGCAAAAAATTAACGCAATTATCGCCTTGGATTCTATTGCCTGTTATAACTCAAACATCAGTAGAAAACTTATCTTAGGCAGACAAATACCACTAATTTCCTGGCCACACTTTACCATTAATGGAAGTTATAAAAAAGAATATTTTTTAAAAGCAGATTACTATTACGCGATAAGCTCAGGTATAGCGAGGCAATTAGTTGCCCTCGGCGTCGATGAAAATAATATTTTTACTTTATTTAATCCAATAAAAAAACAAGACATTGTTATCCCGCGACCTAAGGACAAAACTGTTTTTCTCTATTTAGGGCGAATATTTTTTGCGGGACAAAAACAACTGGCTTTTCTATTTACTAGCTTGGCAAATATCAGCGGTGACTGGCAACTCAATATTGTCGGTAGTGGCGAAGAGCACGAAATCAATCAATTAAAACAGCTAGCTAAAAAACTAAATATTGAAAAAAAATTAACTGGCATGGCTGGCAGCCAGATCCATGGTTTTATATACGCAATAATATAAAAACAGTTTCGGCCCTATTACTAACTTCAAGCATTGAAGGCCTTGGCATGGTTCTTCTTGAAGCCATATCCTATGGCATTTATGCAATAAGTTCAAATTGCCCAGCTGGGCCGGAAGATATCATTAAAAACGATATTAATGGAGAATTATTTCCTGTTAATGATCTACCCTGTTTCGTTAATATATTGCAGAGTATTGTTGATAATAAAACCTTACCCTCACAGGTTAGCATAAAAAATTCTATCTCAGATTTTTATGAAGATAGCTATTTTGACAGAGTTAATTCATCCCTTAAGAAAATTCTAGCGTGATAGCATTTAGCGGATTAATCATTATGATTAATCCGTGCAAAAACAATATTAGATGGCAACCTCTCAAAACGACATAAACCCTATTTTTGCCAAAAAATTAAACTACGTAAAACACGCCTTATTTGTAGCAAAATATAAGCTAAAGCAGACTCAAGATTGCCCCGCGTTCTTCTTTTTTCTTTAATAACATACTTTCTTCTATCAGCCTCCAAATTGCTATTTTCAACGGAAACAATCGGATGCTTAATAATTTCGGCTAAATAATATCCACGAGTTTCGCACGGGCATATAAAATTCTAGAAATGGCTTCAGAACAATAATTAATCTGTAACTTGCTAAGACGTATAAATTTACTTAAATTACAATAAGTTATTTTTAATTTATGAGATTTTTTCTATTTATATATTATGCTGAATTAAACTTAAAAATAGAGCGTTTTTTTATTGGTGCGAAACTCGTGATATCCTTTAATTGCCTGTTTTTTATATAACAGGCCCCACGAATCAGCAACAAAAAATTGTCTTTCAAATTCAGTGATTATTCTTTTACGAGCCTGTACATAAATTTGTGTAATTGCCTGATTTTGATATGTTCAATCCAGCATCAAATGAAGGTTAATTTATGGACGAAAAACAATTGCAGGCTCTGGCTAATGAATTGGCCAAAAATCTCAAAACCCCTGACGATCTCAGCCAGTTCGATCGTCTGCTGAAGAAAATCAGCGTTGAGGCGGCTCTCAACGCCGAAATGTCCCACCATCTGGGCTACGATAAAAATCAGCCCAAACCGGGTGCCAACTCCCGCAACGGCTATTCCACAAAGACCGTTACCACCGGCGATGGTCCTCTGGAACTACGCACTCCGCGCGATCGTGACGGTTCTTTCGAACCGCAACTGGTGAAGAAAAACCAGACCCGGATCTCCGGGATGGATAACCAGATTTTATCGTTGTACGCCAAAGGGATGACCACCCGCGAGATAGCGGCTGCGTTCAAATGTCAACGATCACCGAAAACTGATCCACTTTTTAGCTAAATCCGATCAATCAAAATTGATCCACTTTTACTCAGTCATTGCTCCTGAGCGCCGCTTATCTTTCAATCGATAGCTTTCACCGCTTAATTGCAGTACATGCGAATGATGAAGTAAACGATCAAGCATAGCGGCAGTTAATGTTGCGTCATCAGCAAAAGCATTTGGCCATTGCCCAAATGATAAGTTACTCGTCAATATGACACTGCCATGCTCATAACGCTTGGCAATCACATTGAAAAACAGGTTTGCTTCTTCTCGCCCAAACGGCAGGTATCCAATCTCATCGATAATCAACAATTTCGGGGCCATCACCGAACGTGATAGATATTGTTTGAGCTTATTTTGTCGTTTGGCAGTTGAGAGTTGCAACATCAGTTCAGCTGCCGTGGTAAAGCGGGTTTTCTTCTTGGCCTGTACTGCTTTTAATCCTAACCCAATAGCTAAATGCGTTTTGCCTACACCGCTTGGGCCAAGCAACACGACATTTTCATTACGTTCAATAAACGTTAATGCGCTTAATTCCTGTATGTGTTGTTTGGGGATCCCCGTTGCAAACTTAAAATCGAACGTATTAAGTTCTTTATGTGCTGGGAATCCTGCCATCCGACTCAAAAGATTACGGGTTCGTTCATCTCGTTGTTGTTGCTCACATTTTAATAGGGACAGTAAAAACTCTCCGTAGCTTTTGTCTTGGGCAATGCATTGTTCGGCAAGTGATGACCAATGAGTCGGAATAGAATTTAATTTCAATGACTCACACAGGTGTTCAATTTGTTCATGCAATAACATGTTCACCTCCCAGCAATGCTTCGTATACGCTGATTGAGTGTTGCAAACTGACAGATTCAAGGGGCGGTACGATACGGATATTAAGCGTATCAGTCTGCGGGATAGATTGGCAAACCCTTGCTGGTAAGGGTAGAAGATACTTAACTTCCTTAGCTAGTCTATCTGCTGGCTTCTCTAACGTTGTTCCATGAATCCGCTGATGGGCAACGCGTTGTAACCAGGGCCCCACTCTTGCATTAGCTATCTCAATATCCAGTTCAAGATTATGAGCACGAAGGTCGGTATTTAATGGTACGATAAAGCTGTTTTTTAAATAGTGGTTAAAGCGCTCTACTTTCCCTTTAGTTTTTGCCCTGTAGGGCTTGCAAGCACACAATTTAAACCCGTAATCTTTCGACATTTGAAGCATTTCGACATGTAATTTATGTTCACCTTCTGCATAAGCATCCCGTTCGATGATGAGGGATTTTGCGTTATCACACAATATTTCGTGTGGTACACCACCAAAATAGTCGAAAGCTTCTCGTAAACCTTGTTGCCAGGATTCTGCTCGTTCATTATCAAAGAACTTTACATAACTCGCACGCGAATAGCCTAGCGTTGCAACAAACGCTTTTAGTGATTTTTTACCTCGCCGGATGCTGGTGAAGTCGATTTGCATTTGTTGACCTGGCTGTGTTTCAAAACGGACGACAGCTTCGGGAACAATGCTTGGTTTAAATTGACAAATAAATCGGCGTAATTGAGCAATACCTCCTTGATAGCCGCTTTCAACTACTTCATCAAATAAGACTGTTGCAGGGATCCAATCAGGTTTAGCCAGTTCAATTCGCTGAAGCAAATAAGGTTTAAAGGGTGCTAATTTAGTCGGTTGTTGACTTCTTTTAGCATAAGTTGGCATTGTCTGTTGTTGTAAATGATGTTTTACGGTGTTACGGGATATGCCCAATTCACGGGCAATTTTTCGAAGGCTTTGTCCTTGTGCAAAGCGAACATGAATATCCACAAATATCTCCTTGGTTAACATAAATTATCCGTACAAAAATGTGCGAATAATACCAAGTGGATCAGTTTTAGATGATCGTTAGTGGATCAGTTTTGCATGATCGGTGACATTCAAAAAACTGTATGACGCGGATGTCTCACCGGCGCTGGTCTCGAAGGTCACCGATTCCGTGATGGAGCAGGTTACCGAATGGCAAAATCGCCCACTGGATGCAGTCTATCCTATTGTTTATCTTGACTGTATCGTCCTGAAGGTCCGGCAGGACAGTCGCGTTATCAATAAATCCGTGTTTCTGGCCCTGGGTATCAACATCGAAGGTCAGAAAGAACTGTTGGGTATGTGGCTGGCCGAAAACGAGGGCGCGAAGTTCTGGCTCAGTGTGCTGACAGAACTAAAAAACCGTGGTCTGAACGATATCCTCATCGCCTGTGTCGACGGTCTGAAAGGCTTTCCGGACGCCATCAACACCGTGTATCCGGAAGCCCGCATTCAGCTGTGCATCGTGCATATGGTGCGTAACAGCCTGCGGTTCGTCTCCTGGAAGGACTACAAAGCCGTCACACGCGACCTGAAAGCCATCTATCAGGCTTCCACGGAAGAAGCAGGCCAGCAGGCGCTGGAAGCGTTCGCCAGCGCATGGGACAGCCGCTACCCGCAGATAAGCCGGAGCTGGCAGACAAACTGGGCCAACCTGGCGACGTTCTTCGCTTACCCGGCAGACATCCGCAAGGTGATCTACACAACGAATGCCATAGAGTCGCTGAACAGCGTGATCCGGCATGCCATCAAAAAGCGTAAGGTGTTCCCGACGGATGACGCAGTGAAAAAGGTGGTGTGGCTGGCAATCCAGGCGGCGTCACAGAAATGGACAATGCCACTGAGGGACTCGCGTATGGCGATGAGCCGCTTTATTATCGAGTTCGGTGACCGCCTGGACGGTCACTACTGAGAAAAGGCATTTACACAGAATCGTGTACAGGGTCTCTTTTACAGGTGTTACGATGAATTAAGTAACAACAAGCCCGAAAAATTTTATCCGGACTATAAGTTAATAGACGAAAGGTCACATTAGCGATGGTTATTTTATTAAAAAAACTTAACGAAATTCGCTTTCTTGAACTCAGCCCTTCTTGAGCACCTAGCAAATAAACATAATCTTTTTTTAATAAATTACTTTTACCCTGTTCCAGCGCTTTGATTAGATGGAATAATTTTTTATCAATGATAACATCGTCCTCTAGGATCAATGCCCATTCGATATCATTTTTTACAATATGTTGATAAATTGATTGATGGCTCAAGCTACAAGCAATTTCATTCATTCCGCTTGCTTTCACATCAAACTTACCTGAATTAGCGGATTCAAACCAAGGCATGTCACCCTGAGTTAACTTAGCACCTTCGATGACATCAACTATCGTGAAAGGTAAAGCTTGTGACGACAAAGCTTTACTAATTTGTCTTCTTCTATCTGTATCCTTTTTTAATGAAACAATAAAAATAGGGCAAGATTTACTCATTAACGCCACCAAAACTTTATATTCAATAATATGTTAACTAAATTATAACTAATCAATTTTATTTTACTACCTATTTTATCAGCAGAATAATATCATTTATTCTAGTATTTATTGTAATATAAGCATAATAATTGCAAAAAAAACACAAAATAATTTTTTATGTTGAAATTTAATATAAATTGTTATTTACTTTGTGTAAAAAATAATTAATTAATTTAATTACTATATTTATCCATTATGATAGATAAAAATCAAAACAGAAACTAATTCATCTTATATTTTCAAATAATGATTTAATTTAACATAAGAAAAAAACTGATTAGCAACAGATCAGAAACCATTTTAAAACATCTCATCACTAAAAAATATTATATTTACTTTCAATAAGATATAAATTTTTCTTCATTTCTAAAAAATATAATGATTATTAATCAATTTTTATAAAGTATAATGGTTATAGCAATGGTTTTTTCTTTCCACTAACGCTAGAATCAGTAACAATTTACGATAAAATTAATGCCAGCTTTGCCAAAAGGAAACTTAATGTATTTCAATAGTAAGGAGATGATACTAACAAGCTATGAATTTTCATCTGCTAAAGTAAAAAATTGCCAGTTTCATATTGCTTACGGCGCAGATATGAATTTCTCTCTTGGTACTGCGATCTCTATCTGTTCGATTCTACATTTTAATAAAGATTATACCTTCCACTTTTATATCTTCACTGATATGATTTCTGCAAATGAACTGAAAAAATATGATGAACTAACAAAAATATATAATACAAAAATAACAATATTACTTATCGACACTCTGCAGCTAAAAAAATTACCAACCAATAAATTGTGGTCTCATGCAATCTATTTTCGCTTTATCATTGCAAATTATTTTCACCAAAAAATAAATAAAATATTATATTTAGATTCAGACATTATTTGTTCGGGTGATATATCAGAATTATTCACCATCAATTTAAGCCATCATATTATTGCGGCTGTTGCTGACCGAGACCAATACCTATGGAAAAAACGGGCTGAAATGCTAGCAACACCAGCAATAGCTAATGGCTACTTTAACTCTGGCGTTATGCTGATCGATACCGATAAGTGGTATAAAAATAAAGTAACTGAGAAGACGATAAATGTATTACTTGATGATAAGACAAAAGCAAAATTTATATTTTATGATCAGGATGCATTAAATATATCTCTGGTAAATCAAGTTTTATTTTTAGAGAAAAAATTTAATACCCAATTTAGTATTAATTATGAATTAAAAAATAGAACATTATTCCCTACCATTGATAATGTAAAATTCATTCATTATATTGGCCCAACCAAGCCATGGAATCATTGGTCTGAATATCCCAGTACAGATCTGTTTATTACAATAAAAGAAAAATCTCCTTGGAAAACGACCCCTCTTATTGCGGCATCAACCTCCAACCAATATCGATATACAGCTAAACATATGTTTAATAAGAAAAAATATATTCAATGGCTATTGAATTATCTCTATTATTTTGTTATTAAAGTTTTATATAAATAGCAAATGGCATAAACCGTGAAATTGGATAATCGTCATTTGATGATAGACAATCATCCATTTTTACAGCTAAATTTTCAATCTATAGATATAAAAAAAATTTTCAATTTAATTTACTTTCATAATCTATATATTCGAATTGCGCTTTAGTCAATGTTAAATTAATGGCTTTAACAAAACTTTCAACCTGAGCAACAGTAGTTGCACTAGCAATCGGTGCGGTGATCCCATTAAAAGCCATTAACCATGCAAGGGCGACTTCGGCTAAGGTAGCTTGATGAGCATCAGCAACTACCTGCAACGCCTTAAGAATTCTTTCACCTCTTTGATTAAGATATTTATCGATATCACTTTTTCTAAGACTATTATTTAAATCACTTTGACGACGATATTTTCCGGTTAAAAAACCAGATGCCAAACTATAGTAAGTAACAACCCCAATATTTTCTTTGATACAGAGTTTCTTCAACTTATCATCAAAAGCGGCGCGATCGTAAATATTATATTCTGGTTGTAATACCTGGTATCGCGGTAAATTCTGACTATTCGCCACATCTAACGCTGTTTTCAATTGCCCTGCATCCAAATTGCTCCTATAGCGCGAATTTTGCCTGTTGTTAAAAGCTTCTGATAAGCGTTTAACGTCTCTTCATAAGGTGTATTGATGTCAGGCCAATGAGAAAAATAAAGATCAATGTAATCTGTTTGTAAACGCCGTAATGAATCTTCAACCGCGTTTATAATCCAGCGAGCAGAAAGCCCACGCTTACCAGGCGAACCTAAATCTGCGCCCACTTTGGTAAAAATAATTAATTTATCTCTGGCAATGGAATGTTTAGTTAGCCAATTTCCAATGATAGTTTCAGATTCTCCTCCACGATTACCTGCTGCCCAACTTGAATAAACATCTGCCGTATCAATTGCAACTAAACAGTTATCATAGAGAGCATCTAAGATGGTAAAACTCTCTTTTTCATTGATAGTCCAACCAAATACGTTACCACCAAAAACAAGTGGTGGGATAACAAATCCAGTTGAACCTAACCTACGCAATTGCATATTTCCTCACTTGTTTTTAAATAAAGCGAATGTAATAGCTAGAAGATTTTAGTGGTACTTTTACAGCAAGATTGCACTTATTAAATGTTAAACCCTATTTAACTTACAGATATAGTACAGCAATTTAGATATGTTAATTATAACTTACCAATAGCCCAATAACTTCCACCATAAACCACCAATGACTAACCAAATTAAAAGGTTAACCACACTTAATATAAACCCCACTTTCCACCATTCAGCTAAGGTTGTATAACCAGAACCAAAAATAATCGGCGCAGTACCTGTAGCATAATGGGTTAACGACATCATTAATGATGAAGAGAAAGCCAGAATCAAACCAAGCAAAATAGGTGGCGCGCCCAATGCTAATCCAGCAGTAAAAAATGCTGCAAACATTGCCATAATATGGGCTGTGGTGCTGGCAAAAAAGTAATGGGAATAGACATATATTAAAACAAGTAACAACATGCCACCAATCCAGCCGATCAATAGCGTTTCCAACTGTTTGAGAAAACCAATTAGTCAACCCAAGCTTACTTAGAAAAGATGCCATCATGACCAGTGCAGCAAACCAAGTAATTGTATCCTATACCCCCTTGGTTTTCAAAATATCATCCCAAGCTAATACCCCGGTACAAAGTAAAACGGAAAGACCGATAAATGCCGCAGCGGTAGGGTTAATAGTAAAAGCGCTACCAAAAATAAGCCCAGGCACACCAGCCCACATCAGCAAAAGCATGGCAAATACCGCTAAAGTAATTTTTTCTGCTACTGAAATAGGCCCTAACTTGTGTAATTTTTGTTTCGCGAAATTTGGTGCATCGGGTGTTACTTTAATTTCAGGTGGATAAATCCAATAGATAATTAATGGCATAATCAATAACGAAATAATACCTGGTATAAAAGCGGCTATTGCCCACATTCCCCAACTTATCTCAAATGGAGGTGTGGTATTTTCCATAATCAAACTAACAATCAATGGATTAGGGGCAGTTGCCGTAATAAACATCGCAGATGTAATTGGATTGATATTAAAATTAACCAATGAAAGATAACGGCCAATTTTGTGTGTGCTACCTGATTCGGGATCAGAGCCGAAACTCTTTGCAATTGAGCGCATTATAGGATGAATAATACCACCACCCCGCGCAGTATTACTTGGTGTAACTGGTGCTAATATTGTCTCTGCAATCGCCAATGAATAAGCGATGCCTAAGGTCTTTTTGCCAAATAAAGAAATAAAATAATAACCAATACGGGCACCTAAGCCGGTCTTATTTAGACTAACAGAAATCATTATTGAAATACCTATCAACCAAATAAGTTGATTTGAAAAACCGCTCAATGCATCATTAATGGCTTCCGTCGGATTATTAGAATTAGTTACCCCCGTAATAGCAATTAATGCAATTGCGATAATGGAGATTGCACCTATTGGTAAGGCTTTACCTATGATAGCTATTATAGTCCCAATAAAAAGCGCAAATAATTGCCAAGCATTTACCTCAACACCGTCAGGAATAGGAATAATAAACCAGATGATGAGAGTGATTGTAATAGCAATTATGGTTGGTAAAGGTTTGAATGGGGTCAATTTATCCATATTGTATTATCCAATTGGTGAAATATATCTACACAAAAAATAATTAATAACTTATAAATTAAAAAATCACGCTAACAAATCATACAACTACTTATTATATAAATTTATAGATTAGTAACTATATTTATTTTTATCAAGCTTAATAATAAATATTAATTTATAAATATTAATTTATAACTTTATAACTTTATAACTTTATAACTTTATAACTTTATAAGTTTATAAGTTTATAAGTTTATAAGTTTATAAGTTTATAAGTTTATAAGTTTATAAGTTTATAAGTTTATAAGTTTATAAGTTTATAAGTTTATAAGTTTATAAGTTTATAAGTTTATAAGTTTATAAGTTTATAAGTTTATAAGTTTATAAGTTTATAAGTTTATAAGTTTATAAGTTTATAAGTTTATAAGTTTATAAGTTTATAAGTTTATAAGTTTATAAGTTTATAAGTTTATAAGTTTATAAGTTTATTAAATTATCCAATTTATTCTTTTAATTTTTATCTCTTTATTGTAAGAATAAGTTATTTTCATATGTTAAAACTGTGATTTGTATTACAAAAATCACAATGAATTTTATTCATTAATTCACTAAGATAAACTATTTCTTTTAGTCTTAGTGATTTTCATAATATAGCAAATTAATCATAATTATTTATGGTTAATTTTATCAAATAACAAATAAGTTTATTTGTTTTATTAAAAAACAATAGATTTATTTGAAAATCAGAATTACTTTATAAAAAATAATATATTTTATATTACAATATAATGTGTAAATCTATTTATTTTTGAATAGATATAAAATTAAAGTCAAAAAAAGCAGCAAATCAATATGTCCATTTGTGCTAACCCAAAGCCAAGAAAGATGGTCTTTATCGTTAATGATAAAGACCATCCAATATGATTTTATATCAGTTCAGCTAGACCTATTTCTCTATCCATTCAGTATGAAAGATACCCTCTTTATCAATCCGCTTATAAGTATGAGCGCCAAAATAATCACGTTGTGCCTGAATTAAATTTGCCGGTAAAAAAGCAGAGCGATAACTATCATAATAAGAAATTGCTGCTGTAAGCGTAGGTAATGGAATACCATTTTGTATACCAAAACAGACAATATCCCGTAATGATTGCTGATATTCATCAGTAATATTCTTAAAATAAGGCGCTAACATTAAGTTTACTAAAGATGGGGTTTGGCTATAGGCATCGGTAATTTTTTGCAAAAATTGCGCCCGAATAATACAACCAGCGCGGAAAATCCTGGCAATTTCACCATAATTTAGCTGCCATTGATATTCATCCGATGCTGCTTTTAATTGCTGAAAACCCTGTGCATAGGAAACAATTTTACCTAAATAAAGTGCCCGACGAACTTTTTCAATAAATTCCTGCTTATCACCTTTAAATGAATTAACAACCGGTCCAGTCAGGATTTTTGCTGCTGCCACCCGCTGCTCTTTTAAAAAAGAGAGATAACGCGCAAATACTGATTCAGTAATAAGCGTAACAGGTACTCCCAAGTCTAAAGCACTTTGACTGGTCCATTTTCCAGTTCCTTTATTAGCGGCTTCACCCAATATGACATCAATCAAATAATTACTAGTCTGGTCTTCTTTTTTACGAAAAATATCGGCCGTAATTTCGATTAGATAACTACTTAATTCCCCTTTATTCCATTCAGTAAAAATATCAGCTAATTCTTCATTATTTAATTTTAATGCGTTTTTAAGTATTGAATATACTTCAGCAATAAGCTGCATATCACCATACTCGATGCCATTGTGCACCATTTTTACATAATGACCTGTACCATCGGGACCAATATAGCTGACACAGGGCTCACCATCGGCCTTAGCTGCAATTTGTTGCAAGATAGGCGCCACTAAATCATAAGCCTGTTTCTGTCCACCAGGCATGATAGAAGGCCCTTTTAATGCACCTTCTTCACCACCAGAAACGCCGGTTCCAATAAAGTTAAAACCTTGTGCTGAAAGTTCTTGATTACGTCGAATAGTATCCTGAAAATAAGTATTACCACCATCGATTAGGATATCACCTTTATCCAGATAGGGTGTTAAGGAAGCTATGGTTTTATCTGTCGCCTCACCCGCTTTTACCATTAATAAAATACGACGTGGTTTTTCTAATGAATCAACAAATTCTTCAATTGTATGACAGGGGATTAATTTTCTACCTGGATTTTCTGCGATCACTTCATCGGTTTTTTCTTTAGAACGATTAAAAATCGAAACAGAGTAACCTCGGCTTTCAATATTGAGCGCTAAATTACGTCCCATAACAGCCATACCAACTACACCAATTTGTTGTTTTGACATGAAAAACTCCTGTCTGACAATTCATTACCCACAATTAACGAGCAAATATATTTTTACGTATTGATATATTAACTTACTCTATAGTTTGGTGATAGTGATTTCATGCCTTCAAGGACACGATATTTCGGCTAAAAACGATTAAAAAAACGTTATTATATTGAAATTTTTGTTCAAAGTGCCCATTATTCTAAAGGTCGGCATAAGCCGTCATATTAGAAGGTAAAATAAATTTTATGGAATGGATCACTGATCCTACGATGTGGGCGGGGATTCTTACTCTTATCGTACTCGAAATCGTGCTTGGCATTGATAATTTAGTCTTTATCGCTATCTTAGCTGATAAATTACCGGCTAAATTACGTAATAAAGCAAGAATAACTGGTTTAACCTGCGCACTCTTTATGCGCATCATCTTATTGTTTAGTCTCACTTTACTCGTTTCACTAACCAACCCTATCATTAATATTTGGGGTCACCCATTTAGTGCGCGGGATATTCTGATGCTTGGTGGCGGGCTGTTTCTGCTTTTTAAAGCCACTATGGAGCTTAATGAACGATTAGAAGGTAAAGATGAACGATCTGGCAAGCAACGAAAAACGGCTAAATTTTGGGCTGTTGTCGCGCAAATTATTGTATTAGATGCTATTTTTTCACTTGATTCAGTAATCACTGCGGTAGGTATGGTTGAACATATTGGCATTATGATTGCCGCAGTCACTATTGCTATGATCTTAATGATTATCGCTAGTAGACCATTAATCCTGTTCGTTAATACCCATCCAACGATTGTTATTCTCTGTCTCAGTTTCTTACTGATGATCGGTTTTAGCTTAGTTGCTGAAGGATTTGGTTATTTGATACCGAAAGGCTACTTATACGCTGCTATTGGTTTCTCTATTATGATCGAATCACTTAACCAATTTGCATTATTTAATCGACGCCGTTTTTTAAAAGGCACCAAATCACTGCGGGAAAGAACCGCTGAAGCAGTATTGCGGGTTTTAGATGGTCAACATGAACACGCTGAATTAGATCATCGCACCTCTGATTTAATCGCTGATAATAATGGTATTTTTGATCCACAAGAACGACAAATGATTGTTCGTTTATTAGGATTCGCTCAACGTAATGTTAGTAGTATTATGACTTCGCGCCATGACGTTGAATACATTGATATCAACAAGCCTGCGGATAAACTACTTTCATTGCTAGAAAAAACACCACATACCCGTCTTATTGTTACAGATGAATCGATAAGCGATGAACCAGTCGGGGTTATACACGTTATCGACATATTAAATCAACAATTAAAAAAGCAAAAACTTAACCTACATGCCTTAATTACCCAGCCACTAATTTTCCCTGAAGGCTTATCACTACTTCAGGCATTAGAGCAGTTTCGTAAAGCTCATACCCATTTTGCCTTTATTGTTGATGAATTTGGCTCTGTCGAGGGAATTGTTACGCTGACGGATATTATGGAAACTATTGCCGGTAATATGCCAATCAGCGAAGCAGAGGTGGATTCTCGTCATGATATTCAACAATTAGAGGATAGCCGTTGGGTTGCTAATGGCTTTATGCCTTTAGAGGATCTGATCCTGTATGTGCCAATTACGCTTGATGAAAAACGTGAATATGAGACGATTGCCGGATTATTAATGGAGCATCTACAACGAATGCCTGTGGTAGGTGAACGTATCAAAATTGAAAATTGGATTTTTGAACCGTTGGAAGTCACCAGCCACCGCCTTAAAAAAGTGTTGATTACTCCCCTGCAACTGGCTAAAAATGATGTTAAACAGAATATTCCTTAACATAAAACATAACGTAATCATGGCGCGTTACATTTGTTGAATTTAAGCTAAAACTAATTTTTCGATTTAACTTCTTTTTCTAACCAACTCTAGTGCTTTTTTAGCTTGCGATTGAAACTCATCACGCAGCAATTTTTCAATATTCAATTGATATTGTAAATTTTTCCACTTACCATGAATACGCAGAGGAATGGCCAATTGATTAATTTTATTAATAAACTTATCATTTCCATGCCAGCCTTTATTGATATTAACCAGCAATTTGACGTCTGCTGATTTCCCGGCTAAATTTAGCCAACCGTTGCCATCGATACTCATAGCGTCTGAAGAAGCAACCAGATTTGAGAACGATAGCATGCCTTTATTAAGTTTTGTATCAACGGTTAAATTTTCAATTTGGGTATTATCGTCAAGATTTTGCGGGGTATCAATTTTATTAGTAAGGCGTGAAAAGGCGTGTTGGATCAGTGAAGCTATATTTAATCCTGTTAACTGTGCCTTGGATAACATTACATTAGCGTTACCGGACCAAAAATTTAGCAGCGCAAATTTATCGTATCCAGGCCCTGATAAATTTGCTGCTAACATCAATGAACCATCTAGTTTGGTCGGCATGTCAAAGGATTGCAGCAAAGGAGCCAACCTAACATGATTAAATTTGGGCTTAGCCGTGACAATAACCGGACTATTTTGATAATTTAAACTAATAGGTAATTCAAAATTTCCACCTAATAATCCACCTTCTAGCTGACTAACATTTAATAACGCTTTTTTATTGGTTATCTTAGACTTAAAGCTATCAACAACTAAACCTCGATATATAAGTTTATCGGCAGAGATTGTTGCTTGAAATGGGAATTGCTTTAAATAACTTAAATCATAACTATCGGTTTCAATCGTCGCAATAACAGGCTTAGGACTTACTTGAGGCGTTATCTTTGTCTCTGTTAAAGGTTGTAATAAAGATTGCCAACCTAAAATCTTATCTAGATCCAGTTTTGTGGAAGTAATATTTAATTGATAATCTGGTGATTTACCTAAATGAGCAACTAAATTTCCAGTTAAATTACTATCATTGACGTCAATAGCTAAATTAGACAGGGTTAATATTGGTTGCTGATCATGCAAATAATCAAACAATAAAGTTGCATTGCCGCTAATGCCATCTGTTGGTAAATTAATACCACTAATTTTATATTCTAATTGATTAATTTCCCCAGCAATCTGATGCGGATAATCTGAAATATTTAACTTACTTTTTAAAGAAAAAGTGAGATCTTGCTGATCCTTACTCACATTGCTACTAAAATTAACGCTAATGAAATGATCATCTTCCCTGCTGAGCGACAACATAATATTACGCATATTTAGCTGGGTATCATTATCCAACTGCCAAATTAACAAACTATCAGTTAGTTTTATTTTATTAATCTCAAATAACCATTTGCTATCATTATTATTTTTCCTACTAATACGGTTAAGACCTTCTGGAGCAATCGGGGCATCTGGATTTGATTTTGCTTCACTATCTGGAGTAGCGCGCAAAACTGCATTACTGATTACAATCTGTTCAACAGACAGTTTGTGGGAAATTAACGGCCATAAGGAGACATCAAGCCGCATGTTATCTGCACTAATGGCCGGCTTAGTCGCGCCCGGCGCAGTGAGTGAAATCGGCCCAGTAATAATACTTAGCCTAGGCCATACATGCCAACGCATTTCGCCTTGAAAAACTAAATGATAGCCGCTTTTTTGTTCAACTTTATCAATTAAATAGTGACGAAAATCATTGGGATTAACGAGCAACACTAGCGCCGTTAAGCCTGCTAAAATAACCACCATCAGAATAGCTAATGTGGTCAAAAATCGTTTCATCACTGTCTCCATCAATGGTATTCAAACAAACAATTAATGACTTCATCTTTAGATAGCTTATTTTCCGTGACCTGAGAAAATAAAATTATTTTGGTTATAGCATAATTTCAGCTAAATACCGAATTAATTAACTTAAAATATCACAATTTATGATTACTTTTATCATCTTCACTAATTCTACTCCCTACCGCACCTTGTTGATTTTTATATTTTGCATCCTGACGGCGATTATAGGGGCGCTCAGCTGAACCGGATAAAACTTCAAAACTTAATGCACCAATAACCATACCCGGCCGTAGTGCCAATGGTAGCTTACCTGAATTATAAAACTCTAGCACAATCTGACCGCACCAACCGGGATCAATACGGTGCGCAGTAACATGCACCATTAATCCCAAGCGAGCAAGAGAAGAACGGCCATCAAGCCAACCAACAGCATTATCAGGCAAAGTGACTGATTCTAAAGTGACCGCCAATGCTAATTCACCTGGATGCAAAAAAAACGCATCATCATGGCTTAAGGTAATTTCATCACTCATCACCCGATCTAATGCAGCATTAACTTCATTTTGGGGCCCACTAAGATCAATATAAGGTGCAGTATAGCCCTGAAATATTCGAAATTTATTGCCTAAACAAACATCAACGGTTACCCCATTGATCCGTTCGATTGATGGGCGTGGTTCAATAACCAATTTCTTTTCATCAAGCCATTTAACTATATCACGGTCACAAAGTCGCATTTTTCCATCTCCTTGCGAGAATGCCTAATCTATTTATAGATAATTATTGGCAGAACTCCCCTATTTTAGCTTTTAGAATATCAATCGCCACTCGATTTTTTCCGCCACGAGGAACAATAATATCTACATATTGTTTCGATGGCTCAATAAATTGAAGAAACATTGGACGAACAGTTTTAGTATATTGTTCAATAACAGAATCTAATGTTCTTCCTCGTTCATTGACATCCCGTTTAATTCTTCTTACTAAGCAAATATCCAGTGGCGTATCAACATAAATGGCAAAATCCATATTACTACGTAAGCGCTTATCGGTTAATAATAAAATACATTCAATAATAATCACTTTTTTAGGCTGAAAAAAAATGGTCTCTCGCTTACGTGTATGCTGAGTATAATCATATTGTGGCAGATCAATACCTTTTCCTGCCTTCAACAATTGAAGATGATGAAAAAGCAAATCATGATCCATTAAGTTGGGATGGTCGTAATTTACTTTCACTCGTTCTTCCATCGGCATGTCATGTTGATCTCGATAGTAACAATCCTCAGTAATCACACCAATATTGTGGTTACCCACTTGAGTACGTAATTCATGATAAAGCGTTTTCGCAATAAGACTTTTACCCGATGCTGAAGCACCTGATATACCGACAATAGCGCACTTATGTGCTGGATCAGCCATTTTAAATAACCTGAGTTTAAATAATAGAAATTAATATAATTAAATATTATGAGCGCCGGAATTATAAGGGGTTATTGTAGTATCTGCCAGCATTTAAAATTAGGTCTGGCTAATTTTCATAACAAGACCTAATAATAATTATCACTACATATTTATTTTCAATCAATAAGCTATGGAGTTAATCAGTTTAAATAGCTCGGAAAGCAATTTCAGTGGGAATTTTTTCTCCTGCCCAATACATCTGAGCAGAAATTGTCGATGCTATTTCTCGATAAATATCAGCGAACTCACCATCAGGATCGCGCATTACTGTCGGTTGGCCTTGATCTAAATCCTCACGCAGAGAAATATGTAATGGGATCTTACCTAACAGCTTGCACTGGTATTTTTCAGCCAATATTTCTGCTCCACCTGAACCAAAAATAGGATCTACGTGACCACAATTACTACAAATATGTAGACTCATATTTTCAACAATACCCAATACCTGCACTTTTACTTTGTCAAACATCGCGATGCCTTTCATAGCATCAAGCAAAGCAATATCTTGTGGTGTGGTAACGACAATCGCCGCGGTAACGGGTATATTCTGTGCTAAGGTTAATTGAATATCACCAGTTCCAGGTGGCATATCAATCACTAAATAATCTAAATCTGGCCATTCGGTATCCTGTAACATTTGCATCAAAGCCTTGCTAGCCATTGGACCACGCCATATCATCGCATTATCATCATTAATCAAATAACCAATTGAATTAGTCGCTAGCCCATAATAAGCCATTATAGGTACCATATGATGCCCATCAGGTGATGTGGGCCGCTGATTTTTAGTTGCCAACATAGTCGGAATAGAGGGACCATAAATATCAGCATCCAGAATACCTGCCTTCGCTCCTTCTTGCGCTAATGCCAACGCCAAATTCACTGTCGTGGTTGATTTGCCAACCCCTCCTTTACCTGAACTGACAGCGATAATATTACGCACTCCATTAATACCAGGCAAATTATTCGCTCTACGTAATGTATTGATATTATGACGTAATTCCCACTCTACTGTTTGCGCGCCAGTTATTTTTCGTAATTGCGGTGTCAGCTGCTCAATTAATAACTTAAAAGGTGTTTTCCAGGCAAAGGGCATGACTAATTCAATATGTAAAACATCATCGAGTAATACACAATGACATAATGCCTTTAATGTACTCAGATTACTTTGCAGTGTCGGATGAGAAAATGTGTCTAAAACTTCAGCGACTTGCTGAGTTAACTTTTTTGCTTTTGTTTGTTTGAAGGATCCTGAATTCATCGCAGCTCCTTTATTTAGTATTAAATTATCAACAATTAATCACTACATCATACCAGAGAACAATTTAATTAAGATAAATAGATAATAAAAACGACACTTATCAAGCAAAATTACGATAAAATAATGACACGAGTTTCGCACAGGCGTATAAAATACTAGAAATGGCTTAAAATCGATGATTAATCTTCAAGTTACTAAAACACATAAATTTTATTAAATTACAATAAGTTGCTTTTGATTTATAAGATTCTGTCTATTTATATATTATGCTGGATTAAACTTAAAGATAGAGCGTTTATTTATTGGTGCGAAACTCGTGAATGATTGATTATTCATGTTCAGGCCTAGCCGGAAAAAACGCAATCAGTTAACATCAAATTATTGTTCAATTTTTATGGGAATTAGATCCTTACTATGTCTCAAGTCGCGAAAAAACTTTTGGTAACCTGTGCGTTACCTTATGCTAACGGTTCAATACACCTTGGCCATATGTTAGAGCATATTCAGGCCGATATTTGGGTTCGTTATAAACGAATGCGCGGCAAGCAGGTTTACTTTATTTGTGCCGATGATGCCCATGGCACTCCAATTATGCTAAAAGCTCAGCAATTAGGTATAACGCCTGAGGAGATGATTAGTAAAGTAAATCAGGAACATCAACACGATCTTGCTGACTTTGCCATTAGTTATGATAATTACCATTCAACTCATAGTGTAGAAAATAAAACATTATCTGAACAAATTTATTTAACACTAAAAAAGAGTGGCTATATCAAAAACAAAACTATCTCGCAACTTTATGATCCTAAGCAAGGTATGTTTCTACCCGATCGCTTTGTTAAAGGGGGTTGCCCAAAATGCCAAGCCGCTGATCAATACGGTGATAATTGTGAGGTCTGTGGAGCAACTTATAACCCAACAGAACTTATCAATCCCCACTCGGTGATTTCTGGTGCAACGCCTGAAATGCGTGAAACAGAACATTTTTTCTTTGATTTACCCGCATTTAGTCATATGCTGCAAACTTGGACACGCTCAGGGGCTTTGCAACCACAAGTGGCAAATAAAATGCAAGAGTGGTTTGAGGCGGGTTTACAGCAATGGGATATTACTCGTGATGCCCCCTACTTCGGTTTTGAAATCCCTAATGAGCATGGCAAATATTTTTACGTCTGGTTAGACGCTCCTATTGGTTATATGGGGACATTTAAAAATCTATGTGACAAACAACCCAATATTGATTTCGATAGTTATTGGCACAAAGATTCTACTGCCGATCTTTATCACTTTATCGGTAAAGACATTGTCTACTTCCATAGCCTATTTTGGCCAGCAATATTAGAAGGTAGTGGTTATCGTAAGCCTACCAATATCTTTGTTCACGGTTATATCACTGTAAATGGCGCAAAAATGTCCAAATCACGGGGTACATTTATTACCGCGCGCGCCTATTTAGATCAGCTGGATGCTGATTGTTTACGTTACTATTATGCCGCTAAGCTTTCTTCCCGCATTGATGATATTGACCTTAACTTAGAAGACTTTGTCCAACGGGTAAATAGCGACATCGTGAATAAAGTCGTCAACCTCGCGGCTCGCAATGTTGGATTCATCAATAAACGCTTTGATGGTAAGTTATCATCGCAACTTGCAGCTCCTGAGCTTTACCAGCAATTTATTGCCGCAGCAGACAAAATTGGTCAACAATTTTGTCATCGTGAATACAATAAGGCGATTCGTGAAATTATGTTACTTGCCGATCTAGCCAATCGTTATATCGATGAGCAAGCACCCTGGGTAGTTGCTAAGCAGGAAGGTCGCGAACAAGATTTACATGATATCTGTTCGATGGGTATCAATTTATTTCGCGTGCTAATAACTTATTTAAAACCTATATTACCGGGACTCACCAACCGGGCAGAAACTTTTTTAAATATTTCACTAAACTGGGATGATATTAGCGACCCTTTGCTAAATCATGAAATTACGCCATTTAAAACCTTATTCCAGCGAATCGAAATGAACAATGTAACCGCTATGTTAGCGGCATCTAGCGAAAATATAACGGCGCAAACAATGACTAATCAACAAGATTGCGAAAATTCTTTCCAAGATGTCATCAGTTTTGATGACTTCAACAAAGTCGACTTACGAGTTGCTTTGATTAAGCAAGCTGATTTCGTCGAAGGCTCCGATAAGCTGCTAAAACTCCAATTAGATTTAGGTGATAGCAGCCGACAAGTTTTTTCTGGTATTCGCGCGGCTTATCCTGATCCAAAAGTACTTGAAGGGCGCTTAACGATCATGGTCGCTAATTTAGCACCACGAAAAATGCGTTTTGGCGTTTCAGAAGGGATGGTATTAACCGCCGGTCCTGGTAACAAAGATATCTTTCTATTAACTCCAGATGCTGGCGCCAAGCCCGGTATGCAAGTAAAATAGATTCACAATAAAAAGCATTAAATTAAAATGGCGACAATTAATTGCATTTTCGCCATTTTTAATCCCAGTGACTACACCAGCCTAGCACATTAAGTGGGCTAATTGTATTATCAGTATGTTTTGTTATAGGACTGGTATGATGTTGTTTTGCAAAAATATCTTTTATATTAGTTGGCAATATTTACGCGCTTTTTTACTCATTTATCTCTGCCTAATAATAGGAAACCTAATATCAAATTTACTGCCTTTTTCTCTGCCAGGAAGTATAATTGGCATGCTGGTGTTGTTTAGCTTATTAACCGTCCAAATCATACCTGTCCACTGGATACAACCTGGCTGTCATTTGCTACTCAAAAATATGACATTGCTATTTATTCCAATCGGGGTAGGCATAATGAATTATTATGATATGCTTAGCCAACAAATTATCCCTATTTTACTCTCCTGCATTATTAGTACCTTAATTATTATGATTATTGTTGCTTATAGCTCACACTGTATTCATCGTGACCCTAATATAAATACCTCGGATGCTGGTAAGCAGCAGCAGAAAAAACAAATTAGGCAAAAAATAGGCCAAATAACGAGTAACAACAATGTTAAATCATATCTGGTGGTCACTACCTTTTACCATTATCGTTTTCTTATTAGCGAGAAAATTATCCCAAAAATACCGATTAACTATTTTAAATCCGCTATTAATTTCAATCACTATCATTATTGCTACTTTACTAATAACACATACTTCATATAGCCATTATTTCTCTGGTAGCCGTATTCTCAATGATTTGTTACAGCCGGCAGTTATCGCCTTGGCTTTGCCATTATACGAGCAATTACATCAAATTCGTGCCCAATGGAAATCCATTATTAGTGTTTGTTTTATTGGGAGTCTGATTGCTATGGTCACAGGAACCGCTATTGCGTTATGGACAGGCGCGAGCGTCGAAATGGCTGCTTCAATATTACCAAAATCTGTTACAACACCGATTGCGATGGCGGTTTCACAAGGGATTGGCGGCATACCAGCCATCAGTGCAGCTTGTGTGATTTTAGTTGGCATTTTTGGTGCTATGTTTGGGCATTTACTGTTTAATTTTTTGCGGATAAAAAACCTTATTGCTCGAGGATTAGCGATGGGAGCAGCCTCACATGCAGTAGGTACTGCGCGTAGCGCCGAGATAAACTACATTGAAGGTGCCTATAGTTCTCTCGCATTAATGACGTGTGGCATAATCACCTCATTAATTGCCCCTTTCATTTTTCCTTTAATAATCGATTTATTACATTAAATGATTAGCTATAAAAAATGAATCAACAACATAGTAATCACTTTCTGTCTATTTTATGTAGAAAAATTAATCTCACTGGCGGGCGGTAACTTTAATTTTTAGGTTATTTTGGCTGAATAAATTTAAATCAAATCTAGCCAGTTACCACAGTAGCATTGAACAATGTGTTAAAGCAACTAATTGGAGGTAATTTCAGCTAGTCTGAATATCGTATTTACAAACTTGCTGCCTTCTGACTATTATAAGTCTTATCTAGCAATAAGCTGTTGAATTAATCAGGAGCCGCGCATGATAATAAGTAAAATAGCCCTTATTAAGCTGACTTTCTCTATCCTGTAATCTATAGGCATAAATGATGAGGAAATTCATTATTTATAGCTTACTTACCATTATAGTAACAGCAATCGTTGCTACTCTAGCATTCGATCGTTGGATTAGTTGGAAAACTGCTGACTATATCTATGATGATGTAAAAAAATTACCACCTCGCAGCGTTGGTATGATTTTAGGTACGTCAAAATATTATTCTGCTGGTTTACCTAATGAGTACTATAAGTATCGAATTCAAGGTGCCCTTAACGCTTATAATAGCGGTAAAATAAAATACTTACTGGTTAGCGGTGATAATGCCCATTACAATTATAATGAACCTATCTCCATGCGTAGAGATCTGATCTCAGCTGGTATCCCAGCGGCAAAAATTGTGTTAGATTTTGCAGGCTTCAGAACATTGGATTCGGTTGTCCGAACTCACCAAGTGTTTGCCACTAACAATTTTACTATTATTACCCAACGTTTCCATTGTGAAAGAGCATTATTTATCGCTATGAAAAAAGGGATTGATGCACAGTGCTATGCAGTTTCCTCACCCAAAAAAATCATTAAAGTTCGTTTACGCGAGGTTTTTGCCCGTATTAATGCCCTAATTGATCTCTATATATTAAAAAGTGGACCCCGCTTTTTGGGACAACAGGAATCTATTCCCGCAGCGATAAAAATGCCTGATGGTATCAACGGATATCCTGCCGTTTTACCTGAAGAGCTGAAATAATTTCAGCTAGCAAGTAGCGAATTTATTGGTTAAATAACGCCATAACCCTCTATTGGCCCTTGCTTAAAATATTTCAACCAGCTGATGGCAAATATAATATTAATGAACCAAATCAGCGGCAGAAAGCTAAGTAATGCTAAACGGCCAAATTGAGCAAAAAAACCAAACCGATAAAAAATAGTGGTACAGATCAGCGTCTGTAATAAGTAGCTAGTTAAAGCCATACGGCCAACTGATTGCAGCCATTTAATAATGAAGATATTTTTTATTTGTGGCCAAAAACCATAAATAATAGCAATATAGCCAATAACTTGAACCGGAATAATAATCTGATTAATAATAAAACCTAATAACCCAGTTACAATATAACTCCAGTCATAGTAATACTGGATGGCAATAGAACAGAGTTGAATAAAAATAGTTAATGGGATTGTCCAATAAGCAACATAGCGATAATGAAACAAAGAAAAATTTCCCGTTAACCAGCCAATTCTCAATAATGCTGCGCCAGCCATCATTAATGCCAATAACTGCCAACCATAATCGATCACTAACATAATTAATCTTTGTGCTACCGATTCAGCCCGATATAAGAACGCTTTCCATCCGCCCGCTATTTTAATGTTGATCTCATTAGTAAAATCATTTTCTGCTGGATACCAAAATGATGAAACATCGGTAAAATAACTAAAACTGCCAAAAATAATTAAGCCGGATAAATAAATAACAATAGATTTATAATAGAGCTGCCTAGTGTTATTAAAATGAATAAATTTTATTGCCAATAGCCCCGTCAAAGCATAAGGCAATAGAATATCCCCATCCCATAACCCAATGCCATGCAGCAGACCAATAATAGCCAATACAAACAGACGAATTTGATTCCAATATAAACCCTGCTTAGACAAAAATTCAAAACTTGCACCAAATAACAAACTAAAAATTGCCAGAAATTTTCCCTGCACAAAGATATTCAAAAATACCCAGCACCAAATATCCCCGGCTGTTGTGCTAGCAATATAAACTGGATTCACATAAGCTAATTCAGGTAGCGCAAAAGCAAAAATATTAACCAGCAAAATTGCAAAAATAGCGCTTGCACGCAGCAGATCAATTTGTTCAATCCGCTGCCGTCTGGCTTTAATAACAAACATTAATTAGCGGTAACGCAGGCGAGAAATATTGCGTAAAAACTCCTGACGGGTATTGTGACTTGATTTAAATAAACCACCTAGCGAGGTTGTCATAGTGCTGCTGCTTACATCACGAACGCCTCTGGCTTTCACACAATAATGAACAGCATCAATTGAAACCGCGACATTACTTGTACCTAATAAAGTTTGTAGCGCAATTAAAATCTGCTGGGTCAAGCGCTCCTGAACTTGTGGCCGTTGAGAAAAAAATTGAACAATACGATTAATTTTAGATAAACCAATCACTTTATCCTTTGGAATATAGGCCACTGTCGCCTTACCATCGATAGTGACAAAATGATGCTCACAAACACTAGTTAACGTAATATCACGAACCGTTACCATTTCGTCGAAATCCATTTTATTTTCGATCAAAGTAATTTTAGGAAAATTATTATAATGGAGGCCTGAGAAAATTTCGTCAACATACATTTTAGCAACGCGCTTAGGTGTTTCCACTAAGCTATCATCTTTAAGATCGAGATTAAGTAAACGCATAATTTCACTCATGTGCCCTTCAATCTGTTGTTTACGCTCATTTGAGGAAAGAGATTGACCGCAAAGAGGGGTTTCAAGACCACTAGCTTCTAGTGCTTTACGAACAAGATGCGCTTCTTGACTGAGCGATGACATGCATTTCTCCAACAATAAAATTCAACATTAATTTAACTAAACATTCAATAAATGGATACCATTATCCCATTACAATAGCCTATCCTAACAAAATATTTTTTATATCGCGCTAATTTTCATATCAGAGTCACTATTTATTCTTTGTTTTTTCTGTTCATTTATATAAAAACATCAATTTATATTACTACAAATAATCGATTTACTGACTATAGCCTCATTTTAAACCCATCGAGTTGCGACTAAATATTTTATCAAAAAAGATGAGCCTGTTAGCTAGGGCCTGTCATCAAATGTCGGGATAAACGTGTATGATATGCCCCATATATGATTATCCACTTCGGCCAAAGAGAAAGAGATGACGCGTCGCTATGCACTTCGAGATGATCAATGGGCTCGGATTGAGACATTCCTTCCTGGACGGAAAGGCCATGTGGGCATGACCGCACGTAACAACCGGTTGTTCGTAGAGGCGGTGATCTACCGTTATCGAACAGGTATTCCTTGGAGAGACCTGCCCGAACGTTTTGGCGACTTTCGTATTGTGCACTTACGTCACTCACGCTGGAGCAAGACTGGCGTATGGGAGCGCATTTTCAACGCCCTGGCGCAGGATGCTGACAACGAGTATGCGATGATTGACTCGACTATAGTGCGGGCCCATCAGCATAGCGCTGGAGCAAAAGGGGGGATACAGACAAACAAGCTATCGGGCGTAGTCGCGGTGGGTTAAGCACCAAAATTCATGTCACAGTCGATGCTCTCGGTAACCCTACAGGCTTTCATCTTACGCCGGGCCAGGCCCACGACCTAGAAGGTGCCGATGTGTTGCTTGAGGATACACAAGGCCAAACGATTATTGCCGATAAAGGCTACGATGCTCAAGAGCGCCTTGTCCAGCCATTGAAAGACAAAGGCAAGGCGGTAGTGATCCCATCTCGCTCGAACCGAAAACAACACCGCACGTATGACAAACACCTCTACAAAGCTCGCCATTTAGTCGAAAACTTCTTTGCTCGACTGAAGCAGTATCGCGCTATTGCTACCCGTTACGATAAAACCGCCATCAACTTTCTTGGCGCTATCCATCTGGCCGCTGCCGTCGTCTGGCTTATTTGATGACAGGCCCTAGCAAAATTGATTGCTTTAATATCACAACACAATAAATAGTGGCCGTCGTTTTTGTATATTTATATTGTTATTTATTGTGGGTGACAGCAAAGAAATTATTTTAACCATAGCGTTCAGATTTTTAATAGCCTATTGTTTAAGCATATAAAGATTAAAAAATGTTCGGTGATGGTTTTCCTGTTATGAAAGACTGGCTGATCGATCATTAAGAACGCAAAATCGATAAGAACGCAAACAATAGGCGAAATTGAATAATTATTTAAAAAAGATCGGCATTATTTAGACTATTTTGTATTTTTGTTAGTATTTCTATCAGATTATTAATTTCTTTTTCAGTTGATCCATAACTGATTTTTTAACATGTTGAATTAACTTATCAGAAATAATGGTTTAATTGATTCCATCCTCTTCCGATAAATATTTCATAATTAATAACTGTTCTGGTGATAAATTAAACGGACTCAGTATCTCTTTTATTTTACATGTTTGTAACAGATCGGTTTGATGAATGAATTTATAAAAAACATTTTGCTTGATGCACGCCTAATATAAAAATAATTTGCTGCGGCAAATTTTAATATTAAGCGTGTAATTTCAGTCAGCTCTATTTTTTATCTAATATTTTATTATTTTTTATAGTAGATAACTTCTTTGTTAATAAGTGAGATTGTTGTCATAATGCACTGAAAATATTTGGCAAAATTATGCCAATATCAGTCAAAACGGTAGTATTATTTGGAGCCAGATATGGAGCATTATCATACCGACCAATTATTATCGCTGAAGGAAGTATTAAATAATATATTTACCCTAATCACCCCAATTGCAGAAAAAGAAATTATCCCACTAACAGAATCAATTAATCGCATTACTGCCAGAGAAATGATATCCCCAATTAATGTCCCTCCATTCGATAATTCAGCCATGGATGGTTATGCAATACGCTTTAATGATTGGCATGACGCCGCCCCATTGGTTGTTGCGGGTACAGCGCTAGCTGGTTCTGCTTTTCGCGATCCGCTGCCAGCCAAGTCTTGTATTCGCATTATGACAGGAGCGCCGATCCCCTCTGGCGTTGATACGATCATCATGCAAGAAAACACCCAGTTAGTTGATAATGCCATTAGTTTCATTCAGCCAATAAAACCAGCTAGTAATATTCGTTTTGCCGGCGAAGATATTCGACAAGGTGATACAGTCTTAACAATAGGCAGCAAACTTTCCGCCACTCAGATATCCCTTGTTGCATCATTGGGGGTCAGCGAGATTGAAGTTTTTCGCCAGTTGAAAGTGGCTATTTTCTCTACTGGCGATGAACTACAAACTATTGGCCAGCCATTGGCTGCCGGTCAAATCTATGATACCAATCGGCTGGCAATACGCTTAATGTTAGAAAAAATGAACTGCCAAGTGATTGATTTAGGGATTATTGCCGATAAGCCTGACAAACTCTATCAAGCGTTTGAACAAGCGGACCAACAAGCCGATCTGGTTATTAGCAGCGGTGGTGTGTCGGTGGGGGAAGTTGATTATACCAAGCAGATCCTTAATGAAATAGGCAGCATCAATTTTTGGCAACTGGCAATCAAACCCGGTAAACCATTTGCCTTTGGTAAACTAAAATCTGCCTGGTTTTGTGGTTTACCCGGTAATGCTGTATCCGCTATAGTCACCTTTTATCAACTGGTACAACCCATTATTAATCACCTTTCCGCTTTTAGCCAATGGCAAAGAACGCCCTATTTAAAAGCGCGCACCACCAGCCTGATAAAAACATCACCAGGACGCCTTGAGTTCCAACGAGGAGTTGCCAGGGTAAATTCTCAAGCCGAATTAGAGGTAACCCCCATGCCACAGCAAGGTTCACACATTTTGAGTTCATTTAACCAAAGTAACTGTTTTATCGTTTTAGAGCAAAAATGTGGCACGGTTAACGCAGGTGAATTAGTTGATATTGAGTATTTTAATCATTTATTAATAACCTGAGTTCGGGATAAGGAATATAAATTTTTTCATTATATATTCAATTACTTAAATTAAAATTATTACATAAAACAGTGCTAAATTTTGGCTTTTTTCATGATTTTAGCAGAGAAAATAGCTTATTTTTTAACCTACAACCAACTAAAAATATTCCTTTTTTTATCATTTTATTGATTTTAAAAGGTTTTTATTGATAAATGAGCTATTTTTATTTTCTCATAACTAACGCTTATCCCGAACTCAGGTTATTAATAAGTGAATAAATATGGCTATTGAATTATCTGACCAAGAGTTACTCCGTTATAATCGCCAAATTATTTTACAAAATTTCGATTTTGACGGACAAGAAAAATTAAAAACAGCAAAAGTATTAATTGTCGGAATGGGTGGTTTAGGTTGTGCCGCCGCTCAATATTTAGCCGCAGCAGGCATTGGGCAACTAACACTATTGGATTTTGATACCGTCTCTCTATCAAATTTGCAACGGCAAATCCTATATAACGACCAATCTATCGGTAACGCAAAAGTTGACTCGGCCAAAACCGCATTACATAAAATAAATCCGCACATAGAAATTTCTACGGTTAATAGAAAACTGGCAGAATATGAACTGAATACTTTAATCAAACAACAAAATGTAGTTGTTGATTGTACCGATAATGTGACTATTCGCGAACAGCTTAAACGCCTATGTTTAACGTTAAAACGCCCATTAGTATCAGGTGCAGCTATTCGCATGGAAGGACAACTGGTGGTATTAACTTATCAAGATAATACCCCCTGCTATCACTGTTTTAAGCCGTTTATTTGGTGAAAATAATCTCTCTTGCATCGAAACCGGCGTTATGTCTCCACTGGTTGGTATTATTGGTAGCTTGCAAGCGATGGAAACATTAAAATTACTCACTAACTATGGTAAAATTATCAGCGGAAAAGTGCTATTTTATGATGCTATGTCAACAGAATTTCGAACGATTAATTTAATGCCTGATCCTAATTGTGAAGCCTGTCAGGCAACCAACATATAGAGCTAACTTTTATAGCTGTGAAACCAATATATCACTTTTTAATTATTTATTTTATTAGTGCTAACCAAGTGATGGAAACTTAACACAGCTATAGATCATCATAAGTTTTTACTGAAGGTGCCGTATAGTGTAAAAAACGATCAAGTAAATTGGCCGCCTTATCTTCAACAATCGCCATATGTCGATATTTTTCTTGTAAAAACTTTTCATCAGCCATTTTTTCTATCATAGCAACTAACGGTGCCCAATAATTATTAACATTTAGTAAGCCACATGGTTTTGTATGTAAGCCAATTTGACCCCAAGTAAAAACTTCACTAAATTCTTCCAGGGTACCAAATCCCCCCGGTAGCGCAATAAACCCATCAGCCAAATCAATCATTTTCTGCTTACGTTGATGCATAGTATCGACAATATGGATTTCACTCAGACCAGTATGAGAAATCTCACGTTCAACTAATAAATTAGGCATTACACCAACCACTCGACCACCTTGCTCCAATACCGAGTTAGCTAAAACACCCATAATACCGACGCGGCCACCGCCATAAACCAGCGTTATTTTTCTGTTAACCAGTTCGGATGCCAATGCAATTGCCTGCTGTTGATAAATATCACTGGCTCCTACACTAGATCCGCAATAAACTGTTACACTATTTATCTTATCCACATTAACTTAAATTTACTAATTTCAGCCTTAGCAGACATTAATCAAATCTAACAAACGCATAAATATTTTTCATGTCATTTCTTTTTTAAAATTAACAATTATTATAGTGAATATCCTATTTACAATCGGCATTGAAAAGAATATTTGTTTACTTATCTTTTATGTAATAATTACACAATATCATTAAGCAAATCTTGCTGTTACTGAGTTATTATTTACACGAGTTTCGCACCAATAAAAAACGCTCTATTTTTAAGTTTAATTCAGCATAATATGTAAATAGATAAAACCTTATAAATTAAATATAACTTATTGTAAATTAAGTGAATTTATGCATTTCAGTAACTTGCAGATTAATCATTACTTTTAAGCCATTTCTAGAATTTTATAGGCCTGTGCGAAACTCGTGATTTAGTTTCCTAACATTTATTTTGTTCTCTATTTTTGAGGTTACCTCCAGATGTCATTTGTCTTAAATCAAAAGCGTAAAACGCTGTTGCCCGTATTGTTGTTGCTATGCGCAATGATATCAATACAAAGTGGAGCTTCATTAGCAAAAAGTCTATTTCCAACTATCGGTGCACTTGGCGTAACAGCTTTAAGACTATTTTTGGCAACGATTATTCTTTTTATAATTTTTAAGCCTTGGCGAAAAAAGTTACGCGGCCATTCATTAAAACATTTACACGAGTTTCGCACCAATAAAAAAACGCTCTATTTTTAAGTTTAATTCAGCATAATATGTAAATAGATAAAACCTTATAAATTAAATATAACTTATTGTAAATTAAGTGAATTTATGCATTTCAGTAACTTGCAGATTAATCATTACTTTTAAGCCATTTCTAGAATTTTATAGGCCTGTGCGAAACTCGTGATTTAGTTATTTATGGTATCTACTTAGGCTCAATAAATTCGCTGTTTTATCTATCGCTAGAAAGGATCCCATTAGGGATCGCTGTGGCATTAGAGTTCACCGGCCCTTTAGCCGTAGCAATGTTCTCATCTCGCCGCGCGATTGACTTTGTTTGGATATTAATGGTTATTGTTGGATTAGCCTTTCTACTACCTTTTAGAAACAATATTAATAGTTTAGATCCAGTTGGTGTTACATATGCTTTAGCTGCCGGTATTTGCTGGGGAACGTATATCATCTTTGGTCAGCGGGCTGGGGCGGGTTATGGTACAGCAACAGTGGCTTTAGGTTCGTTTATCTCGACATTGATTTTTTTTCCGGTCGGTCTTCTTACCGTTGGCATTGAACCGCTATTTGATCTGTCAATTCTACCAATTGCACTTGCGGTGGCTATTTTGTCAACGGCCTTCCCTTACACGCTTGAAATGTTTGCCCTAACACGTATGCCGGCGAAAACATTTAGTACCTTAATGAGTTTGGAACCCGCAATGGGGGCCTTTATGGGCATGATATTTCTTAATGAACACTTAACATTAACCCAGTGGTTCGCGCTATTTTGTATCATTGGCGCATCAATTGGTTCAGCATCTACCATGAAAACAAAAAACGAAACGGTTGAAATCAATTAAGTCGTTTTTCACGCTTAAACAGTGTGAATTCAAGCCTAAATTCACACTGTAACTTGTTGCTAATTTCCCTTGCATTCCTATTTTTTATCACCATATTTATAATTGTAAGTAATAAAATAACGCTTACATCAATATTACCTATCAATTTAATAGGATCAAATGATAAGACTATTGATTAATAATAAGTTATTGTTTAGATAAAGTATTAATACATTATTTGATATAACGGGAGCGTAATAATGAGCACAGCTAAATTAGTTAAAGTACCGAAAATTGATTTACTTTATACCCGTAATGATATTAGTGATAGTACTAAAAAACACGCTATTTCTGTTTTAAACCCGCTAGTTGCACAACTTATTAATCTGTCATTGATGACAAAACAAGCACATTGGAATCTGCGCGGTAGAAACTTTATTGCTGTTCATGAATTATTAGATGAATTTAATTCCTCTATTTTAGAACATCAAGATGAATTAGCGGAACGCGTGGTACAAATGGGTGGTACAGCTATGGGCACAATAGAGAGTGTTCATGGCCATACACCATTAAAAGCATACCCAACCAATATTCACGATGTACAAGATCATTTGAAAGCCTTGGCCGATCGTGCTGCGGTGGTTGCCAATAATGTTCGTAAAGCAATTGATGAAGTTGGTGAAGTGGATGCTGAAGATATTCTCACGGGCGCTTCTCGTGATCTGGATAAATATCTCTGGTTTATCGAAGCCAATATTGAAAAATAACCGTTGTATCTCTCGATAACTATATAAAAACAAAATGTCGTCATTTAGCCACACAGGAGTGTGGCTTTTTTATGTTTATTTATCCACTTAATATTAATCAATTTTTTTACTATAATTGTTAGCATTGTTTGCAATTAATAAGGATTTTCATGGATATTGTCGTTAAAGATGCTAATGGCGCACACTTAAGCGATGGGTATAGTGTGCAAGTTATAAAAGATCTCAAAGTTAAAGGAACATCAAAAACCCTAAAACGAGGCACGGCAATAAAAAACATTCGCCTAACCCAAAATAAAGATGAAATTGAGTGTAATGCAGAAGGAATTAAAGGTTTAGTGCTAAAAACCTGCTTTCTGAAAAAAATCAGCTAATTTCAATAAGGAGTAATAAGTAGCAGATAAAAAGGCTTATTACTCCGTTTCTTTAGGAAGTGTCGAGGATATTTCTGGTTCAACTATCGGAAACACCGGTAATGAAGCTAATAAACGAGCACCATACTGCTTGGTTCTTAGTCGTTTATCATAGATAACAATCTCACCATAACAATCATGGCTACGGATCAAGCGACCGACTTGCTGAATTAACGTGAATGAGGCAGTTGGCAAACTTTGTACTTCAAATGGATAAAGATTTAATGTTTTTAACCATTCATTTTCAGTAATAATGATCGGGTTTGTGATCGGTGGAAAAGAAATTTTTTGAATATGTACCTGCGATAAATAATCGCCTTTAAGATCCAAACCTTCAGCAAAGGATTGTAATCCAACTAACACACTAGTGAGTCCTTGATCCACACGTTGACAATGAGTTTCGACCAACCGATAACGCGGTTTATCACCCTGAACCAACAATTGCTCGCGTAACTCGTTAATTTGATTCAAAAAGCCTTCCATTGCTCGTTGACTACTAAACAAAAATAGGATGCCACGATGTTTGCCAGACTGGAGTTGTTGTTTAAAATAATCAGCCATTTCCGCTAAGTGTAATATTTCATTTTGCCAAGTCGGTTCGATTGACATTTTAGGGATCACTAATTGCCCTTGTTTAACATGATTAAAAGAAGCTTCTAAACTAACAAAGCGATCATCTTCACGCTCATTTAACCCGGTTAACTCCGTGAAACGAGCATAACTATCTAATGAACGTAAAGTGGCTGAAGTCACTATGATGTGTGGAATATTTTGCCATAACAGCTGATTTAACTGTTCATTGACCCGTATTCCCGCACAATGAAAATAGTAATGTAACTGATTTTTGTCATAATGACGGCTCAACCATTTGGATACTGGCGCATTTGATGACGTTTCACAGCCAGCTAAACGCCAAAGTTTAACCATATTTTGCCAATAACTGAGCATCTTACTGCTGATTAACAGGCTACGATGCAAAGTAGCAGCATCATGTTTGCCAGTTTGTTCAGACAAGCGCTCGACTATTTTTTCAGTAAGTACAACAAAATCATGGCTGAGTTGCAAAAGTTGTTGGCAACAAACATCTAATTCCTCTGGTAATTGGCCTAATTTAAACAGATAAATCGGATCCTGACTATTGTCAGGTAATAAATGCTGAGTAATAGCCATAACCTGACTAAAGCAATCAATTAATTTTTGTCTGTGCCGGATTAAATGATTAGTTTTGGCGAGTTTTGGTGGTTTAACTGGGCAGTAGTGGCTCAAATAGTGCTCTATGTGACGTACAAAATTATCTAACTGCGCGGTCAGATGAGGTAAAGTAATATTCGCTTCAACTTCTAAGATATCTCGGGCTACATCTGCGATATGATGCCCTTCATCAAGGACTAACAACATCTTTTTAGCCTCAGGTAAAACCGAGCCACTTTCCATCGCTGCCATCACCAATGCATGATTAGTAACGATGACATCAACTTGCTCAATTTTCCATCTGGCCAAAAAAAATGGACAGCAATGATAAAACTGACAATTTCTGGCTAAACATCCAACTTTATCGGTACTGATTTTTTGCCATAAACTATCATCTAACGCTGTTTTATAATGATCTCTTACCCCATCCCAATGACCGGCGATAAAATCAGCATGTAGCTGCTGACAAACTGTGCGCTCTTGTTGACTGGTTACCGCCATCTCCTGCTGCAATAACAACATCAAGTCAATCTGCGGCTGATCTGCCGCACAAATAGCAGTCAAATTGTGTGGGCACAAATAACGCCTACGGCCAAAAATAGCAATAAATCGTAGATCAGGAATAATTTTAGCCAACAAAGGGAGATCTTTATGTAAAATTTGATCTTGCAAGGCAATATTGGCCGTACTGATGACTAAGTGCTTGCTATTTGCCCGACTAATAGCAATACCCGCAATTAGATAAGATAGGGTTTTCCCCACTCCGGTTGGTGCTTCAATAACCAGATGACGGCCTTGTTCACCTGATAATGTCTTAGCTACTTCGGCGATCATTTGCCGTTGGGCAATACGTGGAATAAAGCCGTCAATATAAGTCGATAGCGATTTATACCAAAGACTTATCTGATTTTTAATTGTGTTAGATAGCGCCATAGAAATCTTATATAAAAATATCAACCATTTTGATGAGTATAAAACGATAAAAATATTAAATTTATCATAGTGTTTTATCAATAAGATAAAAATTTAATCCAGATTTAATTTCTCACAAAAAATAGATATACTAGTTTTAGTTAACACTCAACCCCAAGTTAAATTATTGCTTATTATAGAAGGGTATTATGTACGAAGCATTTTTTGTTAGCCCGCAATGGCTTCATCGGCATTTAACGGATGAAAATATTGTCCTAGTTGATGCTTCTGCGCCGCCACCTACCGATCCAACTGATTATCAACAACGATATTATCAAGAACATATTCCCAGTGCGCAATTTTTCAATTTGGATACTGTTGCTGACCAAAGTAATAATCTGCCTCATATGCTACCTGATGAAATAACTTTCACTCAAGCGGTTGAGCAATTAGGCATCAGCAATCATCATAAAGTTGTTATTTATGATCAAGGCGCACTATTTTCCGCCCCGCGCGCCTGGTGGACCTTTAAAACATTAGGCTGTAATAATGTTAAAATTTTAGCCGGAGGGCTATGCGGATGGAAAAAAGCGGGCTATTCGCTAGACTCCGGTATGTCTGTGGTACGTGAAAGACAGCAGTTCATTGCTAAATGTATTACTGATCAAGCTTTATCCCAACAACAAGTCATCACCCTTCTTCAACAACCTAATGTCCAATTTATCGATGCACGCCCCACTGCCCGTTTCAGTGCACAGCAGCCAGAACCGCGCCCAGGATTACGGATGGGACATCTGCCAGGCAGTAAGAATGTTCCTTGGGATTGGTTAGTCAAGGAAGGTTGTTATAAATCACCGGCAGAGTTAAAAGCTATTTTTGCCAAACAACAGGTTGACATTATGCAGCCCACAGTCATTAGCTGTGGTTCTGGTATGACTGCCGCTGTAGTGTTACTTGCTGCTTTAATACTTTTGGGTAATAAGAATGTCAAACTTTATGATGGCTCATGGGCTGAATGGGGCCAAGATAATGGATTACCGATTGAAACGAAGTAAAATAAAAACATAACTGCTAAGCTGGCAGTTATGTTTTTATATGAGAAATGCTTATTATCTTTAGATAGTGGGCTATGGGCGACCGACCATTCCGGCGATAAAAAGGACAACGATAGCACCAATTACGGCAACAATAAAACTGCTTAAATTAAAGCCATCCACTTTGCCTTTACCAAAGAAGTTACTGATATAACCGCCGACAACTGCGCCGACAATACCGAGGATAATGGTCATGATAATCCCCATATTGTAAGCACCTGGCATGACCCACTTAGCAATAATACCAGCGATCAAACCAAAAATAACCCAGGACAAAATACCCATACACACCCTCCGAAATATCCAACATATCAAATAAGTTAAAAAACTAACTTGCTAACATTTCAAATATATGAACACTTTTTAATAAAGAACCTAACCGCCAGAAATGCAAATAGATAAGCTATTTTTTATCAAAAATTTGTGATAATCATTTTATCACGAGTTTCGCACCAATAAAAAAACGCTCTATTTTTAAGTTTAATTCAGCATAATATGTAAATAGATAAAACCTTATAAATTAAATATAACGTATTGTAAATTAAGTAAATTTATGCATTTCAGTAACTTGCAGATTAATCATTACTTTTAAGCCATTTCTAGAATTTTATAGGCCTGTGCGAAACTCGTGTTTATATTAGTCGATTAGGTGTCTTATAATATGTTGTATTTTATACTGTTTTTTAACTATGGTTGTGACAAGTCAACAAAAAGTATGACGTTCAATTATATTAGCAATAGCGGCTGATTTTTTCTCTACTCTGATCTGATTAAATAACTCAGCCGCTTCAACATACTTTTTACGCAAATAACCTAACCACTGTTTAATACGCGCTGCGTGATATTGACCTCTATCACCTTGTTTTTCCAGCTGAATATATTTAAACAGAATTTGCATAACCTGCGGCCAAGCCATCGGTTCAGCTTGATATTTGATCACTTGAGCCAGGTTAGGAACATGTAATCCACCTCGGCCAATCATCAACGCGTCACAGCCGGTTATCGCCCTGCACTCATTTGCACTATGCCAATCCCAAATTTCGCCATTGGCGATAACCGGTATAGTTAATTTTTGGCGTATCTGGCCGATGGTTAGCCAATCGATTTTTTCTGCCCGATACCCCTCTGCCTTAGTTCGACCATGAATGATAATTTCTGTCGTGCCAGCCTGTTGCACCGCATCGGCAATTTCAAATGCCAGACAACGATCATCCCAACCTAACCTGACTTTTACTGAAGTAGGTAAATTCGTAGGTACTGCCGCCCGAATCGCCTTAGCTGCCTGATATATCCGCTCAGGATCCTTTAGTAGTGTCGCCCCACCGCCATGGCCATTAACTGTCGGAGACGGGCAGCCACAATTGAAATCCACCCCCCAAGAGCCTAACTCTACTGCTCGTGCCGCATTTTCAGCTAACCATTGCGGATGCTGACCCAGTAATTGAATACGTACTAATGTACCTGATACAGTTTTACTTGCTTGATATAATTCAGGGCAAATTCGATAAAATGTTTTGGTTGGCAATAAACTATCCACTACCCGCAAAAATTCGGTGATACAAAGATCATATTCGTTAACTTCAGTTAATAGCTGACGCACCAAAGAGTCGAGAACCCCTTCCATCGGGGCGAGTAATATTCGCATTTATCCTCTACCTGGATTTTTTTGGTGCTAAAGCTTTAGTATTAACGTTGCTGGTTGTCGGTTGTTTTAGTGGTTTACTCTTAGCATGAGAAGCTTTTGCTACCGATTTATGTCTGCGTTGTTTGCTTGCTGGGCTCTTTTTTGGCGTTGGTTCTGGCTTAATAGTCGGATCAGGTTCATAGCCTGCGAGTGCCATACGCGGGATACTCTGTTTTAACAATCGCTCAATCGCTATTAATAAACTTTGCTCATCAATAGCAACTAGCGAAACTGCTAAACCGGTCGCTGCCGCCCGCCCAGTACGCCCAATGCGATGGACATAATCCTCTGCTACATTGGGTAATTCGTAATTCACCACATAGGGTAGCTGTTCAATGTCCAATCCCCTGGCAGCAATATCGGTTGCTACCAGAACTCTAATCGCGCCTGATTTAAAATCTGCCAGCGCCCGCGTTCGCGCGCCTTGGCTTTTATTACCATGGATCGCCATCGCTTTAATGCCATCCTTAATCAGATGTTCAGTTAAGCGATTAGCGCCAAATTTAGTGCGGGTGAAAACCAATACCTGCTGCCAGTTTTCACTGCCAATCAGATAAGAAAGCAATTCAGCTTTACGTCTCTTATCAACAAAATGAATAAGCTGTTTGACCTGCTGTGAAGCGGAATTACGTGGTGCCACTTCCAATATGGTCGGATTATGCAGTAAGCCATTTGCCAACTGTTTAATTTGGTTAGAAAAAGTGGCTGAAAAAAGTAAATTTTGGCGTTTTGCCGGTAATTTATTTAATATCCGTCGAATATCATGAATAAATCCCATATCTAACATTCAATCAGCTTCATCTAATACTAAAATATCAACCTTTGACAAACTAACGGCATTTTGCTGCACTAAATCAAGCAAACGACCTGGGGTTGCCACTAAAATGTCAACTCCTCCCCGTAATTTCATCATTTGTAGGTTGACACTAACACCACCAAAAACCACCAGCGATTTTAAGCGCAAAAATTGGCTATATTCACGCACATTTTCTCCAACCTGAGCGGCTAATTCACGAGTTGGTGCCAAAATTAACGCCCTGACCGGTTTTTTGCCTTTTACAACAACAGGCGTATGACTAAGATGCTGTAATATAGGTAAAACAAATCCGGCGGTTTTACCTGTTCCTGTTTGCGCGCTGGCCAACAGATCTTTTCCAGCTAATATGGCTGGGATCGCCTGCTGCTGAATTAAAGTCGGCTTTTCGTATCCGACCGCTTTAATCGCCGATAAGATCTCTTCAGATAAACCCAATGAGTTAAAACACATAAATATAAAATACTCCAAGTTTCAGTTGACTTAATTTCAGTCAACTGAATATAAAAACCATCACTATAAGCTATTAAAAATGGCGGTTAATGACAGTAAAATAACTGATTACTGGCAACCGCTATCACCAACTAATAAAAACGAAATAAAATAATTAACATAAATTCATCAAATAACCATTAACCTGATAAAATTAAATATGCATAACCTTATTTTATTCCATATTATTGAACTATTTTAAGGATGCTATGAAAAAAAATCGGCGCTTATTATCTATTGCTATCATCTGCCTACTTATCGTTATTATAGTGGCTGGATATTACTACTATCAACCCTATCAGAATAAAACGCTCATGCTGTATGGTAATGTTGATATTAGAACGGTCAACTTAAGTTTCAGAGTCAACGGTAAACTTCAGACACTGAATGTCGATGAAGGGGATAAAATTAGCGCTGGTCAGATCTTAGCTTCTCTTGATAATACTTCAAAATAGCCTGCAACGCGCGACAGGTATTCTTGCTAGCGCAAAAGCCAAATTAGATATGTTAGAAAGTGGTTATCGTAGCCAAGAAATTGCTCAGGTTGAAGCCGAAGTGGCGCAACGGCAAGCAGCCTGGAAGTATGCTAATAGTTTTTACCAACGCCAACAAGGGCTTTGGACACAACGGGTGATTTCCGCCAATGACTTGGAAAATGCGAAAAATAATCGAAACCAAGCGCTTACAGCGCTAAATGCAGCAAAAGATAAATTAAATCAATTTCAGACCGGCTATCGTACTGAAAAAATAGCCGCCGCGCGAGGTGAATGGGAACAGGCGGTCGCTGCATTAGCGCAAGCAAAGCTGGATCTGCCAGATACGATACTAACCACACCCTCGCCGGGTACTATCCTAACCCGTGCCATTGAGCCAGGGACTATTCTTACTGCCGGCAGCACTGTTTTTTACCGTTTCATTGATCCGACCTGTCTGGGTTAGAGCTTATGTCAGTGAACCTTATCTCGGCGAAGCAATACCTGGGCGAGAAGTATTACTTTATACCGACAGTCGTCCAGATCAACCCTATCATGGCACTATCGGTTTTGTCTCACCAACCGCAGAGTTTACGCCTAAAAGTGTACAAACCACGAGTTTCGCACAGGCCTATAAAATTCTAGAAATGGCTTGAAAGTAATGATTAATCTGCAAGTTACTGAAATGCATAAATTCACTTAATTTACAATAAGTTATATTTAATTTATAAGGTTTTATCTATTTACATATTATGCTGAATTAAACTTAAAAATAGAGCGTTTTTTTATTGGTGCGAAACTCGTGCAAACCACCGACTTACGTACCGATTTAGTTTATCGTATTCGGGTCATTGTTAATGATGCTGACGATATGTTGCGCCAGGGTATGCCGGTGACGCTTCATTTTGCAGAAAAAAAACACTAAGGCTTAATGAATGGTCAATACTGTTCATAAGATTACATTGACTGAGGTCGAAAAACGCTTTTCTGGTTTAGCTTCACCTGCGGTGGCAAAACTCACCACTGAGATCACCGGAGGTTCAGTGACCAGCTTAGTTGGACCTGATGGTGCAGGAAAAACAACGCTAATGCGTATGCTGGCTGGTTTATTAAAACCCGATAGCGGTAATATCACTATTATGGGCTTAGATCCGATTAGTCAAGGTGTTGACGTCCGTCGCCATCTTGGTTATATGCCACAAAAATTTGGTCTTTATGAAGATCTCACCGTACAAGAAAATCTGGATCTATATGCCAGTTTATGTGGCGTGATAGGAGAAAGCCGCCAACAAATCTATCAGCAATTACTAGATTTTACCGACCTTAGCCGTTTTACCCAACGACTGGCAGGTAAACTGTCCGGGGGCATGAAACAGAAGCCTGGCCTGGCCTGTACATTAATCAGTCGGCCAAAAATCCTGTTGCTAGATGAACCTGGCGTGGGTGTTGATCCTATTGCACGTCAAGAGCTTTGGCGAATGGTTCATGAACTGGCAAGCGATGGTATGCTGATCCTTTGGAGTACATCCTACTTAGATGAAGCTGAACAATGCCGAGAGATTTTACTGTTAAATCAAGGGCAACTACTTTATCGGGGGATACCGCAGGCATTAACTAATAAAATGGCTGGACGCTCATTTTTACTGCAAGTTCCAGCATCAAAACGCCGCGCATACTTACAAGATGCACTATTATTACCACAAACTACCGATTGTGTTATCCAAGGGCACTGTATTCGCCTGATCTTAAAACAAAACAACCAGCAAACCGATTTCCTTGCCAGTCTGAATTTAGCGGATAGTAAACTTATTACCGCTAAACCCCGTTCCGAAGATGCTTTTATTGACACGAGTTTCGCACAAAACTAATTTGGGTACGCTAATAAAACACGGATTTGCTCAGTAATAGCACTTTTGATTACGTCCCAATTTTGTTGATAAAGGGTTATTTTTTCAGATATACGACGTTTATGTTGTTCAAACCACGCAGAAATAGCGAGAAAAATATGATTTCTTTGCGCTCGGCTCGTGCGAGCCTGACAGCGTTCAATACCACAGTTTTGTTTAACTTCTCGATGATAAACTTCAACAGACCAACGGGCATCCATGATAGATTTGAGGTATTGACGGGTGGGATTCTCTTTGTTTGTTACTATGTAATCAATACGGCCGTTTTTGGCTGTAAATTTGAAAACGGTTACCCAACCATATCCTCGCAAGTGTATTGACGTTCCTTCTTCTGAGATGTCTAACTTGTTCAGTTGTTTGTTATGGTTAACAATCCTATTTTTCCTCAGCGTGGTTACCCAGATCCAACCATGAGAGCGAATTGATTTCAGGTTATCCAGGCTAGAATACCAAGCATCCATCACTACGGCTTCTGGCATGATCCCTCTTTTTTTAGCAAGAATGAGCATTTCGGAAAAGTGCGTGTTTTTTGTTTTTCTATCAGAATCTTTATCATAAATACGATAATTGATAGGAATTGATTCAACCTTCGTCAGATCATGCCAAAGCAAATTAACTAAACCTATGCCAGCAATAACATCATGTTCATTACCTGAATATTGATAATGGACCATCACTATTTTTTTACTACGTGTTTTGGCAATCAATGTATCATCGGCAATTAGTACGCAAGGGCTTTTTTTGTCTATAGAAGGTTCAACTAATCGCCATAGGTCTTTAGGTCTAAAACATCTACTTTTTAGCCATCGGCTAACAGTGTCATGAGATAAAGGCGATGGGCTTACTTCTGATAACGCTAAACCAGAGTATCTTAAACTGCTTACTTGTAAGAATGTTTTATAGATATCTTTAATACATGGATAACCCGACAAAATATGAACACCCTGATTTTTTCTTGTTTTTAAATTTATACTTCTTTTTTGGAGATTGCGAAACTCGTGATTGATTTATTAGGTGGTAGCCCATCGCAACGTTCTGAACTTGCGGAAATTATGCCGCAAATTCCAGCTGATCCGACTGAAACCGTCATTGAGGCACAAAACCTTAGCAAACTATTCGGTGACTTTGCCGCTACGGATAATGTTAACTTTACGGTTAAACGCGGTGAAATTTTTGGCTTGCTAGGTCCTAATGGCGCCGGCAAATCAACAACATTTAAAATGATGTGCGGATTAATGGTACCAAGCACAGGCAGGGCATTAGTCTTGGGGATGGATCTAAAAATAAGCTCGAATAAAGCCCGCCAACATCTTGGCTATATGGCGCAAAAATTTTCACTGTACGGTAATTTAACAGTTGCTCAGAACTTAAAATTTTTCTCTGGTATTTATGGCCTTAGTGGCAATCAGCAACAGCAAAAAATCAGTAACATGATCAAGGCCTTTAATTTAAATCCAATACTGCAACAAACCACCGATGAATTGCCATTAGGCTTCAAACAGCGACTAGCCTTAGCCTGCTCGTTGATGCATGAACCGGACATACTTTTCTTGGATGAACCCACTTCAGGTGTGGATCCCCTGACGCGAAGAGAATTTTGGTTACATATTAACGGCATGGTAAATAAAGGCGTTACAGTAATGGTTACCACTCACTTTATGGACGAAGCGGAATATTGCGATCGAATTGGCTTAGTTTACCACGGTAAAATTATTGCTGCTGGCACACCAGATGAATTAAAAAGCCAAATCGTCACGGCAGAAAATCCGGATCCGTCGATGGAACAGGCTTTTATTAGTTTGATAGTTAACTATGACCGAGGGAAACAATGAGCCAAACAGAAAAAAAATCAACCCACGAAGCGCAGTTTTCCTGGCGTCGTTTACAGGCCCTGTGTATTAAAGAAAGTAAACAGATTTTACGTGACCCCAGTAGTGCGCTGATTGCCGTCGTTATTCCATTAATGCTGCTATTTATTTTTGGCTACGGCATTAATCTGGATTCAAGTAAATTACGGCTTGGCATTTTGGTCAATCAACAAAATAATCAAGTGCGAGAATTTGTCGCTACCTTTACCAGGTCCCCTTTTATTGATGCAACAATTAGCGATAATCGAAAATTGCTAATAGATGAAATGCAAACAGGCGAAATCCGCGGTATGGTAGTGAGCCGAATACCGCCTATTTTGTACAGGCTTATGCTAAAGGCATTTGGCAAACCTGGCAGCAGCAGCAAGGTGAAAACGCCGGTTATGCTACTCAACCATTAATTGTTACTGAATTACGCTTCTGGTTTAATCCAGCAGCCATTAGCCAACATTTTATTATTCCAGGTGCAATCAGTATCATTATTACCGTAGTCGGTGCCATTCTGACTTCATTGGTGGTTGCCCGCGAGTGGGAACGCGGCACAATGGAAGCACTACTTGCCACCCAAATAACCCGCACAGAATTGCTGCTTTCCAAACTATTACCTTATCAATTGTTAGGCACCTTTGCCATGCTTCTTTGCATGTTAGTCACGGTCTTTATTTTGCATATTCCTTATCGTAGTTCACTCTGGTTGTTATTTATTATTACCAGTCTCTACCTGGCTACTGCCCTTGGTATGGGATTACTGATATCTACCTTAACCCGTAACCAATTTAACGCCGCTATCGTTGCATTAAATGCCGCTTTTTTACCTGCCATCATGTTGTCAGGGTTTATTTTTGAAATTGATAGTATGCCGATAGTTATTCAATGGGTAACCTATTTGATCCCAGCTCGTTACTTTGTTAGTAGTTTACAAACTCTATTTCTGGCCGGTGACATTTATGTTGTCCTGTTGACCAATCTTCTTTTATTAGCCACCACCGCCATCATCTTTATTGGGCTAACTGCATTAAAAACGCGTCGCAGACTTGATTAGGGAGAGAATATGCTACACCGTCTCTATACACTGATTATCAAAGAATTACAGTCACTACTACAAGAGCCTCAAACCCGCGCAATATTGATCCTACCGGTTATTTTCCAAATGATCTTATTTCCACTGGCCGCTACTTTAGATGTCACTAACACTACAATAGCTATTTTTAATGCGGATAAAGGCCAAGATTCGATTGAATTAACACAACGATTGGCAAAATCGACGACTTTCTCTAAAGTCTTACTACTTAATAATAATCAACAAGTTGCTGAAACAATCAATAATCGTAAAGCACTTTTAGTGGTACATTTTCCGCAAAATTTTAGTGCTCAACTGGCACAAAGAAAATCGACGCCGGTTCAACTAATACTTGATGGTAGAAATTCTAATAGTGCTCAAATCGCCGCTAACACAGTTAGCCAGGTTATTGAAAATTATCAACAACAATTAACAAACCAGCAGATAGCGCATAATAATAGCGAATTAATTATTCGTCATTGGTATAACCCTAATCTTGATTACAAATGGTTTATTGTTCCATCCTTGGTAGCATTAATTACTACCATTGGTGTATTAGTTGTCACTTCATTGTCAATTGCCCGTGAGCGTGAACAAGGCACACTGGATCAGTTACTGGTTTCACCCCTGACTACCTGGCAGATCTTTATCGGTAAAGCAGTGCCAGCATTACTTATTGCCACCTTTCAGGCAACATTGGTGCTGATTATCGGGATTTTCTGTTACAAAATTCCATTTTCCGGTTCATTGTTTATTTTTTATACTACGATGGCAATTTATGGTTTGTCATTAGTGGGTTTTGGTTTATTGATCTCCGCTATATGCTCAACTCAGCAACAAGCGTTTATTGGTGTGTTTGTCTTTATGATGCCGTCAATATTGCTATCAGGTTACGTCTCACCTATAGAAAATATGACGGTTTGGTTACAAATGTCACCTGGATCAATCCTATTCAACATTTTACTGATATTACTAAACAAATTTATTTAAAAAATGCCGATTTGGCCGTACTATGACACAATTTGTGGCCATTACTGATTATTTCATTATTTACCACAAGCCTGGCTTATTGGTTATTTCGCCGAAAAATTGCCTAAATGGTAAAATAAAAAATCCCGCTAACATTATCAGCAGGATTTTTTTAACAAACAGATTAAATTAACGACGATCGCCTAGAATACGTAACATCATTAAGAACAAGTTAATAAAATCTAAATAGAGTGTCAATGCACCAAGAATAGCGTATTTACGCATACCTTCTTGATCACGACTATCAATTTGGCTACCCATGTCTTTCAGTTTCTGTGTATCATAAGCCGTCAAACCTGCAAAAATTAATACACCGGCGTAGGTGATAACCAACGTTAAGCCAGAACTTTGCAGCCAAATATTGACCAATGAAGCAATAATTAGCCCGATTAGTGCCATAAATAAAAAACTACCCATACCACTTAAGCTACGTTTGGTTGTATAACCATAAAAACTAAGTGCCCCAAACATAGCAGCAGTGATAAAGAAGGTGCTGGCAACCGAAGCGCCAGTGTAGGCAACTAATACGAGAGAAGTGGTTAAGCCTGTCAGCGCCGAGTAGAGCATAAACATGGCCGTTGCCAGCGCGCCACTCAATTTGGGCAACAGAAATGATAATCCTATGACTAATGCAAATTCAGCAACAATGAGGCCTATCAATACCCAACTATGCGTCGCCAGATACATAATAATATTACTATTATTAATCGCATACCAAGCAACAAACGCAGTTAATAACAAACCTACCGTCATCCAGCCGTATACTTGCGCCAGCGCGCTGGACGATCGAATCATTTTGATGTTCAAATCGATCCATGATGATTACCCTCATCACTTGCGTTAAAGATAAAGCTATTTAGTAAACTAAATAACTCAGTAAACTTAAGTTAACCTGAGTTCGGGATAAGGAATGTAAATTTTTTCATTATATATTCAATTACTTAAATTAAAATTATTACATAAAACAGTGCTAAATTTTGGCTTTTTTCATGATTTTAGCAGAGAAAATAGCTTATTTTTTAACCTACAACCAACTAAAAATATTCCCTTTTTTTATCATTTTATTGATTTTAAAAGGTTTTTATTGATAAATCAGCTATTTTTATTTTCTCATAACTAACGCTTATCCCGAACTCAGGTTAAGTTAAGTCTATCATAATTTCTGGCTAAAACCATGGTTTGATATGCGCAAATAAGAGAAGGTTTTACATTACTTTTACTTTATTTAGCTAAATTTCAATAAATTGAAATAAATTCAATAAAAATTGTGTTACCAACGCTGAAATGCGGCTTGATCACTCGCTCTGGCCTCAACCCAACGACTGTTTTGTCCTTGCGCTAAATGCTCTTTTTTCCAAAATGGCGCTTTTGTTTTCATATAATCCATAATAAATTCTGCCGCTAAAAAAGCGCTACTACGATGACCGCTAGTAACACCCACAAACACGATTTCCTCACCTGGCTGTAAAAGTACCAATCCGATGAATAATACAGATACGTTGCAACTGCCAGCGACCACGCGCTTCATTGACAATATCCTGTAACGCTTTCTCTGTCATGACGGGATAATGTTCAAGAGTGAGGGTGTTAATACTATCACCCAAGTTGTGATTACGCACTTTACCAGTGAAAGTAACCACCGCACCATCATCATAACATTGTGCTAACCATTCATATTGTTCACCAACATTAAAATTCGCTTGTTGAATAAGCAATCGTGTATTTGTCATTTATCCTCCCGTTACCGGTGGAAAAAATGCGATTTCATCGCCAGCAGTTAATGGATGATCTGACTGTACAAAGGTATGATTGACCGCAAAAAGCAGTTTTTTGTGATCTAGTGCTAATGCCCAGCGCTCTCCACGTTGGCTTAATGCATCACGTAATTCTTCTACGGTGGAATAACGATTTTCTAACTCTAACCTATCAGTGCCTGTCAATTCACGGACTTGGGCAAAGAAAAGCACTTTAATCATGGTGTTACCTTAAAATCACCGGATTTACCACCCGTTTTTTCCAATAATCTAACCGCACTAATCACCATATCTTTCTGCACCGCTTTACACATATCATAAATGGTTAATGCGGCAATTGATGCAACGGTCAACGCTTCCATTTCAACGCCAGTCTTACCGGATAACCGACAATATGACTCAATTCGAATGCTATTATTGCTTGTTTGTGCTTCCAGTAAAACTTCCACTTTACTTAGTAATAGTGGATGGCAAAGCGGGATCAGATCCCACGTTTTTTTGGCGGCCTGAATACCAGCAATCCGAGCGGTAGCAAAAACATCACCTTTATGATGACTACCATTGATAATCATATTAAGCGTCTTAGCATTCATTGTTATAAATGCTTCAGCCCGCGCTTCACGTATGGTTTCCGCTTTAGCAGCCACATCCACCATATGCGCCTCACCCGCTGAGTTGATATGGGTTAATTGAGACATTTTAAGCTCCTTGAGATCGCTAAAAATCGCATTTATCCCCCAATAATTGAAAGATTTGACGTGATACCACTATCTCCTTGATGAAGAAAATGGCTTGCACGTTTTAACTGTAATTCTGCCCGAATACGTGCTTTTAATGCCTCAGATTGGGATGCATCAACCAATAGATCGCGTAAAATAATACTGCGCTCGCCAAACAGACAGAGATGAAGATGACCGAGAGAAGAGACCCGTAAGCGATTACAACTTTGACAAAAATTCTGCTCATAAGGCATGATTAAACCAATTTCACCATAGTAATCAGGGTGCTTAAAAACCTGGGCCGGTCCATCAGAACGACAGCGTGGTATTTGCTGCCAATTTTGCTCTAATAACCGCCGCCGGATCTTTTCGCCTGAGACATGGTGACGACGAAATATTTTATCACTCTCGCCAGTTTCCATTAATTCAATAAATCGTAGTTGGATTGGCCACAGTTTGATCCAGTTGATAAAACTCCCTAAATTACTGTCATTGATGTTTTTCATCAACACAACATTGACTTTTATTTTGTCATAACCTGCCTCTAAAGCAGCATCAATCCCGGCCATGACTTGAAAAAATTGAGCCTGTACATAAATTTGTGGAATTGCCTGATTTTGATATGTTCAATCCAGCATCAAATGAAGCTTAATTTATGGACGAAAAACAATTGCAGGCTCTGGCTAATAAATTGGCCAAAAATCTCAAAACCCCTGACGATCTCAGCCAGTTCGATCGTCTGCTGAAGAAAATCAGCGTTGAGGCGGCTCTCAACGCCGAAATGTCCCACCATCTGGGCTACGATAAAAATCAGCCCAAACCGGGTGCCAACTCCCGCAACGGCTATTCCACAAAGACCGTTACCACCGGCGATGGTCCTCTGGAACTACGCACTCCGCGCGATCGTGACGGTTCTTTCGAACCGCAACTGGTGAAGAAAAACCAGACCCGGATCACCGGGATGGATAACCAGATTTTATCGTTGTACGCCAAAGGGATGACCACCCGCGAGATAGCGGCTGCGTTCAAAGAACTGTATGACGCGGATGTCTCACCGGCGCTGGTCTCGAAGGTCACCGATTCCGTGATGGAGCAGGTTACCGAATGGCAAAATCGCCCACTGGATGCAGTCTATCCTATTGTTTATCTTGACTGTATCGTCCTGAAGGTCCGGCAGGACAGTCGCGTTATCAATAAATCCGTGTTTCTGGCCCTGGGTATCAACATCGAAGGTCAGAAAGAACTGTTGGGTATGTCGCTGGCCGAAAACGAGGGCGCGAAGTTCTGGCTCAGTGTGCTGACAGAACTAAAAAACCGTGGTCTGAACGATATCCTCATCGCCTGTGTCGACGGTCTGAAAGGCTTTCCGGACGCCATCAACACCGTGTATCCGGAAGCCCGCATTCAGCTGTGCATCGTGCATATGGTGCGTAACAGCCTGCGGTTCGTCTCCTGGAAGGACTACAAAGCCGTCACACGCGACCTGAAAGCCATCTATCAGGCTTCCACGGAAGAAGCAGGCCAGCAGGCGCTGGAAGCGTTCGCCAGCGCATGGGACAGCCGCTACCCGCAGATAAGCCGGAGCTGGCAGACAAACTGGGCCAACCTGGCGACGTTCTTCGCTTACCCGGCAGACATCCGCAAGGTGATCTACACAACGAATGCCATAGAGTCGCTGAACAGCGTGATCCGGCATGCCATCAAAAAGCGTAAGGTGTTCCCGACGGATGACGCAGTGAAAAAGGTGGTGTGGCTGGCAATCCAGGCGGCGTCACAGAAATGGACAATGCCGCTTAGGGACTGGCGTATGGCGATGAGCCGCTTTATTATCGAGTTCGGTGACCGCCTGGACGGTCACTACTGAAAAAAGGCATTTACACAGAATCGTGTACAGGGTCAAAAAATTTATCTTGCCCGGTAATGGCTAAAAACTGTCGCGGATCAAGACTATCAACACTGACATTAATGTCCGTTAAACCGGCATTTTTCCACTGACTAACATTTTTGGCTAGTCGATAACCATTAGTAGTTAGGGCAATTTTCTTAATCGCATGGTTTTGTTTGATGGTAGCAATAACGTCAATAAAATCACGGCGCATGGTGGGTTCGCCGCCGGTTAAGCGAATTTTTTCGGTACCAAGCTCAGCGAAAGCTTTAGTCAGAAAAGCAATTTCCTGCAACGATAAAAAGGCTTGATCACCATTCGATTTATATCCATTAGGTAGACAATATGTGCAGCGAAAATTACATACATCCGTTATGGATAGCCTTAAGTAGTAGAATTTACGGGCAAAAGTATCAATAAGTTGAGTCATAATAACGCCTTTCCAAATACGGGAGATGCAGGCATTTCTACCTTGCACCCTGGTGGCTAATAAATGCCACAGCCTCAATACCCTATTTAAATGTTAAGTTCACAAACTTAGGTAAAAAGGCTAGGAGTTAATAACACCACATATAATAATAGCGTAATGTGATGATTGCTATAAATCTTATTGCTAAATATTTAAAAAAGCGATTAAGCACTCAAATCTATAGTTTGCAATTCAACAAGTTAATCAATTAGTGGAAAATAATGTAATATAAAAGAATGACAAAGTTATTGTTTAATATCACCTTAATTCAATAAGGTCTGATATTTGATAATCAATTATGTCAAACCGCTATCAGCAAATAATAAAATAGGGGAAGTAATGCATAATCGCAGTATTCTTAATAATTTAGGGCAAGTTGTCGCGCTGGGTGGTGATCATGGCTTGGGTCGGGTGATGTCATCCCTTGCCTTTCTAAATTCTCAATTAACAGGGATTGTCACTACAACTGATGATGGTGGCTCTACCGGTCGAATTCGCCGTTCTGAAGGTGGTATTGCCTGGGGAGATACGCGCAACTGTTTAAACCAATTAATTACGGAACCGTCGATTGCATCAACTATGTTTGAATATCGTTTTGCCGGTAACGGTGAACTTGGTGGCCATAATCTGGGTAACTTAATGCTAAAATCACTTGATCATCTCAGTGTTAGACCGTTAGATGCGATCAACTTAATCCGTAGTCTATTAAAAGTGGAGGCGCATCTTATTCCTATGTCCGAGCAACCAGCTGATTTACTGGCAATCGATTTGATGGGCAATAAAATCTATGGCGAAGTTAATGTTGATCAACTCACCTCACTACCACAAAAATTAATGTTATCTCCTCAGGTAAGTTGCACGCCAGAGGCTCTCGATGCTATCCATAATGCTGATTTGATCATCATTGGCCCAGGTAGCTTTTTAACCAGCCTGATGCCTTTATTTCTAATGAATGACCTAACGCAAGCATTACAAGCATGCCGGGCAGCAATCATCTATATTGGTAATCTTGGTAAAGAACTAAACCAACCCGCGGCCAATATGCAACTAACCGAAAAAATTGCAATGATTGAAAAACACATTGGCCAACAGAAAATTGATGCGGTTATCGCTGTTCCAGTAACCGATACATCAAGCCTACCAGATCGAATCGTGCTCCAAAGAAAACTGGCTGACCAAAATGTCTTTTACCGTCATGATCGAGACTTATTGCGCCAGGCTATTGAAGACATGGCACACAAAATTCATCAACTTAAACCTTTTAACTTATCTCCTTACCCGAATGCCAGCTAACGGCTTGCTTGACACCCACCCCGCCTTAGAGGGCGTGGCTGCACCGCACTGCGGATAAAAATTGTCTAATGCTTTAAGAATTAGCAATAAACTGTTCACGTAGCAATTGAATTTGATCGCGTAAACTGGCTGCTTGTTCAAATTCAAGATCTTGTGCATAACGATACATTTGTGCTTCTAACGCCTGAATTTTAAGCTCCAATTCTTTGGTCGAAAGTTTCTGATAATCTTCGATAATCGGTAATACTTGCGGTTGTTTATGTTTACCTTTTGCCGATACTGGTACACCGACTTGTAAAATATCGCCAACTTTTTTATTTAAACCTTTAGGTACAATACCATGCTGTTGATTAAAGGCGATTTGCTTTTCGCGACGACGTTCCGTTTCTTTAATCGCTTTTGCCATTGAATCAGTAACCTTATCGCCATATAAAATAGCTTTACCTTTCGGGTTACGCGCTGCACGCCCAATCGTTTGAATTAATGAACGCTCTGAACGTAAAAATCCTTCTTTATCTGCGTCTAAGATAGCAACTAGTGATACCTCTGGCATGTCCAACCCTTCACGCAACAAGTTGATGCCCACTAAAACATCAAATACGCCTAATCGCAAATCACGAATAATTTCGACCCGTTCAACGGTATCAATATCTGAATGCAAATAACGAACCTTTATGTCATGTTCTTGCAGATAATCGGTCAAATCTTCTGCCATTCTTTTGGTTAACGTTGTTACTAGTACCCGTTCATTTACCGCTGTACGCAAATTGATTTCAGATAACAGATCATCAACCTGAGTGGCTACCGGACGAACTTCAATTTCGGGATCGAGTAAGCCAGTTGGCCGCACAACTTGCTCAATAATTTCATTTGCCGATTTTTCCAATTCATACTTACCTGGCGTGGCAGAAATATAAATTGTTTGTGGGGAAAGTGCTTCAAATTCCTCAAAACGTAATGGGCGATTATCCAACGCAGAAGGTAAGCGAAAACCATATTCTACCAATGTCTCTTTACGCGAGCGATCACCACGATACATACCGCCAATTTGTGGGATGGTGACATGCGATTCATCAATAACTAATAAACCATCTGCGGGTAAATAGTCAAACAACGTTGGTGGTGGTTCACCGGTTGCACGGCCAGAAAGATAACGTGAATAATTTTCAATACCAGAACAATAACCCAATTCATTCATCATCTCTAAATCAAACTGGGTACGCTGTGTTAACCGCTGCTCTTCAACAAGTTTACTATTTTCCAGTAGTAATTTACGTCTTTGTGCCAATTCAGTTTTAATCTGCTCCATGGCTTCAAGGATACGCTCACGCGGAGTTACATAGTGGGTTTTAGGATAAATGGTAAATCGCGGTACATTATGTTGGATCTGTCCGGTTAAGGGATCAAAAAGCGCTAGCCGTTCTACTTCCTCATCAAATAATTCAACTCTTAACGCATATTGATCTGATTCGGCAGGAAAAATATCAATCACTTCCCCCCTAACTCTAAATGTACCTCGCTGAAATGCTTGATCATTGCGGCTATATTGCAAATCGGCCAGACGGCATAAGATAGCTCGCTGATCAATAATCATACCTTTGGTTAAATGAAGCATCATTTTTAGATAGCTATCAGGATCACCTAAACCATAAATCGCTGATACCGAAGCAACAACAATAACATCACGTCTTTCAAGCAATGCTTTAGTGGCAGAGAGTCGCATCTGTTCAATATGTTCGTTAATAGAAGCATCTTTTTCAATAAAGGTATCGGAACTTGGAACATACGCTTCTGGTTGATAATAATCATAATAAGAAACAAAATATTCCACAGCATTGTCAGGGAAAAAAGCCTTCATCTCACTATATAATTGTGCAGCCAACGTCTTATTGTGAGCCATTACCATTACCGGGCGGTTAACCTGCTCAATAACATTAGCGATAGTGAATGTTTTACCCGATCCAGTGACACCAAGTAAGGTTTGATGAGCCAATCCATCATTAAGACCTTCGATTAATTTCTTTATCGCTGCAGGCTGATCACCGGCAGGTTGAAATTCAGCATGCAATTTGAAGACTTTACTCATCTAAGCCTCTCTACTAAAAATATTTCTTTATCATACTGGATAAAAAAACAGTTTCAATGACAGCAGAAATAAAAACCCAGTTTCATCCACAACCAATTATTTACATATATCTATCATTTTGATAACTTAGTTATCCCCAAGCTTTTTTTACCTTGAATTATATTTTATGCTAATCAGCCAATGTAAAACTTTATTATATATCATTTCAGACTTGATTTTATATAACATGTTAATATTTATAAAATTTTACTTCAGAGCCGAGAATGGCATCAACTGCTCGCCAAGCCTGATCCCATCTCGGTTAGAGTAACTTTTCTAGATCTAATACACAAGGTTATCCACAGGAATAGTGGATAACTCAAGAAATTCTTTTCAGCACCAATAGTTGTAAGATTTTCACTTGAGCATTGGCAAAAATTTTTGCCAAAAAAATAATCACAAAAAAAAATTTTTTTATAAGCAAAAAAAAGAAAAATAGCATTTCATTTGTTGCAATTAAGCTAATTCAAGCAAAATATGGCTAAAGCGGTATAACGCTTTAGCCCCAAAATTACTCCTATTACAGTAGGTTATCTAAATTGACAAATTTGCCAATCGAATGAGATTGCCAATTCGGCAAATGCGGAATCACGCCTAAACATGGTGCTGACAGCCGTTGCTGTAATGTTAACAAATAATCCTGCTGATATTGACCCGGTAAAATAATTTCATTAGCCACCCAGCCTGCCAATAATAAGCCACTTTGCTCAATGGCCTGTGCGGTTAATATTGCATGGTTAATACAACCCAATTTAATGCCAACTGTTAATATCACTGGCAATTGCTGTTGTATAACCCAATCAGCCAAAGTGTGCTCAGCACAAAGCGGTGTATACCATCCACCAGCACCTTCGACAATAATCCAGTTAGCAGATTGTGTTAATTTATTTAATCCTGTATGCATTATTTGCCAATCGATAAACTCCCCTGTTAGTTGACTAGCAATATGGGGTGAAGTTGCTTGAGCAAAAACGATCGGATTAACATCATGGTAATTCAGTTTCACGCTACTATTTTTTCTTAATAATTGAGCATCTGAATTTCTTAAGCCAATGGTTAACTGTTCACTGCCTGAGGCTACCGGTTTATAGCCCGCTGTTTGATAACCCTGATCGGCAGCCGCTTGTAGTAGCGCACAGCTGACGACAGTCTTACCCACATCTGTGTCAGTTCCGGTGACAAAAAAACATCTATTCACGATATAACATTCCATAAACCAGTTGATAAGTTAAAGGAAATTGCTGATTAATATGAGGATAATGATCAACCAGTTTAGCTAACTGATTTTTTGTCATTAGACCCTGCTGCTGACGCCCATCCGTTAGATAAGTCGCGCCAATACCCTTTATAGATTGAAGTAAACAGGCAAATGTAGGGTAAGTTAAATGCCAGCAACGCTGTTCTAAACTATGCGGCCAATCACGACAAGCCTGCTTAATTTGTTCAAAAGTCATAAAAGAATTAATGTGCCGGTTATTATCAACTTTTTGCCAACACTGTTGTAGCTCTTGTAATGAGCCATCGACTAAAGTAGAAAAAGCAACGACCCCACCCTTTTTAGTAACACGATATAACTCACTTAATGGGGTAGATAAATTACTACACCACTGAATAGCAAGATGACTAAAACAGAGATCAACACTTTCATTGGCCAGTGGTAACCTCTCCATATCTGCTTGGATATAGCTCATAGCCGCTTGCTTTTGTTGAGCAATGGCTAACATTGATGCCGACAGATCGAGGGCAATAACCCGTTTTCCGGCTAACTGCCACTGCGCACTGAAATAGCCGGTACCACAGCCCGCATCCAGCACTTTTTTACCAGGTATTGCAGATAAGCAATTAAACAGATGTTGGCCACTTTGTTGTTGAAATAAGGCAATATTGTCGTAATTTTTGGCCGCCCGCCCAAAAGCATGAGCAATCGCTTGCTTATTCATCGGCGTCGTTGTTGAAGAAGTCATTTAATGTTTCCATTAACTGTGCAATATCGGTTAATTGATGATTTGCCATTAAAGTGATCCTTAATCTTGCACTACCCGCTGGTACCGTTGGCGGCCGAATAGCTTGCACCCAAAATCCTTGCTGGCGTAAAAATTGAGATAACTGTAAACAACGTTGATTACTACCAACAATAAGTGGCTGAATTGCGCTAGTTGAATTTAATAGTGGCAATTGAAAGTGGTTAGCTAATTGACGAAAATAATCGATATTGCGCTGTAAATTGGCTCTTAATTCATCTGCTTGACGAATTTGTCTAACCGCCTCAGTTAATGCCACTGCTTGAGCCGGAGGCATTGAAGTACTATAAATCAAATGGCGAGCATATTGCAGAAAATAGTCAGCGGTGTTTTCATCACAAAGCAGTGCCGCACCACTAAGACCAAAAGCTTTACCAAATGTCACCACCAGCAGTTCAGGCTTTATCTTATGTAGATAACAACTACCTCTGCCTTCATGGCCTCTTACGCCAATACCATGGGCATCATCCACTAATAACCACGCCTGCGCTTGCCGCGTCACTGCATGTAATTGAGCTAAAGGGGCACTATCGCCATCCATACTAAATATACCTTCAGTGGCAACCAGTGTTTTACCATTATGATTGGTCGCCAAAAGATGCCTTAAGGTGTCAGGTTGATTGTGGGCAAAACGTTGTAATCTAGCTGGCGATAACATCGCAGCTTCCAGCAAGGATGCATGACTGAGTTTATCGGCCACAATATGATCGTTTTTGTTCATTAAGGCCGTTATTACACTTTGATTTGCCGCATAGCCGGAAATAAATAACAAAGCACGGGGATAACCTAACCAATCGGCAAGCTGTTGCTCTAATTGGGCGTGAGCGCAATTAAAACCGATAACATGACCAGAGCTTCCACTACCTGTTCCATATTGGCTTAATCCTGTTTGCCAGGCTTTAATAATTGCCACATGATGACTTAATCCCAGATAATCATTACTTGAAAAATTGACATACTGCTGTTGTTCAAAGATTAGCGTACACGCATCATTTTTTTTATTAGCTGCCGCTGCCGCCACAATGCTTGCTGCTTGCGCATATCAAGTTGACGAGTTAAAAATGTTGACCAATTCATTATAGTGCCGCGTTATAAAACTGTTCCGTATCCACTTGCATCATCGCTTCTTCCAGCCGCTCAATTTGCTGGTGGTGAGTCAAGGCGGTTGCAAGCGGTTGAGGATTAATATTTAGCTTGCGAAAAAGTTGCTGATCTTTATCTTCTTTGGGATTAGCCGCCGTCAATAACTTACAGCCATAAAAGAGGGAGTTAGCCCCGGCCATAAAACAGAGTGCTTGCATCTGTTCATTCATCTGTTCACGGCCAGCAGAAAGCCGGACAAAGGAGGTTGGCATCATAATACGGGCAACAGCGATGGTGCGAATAAAGTCAAAAGGATCGACATCTTCATTATCTTCAAGGGGCGTGCCTTTTATTTTTATTAGCATATTAATCGGCACACTTTCAGGAGCCTGCGGTAAATTAGCTAATTGAACCAATAGCGCCGCCCGATCAGTCAACTTTTCACCTAAACCAACAATTCCACCAGAGCATACCTTCATGCCTGCCTGACGAACTACATCAATCGTATCCAGCCGTTCTTGATAGGTTCGAGTGGTAATAATACTGCCATAAAATTCAGGTGAGGTGTCCAAATTGTGATTGTAATAATCAAGTCCAGCCTCCGCTAACCGGTGTGCTTGCTGATCATTTAATTTACCCAGAGTCATGCAGGTTTCTAGGCCTAACGCTTTGACTTCTTTCACCATGGTTTCGAGATAAGGCATATCGCGTTCATGGGGATTACGCCAGGCAGCGCCCATACAAAAACGGGTTGAACCGGCTTTTTTGGCTTGTTTAGCCGATTCGATCACTTGCTGGACTTCTAATAGTCGCTCGGCTTTTAATCCGGTTTTATAGCGAGCACTTTGTGGGCAATATTTGCAATCTTCCGGGCAGGCGCCGGTTTTAATGGAGAGTAAAGAACTAATCTGGATCTGTTGCGGATCAAAATGTTGACGAAGAACTTGCTGAGCTTGAAAAAGTAATGCAAAAAAAGGTAAATCAAATAGTGCTTGTGCCTGGCTAAGTGTCCATGGTTTTTCCATCTTCACCATTCTCTCTTCTGAAACAAAAAGTATTGCCAGTTTAAATAACTGCGTTATCATGTCAACTAAAATAAATATAATTAGTTGACTATGGATAATGAAAATCGACGATCTTAATTTTGATGCGAAACATATTTGGCACCCATACACTTCAATGACCAAACCAATACCAGCCTATCCTGTCGTACGCGCTTCAGGTGTCGAACTTGAATTAGCTGATGGCAGAAAATTGATTGATGGTATGGCTTCCTGGTGGGCAGCAATTCACGGCTATAACCATCCCGTACTCAATCAAGCCGCTACAGAGCAATTAACGAAAATGTCCCATGTAATGTTTGGCGGCATCACACATCCAGCAGCGACTGCTTTGTGCCGACAATTAATCGATATAACTGATGATAAATTAGAGTGTATTTTTCTGGCTGATTCCGGCTCAGTTGCGGTCGAGGTGGCATTAAAAATGGCATTACAATATTGGCAGGCACGAGGCGAAGCGCGCCACCAGTTTATTGCCTTACAACAAGGATATCATGGTGATACCTTTGGTGCTATGTCAGTTTGCGATCCCGAAAACTCGATGCATAGTCTTTATCGAGGCTATCTACCCGAACATATTTTCGTGCAAGCGCCTCAATGCGGTTTTTATCAACAATGGCAAGCTGACTTTCTGATCCCATTACAAAAAATACTAACCGAACGGGCAGACAAAATTGCTGCCATTATCGTTGAGCCGATCGTTCAGGGAGCGGGCGGTATGCGAATTTATCACCCTAATTATTTGACGGCTGTGAGAGAATTATGCGATCGCTATAATATTTTGCTGATTGCCGATGAAATCGCCACCGGGTTTGGCCGTACCGGCAAATTATTTGCTTGTCAACACAGCGGCATTACGCCGGATATTTTATGTTTAGGTAAAGCGCTAACCGGTGGTTATGTTACTCTGTCAGCCACTCTGACCAGCCGTTCTATCGCAGAGACTATCAGCCTAGGTAAAGCCGGCTGTTTTATGCATGGGCCCACTTTTATGGGCAACCCACTAGCCTGCGCGATCGCTGATGCGAGCATAACATTACTAAGGAATAGCCCATGGCAGAAATGGGTGAAAAACATTGAAACTCAATTAATGGCTGAACTCTACCCACTGCGAGATCAACCGCAAGTTGCTGACGTGCGAGTTTTAGGCGCAATTGGTGTTGTTGAAATGAAAAGCCCCGTCAATGTGCCTGAATTACAACGTCATTTTGTTGCTGAGGGAGTCTGGATCCGGCCATTTGGTAAATTAATTTATTTAATGCCACCCTATATTATTACCGCTGAACAGCTGACTAAGTTAACGCAAGCGATAAAAAAAATAGTCATCAAGCTGTAAATTAAAAATAATTTAGTTTTCAATTATATGGGTCGTGATCCACATCGGCCCTTTGCCAACCGGATACCGATCTAATGCTTGTAGCACGCCAGTCACCGCATCTATTTTATAAACCGCAATATGATCGGACTTTTGGCCTGCAGCCAGCAAAAAATGACCGCTTTGATCAATATTGAAGCCACGCGGTTGAGTTTCGGTTGCATAAGCTGCCATCGGCGTTAATACTAACCCCTCTGCTGTCACCTCGAAGTGGCGAATAATACTGGCAGAACGTTCACTAGTATAAAGATGACGACCATTTGGCGTAATGTGGATATCGGCAGCCCAAGGTTTACATGCCGCTCCGGCAGCTAAAATGTTACAATTTTGCTTTTGCTGATAAGGTTCAAATGCAGAATAAACATTAATGGTGGCATCTAGCTCATTTAAACAATAAAAAGCGGTGTGGTTGGGCGAAAATGCTAAATGGCGGGGCCCTGCGCCTTCGTTAGTTGTGATCCGATAGGCAACCTGTTCGGTTAAATGTCCATTGTCATTGATGGTATAAACGCGGATCTGATCTTCCCCTAGACAAGGGACAAACAAGTGTGAATTATCAAAACTTACTCCCGATGCATGGGGATGTTTTAAATCGCCAATAACTTGAATTGGTGATTGAGCGATCCCCAGTTGATCAACCGGTAACACCATTAAATTACCTTGATGGTAAGAGGGAATAAATAACCAACGCCCCTGATTATCAGTTTCAATATGGGTTGGCGTGGCAGGAATAGCGGTAATGGCCTGTTGGCTGAGTTTTCCTTCAGCTGAAATAAGATAAGTAATAATCGCAAAATCAGGACGGATACCAACATAAAGGTGTCGACCATCACGACTAATCTGCATCGGCTGTACTTCACCTGGTAATGTCAACTGTTGCAATAATGTCAGTTTGCCCTTTTCATCCATTGACCAAACATGAATTTGCTTGCTTTCTGGACTGGCAACATACACCACCTGTTTCATTGCTTAACTCCTCAGAAATGATTCGACAAAATAGCCTCAGTTATCATATCCGATTTGCTGCTAAATAATGACAAAAATAGCCGAATGGTTAATAAAAAAATTTATGCATCAGCTGACTGATGTCACTATATTGCAGGTTTTTATAAATTATCACTGTGTGACTAAAGTTTATATTTACCGATAATAATTACTTGACTGTTGAGAGCCATTGAATATAGCCTTATTCAACTAAATTTAGTATTCAGATTATCACCAATTAAATTAAATCCTATAAAAAATCTGTTGTTAAAAAGTAAAAAAATAATATTATATAAATATATAAGATATTTTTTTGTTAATAAAAATATTTTAACAAAAACGCAATACAATCAATATAGCCATTAAATATTTAATATAAATTTCACATTATTGTTTACTGTAAGCAACATATAAGCCGAGTTTATTTGACCAATCGCTTTTTTGACCAATCGCTTTATATAAATTTTATCAGTCTCGCATAATTAAGTCATAAATAACATCAGAAAGCCGTGAGCAAAATTTTAAAATAATAAACCGAAAATATCAGGATGAGCAGATTAACACCATTAAGTGTTAACAAAAAGTTAAGGAATAGTAATGAAACCCCGCGAAAATTTAATGGTAGACTTAGAAACCATGGGCATGGGCAGTTGCGCCGCCATTGTAGCAATCGGTGCGGTTTTTTTTGATCCAACAACCGGTGAAACCGGTGCTGCCTTTTATCAAGCTGTCGATCTCTCTTCATCAATGTCTGCCGGTGGAACAGTTAATGGCGAAACCATAAAATGGTGGTTATGCCAATCTAATGAAGCTCGAGCAACGATTGCCAAAAAAAGTTTACCGCTAATTGATAATGTTCTGCGTGAATTACATTTCTGGGCGCGCGAAAATGCACAAGAACGAATGGATGGTTTAAAAGTCTGGGGGAAAAGCGCTAATTTTGTCTTAAGAGGCGCTTATGAAAGATCAAATTTAACCCCTTTTTGGCATGTCGGTAATGATCGTGATGTACACACTATTATCGATATGGGAATGAACCTTGGCTTTAATCTACAAAGTGAGCTGTCAATGGTTAAAACGCAAGATAATGCGCTTTATCAAGTGAACCATGTTGCCAATATTTGGCAAAAAATTATCCAACATGAGGGGTGAAAATTTATTCCTGCTAATGAAAATTACCAATGATTAATATCAAATACCAATAAACTCACATTACACTAAATTATTTGATAAAAGCTAGCTAAGTAGAAATAGCTAGCAATTAATAATAGTAAATATTGCATAATACAAAAGTTTGCAAATCTGATTTGAAATTATAATATTGGTTACTTCACACACTAAAAATGACTATTAATATTATTTAGCTTGCATATCCACATCGACAACTTGATAAAAAGCATTTGCCGTATCACCAATTGACCAAACACCTAAAATAACTTGATAACCAGTGCGTTGTGGAACATCAAAATAAATCTGATCTTTAGCTGGCATCTCACCACCGTCAAAACGCTCACAGAATGGTTTTAAATCAAAAGAGGCACGGGTTAATGGTGCATTGGGATTCCAATCCTGTTTAGTAATAAAAAACTCCCATTTTTCTGTTCTGTGTGCCTGAGTTAGCGACCAACGAAAGGTGTTTTTGCCTGAAGTTAGCGGTACTTTTTTTCAGCGATCAACACTTTGTTCGTTGAGTTTATAAAATGATGAATTATCACCACTGGCTATCTTACCATCACGAGCACCGCCTTGCGGAAAACCTTTCGGCCCTTCAATAGACATAGGATCATATTCAACAGCGCCACAATTATTATTTTCATGTATCCAACATAAAACTGCCCGGCTCTTAGGTTCAAAAATAAAACCATGCTGTGGTTCCGGTTTTGCAGATGCAGTTGCAATATTGGCAGCACACATGAGTGCTAACGGAGCTAATAGTAATTTACTTTTCATTTAATACATCCCTTAAATAATTTCTACTTTTAATAATTAACACTATTTTTATATAACATTACTTACAGCAGGCTAAATTATTATGCCGATAAAACTAAAATATCAATTTAATTAATCTATTTTTTGCTTAAAAAAACATTTCACTTAAATATAACCTGAGTTCGGGATAAGCGTTAGTTATGAGAAAATAAAAATAGCTCATTTATCAATAAAAACCTTTTAAAATCAATAAAATGATAAAAAAAGGAATATTTTTAGTTGGTTGTAGGTTAAAAAATAAGCTATTTTCTCTGCTAAAATCATGAAAAAAGCCAAAATTTAGCACTGTTTTATGTAATAATTTTAATTTAAGTAATTGAATATATAATGAAAAAATTTATATTCCTTATCCCGAACTCAGGTTAAATATAAATAAAATAAAAAATTAATATATTGGCCTTTATGTAAAAAATTATGACCATCAAATAACAAATAAAATAATATATTAAATAGGATATAAATATAATTTCAGCAAATCTTAGTTAAATTATTCTAACGTTATATTTAATAATAATAAGAATTTTAATTCATAAATAATCCATTTTTATAAAATATAATAAATTAATATCTAATTTATCATCTAACCAAAATATCAGTTAAAATTAACAACCATCAGCATAATAAATTTAAATACTAATATTAAAATACGCTGTTCAGATAGAAGCATTTATTGTTAAAAAAGGCAATAAATATCGATTTAAAATTAACAACATTGACATTAAATTAAAAAAAATGTCCATTTATTAACTCAACGGGCCAAAAATTTTGCTGCTTATTAATATTCAATTATGTTGCTAGTTTATTGTCCCCTAGGGTAATTATTTATTTTTTCTGGTTTAGTTAACGTCTATTATTCGATATGATTAGATTTGGAAAAATTTATCGGTTTGCACCTGTAAAATAAATAATTTACTAAGTTACATTGTTTAAAATTACTAGCTAGATTAAATGCTATATCACTATTTAATGAGGCTGATTTATGTCATATCGCGTCATCGCTTTAGATCTCGATGGTACCCTATTGGATCCACAAAAACAGATCTTGCCACAATCTTTAGCAGCTATAAACCAAGCTCGTCGCCAAGGGATCAAAGTTATTATTGCTACCGGCCGCCATCACGTTGCTATTCACCCATTTTATCAAGCACTGAATTTAGATACGCCGGCAATTTGTTGCAATGGTACTTATCTCTATGACTATCATGCTAAAAAAGTGCTGGAATCGGATCCGTTATCAGCAGCAGAAGCGACTAAGGTAGTTGCCTATTTACAAGGTACCGATATCAACCACTTGATGTATGTTGATGACGCCATGCTATATCAACAACATAATGATGCTATTGAACGAACATTGAAATGGGCAGATTCTTTACCTGAAAATCAACGTCCGAATATCCATAAAATTGACGATTTTAATACAGCAATCCAACAGCTTACGGCTATTTGGAAATTTGCCACTTGTACGCCTGATATCGAAAAATTACGTACTTTTAGCCAAACTATTCAACAAGAGCTGGAGCTTGCTTGTGAGTGGTCATGGTTTGATCAAGTTGATATTGCTAAAAAAGGCAATAGCAAAGGTTTGCGTTTACAACGTTGGGTCGAATCACAAGGTTTGACGATGAAAGATGTGATAGCTTTTGGTGATAATTTCAATGATGTCAGCATGCTGACTGCCGCAGGCCTCGGCGTTGCAATGGGTAATAGCTGTGATGAGGTGAAAAAACATGCTGATATAATTACCGATCAAAATAGCGCGCCAGGGATCGCTCAAGTGATCGAAAAATATGTGTTATAAAGGCTGTAAAGCTATTTGCACAACTGACTAACAATCTTTGTTAGCAAATATTGCATCATCATTAGAATTAAAGCCGCCGAGTTAGCGATAGACTCTTGATTTGGGCATAAACCCATTTACCCGGCTTTATTTCTAGCTCATCTCTTGCCCAACGCGTGATCCTGGCCCAGATAAAGTGGCTATCTATTGCTAACTTAACATCTACTTGCTCGATGTCATCAATGCACTCCACTACTTTAACTCTTAATATATTACGAATCGTCGTTTGCATTGACTTATGTAAGGTTAAAGAAACGTCTGCAGCATCAATACGGCTCCGAACCGATTGACCTAATTGAAATTGCAACTGGGGAAGCCCCAATCGTTGATCCGATATAGCAACCGATGACATGGTATAAAGGCTATGATGCTCGATCACCTTAACATTTAAGATACTACTTAATGCATCAGCTTGTAGCCAGGGACGGAAAATACTGCTTGACCAAATATCAGCTAATGGCGCGACTGCTTCAATTTTACCTGCTGACATAACAATTACATTATCAGCCAACCGGACTATTTCATCCAGATTATGACTGACATAGAGAATAGGGATTTGGATATCTTGCGATAACTTTTCCAAATAGGGAAGTAACTCTCTTTTGCGTGGTAAATCTAACGAAGCTAATGGCTCATCCATTAGTAATAATTCAGGCGCGGTTAATAATGCGCGGCCAATAGCCACTCGTTGTTTTTCGCCACCTGACAACATAGCTGGCAAGCGCGGCAATAATGTTTCAATACCGAGCAATTGAACAATATCATCAAAGTGTAATTTCATTGCGCCAGACATGCCATATTGCAAATTACCTTTGACGATATAATGTGGAAACAGGCGCGCATCTTGAAAAACATAACCCATTTTACGCCTTTCTGGTGGTACAAACAGACCTTTATCCGTATCGACTAAAACCCGATCATTAAAAATAATCTGTCCTTTATCAGGTTTGGTAAGCCCACCTATCAGGTTTATCAGGGAGGTTTTGCCAACACCGGAAACGCCAAAAATAGCGGTGATGCCTTGAGTCGAAAGTGTGGTATCAGCATAGAGAGATAAATCCCCTAGCTGCTGTTGCAGACGCAAAGCTAACACATTGCCCCCAAGCGTTTTCTGCTACAACGAGTTAACCATTCAGAAAAAAGTAACGACAGCAAGGCTAAGATGATAGCAATAATACACAAACGAGCCGCGGCTATTTCTGCGCATGGTGTTTCAATTAGAGTATACATGGCTAATGGAATGGTTTGGTTTCACCTGGAATATTAGAAACAAAGGTAATCGTGGCACCAAATTCACCTAATGAACGAGCAAAAGCCAAAACCATACCGACAATAATTCCCGGTAAGATAAGCGGTAAGGTGATGGTAAAAAAACCCGTAATGGATTAGCGCCTAAGGTTCGGGCGGCCTGCTCAAGGCGTCTATCAACCCCCCTCCAATGCTAATCTTATTGCTCTAACCAACAATGGAAAAGCGATGATGGCAGAAGCTAAAGCGGCACCTCGCCAACTAAAAGTAAAACTAAATCCAAACCAATCGTATAGCCATTCACCTATTGCCCCATGGCGACCAAATGACAGTAAAAGGAGATAACCTACCACTACTGGCGGTAATACTAGCGGTAAATGGATCAGACTATCGAGTAATGTTTTGCCCGAAAAATGACAACGCACCAAGATCCAGGCCATTAATATTCCTAAAGGCAGACTCACCAATACCGCAACACTCGATACTTTTAAGCTTAAAATAATAGCTTGCCACTCATATTCACTTAGCATCTGCAAAAATTAATTTCCTATAATGGCCTAAAACCATAATGTTTAAATATTGCCGCTGCGGCCGGCGTTTTTAAATAGGCAAAAAAATCGTTAACCTGATTAGTCTGATGATTTTTGACAATCGCCATCGGGTATTCGATAGCGTTATAACTGTTCTCTGGAAATATGCCAACTACTTTAACCTTTTTACTCACCCCCACATCAGAGCCATACACTATGCCTAATGGTGCTTCATTCAACTCAACTAATGCCATACCACTGCGAACATTATTGGTTCTGGCTAACATTGTATCAACGGTTTTCCAGGCGCCTAAAGCAACTAGTGCCTGTTTAGCATAGATACCAACCGGGACATGATCAGGATCACCGACAGCAATTCGTTCACCATTGGCAAGTGTGCGCCAATCAGTTTTTTGGCTAATTGTGATTGGTTTTAGTGTTGAATTTATTGGCGCAATAAGAACTAAATTATTACCTAACAAAGTATGGCGACTGGCATTAACCATAAGTTGTTTCTGTTGCACATAATCCATCCATTGTTGGTCAGCAGAGATAAAAATATCGGCCGGAGCACCCTGTTCAATTTGTCTGGCTAACGTTGAGGAGGAAGAATAAGCGGCAATAATTTTAGTATTATGATCCTTTTCATATTGCGTTACAATATCATTTAAGGCATTGGTTAACGATGCGGCAGCAAAAACGGTCACTTTATTCTCCGCTGCCCAATTTTGGCCAATGACCAACAAAAAAAGTGCAACCGCTGCCACTATTTTGGCAATATATTTTTTCATCATTGATACCTTTTTCATTATTTTTATCGTTATATATATCAGGATATAACGAATAATGAAAGCCGTATGATATCGATAAAATTAAATTGTCCTAGTTAGTTAAAAACAGTGGTAAACGGAATAAATGAGCGGTATAACAATTGCTAAACATCTGTTGTTAAAAGATAATTAACAACAAAATAAAAATAATTATATCATCTTGATAGTTAATAAAAAAAATCAGCTTAAAATTTCAATGGCTGGAATTAGCTGATAAAAAACCGTTATTTTGCTTATCATTTAAATAAAGTTATTTATACAAATTTTATTTATTAAAGAATATAAAAAATTGGCAATTAATTATTAGAAGCCTAGCCAATTAAATCAGTATTATCTTCCACCCTGCTATAATTGTGTCACCATAAGTTAAATAATGATATTTTAAAAATAATAACCCGCTAACCCTTGCTGAATAAAATAAAACAACATTTGACAATCTATGAACGACAAACCATTATCATCGGCAACAAACATAGATCAAGGACAACTCAAACGAGGTTTACAAAATCGCCATATTCAACTGATTGCTATAGGTGGTGCCATAGGCACAGGATTATTTATGGGCTCAGGCAAAGCTATCTCTTTAGCTGGCCCGTCGCTTATTATTATTTATCTAATTATCGGCTTTGTTTTATTTTTCGTAATGAGGGCCATGGGGGAACTACTCCTTTCCAATTTAAATTATAAATCCTTTAGTGATTTTTGTGCTGAACTTTTAGGCCCATGGGCCGGCTTTTTCGTTGGCTGGACTTATTGGTTTTGTTGGGTAATCACCGCAATCGCAGAAATTGTTGCTATTACTGCCTATATTGGTTACTGGGCACCTGATTTTCCGCCCTGGCTGACTTCATTACTTTGCATACTCTTGTTATTAACCCTAATCTGGTCTCGGTTTCATTATTTGGTGAAACAGAATTTTGGTTTGCGATTATCAAAATCATTGCCATTGTCTTTCTTATTTTGATTGGCGTAATATTAGTGATTATCGGCTTCAAAACGCCTACCGGTCATATTGCATCCTTCAGTCACCTGTGGAATGATGGAATCTTTCCCATGGGCATTAACGGTTTTTTTGCCGGTTTCCAATTAGCCATCTTCTCTTTTGTTGGTATTGAAATCGTTGGCGCCACGGCTGCCGAAACGCGCGATCCAAATCGCGTGTTACCAAGAGCGATCAGTGCCATTCCGTTTAGATTTATCGCCTTTTATATCCTTTCTTTAGTGGTTATTATGTCAGTCACCCCTTGGCATGAGATTGCTGCCGATAAAAGCCCATTCGTCGAATTGTTTGTCTTAATTGGTGTACCGGCTGCGGCCAGTATTGTCAACTTTGTGGTGCTGACTTCAGCCGCTTCCTCTACCAATAGTGGCGTCTTTTCCACCAGCCCGGACGTTATTTGGGCTAGCCAAGGAAGCCAATGCCCCAAGCCAATTTAGTCAATTATCCAATAAAGCAGTGCCAGTTAAGGGATTATTTTTTACCTGCTGTTGCCTTAGTATGGCAGTGGTATTGATCTATTTTATTCCCGATGTTATGCGGGTTTTTGTACTGATCACCACCGTAGCTGCGATCCTTTTTATGTTTATCTGGAGTATGATCCTGTGTGCTTATCTAGCTTATCGCAAAAAACAACCGCATCGCCATCAAACTTCGATTTATAAAATGCCAGCTGGCATTGTTATGTCTTGGGTTTGCCTACTATTTTTTGTGTTCGTTTTAATATTGCTAACCTTAGAAAAAGATACTCGCCAGGCGCTACTAGCGGTACCCATTTGGTTTGTAATATTGCTAATTGGTTATCAAATCGCTAAAAATCGTAAAACTTGATACTAATTAAACTAAACATGGTGGTTTACTCCACCATTTTATTCATTTTACCTGGTTATATTAACTCTTAGCATTAAATCATCTAAATAGATAGTGAACACTTTTTCCGTTATTGGCTAACATATCAGAAATTGTAGGCCATTTCTCTAATACATCATGTATCATATAGTGTATTTCATTTTTATATTTTTCATATTCTTTAGCTCTGGTTTCAGGGTATTGAGATAATTTATCTATAAAAAAATTATTTTTCTCGAATACATACTCCATATCTTTCCACATAATCAATTTATTATCATAAAAATCACCTTCTAACGATAAATATAAATAGGCTAATGTATCAAGAATTGTGATGAAATCATTTTTACCAGCATATTTATCTAATTGATGTATATTATATTGTTCAGCAGATTTACTGTCATATATATCAAAAAATTCCATATTACAATCCTTCATATACAAACTTTGAATAAGATGTTTATATAATCTGGCATCAGATACAGCATTAAGATTCTGCAATTCTTTAGCACTTATTCCTGGTACAATATTAGCGTTAACCTCTTTATCTTCGTAATAATAAATATTACTATTATCTATTCTTTTTTTTATTTCTGAGCACAATAAAGTAATAGATGATTTTACTCCTTCTTGCTTGCTATGCTCATCTGCAAAAAAAAATTCAACCGATTGATTACAAACACCCTTTAGCTTATCGATGATAGCATGATTAATATTACTCTTGACTTTTCTATAACATTGACTAATAGAATTAATATTACCTATACACATAATTTGTTATTTCAACCATCCCAAAAACAACAAATATCAATAATTTCATTATTAATTAATATAACAAAACCACCTAAAATAAAAATAATCTACTAAACCAAATAGTGAACAAATCTCAGATTAAATAATAAAATGGCTGCTGATTAATCGGTGGATCAATCAGCAGTCGTTAGCGTGTTATTGGCTGGCTTTATATTCGCTTCCGCTTTAATAAAGCGTTTCACGGCGCTCTGGCTAGGTGCGGTAGTTAACAGGCTAACGACAACAATGGCGATTGAGGCAAAAATAAAACCGGGAATAATTTCATATAAACCAAACCACTTATATTGCATCCATATCAATACCGTTAAAGCACCGACCAACATACCGGCTAAAGCACCATAGCGATTCATACGTTGCCACAAGACAGAAATCAAGATCACTGGACCAAAGGCCGCGCCAAAGCCTGCCCAGGCGTTGCTAACTAAAACCAATACTTTATTATTGGGATCACGAGCAATAAAAATAGCCATTGCAGCCACCACTAACACTATGGCACGACCAACCCAAACTAACTCTCGCTGGCGAGCTTTAGGTCTGATAAACGGTTTATAGAGATCTTCAGTCAACGCACTGGCACAAACCAATAATTGACAACTTAAGGTACTCATCACAGCAGCTAAAATGGCTGATAACAATATCCCGGCCAGCCAAGGATTAAATAAAATAATGGCTAATTCCATAAATACCCGCTCAGGATTAGCCATAACCGCACCGGCAACGGCAGGATGCAGATCAAAATAAGCAATGGCAAAAAAACCAACCGCAATCGTGCCTGCTAAACAGAGTACCATCCAGGTCATACTAATACGCCGTGCCCGCTTAATGGTTTGCGCTGATTCAGCTGCCATAAAACGTGCTAATATATGCGGTTGACCAAAGTAGCCTAAGCCCCATCCCAATAAAGAGATAATGGCAATAAAATTTAATCCTTTAAACATATCTAGATATGCGGGATCTTTATTGTTAATGAATGTTACCGCGCTGTCCAAGCCACCGACAGCAAAGATCACCATGATTGGTGTTAATAATAAGGCAAAAATCATCAAAGTAGCTTGTACCGTATCCGTCCAGCTAACGGCTAGAAAACCGCCCAAAAAAGTATAAATAATGGTGGCTAATGCACCTAGCCACATCGCTTGCTGATAGCTTATGCCAAAAGTATTTTCAAACAGTAATCCGCCGGCAACCACACCGGAAGCACAATAGATAGTAAAAAAAACCAAGATCACCAAGGCCGAAACAATACGCAACATTTTACTTTTATCTTCAAAGCGGCTGGTAAAATAGTCAGGTAATGTCAGCGAATTATGATTATTTTCGGTTTGCACGCGTAATCGCCCAGCGACTAATCGCCAATTTAAATAAGCGCCTAAAGATAATCCGATCGCAATCCAGCTTTCCGCTATTCCGCTTAGAAAAATAGCGCCCGGTAATCCCATTAATAACCAACCACTCATATCTGATGCACCAGCAGAAAGCGCCGTTACTACCCCACCTAAACGACGTCCGCCTAAAATGTAATCATCAAAACTGGTTGTTGAACGATAGGCCCAAAAACCGATTAACAACATCACAAAAATATAAATCACAAACATAATTATCATTGGGTAGCTTAATGTCATCTGTCCCTCTCCATCGTTTTTCTCTTTTTTAGTTTTGTTAGTATGCAGGCATGTAAGTTATAATTTTGAATTAACGAAAATTAGACTTATTTTTAACGCATAAACTGACTTTTTATTTTCCTATTCTTCTTGAAATTTTATTTTGATGAAAATATAATCAACTCAATAAATAAACCATAAAATAACAAAAAATTAATAGTTATTGGGCCAATAATCAGAAAACTAGCCACAAATGTTAATTTGTTTGGTGATATACTTAGTTAAATAATTATAACATTAATTAATTTAATATTTTTTTATTTATGTTTCAGCAAGATATAACAATACTTATAATAAAATCTATTTTAATTAATACAAAAATAGATTTATTTCACATTTCTCACACTTTCATTAGTTAACAATATTGCACCAAATTAAAACATAAAGGATATTGTTAAATTACCGACTTCTAACAATCAGCAAAAGAATAAGAATGAGTCGCCGCATAACTGCAGTCATTCTTTCTGTTGATAAAGTAACCAGAGAAGGTATTGAAACAACTTTACAACACCTGGAGCTTAGATCGATTAGTTAACAGGACAGGCAATATTTAATTATCTTAGACACTTTGATAATGAGGAAACTATGGTTCAATTCCCGGCTACCAAAGTTAATGAAAAAGAAAATTCATCTAGTGACATCGCAATATGCCCTAAAACAGGAAAGCCCTCCTTTTTAAATTTTGCACAGCATATTTTACCTCAATCCGCAAAACGCTCAGCAATCACTGCAGCCTATCGATTACCTGAAACACAGCTATTACCTCTATTAGTGCAACAGGCACAGCTACCAGAAACTGAGACACAAGCGGCTTATCAACTAGCCTATCAGCTAGCAAAAAATCTACGTCAGCAAAAAAAGAGTGTTGGCCGTTCTGGTTTAGTCCAGAGTCTATTACAACAATTTTCTCTCTCGTCGCAAGAAGGGATTGCGCTTATGTGCCTGGCTGAAGCACTGCTGCGCATCCCCGATAACGCTACCCGTGACATATTGATCCGCGACAAAATTAGTGGTGGTGACTGGCAGTCACATATTGGACAGAGTTCATCATTATTTGTTAATGCCACCACCTGGGGTTTGCTAATTACGGGCAAATTAGTTGCCAGCCATCATGAAACTAAACTGACTAGTGCTCTTAACCGGATCATTAGTAAAAGTGGTGAACCCATTATTCGTCAAGCTGTGAATATGGCAATGCGGCTAATGGGTGAACAATTTGTCACTGGTGAAACCATCACAAAAGCACTAAGTAATGCGCATAAAATGGAAAATGAAGGTTTTAGCTACTCGTATGATATGTTAGGTGAAGCGGCCTTAATCGATGAAGATGCCAAAAGCTACATGGCTGCTTATCAACAAGCGATTGATGCTATTGGTAAAGCTTCCGACGGCAAAAGCATTTATGCCAGTGCCGGAATTTCCATTAAACTGTCTGCCCTCCATGCAAGATATTGCCGGACTCAATATGAACGGGTGGTGTCTGAGCTTTACCCTCGTCTGTTAACATTAACCTTACAAGCAGGTCATTACAATATTGGCATTAATATTGATGCTGAAGAAGCCGATAGATTGGAAATTTCCCTAGATCTGTTAGAAAAGCTGTGCTTCGAACCGCAACTAGCCGGCTGGGATGGAATTGGCTTTGTCATTCAGGCATATCAAAAACTCTGCCCCTATGTTATCGATGAAATTATCGATTTAGCGCAACGCAGTCAGCACCGTTTGATGATCCGACTGGTAAAAGGCGCTTATTGGGATAGTGAAATTAAACGCGCGCAAATAGATGGTCTTGAAGGTTACCCGGTCTATAGCAGAAAAATTTATACTGATATCAGTTATCTGGCTTGTGCGCGTAAATTGCTGTCGGTGCCCAATTTGATTTACCCCCAATTTGCCACCCATAACGCCCATACCTTAGCCACGATTTATTATATGGCTGGTGAAAATTATTATCCTGGCCAATATGAATTTCAATGTTTACATGGCATGGGCGAAGAGCTATATCAACAAGTTGTCGGCGCCATCGCCGAAGGTAAACTTAATCGTCCCTGTCGTATTTATGCGCCAGTCGGTAGTCATCAAACCTTGTTGGCTTACCTTGTGCGCCGCTTACTGGAAAATGGCGCAAATACGTCATTCGTTAATCAGATTGCCGATCCTAATATTCCATTAGATAAACTGGTAGCCGATCCAGTGCAACAAGTGCTGGTGGCGGCTAAAACGGCAGGCCAACTGGGTTTGCCACATCCACAAATCCCTCTGCCTCGTGCGCTATATGGCAGCAAGCGCCTCAATGCTATTGGTATTGATTTGACTAACGAACATCACCTGGCGGCACTGGCGCAGACCCTACTGACCACCCCTCTCTGTTATCAGGTTAAACCTTTACTGGCAGGAGAACCGCCCTCGCCGGCTGAAATTTCAGCCCGACAGCCGATCACTAATCCGGCTAATTTTGACGATATCGTCGGCTATGTCCATGAAGCAAGTCTAACCGACGTCGAGCATGCGTTGGAAATTGCTACCGACGCAGCTACTTTCCCGTCATAGAACGAGCGGCCATTTTGCAACAAGCGGCTAGCCTGATGGAGCAGCAATTCTCCCGTTTAATTGGCGTATTGATCCGTGAAGCCGGCAAAACCTTTAGTAATGCCATTGCTGAAGTGCGCGAAGCGATCGATTTTTTGCGTTACTACGCCGTACAGATCAGTGAAAATTTCAATAATGAAAGCTATTCGCCACTGGGTGTGGTGGTTTGGTGGTTTGCATTAGTCCGTGGAATTTCCCACTGGCGATTTTTAGCGGCCAAATCGCTGCCGCTTTAGCGAGCGGTAATAGCGTATTGGCCAAACCGGCAGAGCAAACACCGATTATTGCCATGCTAGCGGTTGAGTTACTGCACCAGGCGGGCATTCCCCGCGATGTTCTCCAGCTGCTGCCCGGTAGCGGCGAGCGAGTGGGTAGCAAACTGATCAGTGACAAGCGGACGGACGGTGTGATGTTTACCGGTTCAACCCAGGTGGCCAAACTGATCCAGCATAATCTTGCCGGCCGACTCAATGCTCAGCAACAGCCCATTCCACTGATAGCCGAAACCGGCGGCTTAAATGCCATGATTGTTGATTCATCCGCATTGACGGAGCAAGTTGTCAATGACGTTATCATTTCAGCCTTCGATAGTGCCGGTCAACGCTGCTCTGCCCTACGTATTATTTGTATCCAGGAAGAGGTCGCTGAACGCACACTGTCGATGTTAAAAGGCGCGATAGCCGAATACCGAATCGGTGATCCTAGCCAGCTGGCAACCGATATTGGCCCGGTCATTGATAGCGAAGCACAGCAGAATATCGAACAGCACATTGCCCAGATGCGTCAAGCAAGGAAAACCCTGTATCAGGCTGAGCAAACTAGCCAACAGCATGATAATCAATGGCAACAAGGCACTTTTGTCCGACCCACCTTAATTGAAATTGACCATTTTAATGAACTGAAAAATGAAATTTTTGGCCCGGTACTACATATTTTACGCTTTAAGCGCCATCAACTAACCAGCCTGATCAAACAAATTAATGACTCAGGTTATGGCTTAACTTTAGGGCTGCATAGCCGTATTGATGAAACTATCGCCGACGTTTGCCAGACGGCCAAAGTAGGTAATATTTACGTTAACCGCAATATGGTCGTTGCGGTAGTTGGGGTACAACCATTTGGCGGAGAAGGACTATCGGGTACCGGGCCAAAAGCCGGTGGCCCACTTTATCTCTATCGATTGCTCAGCCAAAGGCCAGCTACCATCATGGATAAACTGTTTACGCCACCAGATAATCGCTATCCAGTTAAACATGGCCAACCATCATTGCAGCCATTAACGCCCTTTGCTGCCTTCTGTGATTGGGTAAAAAATCTCCATCATGCAACTGTTGCTGCGGTTATTGACCTCTATCAGCCATTGACCGCAACCGGCATCTGCCATCAGCTGCCCGGCCCAACCGGAGAGCATAATAGTTATAGGCTAGTGCCACGCGGGCGGATTTTGTGTCTGGCGGAAACAGAAGCGGATGCAGTCATCCAGCTTGCAGCAGTGTTAGCGATGGGATGTCAGGTGCTATGGCCAAAATGCCATCCAGCAGCAATTGCAGGCAGAGTTGCCTGCTTTAGTCAACCAGATGATCAGGCTAGCTGATAATTGGCAACTAACCGACTGCCAATTTGATGGGGTTATTTTTCATGGCGATCGCAATCAGTCACGAGTTTCGCACAGGCGTATAAAATACTAGAAATGGCTTAAAATCGATGATTAATCTTCAAGTTACTAAAATACATAAATTTTATTAAATTACAATAAGTTGCTTTTGATTTATAAGGTTTTATCTATTTATATATTATGCTGAATTAAACTTAAAGATAACCTGAGTTCGGGATAAGCATTATCAATTATACTTGAAGATACGTACCTGCAACAGGTATCTTTGGTTTAGATGGCATTAAACAATATGCAACCAGTCCGCCTAATAAATTCACTACAAAGTTAGCCGGAGAGCGATGTCGCGTATGCTCTATTTGACAAAGATTTTTTAACTCATCAAATACCGTTTCAATGACAGAACGATGACGCAAGATGGCTTTGTCGAAACAAGTCTGTTTAATAGGCTTCATTTTCTTCTTGATATTCGTTATAAGGCTAATTCCCATCGTTTTGAGTTGCTGTTTCAGTGAAGCCGATAAATACCCTTTATCTGCGTACAAACAACCAGAAAGATCCTTTGTCAGCTCAGGCAATGGTTTCCGATCATCGGTGTTTCCTGGTGTGAGTCGAAAACTGAGTATTTCCCCCAAATGATTGATAATTACATGAAGCTTGAAACCAAAGAACCAACCTGTTGAATTTTTTCCCCGTTCAGCTATCCCATTGAAGACTTTATGTCTGCGGATCCGTAAGTTATCACACACCGCTATCGGAGTAGAATCGGCAACCGATAGCCCCGTGCATTTTCCCTTAATTGACTCAAACAGTGCCGTTAACGCTAAGGCACTACGCGGAAGTAACTCTACACAGCGTGAATAGGATGGCAAGTTAGGAAATTCCTTCCGGAGATATAAGCGGACATAATAGAGATAAAATACCTTGAATTGCCTGAATCGGAGTTGATGAAACAACACAACCAGTGTCATCATTTCCGCCAACGAAAGCTGAGTAGACCGTCTACGACGCTTAGTACCGTTAGTCAGCAAATATTCATGCATTTTTGGCTCGAAGTCTTTGCAAAAATCATCCATCAGGCAATAAAGTTCAGTAAGATTTTCCATAATTGTTTAACAATGCTCTACTCTTTAACCAGACTGTTAGAGTATTTTAACAAAACAGGCTCATTCAACTATTTGAATATCAAGACTTTCTCTTTATTTCTTATCCCGAACTCAGGTTAAAGATAGAGCGTTTATTTATTGGTGCGAAACTCGTGTCAGTTACAAACTGTTTGTCAAGCAGTGGCTGAACGTGACGGGCCAATTATTTCCGTGCAAGGATATCGATCCGGAGACCAGCATTTATTCCTTGAGCGTTTAGTCCATGAACGAGCTGTCAGTGTCAATACTGCGGCGGCCGGCGGCAATGCCAGTTTAATGACACTAGAATAATTGTTCATTGCCAACAATAAAGCCTTAGCGATTTGCTAAGGCTTTATTTATCTAATAACTGTGAAATAATTTAGTTTCTATCCATAGCAACCTTATGCTGAGTGATCTGCCTGCCAGTCTAGGAATTGCTCATATTTACGCAACGCAATATTGTAATTACTAAAGGCAGAGTCGGTCATTTTATCCTGCATCTGAGCCTGAATTTTTTCAATCTCCAATTCAGCGAGCGGAAATTGTATTTCACTTAACAACTCATCCAGTCGACGCAGCCGCACCACATATTCACGTACGGTACTATGGCTCATTTCAGTCTCATTAAACAGATACTGTTTAAACGACATAATATCAAAATAGCCAGTATCACTATTACAATAGATTTCACTACAAAAACGACATAACGCGGTAAATTTATGCTGTAACTCGGCCCAAGCTTGCCCATCAACCAGCTCGGTCATCGCTGAAATCGCTTCTTTATTCAGAATTTGATCATTAAACACCAATGAAATCCGATCAAGGGTTTTGTTACAGTGTGCGCAGTGAATTTGACTATGTTTATAGTCTTTAATATAACGGCTCAGCGGCCGCTTCTTTTGGTTAGAAACAGACATATTAGATAAGCCCTGTGTGTAAATCGTAAACAAAAAAATAAAAAATATTATTTATCTGGATTTAAGCGCGCTCGTAGCCGTTTTATCGCCTGGCTATGTAGCTGGCTGACGCGGGATTCCCCGACATTCAACACCGCGCCTATCTCCTTCAGGTTCAGATCTTCTTGATAATAGAGCGTCAAAACCATTTTTTCCCTTTCAGGCAAACATTCTATCGCCTTTATAATATTTTTGCGAATATCAGTTGCTATTAAAGTTTGCAGCGGATTTCGCTCGTCGTCAACCTCAATAATCAGTTCACAGCTCTCACCATGCACTTCATGCCACTCATCATAAGAGCATAATTGACTATTGTTGCTATCCTGCAATAACTGCTGATACTCTGACAGACCGATGTGCAACTTATCAGCAATCTCCTGCTCGCTCGCCGGTCGGCCTAGCGCTTGCTCAAGCTGCTGCATCACTTTGGCCGCTTCCCGCGCCAGGCGGCGCACACTACGCGGCACCCAATCGCGGGCGCGTAATGCATCTAACATCGCGCCACGCACCCGTTGCACGGCATAAGTAGCAAAAGCGGTACCTTGCGTCATATCAAATCGCTCGATCGCATCGAACAAACCAATACCGCCAGCCTGAATTAAATCATCCAGTTGCACGCTAGCAGGTAATCTCACTTGCAGTTTTAATGCTTCATGACGTACTAAAGGAAGATAGCGCTCCAATAGTACATCTTTTTCAATTATCCCATCCTGGGTGTAGAGATCGTTCACCGTAAGCACCTGTCATTGATAACAGGCGCTTATTATCCGAAATTGAGGCGGCAAATAATGGCGTAAATAGTGCTATAAAACGGGTTTTTTTTACTTACACGAGTTTCGCACAAAACTAATTTGGGTACGCTAATAAAACACGGATTTGCTCAGTAATAGCACTTTTGATTACGTCCCAATTTTGTTGATAAAGGGTTATTTTTTCAGATATACGACGTTTATGTTGTTCAAACCACGCAGAAATAGCGAGAAAAATATGATTTCTTTGCGCTCGGCTCGTGCGAGCCTGACAGCGTTCAATACCACAGTTTTGTTTAACTTCTCGATGATAAACTTCAACAGACCAACGGGCATCCATGATAGATTTGAGGTATTGACGGGTGGGATTCTCTTTGTTTGTTACTATGTAATCAATACGGCCGTTTTTGGCTGTAAATTTGAAAACGGTTACCCAACCATATCCTCGCAAGTGTATTGACGTTCCTTCTTCTGAGATGTCTAACTTGTTCAGTTGTTTGTTATGGTTAACAATCCTATTTTTCCTCAGCGTGGTTACCCAGATCCAACCATGAGAGCGAATTGATTTCAGGTTATCCAGGCTAGAATACCAAGCATCCATCACTACGGCTTCTGGCATGATCCCTCTTTTTTTAGCAAGAGTGAGCATTTCGGAAAAGTGCGTGTTTTTTGTTTTTCCATCAGAATCTTTATCATAAATAAGATAATTGATAGGAATTGACTCAACCTTCGTCAGATCATGCCAAAGCAAATTAACTAAACCTATGCCAGCAATAACATCATGTTCATTACCTGAATATTGATAATGGACCATCTCTATTTTTTTACTACGTGTTTTGGCAATCAATGTATCATCGGCAATTAGTACGCAAGGGCTTTTTTTGTCTATAGAAGGTTCAACTAATCGCCATAGGTCTTTAGGTCTAAAACATCTACTTTTTAGCCATCGGCTAACAGTGTTATGAGATAAAGGCGATGGGCTTACTTCTGATAACGCTAAACCAGAGTATCTTAAACTGCTTACTTGTAAGAATGTTTTATAGATATCTTTAATACATGGATAACCCGACAAAATATGAACACCCTGATTTTTTCTTGTTTTTAAATTTATACTTCTTTTTTGGAGATTGCGAAACTCGTGACTTATCTATTATTTTTAACCACCTCAATTAACCGAACACGGAACCTAGCGGCAAATTATGGCCAGTGTCAAAAGCATTGACTTAGGCTAATTGATCGCCATTTAGGGCAATACTTTGTTGCTTGAGGATGGTGCCGTCAGGAGGGATGTCAGTGAATCAGGCAGGATAGCTTGCGACGATCACACCATATTACAATTAATTGCTATTAATAATTATTGATTTTAACAGTGATGGCGATAATATCTTAGCCTATTTTATAATACAGGCCGGCAAAAGCCGGCCTGCAAAATATTACCAAAATAATGACTAATTAAACTATTAACGCAGTAAAGAAAGCACTGACTGGTTAGACTGATTAGCCATTGCCAATACTGTAGTGCACGCTTGTTGCAAGATTTGGGCATTACTTAAGTTAGACACTTCTTCGGCAAAATCGGCATCCAAAATACGGCTACGGGCAGCAGATAGGTTGTTAACTGTATTGTTAAATTCTCAACCGCTGATTCCAACCGGCTCTGTATGGCACCCCATTGGCTACGTTTAGCAGAGACATCATCCAAGGCTTTATCAAGTTTTGCAAAAACTTGATCCGGTGTTACCGAACCTGCACCTTGACCTGTACCTTGGCCACCTGGTAAGGCCGTACCTACAGTACCGGCATGGCTAGTGTTGATTTTAGTACCAACTGTGATACCCACTTCTTTATCAGCACCACTAGCATCCGCTGCTAAAGTCACCTCGTAAACGTCGCCTGCAGTCGTTTTCAATACATATTGATCAGCAACCGCAGCACCCACATTATCCAGCTTTTGATGCAACTCATACCCTGAGCTTAATGCATTACCTACCGTAAGACCAGAAGCACCAGCATTAGTTATTGTAACCTTAGTTGCATCCAAGACACCTGTGGCAGTATTTCCGGTGAAAGTTAGATCGGCATCAAGTCCAGCTGCTGTTGCTGCAGTTGAGTTATACTGCATTGTCGCTGCTGTTCCCGATGACGCAGTTACTGCGAATACATTTAAATCAATATCTTTAATATCTAGATTAGCGATAGTGGTTGCCGTTACATTTACCCCAATTTGTTCACCATGGTTGGCACCCGTTTGCAGCATTATCGTGCCATTAGTATCTAATGTTTTATTGCCGTTAAATTCGGCTTGGTTAATAATACGGCCAATTTCCTCTATACGCTGTGCTGCTTCAGCTTGCAGCGTCGCAATATCTTTGTTTGAGTTAGTACCGTTACTGGCCTGCACCGCTAAATTACGAATCGCCTGCAAGTTATCATTCACCTGTGACAACGACCCTTCGGCGGTTTGTGCTAACGAGATACCATCATTGGCGTTACGCGTCGCCTGTTTCATACCCATAATGTTAGAGGTCATGCCATTGGCAATTGACATGCCGGCCGCATCGTCTTTGGCACTGTTAATGCGCAGGCCAGTAGATAGACGTTGGATAGTGGTGCCCAAGTTATTTTGGGTTTTATTTAATGCTTTTTGCGCATTTAACGCAAACATATTGGTATTGATAACCAGAGCCATAATAATTCCTTTATTTAAATTTAACTTTTTAATTGGCCAAAACGTTTGGCTGTTTTGATTATCGTCACAGCGGTTTGATACTTTAATTTTTTGTGGCAACAAATTAATTTGGCCTGATTATTTAACTTCTATTAGCTGAGGCCGATAATCATGGTAATCAGGTTTAACTAATCAAATAGGATAGGGAAAAATCATGTCAAACATGACTTCGTTGGGTGTAGGATCAGGCATGCCAATTGATCAATGGCTAGAGAGTATAGAGGCCAATGAAAATCAAAGATTACGGCCGTTAAAACAGAAGCAACAAAAATATAATCAAAAGATCAGTGCTTATGGTTCATTGCGGGCTCAGTTGGATAAATTACAACAAGCCGCTGAATCATTAATGAAGTTTGATAAAATTAGTACCACTTCAGTCAGTAAAAATCATAACACGGTAACTGTTACCAGCAACGAAAAAGCAGTGGCTGGTAATTATGAAGTGAAAGTTGAGCAACTGGCGCAGGCCCAATCGTTAGCCACCACTAAGGTTGATGATGTAAAGAAAAAATTGGCTGGCCCTGTTGCGGCAGGCCAAGAGCGGATATTAGTTATCAAGCAAAACAGTGAAAAACAACCGCTGGAAATTAAATTAAGCGAGCAGCAAACATCACTGATTGAAATCCGCGATGCCATCAATAAAACCGATAGCAATGTCAGTGCCAGCCTGGTGAAAATAAAAGAGGGGGAACACCAATTTAGTACTCACTTCAAAAAAAACCGGCACCGATTGGGCGATGGAGATTGAAGTTAAAGGTGATAGCGAGCTAAATAAGATCCTAAATAGTAGCCAAATGCAACCAACCGTTGCTGCTGAAAATGCTAAAGTTACCATTAATGGTATCGAAATTGAGCACAGTAGTAATGAAATTAAAGACGCGCCCGAAGGGATCACATTTACCCTGGTTAAAACGGCAGAAAAAGATAAAGCTGGCGGATTAATATCAGAAACCGTCACTGTAGCTCGCGATATCGAACCGACTAAAAAGGCGATCAAAAACTGGGTTGATGCTTACAATAATCTGCATAGCTTTTACAAAACACAAACCAAATATGAGCCAACCAAATTAGGTGAAGCGCCTTCTGCCAATAATGGCGTACTATTAAAACCTGAGTTCGGGATAAGCATTATCAATTATACTTGAAGATACGTACCTGCAACAGGTATCTTTGGTTTAGATGGCATTAAACAATATGCAACCAGTCCGCCTAATAAATTCACTACAAAGTTAGCCGGAGAGCGATGTCGCGTATGCTCTATTTGACAAAGATTTTTTAACTCATCAAATACCGTTTCAATGACAGAACGATGACGCAAGATGGCTTTGTCGAAACAAGTCTGTTTAATAGGCTTCATTTTCTTCTTGATATTCGTTATAAGGCTAATTCCCATCGTTTTGAGTTGCTGTTTCAGTGAAGCCGATAAATACCCTTTATCTGCGTACAAACAACCAGAAAGATCCTTTGTCAGCTCAGGCAATGGTTTCCGATCATCGGTGTTTCCTGGTGTGAGTCGAAAACTGAGTATTTCCCCCAAATGATTGATAATTACATGAAGCTTGAAACCAAAGAACCAACCTGTTGAATTTTTTCCCCGTTCAGCTATCCCATTGAAGACTTTATGTCTGCGGATCCGTAAGTTATCACACACCGCTATCGGAGTAGAATCGGCAACCGATAGCCCCGTGCATTTTCCCTTAATTGACTCAAACAGTGCCGTTAACGCTAAGGCACTACGCGGAAGTAACTCTACACAGCGTGAATAGGATGGCAAGTTAGGAAATTCCTTCCGGAGATATAAGCGGACATAATAGAGATAAAATACCTTGAATTGCCTGAATCGGAGTTGATGAAACAACACAACCAGTGTCATCATTTCCGCCAACGAAAGCTGAGTAGACCGTCTACGACGCTTAGTACCGTTAGTCAGCAAATATTCATGCATTTTTGGCTCGAAGTCTTTGCAAAAATCATCCATCAGGCAATAAAGTTCAGTAAGATTTTCCATAATTGTTTAACAATGCTCTACTCTTTAACCAGACTGTTAGAGTATTTTAACAAAACAGGCTCATTCAACTATTTGAATATCAAGACTTTCTCTTTATTTCTTATCCCGAACTCAGGTTATTAAACGATCGCAGTTCAGCAATGAGCTTCTCGCAAGTGAAAAATTTGACATTAAATGTGCAAAATCTGCCGGATATGAATCATTTGAACCATTTTGGTATCGGCTTTAATCATGAAGGCAAACTCACTATTGATGATAAAAAACTGGATAAAACGCTAAAGGATAACCCGGCGAAAGTTAAACAATTTTTTATGGGCGATGGTGAAAAAACCGGTTTTGCCACTGAAACCTTTAATTATCTTAAAAAGACGCTGGATACCCTGGAAGGCCCACTACATCTCACCACAGAGTCACTGAATAAACAGATAAAAATACTCAATAAAAAAATGGAAAGTGCGCAAAAGAATATTGAAACCAAACTTAAAACTCAGCGGGACAAATTTATTGCCATGGATAAAGCCATCAGCGAGATGAAACAAAGCAGCAACTCTTTAATAGCCTTACTGACGAAATAAATTATGAATACATCAGCAGCTGAAACTTTATATACTCAGGTTGATATAGAAAGCCAGGTTTTAAATGCTTCCCCTTATCAGCTAGTACAAATTTTATTTGATGGTGCCTTGAGTGCCTTAAAACGGGCGGTAATTTATATTGAACAAAATAATATTCAGCAAAAAAGCCGTGCTATCTCAAAAGCGATTGCTATTATTAATGAGGGATTAAATAGTGGCGTTGATCTAGAGCATGGCGGTGAAATTGCTGAAAATATCTCGTTACTGTATGACTATATGATCCGCCAGTTGCTATATGCCAATCTTTATAATGATGTTGACAGAATTCAACAGGTAATTAAATTATTGACTGACTCGGCAGACACATGGGCACAACTTAACGATCCGGCAACACAATCTAATGAACAGTGAGCAACAGATCTTTTTGCCTGCTTACCATCATTTGCTGACGATTAGTCAGCAAATGTTAATGCTGGCACAACAAGCGCAGTGGGAGGAACTATTAATTGTAGAACCGGATTATCGCCAAGCGGTTGGCTAGGTGACGGCGTTAGACCCCATTGCCGGATTGCCTGAGCCTTTACAGCATAAATTACCCAAAATGTTGCAAAAAATATTGCGTGAAGAAAGTGAAATTCGGCAATTAATGCATAGCAGAGTGCATCAACTGACAACCTTTATTAGACAGACCGCTCAACAGCAACAGCTGGAATGCTATTATAATCCAGTCGAACAATAAGTTTATGTGACTTAAATTATCAACTTTATTATTAAGCTAATCATCAATATTGAGCCAGTTTTATTCACTCAACAAGGGTCAATTTTATCTGTATAAAACAAAAAAAGACCGCTATAAGCGGTCAAAACATAATACCAGAGTAGGTAAATGATACATATTTTACTGTGGGAAATAATAAATCGGCATGCTTTTGGATTGGCAGTTTAGCAAATAGTTAAGCCCAAATGCCCCTTGCTTACTCCAAAAATCTCCTTTGCTTGTTGCTATAATTTATTCTCCTGAATAATAGGTTCTTTTATGGTTGATATTGGCTGATGATTTAAAGTTTTATTACATTTTTGCGCTGTAATTATGCTTAGCAGGCAGTTTAAACCATCATAATTGTTTATTTTATTAATAATTATTTAATTTATTGTCTGTCATATTTTAATAAAGAAAATACGCAACACGATTTATAAGTTCAAAAAGTTTTTTTCCAGCAAAGATTAATATTAATATAATTATCTTTAAATTTAATCAGTTACCATAAACAACAACCCCCAAATTTTTTATTTATAATTTTAGCTGATCATTATTAAAGACCAGCAGATAAATAACGCTAAAAAATGTTAATTGAAAATTCAACTTTACTTACGCTATTGGCAGAAATATTTGTCGCCAGCTAGCAAGATGCCGATATTAAATACTGGTAACATTATCTTATAAACAACATGACTAATTTTTTACAAAAAAGATTGAAATATATAATTATCAACATAAAATAATTATACCAATTATCAACAACCTAAGTCGATATGAATACTTTGATTAAAATTTTTTGCCCGGTAGTGATTTTTTGTTTATTTTCAAGTGAATCAGTTTCTACTGATCTTTTTACCGATCACGGCTGCCAATTAAATCCAAACATTACACCAACACGGCCCGGTAATGTATGCTGTCCGGCTGCTAATCCAGATGAATACTACTGCTATTTTTCATCTAAACAATCGGTTCAAGATAAAAATAACCACTAATCGTTGATTAAAGGCAACTGCTGGTTAATATCAAATAAATTTTTCATTTTCTAATTAGCAAATTGAATTTGATATTTCCAGCTTGAAAATTTAATTACTAGTGATAATAGATTACAATCGTTCGCTTTTATCAACCAGTAATTCCGTTGCTATTATTTATAATAGTATTTATTAGCACCATATAATAAAAAATAGCCACTGATTGGTGGCTTAGTATTAATAAATACCCATCTAAACCGGCATATTCATGATTTCCTGATAGGCGCCAACTAACTTATTTCTCACCTGAATGCCAAACTGCAGTGATAAACTGGCCTTTTGCAGATCGACCATCACATCATTGAGCTCAACCCCGGGAGTTTCCAACGTTAATGCCTGGGCTTTCTGGCTGGCGTTGACCCGTGTCTGATTAATTTTAGCTACCGCATTTAATAAATGGCTGGCAAAACCAGTTTGGGGTGCCGCTGCCAGTTGGCTATTATTGATGCTAACCATTTTTGTTGTTATTTGCGCAATAACAGACTGAATAGCCGGAATTGACATAAAAACCTCAACCTATTTTTTCCAATAATTCACGAGTTTCGCACCAATAAAAAAACGCTCTATTTTTAAGTTTAATTCAGCATAATATGTAAATAGATAAAACCTTATAAATTAAATATAACTTATTGTAAATTAAGTGAATTTATGCATTTCAGTAACTTGCAGATTAATCATTACTTTCAAGCCATTTCTAGAATTTTATAGGCCTGTGCGAAACTCGTGTAATTTTCTCTAAGTCGTGCCATCGTATTGATTCATCTTTTGGCACTAATCGGAAAACAACCCTATCACAAGCTAAATAAATCAAAACCAACAATTAGCGTCGAACTAAAAGTCTATTTCGGCCATTAAACCGAGGGCAAAAAACGATAATAGCAGGATGAAACTGGAAATACTTTATCAGTATGGGGAAGCCACTTTGTTACGCCACGTTATAAATCTTGATCAAGAACAAGAAGGCAAGGATTGTTTATGAATGCCATAAATACGAATGGAGCAAATCCGCTCAAGGGATTAAGTACCATTTTCGAAAAAATAAAATCTGATCCTAAAGTGCCGCTGATCGTTGCCGGTGCTTTGGCTATTACTTTTTTCATAGCTGCTATGTTTTGGCTATAGGGAACCGACTATCGACCGGTTTATACCAATCTTAGCGATAAAGATGGAGGAGAAATTGTTACTCAACTAAGCCAAATGAATATTCCTTATCAGCTGTCTGACTATGGTAATATGGTTAAGGTGCCGGCTGATAAAGTGCATGAGGTGAGACTAAAGTTAGCGCAGCAAGGGTTGCCCAAAGGCGGCAATGTCGGTTTTGAACTACTGGATCAAGAAAAATTTGGTTTGAGTCAATTTAATGAACAAATCAACTATCAACGAGCTTTGGAGGGCGAATTAGCCCGAACTATTGAATCACTCGGTATTGTACAACGCGCCCGGGTACATTTAGCTATCCCAAAACCGTCACTATTTGTTCGTGAGCAAAAAGATCCCACCGCGTCAGTCACCCTCAACTTACAAAACGGCCGTAAACTGGATGATGGTCAGGTTGCCGCTATTGTGCATATGATTTCCAGTAGTGTCAGTGGCTTATCTGGCAACAATGTCGCCATCGTTGATCAATCAGGTAATCTATTAACTCAACCCGAGGGTATTAGCCGTGATCTTAATCTGACACAGCTCAACTATGTTCAATCGATCGAAAATCGTTATAAGCAGCGTATTGAATCGATTATTACGCCACTGGTTGGCCGGGGTAACGTACAGGCGCAGGTTACTGCCCAAGTTAATTTTGCCCGTACCGAAGAGACCGCAGAAGAGTATAAACCTAATCAACCGCCTAGTGAATCAGCCGTGCGTTCAAAACAGAGCAGTCGCAGTGAACAAAATGGCCAATCACTGATTGGTGGTGTGCCTGGTGCGCTGTCTAACCAGCCAACACCTGAGCCAAAAGCACCGATTGACAGAGCTAATGATAAGAATAACCCTCGCCCGCTGAATAATAATCATAATAGTCGGGTTGATGAAACGACCAATTATGAAATCGATCGGCGCATTCGTCATACCCAACATCAAATAGGCTCGCTACAGCGACTGTCGGTGGCAATCATCGTTAATTATGCTGATAGCGACAGAAAAGAAAATGATGATAGTTTACCTCTGACAAATGAAAAATTGGCCCAAATAAAAACATTAGCCCAGGAAGCGATGGGGTTTTCTGAACAGCCTGGTGATAGCCTGTATGTGGTAAATGCACCATTTGAATCGCAGGATGCAGAACTAAAACCGCTTGAATTTTGGCAGCAACCTATTGTTATCGCCAATCTATCACGAGTTTCGCATAGGCATATAAAGTTCTAGAAATGGCTTAAAAGCAATGGTTAATCTGTAAGTTACTAAAACACATAAATTTTATTAAATTACAATAATTTGTATTTAATTTTATAAGGTTTTGTCTATTTATATATCATGCTGAATTAAACTTAAAAATAGCGCGTTTTTTTATTGGTGCGAAACTCGTGTCATGGTTGGATCTGGGTAAACACGCTGAGGAAAAATAGGATTGTTAACCATAACAAACAACTGAACAAGTTAGACATCTCAGAAGAAGGAACGTCAATACACTTGCGAGGATATGGTTGGGTAACCGTTTTCAAATTTACAGCCAAAAACGGCCGTATTGATTACATAGTAACAAACAAAGAGAATCCCACCCGTCAATACCTCAAATCTATCATGGATGCCCGTTGGTCTGTTGAAGTTTATCATCGAGAAGTTAAACAAAACTGTGGTATTGAACGCTGTCAGGCTCGCACGAGCCGAGCGCAAAGAAATCATATTTTCTCGCTATTTCTGCGTGGTTTGAACAACATAAACGTCGTATATCTGAAAAAATAACCCTTTATCAACAAAATTGGGACGTAATCAAAAGTGCTATTACTGAGCAAATCCGTGTTTTATTAGCGTACCCAAATTAGTTTTGTGCGAAACTCGTGCAAGAGTGAGCATTTCGGAAAAGTGCGTGTTTTTTGTTTTTCCATCAGAATCTTTATCATAAATAACCTGAGTTCGGGATAAGAAATAAAGAGAAAGTCTTGATATTCAAATAGTTGAATGAGCCTGTTTTGTTAAAATACTCTAACAGTCTGGTTAAAGAGTAGAGCATTGTTAAACAATTATGGAAAATCTTACTGAACTTTATTGCCTGATGGATGATTTTTGCAAAGACTTCGAGCCAAAAATGCATGAATATTTGCTGACTAACGGTACTAAGCGTCGTAGACGGTCTACTCAGCTTTCGTTGGCGGAAATGATGACACTGGTTGTGTTGTTTCATCAACTCCGATTCAGGCAATTCAAGGTATTTTATCTCTATTATGTCCGCTTATATCTCCGGAAGGAATTTCCTAACTTGCCATCCTATTCACGCTGTGTAGAGTTACTTCCGCGTAGTGCCTTAGCGTTAACGGCACTGTTTGAGTCAATTAAGGGAAAATGCACGGGGCTATCGGTTGCCGATTCTACTCCGATAGCGGTGTGTGATAACTTACGGATCCGCAGACATAAAGTCTTCAATGGGATAGCTGAACGGGGAAAAAATTCAACAGGTTGGTTCTTTGGTTTCAAGCTTCATGTAATTATCAATCATTTGGGGGAAATACTCAGTTTTCGACTCACACCAGGAAACACCGATGATCGGAAACCATTGCCTGAGCTGACAAAGGATCTTTCTGGTTGTTTGTACGCAGATAAAGGGTATTTATCGGCTTCACTGAAACAGCAACTCAAAACGATGGGAATTAGCCTTATAACGAATATCAAGAAGAAAATGAAGCCTATTAAACAGACTTGTTTCGACAAAGCCATCTTGCGTCATCGTTCTGTCATTGAAACGGTATTTGATGAGTTAAAAAATCTTTGTCAAATAGAGCATACGCGACATCGCTCTCCGGCTAACTTTGTAGTGAATTTATTAGGCGGACTGGTTGCATATTGTTTAATGCCATCTAAACCAAAGATACCTGTTGCAGGTACGTATCTTCAAGTATAATTGATAATGCTTATCCCGAACTCAGGTTAAATACGATAATTGATAGGAATTGATTCAACCTTCGTCAGATCATGCCAAAGCAAATTAACTAAACCTATGCCAGCAATAACATCATGTTCATTACCTGAATATTGATAATGGACCATCACTATTTTTTTACTACGTGTTTTGGCAATCAATGTATCATCGGCAATTAGTACGCAAGGGCTTTTTTGTCTATAGAAGGTTCAACTAATCGCCATAGGTCTTTAGGTCTAAAACATCTACTTTTTAGCCATCGGCTAACAGTGTCATGAGATAAAGGCGATGGGCTTACTTCTGATAACGCTAAACCAGAGTATCTTAAACTGCTTACTTGTAAGAATGTTTTATAGATATCTTTAATACATGGATAACCCGACAAAATATGAACACCCTGATTTTTTCTTGTTTTTAAATTTATACTTCTTTTTTGGAGATTGCGAAACTCGTGTCTATTAGAAATTGGCCGTTATCTGTTGTTATCGTTTTTGGCGTGGCTATTTTGGCGTCTGATAATCCAACCTCAATTACGCAAAAAACGTGAAGCGGCGGAGAGTGCTAAAACGGCCGCTGATCTTGCCATAATAAGAGAGGCAAAACGCGCCGCTCAACAAAAAATTGAACATGACGAAGCCATGCGCCAGGAGCAGAAGCGTCAGCGTATCAACGCAGAAATGCAGACCAAACGGTTACGTGAAATGGTGCAAAAAATCCCCGCGTAATGGCGATGGTTGTTCGTAATTGGATGAGTGAAGAACTATGAGTTTTAATGGAATTGAAAAAAGTGCAGTTATGTTAATGTCTGTAGGTGAAGAGCTGGCTGCTGAAATTTTTAAACATTTGAATAGCGGTGAAGTACAAAAATTAAGTGTCGCCATATCAAATTTAGGCCAAATTTCTAACCATCAATTGACAGATATATTGTCTGAATTCGAAGAAAATGCCACCCAATATGCTGCAATTAATGTTAATACCAAAGATTACCTGAATTCAGTATTAATCAAAGCACTGGGTGAAGAACATGCTAATAGTTTATTAGAAGATATTTTTGAGACCAAGGAAACCGTCACTGGTATCGATAAACTGAACTTTATGGCACCCGAAGTAGCAACAGAGATGATCCGGGATGAACATCCGCAAATTATTGCCGCTACTTTAGTTCATTTAAAGCGCACCCAAGCTGCTGAAATTTTAGCGCTGTTGGATGAAGAATTACGTCATGATGTGGTATTGAGGATCGCAACCTTTGGTGGCATACAACCTTCCGCTTTAGCTGAGTTAACTGAAGTGCTTAATAGTTTACTCGATGAGCAAAATATTAAGCGAAGTAAAATGGGTGGTATCCGTACTGCAGCCGAAATCATCAATTTGATGAAAAGCCAGCAAGAAGAAATGGTTATTAGCGCCGTTAAAGAATATGACGATGAATTGGCGCAAAAAATCATCGCTGAAATGTTCTTGTTTGAGGATCTTATCGAAATGGACGATCGTTCGATGCAACGCCTGCTACAAGAGGCGGAAAACGATTCTCTGGTTATTGCATTAAAAAGTTGTTCACAGACTTTACGCGATCATTTCCTCAATAACATGTCACAACGTGCAACTGAAATCATGCGTGATGATCTCGATTCACAGCTCCCTGTTCGCCTATCTCAAGTGGAAACAGAACAAAAAAACAATCCTTTCTATTGTTCGCCGCTTGTCTGAAAATGGTGAGATTGCGTTGAATGGTGGTGATGATCGTTATGTCTAAAAAATCTCAATCGCGATGGCAGCCCTGACTGCCCGATGAAATTACCATTTGGGCAGATTTAAATCCTGCGATTAATCGCCTGCATGAAGAAGATGAAAATTCATCCGTTGAAGATAATGAAAAAGATGTTTTGAATAAAATCAACCAATTGGATGAATTAAAAGCGCAAGCTAAAGAAATCGGCTATCAGGAAGGGCTATCTGCAGAGCATCAAGCCGGCTTGGTGAAAGGCCAGCAAGAAGGTTATCAGATTGGCTATCAACAAGGTTTGACTGAAGGTCACCAGGCAGCGACTAATGAGGTCAAAAAAGAGTGGCCGCTATCACCCAACAATGGCAAGCACTACTAATTGAGCTTCGCCATTGTTTAGAAGGCTTAGACAGTATCATTGCCTCACGCTTAATGCAGATTGCCCTGCAGGCTGCCGGTCAACTATTAGGACAGCCGGCGGTTTGTGACGGTAGCGCGTTATTGAACCAAATTAGTCATTTTCTGCAACAAGATCCGCTATTGTCAGGCACTCGTCAACTGCACGTTAACCCTGCTGATCTGGCACTGATTGAATCACAACTAGGTATAACCTAACCACCAATGGCTGGCGTTTGATGCCAACGCCAGAATTACATCGATATGGTTGTAAAATTAGCACGGAAAACAGTGAGCTAGATGCCAGCATAGAAACCCGCTGGATTGAGTTTTGTCAGTTAATTATGCCAGAGAAATGCGCATGACGGCAAAACTTGCCCGCTGCTTAAGCCGAATAGATAGCTTTGAAAAGCAGATCAGCCAACTACAGTCAGTGCGTCACTATGGCAAATTAACCCGCGTAACGGGTTTAGTATTAGAAGCAACCGGTCTGCAAATGCCGTTAGGCGCCAATTGTTTAATAAAACGGCAACAGCGACAAGCCAGTGACGAAATTAGCTGTGAAGTGGTGGGTTTTAATGGCGACAAAATGCTGTTGATGCCTTACCAGGATCTAGAAGGGATTGTGCCTGGCGCTCAGGTTTATCAACTATCGGCGTCAGATAAGCAGCAAAATAGTGGTCAACAATTTCCCCTTGGCCCTGCGCTACTAGGTCGTGTGCTGGATGGTTTTGGTCAGCCATTAGATGGTAAGCCCTTGCCTACCATAGATACTTTCTCTTCTCTGGTTACCCCTCCTATTAATCCACTACAACGCGAACCGATTAATCACCCGCTTGATGTGGGAGTAAGAGCGATTAACAGTTTGTTGACGGTTGGTCGCGGCCAACGAATGGGACTATTTGCTGGTTCAGGGGTAGGAAAAAGTATTTTATTAGGCATGATGGCGCGTTATACCCAGGCTGACGTGATCGTTGTTGGCCTGATTGGTGAACGAGGTCGGGAAGTAAAAGACTTTATCGAAAATATTCTTGGTTCTGAAGGTTTACAACGCTCAGTGGTTATCGCTGCGCCGGCGGATGTCTTTCCCCTACTACGCTTACAGGGCGCCACTTACGCCACCCGGATCGCGGAAGACTTTCGTGATCGTGGTTTGCAGGTATTACTGATTATGGATTCGCTCACCCGTTATGCTATGGCACAACGTGAAATTGTACTAGCGATCGGTGAACCTCCTGCAACTAAAGGTTACCCGCCTTCAGTATTTGCCAAATTACCTTCGCTAATAGAGCGTGCCGGTAATGGTACTGAAAGTAGTGGTAGCATTACCGCTTTCTATACCGTGCTAACCGAAGGTGATGATCAACAAGATCCGATCGCTGATTCAGCGCGTGCTATTCTTGATGGACACATAGTACTATCACGTAGCCTGGCAGAAGCAGGGCATTATCCAGCTATTGATATTGAAGCCTCAATTAGTCGAGCAATGAATAGTCTTGTTGCTAAAAGCCATTTTTACCAGGCGCAACAGTTCAAACAGCTATTATCCCGTTATCAACGTAATCAAGATCTGATTAATGTTGGCGCTTATGCTACGGGTAGTGATCCGATCCTGGATCAAGCCATTCAGCTTTATCCCCATTTGCAGCAATTTTTACGCCAGGATTGCGATCAATACTGTTCAAGGGAGACTTCCCACCAACAGCTTTGTCAGTTATTTCCTGCGACTAGTTCTGAAAACCCTAGTGAGGAACCATGAAGCAAACAAACTCCTTCGCACTATTACATAATTTAAGCCATAACGACAGCCACCAGGCGGCGCTACAGTTATCGCATATTCAGCGGCAACATCAACAAATGCAACAACAGCTAATACAATTGCTACAGTACCAAGATGAATATCGCCAACAGCTTAATAGCATACTCCACCAAGGAACTTCTTCCGCAATATTACAAAATTATCAGCAGTTTTTACTGACGCTTGAACAAACGATCACGCAACATCAACAACAGGTAGTTAGCTGGCAGCAGCGTGAAACGATCGCCAAAAAAAATTGGCAGGGAAAACAGCAAAAAACTAACGCCTTCAATAAGCTACAACAACGTAGTGAACGTTTACAGAAAAAACAGGCTGATTTTATTGAACAAAAACAAATAGATGAAATAGCACGACGTGCCGTTTTAAGGACATCATAATGATAAATACATCGGTAACATTTAGCGCTGGCGCGCACTCATCTAAGCAACAGTTATCATCACCAACAGAACATGCTGCCAATTTTGCTCACATGCTAACTAACTATTCATCACCAGCAAAAGAGAAAAACCCACCAGACAGCGCTAACTCAGATCTGGCCCAACAAGAAAATGAATTATCGGCTATCAATGGCTTTTTAGCGGATGAAGTCACTGCACAAATCAACGACAGCGCCGACTTATCCCTTGAGCAAGAATTGACAATGTTAACTGATAATCAACTTATTGATCAACTACCGATTTCACTGACAACCATAGCCTCGCAGCTAAAGCAGGAAAATAGTCCCGCATCTTTATCAGAAGAATTACCCGAGCAGACTAATACACGAGTTTCGCACAGGCGTATAAAATACTAGAAATGGCTTAAAATCGATGATTAATCTTCAAGTTACTAAAATACATAAATTTTATTAAATTACAATAAGTTGCTTTTGATTTATAAGATTCTGTCTATTTATATATTATGCTGGATTAAACTTAAAGATAGAGCGTTTATTTATTGGTGCGAAACTCGTGTAATAGCGAAACATTAACTGATGATATTGAGCAGCGGGATAAAAACCTTAGTTTAAAACATCTTACTCTGCTATCAACCACAAATAATCCCTCAATTGACTTTCCTCTGTCCAATATATCATCGCCGTTTGTTAAACCGGACGCCACCCAATCTCAGTCATAATTGACTAAACAGGATATAGCGCCATTGCAGTCATTACTGGCAAAACAAGGCGTCTCGCCATCTGAAGCATTATTACCACCAATTCAGGCTAATATCGCTGCCACAAGCCAGACTCTGGCAATAGAAAACCCAGCACTAGCTACTGGATCGATAACCAATAATACCACGATATCATTAACATCCTTAATCCCAAACTCAACAACATTAAGTCACTCAATTTCACCTACCATCAATTCTATTACCTTGGCTACCCCGATTGATCATCCTGAATGGGGACAAAAATTTAGTGAGCAGATCTTATTTCTCAGTCGTCATGGTTCACAACAAGCGGAGCTACGGCTTTATCCCGAAGAATTAGGCAACCTACAGATCCAACTTAAAGTTTTCGATGATAAAGCTCAACTCTCTATTGTTGCGGCTAACCAACAAGTCCGTCAGGTTATTGAAACAAATCTGCCTCAGTTACGTCATGCATTATCAGAACAAGGCATAGAACTGGGTCAAACACATGTTGGTGATCAGCATAATAAGCAACATAGTGATGAAAATAGTCAACCGTTCACATCACCATCATCAATCGCTGATGATCGACAGCAACAGACAAAAGATGATGCATTAGTCAGATCCCAACCAATTATGCAGACCGCCATAACAACCGGTATTGATATATTTGCTTAAATTTATTAGCCATCTTTATTATTTTGACAGGGGAAAATTTCCCCTACTATTTTCAACATTTATCAATGGCAAAATAACCTCCCATTTTTATTGTTTTATTCCTCCGTCAAAATATTCATTGAGCAGGATAATTATATCGAAATGCAGAAACAGGGATAACACGTTAATTGATAATAGTTTCATTATCCCAAGTAAAATCAAAAGGAATTACCTGTCTATGTCCAAGTCTCAACGTCAAGGAAAACGCATAAGTCGGATCATGCTAACCATTATCGCGTTACTCTTAAATATTAAGTTGTTTTATTGCTGGCTACTGTTGGTGACTATACCAAATAAAAAAACAGGATGAATATCAACCAGCAAAAAGAACCCTGGTGATCCCGGTATTTATGTCCCTAGGGGCGTTTACGGTTAATCTGATTGATAATGATAAACGCGATCGCGTGTTGTATGTGGAAATTACTTTACGCCTTACCGATGAAGAGACACGTACACGAGTTTCGCAATCTCCAAAAAAGAAGTATAAATTTAAAAACAAGAAAAAATCAGGGTGTTCATATTTTGTCGGGTTATCCATGTATTAAAGATATCTATAAAACATTCTTACAAGTAAGCAGTTTAAGATACTCTGGTTTAGCATTATCAGAAGTAAGCCCATCGCCTTTATCTCATGACACTGTTAGCCGATGGCTAAAAAGTAGATGTTTTAGACCTAAAGACCTATGGCGATTAGTTGAACCTTCTATAGACAAAAAAAGCCCTTGCGTACTAATTGCCGATGATACATTGATTGCCAAAACACGTAGTAAAAAAATAGAGATGGTCCATTATCAATATTCAGGTAATGAACATGATGTTATTGCTGGCATAGGTTTAGTTAATTTGCTTTGGCATGATCTGACGAAGGTTGAATCAATTCCTATCAATTATCGTATTTATGATAAAGATTCTGATGGAAAAACAAAAAACACGCACTTTTCCGAAATGCTCACTCTTGCTAAAAAAAGAGGGATCATGCCAGAAGCCGTAGTGATGGATGCTTGGTATTCTAGCCTGGATAACCTGAAATCAATTCGCTCTCATGGTTGGATCTGGGTAACCACGCTGAGGAAAAATAGGATTGTTAACCATAACAAACAACTGAACAAGTTAGACATCTCAGAAGAAGGAACGTCAATACACTTGCGAGGATATGGTTCGGTAACCGTTTTCAAATTTACAGCCAAAAACGGCCGTATTGATTACATAGTAACAAACAAAGAGAATCCCACCCGTCAATACCTCAAATCTATCATGGATGCCCGTTGGTCTGTTGAAGTTTATCATCGAGAAGTTAAACAAAACTGTGGTATTGAACGCTGTCAGGCTCGCACGAGCCGAGCGCAAAGAAATCATATTTTTCTCGCTATTTCTGCGTGGTTTGAACAACATAAACGTCGTATATCTGAAAAAATAACCCTTTATCAACAAAATTGGGACGTAATCAAAAGTGCTATTACTGAGCAAATCCGTGTTTTATTAGCGTACCCAAATTAGTTTTGTGCGAAACTCGTGACGTAAACGCCTACATGATTTTATGCCTGAAGTACGCAGTCGAATATTACTGTTGTTATCCCGCCAAAAAGCGACTGAGTTAGTAACAGAAGCCGGCAAGATCCACCTAATGTCTGAAATTAAACAGGCATTAAGACCGACTTTTGAATCTGAATTAGAAGAGTCTAAGCAAATTATTACCGATGTATTATTCACAACATTTATTTTACGATAAATCCCATGAGCGAGAATTTTCTTTCACAAACAGAGGGTGATGCCCTGTTAAATGATGCTCCAGCTGGTAATCCTGTTGTCAGCAACGCGAAAAAAATCATCTACAGCTAAAATGGATATCCATCCTTACAATGCGAATACCCAAAGACGTACTGTCCGCGAGCGACTGCAATCCCTGGAAATGATCAACGAGCATTTTGCCCGTCAATTTCGGATGAAATTATTTAATCTCATGCGCTACAGCCCGGATATTACAGTCGGTTCAATAAAAATTGAGCCTTTCTGTGATTTTGCCGACAATCTGCCTGCGATGAGTAACTTTAACCTGATCCAACTAAAGCCACTGAACGGAACCGCCCTTTTCACTTTTGAAACTAATTTAGTTTCTATTGCGGTTGATAATCTGTTCGGTGGAGATGGCCGATTTACCACCGCTATTGATGAGCAGGAATTTACCCATACCGAACAGCGCATTATTGATAAAATGGTAGAGTTAGCACTCGATGCCTATAGTGATGCATGGCAAATTGTTCACAAAATCCAGGCAATCTATATTCGTTCTGAATCACAGGCAAAATTTACTAATATTACCTCTTCACCTAATGATATCGTCATTACTACTCCATTTTTAATGGAGATTAACAATATGATCGGTGAATTTAATATTTGCATTCCTTTTTCTATGATCGAACCTCTTTATGAACAATTAACCAACCCGCCAGTTGAAAAGATGAAACAAGATGGCGGCGTCTAGATGAACGGTTGGGTTAAACAGGTTAAATATTCTGAATTAGAGTTAATTGCTAATTTAGTTGAACATCCAACGCGACTGTCTAATATCCTCAAACTGCAAGAAGGGGATGTGATCCCTATTGAAAAACCTGAACGTCTTATGGTCCATGTCGATGGTGTGCCCGTGCTAACCAGTAAATATGGAACATTGAATGGGCAATATGCTCTTCGTGTCGAACATCTTATTAATCCAGTTTTAAACGCTCAGGAAGAGGAGCAAAACCATGAGTGACACCAACGATTTTACTGAAAATCAAGCTAACACTTCTGCTGAAGATATCTGGATAGAAACCATTGCTCAGCAATCTAAACCGCCGAAACCAGGCGATAATGGGCCGGCTATCTTTGATAATTTGGAAATGCAAAATATTGAAAATCAATTTTCAGATATCAACATGATTATGGATATCCCGGTAAAACTCACTGTTGAGTTAGGACGTACCAAAATGACTATCAAAAAACTATTAACCTTGACGCAAGGTTCGGTTGTTTCACTCGATGGTTTGGCTGGTGAAGCGTTAGATATTCTGATCAATAGCTATTTGATCGCACAAGGTGAAGTGGTAGTGGTCTCAGAAAAATATGGCATTCGTATTACTGATATTATTACTCCATCAGAACGCATGCGTAGGTTGAGTCGATAAATTATGCCAGCCTATTCGTCTTTTTTCATATCTGGCGCGGCTGATAGCGTGGCCCCTTTATTAAAAGGGGGCGCTACGCCCAATAGTCCAATGCTTTCAGGCAGTAGCATGTTAAATGAAATGAGCAGTTCCTTATTACTAATTATTGGCTAATTACGTTATGGCTAGTGCGCCGTTTTTTACCTAAGCGTTATCTACTCACTGGCACAAACGCCATCAAGGTAATAGATAACTATTCATTAGGTAGTTACCTAACAAAAATAAAATATTTATATATCAATTGCTTAAAAAAATATAGCTCATTTAATATACGTATTTACACGCGAAAATAAGCGATTTCACTCACTATAAATCAATTACTTGCAGCTTATAGTGAGTTCCTAATTTTGACTGAAATCTCAGTTTAAATTTACCCTCTTTTTTAATCCCCAAACCACTTTAACCATTCGTTTCATTACGGAGAAATAGTTATGTCTAAATTAGTTGTTATTGAAAATACCGTTGTTCGTCAAGATGCTTTCGGGCGGTATTGTCTGAATGATTTACATCGTGCTGCCGTTGCGCAAGGTAAAGCGACAGAATCTCAGCGCCCATCAAACTTCCTTAAATCAGAAGGAGTAAGTAATTTTGTACAAAAAGCAAGCGAAGCTACGAAAATAGCTTCGGTCAATATCATCAAAGGTGGCCTTGAATCTGGCAGCTGGGCTGTTGAAATTATCGCCATTCGATATGCAGCATGGATAGACCCCGCTTTTGAAGTTCAAGTTTATGAGCGGTTCAGGGATTCGGTAAAAAGCAATAACGGGGTACTTGTCGAAAAAGTACAAGCTGGCTTGGCCATGATCGCTTTTTACAAGCAGGAGCTACGTATCGCCCCTTCTGGTCTACTTGGCGCGATGAAAAAGCTACAGTCATCGCTTGGTATGCCGGATATATTGCCAGCTTACGTTATTGATGCACCAGAAGGGAGTTTAACGGGTTCAAGCGAAGTGACGCATTCTTTTACGGAGCTTTTATTGCTTCATGGCAAACCCTATACGGCACAATCTGGTTATCGGCGGCTACAACTGCTAGGACTTGCTGAACGTAAATCACGCCCGAGCGGTAAGCATCCTGATAAAGAAAAACTATTCTGGTCATTGACAGAAAAAGGATTACAGTTTGGTAAAAATCTAACTGACCCTAATAATCCCCGTCAGACTCAACCCCATTTCTACGATAACCAGTTTCCTAGATTGTTAGGTGTAATGATGAACGGGATTGCAGCATAATAACCATTGACGAAAGAAGAAATCATGCGCTATAGTTTATTTGCATCTGATAAATCAGATGTCGGGATTGGAAACCCCGTGTTAGTAACCGCGACATGTACACACCGCGAGCGCGCTTTTTAGTGTCGTAAATCTAGCCACAATTCAATGGTGGGCTGGATGGGGCAGCTGAAAAGCTGGCCGGCGGTTACTCCGGTAGTTTCCAACCCTGTTCAGTTCACCACCCAACGAGATTGGAAACCTCTAGGTGGTGGTAAAATAAAGTAACCATCGGAGGTCTTATGACACTTCAATTATCTACTATTAATCCAAAAGTTACTGTTCACAATGGCAAAGCTATTACTAATTCTAGAGATGTCGCCGATTACTTTGGCAAACGTCACGATGATATTTTAAAGAAACTGCGTAACATTGACTCTTCAGCAGAATTTAACGCCCGCAATTTTGCGGAGGTTAATTATATCGACGCAAAAGGTGAAAAACGTCCCATGTACCAAATGACCAAAGATGGCTTCGTATTCTTGGTTATGGGATTTACTGGCAAAAAAGCAGCTGCATTTAAAGAAGCCTACATTGCTGAATTTAACCGCATGGAAGCAGAGTTACATTCTGTACCAAAATACCAACCCGAAGCTCACGAAAAGTTCAGTAATAAAGATACGCAAAATCTCGCTCGTATCATTGCGCTGATGACTCAAAACTTTCGTTTCAGAGATGCATGGAATAATGCTATCTGGTATGCACTAAGAGAAGTCACCGGCATTCCCTCACCCTATCCGATGGAAGTACGGCTAGTCCCTTCTATCGCTTCTGAGTGTGAGCGTATCTGGCATGTAACGGAAGAGCTTCAAGATAAAATAGCCGATGCAGAGAAATTAGCAATTAAACAGATTATCCGCAAACGCGAAAATGCAGATAGAGTTATTGCTGAGATAGAAACTCTGTTATCTCAGACTACACAGGATAACCAGTTAATGCTAAATGGTGCCCTTTCAAACTGGCATAAAGCGGAATTGACCCATTTCCTCCAACGCTGCTAATAGGATGCCCCTTGAATGGGGTAATTGAGAAAAGATAAAAGTCCCCAGCGTTTTTCTGGGGACTGTTGTAAAACTTAACAGGATTACCACTCAAAATTAAATGACGAGTTATACATCACATGATTACCGCCAGAATAAGCAACCCCCGCTTTAACGGCGGCATTTTCAGTGATACGGTAGCCTGTACCAACCGCCAGGGCCTGAGAAGCACCATATCCCCCAATACTTGCCGTCAAATTCACTTTACCGACCCCATAAGGCTGGAAAAGTCCGGTCAGCGCCGCAGAGGTCGCGAGTCCTCGTTCAATTTTCGTGTTAGTTTTCGATAACTTATCCTCAAGATGATTTATCCGTGAGCTGTTTTTTTGCGCCAGTTGGCTTGCATAATTGGCAGCTGTTCTGACCGTGTTTAATTGAGAAACATTCACTGCATCACTGTTTCTTGCACCACTAGCCACACCGCTTATCACTCTGTCACCCTGCTTGCCAGAGACAAAAATTTGACTGCCTTCTAACTCCTTGCCAATATACATTGTCCCATCGGAACTCTGAGTAATTTTCCCGTCTACCAATGATGCCTCTCTTTTTAGTCGTTTAACGAGTAAATCAGCGCTATTTTCATGCATTTTTACACTTGTCAAGGCACCATAAACATTATCACGGTGTTTCTCAGTTTCCTTTAGCGCTAGATTAGCATTATCACGGTGTTGAGTTGTTACATCCAATGCATCCTTAGCATCATTTTTGATTTTGTCTACTTCGCCGATTCTCTCATCAACGTCCCGTTTTACTTTATTTAATTGATAAAGATTAACCGCATCAGTGTCTTCAGTACCAGATGCAACATTAGTGATTTGACTCAATATTACATTCGTGCCAGCAGTGCTACTCTTATTATCTTGAACAACAGAACCCATAGAGAACTCTCTAATTAATGCATCTTTATAAGGAAGTTGTTTTCTTAATGTATCAGTTATATCTCTGGTATATTCTCTTTGTGCTATTGATTTTGAGCCAACTGCAATTGAGTCTTTACCAGTTGCCTTACTTGCTCCACCAATAGCAGTGCTTGCGTATCCGGAAGCTTCGGCTGCTGAACCTAATGCAGATGAAAGGTGATTGGCTGCTTTACTGTTTACGCCAATGCTGGTACTTTCTTCACCGTAAGCTTCGGCTCTTCTACCTAATGCAGATGAAAAGTGAGCGGTGGCTTTACTTCCTTCACCAATAGCAGTGCTTGCGTATCTGGAAGCTTCGGCTCTTGTACCTAATGCTAATGAAAATTTACAGGTGGCTTTACTTCCTTCACCAATAGCAGTGCTTGCGTATCCGGAAGCTTCGGCTTTTGCACCTAATGCTGATGAAAACTTACCGGTGGCTTTACTTGCTTCACCAATAGCAGTGCTTCCGGGTTGGGAAGCTTCGGCTCTTTCACCTAATGCTGATGAAAACTTACCGGTGGCTTTACTTTGCCTACCAATAGCAGTGCTTGCGAATCCGGAAGCTTCGGCTCCTTCACCTAATGCTGATGAAAACGTACCGGTGGCTTTACTTTCTTCACCAATAGCAGTGCTTGCGTATCCGGAAGCTTCGGCTGTTGTACCCAATACTGATGAAAACTCACCCTTGGTTTTAACTTCTTCAGCGTTAACATTTGCCAGAATTCCCATAATCGCACAGGCTAGTATAGTCGTTTTCTTCACTTTATCTCCATTTTTTGATTTATTTAACTAAATAAAACTGATATTTAGAAGTAAATGCCGCATGGGTATTTAGTTTTCCATAAATCTAATACAAAAATAAAATGAATTATTTTGATCGATTCGATCGATTTTTTAATGTGAAAAGTTGTTTACCACACCCGCTATCCCATGATAGGGTTTAATCAACTAACGAAATTTTCGAGTAAGAAGGAAAGTCTTTTTGATGTTCAATGTATCCGATTTTCAGATAAAAATTTTTGTGAAGGGCTATTTCGCTTTCAATCTTTGCTGCTGCTCCCAAATTGAATCAACGGGCATTTGCACCCGCACGTCTAACCATGTCGAGGGTGGGATATCAACTTGCTCACCGTCAGCGTAATAAACTGGTTTGCCGTCAATAATTTCTTTAATTCGCCAGTTTTGAAAATCTTTAGGTAAATGGGTGTGTTGTCGGTGAAATGTTTGAATCTCAATATCACCATTGGATAAGATTTTGTCTCTGACGTAGATAAGTTCTAATCCATTAATATCTTTAGGGATTGATATTCCGCCATTCACACCCCATGCTCCATCAGCGTTATAACCCATGACGCCGGAAATAAAATAGCTGCCAATTCCAGTTCGTCGGACTCTTGCCCCTTCTGATTCTTCGTTGGTTTCAAAACTACCATCGGGATGGATTTTTACTATCGGCGAGGCTCTTTTAAAAAAACCGTTAGCATCCGCTATCATTTTTGGAATGTCTGACAATAAAGCAAATGTTCCATCTTTATCTGGAAAATAAGTGGCTACGCTAAGCCTATTATTACGTATAAAACCACGTTTAGATGAACGGACATAGACTAAATCATAACCCTCTTTAGCATCGCCTAACCATATAACTGAGTCACCGGTAGAATGTGAGACACTTATTTTTCCAGCTCTAAGTTGTTCATTTGAATCTTTTTTCGCAAGAATATCAGTGGATGCTTTTTGACTCATGACTTTATCAGTAGCATTACCTACTGCTTGCAAAACGCTATTTTTATCAAATTTATCTGCGACGGTTTTGTTTATGTCTTCTACGCTTTTTTTGTCCGCGGGACTTTCTAGTGCTGTTTTTATCTCTTCAACACTGCTTGCATCAGCTTTTCCTTCCACTAGCGCTTGTAGCGCTTTAATTGACGCTAACTTGACTGTTTTACCGCTCGGCAACGTGATTTCAACGACACCATTATCCCCCATCCACAAATCCATGTTTTGCAAAAAATAGAGGATGTAAGTGTTAGCGGCAACCAGTGCGCGTGCAGCGTCAGAATTATTATTGGGTTCAGTGAGATTAATGCTGTAAGTGGTCTCTGTTGCGCTAAAAGTCGGCTTATCTGCTAACGTTAATTCAGTCACGAGTTTCGCACGGGCATATAAAATTCTAGAAATGGCTTCAGAACAGTAATTAATCTGTAACTTGCTAAGACGTATAAATTTACTTAAATTACAATAAGTTATTTTTAATTTATGAGATTTTTTCTATTTATATATTATGCTGAATTAAACTTAAAAATAGAGCGTTTTTTTATTGGTGCGAAACTCGTGTCAGTATCACTGTTGACTGCCAATATCATGTAAGGATAATTCACGTCACCATTTTTAATCAACATTAACATGCCGGGTGATATGAGTGGATTATTGCTATTCCATTTGGTGCCTGAGCCTTTTACAATAGAAGACCCTGACACTATTGTGACTGTGCCATCTGAATAAATCATAATTTTTCTCTAGAAGTAAAGATCGAAGTCAATAACGTATGAGGGAGTGCTATAAGTGATATCATCAATGGCTGATGTATCCACAAATACCCATTCAAGATTTCTTCCCTGCTCAATAGTTATTTTATTTCCTTGAAAACGATAACCGCCTGCTTTGCAATATGTCCAGCCCTGATAGACGCGATCTATCATTTCTGCACATTCATTTGCTTGTAACATTGGGCGTGCAAATGGCGCCGTTACTCCCCATTGGGTTAATGTTATATTAGCGCCTACTAAAAACGGCAAATAATGCGATGAATAACTTAGTGTGCCTTTTGTATTATAAATATGTAGGCCGTAATCCGCGGGTACTAGCGTAAAATCCGTCGTGAATACCAGTACGTAAACATCTGTTTTCGCATTGCTATAAATATTTTTATTGTCTCTAGCGATAGAAACAACTGCATTTTGATTTGTTGGTCTAATAAAAACGAGACTTTTACCAATACTTGGAACAGTGTTAGGGATTTTATAAGTGCCATTAGCACTTATCGATATTTTCTTTCTAAAAACACAATACCCTAACTTTGATTGCTGAGTTATTGCTACTGCATTGCCTAAACCACCCATAAATAATCCATAGTCACCCCTCGTTGCTTGTTTTGGATAGCCATAAACATCTATTTTATACACATTTTCGTACTGTTCACCGTACAAAAATGTTCCTCGCTCTGAAACCCCTCCGCCTCTGCCACCCCAAAACCAGTGAATACCCCAACGATCCCAATTGCACTTTAATTGATTTCCTTCAACTCCTATATTTTCAAGTCTCAGTTGACGTACAGCATAACTCCTGGATACTTGATAAAGTCTAGATATGACTTTAGGGACGATGATTAGATTATATTTATCTGCCTCAGGAATGGTGAAGCTATGATCTCTTTTTTTTAGATCGTGGTTATTTGTACTTAAAAGTTTTGTCAGTATTCGACTTTTACTGGTTATTTCAAAGGTTTTAAAACCGTCTTTCAAATCAACAAACAAACCGTAATCTGACATTATGGCCTCCTGCCTAATTTTATTACGCCACCAGAAGTGGGATAAACGGCAAGCCCTGTGTTATCCAACACAATTTTTGAGGCGTCACCCATAATTTTAAAGTCTTTATTAATGAGTAAGCGATTAAACTCTGCGATACCTGTTTCACTATCTATCTTGAAACCCGTGTTTCCCGCCTGATAATTTTTTGACTGAATAACAGAGCCGATTAATAATTCTTCAATCGTTCCTTTATCAATAAATATTGTGCGTAAAAAAACCTGACCGTTTTTGATGGCAAAAACCGGCTCCATCTTGCCATTAGCCGGATTGTATACGATGAATGTTTGGGCGCTAAAGCCAATTTGTGTGCTGACTTTACCGTTTTTAAGCTCAGCACCAATCACCATGCCTGCATCATAAGAGACGCCGTCATAAACAATCTTGACTAACGATGTCCAGGTTGCAGAAGCCTCACCCTTTTTCATGTCATATTTGGCTTGTAGCGAGTTTTGCGCGGCTGCCCAGGACTTATCTGCTGTCGCTCTGACCTGATGGATAGATTCAGCCAAGGCTTTAGTCTCGGTTACCACATAATTGTCAACCCTGACAATTTCCGCCTTAATCTTGCCATTTTGACGCATGAAATACTGCGTATTGCCGTTAAGTCCCTTCGCGTTTTCCAGTATCGCTTCTGTGCTACTGTCTATCCCTTTCTTTAGCTGCTTAATCGCTTCCGTATCGTTAATTTTTTTATCAATTTCATCAATGATACTGCTGGCATCGAATTCTGACTCACCCCGCACAAATTCTGTCCACGGTGACGGGTTACCGGATTTATCAACGAGTCTTGCGCGAAAATAAAAGACTGTCCCTGCGGCCAACCCTGACATTTCATGGCTTTTTGACGGATAAGGGATATCAGCCAGTAACATCAAGCCTTCACCGTCATTCGTTTCGCTGTACTGAATCTCTGTTTTTAACGTATCTTCCGTATTTTCGTTGAATCCCCAGTCTAACTTAATCCCAAACACCAACGTGGAAGCTCTGAAGTTAACAGGTGTAGGGGGTTCGCCTTCCTTACCTTTCAGTATTGTCTCAGGCGCATTCGCCCAGATTGATGAGATATCCGATGAGTTTATGGCTCTTACCCTTACCTGATAACGTCCGGCATATATCCCTTGAACTTCAAAACTGGATGTAGATGTTCGAGGTATACTTACCCAGTTATTATTTCCTCTTCGCCATTGCGCCTCATAGGCAATCGCATTTTCTGTGGCATCCCAGTCAGCGCTTAACGTTGTAACAGCAATCCCTTGACTGATTTGGGTATAAGCAGAGATATGTACGTTCTTCGGGGGTAATTGGACACCAGGGGGGATAACAGTAATTGGTCTTTTATCAATCCTGACGCCCGAATCAACATGCGCATATTTATCTGGATTATGGAAAGTCCCCGTGAGGGTATATGTATTATCGGCGTTGTCCTGAAGGCTAATTACGCGATAAAGCTGAATCGCCAAGTCATTGGCATCTACTGTCCAAACCGCATTTTTTTCAATCGGTTGAGAATAACGGGCTGTTACAGTGATAATATTGTCGTTAACCGTCTGGACGGTTCTTGCTTCTGATTTTCCATCGGGTAAGTTAATGATAAGTCTGTCACCCGATTTAACATCTGCCTGCCTGTCGAGCGTAATTTTTCTCTCATCAACAGATGAAATCCTGCCACCAATAATTCGCCCTGCAAGATTTGCATCCGCTACCCCTATAATCTGTCCAGGCGTTGGAATAGCCCCTTCAAGCCCTGTTGAAAAGGTAATCGTCCTGTCATAAGCATTCGTTAATAATATCCAGCGTCCACGTCGGTTTGCTTCTGATTGCCGAGTGCAACCCATCGCCGAAATATCCGTTTTACGCACACCATAACGGCGCTGCAGTTTGCTATCAGAGACCGCCTCAATCCCATCATGACTGTGATTATCGGCATCCGAATAGGAAACCAGCACCTGCGTATAACGGTTTTGCTGACTACCGCCTGAATATGTCACCTTTCCATCGACGATATTCGCTTGCGTGAAAATCCGAAAGACATCCGAGGGCATATCAGCCACCGCTTTGACAGAATTATCCGCCCAAAAAGTCATGCCTCTAAAAATGCCCGCAATATCACGCAATACCTGATAAGCCGATT
>NZ_JAZHPL010000002.1:0-118348 GCF_036919435.1 Arsenophonus sp. PmNCSU2021_1 | reverse complement strand
CAAACTGCAATACCAGGGCAAGGCCATTGTCCGGGTTAACGGGCAGGAATACCCGACCCTGACGGGGGCCACCTTTACCCCGTCCGGGGAAAAACGCGAGGAAGTGACCGGCGCACGCGTTTATGGCTACAAATCGACACCTCGCGCCGCCACGCTGGAATGCAAATTCCCGGCGCGGGGTGATCTGAGTGTGGACGTCATCAACGGCTGGCACGATGTCACGCTGGAGTTTGCCGCCGATTCCGGCGAAACGCACATGATGACCAACGCCTGGAGCAACGGGGAAGAATCCCTGACGGACGCGGGCGAAATTTCCGCCAAATTTACCGCCATTCGCAGCCAGCGTGTGGCGTAAGGAGCAAGCATGACCCACAGCATGGAAACCCTGGCGGCGGCCCACGAGGTTGAAGGGGTGTCGCCGGATATCGCCAGTGTCGCCGACGAACTGGCGCGCGGGCAACTGACCCTGGTTGACGGTCTGGTCACCGGCAGCGGTGATGATGAACAGCGCCATACGGACGTCACCCTGCGGCCATTAACCGGCAAGGACATTATTGATGCCGAATTGGCCGCCGAGCGGGTGGTGCAGACGGCTAACGGCTCAGAGTTAGTGCGTTCGCCAGCGATGGTGGAGTTTGAGCTGCTGCGCCGCCAGGTCGCCCGGCTGGGCAACCTCAACGGCCCATTGTCGCTGCTGCAACTGAAAAGCCTGTCGGCGCGGGATATTGAACGCCTTATCATCGCCCAGCGTCTGGGCGGCAGCGCGCTGGCCGGCCAGCTGGCGGCTGATGCGGGGCGACTGGATGCAGTGTCGGGAAAAAATTGAGGAAGCGGCGCTGATGCTCGCAACCGTTACCAAATCGGGCATGGACTGGGCGCTTTCCCTGCCGTTAATCCGGCTCTACCGGCACTGCCAGCAAGCCACCCATTTATTACAGCGTGAGTAACCGATGGCAGAAAAAAAAGTCAAAGCCGCCGTCATTGTTGACCTGCTGGGCACCCTGCCCCGGCAGGCGCGGCTGTTCGGTCAAAGTCTGGTCGGCATGGGGCGGCAAGGCGGCGCATCCCTGCACGGTCTCGGTCTGCGGGCGAATAGCCTGGGAAGTCAGCTTGACCGGCTGGGCCATCAGGGCCAGCGCACCTTTAGCGGTCTGCGCCTGGGGCTGGCGTCGGTGTCATCCGGTTTTGACCATCTGGAGACGCGCGCCAAGGCGGCCTATGGCGGCGTAGCACGCCTTTACGGGCTGCTGGCCGGGGGCGCGGCACTGGTTGGCCTGAAAAAAGCCTTTATCGACCCGGCGGCGGCAATGGAAAACATGACGCTGCGTCTGAACTCCCTGAACCATCATGATAAAGCCCAGACCGACGCTGACCTGAAATGGGCGCTACAGAATGCCAAGGACTCTACCTGGGGATTGCAAGGGGTGGTGCAGGAATACACCGCCAGTCGCGGGTTTGGCATAAGCCGTGAAGAAGCGCGCCACTTTATTACCATGCTGGAAGACCAGGGTGCGCGACACGGCTGGACGCTGCCGGAAGCCCAGGGAGCCTCTCTTCAGCTCAAACAGATGTATTCGCGCAAAAGCATTCAGGCGCAGGATGCAAGCCTGCTGACCGGCTATGGCATTGACGTCTATAGCGTGCTGGCAGAAAAGCTCGGCAAAAGCCGTAACGAACTGACCCAGCAAGGCGAAAAAGGGTTACTCGGGGCAAAATCGGTTGCGCTGTTGTTCCAGGCGCTGCGCGAGCAGGCCAAAGGGGCGCAGAAAGACGCCATGAACTCGTGGACGGGACTCACTTCCCAGCTGGGTCATGTCTGGCAGCAGTTCGCCGTCAAGGTAATGAATCAAGGGCCGTTTAAACGGCTTAAAACCGAGTTAAAAGACTTTCTGGATGTTGCCGGCGAGGCGCAGGAAAGCGGTTTGCAGGACCAATGGGCCAACCGGCTGGCCAGTCGTTTTAATGGCGTATTCGACAGCGCCCGCCGTGGGGTCACGCTGTTTAAAAATGGCCTGAACCGGGTCAATGCTGAATTGATAGCGCTACGCCAAGCCGGTTACGGCGACACCCTCGACACTATCGGCAAATATGCCGCTAACACCGCCAAAGCCATGCTGGCGATTTACGTCGCCTCGAAACTGGCCCGTGTCGGCATGGCGATAGCCCGTCCCGCCTGGGGGCTGTCGAGTGCGCCGGTACGCTATCCGTGGCGGGCTTATCGGTGGTGGTGTGGGCGCGGCAAAAATGCCCCGGCGGGTTTGCCTGGTCCCGCACCGTTTGCGATGGGCGGCGGACTGGGCGCGCCGGTGAGCGTGTTGGTCACCAACTGGCCGGCGGGCGGCGTCGGGGGTGGCAGTGAGACTTATGTCGATGGTAGCGGACGCACCCGCCGTAAAGGCTCGCGCCTGCGTCCGGGCCGTCCAGCGCTCTCGGTGCCGCGCTCCCGTTTGGGGCGGGCGGCCTCCGCCGTCTCAGGCTTCTTTGGCGGCCTGGTCAATCGCACTGGCGCACGGTTAAGCCGACTACCGGGCGTAAGCACGGTCGGGCGCTGGCTGTCCGGTGTGGGCGGCGGGTTGCGCGATATGGGGCAGCGCGCGCGTGGCCTGCTGGGTGGGGCCACGGCGCGGCTATCCGGTTTCACCGGCTGGCTGGGACGGTCTACGGGGGCACTCGGGCGCGGCGCAATGCGCCTGGGCGGCCCGGCGCTGACGGCGTTGTCGCTGGCCCCGACGCTGCTGGACAAGAATGCCAGCGCCGAGGATAAAGGTGGCGCACTGGGGTCGGCAACCGGGGCAACGGTGGGCGGCCTCGTCGGGGCCATCGGTGGCCCGATTGGGGCAGTGGCCGGCTCGATGCTGGGTAGCGTGCTCGGCGAAAAACTCGGCGGCTGGCTGGGCGATATCTACGCCCGGTGGGACAAGCAGGACGAGCAACAGGCGATGCCGCCACCCGTGAAAGCCCAGGCCGACATGCGTATCGCCCTGGCCCCGGGCCTGGTGCTGCAAAACAGCGCCGTCACCGACAGCAACGCCTTTGGCTTACAGCTCGATGTGTATAACGGCGATAATTATCATATTTATTGAGGTGCGCAGATGAAAAGTACCGGTCAGGGCCGCTTTCGCGGCGTGCCTTTCTGGGTTTACAAAGAGCAGCGCAGTCGCGGCGGTCGCCGGGTGGTGCGGCGGGAATATCCGCTGCGCGAACACGGCGGGGCAGACGATTTAGGAAAAAAACTGCCTGAGCACACCTTCACCCTGTCACTGACCGGCGATGATGTGCAGGCGCAGCGGGTACGGCTGACGCAGGCGCTCAATGCGCCGGGACCGGGCGAGCTGTTGCACCCGGACTGGGGTACGCTGTCGGTGCTGGTTGAACATTTTGAAAGCCGCTACAGCGTCGATAACCAGCGTCTGGTGGAGTTTACCGTCACGGTGGTGCCGGTGACCGATGAGACCGCCCCTACGGTGGCGCAAGATACCGCTGGGGTGGTCAATCACTTAGGGGATGGCACGCTGGCCGCACTCTTTTCCACCCTGGCTGACGGCTGGCAGACCTCGTTGCATGACGCGCAGGCATTAATGGATACCGTTAGCGAGCAGGCCAACACGCTGGAAAGCGCCCTCACGGGTCTGGGGCTGCTGGCCGATATGCAGAGCTTTATCGCCTCGTTTACCGCCCTGCGCGGCAATATCCAGGGCATTATCACCACCCCCGACCGCCTGGCGCTGGCCTTCAAGGGCATTTTTCAGGGCATACAGCGCCTGCCGGCTTACCCCCAACCTGAGCAGATAAAAAACCGGGCACGCGCGCCAGTCTCCCCGCAGCCCGGCGCTCTCCAGCACCAGATAGTCCAGCTGGCCGACCGGCTGGACAGCGCTTTGGTCCGTCAGGATCGCCTGCGCGATAGGCAGGGGCTGCAACCTGCCACTCGCGCCACGGTGCAACTGCTGCACAATACGCTGCGCCTGGCGGTGGCGGTGGTGCAGGTACAGATGTTGTCGTCCCTGCTTACCGCCAGTCTGGCGGCGGTCGGCCCAAACGCACCGGCGCAGGTGTTGCCACACACGGTCTCGCCCGCCCCGCTGCCGCTCAGTGACAGCGCCAGCGTCTGGCTGGAAAGTACGCCGGATGTGGTGCGCGTCAGCCAGCAGGTCGCGCGCCGACTGGATGCGTGTGCCCTGACCAGCTCGGCGCTGGGCTATCAGAGCCTGGCCTTGCAGGTGCGGGCGTTAAGCCGCGCCTTTGTGGCGGATTTATCCCATCGCGGCGTGGCGTTACCCGGCCTGATCCAGGCCGCAGTGACAATCACCGAGCCGGCGCTGGTGACCCTGTACCGCATCACCGGCGATGCGCGTGACACGGCGCGCTTTATTCGTCGCAACCGGCTGCGTCATCCGCTGTTTGTGCCGGGTGGCGAGCGCGTGGAGGTGCTCGGTGGCTGAGGTGGCGTTGCGCATCGACAACCGGATTTTTACCCACTGGCTCTCGGTCAGCATTACCCGGGGGCTGGCGCGTCTGGCCGGGGATTTTACCCTCGGGATCATGATGCCCGGCCAGGCGTTGCCCGACAGCCTGCGCGCCGGCGGGGCGCTGGCGCTGACCCTTGACGGGCAACCGGTCATCACCGGCTACCTGGACAGCGTATCGCACAAGATGGGGGCCGACGCGGCACAGGTCACGATAAAGGGCCGGGATAAAACCGGCGATCTGGTGGATTGTTCGGCGATCTATCCGGGCGGTCAATGGCGTCACCGCACCCTGCAACAGATTGCGCAAGACCTGTGCAGCCCTTTTGGCATTGCGGTGCGCTGGGCGGTGTCTGACCCCGAGGCCGCCAAACCCTTTACCTCCTTTACCCTTGAACTGTCTGAAAGCGTGGCGGATGTGCTGAGCCGGGCGGCGCGTCACCGGGGCGTTTTGGTGACCAGTGATGCCGACGGCGATCTGGTGTTTACCCAGGCGGCGAACACCGCCACTGACACCCTGCGTCTGGGGGAAAATCTGTTGTCCGCCGAGTACACCGAAGACTGGCGCGATCGCCACAGTCAATATCTGGTTAAAGGCCACGGCGGCGGCGGTGGGCACGCGGGCGACGCCAACACCAACGCGCTACGCGCTGCCCCCAAGGGAGAAAGCGACGATCCCGCGATTGCTCGTTACCGCCCCAAAGTGATTCTGGCTGACAGCAAACTGACCCCCGCCACCGCACGGGCGCGCGCGCTGCGGGAAAGTCGCCGGGCACTGGCCCAGTCAGAGCGCTTTACCGCCGTGGTCAAAGGGTGGCGGCGCGAAAGCGGCGAACTGTGGCAGACCAACCGGCTGACTCGCGTCATTGCGCCGCGTCTGTCGATGGTCAGTCGTGACCTTTTAATTAGCCAGGTGCGGTTTGATCTCGATGCAGACCAAGGGGAGCGTACAACGCTAATTCTTGCCCCACGCGAGGCGTTTATCGTGCCGGCGGAGGCGGAGCGTCAGGCCAACGGGGCTGACGGTGGCGTCGATGGCCTGGTGCGGGCCTGGCTTAACCAGGGGAATAAACTCGATGAGTAATATCGCACTGCAACGCCTGCTTGCCCCGGTGATGCGCGGGATCCGCCTGTTGTTCGGGCGGGGCGTCCTGACCGGGGTGAATGACGGTCTGAAAGCGCAAAACGTCCAGTTGACGGCGCTGGACGGCGAAACCTTCGATGAGGTCGAGCGCCCGCAACAATACGGGCATATCAGCGTGCCGTTGCCGGGGGCTGAGGTGGTGTTTGCCTGCCTGGGCGGCAGTCGTGATCAGGCGACAGTCCTGGTGATAGAAGACCGCCGTTATCGACCGACCGGGCTGCCCGCCGGGGATAGCGGCCTGTATCACTATGAAGGGCATCGCTTGCGTCTGACCCGGGACGGGCGCTGCATCATCACCTGTAAAACACTGGAAGTGGTCGCCGAGCAGGAGGCGGTGTTTAACACCCCGACCGCGCGTTTTACCGATGATGTGGTGATTGAGAAAAACCTGACGGTGAAACAGAACATGACGATTGCCGGGAACGCGGAGTCCCAAGGTCCCTTTGCCGCGCCGGAAGCCGTTATCGGTGGCGTCAAACACAGCACCCACCGCCATCAGGAAAATGGCCAGGGCAGTCTGACCGGGGGGCCGCAATGAGCGACGCGGCGCTGCGCTGGATGAATGGCGAGGGGATGCTGTTACAGGCGGGCGCAGATTTACTCGCCGACGACAGTCTGACGACCACGGTGCTGCTGTGTCTGTTTACCGACCGGCGCGCTGAGATCTCCGACCGTTTGCCGGATGGTGGCCATGACCGGCGCGGATGGTGGGCGGACAGTTATCGCGACCGCCCGGTGGGTTCTCGGCTGTGGCTGCTGTCACGGGAAAAGGCGCTGCCTGCGGTATTGGCGCGGGCAGAAGCCTACGCCCATGAGGCGCTGCGTGGCCTGCTGGACGCCGGGATGATCAGCCAGTTGCATTGCCAGGCGAGTGCCCCGCTGCCGGGCTGGCTGCGGCTGACCGTGCGCCTGACGCTCAAGGACGGCAGTGCGCGCCCGTTTACCTTTAAAGCCCGTTTGGAGGGGATGTAAATGCCGTATCAGATACCCACGCTCGGCGAGCTTATCAGCCAGACGCAGCAGGATGTGGCGCAACGCCTGCCGGGCGCGCTGCCGGCCGAGGACAGTCTGTTGGGGGCCATGGCGATGGCGCAGGCCGGGCTGTCGGCGCTGGAGCATGAGCACCTGGGCTGGATAGCCCGGCAGATTATTCCGAGCGATGCCGACGAGAGCGAGCTGCTCAAACATTGCGCCTTTTGGGGCGTGGTGCGCAAGCAGGCCGCCCGGGCCAGCGGCCCGGTCAGGCTGTCGCTGTATGATGCCGCCAGTGTGCCGGTTGGCGCGCGTTTGCAACGGGCCGACGGCGCGCTTTACCGCCTGACAGACGCCGCCCAAGGTAAGGCGGGAACCTTAACGGTTAACGTCGAGGCCGACCAGCCGGGGCTGGCAGGTGACTGCGGTGCGGGACAGACACTCGGTTTTGTCACCCCGGTTGCCGGGGTGGCCCCGCAGGCGCTGACCGATGCGCCCGGGATCCGGGGCGGCGCTGACCGCGAGCGCGTGGAGGAATTGCTGTCGCGCCTGCTGTATCGGGTGCAGTTTCCCCCAGGCGGCGGCACACGCTGGGATTACGAGCGCTGGGCGCGCGAGGTGCCGGGCGTCACCCGCAGCTGGTGTCTGCCCACCTGGAACGGGGCGGGCACGGTGGGCGTGACCTTCGTGATGGACCATCACCCGGATATCTTCCCCGGCCCGGCCGATATTGCGCGGGTGACCGACTATCTCGCGCGCCACCGGGACCCGGCCACCGGCGAGTGGGTCGGCCAACCGGAGGGGCCGACGGTGACGGTGTTTGCGCCGGGGGCAAAAAAGGTCGATATCACGCTGCGTATCGCCCCCAATACCCCGGATAACCAGGCCCGTATCCGCGAGGCGCTCAGGCAACTGTTTTACACCGCGGCCAAACCGGGCGAAACCCTGTTGCCCTCGGCATTCTGGCGCGTGCTGTCCGGGATAGGCGGACTGGATGATTACGCCCTGAAAACCCCGCTGACGCCGGTCAGTAGCGGAAAAACCGAGCTACTGGTGATGGGGGATATCACATGGCTTTAAAAGCACACCAACGCGCACTGCTGCAATTGCTGCCTAATGGCCTGGCCTGGGACAAAGCGCCGGATACGCTGCTGGCGTCGCTGGCCGACGGCCTGGCCCGCAGCACAGCACGCGTCACCGAACGCGCCGAGCAATTGTTGGCCGAGCGTTTTCCGCTGACCGCCACACGGTTGCTGGCTGACTGGGAGCGTTTTTTAGGGCTACCGGACTGTGATATCGGCGACGATGCCGGTATCGATGAGCGCCAGCGCTATGCGGCCAACAAGCTGCGGATGAAACCGAGCCTCAACCGGCAGTTTTACATTGACCTGGCGCGGTCTTATGGCTTTACGGTGAGCCTGAGCACCTTGCCGGATAATCAGTGGGTCACGATGGTGACGATTGAGACCCACGTGGACTATCGCCCGATGCATGTGCTTGACCCGATCACCACGCCGCTGCGTATTTATTACGCCGGGATACTCGAATGCCTGTTAAACCGCTATAAGCCGGCGCATCAGGACTTTCGCTATGTGTATGCTGACAAAAAGGAGAAAGGCTAATGTATTTTTTAGATAACAACAGCGGCATAGCCACCATGCCGCCGCTGAAAGAAACCCAGAGCACTACGCCGTTATGGTTTACCGAGGGTGACGGCCACAAGGGCATCAGCTGGCCGGGGGAGGACTGGTTCAATATCCAGCAAGCCGAACAACTGGCCTTGCTGGAAGCTGCGGGCATCCGCCCGGATAAGGGCAAGCTAAACCAGCTGACGTTGGCTATCCGGGCGATTATCGGTCAGGAGGCGTTACTGAAAACCCAGGCATTGGCGGAAATTGCCGCAGCGGGCAAAGGGGCACAGAAAAAGGCCCGTACGCATCTGGGCCTGGGCAAGCTGGCGACCCAGGACGGCATTCAGGAGGCGACGCTTCACCGCAAAGGGATAGTGCAGTTAAACAGTTCCCCTCGCAGCGCGGACGAAACTACCGCCGCGACGCCTAAAGCGGTCAATGACCGGGTGAATGCGGTTGTTGACAAAGCGCCGTCTGATTTAGATACGCTGAACAAGCTGGCGAAAGCGATCAGCAATAACCCCAAATTTGCTGAAAACGTCATGCAAATTTTGAGTCAAAAACTGGCAAAAAATGAGAATGGGGCCGACATCCCGGACAAAAATCAATTTATAAAAAACCTTGGTTTAACGGAAACGGTTAGATTGTGCAAAAAATGCACTGGATAAACGTACTGGCGGAACGGTCAATGGCGGTGTCACATTAGGGCAAAATTTAACCATCTCATGGGGCGGCAGAACCGCCACTTATCATGAAAATGGGGATATTACTGGCCCAGCTTGGGGTGGGGCGTTGAGTGGCTGGATTACCGCCCGTGCAAATGAGGCACAAAGCAATGCCTGGCAACATGCCGATCATGTAGCGAATGGCCGTGCCACTTGGGATTATGTCAATACTACGTTCGTAAAAGATATTCGACTGGGGCATGTGCAGGAGATTCAGATATGGCGAGGCACAGCTTATCGTGATGAACCTCATTATGTAATAACGGCGTGTATAACGGAAACGTTGATGCCTATGTGGATTATGTTCAGCGCCGTATCTTACAAAAAAACGTTAACGGTGAATGGATAAATGTGTGGTTTATGTGATGAAAAATATTAAAAATTTCAAACGCTATCATCCTGACTCTGTTGATAAAAAATGGCTAGAACACGCTGTTGGGGCGATTTTCCTGATATCAGAAGACGGTCAAGACTGGTATGAGTGCCAGAAAAGCTTTCAGCCCGATACAATGAAAGTCGAGTATTGAAGCCGACGGTGTAATCCGCTCAATGGGCTATGATATCAGTGGCTTTTGTCCCGATGGGTGCAGCATAGCAGAAGTATCAGCATGGCCTCAGGAGGCAGCCCCTAACCGAAAATGGTGTTTTATCGATTGGTAAGGTTGTTCCACGTGTTTATACAGCAGATGAACTCAGAGAGCAAGCGACCCATAAACGAGACTATCTGCTTGAGCAGGCAGCAAAAATTATAGCACCGCTACAGGATGTGGTAGACCTCGATATGGCCACCGAGGCAGAAAGGGGGGCAGCTTGTTGCGTGGAAGAAATACCGCGTGCTGCTAAACCGTGTCGATATCAGCAAAACGCTCGATATTGCGTGGCCGAAAGCGCCGAAAAGATAAAAACTTTATGCTGCCCTGACAATGTAGTTAAACGCGACATTTCGCGGCCTTGTTTCTGAAGCGGTTCTCAAACCAGACTGAAAACTGGCTGAGCAATCAACAGCGAATACGCCGCTGGTTCCAGAACCAATACTGCTGCCGCCTGTTCGACTACCCATTTTGAAAATCCCCACTGGCTGGTGATTGACCGACAAACTGAATGCCGGTTATGTTTCCAGTGAAATTTTGAAGGGTATCACCTTGTACGCTTAATATTTTGCGTCCGTTATCCACTTTTCGTCCTGCATCCCAGCCACGGATAAACTCGCCCCGTAAATCAGGGAGTTTGCCTGATGGATAGGCGAGTGCCAAGAGCGGGTATTTTTTCTTATCGAATGGCTCACCGTTTGCAGATAAACCAACCCGTTGGCGCTTTTTTCAGTCGGCCAAGGCAGAGGAACACCGACTGGGATTTCGGTACGTAACATTTCAGGCGTAACGGCTTTAACATCTGTAGCGGTTAACTGCACATCCTGAGTCAGGGTTTTGCCGTTAATTTTACGCTGATTGGGTGTTGCATTTTTAGCCAGATTTATCGTTTCCAATAAACCAAGGTTTTTTGTAAAAAAGGATTTCGCCTGTTTCCTGACAAAATAAGCCTAAATGATGGCTTGATGAGGAAAATGCACGGCAAAAAACACTGTATTTACCGTTCAAATTTTAGCCAAAATGCCGATTTAGGGCTAAAATCGAGGTTTTGATTAAATTTTAATCCATTTTGGGGTGTTTTATGTACAGCAAAATCTCACTACTGAACTCTTGTCGGATAACATAAAACATCAGCGATATAGACGATCAATAAAGTGTTATCGATCGTCAAAACAGATCAATTACAGTGGCTTAACTACATTCACAATACTTAACCTGAGTTCGGGATAAGCATAATCAATTATGCTTGAAGATACGTACCTGCAACAGGTATCTTTGGTTTAGATGGCATTAAACAATATGCAACCAGTCCGCCTAATAAATTCACTACAAAATTAGCCGGAGAGCGATGTCGCGTATGCTCTATTTGACAAAGATTTTTTAACTCATCAAATACCGTTTTCAATGACAGAACGATGACGCAAGATGGCTTTGTCGAAACAAGTCTGTTTAATAGGCTTCATTTTCTTCTTGATATTCGTTATAAGGTTAATTCCCATCGTTTTGAGTTGCTGTTTCAGTGAAGCCGATAAATACCCTTTATCTGCGTACAAACAACCAGAAAGATCCTTTGTCAGCTCAGGCAATGGTTTCCGATCATCGGTGTTTCCTGGTGTGAGTCGAAAACTGAGTATTTCCCCCAAATGATTGATAATTATATGAAGCTTGAAACCAAAGAACCAACCTGTTGAATTTTTTCCCCGTTGAGCTATCCCATTGAAGACTTTATGCCTGCGGATCCGTAAGTTATCACACACTGCTATCGGAGTAGAATCGGCAACCGATAGCCCCGTGCATTTTCCCTTAATTGACTCAAACAGTGCCGTTAACGCTAAGGCACTACGCGGAAGTAACTCTACACAGCGTGAATAGGATGGCAAGTTAGGAAATTCCTTCCGGAGATATAAGCGGACATAATAGAGATAAAATACCTTGAATTGCCTGAATCGGAGTTGATGAAACAACACAACCAGTGTCATCATTTCCGCCAACGAAAGCTGAGTAGACCGTCTACGACGCTTAGTACCGTTAGTCAGCAAATATTCATGCATTTTTGGCTCGAAGTCTTTGCAAAAATCATCCATCAGGCAATAAAGTTCAGTAAGATTTTCCATAATTGTTTAACAATGCTCTACTCTTTAACCAGACTGTTAGAGTATTTTAACAAAACAGGCTCATTCAACTATTTGAATATCAAGACTTTCTCTTTATTTCTTATCCCGAACTCAGGTTAAAATATTTACCTCGATACCGCAGTTAGTATCAAATAACTTTCCTTTGTGTGTTTTTTGAGCGTATCAAATATTTTGCCTTTCGGTATCAAATGATTTGCCGCGCTATATTACTTGTAAGAATGTTTTATAGATATCTTTAATACATGGATAACCCGACAAAATATGAACACCCTGATTTTTTCTTGTTTTTAAATTTATACTTCTTTTTTGGAGATTGCGACACGAGTTTCGCACCAATAAAAAAACGCGCTATTTTTAAGTTTAATTTAGCATAATATATAAATAGAAAAAATCTCATAAATTAAAAATAACTTATTGTAATTTAAGTAAATTTATACGTCTTAGCAAGTTACAGATTAATTATTGTTCTGAAGCCATTTCTAGAATTTTATATGCCCGTGCGAAACTCGTGTGCGAAACTCGTGTCAACATGAAAATTTACTGGTGGTGGAGGATATTTGCCAAAGATTGCACGATAATAGTGAAAAAATTGATGTTTCCCCACCTGATATTATTTTATTACGTAAAATTCAGCATTTGCGTCGTCTTATTCATGTCACGTTACATCATGCTAGCGATAGCGACTGTCTATACCGTTTACAGCCAACCGCTGCGGTTGCCGGTGTACCGAGGAAAATAGCCAAGAATTTTTTACAGCAAAATGAGCCTATTTGCCGCGGTTGGTACGCAGGTAGTGCCGGTTATTTATCACTAAATCAAAGTGAATTTGTGGTTTCTTTGCGTTGTGCACATATCAATTATTATCATCTTCGGCTTTATGCCGGCGCCGGTATTTTTAAGGATTCAGATCCGCAGCAAGAATGGCTTGAAGTCGAAAATAAGGCCGCAGGTTTACAAACATTGCTAAATAGAGAAATATTTTGTTGTGAAAGTTGATATTAACAACAAAAATAATTTTTTAGCGTCATTTTATTGAACTGGAATAAGGAAAATCACGTAATTTTACTTAAAATTGCTATTATTTTATTTCTTATTTCTGCTTTGAGTAATATATGTCGCATAGTGTTTTTAACCGTCAATGGGCGGAAGTCATTTTGGAAGCATTAAGCAGACATGGTTTAAGTCATGTTTGTATTGCGCCAGGTTCTCGCCCTACGCCATTGACATTGGCAGCTGTGGCACATAGTAAATTAGTTTGCCATACTCACTATGATGAGCGAGGGTTGGGCTATTTTGCTTTAGGCTTAGCTAAAGTTATTAGTAAACCGGTGGCGGTTATTGTTACTTCTGGTACCGCAGTAGCTAACTTATATCCTGCTTTAATAGAAGCCGGCTTGACTGGTGAAAATATCATTTTTTTAACCGCCGATAGACCTGCTGAATTAATTGATTCTGGTGCTAATCAGGCTATACGACAAACGGCTATTTTTGCTGATCATCCAGCACAAACATTAGCATTGCCTAACCCAACACAAGCTATCAATGCACAATGGTTGGTGAGCACTATTGACAATGCGATGAATAATCTTTCTCACGGCACTTTGCATATCAATTGCCCATTTGCTGAACCTTTATATGGTGACAGCTCAGCACAAATTGACTAGCAAAATTCACTGGCTAGTTGGTGGCAATCTTCGACACCCTGGTTGATAGGTTCCAGATCCAGCTCACTAGCATTAGTTGTTGATTGGCATATTTGGCGACAAAAAAAAGGTCTCGTGATTGCGGGCAGAATGCGGCCTGATGAGGGAAAAAAAGTTGTCCAGTGGGCAGAAATGCTAGGCTGGCCAGTTATTAGTGATGTTTTATCACAAACTGGGCAACCTTTACCATGCGCTGATCTCTGGCTATCCGTAACAGAGGCAAAAAACATTCTGCAAAATGTAGAGCTAGTCGTCCAGTTTGGCTCAAGTTTAACCAGTAAACGTTTATTAGAGTGGCAAGCACAATGCCAACCAGAGGAATATTGGATTATTGATAGCATTCCCGGTCGTTTGGATCCGACTCATCATCGTGCTAGGCGGTTGGTTAGTACCGTATCTGACTGGTTAATTGCGCATCCGCCAATTAGCTGTTTGCCTTGGGCGCATGTATTGACAGAAATTGTCAATAACGTTCATAGCACGGTTAGTAAACCGTTTGCTCAACAATTTTCAGAGGCCGCTATTGCTCATCAACTTGCACATTTGTTACCGACAGATGGGCAACTTTTTGTTGGTAATAGTTTGATTGTCAGATTAATTGATGCTCTAGGCCAATTACCGACTAGTTATCCAATTTATAGCAATCGTGGAGCAAGTGGTATTGATGGTTTGATTGCTACGCTAGCCGGTGTGCAAGCTGCCAATGCAAAACCCACATTGGGGATTATCGGCGATATTTCGGCGCTTTATGACTTAAATAGTCTAAATTTATTACGTGCTTGCGTGGCGCCCATGGTGTTGATTGTGGTGAATAATAATGGTGGCCAAATATTCTCTATGTTACCTACTCCTGAGATGGAAAGAGAACGTTTTTATTGCCTGCCTCATCATCTGCAATTTAAGCATGCGGCCGCTATGTTTGGACTATCTTACGCCTCACCATCAAATTGGCTTCAGTTGAAAGATACCATCAACAATTATTGGCAGCAGGGCGTTGATGATCGAATTGTTAGTAGCCGGTGATGAAGGCGCGAGAACACTCAATCAGCTTGTTAACCAGATGATGGAATTATAATGCTATATACGCGAAGATATCATGAAAAATGTGCTGGAACATGGTTAGTTTGGTTACATGGTCTACTTGGCAACGGCAGTGAATGGCTACCTATTATAGAAAAATGCGTTAATCGTCCGTCACTTACAATTGACTTACCGGGACATGGGCGCTCACCTCACATTCAATTAACCGATTTTTCTCACGTAAATCGGCTAATTGAGCAGGCTATTGGGGCTAATCAAATTGATAGTTACTATCTAATCGGCTATTCGTTGGGTGGCAGAATTGCTATGTATTACACCTGTCAGTTTCAACCCACTAAATTAAAAGGCTTGATTGTTGAGGGGGCTAATGTTGGTTTAACACAGCCAACGGATCGCCTGCTACGTATAAAGTATGATCAGTCTTGGGCAAAACGCTTTCGATGTGAGCCAATGGATAGTGTCTTATCTGACTGGTATCAGCAAGCCGTTTTTGATGATTTATCTGCCCAGCAACGGTAACAATTGATTACTGAACGCAGCAATAACCGTGGTGAATATGTAGCTCATTTATTGGAAACGACTTCACTAGGTAAACAACTTTTTTTAGTCAATAAATTATTACAGCGAAACTACCCGTTCAGCTACCTCTGTGGTGAGTATGACGAAAAATTTTGCTCTATCTCATAACAATTTTCGTTACCACTTATCCGGATACCTGGAGCTGGGTATAATGCCCATCGTAGTAATCCAGTCGCTTATGCTACAGCAGTGGAGCGTTTTTTAACATTTTCTGAGGGAAGGAATTGAATATGCAATGTCTGAATGAAGAACAACTTTATGCTGTTGCTCAATGGCATGATTATTCAGCCCAATTTGAAGATATTCTTTATCATAAAAGCAAAGATGGAATTGCTAAAATTACAATCAATCGTCCACATGTTCGTAATGCATTTCGGCCACAAACCGTCAAAGAGATGATCCAGGCGTTATCCGACGCCCGTTACGATAATGCGATAGGTTGCATCATTTTAACCGGCCAGGGTGAGAAAGCCTTTTGTGCCGGTGGTGATCAGAAAATTCGTGGTGATTATGGTGGTTATCGAGATGATAATGGTGTTCACCACTTAAATATTTTAGATTTTCAACGGCAAATTAGGACCTGTCCAAAGCCGATTGTTGCTATGGTTGCCGGTTATGCGATTGGCGGTGGGCATGTATTACATATGATGTGTGATTTAACCATTGCTGCTGACAATGCCATATTTGGTCAAACGGGGCCTAAGGTTGGCTCATTTGATGGTGGTTGGGGAGCGTCCTATATGGCACGCATCGTTGGACAAAAAAAAGCACGCGAAATTTGGTTCTTATGCCGTCAATATGATGCACGGTCAGCACTAGAGATGGGATTGGTAAATCAGGTTGTGCCTTATGCTGAATTGGAGCGTGAAACGGTAGGCTGGTGTCGTGAGATATTAAAAAATAGCCCAATGGCACTACGCTGTCTGAAAGCAGCGCTTAATGCGGATTGTGACGGCCAGGCCGGTTTACAAGAGTTAGCCGGTAATGCAACCATGTTATTTTACATGACCGAAGAAGGGCAGGAAGGGAGAAATGCTTTCAATGAAAAACGGCAACCTGATTTTTCAAGCTTTGAGCGTAATCCATAATGCGTAAGGCGGCAATATATCAATTTAGTCTACCTATGGAAGCAGGGATCGTATTAAGGCAGCAGCGATTAAATGACTCCCAAGGTTGGGGTGAAATTTCACCTTTACCCGAGTTTAGTGTTGAAACACTGGAAATGGCCAGGCAATCATTGCAAACAGGCTTACATAACTGGTGCCAGGGTGCAACAGTTAAAACGTGCCATATTCCATCAGTGGCTTTTGGGCTCAGTTGTGCGCTGGCTGAATTAAAGGCTGAATTACCTGAAATAACCCATTATCCAAAAGCAACCCTTTGCACCGGTGATCTGGATGCGTTTATTTTACAATTAAATGGTGCTAGCAGTGAAAAAGTGGCTAAGGTTAAGGTTGGCCTTTATGAGTCGGTGCGGGATGGGATGGTGGTTAATTTGCTACTTGATGCGGTTCCTTTATTGCGTTTACGGTTGGATGCTAATCGAAGCTGGAACCAATCACAAGCCGCCGCGTTTGCCAAGTATATTAAGCCAGCCAATCGCAGTAGAATTGATTTTATTGAAGAGCCTTGTAAAACCATGCTTGACTCATTAGCGTTTGCTCAACAAACGGGGATCGCTATTGCTTGGGATGAAAGTATGCGCGAACCTAATTTTAAACTTGAAAAACAGCCAGGTGTTAGCGCCATTGTTATTAAACCTACCTTACTGGGTAGCTTAAATCACTGTAAGCAACTTATTGATGACGCCAGGGCTTTGGGATTAAATAGTGTAATTAGTTCAAGTCTTGAAAGTAGTTTTGGTCTAACACAATTAGCTAGAATAGCAAGCTGGTTAACACCAGAAACCGTTCCCGGATTAGATACCTTGTCTTTGTTCCAGACTCAACTGGTTCGTCAATGGCCTGAAAGTTCATTGCCATTAATCGGATTAAATGAATTAGAACTAATATGGCAGAATAAATGATATTTAATCAATGGCCTTGGATCTATTGGGCAGAAAAATCGCCTGCTGACATTGCACTGATAACTGAGCATAGACATATAGTTGGCGGCAATTGGTAGCAAAAATTAATTGCGTTGCCGACAATCTCCACCGTCAGTTGCTTGCTCCCGAGTCGATGATCGTCATGCTAAGAGGAAAAAATAGTTTTTCTATGCTGTTATGTCAGCTGGCATTACTGCAGTTGGGGGCGCGTATTTTGCCCCTCAATCCACAACTGCCAGAGAGCACAGTAGTAGAATTAATTACCGGTTTGTCGGTTGATTATATGATTGATTTTACTGAACAACCGTTGTTTTTGCCGAAGGTAAAATTGTTAGACTATCGCGCAGTAATAGCAAAATCGGTTAATCTTCAACATGGTGTTACTGGCCCGCTACCTTTTATGCCATCGCTGCCGGCAACATTAATATTAACTTCGGCTTCAACCGGAATGGCGAAAGCGGTGGTGCATAATATTACTGCTCATCTCAATAGTGCTAAAGGTGTGCTTTCGTTATTACCGTTTGAACACGTGAGGATTGTTGGTTACTTTCTTTACCGCTTTTTCACGTCTCAGGTCAGGGGATTGTTTGGCGGTGGTTATATCGAGGAGCAAGATTAGCAATAAAAGCAACCATTTCATTACCACATGCATTACAGCAATGCAGCCACGCTTCTTTAGTACCCACTCAATTATGGCGTTTATTGAAGATAAAAGGGGTTGAGCAAAAATTCAGTTTACAAAATGTGTTATTAGGCGGTGCGATGATCCCGCATGAGTTAGTCACTACGGCTAAGCAGCATGGCATCCGTTGTTGGCTCGGCTATGGTATGACAGAAACAGCCTCCACGGTTTGCGCGAAACAAGCAGATAGTACTCTAGGCGTCGGTTTACCTTTAATCGGCAAGTCTCTTCCACGAGTTTCGCACCAATAAAAAAACGCTCTATTTTTAAGTTTAATTCAGCATAATATATAAATAGATAAAGCCTTATAAATCAAATGCAACTTATTGTAATTTAAGAAAATTCATGTGTTTTAGTAACTTGCAGGTTGATCATTGCTTTTAAGCCATTTTTAGAATTTTATATGCCTGTGCGAAACTCGTGTCTTCGCTTAGTGAATAATGAAATTCATATTCAGGCTGATAGTTTGGCATTAGGCTATTGGTGGCAGGGTAAAATCTTACCCTTAGCATTAGTTAATGGTTGGTTTGTTAGCCATGATAAAGGTACTTTTTCGGGTGGAGAATGGCGGATCTTAGGTCGATTGGATAATCAATTTTTTAGTGGCGGGGAAGGTATTCAACCCGAAGATATCGAATCGATATTGAATAGTCATCCTGATATTAAACAGAGTTTTGTCATTCCAATAGCTGATAAAGAATTTGGTCACCGTCCAGTTGCGGTCATTGAGTCTGATAATCAACAACTGGTAACCAGCTTAAGTCAGTGGTTAAATCATCGGTTAGCGGCCTTTCAACGACCTATTGCTTATTATTTATTGTCTAGTATGTTAATCGATAATGCCGGCATTAAGCTTTCACGCCGCAATATAAAGCAATGGCTTTTGCAGCATCATAATGATAATCAAGTGGATTAAGATAATCTGGTGCTGGCTTTAAGGCGATAATAGATAGTAATGTATATCCTTGGCTAAATACAATTTTTAGACTGCATCAGCGTAAAAATGATCCGGAGAGGTTTTACTCTCTCCGTTTGCTAGCAAGCAATTTTATTTATGCTGTTTTTTTCGCCATTTTTCTAATGCTTTTTCAACCCCTTCACCATATTTAGGGTGTACCTTGCTAAATAGCGCAACCTGCCGCTGCTGGGTTTCAATTGAAGCTTCAACTAATTCACTGGCAATTCTGTCAAACATACGTTTATGTTCGTGTTTACTGAGCAATTTATAAAGTGCTCTTGGCTGACTGTAATAATCTTCATCTTCCCGATGATTCCAGTGATCGACTGTTCCACATAGTGTCAATGGTGGTTCTTTGAATTGAGGTTGTTCTTGAAATCGGCCCGCACTATTTGGTTCGTAAGTAACCCCATTGCCACTATTACCATCCACTCTCATGGCACCATCACGGTGGTAGTTATGAAATGGACAGTTAGCCTGTGGTTTATTTACTGGGATCTGAAAATTATTGACGCCTAACCGATAACGATGCGCGTCGCCATAAGAGAATAACCGGCCTTGTAACATTTTATCCGGCGAAAAACTAATACCTGGCACGATATTCGCTGGGCTAAGGGCGGCTTGTTCCACATCAGCAAAATAATTATCAGGATTGCGATTTAATTCAAACTCACCAACATCTATTAATGGGCAATCTTTATGTCGCCATACTTTGGTCAAATCAAATGGGTTGTAAGGCAGTTTAGCGGCATCGGCTTTAGGCATCACTTGGATTTGCAATTTCCAACGTGGATAATTTTGGCTGTTAATGGCATTAAACAGATCACGTTGTGAACTTTCACGATCTTTAGCGATAATTTGTTCCGCTTCGTCATCCATCAAATTTTCAATACCTTGTTGGCAACGAAAATGAAATTTAACCCAGAATCGCTGATTTTTTTCATTAATAAAACTATAGGTATGACTACCGAAACCGTGCATATGACGGTAGGATTTAGGTATACCTCGGTCACTCATATCAGTAGTTAATTGATGAAGAGATTCAGGCAAATGCGAGAAAAAATCCCATTTATAAGCAGGGTTACGTAAATTAGTGTGCGGATCACGTTTTACCACATGATTAAGATCAGGAAATTTTAATGGATCACGTAAATAAAAAACTGGTGTATTGTTACCCACTAAATCCCAATTACCTTCTTCAGTGTAAAACTTTAAGGCAAAGCCACGAATATCTCGCTCTGCATCAGCAGCTCCCCGTTCGCCGGCCACGGTAGAAAAACGGATAAATAATTTGGTTTCCTTACCTATTTCAGAGAAGATTTTTGCCCGTGTATATTGGCTAATATCATGGGTAACGGTAAAAAGTACCAAATGCCCCAGAGCCCTTGGCATGCATACGGCGTTCAGGAATAACTTCACGATCAAAGTGAGCCAATTTTTCTAAAAACCAAACATCTTGTAATAACATCGGGCCTCTATGGCCTGCGGTGATAACATTATTATTATCAACGATGGGTGAGCCTGCAGCGGTAGTAAGACCTTCTTTTTTCTCCATTACTCATCTCCAGTTTTAGTTGAAATAGATAGAAAATGTAGTTAAAAACAATTAGCAGGTGTTACATAATTTTTATTAATCTTATTAAAGTCATATCAAATAGATTATCTAAGCTAATAAAGTATATAGCCAATCAAAAATACCTATTGCTGCGATATATCAGAGCAAAAAATGTTTTTTACAAAATAATAATAATAATTCGAAAGAAAATGAAATATATTGTTGATATTTTAGTAACCAGAATAATTAGTAGCTTAGGATAACTATTTTAATGAAAAAATTTTTATTACCGGTAACAGTTGGATGTTTTTTATTCTCAGGTCATTCTAATGCCGCTTCTGTCAGTGCACAAGTAGGAAAAGATTTTACTGAACTAGCTGCTGGCATTGGCAGCAAAGCAACTGTCTTGAACAGTATATTTATGGAGCAACGTTATGATACGACTCATCCCATTCTTGGTTCTTTCTGAGAATCGCATTCAGGATAGTCAGCAGTTTGCGCATACAGGCAACCAGCGCCACTTTTTTGGCTTTTCCTGCTGCAACCAGCCGTGTGTAAAATGCTTTTATCACCGGATTGAAACGAGTTGCAACCAGTGCAGCCATGTACAAAGAGGTTCGAACTCCGGCCCGACCGCCAAAAATGGTTCGTCGGCCACGCATGGTTCCCGAGTCTCTATTAACAGGAGCTACCCCAACCAGTGCACTGATCTCCCTGCGCGAGAGTTTCCCTAACTCAGGGACTTCTGCCAGCAATGTAGCAGCAGTCATCATACCAATGCCTTTGATAGTACTTAGCCGCTCTGCAAGCTCGTTGAAATGATCCGTAATATGCTTATGCATATCCTCGTCAATCCGTTTAAGTTCATTTTCTAGTGCATTGATGATGTTACTGATGCTTTTTCTGTTTTGCGGGTGAGATGGATGCATCCGGTTTCTTTCAGCTACAAGCATTGCAATCAGCTGCCGTCTGCGCACCACCATAGCAGCAAGAATCTGACGCTCTGCATCAGGAATAGCCTGGATAAAACGTGACCGCTCAGGATGGCGGTTAATGACATCAGCCATCTGAGCTAAAACTCTGGCATCTATTCTATCAGTCTTTGCCAGATAGCCCATGGATCGAGCAAAGTCTCTGGCTTGCCTGGGATTGATAACGGCAACATCAAAACCTTCAGCCTGAAGAGCGCATGCAATCGCTGCCTCGAGACCACCTGTAGCTTCCATCAGAATCAAGGCTATGTTGTTCTTTTTCAGTTGATAAATGATGGTATCGAACCCGTCAGGGTTATTGCTGACTCTGAACTGCTCAATGTTATTGGTGCCTGCAATATCCAATGAAGCTTTAGAAACATCAATTCCTACACAAATTGGATTTAGCTGACTCATATTACCCATCCTTGCAAATACGTTATGAATTACGGACAACTGTTCGGGTTTCAGATGAGTGGCTAAGTGTATGCATCATTCGCTTTGCTACGGGCTATAAACCCCAGGGACAATCGGATTACATACACCTTGCCAAATCTAATCGCTATTATTATAACCAAATTTCAAGATACAAGGGACAATCGGATTACATACACCTTGCCAAATCTAATCGCTATTATTATAACCAAATTTCAAGATACAAGGGGCAGGGTTAGGCATAAATGGCAATTGGGCACGTAGCGATCATGACGGTCAGGTAGTTAGCTTAGGGGCAACTTTTGGCTTACCTTTAGGGCCGTTTAGCGCTTATATTGGTGGAAAAGCGTATTATTTATCACCACAAGATGATAATAACGGTTTTGCCTTTGCGGCTGGTGTTGGTGCCAATTGGCAAATTATGCCATCGTTGGCTTTATATGGGGAAGTTTATGGCTCACCGCGTGATTTCACTTCGGGCAATTATGCTTATCAGGAAGCGGATGTGGGCATTAAATATGAAGTGATTAAACCATTAGCGATTAATTTTGGTTATCGTTTTATTAAACTGCAAGGCAAGAGTCAGCATCCTAACAATACCATTGCAGATGGTTTTTATCTTGGTGCAGGCGTCAGTTTCTAGCTGCTTAATTGTTCGCACCATATGAATTATGGTGCTTTACTTTTTCTTTATGTCAAAAGTGTTATCCAACAGCAGGTAACATACCACTAACAATACCAATCTGAATTAAAATCACGGCAACACCACAAGTTAGCACTATTAGTAATGCGGGCGTTCCACCTTTAACCCGATAACGATTAGTTTTATTTCCTTCGATTTTTCTGACGCGCATCACCATCAAAGTTGGCAGAATGAGTGCTAAAATCGATAAAGCAACGGCTGCATAGGTTAAGGCTTGAACAAAACTGCTGAAAAATAGCGCGCAAACCAGTGGTGGCAGGAAGGTTAATAATCCACTCTGCAAGCGACCAAATGGCGTATTTTTAGGTTTAAACATATCGGCCAAATAGTCAAACAAACCCAGCGTAACACCTAAAAAAGAGGTAGCCAACGCCAGATCCATGAATAGGTTAACAGCAATATTTACTTGTGAAGTGGCGACGATATCATTAATTGCACTCAGTAATCCGTTTAAACCCGACTGGTTGGCTAATATACCGATAAAGTTGGTTTGTGGGATAGCTCCTAAGGTGGCTATCTGCCATAAAATATAAGCGAATAGTGGGATAGCACTACCAATAATAAAAATTTTACGTGATTTATTGATATTACCATCCATATAGCTTACCAGGCTCGGAATACTACCGTGAAAGCCAAATGAAGTAAAAATGACTGGGATCGCTGATAAGACTAATCCTTTTTCTACTGGCATAGCGGTAAGATTAATATTTTCTACGTGGGGCATCATGACGATTAGAATGATGAGCAGAAAAATAATTTTTGCGATAAACAAAATGCGATTTATCAAATCGACTGAATGAGTGCCAATACAGACAATCGTACCGCCAATAATGGTGAATAAAATAATTGCAGAATTGATGCTAATATTTATACCTGTCCAAGATGAAAGGCTATTAGCGATCAAAACTCCTGCGCCACCGATATAAGCGGTCGCTAATGCATACATCAGTAGTAGCATGCTTAAACTGGTTATCACTCTTCCAGGTAAACCAAGATAACGTTTGGCAATAGAGCCTAAACCTAAATGTGCGGGGTTGTATTGATATACTTCGACTAATAATAACGCGGTATAACTCATTAAAGCCCATAACCCAATTAGCATAAGTGCAATCATGGGAAAACCAACGCATGATGCGGCAAGCGGCATTGCCAACATACCGGCACCGATTGTTGTGCCAGCAACAATTAAAATACTACCCAGTGTGAGATTTTTCACAAGTGATCCTGAGCCTTATAGCGCTAAATTTAATATGGGGGCAGAGTAAATGATTGATTATTATGTGTCAAATTAATATTACATTTTATGGAATTTTATGTTTACATTATCAGTCTGAACAGTAGTTAATTGAATGATGATCAGGCATAATATAAAAATTTGATTAGAGAGTGATAGTTAAGCTAGTTATATACCAATCATTGGAATTTAGTTATGAAAGAGAATATTTACGATCAGGATGATTTTTTTATTGCCTATAGCCAGTTTCCTCGTTCTGTTGATGGATTAAATGCCGCTGGTGAATGGCCAGCATTACAAAGTTTATTACCTAATTTTCAAGGTAAATCAGTATTAGATTTGGGCTGTGGTTACGGTTGGCATTGTTTATATGCAGCAGAGCATGGCGCGAGAAAAGTGATTGGTACAGATATTTCGCAGAAAATGTTAAAGGTAGCAAAAGAAAAAAATCGCTTTCCTGATATCATTGAATATCGGCAACAAGCGATAGAGGATATTCAGTTTGCTAATGCTAGCTTTGATCTGGTTGTCAGTTCGCTAGCATTACATTATGTCGCTGATTTTGCTCAAGTATGCCATAAAATCTACTCTTGTTTAACTGAGAAAGGCCAGTTTATATTTTCAATCGAGCACCCAGTTTTTACTGCTCATGGTTCACAAGATTGGTGTTATAATAGTTCAGGCTCTAAGCTCCATTCGCCAGTTGATAACTATTTTAACGAAAGTGCGTGTCAGGCAGAATTTCTCGGTCACAAAGTGACTAAGTATCATAAAACCTTAACAACTTATTTAACCAGTTTATTAACAGCTGGATTTTCTATTGCGCGACTCATTGAGCCTCAGCCGGCTGATTATTTGCTAGATAAAATTGATGGCATGAGAGATGCTACGACGTCCGATGATGTTACTGGTGGTTGCTGAAAAAGCGTAAACAGTCTTAATGTTAGCGCCCGCTGGTGTTATTGATTGATATCAATATCAATATCGGTGATAGGCCGGCAACTACAGGCTAATATCTCATCTTTATCAATGAAAGCTATTGGTTTATGACGATATGCCACTTCTCCTTTTCGCAGACGAACCCGGCAGGCACCACAAAAGCCTTCCCGACATTGAAATTCAATTTGAATTTTACTTTGTTCCAGAGCATCAAGTAGACTAGTATGTTGTTCGGAATGAAAAGGGATCAGTATACCCTGCGCGTTGCGCAGGGTAATTTTATAGCTTGCCATAACGGTTATAACTCAAAGTTGCCCAATTCATCGGTATCGACCTGAGCATCAATTTGCCCTACCAAGTAAGAACTCACTTCTACTTCTTGTGGGGCAACCTGAACGTTATCAGAAACTAGCCAGGCGTTGATCCATGGGATTGGATTAGAACGCGTTTCGAAGGGTAATTTTAATCCAACCGCTTGCATGCGAATATTGGTAATATATTCGATGTATTGACATAGAATATCTTTATTAAGACCGATCATAGAACCATTTGAGAAGAGATATTCTGCCCACTCCTTTTCCTGTTCGGCGGCTTGTACAAACAATTTGTAACACGCTTCTTCACACTCTTTGGCAATGATGGCCATTTCAGGATCATCTTGACCAGAACACATCAGGTTTAACATATGTTGGGTGCCGGTGAGATGCAAAGCTTCATCACGGGCAATCAATTTAATAATTTTAGCGTTTCCTTCCATCAATTCACGTTCAGCAAAGGCAAATGAACAAGCGAAGCTGACATAAAAACGAATCGCTTCTAATGCATTAACGCTCATCAAACATAAATAGAGCTGCTTTTTCAAATCGTGTAAAGAAATAATGACATTTTTGCCATTAATTGTATGATTGCCCTCACCTAACATATGGTAATAGCTGGTCATCTCAATTAAATCGTCATAATAAGTAGAAATATCTTTTGCCCGCTTTAAAATTTCGTCATTAGTTACGATATCGTCAAAAGTAATTGATGGGTCATTAACAATATTACGAATAATATGAGTATAAGAGCGCGAATGAATAGTTTCTGAAAATGACCAGGTTTCTATCCAGGTTTCAAGTTCAGGAATTGAAATAAGGGGCAGTAGTGCCACGTTAGGGCTACGTCCTTGAATAGAATCTAATAGTGTTTGATATTTTAAATTACTGATAAAAATGTGTTTTTCATGTTCAGGTAGCGCTTGATAATCAATACGATCACGAGAAACATCAATTTCTTCTGGGCGCCAGAAAAAAGAGAGTTGTTTTTCAATTAGCTGCTCGAAAATAGGATATTTTTGCTGATCATAACGGGCAACGTTGACAGGCTGTCCAAAGAACATCGGTTCTTGCAATTGATCGTTTTTGGTTTGCGAAAATGTTGTATATTGGTATTCCATACGTCCTCACGTTAAATCTTACAAGCGCCGTCATCACAATCGCTGTCAGCTGATTCAATCACCTCTTCAAGATCGGCTTGGCTATCCTCTGCACCATCTCGGGTATTATGGTAATAAAGCGTTTTTAACCCATATTTATAAGCGAGTAACAAATCTTTCAGTAATTGATTCATTGGAACTTTATTATTTGGGAAGCGGCTTGGATCATAATTCGTATTAGCAGAAATTGATTGATCAATAAATTTTTGCATAATACCAACCAACTGTAAATAACCGTCATTGTTGGGCATTTGCCATAACAGTTCATAATCATCTTTCAGGCGTTCGTATTCAAGTACTACTTGACGCAAAATACCATCTTTGGATGCTTTAATACTGACATAGCCTCGCGGTGGTTCAATGCCATTGGTAGCATTGGATATTTGCGAAGAAGTTTCTGATGGCATCAAGGCGGAAAGCGTTGAGTTACGCAAACCATATTGCTTGATATCTTTGCGTAAAGTTTGCCAATCATAATGTAGCGGTTCAGATGTTAGTGCATCTAATGATTTTTTATAACTATCAATCGGTAAAATACCTTTTGCATAAGTAGTTTCGTTAAACCATGGGCAAGCACCTTGCTCTTTTGCCAGTTCATTGGATGCTTTCAATAAATAATATTGGATCGCTTCAAAGGTTTTGTGGGTCAGATTATTGGCACTACCATCGGAGTAGTGAACGCCATGTTTAGCTAAATAATAAGCATAATTTATGACGCCAATACCTAAAGTACGACGACCCATAGAGCCTTTTTGCGCTGCAACAATCGGATAGTTTTGATAATCGAGCAGTGAATCTAATGCACGCACCGCTAATACCGCCAACTCTTCCAATTCATCCAATGAGGTAATGGCACCCAAATTAAAGGCGGAAAGAGTACAGAGAGCAATTTCACCATTTTCGTCGTTAACATCATTTAAGGGCCTGGTTGGCAAGGCGATTTCCAGACAGAGGTTTGATTGACGAATTGGCGCAACTTTAGCATCAAATGGACTATGGGTGTTACAGTGATCGACATTTTGAATATAAATACGTCCGGTTGACGCTCGCTCTTGCATCATAAGTGAAAATAGATCGAGCGCTTTAACGCGTTTTTGGCGTATGTTTGCGTCTTGCTCATATTTTAAATATAAACGTTCAAATTCGTTTTGATCAGCAAAAAATGTTTCATATAAGCTGGGCACATCAGAAGGGCTAAAGAGGGTAATTTCTTTACCTTTGATAAGGCGTTCATACATCAGTTTGTTAATTTGTACGCCATAGTCCAGGTGACGAACACGATTACCTTCAACGCCACGGTTATTTTTTAATACTAATAGGCTTTCAACCTCTAAATGCCAGAGCGGATAAAATAGCGTAGCGGCACCACCACGTACGCCACCTTGAGAACAAGATTTTACCGCAGTCTGGAAATGTTTATAGAACGGGATACAGCCTGTATGAAACGCTTCACCTCCCCGAATTGGACTACCTAGTGCGCGAATATGGCCGGCATTAATACCAATACCGGCACGCTGAGAAACATATTTTACAATCGCGCTAGAAGTGGCATTAATTGAATCAAGGCTATCGCCACATTCAATTAATACGCAAGAACTAAATTGGCGGGTTGGGGTGCGTACCCCCGCCATAATCGGGGTAGGTAGTGAAATTTTGAAAGTTGAGATTGCATCATAAAAACGATGAATATAGTTTAACCGCGTCTCTTTTGGATAGCGTGAAAAAAGGCAAGCTGCAACAAGGATATAGAGAAACTGGGCACTTTCATAAATTTCACCGCTTACCCGGTTTTGTACTAAGTATTTGCCTTCTAATTGCTTAACTGCCGCATAGGAAAAATTCATGTCACGCCAGTGATCCAGAAAACTATCCATCTGCTCGAATTCTTCAGCTGTATAATCTGTCAGCAGATGCTTATCATATTTACCTATTTTAACCATATGCAAAACATGCTGATATAGTGCTGGTGGTTCAAATTGGCCATATGCTTTTTTGCGTAGATGGAAAATAGCTAATCGAGCTGCAAGATATTGGTAATCGGGTGTATCAGCTGAAATAAGATCTGCCGCCGCTTTGATCATGGTTTCGTGAATATCGGACGTTTTAATACCATCATAAAACTGGATCTGAGAACGTAGCTCTACTTGTGAAACGGATACATCTTTTAGACCTTCAGCCGCCCAGGTAATGACTTTATGGATTTTATCAAGATCAATGCGCTCTTTATGTCCATCACGTTTAGTGACTAACAGACTTTGGTTCATGGGTAGATACACCTAAAGTTAATTAGCTAAATATTTATCGATCACTGCACTCAATGGTTAATAATAAAATACAAAACGGTGGGCTGTTAATAGCATATTATGTTTGTATTTTGAACTAAAATGGAGAACAGTAAACACAATATATAGTGTTTGATTGCGTTTATACTAACAAGATAATGGTATTTGCTACTTTTATCAAGTCTATAAAAAATGGGGTTTTTAGCAATAATCGAGCGCTAAATTTTGTTAATTGGCCGATAACTATGTGTGATAATAGAAGAATATTATAATTTATGTTACCGGCAATGGTGAAAAATAAATTTAATAATGACCTACTGACTGCTGCTTTCTTCAGCAAATGTTAACAATTATTTGTATTTGACAAGTGCAACATATAATTAACATCAACATTCGAGCCTAACGAAAATTTGTCGCTGATCGGATTATAATGTAATCCGATCATATGCTGTTCTTGTAAAGAGGTTTTATCTATCCAACTGAGTAGCTCTGAAGGTCGAATAAATTTTTTTACATCATGAGTACCTTTGGGAACTATTTTTAAAATATGCTCAGCGGCAATAATTGCCAATAACCAGGCTTTTTTATTACGATTAATAGTAGAAAAAAATACATGACCGCCCGGTTTGACTAATTTTGCGCATGATTGAACGACAGACTCGGGATCGGGCACATGTTCCAACATTTCCATACAGGTAACGATATCATAAGTTTTAGGGTATTTTTCGGCATGACTCTCAGCTGTTTCCTGTAGATAGTTGATCTGCATATTGCTTTCTAATGCATGGAGCTTTGAGACTTCCAGCGGCTCTGCGGCCATATCAATTCCTGTCACCAGGGCGCCTTCTTTAGCCATACTTTCTGATAAAATTCCGCCGCCGCAGCCAATATCGAGTACTTTTTTACCAAACAGACCATTAGCCTGTTGCAGGATATAGTTTAAACGTAATGGATTAATCCGATGAAGAGGTTGGAATTCACTCGTTTCATCCCACCAACGAGTCGCAACAGAGCTAAATTTGTCGATTTCAGCTAGATCAACATTTGCCTCGCTGAGCGAATTCTTGTTATTCATCAGAAAATTTACTCCTTAATTTTTTTATTAACATAGACTGTATAATGGCATTAGGTCATTATACATGTTTTACTTGATCATTATGCGTTTCCTGTTTTTATAAAATGGCGATTTTGTGGTATAATTTTACTCCTTAATGAATAAGGAGTATGAGGGACAGTGGCTCCATGAGTGACATAGCAAGAGAAATTACCCCGGTCAATATCGAAGAGGAGCTGAAAAGCTCTTATTTGGATTATGCGATGTCTGTAATTGTTGGACGCGCCCTTCCAGATGTACGAGATGGATTAAAGCCTGTTCACCGTCGCGTATTATATGCGATGAATGTATTGGGCAATGATTGGAATAAACCGTACAAAAAATCAGCCCGTGTAGTCGGTGACGTCATTGGTAAATACCATCCTCATGGCGATAGCGCTGTTTATGATGCGATAGTACGTCTGGCACAACCTTTTTCAATGCGTTATATGCTAGTTGATGGGCAAGGTAATTTTGGCTCTGTTGATGGCGACTCTGCTGCAGCTATGCGTTATACCGAAGTACGCATGGCAAAAATTGCCCATGAATTGTTGGCAGATTTAGATAAAGAAACCGTTGATTTTATTCCTAACTATGATGGTACAGAGCAGATCCCTGATGTTATGCCAACGCGGGTGCCAAACTTGCTGGTTAACGGCTCTTCAGGTATCGCTGTTGGTATGGCTACCAATATTCCACCTCATAACCTTAGTGAAGTCATTGATGGCTGTCTGGCTTATATCAATGATGAAAATATTAGTATTGAAGGATTACTGGAGTATATTCCAGGTCCTGATTTTCCAACCGCTGCGATTATTAATGGTCGCCGCGGTATCATCGACGCATATCGGACGGGACGTGGTAAAGTCTATATCCGTGCACGAGCTAACGTTGAAGTTGATGATAAAAGTGGTCGTGAAACAATTATTGTCAATGAGATCCCTTATCAGGTTAATAAAGCTCGTTTAATTGAAAAAATTGCAGAATTGGTTAAAGATAAGCGTGTTGAGGGGATTAGTGCATTACGTGATGAATCTGATAAAGATGGCATGCGTATTGTTATTGAAGTAAAACGAGATGCAGTGGCGGAAGTGGTACTGAATAATTTGTATTCCCTCACTCAACTTCAAGTCTCATTTGGCATTAATATGGTTGCCTTATGTGATGGCCAGCCTAGACTTTTAAACTTAAAAGAAATTCTTGAAGCTTTTGTTCGCCATCGTAGAGAAGTGGTCACTCGACGGACTATTTTTGAATTGCGTAAAGCGCGTGAACGGGCTCATATTTTGGAAGCTCTCGCCGTCGCATTAGCAAATATTGATCCAATAATTGAACTTATCCGCCAAGCATCAACGCCTCACGAAGCGAAATTGGCTTTGATTGCTCGTCCTTGGCAATTAGGTAATGTTTCTGCCATGTTAGCCAATGCAGGTGATAACGCTGCTCGCCCTGAATGGCTTGAACCCGAATACGGTGTGCGCGATGGTCAATATTATTTGACTGAACCGCAAGCTCAGGCAATTCTTGATTTGCGTTTGCAAAAATTAACTAGCTTAGAACATGACAAAATATTGGATGAATATAGTGAGCTGCTAAAACTGATTGCCGCATTGCTATATATATTAACCAGCCCAGAACGGTTAATGGAAGTTATCCGTGAAGAGCTGGAAGCTGTTAAAGATCAGTATCGTGATGTCCGTCGCACCGAAATTACTGAAAATAGCGCGGATATTAATATCGAAGATTTAATTACCCAGGAAGATGTGGTCGTCACCTTATCACATCAGGGGTATGTTAAATATCAGCCACTATCTGATTACGAAGCACAGCGACGTGGGGGTAAAGGTAAGTCGGCTGCGCGTATTAAAGAAGAAGATTTTATTGAGCGTTTGTTAGTTGCCAATACCCATGACACAATTCTATGCTTCTCTAGCCGTGGCCGTCTCTATTGGATGAAAGTTTACCAATTACCCGAAGCTAGCCGTGGCGCACGTGGACGACCAATAGTCAATTTATTACCGTTAGAACAGAATGAACGTATTACCGCAATTTTGCCGGTACGTGAATTTGATGATGGTCATTATGTATTTATGGCAACCGCGAGTGGTACAGTTAAAAAGACATCACTAAAAGATTTTAGTCGTCCCAGAAGCGCCGGCATTATTGCAGTTAATCTTAATGATGGCGATGAGCTGATTGGCGTTGATTTGACTGCTGGTAAAAATGAGGTAATGCTTTTCTCTGCTGGTGGTAAAGTTGTTCGTTTTGCGGAAAATGCGGTTCGTCCTATGGGACGTACAGCAACGGGTGTTCGAGGTATTAAGCTACAAGCTGGCGATAAGGTCGTTTCGCTGATTGTACCCCGTGGTGAAGGTGATATTTTAACCGTTACAGAAAATGGTTATGGAAAACGAACCGAGCAGAGTGAATACCCAACAAAATCTCGAGCTACTCAAGGTGTTATTTCCATTAAGGTTAGTGAACGTAATGGTAATGTGGTCGGAGCAATTCAGGTAGAAAAAACAGATCAAATCATGATGATCACGGATGCTGGTACCTTGGTGCGTACCCGAGTTGCAGAGGTTAGCATTGTCGGTAGAAATACTCAGGGTGTCACTTTGATTCGTACTGCTGAAGATGAAAAAGTAGTTGGTTTACAACGCGTTGTTGATCCTGAAGAAGAGGAAGATGATAACCAAACGTTAACAGAAGATACAATCAGCGTAAAAGTAGAGCCTGATATCAATAACGTAGAAAATCTTTCGCTTAATGAGTGATAAATTAGTTTTGTCTGAGCGGGCACAGTAGGTGCCCTTTTTTACACTTTATGTCAATTCATTATTAGTGATAACTTTTTATTATTCCGCTTATCGTATATGCTTTACCATTGATACACTTCTTTTATAGTTAGGACAGTGTTTGAGATATCTATCTTCATTTAGAACGTCATTGAAAATTTCTCGCTATTTGTTCCGTACTCTCGGCGTTATGCTGTGGGCAATGGGAGCTGTAATCACACTTTTTTATCTATTTAATATCTTTAATGAAGTTAAATCTGATATACATCAACAGTATTCATCTACTTATGACAGTATGGTTGAATATGTGCATTATACGGATAAAACCCTGCGATCAATCCAATATATGGTAGATAGCCATATCGAAAAATTAGCGCAAGATCCTAATTATACGCCTGTCTTGCCAAAACAACTTAATTTCACCTACTTACCCCTAACGGCAGATGCTGATTGTAGCAAATTGCATGAAACATCAAAGAGTTACTTAGTTGCATTTAATCAATTATTCTCTTTTTGGCGAAATAATATTGTGCCACCACAAGGTTTAAAAACGGTTTTTATTGTTGGCCCAGAAAGTAACTGCATGATTGATTTGGCTATCCGAAACAGTACTACCAGTCTTCAATTGTTTAAAAAAATAATCCATGAAAATATGCGGACTTATATGAGCTTGAGGGCACAAGGCAGAGAGCAAAATATTTATTGGATCACACCAGCGTCGGGAACTGATAATGGCTCTTTCTACATATTAGCGCCTATTTATGATAAAGGGACTTTGATTGGTCTAATTGGTTTAGAACGTTCAATACGCTTGGAGCACTTTAATTTACGCTATGAAAGGCCAATTAGTACCTTCGTTTTAAATGCAAATAATAGATTAGTATTACATTTCCCGTATGATAGTAATTTAAGATCTGATGATTATGTTTATCAGTTAGAAAACTTTCATTTTGGCTATGATAATGATTTTAGTCGATTAATTTATAAAAACCGCTTACTACCTTCGTTATTAAGTGTTGTTTTTTCTGTACCTATTAGTGATATTCTTAATGAATTTAAGCTGTCAATTATAAACGGCATTCTGTTAAATATAATCTCATTTATTTTAATTACTTTTTTGATCTGGCTATTAGAAAGGAAGATGTTATTACCAGCAGAAGATAATGCCATTCGTTTAGAAGAACATGAGCAATTTAATCATAAAATAGTGGCGTCGGCGCCGGTTGGTATCATTATTTTACGTCTTGTTGATGGTGTTAATATATTGAGTAATGAACTGGCCTATGATTATTTTCGATTATTAAGCCATGATGATAAAACCCGCATCCTATCAATTATTCAAGATAAATCTAGTAGTTATATTGATGTTGTTACTACCAGTCATACCCATTTACAAATAAGTTATGTTATTTCGCGTTATCAAAATAAGGAAGTGGCCATTTGTGTTTTGGTTGATATTAGTGCCCGTGTTCAGATGGAAAAATCTTTACATAATATGGCGCAGGCATCAGAGCAGGCCAACCAAGCCAAATCTATGTTTTTAGCAACCGTTAGCCATGAATTACGAACACCACTTTATGGCATCATTGGTAATTTAGAGTTATTGCAATCTTATGAATTGCCCATTCAAGCTGATCGCCTTTTGACGACAATGGAGCACTCTTCATCATTATTATTAAAAATAATTAATGATATTTTAGATTTTTCAAAAATTGAATCTAAGCAACTTAATATTGATCCAGCACCGTTTAATTGTCGTGAGGTTTTCTCATTTATTATTTCTAATTATATTCCGCTGATAGGTAAAAAGGGTCTTTCGATTTATTACTATATTGATCCTAATGTGCCCGATATTATTAATGCCGATTCGGTTCGAGTACAGCAAATTGTTTCTAATATTCTCAGTAATGCGATTAAATTTACAAAAACTGGTTTTATTCTGTTAAATATTTTCATAAGAGATTTTTATATTTATATTGAAATTAGGGATACGGGGATTGGTATGCCTGATAATATATTAATGCAACTTTTTGATCCTTTCTTTCAGATTAAAGTTAATAATGAGAGTTTTTCCCAGGGCACTGGTTTGGGGTTACCTATTTGTGAAAAATTAATTAACTTAATGGATGGCGATATTGAAGTTAACAGCCAGGTTGGTATAGGTAGTAGTTTTACCGTTAGGCTACCTTTGTTTGATAGTGAATATGTGGTTTGTCTCCACCCAGAATATCGGCAAAATTTTCGTATCGGTCTGTATTTTTTTAATCATTACCTGCGAGATTATCTACAAACTTATTTAGACTACAATGGCTTTAAGATAACGACAGTTTGCAATGAACACCATAAAGATAAAATATATGATTTGATTATTACTGATTATGAAGGCTTGGTGGCTGAAAGCAAATTTACACTTAGGCTATTTTCAACTTTTATCGGTGAACCCCAGGAAAATGCGAAAAATGATTGGTTTTATAATACTTACCAACTTGATAAATTAGATGGTTTTATTGATCAATTAGTGATGGAAAATGGTGAGCAAGAGGTTGTTAATCCATCTTCAATAATGTCGCTACCAGATAAAAAATTATGTTTTCTAACGGTATTGATTGTTGATGATCATCCAATTAATCGGAGTTTACTGGCTGATCAGCTGAAATCAATAGGCTTTAATATAGTACTTGCTGAAGATGGGCTAATCGCTTTGGATTATGTTCGACAAAATAATATAGATATCGTTTTGACAGATGTAAATATGCCTAATCTCGATGGCTATGGTTTGACAAAGTTAATTAGAGAAGAAGGTTATGCGATACCGATTGTTGCTTTAACGGCTAATGCCATGGCAGAAGAAAAGCAGCGTTGCTTAAGTGTAGGAATGGATGACTGTCTATCCAAACCGGTTACATTAAAAAAATTAAAGCAATCGCTATTGAAGTGTTGCGATGTTAGTATATTAGCAACACAAGAAAATAATGATTAAATACTATTTTAATATTCAAATGATTATTAATTTATAAAAACAGGATGGAAAACCGATTAGAGCCTGTACATAAATTTGTGTAATTGCCTGATTTTGATATGTTCAATCCAGCATCAAATGAAGGTTAATTTATGGACGAAAAACAATTGCAGGCTCTGGCTAATGAATTGGCCAAAAATCTCAAAACCCCTGACGATCTCAGCCAGTTCGATCGTCTGCTGAAGAAAATCAGCGTTGAGGCGGCTCTCAACGCCGAAATGTCCCACCATCTGGGCTACGATAAAAATCAGCCCAAACCGGGTGCCAACTCCCGCAACGGCTATTCCACAAAAACCGTTACCACCGGCGATGGTCCTCTGGAACTACGCCCTCCGCGCGATCGTGACGGTTCTTTCGAACCGCAACTGGTGAAGAAAAACCAGACCCGGATCACCGGGATGGATAACCAGATTTTATCGTTGTACGCCAAAGGGATGACCACCCGCGAGATAGCGGCTGCGTTCAAAGAACTGTATGACGCGGATGTCTCACCGGCGCTGGTCTCGAAGGTCACCGATTCCGTGATGGAGCAGGTTACCGAATGGCAAAATCGCCCACTGGATGCAGTCTATCCTATTGTTTATCTTGACTGTATCGTCCTGAAGGTCCGGCAGGACAGTCGCGTCATCAATAAATCCGTGTTTCTGGCCCTGGGTATCAACATCGAAGGTCAGAAAGAACTGTTGGGTATGTGGCTGGCCGAAAACGAGGGCGCGAAGTTCTGGCTCAGTGTGCTGACAGAACTAAAAAACCGTGGTCTGAACGATATCCTCATCGCCTGTGTCGACGGTCTGAAAGGCTTTCCGGACGCCATCAACACCGTGTATCCGGAAGCCCGCATTCAGCTGTGCATCGTGCATATGGTGCGTAACAGCCTGCGGTTCGTCTCCTGGAAGGACTACAAAGCCGTCACACGCGACCTGAAAGCCATCTATCGCCAGCGCATGGGACAGCCGCTACCCCGCAGATAAGCCGGAGCTGGCAGACAAACTGGGCCACCCTGGCGACGTTCTTCGCTTACCCGGCAGACATCCGCAAGGTGATCTACACAACGAATGCCATAGAGTCGCTGAACAGCGTGATCCGGCATGCCATCAAAAAGCGTAAGGTGTTCCCGACGGATGACGCAGTGAAAAAGGTGGTGTGGCTGGCAATCCAGGCGGCGTCACAGAAATGGACAATGCCGCTGAGGGACTCGCGTATGGCGATGAGCCGATTTATTATCGAGTTCGGTGACCGCCTGGACGGTCACTACTGAGAAAAGGCATTTACACAGAATCGTGTACAGGGTCACCGATTAACCTTATTCATTGCCCATAAGATTAGGATCAATTAGTTTTTTATTTGTATCATATTACTAGTTAATTTCTTTCTCAATTGTGACTGAAGAAAGATAATTTAATAATGCTATATCATTTTCAACACCGAGTTTTAACATAGCCGACTTTTTTTGGCTACTAATTGTTTTAATACTTCGATTAAGTTTTTTTGCAATTTCGGTGACTAAAAAACCTTCCGCAAATAGGCGCAACACTTCACTTTCTTTTGGCGATAAACGTTTATCGCCATAACCATTCGCATTAACTTTCTCCAATAATTTCGATACATTTTCAGGAGTGAATTTTTTTCCTTTTTGTAAAGCTGATAATGCCTTTGGTAAGTCAGCAGGAGCGCCTTGTTTCAATACGATGCCTTCGATATCTAAATCTAACACAGCACTGAGTATTGCGGGATTATTATTCATGGTAAGGACTATTATTGATAGGTTAGGATAGTGGCGTTTAATGTATTTAATTAATGTAATTCCATCACCGTATTTATCACCGGGCATCGAAAGATCAGTAATTAGAATATCTGCTTTAAGTTTGGCTATATTATTGATAAGAGATGTGGAATCTTCAAATTGATCAACCAAATTAATTCCCTCGATTTGCTCAAGAGATTTTCGTATACCAAATAGTACAATAGGATGATCATCAGCGATAATGACATTAAGGTTATTCATTTTATTGGTTGCCCTCTGGCATTAGTTTTTTGATAAAGATATCAATATCTCTAATGCTATTTAAAATCTCAAATTCATTATTATCTGCTATGTGCTGTTCTAATTGCTCACATGCTTTTTTAAGAAGCTCAAAGTTCAGCATAGCAAAAACACCTTTTAGTCTATGTGCTATATCTTTTAGTTTTTTTAAGTTACCTTTTTCTTGGTTAGTATACAGCTTATTAATATCTATAGGTACTGTAGTAAGGAATAAATTACGATAGTCACTATCAGAAAGCTCTTTTTTATAATCCTCAAGGATTATAAGGTTTGAATTATTGTTATGATTGATGATAGTAAATATTGATTTATCGGTTGATTCTTGCTCCGCAATCAAATTATCTTCGCTTAAGATAGAAATTGCATTAATAAGTTCATCATTAAAATTGAAATTACATTTTATCAAATTTTGTTTTACTACTCTATAATTAATAATATTATCAACAAGGTAAATTGTCGGTTTATTATATTCTGTTTTATGATCAGTTATAAATAAATCATAGGATGAATGACAATTATTTTTAATCATATCAGAATAATTAGCTCCATAAGTCATTAAATGCTGCTGGATAATTTTATGAATTTCAGGATTTCTAATATCAAGAAGTATATTAATACCATCAAGAAGTGGTAATGACTTGGAACTTTGTTCATTTTCTAATTCTAAGGGCAATGTCACTGTATAATGAGAACCGATTCCAACTTTACTTTTTATGAAAAATTCACCTTTCATACGGTAACATAGCTGATGACATAGATAAAATGTCATTCCTGAATTGGATAGGGTTCCGTCATTATTTGTTGAACTAGCAAAAGGTATGTGGATATTTGCCAGATCCATAGCATTAAGTCCTATACCGCTATCAATGATCTCGAGGGATAGTCGTTTAGTTGCATAGTTTAATATGACAGTAATTTTGCCAAAATTAGTTGTATTGATTGAATAACTCAATAGAAGTGAAATTATTTTAAATAAAGCGTTATTATTTGTGGTGATGTGTTGTTCATAATTTAAATTATTATGATAGTAAAGTGAAAGACCTTTGTTGATAAGCAGTGATGTTTTTTCTTTTAGTATTTTATTCATCATCTCAGCGATTGAGACAGGTTTAAATTCATTTGGTTGCTCTAATTTCCATTCACCAGATTCAATGGTATTAAGTAAAGCGATATTATCTATCCAGTTAACAATATAATGTGTTCTAATTAATGATTCATTAATTAAATATTTTATGTTGTGCTCATCAGAGGTTAGTTTGATTTGGTTAATAAGACTATTAATTTCTATAATGGGAGTATGGATCTCTTTACACATGTTAGACAACATCGAGCGTCGGACTTGAATATTTTTTTCATGCTCATGTTTAGCCATTAGTAATTTTTTATTTGTTAGTGCTTCTTTATCTTGATCATGAATAAAAAACATATAAGTATTATCTAATAATTGATTATTAAGTAATTTTATTTCATAAATAGTATCTTCAATTGAAATTTGAATAGCCCCATGATGCTGGATTGCCATGTCACGAATACGTATCAAGTCCATATGGGGTAAAAGTAATTCAGCTATTCCATTACTCATAATTTTGCGATTGGTTGTGAAATTATAAAGTAGAAAACCAATAGGAATATTTGAAATAATATAGTTGCTAATTGTGTTTGTAATTTGTATCTCCTGAAACATATTTTGGTTAGGGGCAACAAAACGTGTCCTGATATACAAGCTGCCAACAATAGAGATGGTTGTAAAAAAACAAATGGCGATTATGGCCCACAAATTATTATATAAAAGATCCCACAAGATATCTTTAATTGGTAATTGATATACTAGCCGGTAAGTTGTTCCAGGAATGGGTTGGGTAAATTGTAGTGAGAGACCATTAAATTCAATATCAACTAGGTTTCCATTGTTGTGTATTATGTCATTTGAAAAGGTAATTGATAAGTATTCAGGATTAATATTTTTTGAGAGTAATAAATTTATGGGTAATTCAAAAGTTATAATGGTAGTCAATTGGCCTGGTGAGTTGAACATTGTGCGGTAAGTATAATAGTATGAATTATCAGGGCGTGTACGATGAATATTTGACAAGCTTTCTCGTTTGTCTATAGCCGATGATAATGTCAACATCTCAGAGCGTTTTTCTTCTGCGGTTAAAGTTAAATAACTCTCTTTATAGCGAATCTCTGGTTTTAATATCGAATGGGTAGTTACCAGCAAAAGTGTATTATCAGGACCATTGAGATAGTACATCGAGCTGTATTCATTTTTAGCTCCCCAGATTATGCCCATATAGTTAGATAGTTTATAGGCCAGATTAATATTAGTATTATTTTGCCTGCCAAAAATAATGGCATCGACATGACGCTCGTAGTTATTGATCCAAAAAATATCAGGGCGCAATTTTATGGGTAAGGGGGTATCACTCTTAGTTTCATCCCCTCCATCGTTTGCAATGTAATAGAGTTGATTTGCGTAATAACGGTAATCTTCAATTTCATATTCAAGTTGTTTAGTGATGTTACTGAGCGCATTTTGACTATTATTGATCCAATTATGAAAGTAATTGTAGGCAAATAGAAATAATAATAATACAAGCGAGCTGATAAACATTATAAAAAAGCGGGTTAGCGATGAAAGTTGTAAGGTTGGTTGTTTATAATCCATTGGTAGAAGAGGCGCCTTTTTATTAAACATGAAGAAAAAAATTAGTATGTTGATTACTATTTAAACAATTCTGTCTTATTATTTTAACAGGTAATTTCGGATAGTATAATTTTAATGATCAAACTTTGAGCAAACGATGAAAAAAATAGTATTTTTTTATATTAAGGTCTAGACAAGGTCATCACATTTCGCCATAATTCGGCGCCATGGAAGGATGCTCGAGCGGTCGAAGGCAGCGGTCTTGAAAACCGCCGATGGGAAACCATCCTAGAGTTCGAATCTCTATCCCTCCGCCAAATTCGCCGGCTTAGCTCAGTTGGTAGAGCAACTGACTTGTAATCAGTAGGTCACCAGTTCGACTCCGGTAGCGGGTATCAATTAAGTCAAAAGCTGCTCAGTTTATCCCACAGTGCTTTTTAGGTAAGTGGGATATTTCTGGGGTGCTTCTATAGCATAAGTTTCTATTTATTGCCGCTGTTCTATTGAGTAAACAGACATACCTGTGAAACGTTTGGTTTGATTTCAATTTAATCCACATTAGTAAAAATAGTATTTGCTGTCTAAAATAGCTGCTCAATCTCTTAAAATCATGTAAATGAAATTTTTAATATTTTAATTTTATTTTAGGAAGCATATTAAACAATTCTTATTTTTAACCTTGTCACAATAGCGGTATGTTCAAAAGTAATATTGTTATGATTAATTGTGGTTATTTCACGGTTTGTTTTAGTGCGTAGCTTTGATATTTATATACCCATAATCGACAATACCATTTTCATCAAAGCATAATTTTTCTTTAATTTTGTCATCATAATGACATACTGTAACCAGGCCATTTTGGTTATATATATATTCATCCGCGACTTTATCGTTAGTGCTCTCATTAGCAAAAGAATATGATTGAATAAGAGAAAGACAAATAATGGATAACATCTTCACGCAATTTTTTATTTTTTTCCTTTTGTTTTTAACCTAACAATAAACAAAATATCTCTATCAACAATAAATTATGCATATCGATTAATTTTAGATTATTTTATTGCACGAGTTTCGCACGGGCATATAAAATTCTAGAAATGGCTTCAGAACAATAATTAATCTGTAACTTGCTAAGACGTATAAATTTACTTAAATTACAATAAGTTATTTTTAATTTATGAGATTTTTTCTATTTATATATTATGCTGAATTAAACTTAAAAATAGAGCGTTTTTTTATTGGTGCGAAACTCGTGTATTGCTCTTATCTATAAGATAGTTTACGTTGATTATTTGCTTGTAATTTAAATATGTTACAGAGTGAGATTAATCAAGTTTTATATTTAATGTAGTTGATATTGCCAGCGTAAATATTATTAAATAAATTCATGGTAATATACAGTATAGTATTAGAAGCGGTAGCTTAATTTAGAAATTGAATGTGGATTTTTATCGATAAAGGCAAAATATTAATATAATTAAACAATTGTATATTTCTAATTTGGTTGGTTTAAATTATATTAAAAATAAAATTAAAAAACTCTTATGTTTGTTAATGTCAAAATAGATGTAAAATATATTTTAGGTTATTTAAATTAATTTTAAAAAAATTTTTTTAAAATTAATTTATTTTTTAATTCTGATGGTTTATAGTATTTCCTATGTTAATTCTTTATAATATTACAACTTATGATACTGATTTTTACTCTTAAGGTAAGCTATTCATACTATTTTTTATATTTTTGCTACTCATTTTATAATTAATTTAATAGTCTGCTTACCCGACAAGATAGATACCATCAAGCCTAATATTTTTAATTAATTTTGGTGTTTCTTTTTTCTTCTTTTGCTGCTGAATTATTGACACTATTATAGAGTTTAAAATCAAACCAAGAGATATGAGATATTTCGTCAGTAGAAACAACAATATTTAAATCTTTTATCTTGCTAGGATATACATTTGTAAATTCTAATAACATCGTATCCTTGTCTCGATAACCGGACATAACGGGAAAGAAAGAGATATATTTATTTGGTTCTTCTTTTTCGTTTGGATCGGATAATCCGCTGATAATGCCAATATAAACCTTTTTTGAAGAGAGGTTTATTAATACTGGACGCTTAGGTGTTGACTCAAGGGCATCAAGTAACATGCAGTCAATAGTACGATTCGACAATGTTTTTCTCAGTACTCTCGCATTTTTAGCTTGGCATATATTATTGTAAGTCGCTAAATGTTTTTTACTGTAAAAATAGCCAAGTATATAGTTTTTTACCCAAACAAAAAAAACGTATATCCATGAAAATAAAATTGATGTGACTGATAATAATGTTAACAATGCATAGATATGATCATTTTTTTATCACCAGTAAGGGTAAAATTTTTTGCAATCAAATCTATCAGATGAAAGCTTGGCAACAAGAATTTAATTAATACGCCAATTATCGTAGTGCAAAAAAGCAAAAAGTATACCATAAGTAGCTACTTTTAAGTATAAAAGCTGTCCATCGTGCCTATGTAATCTAAAGTAGTGATAGGGATTTAGGACTATCATAATATAGCCGCTAACTAAAATGGGAATAAGTAGTAATGCTAACAAGCTATTTCCTTGTACTGGTTTTTTTCTGTTTTACAATCAAGCTAGCCATCTTTTGCATTTCTTTTACTTCGGGTAATGCGGCAATTTCATTAGAGGGAATATAAGCGGCACCGCTTTTGTCAACACGTACAAATGCGGAAATTTTATCATTTTGTCTTTTGCTCATTTTTTGATGATCACTCGGAAAGTATCTGGTAATCCAATTCCGTAATGTTGACATAATAACCACCTATGAACACAGACTGTTTATCAGTTAATTTATTACTTGTTTGATGGTTTAAGCATCAAACAGTATTATATACTTTTTGCCGTTAATTTGTATACCGTCCAGTCATGACTGGTTAAATTTATAGCAACTTATTAACTTCTACCGCATTAATAATCATTTGGTGTATTAAATAAAATACTGCAAACAACATATATAATTTTATTGCTGATTGCATAGTAGGATACAGCTAGCAGCAATTGAGTAAAATACGTTGGATTGTTTTGCTTATTAAAATAGGTTGTTAAAACTATCAGATTTGGCAGGGCGTTATTATAAAGCTTTTTCAGTCATAATTTTTCATTTAGCTATTAGTAGGGAGACGATGTTTTAGTAGTTAATTTATTGCTTTAGCGTAGTTTAATCATGAAATGAGGGTTTGGTTGGCCAAATGGTTAAATGAATAAATTGCTTATGCCGATTAGGTAAGTGGTCTGGTCCAGCAAATTACTGAAAAGGGCAGAAAATTATTTTCCATACCATTTTTCATTTGTTATTTATTGTTTGTCATTAGATCAGATCAATTACATTTTTGTAATTTAGAGTATTAAGCTGTGATGGATATCATACTAATTAGTTTTCAGATCAATATTTAAGCAAATTTGTGTTATGTTTCGTTTCTCGCTGCAATTGAATGACTTTATATTTTAGATATTTGTCTTACATCATTATTTTTTCCTGTGTGTTTTGGCCAGCTTAGCTGGCTTTTTTTTACTTTCTGTCCTGCAATAGTGGTAATTCATTTATGGCAATGAAATAAAATAGACCATAAATTAAAACGACTAATCAGCTGGTTATTAACGACTCAGCAGGATTGTCTGAATCAAAATTATTGGTCATTCACTAGCAAGTGAATTTTTTGTCAATTTTATCCTAATTTTACCCCACGTAAATTTCAGGCACAAAAAACCAATCATAACTAATTGGTTTTCTAAGTAAAAATTGGTCGGCATGAGAGGATTACAACCTCTGAATAAATCCTCTGTACAGGTTATATACCATGCTTGTTTAAAATAATTTTATTAAAATAAAAAGAAATTAAGGTCTACTAGCGTGTATTATACATTCAGTAAGTCTTTGAGGATTACTGAATAATACTTCATGGCTTCCTGGTAATTCAGTAAAACGATAAATATTCAGACGATTGCTAAATTTAGGGTGCCAGTCATACTTACCAACAGGAAGAGCATTATCTCTTGACGCATATATTATGCTACGAGGAATTGATAGTGATTCAAATGTTTTTAGCGGTACTTTATCGTAATGACTTGCAGCACAACATGGGGACCAAAAATTATCATAAACTTCCTTTGCTTTTTCTAATTCAACATCACCAATAAATAACTCTCTAAAAATCTCAAAAGGGAGCATTATTTTATTATCAATGGCTATTTTTTCCCATATTTCGTGAAAAATAGGTGGGTACATATCATAAAGTAATTCTCCATCACGTAAAACAAATGCATTATGGAAGATCAAACGCTTTATACGAGATGATTCTATTTCTGCTAGCCGTTGTGCAATAGTTCCACCAAAATTGTGTCCTAAGACAACTAAAATTTTGTTGGCGAAGATACTTTATTTAATTATTTTTTATAGATAAAAAAGCGGTTAACTAACAGCATTATCATCACGCCCTTGGCAAGTGTGACAATAGATAACCGCTGGGTGCTACGACATAGAAAATTAACTAACAAACAGCATCTTTATTTTTGTGCATTACTCCACACGGTTATTAGTGCCTGCTTTTAACCACATCAGTTGAAGTGGTTTTTTAGTTACCACCGCCAAATAAAAAAGATTTATCAATGACTGATAAAAAAGTTGTGACAGAAAGTGTTTCAGAGCAAAAGTATATGCCTGCAATGGTTGTTAGGCCAACAGAACAAAATGAATTATCCACATCAAAAAATTCAGAGAGTGATAATAAAAGCAAGGATTAATAGCGATGAAGGGAGAAGATATTATAGACAGAATTCTTTATAGTAATTTTCGGTTCAGCCGTTGTAATAGCATGTAATCTTTTCTTCTTTGCTGTATTGATAGCGGTTCTTTCCGCTATTCAGGTTCAGTGTCTAAATTGTTTACCATAAATGAAAGCCAGATACTACTAATGAACAATAGGGATCAACAATTTAATTGAGCACTGAAGAAAAATAGGTAACTTGGACATAACTAGTGGTCCCGTCAGCTTTGGTAATTCCCCTTATATCAGTTTTTGATTAGCTGAATAAGAAAACAAAGAAGCTACCATAAGGAAAAATGTTATCTTTTTCATTTTACTTTCAAATTAGGCAGTATTAATTTAAACGCTATTTTATTTAATTATAAATTTTGAAAATTGATTTATATGAAGTCTTTGATGCGATAGACCAATGAAAGAGCAGAAAACCACCAATAATTATCGATCATCTTACTCCAATTTTACCATCGGTGAATTTCAGGCACAAAAAAACCAATCATAACTGATTGGTTTTCTTAGTAAATCTTGGTCGGCATGAGAGGATTTGAACCTCCGACCCCCGACACCCCATGACGGCAACTAATTACCATGTAACTAATTGATATTTAATATATAAATAGTAGTTTAGCTGTATAAACAAACAGTGCATAAATTACAATATATTCATTATATACATCAATAACTTAAGTTGAGTTTTTCCCCGTCATAATGATATCTCTCCGTGAGGTACTTCTACCCAATCTACATGGTTCTGAGTATATATTTTGGTTGACTTTGCGTCACTATGTGCCATTCTTGCTTGAGGGTCTAATCCATTAATTTTAAACAAGTGTGCCGCTAATGCGCGAATTTCGTGAAATGTTGGTCTTTCAGCTAGTGTTAAATGTGCTGTTACCCCTAGTTGATCTCTCAAGTTAGAAAATGCTCTGCTCAAGTAATCAGGCGCGATTTGAGTAGGGTGATGAATCTCACTACTTATTTTGCTTGGTCTTTTTATTGGAAGTCTATGGACAACATACGGACTTGCGATAGAGTCACGACTATTATCAATTATTTCTTTTAGCTTAGCGCCAATAGGTATAGCTATATCACGAGTTTCGCACAGGCATATAAAATTCTAGAAATGGCTTAAAAGCAATGATCAATCTGCAAGTTATTAAAACACATGAATTTTCTTAAATTACAATAAGTTGTATTTGATTTATAAGGTTTTATCTATTTATATATTATGCTGAATTAAACTTAAAAATAGAGCGTTTTTTTATTGGTGCGAAACTCGTGTATATGTGATGCTTCTTTATCTTGAACTTTTTGACGATGTATATAAAGCATTCCATAAATATTATTTTGAGGTTCTTTATACCATATACATCCACAAATACCTTCTTGTGGTGATTTGATATTGTATCTTATACGAGAGACTTCTAACCTTGCTTGAGTGGTTTGTAACGTAAGATCCATAGCAGTTCTTAACCATGGTTCAGCGGCATTTCTAATTTTTTTGAAATCATCGAAAGATAAACGGTGTCTAACTTTTTTATCTGTACGTCTGCGTTTTTTTCGCTCTGCTGGATTATCTAGCATTAAAGATTCATCAATGGCGTAGCTAAATAATTTTTTTAAAAAAGAAACTTTTCTATTTTGTACGTTAGCGGATGCGTTCCCATGATATTTGTTGATATATTCATTAACATGTTCAAGCGATATTTCTGTGCAAAGAATATTAATAAAAAATTCTTTTACTCTTTCTATATCATTCTTCCAATCAGCTAATGTTGTTATTGATGGGGTTTCATCTTTTACTATTCTCTTAAATAAATGTTCAACATGTTCAGAAAATGTTAGTCCTTCGCCAAATTTACCACCAGACTCTTGAATTAAAGAATTTATAGATATATCTAATAATGGGCGCATTATATTGTTATATTCTCTAGCAATGGCAATAGCTAATGCTTTGTCATTTCCGATATTTTTCTTTTTTCCATTTATTAAAACCAATCTGTAAATATTTTTTGATTTATCGAAGAAAAGAAAATCAGGGAGATTACGATACTCCCTCTTTCTTGGACGAGCCGCCATTTTATGAATCTCGTATTAATTCATTGACATGTGATGAGATAATAGAATCAGTTCCCCACCGTTCAGATGAAACAACCCATACACGAGTTTCGCACAGGCCTATAAAATTCTAGAAATGGCTTAAAAGTAATGATTAATCTGCAAGTTACTGAAATGCATAAATTCACTTAATTTACAATAAGTTATATTTAATTTATAAGGTTTTATCTATTTACATATTATGCTGAATTAAACTTAAAAATAGAGCGTTTTTTTATTGGTGCGAAACTCGTGCCATATAGAACCATCAACGATCTTACCCTTGAGTTTTCCTACTTCAATCCATCGTTTAATTGTTCTATTATCAGGTATTGAGCCTTCTTCAAATTCACGAGAACCCCATAAACTAGCTTTCATTAATTTGTTATTATTAATGAGCATTTTTTAATCTCCTTGTATTATACAAACTCACACTATTTTCAGGCGCTTCATTGCCCCACAGAAACCAATGACTAAGTGCGAATGTTTATATTCAGTGTTTGTTAGGTTAGGGATATGATTTAATCAGGTAGATTATTAGGGGTTATTTGCTGCGCCTTTTGATGCTTTGTTTTGGTATTGCCAGGGTGGGTCTGCGAGTATCAGGTCATACTTCACTTCATCTCCTAAACATACCAGCTTTTACTTTTATGCAAGTCGTTTATTTTTTCTAAGACAGTGATTTTATTACTGCCATTTCCGGTTAAAATTCCGCTTTCTCCATCGGTATCAAATTGATATATCAATCCTTTGTTTGTTAATTTTTTTTCCTTCAATCCAATTATTTTCATCCTTTCACCATGATAAATAACCTGCACCCCTGCTTTTACATGATGTAACGTTGTTCGGTATTCCTGGGTGTTATTCATACAGTTCCTCTAGTTATTTTTTAATAAATAGTGTAAAACTCTTTATTTTATTTATTAAATGAATGTAAATGTTGATTTAAATATGGTCATTTATGAAGTGTTTGTGGTAGTATTGTTGCCGTTGTGTGTTGGTTAACAGCAACATTTTCCCTGGTGTTGGCCAGCCTTGAGCTGGCATTTTTTTGAGTGATGCAGAAATACCAAATAGTGGTCAATCTCTACACGAGTTTCGCACAGGCATATAAAAATTCTAGAAATGGCTTAAAAGTAATGATTAATCTGCAAGTTACTAAAACACATAAATTTTATTAAATTACAATAACTTGAATTTAATTTATAAGTTTTTATCTATTTATATATTATGCTGAATTAAACTTAAAAATAGAGCGTTTTTTTATTGGTGCGAAACTCGTGTCTAGTGAATACGTTGGCTATTAGCAAATAACGATTTGAGATTGATACCGTATACCTGTAGCCATGATTCAGCAGGCCATGACTTAACCTGACCATAACGAATATCAGGTACTTCGGTTGCTTCCACTTGATTCTCACGACACCATTTGCGAAGAGGGGCAAACTTATACTCTTTTCCCGTGGCATTCTTTACTGCTGTGATGGTGGCATGTTTCACGCTTTCTCCCAACCGCTCTGTCAATTCCCTATTTTTACGGGTAGCCACACTAAGTTTACCCATTGCAGAAGCTTCACGAGTACGGCTGATTTGTGATTTTGTACGCAAAGCTTTATCACGTTCGTCAGCAATAATCAGTTTCTCTTTTTCTCACGAGTTTCGCACCAATAAAAAAACGCTCTATTTTTAAGTTTAATTCAGCATAATATATAAATAGATAAAACCTTATAAATCAAATACAACTTATTGTAATTTAAGAAAATTCATGTGTTTTAGTAACTTGCAGATTGATCATTGATTTTAAGCCATTTCTAGAATTTTATATGCCTGTGCGAAACTCGTGTTTCTGATTCAACTAGCGCTTCCAATGCTTGAATATAATTTCCAGGTAATGCTTTTGGAGATGGAGCGGGACGAAAATAGGCGTTTTCCATTTTTTCAAAGAAAGACCATGCTTCATCAGTATCAACAATTTTTGACATACGAGCTGCACCTTTTTCTGTCCATAAAATCTGCTGACTTGTATATTTACTAACCAACCCGATATTATCGGGTACCCTCTTAAACTGTTGTAATTCATTACCTTCCAGCTTGAAATAATGGATACCTTCAACAAAACGAGCTTTATGATTGGCTAGATTATCCTGAATGTTTTTCATGCTGGCACCATACCCCTTAGCAAGGGTTTCAGTAGTGACAACCCGAACATTTTTCCACTCGATAATGGGTAATTGATTAGAATCGATAGTAATTAACCTGAGTTCGGGATAAGAAATAAAGAGAAAGTCTTGATATTCAAATAGTTGAATGAGCCTGTTTTGTTAAAATACTCTAACAGTCTGGTTAAAGAGTAGAGCATTGTTAAACAATTATGGAAAATCTTACTGAACTTTATTGCCTGATGGATGATTTTTGCAAAGACTTCGAGCCAAAAATGCATGAATATTTGCTGACTAACGGTACTAAGCGTCGTAGACGGTCTACTCAGCTTTCGTTGGCGGAAATGATGACACTGGTTGTGTTGTTTCATCAACTCCGATTCAGGCAATTCAAGGTATTTTATCTCTATTATGTCCGCTTATATCTCCGGAAGGAATTTCCTAACTTGCCATCCTATTCACGCTGTGTAGAGTTACTTCCGCGTAGTGCCTTAGCGTTAACGGCACTGTTTGAGTCAATTAAGGGAAAATGCACGGGGCTATCGGTTGCCGATTCTACTCCGATAGCGGTGTGTGATAACTTACGGATCCGCAGACATAAAGTCTTCAATGGGATAGCTGAACGGGGAAAAAATTCAACAGGTTGGTTCTTTGGTTTCAAGCTTCATGTAATTATCAATCATTTGGGGGAAATACTCAGTTTTCGACTCACACCAGGAAACACCGATGATCGGAAACCATTGCCTGAGCTGACAAAGGATCTTTCTGGTTGTTTGTACGCAGATAAAGGGTATTTATCGGCTTCACTGAAACAGCAACTCAAAACGATGGGAATTAGCCTTATAACGAATATCAAGAAGAAAATGAAGCCTATTAAACAGACTTGTTTCGACAAAGCCATCTTGCGTCATCGTTCTGTCATTGAAACGGTATTTGATGAGTTAAAAAATCTTTGTCAAATAGAGCATACGCGACATCGCTCTCCGGCTAACTTTGTAGTGAATTTATTAGGCGGACTGGTTGCATATTGTTTAATGCCATCTAAACCAAAGATACCTGTTGCAGGTACGTATCTTCAAGTATAATTGATAATGCTTATCCCGAACTCAGGTTAATTAAATTTTGCATATAGCAATTCCTCAATAGTTAAAATTGATGAATGAATATAGATGTTGACTCAGTGGAATAGGTTAGGTGGGGTAATGACTTCTTGCTTTGTAACTATTTCTTCAAGGTATCGATGAATATTCCTATATAAATCAAGAGTGCAGGGACTATCATAATGCCAATAACCAGTAGCTCTTGTCCGCCTAAATGAATATTGCCTAATTCACCATGCTTAAACCTGATTTGTGGGTCAATGACGGCATCGGCGTGCGCAATGTGACCAACTATCAATTCGAAAGCAAATGCCGCGCTGATAAACAATAATGTCGTGATTAATAATTTAATGATGTTAAGTTTCATAACTTAACCTCCGGTATAATTAGCGTCTAGAAAGGTATATCTTCATCTTCAAAATCAGCTTGATGAATAGGGTTAGTGGTTGGTATACCCGTTCTACCTTGGCTTTCCTGCGGTTTCTTCTCTTTCCGGTTGCCCAATATTTCAACGTCATTGACTAAAAATTCGGGGGATATCCTTTGCTGACCGGATTTGTCTGTCCATTTATTTTCCTGATAGGCAGCAGTAATACGAACAAAAGTACCTTTTTGTGCATAATTATTGATATATTCCGCTATTTGCTTAAATGCCTTGCAGTTTATCCATGTTGTGTCATCAATCCATTGACCGCTGTTGTCTTTTCTTGATTTGCTGATAGCGAGAGAAAATACGGATATGGGATTTTTATCCTGGGTGTAGCGGATTTCTAATTTGCCGATGCGTCCGGTAAAGTGACACTGGTTCTGGTTTGCCATGGAGCCTCCACATATTGATTAATTTTGCTGAGTTCTGCTTTCAGTTTTTCAATAAATGCTTGAACGGCTTGTTCAATTTCGTTAACTAAATCATCATCCTTGATAATTCGGATTTTGTAGTAGGCCAGGTTAGGGGGAAGTCTGTCATCATAGCTGACAAAATCGCACCAGTTTCTGCCTGTGCACATCATTTGGCCGTGCATTTGTAACAGGTATTCGTACTTGGGTTTCCCTGTGACAATGGTTTCAATGTGAGTAGTAGTGTTAGGACATTTTATTTCGATAAGTCCATCATCATTAACCAGGCCGTCAGGACTAGCGCCAAATAGCGCAATAGTCGGGTGGGGAATAAAGCCCACTTCGGTGACCGTGACATCAAACTCATTGAGGCAATATCCTGCTCTGGCTTTAGGTTCAAGGGCATTCCCCCGTTCAATAGCCTGATTAGTTTTAATTTCTTCTCGTCGTCCGGTAAGGGTTTCACAGACTAACTGCATGAGGTAGTTTCGTTGTGTTGTTCCCTTGCCTTTGGATAACACCTTGTGTAAATTGCTGGCGGTGACTTTCCCAAGCCTTGCCTGAAACCACTCGTCCGTTTTCTGCTTCATGATTAGCCTCATTTTTCATTGCAATGTTGCGATAAATAGCCATTTTATTTTCTTCGCCAATGATATCCGTCTCTTCTGGTTTTAATTGCAGCCAATGGGATTTCATTGATTCAACACCGCCTTTTGCTGCTATTTCTAATTCCTTGATTAATTGATTGTAACGAGCCTTTTGTTGCGCTTCTTCTTTCTGCATCACAACTTTTTCCTGCTCAGGTAAATCTTCACCCGCATAGATATAAAATCCTAATCCAAACATCGAAATGGCTTTAGTGAGGCAGCGCATCAGCGCTTTGTTGATATCAACGGCGTTAGGAGTGGAAATAGCCTGATTCCGGTAATCCATAACGGGTAACCACATTTTGCGGGGACATTCGTTATTACCCTGTTTGACGGTGAGGGTTAATGACACCATCGCACTGCCATCATTGTTATAGCTAACGGCATCAATGACATAGTAGGATTCTGGGTAATGTGCCATTAATACGCCCCATGCCCACGCCCATGAGAGATAAGAAAGGCCGCTTTTCTTTTCAACTTTATCGTTAACATTAATCGCCGACAGCGTTTCCCAAACCTGTTGTTGAAAACTTTTTTCTTTTTCAGTATGTTGTATGTCGCTCATAGATATTTCCTCTTGGGCGCTCGAAGTGCTTTGTACTGATGGATATTCTCATTTTTGAAATGGTCAAACAGCGCCTTCCAGATATCGTCAAAATCCTCATTACTGAGTTTTTTCATCACTGAGGAAGGTAGGCAGTCATAAACAGGCTGGACTAGTTCGCTGATTTCGTCGTCCAGCCTGTCCTCCCAATAAGCAATTTCTTGCTGTTGTTCGTACCAGTAATCTTGCATGGCGTAAGGACTCATGTGACCTCCTATCTTGCTAACAGTAAAACGAGGCTTGCCAACGCGATGATTAACACGGTGGGGATAATTTTTATGGCGTCTTTTCTGGCGAAGCTGTCACTATTTAAGACGTAGCGTAGCTCCTGCTGTTTAAGCTGGTTCATATTGTTAACTCTCAATTGATATTCAGGTGTGATTGATTGGTAGAATCCGGTCTTTATTCGTCCGTTTTCTTTGATTGATATTTGAGTAGCGCCTGTGTTGCTTTGCGGTGTCGACGACGTGCGTTATAGAGTTCACGCTTTTTCTTCATTAACGCCCTATAGTGGGGCTTTGTATGCTCGATGACCCCTTCGTATTCTGGTTTTTCTGGACTAAGTAAACCACAATGCGCTCTTGGGTCACCATTTTTGAGCAAATATTGGCGTATGGCAGAATGATAAATATCTTTCAGCGTTACGATGGCTTTTTCGCAAGCAAAAATATCTTTGGATGCGGCAATGATACGAGCGATAATAACGTCCTGATTCATCGTCATCTTAGGCCACCTGACTATATTTATCGTGAGTAAATTCACCGTTCCAGTCTTTCTTCATCGGTAGCTTACTTTTGAGGTATTGGTTATATAGCCATGTAGCCCCCTTTTTTAGCAGAATGATTTTGTAACACTGACGTTGCCCATAATCGTTTGTCATGATGAAGGGTGATTCGGTTAAATATTTATCTCTTGCATAAGAATGAACACGCCAGACATGAGCCTTGCTGATATCCTTTTCTGCATCGTAGAGAAAATGACGCGATTCTAAAAAAAGGTTGACCTGGTTCATGTTTACGCCATTAAGTTGTTTGCAAAACTGGACGGGTGTCATACCAACCTGGAACAGGTTTTTTAGGCTATCGATTTCGGTTTCAAGTTGTTGAACCTGTACACCTAACAGTTGAACTTTTTTATGTTGCTCAGCCCATGCAATTGCGGATTCAGCAGGGTCAAGGAAATTGGGTAAGCCTAAAGTTGTTGGGTCATTAGATAATTTAGGTTGCAAAATCCGTCTTTCACATTCAATAAAATACTGTCTGGCCTGTTTCCCTTTTTCGTTACGCTCAACCATTGATAGTTCTTTTGCCATATTGAGAGAGATTGCGTATTCTTTAAGCATTTGTTGTCGAGATTTTGCACTCGCCAGTTTTGGCGAGCTCAAATTTTCAACAATAATGAAATCATCGCCCTCTACAAATCCATATTGTTTAATTCTATCTTTTATCCAGTTGGAAAAATCTTTACCAATTTCCAAAAACGCATGTAAATCACGAGCATTAACCGTTTGTATTAATTGACCACTAATGTTTTTTGTTTCGATGTTAATTAAATTTTGCATGTAGAAATTCCTCAAAGTTAATTGATGAAAGATTTTGCAGATCGAACCCTAAACCCGTTATACTTACTCAAAAGGAGGATTCTCTATGGGTCAGGTTGCATTTGATACATTACAAGCATCAGAAGAACTAGAAAATGCTGGCATTTCCAGAGAACAAGCCAGAGCCATTTCACTTGTTGTACGTAGATCGCATGAGGTTGCGGATGTTGCGACTAAAGCTGATATTATTGAGGTAAATCGCAATATTGCAGAAGTTCGCAAAGATTTATCTGCTGAGATTGCAGAAGTTCGCAAAGATTTATCTGCTGAGATTGCTGATGTTCGCAAAGATTTATCTGCTGAGATGAATTTACGTTTCGAGAAAACTGATGGTCAGATAGCCTTGATTCGTAAAGACGTTGAAACTATTGCTACTGGACTACTTTTAAAACTTGGTGGTATAATCGTTGTGACTATTAGTGCTGCAACGGCAATACTTAAATTCTTCTAATTGCTCGGTTGCAGTTTCAAATCCTGCACAGCCCTCCAATCTGACGATGTATCTTCATCAGTCTTACATTCTCTTTTTTAAGACGCTTATTTTCTTTTGTTAAGCACTGTATAATTTCTTTGAAAGTTCTTGTTTCCATGTCGTCGTCATTCCATATATCAATGCTGCTTAAGTATTTCGCATCGCTCAAATTACGGCTACCATTAGTCACCCCAACCAGATTTCCCATATTTGGGTGTTTTGCCGTTACAATGTGTGGATTATCCAATCTCATGATGTGTATCCCTCGTTAACATTTACTGAAAAGGTAGGATGTGTGCCGAGTGCCTCTCGGTGTCCGATTACAGTCTTCACGGACGGGTAAACGCAATCAAACTATATTTAGCTATTTTTGAAAGATAATTTATAGTGTGTTGAATGTCCCACGAGCGCATAGCCGCATTCACACATCCTTAAATTGATTTGATTGCCTGTCTTTTTACCACATCAGGCTCGGTGGTTTCTCTTGTACCCCTACAGAGAGAAATCGGTTAAAATAATCTTACCCCTACAGTGATAGAGATTATAAAATGGATATATTATCAGGTGTGACTTTAACCAAGCAGTGTTATGACCTTTTGAAAGTTATTATTGGCAATCGTGATGCAGTGATAATTAATCAAGCGGTTGGAGAACTCAGAGAAAAGATTACGGATTTACAGATGCTTAACTCAGAACTTGCAAGCCTTTATCATGCAGAGAAACAAATCACAATGAAGCTGACAGATGAAAATGCTAAAATCGAGATGTTTGCGAGCCAGTCTGCTAATTATGAAATGCATAAAACTCCGGCGGGGTCGATAGTATATCGGTCTAAGCTTTCGGCTAATGATGAGGTCAATCTTCACTATCTTTGTGCACACTGCTACCAAAATAGAGTAATATCGATACTTCAACCAACGGGAGGCAAGACTAATTATAATGGAAAAATATTTTCTACGTCGATTTGTCATAGCTGTGATTCTCATTATTTGATGGATTATCTTGGTGATTATGATATTCATATTCCATCATCTTGTTTTTAATTCCTTCCGTCACATCGTCAGACATCAGAATAATGATGCAAAGAATCAATCTGAAATTGATAATGCTATTTACTAAATAAATAGAAAACTCCACGATATAAAATCGGAAAACATAAACACGAGTTTCGCACAGGCCTATAAAATTCTAGAAATGGCTTAAAAGTAATGATTAATCTGCAAGTTACTGAAATGCATAAATTTACTTAATTTACAATAAGTTATATTTAATTTATAAGGTTTTATCTATTTACATATTATGCTGAATTAAACTTAAAAATAGAGCGTTTTTTTATTGGTGCGAAACTCGTGAGAGTTAAAAACGAAGTCAGGGAGAATACCGTGGCTGAGATTGAAAATGGGTATACCAGAGTAGCGAATGAGTTACTGGAGTCTTTGGCGAGTTCAGATCTTACAGCCAGACAACTAAAAGTTATGTTGGCAATTGTAAGAAAAACATACGGTTTTGGCAAAAAGGTTGATCGTATTTCTGATTCCCAAATTGCAGAAGTCACTTGTTTATCAAGACAGAATGTGAATAAAGCAAAAAATGAATTGATTACAATGCACTATTTAATTCTTGAGGGCAATAAAATAGGCGTAAATAAAACGGTTTCAGATTGGATTAATCAATCTAGAGACACTGTCTCTAATTTGAAGACAAAAAATGTCTCTAAGTTGGAGACAGATGTTGTCTCTAGATTGGAGACACACAAAAGAAATATCTTAAAGAAAAAAGAAAATATTACTACATCTAAAGATGTAGTTGGTAAGTTTCCTATCGAAAACAACCCATCACCCTCAGTCAATAAATCTCAATCGAAGAAATCAGAAGCGGTTCCTTACCAGGCGATGATTGATGCCTATCACGAAATTTTACCTGAAATGTCGAGGGTAGGAGTTCTACGAGATAGTCGTAAATCTAAGATGCGGACATTTTGGCAACGATGTAATCGTGAATACCTGAAAAGCCATAACGAACCATTCACGATTGAGAACTGGAAAGGTTATCTGAACTACATAGCCAATCATTGTCGCTGGATGACTGAAGATAGACCGGATGGCAAAGGGGGTTACTGGAGAGCTAAAAACATTGATTATTTAATCACCGACAAGTGCTATGTATTCGTCAAGGAGGATAGAGCAAATGACCGAAGTTAAAAGTTAGCATTTTTCTTCAGGTTTAAAATTCAATCTCAATTTACCATTCAGACACCCTTTTAAACACCCTGTAATCCATTATAAGGCGTTATTTACCACTAAAATTTTATCGCTGCTCAGAATGAGATACGGCGAGTTTTAGATTTAAGGAATGACTCAATGAGATATAGTATTAATCAAGTACCTAATAACATCGCTGCTGAGCAAAGTGTTATTGGTGGTTTGTTGATAGACCCGATGAGCGATAATGCCTGGAGGGTTTTTTCACTGCTAAGCCCCGATGATTTTTATGCTACTCACCACCGATTGATTTATGCAGAAATGCGCGCGATGTGCGTGAAACGTCAGGCAATCGATATTATCACGGTGGATGAAGCATTGTCCAAATCAGGGATGGCGCAAAAAGCGGGTGGGTTTGCCTATCTTGCTGAGATAGCCAAAAATATCCCGAGTGCCGCAAACATCGTCAGTTACGCAAAAAGCATCAAAGAGTGTGCGGCAGGGCGCTATACTGTTGAAAAAACCATTGAGATACAAAAACTGTTTATTCAGCCTAATGCTTTAGGATTTACTGATAAAATCGACATGGCGCAACGTCTAATTGATGAAGCTGCAAAGTTTGGCAAGATTGGAAATAAGGCAGGACTTCGTCGGATTGATGACATACTGGATGGCGTATTCACAGATATTTGTGACCGTCAAGACAACCCCGAGAAACACTGCGGACTCAAAACAGGCTTTAGGGACTTTGACGACTTACTGAAACCTAAGCAAATCGTTAATGGCTCGTTGTTCGTGGTTGGCGCACGCCCAAAGATGGGTAAAACCACAGTGCTGACTGAAATGGCGAAAAACGTTTCCAATCAAGGGAAAACAGTATTGTTATTTAGTATGGAAATGACTGATTGTCAGTTAGCCGAGCGAACATTAAGCCAACAATCTAATCTTAATTCAAATCGGTTTTATGGGAAGCTGGAAGAGCATGAATGGGATGAGTTATGTAATGCGATTGGCCGACTCAAACAGTGCCCAAATATCTGGATTGATGATACGCCCGCCATGACTTTGCATCACATACAATCAGAATGTCGAAAAATAAAACGTAAAACAGGGGATATTGGGTTTATTGGTGTTGATTATTTAACGCTTATGCAGACTGAGAAAGCTGACAGAAACGATTTAGCCTACGGAAATATCACCAAAGGGTTAAAAGTCTTGGCAAAAGAACTTAATACTGTTGTCGTGTTATTAACACAATTAAACCGAAGTTTAGAACAGCGCACCAACAAAAGACCTATGCCCAGTGACAGCCGTGATACGGGTCAGATTGAGCAGGATTGCGATTATTGGTTAGGGATTCATCGAGAATCGGTTTATGACCCTGACGCAGATAAAACGCTAACAGAACTCATATTACGGTTAAATCGACATGGTAAAACAGGCACGGTTTACGTTGACCAGAAAGGACTAAGTATTTTCCCTGTTGACCAGCATGTAGCCGCAGCAAAAAGCCAACCTCAAAAAGAACCTAAGCGCTATTCCGATAAGAAATTCTAATCAGGACACCCTCAATGAAATACCAAATCGAAGCAACCATTGTTAAGGATGGCGGTGCACCCGTGTATTGGTGGCACTATAGTGACAGGGAACTCTCAGAACAGGATTGCCTGAAAATGTTATCCCAGCCGTCCATGTTCAAAATGCAATTTAGCGAGATAGGTTACTACTGGACTGTTGGCAGTGGCAAAGCTGGAAAGCGTGGCAAATTGCCAAAAGTGTTAATAGAAAATTTCACCTGTAATCCGCTAAACCCGACCAAATAAATATTAAATAGGCAAAAATATGAAAATTCAAAACACGGTGAATAACCGTGAAGGGCTTCTTTGTGCCCAAAGTGAGGACTCCGGTATTTTAATTCAACATAGAACGGAGCCCAGAATAGATAGTCGTCTGTTTGCCAAAAGGCTAAGTATTAAACATAAACATCTTTATGAATTAATTAGAAAGAACTCAAAAAACTTACGTGAGTTTGGCATCCTTCCGTTTCAAACGGAGCGATTAAATACTATTCAACTGGGTGCGCGTGAACATAAGTATGTTCTACTCAATGAAAACCAGTTTGATTTTATGTGTCGCATTGTCCGTGGACGTGATTACGAGAAAATGACGCAATTTAAGCTGGATGTCACAAAAGCATTCGCTAAAAAACGGGCTGCTGAACCTATTAGAAGGGAGTATTTACCTCATTACCATGAGTCCCGTGATGCTTTACGTGATTTAGGTGCTGAGAAACATCACTACATCAATCTGGCAAACATTGAGAACCGTTTAGCGGGTTTATGTTCAGGTGAGCGAAGTAAAGCCAATGACCAAAAGCTTGGTATTCTTCTTTGTATGCAGAAGATAGAGCAAGCAACGTTTCAGTCAGCCATTGAATCAGGCATGTCACCTACTCAAGCAGTGCGAGAAGTCAGTAAGCGCATCGATATGTTTGCAACCTTAATGACTCCATCCCAACAGATTAGGGGCGACAAATGCAATTAATAAACCCAAAAGCACTTAAAGAGTTGCGCACAAAAGAAAGCATTAAAAATAATAAGTTAACTCCATTTGTGCAGTACAAAAAACAAACTGTTATAGCTAGGCAATCGTTATGCCCACTTAATGCTTTGATATATAGAGATAATTATCCGTTTGTGCAGTATGCAAAACAACCAGTAAAAGCTTTTAAACACATCCTCGTCGATGGTGAATACTGTTATGTTTACGAAGACCATATCCATTTTTTGACGAAAAAGCGTCAACGGATAGCGGGGAAACAGGTAACCGGTTATACCGCTAAAGGCGTGGAGATGAGAGAGATTAGGTGATGAACTGGATTAAATGTGAAGATGAGTTGCCTTTAAACACAGAAGATGTTCTTGTCTGCACTGAAAGAGGTAATGTTTTAGTTGGATATTATCGACAAGAATATGACGGCTGGTATTTTGGCAATATTTATATTGAAAATGATGGGATCATAAAATATTGGATGCCATTGCCAGCACCGCCAGAGGAGTTTTAAAGATGGATGAAATAATTAACTTTATTTACAGAATCAGCATGAATCTATTTTGCTTTTTAGGTGTTGTGATGTCGGTGATAATGTTAACTATCACAATCGACAACAGTACGTGGTTTATTATTTCTTTAAAGTCTTTAGCCGTGGTGGCTGTCACATCTTTAGCTATCTCAATGGTATATGTATTTTTTGTCTTGTTTAACCATGCATTCTTGAAATGAAAAATAACAGGAGGCGCATTTGGAAGACAAGCTACTCTTCCACGAATCAACAAAACAATCCGTCTGGCAAACACTAAAAGCTGTCCTTGCAACAAAACAACCGCATCAACTCATTATCAAACCTTACCGTAAAACCCGTTCACTTTCTCAAAATTCCCTTTTCCACCTGTGGACAGGAGAGATAAGCAAATATCTGTGTGCTAACAACGCTAACTATACCGCAGAGCAAGTGAAGGAAATGTTGAAACATACTTTTCTCGGCTATGAAGTTGTAAAGCGTATTAATGTGACCACACAGCAGCCAGAGCGCGTCAAAACGCTCAGGAGGACATCAAAGCTTGATATGGGGGAAATGCATATATTTATGCAAAAAGTGGAATGCTGGGCGATTGGCATCGGTTGTTATGTGACGATACCGGAGAGTTCGGAGTATATGAAATTAAAAAAGGCGCAGGAAACTTAAATGGCACTAAAAAGAGATAAATACGATGCCGTGTTCTCTGAATTAGTCCGCGCAAGAACAAACTGGATATGTGATTATTGCGGACGACATTTTCAGCATGAACGCGCCAAGCTGCACTGCTCACACTTCAAATCAAGACGACACAAAGCCACCCGTTATCACCCCTTAAATAGTTTTTCGCACTGCGTAGGCTGTCATCGTAAGTTAGGTGAAGACCCATACGAATTTACCGCGCATGCAGAAATTACCTATGGCGAGATGACTATTGCTGAAATAGCGAGGCTGGCGAACACCCCCGTAAGGCTGAAGGTGGGTGAAATGGACGAAATCTACTGTCAAATGAAAAGTGAGCTAAAACGAATGAAAGCCATGCGACTTGATGGATTTACAGGACGTATTGAGTTTTTCTTACCGGATTGGTATCAGGCAGACATTACCTTTCGAATGTGCGAAGAGATAGCGCACACACACTAAACCACCAATAAACATTCAACACAGGGCATCATGGTTAACATCCATGCCCCCATTTTTATTGCCGGAGAGGAATTAATGCGCGATATTCAGCAGGTATTGGCTCGTTGGGGAGCATGGGTAGCTGATAATAGAGAAGATGTGTATTGGTCATCGGTAGCAGCGGGATTTAAAGGGCTCATTCCGCTCAAAATAAAATCAAGACCTCAGTGTTGCGAAGATGATGCCATGATTATTTCAAATTGTATGGCTAAACTAAATCAGAAAAATAGTGATATTCACGATTTACTCTTTGAATACTATGTATTTGGTAAAACGTTTATTCAATTAGCCTATGCACACCATTGCTCAGATACACACATAGGAAAAAAATTACAAAAAGCAGAAGGGGTGATTGAAGGTATGTTGATGATGCTGAATATAAAACTGGAGATGGATCCTGATGTGCAAAAATAGCATAAAAATACTTTACGATCGTAAAAATCCTGATATTGTGATAAGGATGACAGCAACGTCAGCTAATTTATGAACTTCGCTTTTTGCGGGGTTTTTTGTTGAAATGAGGTTTGTAAAATGAAAATGAATGGTTTTATTGAATCACCGAATGATTTTTCAGCTAAATCAGCGGTTGATTTATTATCTTTTTTTCATGGTTATGGCTTTAAAGATAAAGACGGCAACGAACTTGTAGCCTGTAAGGACTTTATTCATCTGATTGAGCTATTTTGTACGAAGGAATCGTCAAAAAGTCTATCACCGGCTGAAAATCTTCTTGCCCATAAAAGACTTGATTTAATTGTAAAGGACTACATGAGCCGTTAATTACATTCAACGGCTCATTAATCAATGATAACCAGGTTACCGTTTTTGGCATCCCAGTAAACGTCTTAGTGTCTCAATTTGTTTTTTTAAAGGCTGATTATCCTCTGTTGCCGCCAGTAAATCGAGCTCCTGTTTATCAACGTGGGCGCTAATCTTATTTTTTGTTTCGTCATCCAGACAGGAAACTAAAATAGGCAGAGCCATCGAAAGCGCAGGTAATAATGATGGATCGATATATGTTGATTCTGACATGCTTTTTCCTTCTATTTGTTTGTTAATTATGGCGATTTAACGATATCAAATAAGGGATGTGTTGTCAGTCACTTCACTGGCTTTTTTCGTTTACGTACCGCAGCACTCACAAATTCAGCAACATAAACGAGTAAGGCGACTGTCTCCCTTTTTAATTCAAAGCAATGGAACCCTCAGCGGGAGGGTATATGCGTATGTTTGAAAAACACTCAACCCTCAATGCTTATTTGTCAGGTATTCTAACGACTTTGATGGGTTTTAGTATTGACCAATGGGTGGCGCTGATAGGGATAACCTGTACGGTTGCGACCTGCTTAGTCAACTGGTACTACAAATGGAAGGAACTCAAGTTAAAAGAGCGTCACTATGAAGATACCGAAAAAAATACTGATGGTAACGGGCGGTAGTGCGTTGTTCTTAGCCTCAGCGATGATAACGCATTTTGAGGGATTGAAATTTAAACCCTATTTCGATGGGGGCGGTATTCTTTCTGTTTGCTACGGTCATACCGGTAACGATATTGCGCGTAATCGGACGTATACCAAAGTGGAATGTGATAAGTGGCTTAATGATGACCTCAAAGCCGTCAAGCGCTATGTTGACCCACTGATTAAGGTTAATATCAATACGCTCACACAGGCCGCCCTTTACTCGTTTGTCTATAACGTTGGCATTGGTAATTTCAAGCGGTCAACGTTGCTCAAAAAACTCAACGCAGGTGACAGACAAGGGGCGTGTGATGAGATGAAACGCTGGGTATACGATGAGGGTATAAAACAGAAAGGGTTAATGACTCGCAGGGAAATAGAGAGCATAATATGCTATGGCGACCTGTCACATTTATCGTAGTGATGATTGCTGCATTGATATTATCGCTCGTTTTTATCAGCTCCCGTTATCAAACCGTCAAACAAAACTACCAAACGTTAAAGCAACAGTATCAAGCGCAAATTGAAGCGGTGAAATTGCAACAGCAAAAGATCGATACTTTGCACCAGCTCGATATTCAACAGACTGAGAAATTAAATAATGCCAAAGCTGAACTGGATAAGCTTAATGATGCTGTGCGTGCTGGCACTAAGTGGTTGCGCGTCAACGTCGTGTGTCCAATACCCAAAACCACTACCCCCAAGAGCCGATATGATGAAGCCACCTCACAACTTAGCGCATCAGCTCGAGAAGATTATTTCCGTCTCAGAGCGATGATTGTTGAGAACGAAAAGCAGACGGAGTATTTACAGCAATACATCAAAATACAGTGTCAATAAAACCATTTAACTCATTGTTTTTATTACAAGAGGTCAAACTGACCACCTGGGTCATTTCAGGACTAAGCTCACTTTTATTTCTGTTGTATAGCTTGTTAACTGACTTAACGAATAGCAACAAGTTCTAGCCCCATACACCATGGGAACATCCAGCATTATTGACAACCACCGCAGGACAATTTTGTCCCGCGATTAATACTTGAACAAATTTTTTAAATTATTAGGGACTCCTTAGCGACAAGGCGTCCTCTTATTTCAACGCGCCCTCACCGCGCATCTAAATAACCTGAGTTCGGGATAAGAAATAAAGAGAAAGTCTTGATATTCAAATAGTTGAATGAGCCTGTTTTGTTAAAATACTCTAACAGTCTGGTTAAAGAGTAGAGCATTGTTAAACAATTATGGAAAATCTTACTGAACTTTATTGCCTGATGGATGATTTTTGCAAAGACTTCGAGCCAAAAATGCATGAATATTTGCTGACTAACGGTACTAAGCGTCGTAGACGGTCTACTCAGCTTTCGTTGGCGGAAATGATGACACTGGTTGTGTTGTTTCATCAACTCCGATTCAGGCAATTCAAGGTATTTTATCTCTATTATGTCCGCTTATATCTCCGGAAGGAATTTCCTAACTTGCCATCCTATTCACGCTGTGTAGAGTTACTTCCGCGTAGTGCCTTAGCGTTAACGGCACTGTTTGAGTCAATTAAGGGAAAATGCACGGGGCTATCGGTTGCCGATTCTACTCCGATAGCGGTGTGTGATAACTTACGGATCCGCAGACATAAAGTCTTCAATGGGATAGCTGAACGGGGAAAAAATTCAACAGGTTGGTTCTTTGGTTTCAAGCTTCATGTAATTATCAATCATTTGGGGGAAATACTCAGTTTTCGACTCACACCAGGAAACACCGATGATCGGAAACCATTGCCTGAGCTGACAAAGGATCTTTCTGGTTGTTTGTACGCAGATAAAGGGTATTTATCGGCTTCACTGAAACAGCAACTCAAAACGATGGGAATTAGCCTTATAACGAATATCAAGAAGAAAATGAAGCCTATTAAACAGACTTGTTTCGACAAAGCCATCTTGCGTCATCGTTCTGTCATTGAAACGGTATTTGATGAGTTAAAAAATCTTTGTCAAATAGAGCATACGCGACATCGCTCTCCGGCTAACTTTGTAGTGAATTTATTAGGCGGACTGGTTGCATATTGTTTAATGCCATCTAAACCAAAGATACCTGTTGCAGGTACGTATCTTCAAGTATAATTGATAATGCTTATCCCGAACTCAGGTTAAATAAACCCGAGACAATTCACAAAATAGACCTCAGAGAACGTCAGTCAATCATGATGCGTTCGGGGTCTGTGCGTTCTGTGTGAGCTGAGGTCTCTTTTTTGAAAGGTTAGCATCATATGAAATACTCGGTTATTGATATCGAAAATATTCATGTTCGCAGCAATGAGCATGGGACTTATAACCTTAATGATTTGCACAAAGCAGCTATTGCAGGTGGTTTAGCCAAAAAATGGCAAGTACCGAGTCAATTCTTACAATCTGATGGAATTAAGGAATTTGTTGAAGAAGTGACCAGAGTGCTAAAAAACACTCTGGAACAAAATCAAATACTTACTGTATTTAATGGTGGAAATGAGAAGGGAACATGGGCTCATGAATTGATTGCATTAAGATATGCTGCCTGGTTGTCTCCTGCATTTGAAGTTAAAGTTTATCAAACATTTCGTGCGGCGATTCTCGGTCATTTAGATAAGTTTGCTCAGGCAAATCGATTAGAACTTCACTATCAAAATAAAAAAAGTAATGTAAGTAGTGCTGCAAAGATTATGAATCAATGGGGTCTTGGTGGAGAAAAGCATAAGCTTGAATCAGAAAGAGAAAGGTTGATCAAAGAAATGCAAATGACCATACCTGGACTGATAGAGGCTTAATTAAATGACTACACATGAATTCTTTTGCTGGCGAGTAGCCGAGGCTTATATGTATTACCTGATGGCAACGAATCGTCGCCCCGTATACCGCTATGATACTGGTGATATCGAAGTCAGTCGTCATTTTTTGATGCCTTTGCTTGATGGTTATCTCGGGGGCAGAAAACCGACAGAATGGAGAGCGGGGTTTTATATGAAATTGATGACACCATTCAGCAAAAAAGCAGATCCACGAGCAATAATTTGCGCTGGCAAAGTTCCACAGTTAAACCGCCGTGGTATAAAGTATATGAACGCACTGCTTCATGAATTTGGCGATATGATCTCGGATATTGGTGTTAAAGATGATAGAGGAATGCTTATTTTGCCACCAGAAAGTGAATGGGCAAACCTGAAATTCAGCAATATCTCATTTGAATAACGTAGAGCGTTATCATGACCCCTGAGCAATTCATCGAAGCCAATGTCAAGGCCGAGTTAATCAAGCTCGGCTTTTCTAACTCTGTAGCCAGTTTAGCCACCAGTGAAGCTATCCGGTACTACCGTAAACAGCCAGCGAGTAAACGCGGCAAGATGATAGAAGATTGTCTCAATCAGGCTAAACGATGGGCGAAGAGTGCTGCTAAACATAAACATTAATTTGAAACAGGTGAAATGATGACACGAGTTTCGCACAAAACTAATTTGGGTACGCTAATAAAACACGGATTTGCTCAGTAATAGCACTTTTGATTACGTCCCAATTTTGTTGATAAAGGGTTATTTTTTCAGATATACGACGTTTATGTTGTTCAAACCACGCAGAAATAGCGAGAAAAATATGATTTCTTTGCGCTCGGCTCGTGCGAGCCTGACAGCGTTCAATACCACAGTTTTGTTTAACTTCTCGATGATAAACTTCAACAGACCAACGGGCATCCATGATAGATTGGACGTATTGACGGGTGGGATTCTCTTTGTTTGTTACTATGTAATCAATACGGCCGTTTTTGGCTGTAAATTTGAAAACGGTTACCCAACCATATCCTCGCAAGTGTATTGACGTTCCTTCTTCTGAGATGTCTAACTTGTTCAGTTGTTTGTTATGGTTAACAATCCTATTTTTCCTCAGCGTGGTTACCCAGATCCAACCATGAGAGCGAATTGATTTCAGGTTATCCAGGCTAGAATACCAAGCATCCATCACTACCGCTTCTGGCATGATCCCTCTTTTTTTAGCAAGAGTGAGCATTTCGGAAAAGTGCGTGTTTTTTGTTTTTCCATCAGAATCTTTATCATAAATACGATAATTGATAGGAATTGATTCAACCTTCGTCAGATCATGCCAAAGCAAATTAACTAAACCTATGCCAGCAATAACATCATGTTCATTACCTGAATATTGATAATGGACCATCTCTATTTTTTTACTACGTGTTTTGGCAATCAATGTATCATCGGCAATTAGTACGCAAGGGCTTTTTTTGTCTATAGAAGGTTCAACTAATCGCCATAGGTCTTTAGGTCTAAAACATCTACTTTTTAGCCATCGGCTAACAGTGTCATGAGATAAAGGCGATGGGCTTACTTCTGATAACGCTAAACCAGAGTATCTTAAACTGCTTACTTGTAAGAATGTTTTATAGATATCTTTAATACATGGATAACCCGACAAAATATGAACACCCTGATTTTTTCTTGTTTTTAAATTTATACTTCTTTTTTGGAGATTGCGAAACTCGTGGATGAAAGAAATTACCGCAGAACAACAAATGCGTCTCGATATCTTGAGGTTGGTATTGCTGGATACGGCAGCAGCACAAATCACCATCGATTTTGTGAAAGACGAGAAGCTTAAATTTGAGATATTTCGGGATTTATGGCATGAGTCAGGTGCGGAAAGTACCCCTGTTGCCCGTGCACAAAAGTCAATCCAAAAAGGGAAAGAAGCTTTACTCCTTTTCCAGTAAATCTGGTGAGTAACTTATGGTGAGTAAAAAGAAAATTGGACGCCCAAGTAAATTAGCTATGAGTCTTGAAAAGGCCAAAGACTATTTAAATGGTGAATATAAAACGGTAGGGGATGTTGTGCCCAGTGTGGCCGGACTGGCTTGTTACTTAGGTATTAGCCGGTCTACCGCACAGGAGTATGCTAAAGAAAATCAAGAATTTTCGGGCACGTTAGAGGCCATAAAAACTATTCAAGAAAATAGCTTAATAAATAAAGGGCTTACAGGCGAGTTTAACCCAACGATTATTAAGTTAATGTTATCTAATCACGGCTACGCAGAAAAACAAGAAACCGCCCTTAGGGGTAAAGAAGGAGGGGCTATCAAAATTGAAACATCCCCTATGAGTACACTATTTGGGAAATGATAATGATTAACCCTGTCTTTGAGCCGTTCATTGAAGCGCATCGCTACAAGGTCGCTAAAGGTGGGCGAGGGAGTGGTAAGTCATGGGCGATAGCGCGGTTGCTCATTGAGGCGGCAAGACGCCAGGCAATTCGTATACTTTGCGCGCGTGAATTGCAGAACAGTATTAGCGATTCGGTCATCCGATTACTTGAAGACACGATTGAGCGTCAAGGGTATGCCGCCGAATTTGAAATCCAGCGTTTTATGATTCGGCATCTTGGCACTTACGCTGAATTCATGTTTTATGGCATCAAGAATAATCCAACAAAGATTAAGTCATTAGAAGGGATTGATATTTGCTGGGTTGAAGAAGCCGAGGCGGTGACGAAAGAGAGTTGGGATATTCTGATCCCGACCATTCGAAAACCCAATTCTGAAATATGGGTGAGCTTCAACCCTAAAAATATTCTTGATGATACTTACCAGCGATTTGTTGTAAATCCCCCTGATGATATCTGCCTGCTGACCGCCAATTACACTGATAACCCGCATTTTCCTGAAGTACTCAGATTAGAAATGGAAGAATGTAAACACCGTAATCCAACACTTTACCGTCATATCTGGTTAGGTGAGCCCGTCAGTGCAAGTGAGAGGGCTATCATCAAACGCGAATGGCTGGAAGCGGCTATCGATGCCCATAAGGTGCTTGGTTGGAAAGCGAAAGGGGTAATTATTGCCGCGCATGACCCATCAGATACTGGCCCAGATGCGAAAGGCTATGCAATGCGCCACGGGTCAGTGGTGAAGCATATATCAGAAGACTTACAAATGGACGTTAACGAGGGTGCTGATTGGGCGACGGAATTAGCCATTAAGCAGGGTGTAGATCACTTCCTTTGGGACGCTGATGGCCTCGGCGCTGGACTTCGTCGACAGATTACGGCCGCTTTCGAGGGAAAAAAAACCGTTGTTACCCTGTTTAAAGGGAGCGAATCGCCATTCAATGAAGAGGCCGCGTATCAATCAGGTGCCTGGTTTGATGAGGTTGTCGAAGGTGACAATATTCGTACCCTGGGCGATGTTTTCAGAAATAAACGCGCCCAATTTTATTACACGTTGGCAGATAGGCTTTATCTTACGTATCGTGCTGTTACACAGGGTGAGTATGCTAACCCTGATGACATGATAAGTTTCGATAAAGCGTGCATTGGCGAGCAGATGTTAGCGAAGTTATTTGCGGAGTTGACCCAAATCCAACGAAAATTTAACGGTAATGGGAAGCTTGAATTAATGACCAAGGTTGAGATGAAACAAAAGCTTGGTATTCCATCGCCTAACCTGGCAGACGCGTTAATGATGTGTATGTATTGTCCACTCCGTCCCATTATCCCCGATTATACGCATTACAGAATACCTTGTGGTGTAGGTTGATATGACTAAAAAAGAAAAGATGACCAGTCAGTTGGCAGACTGGCATAAAAAGGTTTTGCGTAACTTTGATAAGGCCTATTCCAACACGCAGAGTATGCGAGAGCAAGTCGCCACTGCCCAACGATTTGTGAGAGTGTTAGGTGCGCAATGGGAAGGCAGCACGAATGCGGGCTATTCATTTGAGGAAGGTCGGTTTGAACATTACCCTCGATTCGAGCTAAACAAAATAGCGAGAGAGTGTGACCGAATTATCGGTGAATACCGACAAAACAGAATTAGTGTTAAGTTTCGCCCGAAAGATAGCGAGGCATCAGAAGCGTTGTCTGAGAAAATGAATGGGAAGTTTCGGGCAGATTATCAAGAAACAGCAGGGGCAGAAGCCTGTGACAACGCATTCGATGATGCGGTTGTTGGCGGGTTTGGGTGCTTTCGGCTGTGTGCTGATGATGAAGATGAAATGGATCCGAACAATGAGCAACGGCGAATAAGTCTAGTGCCCGTATATGACCCTGCGACATGCGTATTCTTTGACCAGGATAGCAAGCAATACGATAGAAGTGATGCAATGTGCGCACTTGAAATGTTCTCTATGACCCCCGAGGCATTTAAATCAGAGTATCCAAACGCAAACACAACCAGCCTGAGTCGTGATGACACGGGAACACAATACGATTGGTCAGCGCGTGAAGCTATCTATGTCGCGCGTTATTATGAAGTCCGCATAGAAAAGACAACGGTCAGCACTTGGCGTAATCCCATCACGGGTGCGACGGCTATTTATGACGCTGAACAAATTAAAGACATTGTCGATGAGCTGGAAGATGGTGAATTTGAGTTAATCAATGAACGTGAAGTTAAAAAGCGGCGCGTTTATTGTGGTTTGTTATCTGGGGCAGAATGGCTTGAAGAGCCGAAGCGGATCGCAGGTGAATACATTCCGTTGATCCCTGTTTATGGTCGCCGTTCATTCGTTGACAACCAAGAACGTATCGAAGGTCATGCCGCTAAGGCAATGGATGCTCAGCGGTTAGAAAACCTCATGGTATCGATGATGGCGGATAATGCCACCAAAGCGGGCGGTGACGGGATCCCTATCGTAGACGTTGATTTTATTCCTGCCCCGCTAACGCAACATTGGGAAACCAGAAACAAGAGCAGACCGGCCTTTCTGCCGATGACGAGTTTAAAGGATAATCTGGGAAATGTCGTCTCGCCGGCTCAAATAAGTGGTTATACCCCCATCACCGAAATGTCTCCGGCGCTGGCTGGCTTGTTGCAGTACACCGGAACCGCTATTCAACAAATCACGGGGGCTTCACAGTTTGAGAATATGCCGAACAATGTAGCGACTGAAACGGTTGATAGTATTTTTAACCGGATGGACACACAAAGCTATATCTACATGGATAACATGGCCAAATCCATGCGGTGGACGGGTGTCGTCTGGCTGTCAATGGCCAGAGAGATATATGCTAGCGATACCCCGATGCGCATTGTCAATGAAGATAATACTGACGATGTGACATTGATGAATGGTGAGGTATTCGATCACCAAACTGGTCGACGGGTGGCGTTAAATGATTTATCACAAGGAAAGTATGAAGTCACTGTTGATGTCGGTCAGTCATTTGCAACGCGGCGAGACTCAACCGTTAAATCATTAACGCACCTTTTATCGATGGTTCCACCAAACACACCCAGGCATGACCTGTTAACCTCGATAGTCCTCGATAATATGGACGGTGAGGGGCTTGATGATTTAAAGGAATACAACCGCAAGCAACTGTTATTGTCTGGTGTGGTTAAACCAAGAACCCCCGAAGAAGAACAGATGATTACCCAGGCTCAAGCAGCCCAGCAATCACAGCCTAATGCAGAGGTACTAGCTGCTCAGGGTGTTTTACTTCAAGGGCAAGCGGAAGTCATCAGGGAGGAAAACAGACGGCTTGAGATTCAAATAGAAGCCGCGAAAGTGGAAGGCCAAAACCAACTCAACGCCGCGAAAGTGGCCGATATATTTAACGCGATGGATTTAAGCAAACGCAAGGAGTTCAGGGAATTCTTAACCCTGTTTAGCACATTCCAGCAAAAGCAAGGAGACAATGCCCGTGCTGATGCGGAATTGATGCTAAAAGGGGCGGCTCAAAATCCTTCACAGAGCATGAATAGCGCCAACACTCTGCAAACATCACAGCAAAAATCAGCGCAGTAATCACCGTTAATCACGTTAATCTCTGTCTTTATGAAGCCAGTCATTCTATTGCCTTCCGATAGGCTTATATCGAGTAAACAAGGGGTAGTTATGTCAGATACGGCAGAAAACACACCAGAAGTAAAAACGGATAATGTGCCACTCGATGTAGGCACAGATGAAAACACGTTAAATGAGGGGCAAAAAGGTTCAACGGATGGCGAATTACCGCCAACTGAGAGTGACCATAAGCCTGACGATGATTCAGAGCAAGCGTTTTATTTCGGTGATGATGAACTGGGTTTGCCGTCCAGTGAAGAAGATCCGGAGCAAGGCTTGGTGAAACATTTACGAAATACTATCAAGGAAAAAGATAAAGAACTGAAAGTGTTTCGTAGACAGCAAACCCAACAGTCTGGCTATCAGCAGCCAATTACGCAGGCGCCTCGTATGCCTCAGTTATCAGATGCGGGTATTGATTACGATGAAGACATTTATACCGCCAAGGTTAATGAATGGGCTGAGAGTAATAGCAAATACCTAAATCAGAAGGCAGAGCAGGAACGCCAACAACTATCATTACAGCAAGCACATCAATAAAAGTTAACACATTATCAACAACGTGTTAAACATCTGAAAATTCCTCATTATCAGCAAGCTGAGCAAGTGGTTATTGATGAGGTGCCAGAAGCCATTCAGGCGATGATCATTCACTGGGCTGAAAAGCCTGAAATGGTGGTATTGGCACTTGGACGTAATGCTGAACTCCGTCAACAAATGGCGAATGCCACTGACCCCGTGGCGATTGGGCGTTTAATCGGTTCAATTGAATCAAAGGCCAGGATCATGCCTAAACCAAAAACAGCAGCACCCACCCCTGAAATTAAAGGCAGTCATGGCGCTGCATTAAACCATTTAGAAAAGCTACGTGAAAAAGCCCGTGAAACCGGTGATTACACCGAATACCACGCAGCCAGACGCAAGGCGAACAAAAAATAACCTATCGGAGCAAATGAGATATGGCTAACCAATTAGCAAAAGACCTGGAAATCCTATTTGAAAACTGCGTAGACGGCTTTGAAGCCGCTTGTGTGGTTTCTCGCAATGCCAAGAAATTCCGTCCGAGTGATACAAGCATGCAGCGTGCCGGTGATATGATTTACCGCCCTCAGCATTACCACATGAATATTGAAGAAGGGTTAGATTTAACGAATAAAACCCCAACTGAACTGGTTCAGCGGCTGGTATCTTCCGTATACAAAGAGCCCAAGAATATTCTTTACACGCTGGATGCGCGTGAAATGCGTGATCCTGAGCATAAAACAGAAGCAGGAAGAGCGGCAGGTCAACGTCTGGCGGCTCAGATTGACGCGGATTTAATTAATATGGCTACTCAACGAGCCACTAACGTGGTGGCAATGGCTAACAATACTTCGGGTGGTCAAGGAAAAGATTTATGGAACGGCGCGGCGGCTATTGATGCGATTATGACCGCTATCGGTGTGCCACAAGGCATTAACCGCCGTAGTTTTTGGAATCCGTTCAACTATAAGGACTTGGCGGGTGAGTTAGGTAGTCGTGCCTATACGCAAGGCGTGAACCTTGCTGCCTATGAGAAAGCGCAAATCCCACCCGTGGCCAGCTTTGACAGCTACAAGACGGATATTTCTGGCCGAGTACCCAAAGGAACAACGCAAGCATTAACACTGGCAGCAGTCCCCAGTCACAAAGTTGTTGCAAAGAATACTAATGATATGCCAATGGATAACCGTCAAGGCACTATCACCGTTTCAGCGGCAGGTCTACAGGTTGGTGACGCCTTTACTATCGCCGGTGTGAACTCTGTACATCAAATATCTAAAGATACCACTGACCAACCACAGGTTTTCCGTGTTTTAGAAGTCAGTGGAACATCGGTAACTATTTCGCCCCAGATTTTGCCGCCCGATAATGCAGACGTAGCAAGCAGACCTTATGCAAACGTTAATGCTAACGCCGCTAACGGTGCAGCAATTACGCTTCTGAATAAGAATGCGGCGTCTGCTAATTTGTTCTGGGCTGATGGCTCAGTCGAGTTGATGTACGGCAAATTAGCCTTCCCGACTGGACAAGGTCCTCAAGTCATGACGGCAACAACCGAACAAGGTGCAACGTTAATCATGTCTTATTTCTTTGACCACATCAAAGGGGTCACCACGGCTCGGTTCACTACGTTGTACGGCTGTTCTGTGTTAGTGCCGGAATATGTTGGTTTGCTGATCGCGGGGCAGTAATATCAGGGGCTGATGCCCTTTTTCTCAGGAGAGCGTTATGTCAACAACAATGCTATACAAATCCGGTTCAATAATCACCTGTGGCAACTTATCACTTGATTACATTATTGTTTCTGACAATCAAATTAGTTAAAAGCTGAAACAGGGTTGGTTTAAAACGCCACAGGAAGCGGCAGTAAAAGATGAAGAAAAAAAAGAAACCGAGGAAAAGCCAACGCGTAAAAAGGCAGTGAAAGATGCCGAAAACCAAGGGTGAATTAGTGCTTAAGGCGCTAAGAAAAGCCGGACTTTATTCTGAGGCCACGCTTACCGATGCCGTTCCTCAAGAGGTAGAAGATTCATTGCATGATCTTGAAGATATGATGGCGCAGTGGAAAGTAAAAGGAATCGATCTGGGTTACATGTTCGCTGATTCAGAAGCGGATAAGCCTCCCCAGTCTGACGATGACTCGGGATTACCGTCTTGGGCTAATGATGCGGTATCACTGAAGCTGGCAATCAATCTGTGCATGGATTATGTCACGCCTCCCTCTGATGGACTATTGACTGCCGCTAATGCTGCCTATCAAGCAGTTTGCATTGCATTAACTAAAGTTCCATCACTTCAACGCCGCAACGATATGCCAACGGGCGCAGGAAATAGGAAAGCCTTCTCCTGGGATCGTTTTTATGTCGAGAAAGGTAATGTCATTAAGTAGATAAATTATGCCGATAATCAAATTACCCCTGGCTAAAGGATTAGCTAAAGATGTCAAGACCGCCGATTATATTGATGCTTTACCCGTGAATATGTTGGCAGCACCCAAAGAGGTGCTTAATGCTGCGGGTTATTTAAGATCATTCCCTGGAATAGAAAAAAAACAGGCAGTGAACGGCATATCCCGTGGTGTGCAATTTAATACCAAAAATAATACCATCTATCGAGTCTGTGGCAATACACTTTATCTTAATGGGAAAGAAATTGCTGACATTTTAGGTAATGACAGAGTTTCACTCTCCCATTCTAGCAATAGTCAGGCGGTTTGCTTTGACGGTAACCTCAAGTTTTATCGATATGACGGTACAGAGAAGGAATTATCAAACTGGCCAAAGGATAAATACCCGCAATATGATTTAGGCGAAGTGATTGATGTCTGTCGAAATCGGGGACGTTACATCTGGCTACAAAAAGGCGGTGAACGATTTGGTGTGACTGATCTGGAAGATGAATCAAAACCGGATAGATATCGCCCCTTTTATCGTGCTTAATCCCAACCGGATGGGATTGTTTCCGTCGACTCATGGCGAGATTTGATAATTTGTTTTGGTTCATCAAGCATAGAATATTTTACCTTGACCGGATCGGCTGAAGCTTCGCAACCTATCTACCTGGCTCAGCCAGCCTACATGATTCAGTCGGGTATTGCCGGTCGGGATTGTAAATGTCGTTATCAGGATAAATACGCCATTCTGAGCCATCAATCAACAGGTCAACCCGCTGTTTATCTCATCGGGGCGGGTGAAAAAAGTACACGAGTTTCGCACCAATAAAAAAACGCTCTATTTTTAAGTTTAATTCAGCATAATATGTAAATAGATAAAACCTTATAACTTAAATATAACTTATTGTAAATTAAGTAAATTTATGCATTTCAGTAACTTGCAGATTAATCATTACTTTTAAGCCATTTCTAGAATTTTATAGGCCTGTGCGAAACTCGTGAAGTAAAATATCCACCGCCACCATTGATAAAATAATCAGTCATTATTCTGCTGAAGAACTATCTACATCAGTGATGGAGTCCATTAAATTTGATAACCATGAATTATTACTCCTTCACCTGCCGAAACACACAGTTTGTTTTGATGGTTCGGCCAGCCATCAATATTCGCAATGGTCATTATTGAAAAGCGGATTTTATGATGAACCTTATCGCGCGATTGACTTCATGTTTTTTGATAATCAGATAACCGCAGGTGACAAGAAAGAAGGCGTTATTGGTCTTTTAGTTTTCAATGCATCAAATCAATATGAACAATCGACAGAACATCTTCTTTATACGCCAATGATAAAAGCTGACAATGCAAGATTATTTGATTTTGAACTGGAAGCCTCAACCGGTGTTGCTCAGATTGCTGACAAACTATTTCTATCCGCAACAACAGATGGGATTAATTACGGCAGAGAACAACTAATAGAACAAAACTCACCTTTTCAGTATGACAAACGAATTATCTGGCGACGTATTGGGCGAGTGAGAAAAAATATTGGCTTTAAAATCCGCATTATTACGCGCTCACCGGTGACCTTGTCCGATCTATCAATAAGGATGGAATAATGACCCCACGTAATACTTTTAACCCCGTTGAAATCCAGGTCACTCACATTGACCCAACGATTTTACCCGCTAATTTTTCTACCGCTTACCGCATGATTGTATTAAACAGTTTATCGGATATGGGTAGGGTGGCAGGTAAAGCCAATGAAGCGGCGGACGATGCGTACCAGTCGAAAGCAAGAAATGATGAGCAAGATAGTGTCCTCGCCAAACATGCGCAGCAGATTAATGCGGTTCAGGCAGACTATATTTCTAAATCTCAAACCGCATTGCAATCGTTATCATCTCCTCTTAATGTCAATACTGCTTACTCTGTCAATGGCACAAAAGTCATTGGTCAACGTGTTACTGGATTCACTGCTGCTACAGGCACAGCGTTGAAAGTGGCTTTCAATGCGAATCAATCCTTCAATGTAGGCACAACTTACAATCGGTCTGAAGTTCAGAATTTAAGTAATGGATTAGTCGCAGCAAGACAACGTATTAAGGCATTAGAAGATGCACTGAGATCACACGGATTAATTGACTGATGGAAATCAAAGTTATCGAAAATATTGAACAGTTTTATCGATTTTTTTCTGATAAAACCAAGATCGGTTACGCCATGGAAAATAACGGGGATTATCAATTAAAGAACAATCAGCTTTATGTCGGTGTTTATGAAGGGGTAATGCTGGTTGGTTTTTTCTCAATTGAATTTATTCGCAACAAGTTAATTGAAGTTCATCCGGTGTTTGATCCTGGCTTCCGCGGTAAATACGCCTTGAGAGCAACAAGAAACTTTTCAAAATGGTTGATGGATAATCTCAATTTCTCCACCGTGATTACGTATGTTCCTGAAAAAACGCCGTGGGGGAAAATTATCTGTCAATTAATGAATATGCGAAGAGTCGGTGTGATCGACAATGCACTAACCGCAGGTAATCAACACATCAATATGACAATGTATCAGGTCACCAAAGAGGAATTAGAAGATGGGTGGAAGCGGAGGAGATAATGGCGCTAGCGAACAGGCCAGAGCATCCCGTGAAGCGATAGACTTGCAAAGAGACCAATGGAACCAGGTGATGAAAAATCTGGCACCTTATATGAAAGTTGGCGCACCGGCATTAGGTGAATTGCAAAATCTGACCACATTAGACGGTCAAGGACAGGCATTAAACAAATTTTACCACTCCCAGCAGTTCAATGATTTAGCCAATCAAGCCCGATATCAAAGTTTAAATGCCGCCGAAGCAACAGGTGGCTTGGGTTCTACGGCAACAGGTAATCAATTAGCAACAATTGCCCCTACATTAGGACAAAACTGGTTATCGGGACAGATGCAAAATTTTGGTAATCTGGTGGGTATTGGCATGAATGCGGCAAGTGGACAAGCGTCTGCGGGTCAAAATTATGCGAATAATGTGGGTCAATTGTTACAGAACATTGGGGCGGCTAATGCGGGAGCCGCCAATCAGCCTTCTGGATTTCACCGCGCGTTAGGCGGTGGTATGGCGGGTGCTTTAACAGGGGCAAGCGTTGGAGCGATGAAGGGTTCTATTGGTGGCCCATGGGGTGCGGTGATTGGTGGTGGTTTAGCTGCATTAGGTGGTTTATTTTAATCTGGAGTTTCTATGGCAACGTTTCAACTGGCAGGTTTACCAAGTCAGCTAGTAGCTAATCAAACTGCGGGGGGATTAGGTTTGCCCACCGTCCCACCATATGCTGAACGTCCTAATACGGGTGTGATGTTAGCAGAGGGTTTAGGGGCCATTTCTGAGCGATTAGAGGCGAACAAACAACAGCAGGCAGAAGCGGATTTTATGAAATCATTTGGGGCGGCTTATGCGGCGAATGATCGTGATGCCATGAAGCAATTGGCAGCCGCTCACCCTGAACAAATCGAGCGCATTCAAAAAGGGATGGGTTTTATTGATAAGGATAGAAATCAGGCTATTGGGCAGGCCGCAATGGATCTACGTCTTGCTGCAAAAAGTGGGGATCAGTCTCTTATCGCTTCTCTACAGAAAAATGCACCTTTATTAAGTCAATTCGGTTTAACACCTGAGGAGGCTTTTTTATCCTACAAGCAAGACCCTCAGCAGTTTGATAAAATGACCGATTTAATTCATCTGCATGCGGATCCAAAGAGCTATTTTGACGTTCAGGATAAACAGGAAGGTCGTGACATTGATAGAGATAAACTGGCGGTAACAGTTCGTGGTCAGAATATTTCTGCTCAGAATGCCACTTTAGATAGAGAAATAAGGAAAGCAGAACTAGAAAATAAAAAGCTTGATCGTCAAGCACAAAATTCGACTAACGAACTACGAAGGCAAACATTAGCACAACAAATAGCCGCTAATCAGCAAAAGATAGATGAAGCAAATGAAAAGAAACGGGTTGCCCCGATTAATGATAGAAAACGGATTGATACCATTAATGACAATGCAGATAGATTAGCTCAACAAGCGCAAAGTATATTGGATAATCCCCATCTGCAATGGACGGTGGGGGCAGGCAGTATAATGCCCAATATTCCTGGTACTGCCAGAGCAGATTTAGCGGCACAGATTAACAATTTGAAAGATCAAATAGGACTGCAAACACTCAGTTCAATGAAAGAATTGTCAGCCAATGGAGCTTCTGGATTAGGAAATACCACTAATCGAGAATTTGGTTCATTACAGAATTCATTGGGTAATTTGAGTGAAAAACAGTCGCCTGAAGCTTTAAGAAAAACATTACAAAATATTATAAAAAATGCAAATAGCAGTAAAAATAGGCTGAATACTAATTTCAAGCAAATTTATCCAAATTTTAAAGCAGCAGAGACAACTGAAAATAATAATGTTGATAGTTCAAATATTTCAGATGATGAATTATTAAATAAATATTTACCGAGGTAATCATGGCTATCAATGAGTATTCAGAAGAGCAGCTTTTTACTGCATTAAGAAATGCTGATTCAGCAGGTGATAAGACGGGTGCTCAACGAATTGCGGGATTAATTCAACAAAGACGATCTACTCAAAATCAGGAAAGCAACCCGATTGCAGAAGCTGGAAAAGGTCTTCTGCAAACAGGTGTTAATGCTGCAAATATTATTCCTGAAATTGCAGATGCATTTATGTCAGGTGCTTCATGGGCGGGCAATCAGTTAGGTATTGGCGATGGTGCTTATACACCTGCACAGCGGTTAGAGTTACCTGATAATTTAAAGCCGCAAGATCCGTATGCAAAGTTAGGGGCTGAAATTGGCCCTTATCTTATTCCTGGTATTGGCGCAGAGAGGGCAGCAGCAGCGTTAGGATCGGTTGCGAATGCGGGAAGACTAGAGCGTGGTGCAACTAAATTAGCGGATATGGTTGCTGAAAATGCAGTAGGTGCATTAGCACAGAATAGCCAGCCCGATGATGGACAAGGTTTAGCGACTGATCTCGGTGTGGGTGTGACGGGTAGTGGATTAGCTAGAGCAGCGGCTCCTTTACTTAGTCGTGCTTATAATACGGTAGCTGGTAAGTTATCAGGAAATATAGAGCAAACTGCATCTGAAGCAAGTATCCCAAGAACCAATAATGAGATAGTTAACGCTGCTAAAACTTCATCGGGTCGTAAGGCGTTAAATAGTGCGTTTTCAGAAGTAAGCCCCTCTGTAGATGATGCTGCCAAGTTAGCAGGCGTAGATATAAACGCATTAACTCCAGGGCAGAGAAGTGGAAATCCTGGACTGCAAGATGTTGAAGGTGTCTTATCTTCTGTTGCTGGTCCTGTTCGTGATGCTCAAGAAAAAGGGTTTAATGAATTAACACGTAAGTTGCAAGGTGATCTTAAAAGGCTTGGAGCTGAAACAGGAACGTCATCTGAAAAAACGGCCTCAATAAGGGATAGGGTTGTAGAAAATCTAAAATCCCTTGAGGAGAAAAAAGATTTAGCATGGAAAAACATGCGTAATACATCCAACCCATCAACAAAAGAGAAGGCCTTAAACTCAAGAGGGCAAATGCTGGCTGATGAGTCATTTTCTCGAATAGATGATCCAACGGTAAAGAAATTTCTTTCCGATTCTAAAAAACCACTCACCTTTGAACAAATGAAGGAATGGAGGGGCGATTTAGATGATTCTATAGGCACAGCAATCCGTAACGGGAAAGATAACAGGGCGCGTAAGATCATTCTAGTTCGTAATGCGCTTACTGAAGATATGAAAGGCATGGCCGATAAATATGGCTTCATCGACGAATGGGAAAAAGCAAATAATCTCTCTAAGCAATATTTTTCAATGAGAGATGAAACAAAAGCGGCATTTGGCAAGCTAATGGACAATGACCTGTTTGTCAAAAACTTAAATTCTGCGTTACGCAATGCGTCTGAAAATGGCGTTGCACCTGTACATAAAATGATGATGTCGTTACCTGAAAAAGAAAGGGGAGTAATGCTTGCATCTGCTTTAAGCAGGGCGGTTGAAAAAGGTTCTAGGGGAGGTGAATCTTTAGGTGCTGGCGTTAAGAATATAGGCGAAATTTTAACGCCACAAAATATTTCAGCTATTAGGAAGTATTTACCTGAAGAGGCGGATCTCCTTTCTTCATACGGCACGCTCGCGAGAGCGTCCAGCGCATATCTTAAAAAGGTAGAGCAAACGGGTAGAACGGCGACCTCCTTAAAAGAGCTTGAATCAGGCATAAGCGGTGTTCCTGGTCAGATTCTTAAGGCATCCGAGAATAGAGGACTTGATCTTGCTATAGGTGGCGGTGCTGTAGCCCTTGGAGGTATAGGCGGAGTGGCGATTGCTTCAGGCAAATACCTATTTAGTCGGTTGATTGAAAGCGCCATAGAAAAGAGAAGTGTTAAATATGTAGTTCAAAAGGCTATAAAGGAAGGAACAAAGGCTGTTCGGGCAGGAGGTTCAGATGCAGCCATGAAAGCGGCAGAGAAACGATTAATGGCAAATCCTAACGTTACAAAAATCTTAAGAGAGGAATTGACTCCAGCGGAAATTAACGCATTAAGAATGACCGGAATAATAGCTATTTTGACGGGTACCAGTGATAAAGAAGAAGAATAATAACCCTTCTATCAATATGAACTGTTACACTGCACATTATTTCCCATGCGATAGCAGTTTGTTGACACGTTACCATGTGAAGTTGCAGGTGGGTAATAAATCTCAGGGCGGTTTGCTTTTTTTTCTATAGCTTGCATAGTGCTCATTGCTTGATATCCAAGTAACGCCTGTTGAATAGCTGCTCCTTGTGCCTGCTGGTCAGCTGCTTCTTGTCGTTGAATGTTGACATATAAATTTTGCAGCTCAAGGCGAGCCTGAGGGTCACTGATTTTTTTCTGATCTACAAGTTGCCCTAACATTTTTGCTGCCAAAACATACAGTTTCGGAGTGGAGGAAGAAGCCATGCGAGAATCGTTCTTAACGCTGGAATCAAGGCAGTTAGCCATTTCGCTGAGTTAGGATATATCTGCTCACAATTGGCTTGATAGTCACTGACTTTTGCACACCCAACCAAAAGCAAAGAAATCATAATTGATAATTTATTCATGTCGTGACACTTCCAACACTAAATTAAAATTGATTATAGTGTAATTGTATATTTATGGAGAAATACATGTCAGGTATTAACCCTAATGTTGTCGTGAGTATGCCTGCTCAGTTATTTACGCTGAGACGAAAATTTCAGGCATGCACAAACGGTAAAATCTATATCGGTAAAATAGATATGGATCCAATCATACCCCAGAATCAAATTCAAGTATATCTTGAAAATGAAGATGGCTCAACGATACCCGTTGCGCAACCGATTATCATTAATCAATCTGGATTCCCAGTTTATAATGGCCAGATATCCAAATTCGTCACAGTAGAAGGCCACTCAATGGCTGTCTATGATGCTTATGGGGCACAACAGTTCTATTTTCCAAATATATTAAAGTATAACCCTGATAGATTTAAAGAACAGGCGGAAAAGTATATTGAGTATATTGAAAAATTAAAGGGAACGATTAAACAAACGACAGGTGACTCAACAACCGATGTGATAAGCCAAAAAGCGTGTGACGAGTTCTATGCCAAGAAAAATTCAGAAGAAACCCTCAAAGTAGGTAGACTTAATGTTGAATCGCCCACAGGTGATACGATTTTTAATTTGGGCGGCACAAATGGCTCCTCTGGCTCTGAATTTGCCTATGTCAGAAATTCAAAAAGAACCCAGGTGCATGATACTGGCTCAAAGACAACGGTTATATTTCCGCAAAAAAATGGCACGCTGGCAATACAGGAAGATAACTATACTAAAACAGAAGTCGATGCAAAAATAAATTCGGCTAAATGGACGGTAAAAAAATCTGCAAATGGTTGGCTTAAAGATCCAAATACGGGCCTGATTATTCAATGGGGATATAGAAGTAAAGAAAGAAAAGAAGGGAATTCTTATACCATTAATTTTCCTACTGCATTTTCTTCATCTGTCTATAGTATAACGACGAGTTCTAAAGCACATAATACAAGCGCTGACACTATGTTTGTAGGAATTGCTTATGATGTAACGACAAGGGGATTTAATTATTATGTAAGGGGTGTGGGGGGTAGTAACGATACGTTTATGGATGGTTATTATTGGATGGCGATAGGAGTATAACATGGCGACATCATATCGATTTGAAGAGCAAATGTATTTTAGTGCAAGTGAGTTAGCCTGGTATGCAGGCTCAATGAAAATGGATTATATCAATGCCGGTAGCTGGGATTATAATGCTAAACCTGTCCCTGAAAGCGTTTATCATGAATTTGCGCTTTCGGAGGCCCCACTCGGTAAAATGTTAGGGGCAAGTGAAAATGGTGACCCAATTTGGGTTGATATCCCCCCTAGACCAAAGAAAGAATTAATCGCGGATGCTGAGAATGAAAAAAGAGTGCTCATGCATGAGGCAACTGACGCGATTATTCCCTTACAAGATGCGGTTGATTTGGAGATGGCAACAGAAGACGAAATAAAGCAACTTAGGAATTGGAAACTTTATCGATTAAATGTCTATCGTACTGATACCTCAACCGCGCCTGAGATTGATTGGCCTAAGAAGCCTGAATAGCCCCATCCCAGGGGCATCCTATTAGCAGCGTTGGAGGAAGTGGGTCAATTCCGCTTTATGCCAATTTGAAAGGGCACCATTTAGCATTAACTGGTTATCCTGTGTAGTCTGAGATAACAAAGTTTCTATCTCAGCAATAACTCTATCTGCATTTTCGCGTTTGCGGATAATCTGTTTAATCGCTGTTTTCTCTGCATCGGCTATTTTATCTTGAAGCTCTTCCGTTACGTGCCAAATACGCTCACATTCAGAAGCGATAGAAGGAACTAGTCTGACTTCCATCGGATAAGGTGAGGGAATACCTGTCACTTCTCTTAACGCATACCAGATAGCATTATTCCAGGCATCCCTGAAACGAAAGTTTTGTGTCATCGGTGCAATGATACGGGCGAGATTTTGTGTATCTTTGTTGCCAAATTTTTCGTGGGCTTCGGGTATGGGTTGAGGATTACCGATTTCCTTGTCTAATATATCGAGTACCCATTTTCTGAACTCTTTGGCTACTGACGTACGAGCGAACATTGCAACAAGATGAGCACCTCGTAACGAGAAAATACGAGTCTTCTTACGATAATTTCCTGAGGTCACTGATTCGATGACCTGAGACATTGCTATTGAAAATTCATCAATATTTTGATTATAGAGGTTACTAATTGACTTAGGATTAGAATATTCTAATGCTTTGGCAAGTTGGATAGAAGTAAGCCAGATTTTATTTTGATACGTTACAGGTGAAAAGGTGTAGTTACGGAAAGTTAAAGTGGTCATAGAGACCTCCAAGTGGTTAACTTAAATTTCCACCACCGAAGCTATGAAACTTACTGGGGGTGAACTGAACAGGGTTCACAGTACCGAGTTAACCAATCGGCCAGCTTTTCAGCTGCCCCATCCAGCCCACCATTGAATTGTGGCTAGATTACGACATTAAAAAACACGCTCGCGGTGTGCATATGTCGCGGTTAACTTCAACGAGCTGTGAAACCCGACATCTGATTTATCAGATGCAGATAAACTATAGCGCATGATTTCTTCTTTCGTCAATGGGTATTTAAACAAGTTTGTTTGTTGCTGTTTTCATATCGGCAACAAGTAGCTCTCAGAGTTTCTAAGTGTGTTCTCGTGCGTTACACCCCGAAATAAATAAGAATATTTAATGTATTTAGAGAAAGTTTTCATAAGTATGACGATTAGCAAACACTTTATAAAAAGGTAATTTGATTGCGCAAAATTCGCTGAAAAAGTTGTGCTTTTTTATCATTTTTTAGTGAGGGTTTTTCCCCCATTTTTCCCTAGTTTTTCCCCCTACAAATTTCAGGCACAAAAAAACCAATCATAACTGATTGGTTTTCTTAGTAAATCTTGGTCGGCATGAGAGGATTTGAACCTCCGACCCCCGACACCCCATGACGGTGCGCTACCAGGCTGCGCTACATGCCGATATAGGCTCGCTATACTACCGTTTTTTTGGTTAAAATCAATAGCAAGTACTACGACCGCTTGATTTTTAAGCATTAATTAGTATTAAAACGGGTAGATTCGGCAAAAGCTCTTAGCAGTTGAGTTAAATCAGGTTTTTCATCTGTTATTTTATTGCCTTTGTCATCAAAGATATAAACCTCACCATTTTGATTAAGGTAAAGCGTTTTATTAGTAAAGTTAATAATTAGTACTTGTTCATCACCTGATAAAACCCAGGGTTGGTTACGTTTAGGGGTAAAAAGATCTTCTCCTTGAGAATAGTCTTCTGGTGAATTATCAACATAAAGTAAACGCTGCATTAAGGTGGTCATAATATCTTGATGACTGGTTAGCTTATTAATTTGCTGTGGTGGGGTATTAGGCCAATATACCCATAAAGGCACCTTCATTTGTTTAAGATTAAATTTACCGTTAGTGAACCATTTTGTTGTTTCATGAGTTTCTGGATTGCTACTATGGTTTGCCGTAATGACGACAACGGTATTGTTTAACATATTTTTTTGTTTTAGCGCATCAATTATGCGTTTAATCTCATGATCTAATGGTAACTTATTATTACTTTGCGATTTATGATTATCAAAACCATTAAGATTAAGAAAAGAAAACCACCGAGTCTGGTTTTCTATGCTATCTAACCATTTTACCCATTCATTGGTAGTTTGATAATCATTACCGGTAGCATTTTCGGGTAACGAATAATCTGCCAGAATTGCATGACGAAATAATGGTGAGCTAAAACCATTCGATGAAAACAGACCAAATTGATAGTTTTGATATTTTAATGCTTCAATTAGGGCGGAAGGTTTTCTGCTATTAAGTATACTATCTAAATAACTAGGCGATAAACCGTAGAATAGGCTAAATAGCGCCCGTTGGTTTTGGATACCTGCACTGAGATGTTGATTAAATTGCGTACTGATTGATTTAACAGTATTCAATGCTGGCATACCTTCAGTGGTATCTTGATAGTTAAGATTATTAACGACCAGTAGTAATAAATTATACTTTGGTGCTTGTTTTTGATAGCTAAGTGGTTTGAGTGGATATTCAATAGACAGTGCTGAAGGGTTGCCTTCTTGTTGTATCTTGCGTTGATATTCCACTTGATCGAGATAACCATAGCGTTCAAGAAATTTTCTCGCTGTCATTGGGTGAGATAGGGGATAGTTAGCTCGCTGCATAGTTATTGGGCGATAAAAATTTGCATCAGCCCAAATATACATTAAATGGGAAGCAACAAATGCTGTGATGAAGATACCTGCCAAGGGTTTAGTGAATCGTTGACGGTTTAGGCTGCGTAATTTTTGCCAACTCCAGGTAGCAAATAACATCTCAATTAAAAAAATGATAGGCACACAAATAAACATCAACTGCCATTCTCTCGCCATTTCGCCGTTTTTAGGATTTATTAATAACTCCCATAGTAGTGGTGTTAAATGGAGGTTATAGCGCGAAAAAAACGCAATATCAAAAATGAGAAAAGTCAGTATGGTGGTGGTAAGGATGGTGTATAGAAATCTTAGCAGTCGCTGTGAACCAATAATGAAAGTAATAGGAAAGATGATTAAAAGATAACAGGCAAAAATAACAAAGCTAAAATGCCCAAGCCAGCTAACAATAGCATAAATACGGCCGAATAACGTACCCGGCCAATCAAAAACAAATAGATATCGGCTACTTAATACTAAACTGAGTACTATATTGAATAACGTAAACCAGTGTCCCCAGCTTATCATTTGGGAGACTTTTTCACGATAGTTTCGAGAGTTGGTCACCATGTAATATTTTATCTGCTAAATTAGTGAATTTTTTCTTCATTAACAGAAGCAAGTAACGCCTGAGCGAAAGATTCTGCAATAGTTTTACGCTGAGTCAGTGTAACAGTTGTATTAATTAAGTTTGTCACCATGTTACCTAATACTATCAATGATAGATCAGTTGGAGCTTTATATTTTTCTAATACCTTGACTAATTCTAGGAGTAGATGTTCAATTTGCTCATCACTATAACGGGATGATTGTGGCATAATAAAAATCCTGAATGAATAAAGCTTTATATTTTAGCGTATTATTGTGTTTTTTGCTGTAGCTGTTTTGTCTAATTTAACTGGATAATTTCATTTAGTAACATTTTAAATTGACCGGTTTCCATAAGTTACAAATCTTATTATATGCCCATAATACAAAAATGTTATATCCATTTAGCCGCCGGAAAAAGTTATCGATGTCTGAATACCGTTGATCTTTATGCCATAAAGAAAATAAGGAGTAAATGATGAGTCTGGATATTTGCCAGATTGCTTTACATCAGTTGATAAAACGTGATGAACAAACACTAGAGGTTGTGCTGCGTGATTCTTTATTAGGCACGGATAATATAGTGCAAGAAATGATGGCAGAATTGCATCGGATTTATGGCGCTAAAAGTAAAGCCTTTGCCACTTTTAATCAAGCGAGCGAATTAGCTGAAGCATTAGTGGCTTTGAGAAAGGGAGATGAAAACTTTTTGGGATTTAGCCGTGCGGCTACTATTCGTTTGCGGGATGAATTGGCAAAATATCCGTTTGCAGAAGGTGGGGTGGTACTGTTTTGTCAATATCGTTATTTGGCGGTAGATTACTTATTGATAGCTGTATTAAATAGCTGCAATAGTATGTTTGTTAATGATAATCTGGAATTGAATACTACTCATTATCTTGATATTCCGCATGTTGATATTGTTGCTCGCATAGACTTGACAGAATGGGAAAGAAATCCCGCTTCTGAACGTTATTTAACTTTTTTAAAGGGCCGCGTCGGGCGTAAAGTATCTGATTTTTTTATGGATTTTCTGTCAGCTAGCGAAGGTATGAATGCTAAAATACAGAATAAAGGATTACTGCAAGCCGTGAATGATTATTGTGATTTGTCTGAGTTAAACCAGGCCGCCACACAAGAATATCGCCAGCAAGTTTATCGCTATTGTAATGAGCAACAACAGGCCGGAGAAGAAATTGAATTAAAGTGTTTATCAAAAGAGTTGCCTGCTTTAGGAGAGCAGAATTTTGCTGAATTTACGCAACAAAATGGTTATCAATTGGCAGAAAGTTTTCCACCAGATCGTACGACTCTCAAACAATTAACCAAATATTCAGGTAGTGGTGGTGGCTTGACCATTAACTTTGATGCTTTGTTACTTGATGAGCGTGTTTTTTGGGATCCGGCAACGGATACGTTAACAATTAAAGGTACACCACCAAACTTACGTGAGCAATTAGGGCGTGGCAAGAAAAGCCGTTAATGATGGTAAAAACAAATAACGCCGCAAAAGCGGCGTCTAAATGATGATTTATGTGTTTGAAGCAAAAGGATTTGTTTTCGCGAGTGTCCACATATCGACCACACTAATATAAAAATACCGACTAATTGAGTCGGTATTTTTTTAGAGAATAGGTTAGATAGGCTTTGTATCAAAAACTACACACGTTAATTGTTGGGGTATTTGGATATGATTAAAGCCCGAAACTTCTTTATCTAGGTGAACACCATGTTATTACTTATAATCCATGCTAAAACTCCTTTTGAACGAATAAAATTAGCTTATGGGTTGCTTATTGAAACAGGAAAAATTTTTTAGACGAGGCATCTATGCTGTCAGAGAATACCAGGCAGAAGCAGATCTCAATGCGTTAAATCATATTGAAGAAGCGATGACAAAAAAAACGGGTTATAAAAAAATGGAGTTCGTCTGCAAATGCAAAGATAAAGCGCCAGAAAATCATACTTAATAGTGTTTTAAATTTTGTTGAACATCGTGCTTATGACCACCTTTGATACTATTATGTGAATTTTTTAGAGTAATTGCTTTCTTTTTTGGTGTAAATATTATTACCAAAAATAAACCAAAATAAGATTAAAAATAAATATTTTTCTTTTTGATTTATTTTAAGTAACCAGATTGATCTTAATTTTGGGGCTTTAGTTTTAATTATATTTTTTGGTGGCATTTTGGTTATTAAATTAAACCCAAAATAAAAATGACGGATATTTATCTAAACTATCTAGCATTTCTCAACAGAAAAAAGCGTAAGGATGTCACTCCCCTTTCCAAAACTATGACAAAACAGTCAAGCGTTAATTCTCTGCTAACCACCGCAATACTGCGCTAACGCTATACGTAGTACCACAGTGATGACACGTTAGCGACGGTTTTTTCATAATATTTTTAAAATCCGTCTCATCAATAATCTGTTCACCTACTTGATGACACATACTGCACATTGTTGTGATGTTTTTATGATGAAGAAAGGCATTAAAATCATCCACGGTGATCGTTTTTAATTTCTCGATTAAAATACACTTTTTTCATCCTCATTTGAAAAAATCATAGTAGCCTTTTAAACCGCGAGTGACATTTGTTGCTCGGTGCAATGTGGGGTGACGGGGTCAATCTTGCCCGGCTTTGCAATAAAGCGGGTCAAGCTCTCGTGGCTGACGAAGGTCGCTCCACAATTAATGTTCTGACACTGGTTATAACGTTCACGGGTGTTTTCTGAAATCTGGTGGGAACTTCGCGTATGGGCCGCATGACCACAAAGGGGGCAATTCATCATGATGACATTTCTCCTTTTTTCAGCTATTTTACCAGCAATTTAGTTACTTTTCATCGCTAAATCGGTGATTTTTACCTCCATTTCAAGCGAGGTGGTAAAGCCTTTATCATTGAGACTGTGGGTCACTTTCACCACAATCCAGTCGGCGTTATCGATTTGCGGTTTAAAGCCCCTGACGTTAATCGGTGTTTCGGGGTAAATATCGGCGCGTCCTTTGGCTAACTGAATCGAAAAGCGGGCGATACCGCGCTGAATTTTTGCCCAGGTCGCTTTTGCTGCCCGTGCCGCATTGGCACGATTGGCGTAGGTATGTGAAAGCACCAAAACATTGCCTTCCTCACCGATGAAATAATCTCCCTGTTTGTTTTTTGTTGACGCAGAAGGCTTTTTGCGCGCGATTTTAACGGTTTGTTTTTTTTCAGGCTGCTGGGTGTCCAGCCAACTGGCAATCACCCCCGTGTAAGCACTGCGGTCTGCCAGTGAAAACGAATAATTATCCCCGTCTTTTCGACTTAAGGTCATCGTCGGTATCCTTTTACCCGAGGCGGTTTGGCTTTTTCCCTGTTGCAAAAATAACAGCTGGTCATTTTTCACCGTCGCCAGCGCGCCTTCCTGCTGACCGAGTCGGGTTAAAAACGCGCCGTCCGATTCGTTTGTCTGGTCGATATGAGCAATTCGGATAGGCTTAAGCGCCGCATCAATACAGGGGGTTAACTGATTGCGCCCGGCAAGCGTGGGCACAATTTCTTCCAGGGTTTTACTGTGGTAAGAGGCTTCTCGCCGCGTATTGAGGGTCGCGCGAAAATCAGCACTTCGTGCGCGTAATGTCAGACGGTCAGGCGCGCCACTGTATTCGATTTCATCAACAATAAATTTCCCCTTCGGGATGAGACTTTCGTTTTTCCAGCCCAGCGCCAGTGTCAGGGTTTCCCCGCGTCGGGGCAAGGCCAGTTTGCCGTCACTATCATCCAGTTCAATGTCTAGCTGGTCGGCTTCAAATCCCCGATTATCCGGTCAGCGTCAGTGACATCAATCGGCCTTCAATCAGCGAATTAATATTTTTGCGGCCTGCCGTTAGTGCAAACGCAGGGATATTCTCCGTGTTGAAAAAGGGCATTAGAAAAGTCCCTTAACCTGTTCACTTAAATCACCAAACATCGCGGAGAGCGAATCATCGACCCGTTTTAACTTAAGGCTGAATTCAATCTTACGCGGTGTGCCATCGGCAAAAAAAAGACTTTTGCTTTGGCTGATTTCTTCTATCACGAACATGCCGTAAATATTGCCTTCACCATCCAGAAAGGGCCAGGCTTTACCGCTTTCCGCCATCGCTTCGAGCGCAATCAGAGATAATCTGCCCCCCGTCAATTCCGGATAAAGTGCCCCTGATAGGGTGATATCGTCATTATCCAGCCCAATAAATTGAAAGGCAGGTCGGATACCTAATCGGCTGTTGAACCCATAGCGCCAGCGCCGATTGATTTGCAGTGTCTGATAGGGCGCGGTTTTAAGCTGAAACACAAACAGTCCTAATGCGGCCATTGGCATATCAATATTCCTCCAGGTTGTCGCTAAACCGTCCTCGCTGTTGCGCCTGTTGCTGGCGTTGAAGCTTAAGGAGTTGTCGGTTCACTTCCTGTGCGATATCGTGCGCCGACTGGGCGGGGGCGGCATTAATGGTAATGTGAATTGTTGACGGGGCGGTCGTGTGCGGTGTCCGGATAACCACCGCCTGGGTTTTATCGGCCACAAAAGGGTGGATGGGTTGGTTGGCATACGCATTGCTCAGTGTCAGGGCGGCAGCGGCAAAGGCCGCCGTATGGCGACGACTTAATACATGCGCAGAGCCGGTAACAATTTCAGGGCCGTTCTCGCCAACAATCCCCGCCGCTCCGCGACGAATAATGCCACCCTTATCAAACAGCCCTGCCCCTTTTATGCCCGCATTTAACACTGTCAAGGATTGGTTCGCGCGTAAGGTTTTGGTTTCCTCAGAGACCATCCAGTCGGGTAATAAATCGGTGACGGTGTTTTTAATCTCGGAAAACAACGATTTTAACTGTTGCCATTTTTCCATCACGCCATTTTTCAGGTTATCAATCAGTTCACTGCCAAAATCTTTAATACTGGTTTTGATTTTTTGATAGCCGTCGGTGAAAAACTGATACGTTTTTTTCCACAGATTTTTGAAAAAGGGGGCGATGTTATCCCAGTAGCGGTAAATCAGCAGCGCGGCGACGGCAATCGCCGTGATACCTAACACAATCGGGTTGGCTAATGCCACGGTGGTTAAGCGGAGCAAGCCAGCACTTAACAGGCTCAAACCCAGTCTAACCGCCGTCAATGGCCCCGTCAGTGCCGCCATGGTTAATGCCATGACGCCACCAATCGTAATCAGTGCCGCAAATCCAGCCAGTGCCACGCCAAAATAACGGGTCATTGTGGGATGAGATTTGAAAAAATCCGTTAATTTGCTTAATTGCTGGTTCAGCATCTCAAGCCCCTGGGTATAGAGCGGCAACAGATTATCACCCATCTCACGGTATAAATCGGCTTTTTTCGCTTCGAGTTCAATCTGTTGCACCTGGGCGGTTTTTTTACCTTCGGTAATCAGCTGCTCAAGGCCATAAGCGGCATTGCCGGCCTTGATTTGTTTCTCAATGTTGGCATGTTCCCGATACATCGTCACAAATAAATCCGAGCCGGTACGGCTGGAAATAAGTTGCGCGATTTTTGTTTCCATTTGCGATTCGGTTAATTGCGGGTATTTCTTTCGAATTCGCGGCACAATTTCGTCCATCAGATAGCGGAAAGGGTCGCGCTTGTAGAGTTCTACATTGACTAGGGCCTGTCATCAAATGTCGGGATAAACGTGTATGATATGCCCCATATATGATTATCCACTTCGGCCAAAGAGAAAGAGATGACGCGTCGCTATGCACTTCGAGATGATCAATGGGCTCGGATTGAGACATTCCTTCCTGGACGGAAAGGCCATGTGGGCATGACCGCACGTAACAACCGGTTGTTCGTAGAGGCGGTGATCTACCGTTATCGAACAGGTATTCCTTGGAGAGACCTGCCCGAACGTTTTGGCGACTTTCGTATTGTGCACTTACGTCACTCACGCTGGAGCAAGACTGGCGTATGGGAGCGCATTTTCAACGCCCTGGCGCAGGATGCTGACAACGAGTATGCGATGATTGACTCGACTATAGTGCGGGCCCATCAGCATAGCGCTGGAGCAAAAGGGGGGATACAGACAAACAAGCTATCGGGCGTAGTCGCGGTGGGTTAAGCACCAAAATTCATGTCACAGTCGATGCTCTCGGTAACCCTACAGGCTTTCATCTTACGCCGGGCCAGGCCCACGACCTAGAAGGTGCCGATGTGTTGCTTGAGGATACACAAGGCCAAACGATTATTGCCGATAAAGGCTACGATGCTCAAGAGCGCCTTGTCCAGCCATTGAAAGACAAAGGCAAGGCGGTAGTGATCCCATCTCGCTCGAACCGAAAACAACACCGCACGTATGACAAACACCTCTACAAAGCTCGCCATTTAGTCGAAAACTTCTTTGCTCGACTGAAGCAGTATCGCGCTATTGCTACCCGTTACGATAAAACCGCCATCAACTTTCTTGGCGCTATCCATCTGGCCGCTGCCGTCGTCTGGCTTATTTGATGACAGGCCCTAGCGCATCGTTATTCATTTTGGTAACGTGACCGGTTTTGCCGTATTTGACGGATCCTTTTTTCAAGAGACCGAGTCCCATCAGGTTTTCCATCGCACCCTGGGTTGTTTTGCCTTTTACCAGATTCTGATAAGCACTGTTTAACGCGGTGCCGGTTCGGTCACCACCTAATTGCTGGATAAGATGGGAGGTGACTGTCAACGATCACCGAAAACTGATCCACTTTTTATCTAAATACGATCAATCAAAATTGATCCACTGTTTTACTCGGTTATTGCTCCTGATCGCCGCTTATCTTTCAATCGATAGCTTTCACCGCTTAATTGCAGTACATGCGAATGATGAAGTAAACGATCAAGCATAGAGGCGGTTAATGTTGCGTCATCAGCAAAAGTACCAGGCCATTGCCCAAATGATAAGTTACTCGTCAATATGACACTACCATGCTCATAACGCTTGGCAATCACATTAAAAAATAGGGTTGCTTCCTCTCGCCCAAACGGCAAGTATCCAATCTCATCTATGATCAACAACTTCGGGGCCATCACCGAACGTGATAGATATTGTTTGAGCTTATTTTGTCGTTTGGCAGTTGAGAGTTGCAACATCAGTTCAGCCGCTGTTGTAAAGCGAGTTTTCTTCCTAGCCTGTACTGCTTTTAATCCTACACAAGTTTCGCACGGGCATATAAAATTCTAGAAATGGCTTCAGAACAATAATTAATCTGTAACTTGCTAAGACGTATAAATTTACTTAAATTACAATAAGTTATTTTTAATTTATGAGATTTTTTCTATTTATATATTATGCTGAATTAAACTTAAAAATAGAACGCTTTTTTATTGGTGCGAAACTCGTGTCCTAATCCAATAGCTAAATGCGTTTTACCTACACCACTTGGGCCAAGCAATACGACATTTTCATTACGTTCAATAAATGTTAATGCGCTTAATTCCTGTATTTGTTGTTTAGGAACACTCGTTGCAAACTTAAAATCGAACGTATTAAGTTCTTTGTGTACTGGGAATCCTGCCATCCGACTCAAGAGATTACGAGTTCGTTCATCTCGTTGTTGTTGCTCACATTTTAATAGGGACAGTAAAAACTCTCCGTAGCTTTTGTCTTGGGCAATGCATTGTTCTGCAAGTGATGACCAATGACTGGGAACAGAATTTAATTTCAATGACTCACACAGGTGTTCAATTTGTTCATGCAATAACATGTTCACCTCCCAGCAATGCTTCATATACGCTGATTGAGTGTTGCAAATTGACAGATTCAAGGGGCGGTACGATACGAATATTAAGCGTATTAGTCTGCGGGATAGATTGGCAAACCCTTGCTGGTAAGGGAAGAAGATACTTAACTTCCTTAGCTAATCTGTCTGCTGGCTTTTCTAAAGCACGAGTTTCGCAATCTCCAAAAAAGAAGTATAAATTTAAAAACAAGAAAAAATCAGGGTGTTCATATTTTGTCGGGTTATCCATGTATTAAAGATATCTATAAAACATTCTTACAAGTAAGCAGTTTAAGATACTCTGGTTTAGCGTTATCAGAAGTAAGCCCATCGCCTTTATCTCATGACACTGTCAGCCGATGGCTAAAAAGTAGATGTTTTAGACCTAAAGACCTATGGCGATTAGTTGAACCTTCTATAGACAAAAAAAGCCCTTGCGTACTAATTGCCGATGATACATTGATTGCCAAAACACGTAGTAAAAAAATAGAGATGGTCCATTATCAATATTCAGGTAATGAACATGAGGTTATTGCTGGCATAGGTTTAGTTAATTTGCTTTGGCATGATCTGACGAAGGTTGAATCAATTCCTATCAATTATCGTATTTATGATAAAGATTCTGATGGAAAAACAAAAAACACGCACTTTTCCGAAATGCTCACTCTTGCTAAAAAAAGAGGGATCATGCCAGAAGCGGTAGTGATGGATGCTTGGTATTCTAGCCTGGATAACCTGAAATCAATCCGCTCTCATGGTTGGATCTGGGTAACCACGCTGAGGAAAAATAGGATTGTTAACCATAACAAACAACTGAACAAGTTAGACATCTCAGAAGAAGGAACGTCAATACACTTGCGAGGATATGGTTGGGTAACCGTTTTCAAATTTACAGCCAAAAACGGCCGTATTGATTACATAACCTGAGTTCGGGATAAGCATTATCAATTATACTTGAAGATACGTACCTGCAACAGGTATCTTTGGTTTAGATGGCATTAAACAATATGCAACCAGTCCGCCTAATAAATTCACTACAAAGTTAGCCGGAGAGCGATGTCGCGTATGCTCTATTTGACAAAGATTTTTTAACTCATCAAATACCGTTTCAATGACAGAACGATGACGCAAGATGGCTTTGTCGAAACAAGTCTGTTTAATAGGCTTCATTTTCTTCTTGATATTCGTTATAAGGCTAATTCCCATCGTTTTGAGTTGCTGTTTCAGTGAAGCCGATAAATACCCTTTATCTGCGTACAAACAACCAGAAAGATCCTTTGTCAGCTCAGGCAATGGTTTTCGATCATCGGTGTTTCCTGGTGTGAGTCGAAAACTGAGTATTTCCCCCAAATGATTGATAATTACATGAAGCTTGAAACCAAAGAACCAACCTGTTGAATTTTTTCCCCGTTCAGCTATCCCATTGAAGACTTTATGTCTGCGGATCCGTAAGTTATCACACACCGCTATCGGAGTAGAATCGGCAACCGATAGCCCCGTGCATTTTCCCTTAATTGACTCAAACAGTGCCGTTAACGCTAAGGCACTACGCGGAAGTAACTCTACACAGCATGAATAGGATGGCAAGTTAGGAAATTCCTTCCGGAGATATAAGCGGACATAATAGAGATAAAATACCTTGAATTGCCTGAATCGGAGTTGATGAAACAACACAACCAGTGTCATCATTTCCGCCAACGAAAGCTGAGTAGACCGTCTACGACGCTTAGTACCGTTAGTCAGCAAATATTCATGCATTTTTGGCTCGAAGTCTTTGCAAAAATCATCCATCAGGCAATAAAGTTCAGTAAGATTTTCCATAATTGTTTAACAATGCTCTACTCTTTAACCAGACTGTTAGAGTATTTTAACAAAACAGGCTCATTCAACTATTTGAATATCAAGACTTTCTCTTTATTTCTTATCCCGAACTCAGGTTACATAGTAACAAACAAAGAGAATCCCACCCGTCAATACGTCAAATCTATCATGGATGCCCGTTGGTCTGTTGAAGTTTATCATCGAGAAGTTAAACAAAACTGTGGTATTGAACGCTGTCAGGCTCGCACGAGCCGAGCGCAAAGAAATCATATTTTTCTCGCTATTTCTGCGTGGTTTGAACAACATAAACGTCGTATATCTGAAAAAATAACCCTTTATCAACAAAATTGGGACGTAATCAAAAGTGCTATTACTGAGCAAATCCGTGTTTTATTAGCGTACCCAAATTAGTTTTGTGCGAAACTCGTGTAAAGTTGTTCCATGAATCCGCTGATGGGCAACGCGTTGTAACCATGGACCCACTTTTGCGTTGGCTATCTCGATATCTAGTTCAAGATTATGAGCACGAAGGTCGGTATTTAATGGCACGATAAAACTGTTTTTTAAATAGTGGTTAAAGCGCTCTACTTTCCCTTTCGTTTTTGCCCTGTAGGGCTTGCAAGCCTTCAATTTAAAACCGTAATCTTTCGACATTTGAAGCATTTCGACATGCAATTTATGTTCACCTTCTGCATAAGCATCCCGTTCTATGATGAGGGATTTTGCGTTATCACACAATACTTCCTGTGGTACACCACCAAAATAGTCGAAAGCTTCTCTTAAACCTTGTTGCCACGATCCTGCTCGTTCATTATCAAAGAACTTTACATAACTAGCACGCGAATAGCCTAGTGTTGCAACAAACGCTTTTAGGGATTTTTTACCTCGCCGGATGCTGGTGAAGTCGATTTGCATTTGTTGACCTGGCTGTGTTTCAAAACGGACGACAGCTTCGGGAACAATGCTTGGTTTAATTGACAAACAAATCGGCGTAACTGAGCAATACCGCCTTGATAACCTCTTTCAGCTACCTCATCAAATAACACTGTTGCAGGGATCCAATCAGGTTTAGCCAATTCAATTCGCTGAAGCAAATAAGGTTTAAAGGGTGCCAGTTTACTCGGTTGTTGACTTCTTTTAGCATAAGTTGGCATTGCCTGTTGTTGTAAATGATGTTTTACGGTGTTACGGGAAATGCCTAATTCACGGGCAATTTTTCGAAGGCTTTGTCCTTGTGTAAAGCGAACATGAATATCCACAAATATCTCCTTGGTTAACATAAATTACCCGTACAAAAATGTACGAATAATACCAAGTGGATCAGTTTTAGATGATCGTTAGTGGATCAGTTTTGCATGATCGGTGACAGTGACAAAATAAAACGCATCATTCTCTAGCTGTTTGACGGCCGTACCGCCTGTTTTTAGCATCGCCAGGTAATCTTCCGGCAAGACCATCCCCCCACTGGCGGTCATCGATTTTGCCGTCATATCAACCGAGCGGTTAAATTGCGCTGGCGTGTTAATTTCATTACGTAACTCGGCAATTTTGAGCACAGCGGGTGACTGGTCACGTAGCGCCTGGGCAGCGGATTCGCTTACGCCATGTGACGACATAAATTTAGTGGCAAATTGCAGGTTAAGCAACGTCGGCGAGACCATTTCGGTTTCATGATAATCGCGCAATACCGAATACGTTTCTTTAATGACTTTGAGATTTTCGGTGGTGCTGTTACCAAAAATATGCATGCCTTTAGCAAATTTTTCAGCATCCGCCAGCATCGTCTCCCCACCCCCGAGGGCTTTAAAGGAAACCGCTTCTTTTTGATAAATCGCCGCTTCATTGAGGGTCGGTTTGACCGCCATGGCGGTGGCAGCACCGGTGGCGACCATGCCCGCCCCATGAGACAGCAGGGTATTCCGGCGATTCATGCGCTGGTGAGGTGTTTTTCGCGCGCTGAAATTTTTGCAAGCTGGCCTTCCTGACTTTTTAACGCCTGGGTATATTTCTGGGTTTCTTGCCGGATATGGCCGGTGGCCTGGTCTGCATGATTGACGGATATCCCCATTTTATCAAACGACGACCGGATTTTTTGATGTTGGGTGAGAAAGCCCTGATACTGACGCTCAAGTTTTGCCACGCTGGCCCACTGTTTTTCCAGTGCGGCGGTTTGTTTTTGGGTGGGATTTTGGAGACCCGCCATCTCAAGGCCCATCATTTTGCCTTTCAGGCGCGCTTTTTCCAGCGCCTGACCGAGCGTATTGATTTTGCCACCCAACGTCTGTAATTGGGTCAGTTTTTGGCTCGCCTGATTGAGTTGCGTCAAATTCTCGCGCGTGCTTTTAAGCTGTTTCGCTAGTCGGGTATTGGCGGTTTTGGCTTTCTCAAAAGGCCCACTGAGTCTATCGATGGCGCCTAAGACCACTTGTAAACGTAATTCTTTACTCATGCGACCCACTTCGTAAATAGGCCTGATGCCGCCACATCAGCAAATCAGACAAGGATAATTGGCCAGTTTCAGAGGGTGGCCAGTGAAAAATGACCGCAATATCGGCTTCCAGGGCTTCGACGGTTAAGGTATCGGGAAGTCGGCCGTCACCGATTTCGGCAACAAAAAAAGCCCAAGCTCATTGGCGAGATTGAAAAAATCGCCCGGGCTCATTTGTCGCATTTCCTGCTCGTTTAAGCTTGGGTTCATAATGCGCGGTAAGACTTTCATCACCGCATCGACATCCATCTGCATCAGCGGACTTAACTGGACTCCCCGTAGGTCGCCGACGTGCGGTTTTCGCAGTGTCACCTGATTAATCGGTGTTTCACCGCGTGCGATGGGTTCTTCCAGGTTTATAATTCGGGTATTCGGTGTTTTTTTCATGGGTTAAAGTCCTAATGCGGCGCGTTGTTTTTCAAGGCGATCAACGCCAGCCACTTTTTCAATTAAATTAATCACATCAATTTCAATCAGTTCCTGACCGTCCCACAGCAGCTTAAAATAGGTGGCTTTAACGCTGAGTTTGGTTTGTGTGTTATCGCCGGACTTGGCGCTCCCTGGGTCAATTTCAGAGAATCGGCCGCGGGTGACGATTTCAACTGCGGTCACTTCCCCTGTATCGTCGCGTTGATAGGCTCCACAAAAACGCAGTGGCACACCATCAAGGGTGGTTATCCCCCATTGCTTATAAAGCTGTGCATCAAGACCCCCTAACGTGAATTCCATATCCAGCGCACCGCCGTCAAGCCCTAAGTCAATCTGTGCTTCGCCATTCATGCCACCGCCGCGGTAGCCTTCCATTTTGCGGGTCAGTTTGGGCTGCGTCACCTCTTCAACCACCCCTAACCAGCTTTGCCCATCATCAAACAGGTTCATGTTTTTTAATTTGCGTGGTAATGCCATACTTAACCCTTAATCTTGTTGCTAAAATCCAGTAAATACTGGTCGGTGATGCGCTGGCGTAATAACAGGTTTTCCAACGGCGGAACCGGCGTATAGTCATAATCCAGCGTCAGCTTGCCGTCTTTGAGCGTTTCTTTGGTATTTACCTTTTCGTCATACCAGCACTGCCCACCCAGTAAATACCCCTCGGCAATCAAGCTTCGAAGCTTGGCGTTAATGCTTTCAATGATATCGCGCGTTAACGCCGGACTGAATGTTTTATCTATCGCCCAGAAATGCGCCTCGGCAAAGGTATCGGCTAAAATATGGGCGGTGCGGGTGGCACTTTCGAATTGAAAAAGCGGCTCATCCGAGCAGGTACGCGAACCCCAGAACCGGAAGCCATCCTGGCGAATAAGGGTGGTGATGGCATGTTGGTTTAATAATCCGGCATCGGTATCCGGGTCTTGCAAATCCCACGACAGGTCAGCGGAAATCGCCGTCACACCATTAATGCCCACATTAGAAAGCGTTTTATGCCAGCCCGTGTCATTATCGATTTTTGCCCGCAACCCCAATGCAAATGCCGTAGCATAAACGGTTTGTTCACGATTGGTGGCACTGTTCCAGGCTAAAAAATCCGGCCAAATCAGCATCAGCTCACGTTGGCTAAAGTTTTTACGATACGCTATCGCGTCGGTCACGGTGTTACACCCTGCGGCACTGATATAGGCCATCGCGCGTAACTTTTGGGCGACGGTTGCAAGTGCCACTGCGACCGCCTGGTTATCCAGCCCTGGAACCGCCAGAATACGCGGTTTTACACCCAACGTGTTGTTAGCCGATAACAGCGCCTGTAAGCCGGTTTTTTTGCCCTCTGCCGTGGTGGTGCCAATGATATTGGTGGTGGTTTCCTCGGGAGTTTTCCCTTCGGCAACCCTGACGACCACGGTGACTGGGCTGGTTTGGGCTAAAATCGCGGTTAACACGGGGCCGAGCGTCCCTTTTTTTCCCGCTTTGCCTATCGCAGCGGCGAGGTCAATTAAACGCACCGCGGTATTAAGTGGAAAGGTGGTACTGTCGGCATCGTCTGCGGTACAGACGACACCGGCAATCGCGGTGCTGCTGGTGTGGATAGAGCGCGTGCCTTCATTGATTTCAATCACACGCACGCCATGATGATAGTCTTGCGGCATAATCGGATTCCTGCTTTCGTTATATTATTCAGTGTCTTTCATCCAGGGGATAAAATCCTGTTATTGGCACTGTATGAGCGCTCAGACAATCACGCCGGTTTTTTCGGCCAGTCAATCTCGGGCGCGGTGGCGGTATCAATATCATTGAGTTTTACGCTGTACATTTCCCAAGCGCGTAAAGCGGTTTTTTTACTATTGCACGAGTTTCGCACCAATAAAAAAACGCTCTATTTTTAAGTTTAATTCAGCATAATATATAAATAGAAAAAATCTCATAAATTAAAAATAACTTATTGTAATTTAAGTAAATTTATACGTATTAGCAAGTTACAGATTAATTATTGTTCTGAAGCCATTTCTAGAATTTTATATGCCGGTGCGAAACTCGTGTATTGGTTGCCATCCCTAAGCGCACTTTACGATCAAGTAAGGTGATTTTTGATTCCGCTTCATCGATTAACTGGTGTTTTGTTTGATGTGCGGTGTTGATTTGGTCGGTTTTCATCGCCTGATTATCCGTTACCCATTTTTTGCCATCCCATTTATCGAATTTCGTCGCCGGTGTTAACAAGGTAAAGCCGGTTTTTATCTCGCAGAGATAATCAACGGGATAGGAAGCCTGATTTTCGGTATCAAATACCGTCTTGCCGCGGTGGTCTGGGACGTATCGCCAGTGTTTACCATCATCACTGCGGACAACGGCGATTTCGTTATTATCGGGTATCTCTGGTGCATCAATATAGGAATATTGACCGACACTCACCCCTTTATAGAGCAATTCCATGGTTGCGCCAAAATATTCATACGGCGGTTCATTCCTCGACATGTAGGTTTTTATCCAGCCTCGGTTTTTCGCAAAACCGTTTTCATCAATTTCTGCTTTAGGTATTTCTGTACTGTATTTCACTATGCAGCCCTCACTATGTCACGAGTTTCGCACAAAACTAATTTGGGTACGCTAATAAAACACGGATTTGCTCAGTAATAGCACTTTTGATTACGTCCCAATTTTGTTGATATAAGGGTTATTTTTTCAGATATACGACGTTTATGTTGTTCAAACCACGCAGAAATAGCGAGAAAAATATGATTTCTTTGCGCTCGGCTGGTGCGAGCCTGACAGCGTTCAATACCACAGTTTTGTTTAACTTCTCGATGATAAACTTCAACAGACCAACGGGCATCCATGATAGATTTGAGGTATTGACGGGTGGGATTCTCTTTGTTTGTTACTATGTAATCAATACGGCCGTTTTTGGCTGTAAATTTGAAAACGGTTACCCAACCATATCCTCGCAAGTGTATTGACGTTCCTTCTTCTGAGATGTCTAACTTGTTCAGTTGTTTGTTATGGTTAACAATCCTATTTTTCCTCAGCGTGGTTACCCAGATCCAACCATGAGAGCGAATTGATTTCAGGTTATCCAGGCTAGAATACCAAGCATCCATCACTACGGCTTCTGGCATGATCCCTCTTTTTTTAGCAAGAGTGAGCATTTCGGAAAAGTGCGTGTTTTTTGTTTTTCCATCAGAATCTTTATCATAAATACGATAATTGATAGGAATTGATTCAACCTTCGTCAGATCATGCCAAAGCAAATTAACTAAACCTATGCCAGCAATAACCTCATGTTCATTACCTGAATATTGATAATGGACCATCTCTATTTTTTTACTACGTGTTTTGGCAATCAATGTATCATCGGCAATTAGTACGCAAGGGCTTTTTTTGTCTATAGAAGGTTCAACTAATCGCCATAGGTCTTTAGGTCTAAAACATCTACTTTTTAGCCATCGGCTAACAGTGTCATGAGATAAAGGCGATGGGCTTACTTCTGATAACGCTAAACCAGAGTATCTTAAACTGCTTACTTGTAAGAATGTTTTATAGATATCTTTAATACATGGATAACCCGACAAAATATGAACACCCTGATTTTTTCTTGTTTTTAAATTTATCACGAGTTTCGCACCAATAAAAAAACGCTCTATTTTTAAGTTTAATTCAGCATAATATGTAAATAGATAAAACCTTATAAATTAAATATAACTTATTGTAAATTAAGTGAATTTATGCATTTCAGTAACTTGCAGATTAATCATTACTTTTAAGCCATTTCTAGAATTTTATAGGCCTGTGCGAAACTCGTGTTTATACTTCTTTTTTGGAGATTGCGAAACTCGTGTATGTATAAAAATGCGACATTTCGCGGTCGGTTTTCGTTTGCGGTTGGGACGACACGAGACGGATCAAAAGAGGCGACTGCCCCCCAATTATCATTATTGCCCATAGCGACTTTCGCGTTGAGGTTCCTATCTACTTTAAAGGCGCGATCCGCTGCAATAGGGGGACCCAACTCGCCTTGTCGCACATATCCAATACGTCCGGTGATATTGCGAATAGCATCTCCCTGGTTAGTTAAAATTTTTCTACCTGGATCGACTTTGCCGCCTAAATCCAGACCCCGAATAAATTCACCGTACAAATTCGGTAATTTTCCAGAAGGGTAAGCGAGGGCTAATTGGGGATAGTCGGCTTTAGTAAACGTTTGACCATTACAAATTAAATAGCCTGCTGGTGCCGTTTCGTGTGGCCACGGAATAGGCGCGCCAACCGGATAATTGTTAATCGCGTCCACATCAGCGGTTAATGCCAGCGTGCCATTTTTAGCTGATGGAATGGTGACGACGGCTTTATTGTTGCCTTGAGTATCTCTATACACGAAATAGGCATCATTGGGCGAAGTTTCTAACCCAAGTATCTGCCCATCACTTTTGATAAGGGCCAATCTGGTATAATCACTGTTGCTCCTTATTTTTATTTGACCTGCGGTGAATGTTTCCCAAGAGTCTTTCTTGGCAAACAGTTCGTCACAGGCTTTTTGGTGGATGACTTTATCGGTCGAATTCCCCGTTGTGCCGACAAGTTGTGTCTTATCGATTTTATTGTTTAATCCCTTATTAAAGGCCAGCTGGGTGACATAATCGCCAATCGGTTGTTTGGTATCTAATGCCTTCGTGACGCCTAACTGGCTGATGACATCGCTTGAGGAATCGCCTGTTGTCTGTTTAATCGCTTGCTTGTCGATTTTTTTATTTGTCACGAGTTTCGCAATCTCCAAAAAAGAAGTATAAATTTAAAAACAAGAAAAAATCAGGGTGTTCATATTTTGTCGGGTTATCCATGTATTAAAGATATCTATAAAACATTCTTACAAGTAAGCAGTTTAAGATACTCTGGTTTAGCGTTATCAGAAGTAAGCCCATCGCCTTTATCTCATGACACTGTTAGCCGATGGCTAAAAAGTAGATGTTTTAGACCTAAAGACCTATGGCGATTAGTTGAACCTTCTATAGACAAAAAAAGCCCTTGCGTACTAATTGCCGATGATACATTGATTGCCAAAACACGTAGTAAAAAAATAGAGATGGTCCATTATCAATATTCAGGTAATGAACATGAGGTTATTGCTGGCATAGGTTTAGTTAATTTGCTTTGGCATGATCTGACGAAGGTTGAATCAATTCCTATCAATTATCGTATTTATGATAAAGATTCTGATGGAAAAACAAAAAACACGCACTTTTCCGAAATGCTCACTCTTGCTAAAAAAAGAGGGATCATGCCAGAAGCCGTAGTGATGGATGCTTGGTATTCTAGCCTGGATAACCTGAAATCAATTCGCTCTCATGGTTGGATCTGGGTAACCACGCTGAGGAAAAATAGGATTGTTAACCATAACAAACAACTGAACAAGTTAGACATCTCAGAAGAAGGAACGTCAATACACTTGCGAGGATATGGTTGGGTAACCGTTTTCAAATTTACAGCCAAAAACGGCCGTATTGATTACATAGTAACAAACAAAGAGAATCCCACCCGTCAATACCTCAAATCTATCATGGATGCCCGTTGGTCTGTTGAACACGAGTTTCGCACAAAACTAATTTGGGTACGCTAATAAAACACGGATTTGCTCAGTAATAGCACTTTTGATTACGTCCCAATTTTGTTGATAAAGGGTTATTTTTTCAGATATACGACGTTTATGTTGTTCAAACCACGCAGAAATAGCGAGAAAAATATGATTTCTTTGCGCTCGGCTCGTGCGAGCCTGACAGCGTTCAATACCACAGTTTTGTTTAACTTCTCGATGATAAACTTCAACAGACCAACGGGCATCCATGATAGATTTGAGGTATTGACGGGTGGGATTCTCTTTGTTTGTTACTATGTAATCAATACGGCCGTTTTTGGCTGTAAATTTGAAAACGGTTACCCAACCATATCCTCGCAAGTGTATTGACGTTCCTTCTTCTGAGATGTCTAACTTGTTCAGTTGTTTGTTATGGTTAACAATCCTATTTTTCCTCAGCGTGGTTACCCAGATCCAACCATGAGAGCGAATTGATTTCAGGTTATCCAGGCTAGAATACCAAGCATCCATCACTACGGCTTCTGGCATGATCCCTCTTTTTTTAGCAAGAGTGAGCATTTCGGAAAAGTGCGTGTTTTTTGTTTTTCCATCAGAATCTTTATCATAAATACGATAATTGATAGGAATTGATTCAACCTTCGTCAGATCATGCCAAAGCAAATTAACTAAACCTATGCCAGCAATAACCTCATGTTCATTACCTGAATATTGATAATGGACCATCTCTATTTTTTTACTACGTGTTTTGGCAATCAATGTATCATCGGCAATTAGTACGCAAGGGCTTTTTTTGTCTATAGAAGGTTCAACTAATCGCCATAGGTCTTTAGGTCTAAAACATCTACTTTTCAGCCATCGGCTAACAGTGTCATGAGATAAAGGCGATGGGCTTACTTCTGATAACGCTAAACCAGAGTATCTTAAACTGCTTACTTGTAAGAATGTTTTATAGATATCTTTAATACATGGATAACCCGACAAAATATGAACACCCTGATTTTTTCTTGTTTTTAAATTTATACTTCTTTTTTGGAGATTGCGAAACTCGTGTTGAAGTTTATCATCGAGAAGTTAAACAAAACTGTGGTATTGAACGCTGTCAGGCTCGCACGAGCCGAGCGCAAAGAAATCATATTTTTCTCGCTATTTCTGCGTGGTTTGAACAACATAAACGTCGTATATCTGAAAAAATAACCCTTTATCAACAAAATTGGGGCGTAATCAAAAGTGCTATTACTGAGCAAATCCGTGTTTTATTAGCGTACCCAAATTAGTTTTGTGCGAAACTCGTGTTTGTTTCACTATCGACATATTGTCGAGTTGCCAGTACCATCGAGGGATCAATTTTAAGCGTCACCGCCGCCGTATGTCTGACAATAAATACGGCTCTTATCGTCTGGGTTCGACCTGAACCTTCGGCTAATTGCGGTTTGTAAGTTTCCGGGCAGTTACCCACCGCAATGAGCACACCCTCTTTATCAAAGACTCCCACCTCCCGTATCCACCAACCGCCTTCATTTTCCGGAATAACCTGCTCGGCAATCAGTTGGTTGGGATTATTTTTATCGACCCACAGCTGATTAATTGCCGCCCGACGACGTTCATTAATCAGTTGGGTCTGGTGGGTGTCTGGGGTGGGTAACGTGCCGCCCCCATCGCCGACCGCCATTTGCGTAATGGCGATTTTTGTACCCAGTGCGGTCGCTTCGGCAACACGGTGTTCGCCCTGGCGGGTTAACAGGCAAAAGTATTTCATGATGCGGTTATCCTTACGGTATCAATCAGGTGTAATGCCACCGCGTGTTGTACGGTGCCGCTGGTGCTAATCAACGCGGGCGTGTAAGCATAAACGGTTAATTCATCGCCCAGATAAACACCGGCAGCGGTATAAAAGGTGCCACGCGTTTCCAGTTGAATCGACAGCCCCAACAAGTGCCGACTGGCTGGCTTTGCATCCGCAATCAACGCTTCAATCTCATGATACATCGATTCGGTAATGCCACTTTCCAGTACGCCAATGTCTAATCGAAAGGTGCCGGGTGCCTCGCCCGTTTTCCACCATTCAATAACCCGTATCAGGTAGCCGAGCGGTTCAACAACGCGGCGCAGTGCGCCGATGGTGCCCTTATGCTGATGAATAAAGAGAGCGGCTTTAATCGCCTCGCGTTTGGTTTTCTCCGGCCAGTCTTTATCCCACCTATCAACGCTGAAACTCCAGGCCAGATAAGGCAGCAAATGGACGGGGCATGTGTCGGGATTCATCAGCGTGCGAAGCGGGATGGGTAAAGTCAAAATGCGTGACAACGCCACTGAGGCCGCTTTTTCCAGCGCTGTAGAGCCGGTCGGTAATAACGTCTTACGCATCGGTCCTGCTCTCCATTTTAAGATTGATGTCGGTGCAGAAGCTGGCTTGCGTTTTGGCTATCTTGATATCCTGTTTCGGTGTGTGAATAACAACCCGTGTTACGCCAGTGACGTGTAAGGCGGCATACGCGCACTTAAGGCCACATCGCGGCCTAATCGGTGTTGTTCGCGTGTATAGGCGGTCAACTTTTGGCGTGCCGTTTGCAAAATCGGTTCATATTCCGGTGCAGGTAACAGATAAAGCGTGGCATCGACCTGATAGGATAGAATGTCGGCCGATTGCACCGTAACCCGGTCGGCGACGGGGCGCACATTTTCATCATTAAGGGCTGTTTCCACCGTGTTAATCAGCGTTTGACTGGCCGTGCCATCCCCCTCGCGTGACAGGATAGTGACGGTTACTTCTGCCGGTTTCGGGCTAATAACCGAGGCATCGGCGACCTGTCCATCGGCGCTGCGGGCATAAAATTCGTAGCTGCCGATGGGGCCGGCTACACTCAGCCCCTCAAAGGCGGCTGGGATACGCAGACGTAAATCGTTATCGGATTCAAAAACGGGCATCACCGGCGGGATAGCCGTCGCGTCGCCTTCTGATAATAGCAGGCGTTTGACATTGTTATTGGCCGCCAGATGGTCAAGGTCAGCCCCCTTTGCAAAGGCCACCATATTGGCTAATGCCGCTTCATTAATTCGGCCTCGCAACAGCAAATCATAATAGGCGTTCTCTTCCAGTAACTTAGTTAACGGTTCAGAGGGAAGTGCCAGCGTTTGCGCGACAACATCCCGGATTTCAGCCGGACACGCCGCAATCAGGGCATTTTTACGTCTGGCAAGCAGGGCGTCAAAATCTAGTATCTCAACCACATCCGGTTTCGGTAACTGGCTTAAATCGATCGTTGTCATCGAGGGCTCACTGGAAAATGAAAGGAAAACGCGGTGCCACTGTCGATAATTTGCGCCACAATAGCAATCTGCGTGGTCTGGTCGTGTTGGTCGATGTTAATTTTTTCGAGTCTGATCCGGGGTTCAAAGCGTAAAAGCGCGCTAAAACAGGCCGCCATCAATTTCAGTGTTAATGGCGGGGTTTGGGGTTTATCCAACAGACTAAACAGCAGTGACCCATAGTCACGGCGCATGACCCGACTGCCCACCGGGGTCAGTAAAATATCTTGCACCGACTGGGCAATATGGGCATTTTCGCTAATAAATCGGCCTGTTTGCCGGTTCATCCCCAGGGCATTCATTGGGGTCCCTCAGTCATGGCGCTGCCGCGTTCAACACCGCCGTGGCGATGGGTATCAACACGAATGCCGTTAGACATCAAGGTACCGCCCGAGTGAGTTACATCCCCTGCCATCTGTGCGCCTTGAGTGACCGTGAGTGACGTGGTGGTCAGATTATGGGTACAAATAACATTGGGGGTGTCGAGTTCAATATTCACTGCCGCCTTGACAGTGACCTGTTTTGCGTTTACTGACAGGCTATTTTTTGCTTCAATGTAGCCCTGCTTAATGCCCGTGGCTTTCAATAGGCCGGTAGCGGGTTCATATTCAATCACGGCCCCATCGGCATAGGTACGATGGTCAGCGGTCAATGAGGGAATGGGTACCGGATGGGCACCGGAAAAAATGCCCGTTAGTACAAAGGCGGTGGTGAGTTCGCCCCCTAATGCAAAAATTAACACCTGCTCACCCTTGCTTGGGGCACTCAGTGTCCGGGTTTGTCCCGCCCGCAAGGTGATCCATTTAAGCCAGTCGGTGACAAGATCGCCGGTTTTCACCCGGCAACCTTTTTGGCTATCTACCTTAACAACCACCCCGACCCGAATAAGATTTTGTAAGCGGTGCAACAGATTTGCGGTCATTATCCTTTCCCGTCACTGGTAAATCAACGTCATACCGATATTGTTACGCATATCAAGGTGGGTTGCTCACGATTGGCCTTGTTTGAATGCTCAGACAATTAACGGGTCAGAAAATCGAGTAGCTGATTTTCAATATCAATCATCTCTTGCGCCGTCAGCCCCAATAACGGGCGGGCAGGATAAGGTACCGTTTTGCCGTGATAGCGCTCTGTCAACCCAAAATGATGAACCCGTGCTATTCGCTCGGTAGAAGGCAAAAAGGCTAAGGTGACGCCCTGGCTATCGGTTTTCAGGCGTAAGAATCGGGCGGTGGCCAGTTTTTTAAACATACGTTGTTGATGGGTTAACCGCCGGGCGGTGATCCGTGTTTTTTTGCTTTCAAGAAAGGTTTGAATGTCCGCCAGTTGCACGCTGCGTTTCTGGTGGCGTTTAGTGTCAATGCCGGTGATTTTTTGGCCCCATTGCTGCACATTCGTTAAGTGAACCGTTTCGCCATCGATTAACAGTGTCATCTCCCGCCGAAGGGCAATAAAACCCTTTTTCCGCGGGGTAAACGGGCTACCATCGGGGCTTTGTTGAGCGCGAAGGCGGGCAAATTGGGATTGGCGCAACCGCTTCCCGAGCACGTTGGCCAGTTTTTTACGCTCCGCGGTCATCAGATGCGATAACAGCGCAGTCAGCTCTGCGTCGAAACGGCGTAAGGTGTCGTCCATTAACTGACGCCAGGCCACTTATCGAACGGATCATCGGGTTCAGGGATGGCTTCCACCACCTGTTTACCGCCGTCGGTTTTTACCAGCACCCGCTCGGTGAGGTCTATTTCAATACTGATATGCGCGGTCTGGTTATCAATGAAGTCCATTTCAAAACGAAAATCGTGTTGCCGTCGGTCGGAATTAGTGAAGAGTTCAGGTTGATATTGTCGTATCCAATCCACTAAAACGGCCATCAGAATATCCTGATTGCCACCAAAGCGCTCAATGATGATATTGACGGTATAACGATATTCATAGGAGATGGAGTGGGCGAGCGTGGCAATAACGCGCCCATTTTCGACTAATACCGTCATCAGTTCAGGATTGTGGTTCAAAAACGGCACATGCTGGGATAAATGCTCACGCAGCTGGCTTAATTTCTTCATCCGTTGTCCTTATCGATTGTGCCTGCCGGATGCGTTTTTCGGCAACCGCAAAATAGGATTCATGGGCTTCGATACCGACAAAGTGGCGTCCGGTCTTCACACAGGCCACGCCCGTCGAGCCGCTGCCCATGGTAAAATCGAGCACCGTATCACCGGGATGGCTGAAGGTATCCATTAAATCCGTGAGTAACGCCACCGGCTTTTGGGTTGGATGCATACTCGGCACGTCTTTCGGGTAGTAAAAGACATTAGATTTGAATTTTTTACCTGCCGGAAGATTGAAAGTCCGTTTAAACGGCTGCCACACCTGCAATTGTTTATACGATTTCCAATTGGGGAAAGCATGAAGTGAAAAGCATTCCGTCAGTTGCTGCCAGGCCGCTTCGGTGCAAAGCGAAAATTGCAAATTTTGGTGTTTTAAAAAATGCGCAAATTGCCGACGACCGTGTTCGGCAATAATCGCTTTAAGTGGTTTGCCGATAAATTCCAGCAATTTGGCGACATAATCCCGCCTCGGATCACGTTTATTGCTGTCAAACTTTTTGTAAAAGACGCCGATGTCTTCAAAAAAATTCACCGGCATTCGGCGACAGGAAAGAGGATGGCCAAAATGATTTTTAACCCAAATCAGCCGATAGGAAAAAGGCAGATTGGGATGGGGGGACTGAATCAACTGGCTCGTCAAAGGTTTTTTTGAAAAGAGTAAAATCATGCCCTTGGGTCTCAAGACCCGATTGAGTTCTGCCCAGATTGTTGTCTGATTGAGTCGTTCATCCCAGCGCAGTTTTTCGGCGTACCAACCGGTTTTGCCGTTGCACTTCATAATCCCGTAGGGCGGGTCTGTTAATACCAAATCCACACTATCGGGCGGCAGCGTGGTTAATAATTGATGGCAATCACCGTGAAAGAGTTGGGGGGTAATGTTATTTTCCTAAACACTCGGTTTTAATATATTTTTGCCGATATTCCGTCTGTTTTTCGTTCTTAACTTTCATTTCTCTGCGCTTCAATTCGCTTAATTGCCTGTTTGTCAAGATTACACTGCTCAATCACTGTCAGTAATTGCTCATTCAATATCAGGCTATCACGCCATGTCATCATACCGGTGATTGCTGGCGGTAAGCAGTCAGCGAGTAGGTGAGGGGGTATCGGAATGTGAGGGGTCTGAACGTATTCGGCTCGTGTGCTGCTGCAACTTGACAACAGCACCACTAGGGATAACGCGATTGGCGCAATCCTGATTGACGACATGCTTTTTAATTGCGGCTTGTGTTGCTTCAGAGTCAACCCCTTTACGCCGACGGGTTTCACTATTAATTCGTGCAATATCATTGATTACCCTCATTGACTGAAAAGCATTAGTGGTAATGGCTATCTGTTTATTGAGGTCAACGGTGAGTTTTGCATTTAATGCTTTGACTTCGTTTAAGGAAGTCAACAACCAAGATGCCCATAAGATTAATCCTGCAATAATCACTACGACAAATGGGTAAGGTCGCCATAACATATTACGCTCTCTATTTCTCGACGGGTCATTAGTCCTTTCCAGACTTCACCTTTCACATAAACCCATCGTTTCATCTCATCACATGCGCCCGTTCGGTCATTGGCGTTGAGTTTTTTAAGTAACGTGGATTTAGCAAAATTCCCCACGCCTACGTTGTAGGCAAATGAGTAAAGGGCTGCCTGTGTGAGCGTATTGATATTGACCTTAGTCAATGGGTCAACATAACGCTTAACCACTTTCAAATCGTCATCAAGCCACTTATCACATTCGGCTTTGGTGTACGTCCGGTCACGCTCAATATCGTAACCAGTATGACCGTAGCAAACAGAAAGCACACCGTCACCATCAAAATAGGGCTTAAGTCTCAGCCCTTCGAAATGTGTTATCATGCTTGAGGCTAAAAACAACGCGCTACCGCCCGTTGCTATCACTATTTTTTCGGTATCTTCATCATGGCATCCCTTTGATGTTGCGCGCTTTTAACCGGTACTCCTTGCGTTTGTAATACCCGTTGACCAGACAGGTGATAACCGTGCAGACGATACCTGTCAGGGCAGCCCATTGTTCCAGGGTAAAAAAGCCCATGACACTGGTCATAATGCTCCACAGGTAAGCCGTCGGGGTTGAATACTTTTCGAACATAGGCATCACTTTCTCCTTTCAGGGTGTCCTTCTCCTGTTAGTCCCACAACACGACCTGTGAACGATTTGACGTGGCCGCACTGATTTCCGGTAATTGAATTTCAACGCCCATTGGCAATCTGGCGGCGTGGTTGCAAAGTCCCGGATTAACCTCAAGCACCCGTTCAACGGTGCCAACGCAGGTGCCATAGTAGCGAAAACAAATTTCATCCAGACTCTCGTTTTGTTGACTCAGGACCTTCATATCAGCGCTACCACGTTATGACTCTGCCCTTTGATCCGGGCGATTGCCCAGAGGGCATCGCGGCGGTAATCATCAATCGTGGGCGACAGGCTATCGGCCTTTTTATGGCCTGATGCTTGCGTGTCGATGTCTCGAAACCGTTCCGATAAGTTAGCCTTGGCCAGGCCAAATACCGCGCGTTCATACAGCAGGCAAAGCGCACTGTCGTCATTAATATGCATGGCCGGAATATTAGCTAAGTGGTTAAATCCTTCCCGTTTTTTCTGGATTTGCCAGTCCCGCAGTTCGCACGCCACTTCAATCATCGCGTGGGTGAGTGCATCCTTTAGGCGCGAAGCGATGATGGTGCCATCGTTCTCACGCATCACCGCGCGGTAATTTTTGGGTGACACGGCAGGCCAGAAGGGATCGTCGGCCACCAGGTCATCTTCTTCTTTAGGCGGTTTTTCTGGCGAAATAAAATCCATATCCTCATCTCAATAGGTCGGGCGGTGGACGGTGAACATAAGCGGTCTTTCACTGTGCCGCCCGGGTGCGTGGGCACAACTCATGTGTTTGGTAACCCGGTGTTGCGCGTTTTTTCCAGCTTTTTGATCTCGCCTTTGACGCCAACCCCTTGGAAAAGGCCTCAGGGCGCGTTTTAAGGTGTCGAGAGCGGCGTCTGGCAAGCCATTATCGCGCTGACAAAAACCCACCTATTTATACAATTCGGCTCTGACCATATCAGGCATATCTTCCTCATCCGTTAAGGTGACGATTTGCGCTAAAAGCGACAATTCAAGCGGCTGATTCTGCTGGTATGCGGCTTTGGCCGCCGCCGCCATTTCCTCTGCAATCGCGCAACCCGTCGTGCGGGTATGTCCAGCCTGATAGGACGTGAGATATTTAAACGGGAAACGTGCGATAAATGTGGATCTACCTGGGACAAACTGGATCTATCTGGGACAAGTCAGAGGGATTAAGTTGCACATAGTGAAACAGAAATCACGTTTTAAAACCCATTAATTGAAACCATCCTCTTTACTGAACTATACTCAATAAACTTCAAGATGCAGGGAAAGGAAGCTTAACGGCCTTACTACCCGTGCTTTTGCTGAATAGTCGCCTGCATCTTGAAGTATGTTGAGTATAGAATCGAATCTACTACGATTGATTTCATTTAGAGGAAGTTTCCATGACGACCAAGAACAACAATCATGATAGTTCCGACTTTACAGAGAATCCCAAAAATGACCGAGTAGTCACGTTTGAAAAAGATGCCAGCAAGGAGAATAAACCCACCCCATCGCAACAGTCAAATAACCCGCCTGGTATCCGTCCTAAAAAATGAGTGATAGCTAAACCTTAGGAGGCGTGGATGCAGTTTTAATCTTGTTCCTCCTAATTTCCACCCTAGCTATTTGCTCTGCAGGAATGTAGGTCGCCAGCGCCCCCCAGGAGTCATCGATCACACCAGCAAACTCGCGCCATTCATCACTATCTGGTGCGCTATGGTGTGTTACATAAAGAATGACGTCTCCCGTATTGCCCAGCGCAAACGGCCCATTAGGGAGCCCTTCAAAACGAGCCAGAGGCCGCGATAATAACCCGCTGCCATCCTTGAGAATAACAAACACTTCAGTGGCTCGGTACTCAATCTGCCCGAACAGCTGCTGCCACGCGGAATGGGTGCCATCAGACCATGAGATGTTTAAGGCGCGCATGAGCTTGTACATCCATCTACGCCCGTATTTACGCCATACGGCTCCTGTTATTATTGCGGTAACCAGCGCTACAAGGGTTGACCAGTAAACCGCATATACGGTGACGGATTCATAAGCGGTTGCAGATATAAGACCAAAAACTAATGTCGAAAACGTTATGTCAACGGTTTTGTGGTGCTCTTTCAGACCAACATTGGCAATAAAGTATCCAACATAGCCAGAAGCCAGCGTCACCAATGTTGCCCAGGGCAGATTTAGCAGTGATGAATCGAGCATATGAAATATCCTTCTATTGTTTGGTTAGCATTAAACCAATGCTCACTATCTGGTGTATAGGTTATATTTTTCTCTCCGACGTTTCACTATGTGAAACGAGAAACAGTCATCGAGACGGCTTATCTTCATCTTCAAACAGATTGCCCTGGATGCGAGCAATTTCTTCTTTTTTAACCCGTTTTATCACGGAATAAATCCACTGTAGCGAGACTTCGTACTTGCGTGCCAGGGCGCGGTGGTTATGGCCATTGAAGTCGGCAAATATCTCCCGGTCGCGCTGGTTTATTTTCCACATCAGCCCCATCGGGAAATAGACATTTTGCCCGCCCCATACCGCCATCATTTGACTGGCGACGGCATCGCCTATCTGGCTGGCAACAGCGGGGTCAACATCGATAATCTGTCTGACGATCTGCGCCGTGTGGTCGGCCAGCTCAACCAGTAACTCCGGCCCTTTACTGCGAAAGGTATGCTCTAGCATGAGGTTGTCCTTGCCACGCGTTTTTGCCACTGCTTGAGTTTCTCGATAACCTGGCTGGCCTGTTGGCTATCTAGCCAGTAAGGCGAATCACCGCCGGTTTCCCGTTTAACAAAGTGGGCCAGGGCTGTTGCTGACGCATCCCGGACAATGCCCTCATCGGCCATTGCCTGCCACAGGGCCTGCATTTTCTGGATTTGCGGACGGTCGGTCTGCTTTTTCGTCGTGGGTTGAGTCGGCTGGATACGAAAACCTTTGGCTTTTAGGGCGTTTAACACTTGCGCCAGTTGACCGATATTCAGGGCTTTTGCTGATGTTTTCCTCGTTAGCCTGTGCAGCATCTGGCGGTAAGTCGTGTCATCCAGTTTGAGGTGGTGGGCGGCAATATGGATTAACTGCAGGTATTTTTGTCGGGTCATCGGAGGCGTCCTTTATCGTTGTGGTCGGGGTCAGGATTCCTTATGCCATGAATAAAAAAATAATCCTTCGGGTTTTGAAGGATTATAAAATGAATATCGTTATTATACAATTGAATGCAGTAAACGCCGCTTTTCCGCTATGACTTCTTCACGCAAATCGCCTTGGCATCCATATCCTTGAAGGTTTCAAATTTTTCTGCGAACTGTTTGGCGGCCTGTTGACAGGCGGTTGCCGTGTCAAACGCCTGTGTATGCAGCGTGGAAAAAGCATTACCGGCATAGGGACTGGCGTATAGGGCTAAAATTAATATCCACATGATAATTTATCCTCTTTCACTGAATTAAGGTCGGATGTTCAATAAAACAAAGGCTGACCGCAATGAACACCAAGAAACCGGCAAACAGGCGGTTTTGTTGTTTGCGGGTTTCGGGCGATTGAAAATAAGGCCGCAAGCGGGCGGCAATGAGCGCGTAAAGCGTCATCATCAGCGCATCGACCATTACCATCGTCAGAGTCATAAGGGTAATTTGTGGCCCTAACGATTGGGACGGATTAAGAAAGACCGGTAGTGTGGCAAGTAGGAAGGCGAGCGCTTTGGCGTTGGTGATATCGGTCAGAAAACCCCAGCAGAACCGTTGCGCACAGCGGGTCAATGTCACGACATCGTAAGCATCCATGATGACTGGTGCGCGCCAGGTTCGGTAGGCGGCAAACAGTAGCCAGAGTACGCTAATGCCTTTCAGTAACAGCCAGGCTGTCGCTGAAGCGCGCAACGCTTCCGTGCCTAGTGCCACAATGGGTACCATCAAGCCTAATGCGGTCGCCTGACCGGCAATAAGCGGTAGCGTCTTGCACCATCCCCGCTGGAAGGCATGGTTAAGCGTGAGGATAGCGCCAGCGCCGGGTAATACGGCACTGAGCAAGGCACCGCCTAAAAAAACTAACCAAAGGTCAAGGTTCATGGTTTATTTACCTCGTGCGTTTGATGATGGGGTGGTGTTGATGGCGACTTTGCCGTGATACCTTTTAGCGGCACGACATCCCAATTAAGTACCCAGGCGCTATACCGCTGTCCGCAGTGTGGACAGGTCAGTAACAGGTCAATCCCCCACTCGCCGCTTTCCGGTTGTTGGATGATCTCGGCCTGGGTAGGATTCAGGCGTCGCGTTGCCTGATGGCAGCTGATGCAGGTAATGGTCATAACGTGTTTTCCTTATCTAAGGCGACGATGAGTTCGGCCAATATCTCGAAGGCATTTTGAAATTCACAATACGCGGCGGCAGAATGGTCTGCCTGCAGGTGATGCATGGCGCGGTTTATGTGCCTTTCAATTTGGCGGCGCAGAGGTTTTATTTCCTGATAGCTCATGAGGTCACCTCCTGCTCGAAGGGCGTAATAATGAAATCCTCAAGCTGATTGCGAAACGTAATGCCGGGAATATTCAGTCGCTGGATAGTGTCCTGATTTTTGAGCAGGGCATTTTTATCAAGCTGTGCTTTGCGAATAATGCAGTCGGTCTGTCCGTTTTCTTCCAGCGCCTGAATGATATCATCCACCCCTTTTACCGAAACGGACGGTGGGCGGTTACGCCATGACACCTCGCCGGTTATCAGGTTGGCGGTTTTGGTTTTGCCGTTTTGGGTAAGCGCCTCACGGTTGGCCTCGCACCAGGTCTGGATACCTCTTTGCAACAGGGTGATGCGGGCTTTCCTGGCTTCAATATCAGCCGCATGTTGATGGGTTAACCGCGCAATTTCATCATTAATCTCTGTCTCCAGTCGGGTCATTTCCCGCTGGATATCGCCCAGATTTTTAATATCGTTTATTACCTGCTCACGGGTTTGCGGCGTGCAGGCACCCGCCGCGGCTTTAAGCCGCGTTATTTTCTTTGCCATCTTTTTTACCTTTTCATTAACAACGTCGGGAATTAAACGCGCTCGAAAATAATGTCTTCCAGGGCGTCACTGTGTTGAATATGCTCAAATAAATTCATGTTGTATCGGGTCGCGATTTCACCAAGACGCTGGTCTTGTTCATCAAAATCACGGCAGTTCTCGCAAATCGACAAATAGGTTTCATCGTCCTGTTCCGGCATATCGACGGTCTTTGCCAAATAAACCGATTGGCGAGCGGTAATACGGACAGGGCGTGTTGTCATGATTAACGTACCTCCCAGGTGATTCGGCAGTTATCTTGCAGGAACTGGTATTTTTCCCAGCGGCCCTGACGGTCAGTACCCAGGGCATAGCGAACGGCATGGCCGTTTTTATATAACGCATCACACCGTCGGTCATGCAGCAGGGTAAGGGTCGGACGGCTATAGCCATCAACGGTAAACTGACTGACGATAAAACCTTCCTGGCTGAGTTTATCCATCACCGACAGGCATTGCCTGAACTGCTGCTGGATGGCCTGGTAGGTCATCGCTGACGGGTTTTTAATGGTCACGGCGGGGTTCAGCATAAAAGCCTCCTTTAATGCACACTGTGAATAATATTGGCGTCGATAACCGGGATGGCGTTTTGCGCGGCCAGGTTCATGGCGGCGGTCAGCAGGTTGCCGATAGCCAAGGGGTAAAGCAGGCTGACCGGCGTGTCTTTTTTCGGGCGCAGCCAGCTTAGGCGTTGACGCAGTGCCGGTATCGCATCCGGGCCAAGGACTTTGCTAAGGTCGCCGCCGACGCGTTTAAACTTGAAATCAAGAAAGTCGTTCAAGTGTTCATCTAGCGGCGGCAGGTCAATTACCTCGCAGCGCTGTACCACTTCCCTGACCGCTAACAGGCGCTCGGATAACTTGTCGCCCAGTTCGGGTTGTCCCAGCAGGACGATGGACAGCAGTTTTTTAAAGCCGTCTTCCAGCTCAAAGAAGCGTTTAAGGTGCTTTAAGGTCGGGATGGGCAGGCAATGGGCTTCTTCAATCACCAGTACATGGCTGTACCCGGCGCGGCTGCTCTCTTTTAATAGTCGGTGTAGCTGACGAAAGCGGGCCTCCGGCGAGCGTTTGAGTTTTTCCAGTGGGGCCAGGGTATGGACAATAGCCTCGGCGAGACTGGCGGCTTTCAGGGTTTTGCCCTGATGGTCGTTGTCTTCCATCGCCAGCACGTAGGGTTCAATCACCACCACCGGGGCGTTTTCCCGATAGATGCGGTCAGTCAGGTCACGTCGCAGCGTGCTTTTACCCGAGCCGGATTCACCGATAACCGCGATAAAGCCGCCATAGCTGGCGGTCTGGTACAACGCCTCGCGCACATAACGACTTTCAGGGGTTAAAAACACATCTTCATGACCTTGTACCGCGTTGTCGTCAAATGGGGCACGAAACAGCCCAAAATGCTTTTTGGTGGCAGTCAGTAATACCTGTTTTTTCAGTAACATGGTGTCTTCCTCGTTGCTAGGTGGTGTGTGCTTTTCCTTGCTGCTGGATGTGACCCCGTCAAAGCAGTCGTCCGCCGCGATGCCCTGGTCACTTAGCCAGCCACGGATGCGGTGTTTTAGTGCGTCGGTATCCTGTTTCGGCCACTGATGGTGATTGACTATTTGCGCCAGCGTCGCCTCGGAAAGGTCAAGCGCACGGGCCAGTGCTGCCTGGGTCAGGTTGTGGTGTTGTAACAGGGTTTTGAGTTTCAGCATGATGGCCTCCCGTTAACCGTGACTGGCCAGACTGACCACCACCTCGGTGGACTGGGCCATCAGCTCATCACCCAGCGCGTCGACCTGGTCAGCGGGTATGCCGTCCGGGAAGCGTTGGGTTAGCGTGGTGTAAAATTCACTGCGCCAGGTCTTGCCCGCCGCCTGGAAACGCGCGCGCAACTGTTGAACCACCACG
>NZ_JAZHPL010000001.1:0-269407 GCF_036919435.1 Arsenophonus sp. PmNCSU2021_1 | reverse complement strand
CAACCACGAATATAAAGGCAGAGGAAACATTAGTTAGCCATCTGCTAAAATCTAATTGCTTAATTACTAACCAACCTGACTGGGGTTCAATACAAATTCATTATTGTGGCGCTAAAATTGATAGAGAAAAACTACTCCGTTATTTAGTCTCTTTCAGACACCATAACGAATTTCATGAACAATGTGTCGAGCGAATATTCAATGATATTCTTCAGCTATGTCAACCCGATAAGTTAAGCGTTTATGCCCGTTATACACGTCGGGGCGGCTTGGACATCAATCCTTGGCGTAGTAATGAGAGTTTTCAGCCAACAATGATGCGATTAGCACGGCAGTAAGGAGTTTAAATTGATAACACATGTCAGCCCGTTAGGCTCAATGGATCTACTATCTCAAATTGAAGTTAGTATCCTTAAACGCACTGCCAGTAGCGATCTTTATCAGCTATTTAGAAACTGCTCCTTAGCTGTACTTAATTCAGGTAGCAAGACAGATAATAGTAAAGAATTAATCGCTAAATATCCCAATTTTGATATCAATGTTCTACAACGTGAGCGCGGTGTCAAACTGGAATTAATTAACCCGCCTGAAAAAGCTTTTGTCGATGGCAGAATTATCCGTTCACTACAAGCAAACTTATTTTCTGTGTTAAGAGATATTCTTTTTGTTCATACCCAGATTATTTCAGCAGAAAAACTGCTCGCATTAAGTCTGCATGACAGCATCAGTATCACTAATATTATTTTTACCATTCTGCGTAATGCCCGCGCACTACATCTCGATGAAGATCCGAATACTATTGTTTGCTGGGGAGGCCATTCAATAAATGAAATTGAATATCTTTATGCCCGCAAGGTTGGAAATGAATTAGGATTACGTGAATTAAATATTTGCACTGGCTGTGGCCCTGGCGCAATGGAAGCGCCGATGAAAGGTGCCGCAGTAGGCCATGCACAACAGCGTTATAAAAATGGCCGCTTTCTTGGTTTAACTGAACCTTCCATTATCGCTGCTGAGCCACCTAACCCTCTAGTTAATGAACTTGTTATCATGCCAGATATTGAAAAACGCCTTGAAGCATTTGTTCGAGTTGCTCATGGTATCATTATCTTTCCTGGCGGTGCTGGTACTACAGAGGAACTACTTTATTTATTGGGAATTTTAATGGATCCTGCCAATAATAATCAGGTATTACCATTAATTTTAACTGGCCCAAAAGAGAGCCAAGCCTATTTTGACACCCTCGATGATTTCATTAAGCATACCCTCGGTGAACAGGCCTGCAATTATTATCAGATTATTATTGATGATCCAAAAGCTGTAGCACGTGAAATGAAAAAACAGATGCCACAAGTAAAAGAAAATCGTCTCAATACTGGTGATGCCTATAGCTTCAATTGGTCAATAAAAGTTAATTCAGAATTACAAAAACCCTTTACACCAACCCATGATAATATGGCAAAACTTAACCTATTTTGTGATCCAAAACAGCCGGAAAAATTGGCCGCTAACTTACGACGAGCCTTTTCGGGTATTGTTGCCGGTAATGTGAAAGAAGTAGGTATGAAAGAAATTGAAAAGCATGGCCCCTATAAACTTCATGGTGATGCCAAAATTATGGCTCATATGGATACATTATTACGAGGGTTTGTTAGTCAACATAGAATGAAACTACCTAGCAAGGCAGCCTATATACCCTGCTATGAAATTATTAAATAACTGACAAGACTATGCACAAAAAATTATGATCCACTTACTTATTGTTGATGCTTTAAATCTAATCAGACGAATTCATGCTGTTCAAGGAAGCCCTTGCGAACAAGCTTGCGTTTCAACTCTTCGCCAGCTAATTAACCATACTTCGCCTACCCACGCTGTAGCAATATTCGATAACAAAGAACATCAGACAAATAACTGGCGGCAACAACTTTTACCTCAATACAAAGCTGGCAGACAAGCAATGCCAGATGATCTTTATCACGAAATAAAAAACCTTGAAATCGCATTTAAGGCGCAAGGATTAGCTTGTTGGCATGCCATCGAAAATGAAGCTGACGATCTAGCGGCAACGTTAGCAATTAAAGTGGCCACCGCTGGCTATCGTGTTACCATCATTTCAACAAATAAAGGCTATTGTCAGCTACTTTCATCATCGATCTATATTCGTGATTATTTTCAAAAACGTTGGCTTGATTTATCCTTTGTTAATAAAGAGTTTGGGGTTAAACCTGAGCAGCTGCAGGATTATTGGGGACTAACTGGCATAAATAGTAGTAAAATCCCTGGCATAACCGGCATTGGCCCTAAAACAGCAGCAACTTTACTTCAGCAATATCCCACATTAGAGGCCATTTTTGCTAATATCCATTCCTTACCCGAAAAATGGCGTAAACGGATTGAACCGGCGCAAAAAATAGCCTTTATTAGCCGACAGGTTGCCTCTCTCAAAACCGATCTACAGTTAAATGGAAATTTACAACAACTCAGATTTACACCATAACACAATAAAAAATAAAAATTTTATTGTTAATCACTGTTCTTCTAATCCCGCTCTGGTATAGAGGCTGACCAAACTCGTCTTATATGTACCGTGATCTCTTCGCGATCATGGTAGAGTTGCTTCGCTTGGATTTGAGCATTAATACCATTTTCGTTTAGTGTCTGTGATATTTTGTTCAAAATTGATGAAACCTCTTGATAACGTTTTTTCATCGGTAGCTTTAAATTAAATATCGCTTCCCGGCACCAGCCTTTTAACAACCAATCTGTTATCAAAGCAGCAACTTTTGCCGGTTTTTCAACCATATCACACACCAACCAACTAATATTCTTAGTGTGTGGAGTAAATTTAAAACCATCAGTTCGATAATGCCGTACCTGACCTGTTTGCATTAAACTCTCGACCATTGATCCATTATCAACCGCATCGACCATCATACTGCGCTTCACTAATTGATAGGTCCATCCGCCTGGACAAGCACCCAGATCAACAGCCTTCATACCCGATGCTAAACGCTCTTCCCACTCATCACAAGGAATAAATAGATGAAATGCTTCTTCCAGTTTAATGTTGAACGACTTGGCGCATCCGCTGGCAGTTTTAACCGCGGGATCCCCATAAAAAAAGGGGAATTGTTATTCGCATAAGAATAGCCAACATAGCAACAGCCGGCAGCAATAAAAAATACATGTATAACCGGACGTTGATGGTTTTCTTTCAGCAACAATATTTTTTGTTGACGAAGCGCATGGCGTAAAGGCACAGTAAATTTACGGCAAAATTTCAGTAGCTCTTTACTCTCATTGGTATCCGGCACTTCAACTCGTAACTCACCGGCTCGTTCAACCACACCTTGCAATAACGCAACAATCGGCGATACGCGATCGTTCGATGGCAAATCTTTCAATAACTGGCTAACAACCACTAGTTGACGAGCAAATATTAATGTACCAAAGGGTATATCTTTAGCTAGACGATCTGCATCAGTAGGCTGATAACATTCAAATAAAACATAACCGCTATTATCTTTTACTTTGGCATAGCCATAAACGCCGATCTGGGTAGCCTTATCAGTAATTTCTGCCGCACACTCTTTTTCAAATCCTGAACGACAATATAAAATAATATTATTATTCATGACGTATTGTTGGATTCCTAAGCCGAGTTGCACCAATAACAATTAATATCCAGCCAATTAAAAAGCAAAAACCGCCTACTGGTGCCAAATGGGCAAAATATTTTGCTTGTAAAAGTGCCATACAATAAAAACTACCACTGAACAATAAAATGCCTATACTGAAGAAAATTCCCCCCCAATAAAACCATAAAATAACTTTACGCAATAAGATAGCGCCTAATATCATAAGAACTAAAGTATGCATTGACTGATAACGTAAACCAATACGAATCCATTCTATTTGATCATGGTTTAGTAGAGGTGATAATAAATGTGAACCTATTGCGCGAAATGCGACACAAAAAAATCCACTAATTCCTGAAAATATCAACATTAAACGAGCATTCACGTTAATATCCTTTTCTTTTTAAATTAATTATTTTACTTGCCATATAGTTTACAACTCACCGGTAACAAATCCCCATTTTTGCTGCTCGCTAGCTGCTTTTGCGAGGATCCATTGACGAAATGCAGCAATCTTACCTAACTCCGCTTGATTATCATGACAAACTAAATAGAAAGCTTTTTTACTGACTAAAACATCATTAAACGGACATACCAAACGACCGGTACCAAGTTCATTTTTTGTCATAACGTTATTAATCAAGGCGATTCCTTGACCATGAATTGCGGCTTGAATAACCATAGCACTATGACTGAAAATGGGTCCTTGTTCTACGTTAATAATGTCTTGTAATGATAATTGACGTGCATAAGCTTGCCAATCACGTCGAGAAGAATCATGTAGCAATGTATGATGAATCAAATCTTGCGGTTTTTTCAATGGGTAACGCCCCGCTAATAAGGCTGGCGCACAGACTGGTATTAAGTATTCCGCATACAAACGATCTGTTCTTAAGCCTGGCCAATTACCATAACCATAAAAGATTGCCACATCAACATCATCAGCCATTTTAGCTCCCTCGTGATCAACAGCCTGAATACGCACATCGATATCAGGATAAGCACGATTAAAACTCGATAGACGCGGCACTAACCATTGAATAGCAAAACTTGGTAATAAACTGACGGTTAATGCTCCCTTTGCACTGAGAGCCTGTAGTTTCCGAGTAGCTTCACGTAACGAAGAAAAAATTTCTTTAATATCTAAATAATAACTTTGCCCTTCTTCAGTCAATAATAATGAACGATTACGCCGACGAAATAATTTCAAACCCAAGAAATTTTCCAAACCTTTTATTTGATGACTTATTGCAGCCTGAGTAACAAAAAGCTCCTCTGCTGCTTTAGTAAAACTTAAATGGCGTGCTGCCGCATCAAATACCCTTAATGCATTAAGAGGAGGCATACATTTTGACATGATCGCGTCTTACTCATCCTTATATATCCATTAGTTTTTATAATCTGAAGCATTATAAATTGTCCATTGTAGAGAAACCAGTATATGTCTATAGTAAGGCTGCTTCCTAGGCCTGAATGAATCGCTAAGCAGTTAATTTATTTAAAATTCTTGGCTTTATGGTTGTGATGTTGTGTTTACAAATTATCTGGTTTTTCCAGGTTGAGTAGTTAATACTAGTATTTTCACTCCTATACATTTACCTTGTCTGTCCATAGTTATTTTAACGCGCCGCAATAAATTGCGGCGTTTTTTTATATTCGCTAAATAAATATCTTTCTCATCGCCGAATATAATCGGATGATATACATATGATACTGATAGAATAGATATTATTAATCAGGACTAATACTACTTTTCTAATTTAAATAAATATAACAAACCTTATGAAAAAGATCATTTAGGACAAGATAAAATTGTAATAATTACACAATATAGATCCTAAATATTTTGATAGCTGTGGTTTTCATGACAAAAACATTTTCTATAACACAATTTCGCCAATATTTTCCTGCTACTCAACAACAAGACAAAACTATTTTTCTAAACAGCGCAGCAATAGCCCTTAAGCCCAAGAGTATGATCGCGGCAACGGTTGATTACTAATAACATATTAATACCTCCGTTGATCGAGGCCAACATCCTACAGCACAAACAACAACACATATTTATGAACAAACTGGCCACGAGTTTCGCACAGGCCTATAAAATTCTAGAAATAGCTTAAAAGTAATGATTAATCTGCAAGTTACTGAAATGCATAAATTCACTTAATTTACAATAAGTTATATTTAATTTATAAGGTTTTATCTATTTACATATTATGCTGAATTAAACTTAAAAATAGAGCGTTTTTTTATTGGTGCGAAACTCGTGCTGGCAAGAAAGTTGCTGAACTTATCAATGCCAATCAAGCCGAGGAAATTATTTGGACAAAAGGTAGTACTGAATCGATTAATTTTATTACACAAGGCTATTTTCGCGCTCACCTGCAATCTAATGACGAAATAATTGTTAGCGAAATTGAACATCATGCCAATTTGATCCCATGGTTGATAATGGCTGAACAGACTGGTGCTAAAGTCGTTAAATGGCCCTTATAAGAACTTAAACAACTGTAAATTAAACACCTAACAACACTTATTAACACAAAAACTCGGATCCACGAGTTTCGCACAGGCGTATAAAATACTAGAAATGGCTTAAAATCGATGATTAATCTTCAAGTTACTAAAACACATAAATTTTATTAAATTACAATAAGTTGCTTTTGATTTATAAGATTCTGTCTATTTATATATTATGCTGGATTAAACTTAAAGATAGAGCGTTTATTTATTGGTGCGAAACTCGTGGGATCATTGCCATTAGCTAAATGTCGAATGTTACCGGTGAATAACCCGATATTCAGGCTATCACTCGGCTAGCTTATCAACATAATATTTTAGTCATGGTTGATGGTACACAAGGTATTGTGCATCGTGGTATTGATGTACAAGCTTTAGACATTGATTTTTTTGTCTTCTCAGCCCACAAACTGTATGACCCAATAGGATTAGGTATCTGTATCGATTTGAAGCAGGTACGCCAAATATTGCCGGAGTGTTAGCGTTCAACACTGTTATACACGAGTTTCGCACCAATAAAAAAACGCGCTATTTTTAAGTTTAATTCAGCATGATATATAAATAGACAAAACCTTATAAATTAAATACAAATTATTGTAATTTAATAAAATTTATGTGTTTTAGTAACTTACAGATTAACCATTGCTTTTAAGCCATTTCTAGAACTTTATATGCCTGTGCGAAACTCGTGTTATAGACTGGATGAAAGCCATTATTGGCAACAAGCTGAAAATTACGCTATTGCCTTAACAGATTATACTGAAAATCAACTCGCTAAATTGCCCAAAACGAGCTTTGATCGCTAATAATTAAAAAAATTATTTCATACTTTTTCGCTAGCTATCATTTTACGCTGCAATTTTTTTAATACATGAGAAACAGCAATAAAACCAAAACTAGCAGTTACCATTGTTGCCGCACCCAAACCAGCGGCGCAATCCATACGCATTGTTCCTCCGGCATTACTTTTAGCCTTACAAACAGTTCCATCACTTTGTGGGTAAACTAACTGTTCGGTTGAGAAAACACAGTCAATACCCAATTTACCTTTACTATTTTTAACTATTTTAAAATCACTTTTTAATCTTTCACGTAATTTTGCTGCTAAGGAAGGGATCATGGATCGTTTTTGCTAAATCTTTGACTTGGATCTGTGTCGGATCAATTTGCCCACCAGCCCCTCCCGTTGTGACGACAGGTATTTTATGACGGCGACAATAAGCTAATAAAGCAGCTTTAGGCCGCATGCTATCAATAGCATCAATCACATAATCAAATTGAATAGATATCAACTCAGCTAGATTGCTGGCCGAGACAAAATCATCAATAATATTAACTTGACACTTAGGGTTAATTTGCAAAATACGTGATTTCATCACTTCAACTTTTGATTGACCAATAGTGTCGCTTAATGCATGCAATTGTCGATTAATATTTATCACGCACACATCATCCAGATCAATCAGAGTAATAGTGCCGATCCCGGTTCTTGCTAATGCTTCCGCTGCCCATGAGCCTACGCCGCCAATACCAACAACACAAATGTGAGAACGAGCAAAAAGCATTAATGCTTTTTGACCATAGAGGCGGCCAATACCTGCGAAGCGCCGCAACCAAGCATCTGAAAGAAGTAATTGCATGTCTAACCTTAGCTAACAAAAATAGCGGGTTCACCAATAATAAAAAAGAAACTAATTTATTAATTCAAATCCTGATTAATCTATTATGATAACAAAAACTAATTCGTTATCTATTCATCTGCATGGCATAGTCAATCATGTGATAACGACTAGAGCATATTATCTGTATCATACTTATCAACTGAATTGCATCTTATTCTGTATTTTTAAATTAGCAATAAATTATACCCTACCCCATTTGATAAGATAATTTCCGATAAAATATTTTACTGATTTAAGCTAATCATTAAATAACTATTTTTATATGACCATTAAAAAAGTTCACGAGTTTCGCACAGGCCTATAAAATTCTAGAAATGGCTTAAAAGTAATGATTAATCTGCAAGTTACTGAAATGCATAAATTTACTTAATTTACAATAAGTTATATTTAATTTATAAGGTTTTATCTATTTACATATTATGCTGAATTAAACTTAAAAATAGAGCGTTTTTTTATTGGTGCGAAACTCGTGAAGTTATGAATTTATGTTTGTTGATTACATATTTCGCTATCGATTTTTTGCTGACAAAGTATATCAATAAGCATGATGGCTAATTTGCATAAAAGAACAAAAAACAATCATCAAGTCTCTTTTATGTACAAAATATAAAAAAATATCGCAATATTTAAGAAAAAAACTTGCATCGGATCTGATCCTGAGTATAGTGAGCCGCTATCGGACGCGGGATGGAGCAGCTTGGTAGCTCGTCGGGCTCATAACCCGAAGGTCGTCGGTTCAAATCCGGCTCCCGCAACCAATATAAAAACCTTAATCATTTCAGACGCGGGGTGGAGCAGCTCGGTAGCTCGTCGGGCTCATAACCCGAAGGTCGTCGGTTCAAATCCGGCCCCCGCAACCACCTTTCATTCAATATCAAATTAGTTTCCCAACAGGACTATTATCTATCTAATTAACTCACTTAACGCAAAGCCAGTTTTCCGCCGTTGTCGAAATAAGCTTTAATACCCCGAAAAATGGATTCTGCCATCTGCTGTTGGAATTTTGCTGTCTTTAGTTTTCGCTCTTCTTCAATATTACTGATAAAAGCAGTTTCAACTAGAATTGACGGGATGTCTGGTGCCTTTAATACCGCAAAACCCGCTTGATCAACAATGTTTTTATGCAATTTGTTAACGTTACCCATCCGTTTAAGCACTTCTGTCCCAAATTTCAAACTATCATTAATAGTCGCCGTCTGAACTAAATCAAACATGGTGTGATCAAGATATTTATCACCACTTTTACTGACACCACCAACCAGATCGGCCTCATTCTGTGTTTGAGCTAAATAACGGGCGGTATTACTGGTTGCTCCTTTGGTCGATAATGCAAATACTGAGGAACCTCTCGCCTTACGATTAGTAAAGGCATCAGCGTGAATAGAAACAAATAAATCAGCTTGCATTTTCCGCGCTTTTGCAACTCGCACTTTTAAAGGAATAAAAACATCTTCATTACGAGTCATATAAACTTTCATCTTAGGTTCACGATTAATTAATATTTTTAATCTACGTGCAATTTGCAATACGATATCTTTTTCCCGCGTTTTATATTTTCCTATAGCACCAGGATCTTCTCCACCATGACCAGGATCGATCATGATGATAATTGGCCTATCTCTCCCGGCTTTACCCGCTGGCTTTTTCGCTTTAACCGGCAACGTATTATCCAATTTACCTTTGTTATAATCTTCTAATAGCGCTAACAACGGATCATCATCAGTGTAAACACCTGAAGCAGGATAAAAATCAACCACTAAACGATGTTTAAAACCAGCAACAGGCGCAATAGTAAACATTTGAGGTTCAACATGAGTTTTTACTTCAAAAACTAAGCGAACCGTTTTTTGATCAAATTGGCCTACTCTGACTAATTTTAAATAAGGATCACGTGAACTGATTTGCTGGCTAATGCCCTTCAACACACTATTTAACTGCATATTTTCTAAATCAACAACAATACGATCAGGCCCAGATAAAGCAAATTGACGATATTTTAAAGCAATATTCGATTCTAACGTTACTCGGGTATAACTAGAGGCAGGCCAGATACGAATAGCAACTATACTTGAAGATGAAGCTAGCCCGAATGGACTAATACTTAACAGCATAGTAGCCACTGCACCTTGCAGAAGACGTCGTCTTGAAAAACCGTGATTTGAATGATCCATCGAAAAATCCACTTAAAGCATCAAATAATTATAAACCGCTCAATATTATCAACAACAAAAAAATAACTATAGAAAACTTTAACCAATCATTAATGAGCTGTCATTAATAAATTGCTCTTTATGAATAATTAGCTACTAATATATTCTGAAGCAATAATGATGATTTTTCATGCATTTCTTCTTGCTATTTTGTATCAAAAATCATAAAAATACTTTCATTAAGAACAGTCATTTATATGAGGAACATATGAAAGGACGTCGTACTGATTTAGTTAATGGATTTCGCCACTCTGTTCCCTATATTAATATACATCGCGATAAAACCTTTGTTATTACATTAAACGGTAACGCTATCGCAGATAAAAATTTTGCTCATATCATTAGCGATATCGGTTTATTACACAGTCTAGATATTCGGCTAGTTATTGTTTATGGCATACGCCCACAGATAGATAAAAAACTCATAAACCAACAATATCCGATAATCTACCATAAAAATATTCGCGTCACTGATGCAAATACCCTAGAGTTAGCTAAACAAATATCGGGGACATTACAATTAGATATTACTGCTCTGTTATCAATGAGTCTCAACAATACGCCATTGCAAAGTGCCCATATAAATGTCGTCAGTGGTAATTTTATTATTGCTCAACCTTTAGGGATTGACGATGGTGTTGATTACTGCCATAGCGGAGGTATACGAAGAATCGATGAAGTATCCATCAACCATCATTTAAAAAACGGCTCCATTATATTAATTAGCCCAATTGCTGTTTCGGTCACCGGAGAAAGTTTTAATTTGTGGACAGAAACAATCGCAACACAATTGGCAATAAAATTAAAAGCAGAAAAATTAATTGGATTTTGCTCTTCACAAGGAATTAGTGATAAAAATGGCAATATATTATCGGAACTCTCGCCGAATGAAGCTGAAAAGTATATTGCTGAATTGGAAAAACAGCCAAATTATCATTCTGAGATACTGCATTTTTTATATAGCGCAATTAAAGCATGCCGGCAAGGTGTTCGTCGTAGCCATTTGATAAGCTATCAAGAGAATGGTGCTTTATTACAAGAACTTTTCTCTCATGAAGGTATCGGTAGCCAAATTATCATGGAAAATTGTGAACAAATTCGTCGAGCTAATATCAATGATATAGCAGGAATATTAGAATTAATTCAACCGTTGGAACAGCAAGGAATATTAATTTGCCGTTCACGTGAGCAATTAGAAATAGAAATTGACAAATTTACTATCATCGAGCGAGAAAATATGATCATCGCTTGCGTAGCACTTTATGACTATTTAGAAGAAAAGTCTGGAGAAATGGCTTGCCTGGCTGTACATCCTGATTATCGTAATTTATCAAGGGGTGAAAAACTGCTTAAACACATTACTCTACAAGCCAACAATTTAAATTTAGAAAAACTTTTTGTATTAACAACCCGAAGTACTCACTGGTTTCTAGAAAGAGGATTTTTTCCAGCAAAAGTTGATATGTTGCCAATAAAAAAACAAGCGCTTTATAATTATCAACGATGCTCAAAAATTTTAATACTTAATATTAATTAAATACCATAAAATTAATTAAAAATTTAATTAATAAACCCAATTACAATAAAAAAATGCACTATTTAAATAAATAACGTTTTCTATTACTCTTAAGCAAAAAACAAAAAATATCGGCTCCTCTATATTTAACGAAGAGAAGAGCCGAAAATAAAATAACGGTTAATTAATTATTTTTTATTGCTGCTGCAAGTGGTGCGGCTGCTTTTGATGTAAACCATCACGCACATTCCACATAGTTGAAAAATGCTTAACCATTGTACTGTCGGTCACTCCCCTATTTTTAGCCACACTACCAATATTTAATGCCTGAGCATAGACGGTCGAGTCCAAAGGAGTACTAGAAGCAACTGATAGAAGACTCTTCACAAAACCTATCCCTCTATATTTAATTGCCGCTTTTTGGTCATAACTTTGATTTTCTATAGAAGAATTTTCTACAGGAAAATCTCCACAAATGTTATTAGTCTTAATTTTTGCGTGGTCTATTTGTACCTCTATATCAGAGGTTGAAAAATCATTAACAATCCCGACAGCTAATCCAGCTCGATAAAACCTATCAGCTTGCTCAGTAGATTGAGATGTATTGGCAATAGTTAGAAGATATTCATTACTTTTAATTACCTCAAATAAATCATTTTCCTTTTCTTTTACCGCAAGTAGATCGATACTAGAATTTCCTACTGTTTTTAATTGAGAGCTAAGTTTATTCTCTGTATTCGTAGTCGTATCCATTTGCGCAGAAGCAACCTGTTGATTAACTATTTGAGATGAATAATTCCCAATCTGATATGTTGAATTTAACATTTTATTTGTATCCTCCCATTGAATAAGAGTAAATCGCAAAGATATTTTGCAGCATCTCAAATATCAATCATTTATACTTCTAAAAAACAATCAATAGCAGAATTAAAATAATTGATAGCAATAAGTTACTAATTAATTAAAGCAAAAACTAAAGTTATATATCGCAATACTTCAATTCAGTTCGCTACAATTAAATATTTATTATTTTTTACTTTTATCGCTATTAATATTCACTATTAATAATATCAAACAAAATAACGAATAAAATGGGTTCTACTTTCATTAAAGTAAGCGCTCAGTCAAACCACTATGCCGTTCCGTTGAGGTCATTAACGCTTTAGCAAAAACATGACGCTCAGCATAAATCGTCAACTGAATTTTTGCTCTGGTAATTGCAGTATAAATAAGCTCTTTACTAATAATAGGAGTAAAAATTGGCGGTAAAACTAATGCGGCATGTTCAAATTCTGATCCTTGAGATTTATGTACTGTCATAACAAACGCAGTTTCATGCTGAGGTAAACGACTGGGTTGTATTTTTTTTATCACCCCATTAGGCAACTGAAAATAGGCTTTTAAATCTTGTTGACCATCCCGTAACATAACACCAATATCACCATTAAATAAGCCAAGAGGACGATCATTTTTGGTGATCATTATTGGACGACCTTCATAATTTTTATTCCAGGTATAGGTAGGCCGTCGAATACTTCCTTGACGATGTAAAAGCTGTTCTAATTTATCATTTAACCCTGTAACCCCGTATGGTCCTTCCCTCAAAGCAGCTAATAAACGATAACGATTAAAAGTAGTCAGGATTTCTTCGGGATCTCGACCCGTTTTTATCATATCCAGATAGCAACGGTAACATTCAGCCGCATCAAAAAGTAATTTGCCATATTTCTCAGACGAAGCAATTGAATGAAAAGCAATATCCGCATTTTGCTGCGCTAATAGTTGCTCAACCTGTTTAATATTACCTTTGTTAATTGTAGTAGCTAGTCGACCAATTCCTGATTGCGCATCAAAACGATAACTTTTTCGTAATAAACAAATACTATCTTTAACCTCTGGCCCATCATTCGATATAAAATCAGATAAATTACAAGCTGTGATTTTAGTCAGTTGTGCCGCTCTTTCACGACTGTATCCCGATTCTGAAAAACGACAAAGATCGCCTAGGACAGCGCCCGCTTCAACAGAAGCTAATTGATCTTTATCAGCTAGCAAAATGACACGGGCATGATCTGGTAGAGCTTCAATTAATCTAGCCATCATAGACAGATCAACCATCGATGCCTCATCAATAATTAAAACGTCTAGCAAAAGTGGATTGTCTTTGTGATAACGTAATAATTGGCTATTGGGTTGAGCGCCTAATAATCGATGCACAGTCTGCGCTTGTTCTGGCATAACCGCATACTCATCAGCAGATAAATTCAGTTTTAATAATGCATTATTTAATGATTCCGTTAATCGAGCAGCCGCTTTTCCTGTCGGCGCCGCTAGCTGAATGATTAACTTTTCATCACTTAATTGGACTAAAGTAGCTAATAAACGTGCCACTGTCGTGGTTTTTCCTGTACCCGGCCCACCAGAAATAACTGCGATCCGACTGGTTACTGCAACAGCAACAGCTATTTTTTGCCAATCTTGAGTTTTCGAGGACGCAAAAAAACCAGTTAAAATAGTCGCTAATCGCTGTTCATCAACGGTTTCTAACAAATGGCGAGAAAAAAAATCAGCCACTAGTCCTTCATCAGCCCACATCCGCTGAAAATAAAGTTTGTTATCTGATAATACTAATGGTTTTGCTGCTAATTGAGGTGCCTCACAAACTGCATTACATTGTTTAAGCTCAGAATAAATCCTGTTACTATCAGGTGCTCCTGCCATTTCCCAGAGCATAAAAGCCATTTCCGTCTGTCTACCTTCAAATAAATAAGCGGGTTCGAGCTTATCAATAAATAAACAAACATGACCTGCTCGAGTTTCAGCACTTAATATTGCAAATATTAATAACAATAATGGGTTTTCATCATCAGCTAACCGAATAGCAAGTTGTATGTCTAAACAACTAAACAAATTAAGCTCAGCAGCTCGCTTTAGTAAAGTTATCATCATTGCTCACCTCGATTAGTTGCATTAAATAACTCATCCAGGCTATTAATAAACGCATAAGGAGGAATAGTGTGATAAATACCATAACCAGGGTTTTTCGCATCAAATCCACGCAAAAAAAGGTAGATAACCCCACCAAAATGTTTTTGATAATCATAATTAGGTAAACGATTCCGTAAATAACGATGCATAGCTAATGTATAAAGCTGATACTGTAAATCATATCTATGATCAATCATGGCATTCTGTATGGCCTCCTGGCTATATGCCAGACCATTTTCCCCTAACCAATTTGATTTATAATCAAGCAGATAAAATTTGTCTTGCCAGCAAAAAACTAAATCAATATAACCTTTTAAAACGCCCGTTACTGGCTCAAAACTAAGCGGTGGACAACGTTGAGATAAAACATCATATTGATGAGTTAGCCTATCTAATGCAGATGGCAATAACAATTTTTCTATCGGTAAATGAAATTGCATTTCATTTAATTGATTCTCTGGCGTGATCGTTGACAAGCTGAGGCTATCACTAAGTAAAGGTGTGTCAAAAATATTTATTAGCCACATTTTAAGCACCGGTGCCCAATCAGCGGAAAAACCGGCTTGCTCTAATTTTTCAGCTAACCAAGACTCTTGTGGATGTTGATTAAATGGCAGTAATTCCAACAGGGAATGCAAAAAAGTTCCTGCTGTGGCCCCCTTAGGAAAGGTATGAACACTCCACTCTGCTATTTCACCTTGAACCAATGAGCTGTCACCTTGTGCATCAACGTCCATTTTAGGTGCCAAATCTTGTATAGCAATCTCAATACTTATATCACTAGCAGTAAATTTATCAGAATACATATCATGATAGGTTAATCCTGAATAACTCGTAACCCGCCAGGTATTTTGGATCTGTCCTGTAAAATTTCGAGCCAATAACTTCACGGGTGTATTTTCTTTCGGGTACCAAGGCGATAAGTTAATATCACTAACAGGTGTGATGCTAATATTTTCACTCGCTAATGCACCTAGAGCATCACGCAATAAAGTCGCATTACCTGGCTGTCCATTTTGCAATAAATAACCTAATGCGCTTTGATGCAAATCCGTATTACCACTTTCCCCACTAGGACGACCTTTTATTAAAGGTGCAATACCAACACTACAATGATATTTTGAGCGCGTTAGTGCAATATATAACAGCCGCAGATCTTCGGCTAAACGCTCTTCATTAGCCAGCCTGATGCTCTCTTCTTGTTGGGCCAGATCAAGACAAGTTTGAAAATTATCACGATCATGGAACGTTGCCAATTTTTGCTGCGAGAATTGACAGGCAAAAGGTAACCAAACAATCGGGAATTCTAAACCTTTAGATTTATGGATCGTACTAATACTCACCAAGTGACTATCACTCTCTAGACGTATTTGCTGATTTTCTACTAACGGATCGGGGTGATCGATCTGCTGAGCTAACCAACGAACTAGAGCATGCTCACTTTCAAGCTGTAATTCAGCTTCTTGCAACAATTCACTCAGATGCATCACATCCATCAAGCGCCTTTCACCATCTATATTATCCATCAGTAGGTTTTCAGCAATCCGATGGTTAACCATAATAGCTCGTAATGCAGGCAAAATACCATGTCGCTGCCAAATCAATAAATAATTGGCAAACTCTTCAACCCGTATCTCCCACTGATTTTCATCTTGATTTAATTGCTCAATATCTTGTGCACTTAGTCCAACTAAACGAGTAGCTAATGCACAACGCAGCGTACGCTCCTTTTCAGGTGAGAGCACGGCTTGTAATAACCATAATAGATCGCGCGCTTCATCAGTAGCAAAAACGCTTTCTTGATTAGAAAGAAAAACTGACGAAATATTAAATTTACTTAATGCTTCTCGTATCATTACTGCTTCGCGACGACTTCTGACTAACACCATAATATCCGCAGCTGTTACCGGCTGTTTTACATCATTTCGATACAGCCAGGTTGTTCCATTCTCACCCCCTTTAAGCCAATCACAAATCTGACTAGCACACTGATAGGCCATCGTTTGTTGATAGTCCAAGGTTGAAACCGCTTCTTTATCTAAATAACAAAAATTTAAAGCTGATAATTTTGCTGTTTTATGAATAAATGCTAAATGCTGATTTGAAGAGGCTGAATCAACTGTGTTAAAAGGTATTTGCTCAAATAAAAACGGTTTTGTTGCCCGACTGAATAATTGATTAATAGCTGCTACCATACTTGGTGAAGAGCGCCAATTAGTATCAAGAGTATAGTGTGATTCAATCTGATCTTTAGCTTTAAGATAAGTAAAAATATCCGCCCCACGGAAAGCATAAATAGCTTGTTTAGGATCGCCAATAAATAACAAACCACAATGATTATGCCCCTGATAAATACGTTGAAAAATGCGATATTGTTGCGGATCAGTATCTTGAAACTCATCAACCATAACAACCGGGTAACGATTACGGATCGTGTTAGATAATAGCTCACCACCTTCTGCATGTAGTGCCTGATCTAAATGACTTAATAAATCATCAAATCCAATCTCTCCACGTCGTCTTTTCTCTTTAACAATTGTTTGACGAACGTCAATAATCGCTTTTGAAATAATGATATTGCGTAATGTAAGTGATTGTTGCATCAAATTATCAATAGCACGAAAAACCTCATGTTCAGGTACTTGACCTGTCGGTGTTTTATCTATCAGTTCAGATTGGCAAAAACGAGCTAGTTCTTTAGGGGTTTTATAATCGACTGTTGCTGATTGAGCCCAACCAGTGACCACGGCTATCCAACCCGGTAAATTACGGCGACTATAACTACGTTTATTAATAGCGGAATTAGTAATTAAATCAATGAAACTTGCTGAATTTAAAAGCCACAACGCTTTTACTTTTTTTATCCTGTCAATTAGGGTCTGATGACGCTGTTTTATTGATTGCGCTTCAATCGATTGGTTAACAAGATTCGGAATATCGCCTTGTAAATAAGGCTTTATTTCGGCTAAAAGTGCCTCTGGGTCACTCCATTCATCAACAATAACTTTTGATATAGAATAATTAAGTGGATAGCAGTTGCAGCGCCAAAAATCAGCACAAGCCTGTTTTTGTATGGTATATTCATCTTTTATTCTTGATTGCTCAAATAGCATACCTGACTCAAAAGCATTATGCACCAACATGCGTTGACAGAATCCATGGATAGTATAAATTGCCGCTTCATCCATTTGACGTTCAGCAGCAAGTAACCATTGAGCAGCCACCTCTTTATCTGCAATAGAAGATAGTAAGATTCGGAATATTGAATTTTCATCAAAACCAATACCATCTCTAATACAGGCCATTCTCATTTGATGAATATTGTGGCGAATACGTGATCGTAACTCATCGGTTGCCGCTTCAGTAAAAGTGACGACTAAAATCTCTTCAACACTTAATGGGCGAGAAAATGCATTTTTTTGCCCAACACCTAATAACAATCGCAAATAGAGTAAAGCTATCGTATAGGTTTTTCCTGTTCCTGCTGAAGCTTCTATCAATCGCTGGCCATAGAGAGGCAAACAATAAGGATCCAGTTGATAAGCCTGTATTCGCCGATTACTCACTTAGCATCTACCTCAATTGGCAAAATCTTTTGTAATTCAGATGCAGTCGGATAAGTTATCCAATCTTTCAATTGAGCATAGCCTTCTTTATTAACCTCTTTTGCAATAATTTGTGAAACAAAAGCTAAACCTGTTTGTTGCAAAACGGCATTGTTATAAAAAGTTAATAGATCTTGCTGTGTAACCGTTTTCAATACTTTGATTAATTTTTTTCTGCTATCAAAAGCAAAGTTATTCCTCGCAAAATCTGGTAAAAAACGATCTATCTCCTCATAAAAAGTTTGCGGAGGCTGTTCCATTTCCGTCAATAGTGCCTTTTTGTATTGCTCAAATTCTTTTTTTGGCATTTGCATTTAATTTTTTAAAGGCTAATTGATAAAAGTTTTGATAGCGTGTATTCAAATACGCAGGGGTTTTATTATTACTTTGCAATAAAAAACCTAATCCCCATTGCTCACCAAGGCTAGTAGTAAAGGCAAAAACAGCATAGCCTAATTGTTCTTGCGTCCTAAGTTGCTCAAAAAACCAAGGATGTAAAATATTGGCCAAAATATTTGATAAGACAAATCCACTATAACGATCATATCCTGTCGGAATAAATATTTCTGCTAACGCATTATCTGTACTATTTACCTGATGTTGGAAATTTACTTTATGCTGTTTATCAACAACAATAATATCCCCTCTCCACCAATTCTTGCCTTTATTATTCAATAAATGGGCAATAGACTTAATAATATCAATGCCTTGCTTTTGTGTTAGATTGCCGAATACAATCGCTTGTAAAGCAGCATTGTCAATAGTCTCTTGACGGTAGTTTAGGATGTCATTTGCTGTGATCGTTTCCAGGGCCTTCAAGCGCTGTTCTTGCTCAAAATAAGGTACTTTTTCTAAACGTTGTTTCGGCTGCATTGCCAACTCAAAGGCTTTAAGATTATTGCTAACTTCAAGCTGTTCCCTATACCATGATTTTGCTTGTGTAACTTCGTCAGCAGAAATTGTGAAGGTAAGAAATTCCTTAACCATTTTTGTCGTCAATTCCGCTAGATGTTGAGTATAACCACTGGTTTTCAATTGCAGGCCTAAATTTGAAGATACCACCAGTTCCATTCCGGCGACGGAAGCTTGGTAACTTAATTGAGACAATTTTAAAGAGGCCAGGTATTCTAATAACACTGCACTAACTTGAGTTTTTGCCGTTTTACTGCTCTGCTCATTACGTAAATCTATCGCAATCCCACCTTTAGGTTCATCAGCAAAATATTGACTTGGCATATAGACTACCCGCACATTTCCTTGCTCATATACCAATTCTGGATGCTGATAATGACGAGAACTTTTAATTAAAGAAAAATCATCAGCAATATAAGGGTTCAATTCAGGTAACGAAAAATGCATTGATTTTTTTAATTCAGACCATCGTTGATATTGTTGGCTGTTAATTTTATCAACTTGATAAGGAGCATTGAGAAAATAGGCTTCTTTATTATGTGGTTCATTCGGTGCGATAAACCAAATTCTGGCATTATAGGGAGTTAATTCTGCTAAACGGCTGCTTATTGCTTTTGGATCAAAGCGATCAGCAATGTAATTAGCATCAAGCACATGTGCAATTGGGATATTCAACATTTGATTAGATAGTTGCTGAATATAATTCATATCACGAACAATAGAATTATGTTGAAATGAAAGCTTCAGAACATTAGCGATCTCGTTAAAATAACCACTCTTAATACCTTGTTCTTTTAATAAATCAATATAGGAAAATATTGCCACAATAATCTTATCTCTATTTCCCAATCCCTTATCCGTTAATAAAACGTTTATTGAAAAAATGCCATTATTACGATCAACATCTAGTACAACGTCAACATTAATCTCTTCAGCAAGACCATTCTTTAGTAACCAATCAGCAAGGGTATTTTGACTTCGATTTCCTATCAAATAGCCAATATATTCATCTGACTTACTGCGAAATTCTGTTAAATTATTTGCAATACTAAATTCAAGTTGCAGAACTTTTTTAGGTTGTGCTGGCACATAATGAATTATTATTCCTTTTTCTTTATCGGTTATAGCGGGTACCGTTATTTCAGGAACAATAGCCTTTCGATTTGGAATACGACCAAAAGTTTCAGCTGCGATTTTGGCTAATTGACTCAATGAGTCATTGCCATACAAAATACCTTTCATTAAATTAGCTGAGTAATAGCGATAATAAAAATTCTTGAGCTCAGTCTGTAAATGACTACCAGGCTTATCGCTTAAGGTTTCTAAATTTCCACCAGAAAAACGTGAATTAGGATGAGCCGGATTAAGTGTTTCAGAACGCACTTGCCATAATCGCATTTCATCGCGAGCACGTGCCATGGTTAATTCTGCATTGACTGCATTACGTTCTCGATCGGCATTTTTAGGATCAAGTAATGGCTCGGCTAATGCACTTGCCAAGCGATCTGTGGCTGCTTTTAAAGCACCATTTTCAACTTCTAAATAGTAAGCAGTAAGATTAGAAGCCGTACTAGCATTATGATTGCCACCATGTTTTTGCAAAAATTCTGATATTTCACCTGACTCAGGATAGCGTTTAGAGCCCATCAATACCATGTGTTCAAGGTAATGTGCCAAACCAAGTTCTTGATCAGAACTTTCCATTGTGCCAACTGGTAAGGTAACCGCAGCTAATGATTTACTGGCCTTCGGATCAGATATTAGCAATACAATCATATTATTAGAAAGTTTTATCGCCTGATACCCTCGAGTATGTTTTTCACTTTTGTTTATCCTATCAGGTAAAACTTGCCAATTCTGCTTAGCAAAACTTACCGTACCAAATAGTAATAAGAGCACGACTATCATGTTTTTCATAACAACCCTTGTTACTTTAAGCATCTTATTACATCCTCTTTTTATTTTTTCTATAGATTGCCATTGGCAATAAATAAGTACGTGCCTTTTTTTGTATTGTTTCAAGCAAATTACTATCTATTTTACTGAAAGCACGACCAATATAGCTATCTTCCATTTCACCTGGCTGATTATAGATACCTTGTAAGGAGTGGATAAGCTGCATTTTTGCTTTTCGCAAAACAGCCTCAGACTCAAAATCAAATTGTTCACTTTTTTTGTTATAGCATGACATTAACCAATTCCAACCACTTTTATTAAAAAGTGGTAATGGCGAATTCATCCCCTCTTGATAACCATTAATGAGCTGTTGTAAATATACTTTCGCCTGATATTTGTCCACTGACTCAAAACACCATTCACTATTATCTCTTCCCCAATAGTAACTTTCACCAGATCTAACAGTTAAACAAAAAATTAAATGTTCTATCCATAGAGATAAACCATCATTAATCGTTAAATTTGCAGGACGATAACGAATAATACCGTTTTGCTGAATATTTCGTAATTGTCCAGCCAAACGAATATTCTCAAAGGGTTCGACAAATAGTTTATTAAAATATTCATGACAATTTATCTTTACTTTATCAGCTAATGGCTGCATATCTTGGATCTGTTTTTCCCAATAAATTTGACCAAAATGTTCTGCCGGTAATCCACCCGTTGCACGCAAAGTCGTTAACAGCTCCTCCAGTGACTCTTCATAAATCATCGCCTTAAGTAAGCGTTCATTATATTTATATCGTTGTAAATTATTTACAATAAAAGGCTCATCCTCCGGTAATTGTACTTCTTCATTAAAAAAATTAACTTTTAACCTTTGTTGAAAAAAAGCCCGGATCGGGTGTCGATAAAAAGAGAGTAACTGCTCTAATAATATTTCATTGTCATGTTCTATCATTGGCATTAACGGAGTACAGAATTCAGGCCGTGGATTACCTTGTTTTCTGGCTGCTGATAACCATTCACTAGCATAACTCTGATGAATGCTATTAGGCAAATAATTCTCTGTCGCAAAAGGTACTCGCGTATGTTTAATCACTAAATGTTCTTTTACTCTATCAGCACTAAGATCAATATTTAAATGTTCATCACCCTCTAAACAAAAACTTTGGCTAATATAATCAAGTAATTCATTTACTAGCACCGAGGGATTATGTTCTTGATTGTCACGTATAGCATGCCCAATATAGCTAACATAAAATAGTTGAGAAGCGGAATTTAAAGCTTCCAAAAATAGATAGCGATCATCATCCCGAAGCTTTCTGTCACCGCGTTGTGGCTGCTCAGCCATTAAATCAAAACCCAGTGGAGGTATTGAGCGTGGATATATCCTGTCGTTCATACCTAATAAACACACAACCTTAAAAGGAATAGAACGCATAGGCATTAGAGTACAAAAATTAATTGCCCCTGCAAGAAAACGTTGACTGATCTTTTCATCATCAAAACAGGTTGCTAATTCATCACGAATAAGCGATAGAGGAACTATTTCTTCATATTTTGCCACTATTCCAGTCTCAATCGTTTTTTGCCATTGCTGGAGCATAAATATGAATATCGCTTCAATTTGTTCATCAGTCTCAAAAAAAGCATCTAACAGGCATTGACATAATGGCAACCATTCTGACAATTTTCTTTCCTGATTAAGTTTACTTCTCCAACTAGCCAATGAATCAATAAATGCGGCAAGCTGCCCAGCTAATTTAGCGGATAACCCTGTACATTCATCATAAGGTAAAATTTTATTCCAAGTTCCTACATGACTATCCATCACATAACCAAGCAACATTCTATTTAAACCAAAAGCCCAGGTATTTTGCCCTGTTGCTGGTAATTCCAGCATTGCAATGTTTTCATCATCAAGCCCCCAACGGATACCTGATTCGTTAATCCATCGTCGCAATAAAAGTAATTCATCATCGTAAATAGAAAATCGACGAGCCACTGCTGGCACTTCTAATAAAGCTAATACTTGTTCTGTGGTAAAACGACTTTGGGGTAAATCAAGTAACGAAATAAAAGCTTGCAAAATAGGATGTACCTGCCTGGCTTTTCTATCTGAAATAGAAAAAGGTAACCGACGTTCAGGGGACACATGACTAAACACCGCTTGGATATAAGGTGCGTAACTATCAATATCTGCCACCATTACAATTATATCTTTGGGTGTTAGATTTGGATCGTCTTCAAAGAGGCGCAATAAATAATCTTGCAATACTTCAATTTCACGTTGTGGGCTATGGCATGAATGAAATGTCAATGATTTATCTTGTTTGCTTAATTGTCTTTTTGAAAGACTATTATTATAACTCGCTTCGGTTAAACCAAGTTGCGCATGATCTTCTAAATCTAAAATATCTCGCTGAACTTGGTGCAACAAACAATCACGTGGTAAATCTACAAAGGCAGCAACTTCATTAGATAGCTCCAACTGAGACAGAAAATAGAGGTTGTCACGGCCTAATTTACCCCAAGAAGCTAATAGCGGATTAGTTAGAAATTGTTCACCTTGTTGATTAAATAACGTATCAGGCGAACTTTCTCCCTTGAAACGCGCAATTTCATGGTTATTTCGATAATTTTTTAACTTGCGTCGTTCAAGTTTTGCCAAAGAAGCATAGCTCTGAATATCTCCCCAATAATAACGACATGGATTAGTAAACATTAAATGAATATCAATATGCTGGCCAAGGGCATTTAATGCCTGCAAATAAACCGGAGGTAATGCGGCGATACCACAGATAAATACACGTTTCGGCAACCTAATATGTGAAGGCAGATTAGCATGCAAACTTTGTATAAATTGTTGATAGAGATTTGCCCGATGCCATTTAGATTGATTAAGCTTTTCCGTATACTCTGTCAACGCTAACCAAAGACGTTTTTGCCATTGCTGATTATCACTTAAGCCCTCAATTAGTTGTTTTTTACGCCAGCTTTCTAACCATTGGGGACGGTAAACTAAATATTGGTCAAACAGATCCGCAATCCGAGCTGATAACTGATACAACTTACGTTTACCCATATCCTCATTAAGATATTGTCTAAGAGGCTTGAATTCAGGTTCTTGTAGTAAGGAAGGTAAAATTGTCATTAATTTCCAAGTCATTGCCTTTTTGGTAAAAGCACTCTCTGATGGGATATCAGATAAAACCCGAGTAAACATGTCCCAAATAAAAGTTGCCGGTAGCGGAAAAGAAATGTTAGCGGCAATTCCCAAGCTTTGCGCAAGCTCTATTTGTAGCCATTGCGACATACCTGGACTTTGAACCAAAATAATTTCTTGCTCAAACGGCTGTGTCAAGGGATTATTTTTGATCAAACTAGAAATAAGCTCTTTGTGAATATCTAATTGATTAGAATGATAAATTTGTAGCATAATCTTTTCCTGACGAACAGTACCACCTTGATGCAGCAGTTAATTGGTTAATAAGGCATCTTAAATGTAACTAATATCTGCTTACAATTATCTGTAATGTTCACGTAACGATATGATAAATCAATATTTTTAGGCATATTATTTGTTATATCGGCACTAATAGAGTCAATGCCTAGCATCGCTTCTCCACTTTCAAAAAAAGTGTGCATCATGCGAAATTGCTGTGTTTTTTGCCATGCGAGAGAAAATCCAGCCATTAGATTATGAACATATTTTATTAATGCGATAGCTGAAATAGCAAATAAGGCTATAGCTACCATAACTTCGGTTATTGCCATTCCAGATTGCCTGTTAGGCTTAGAATTTTTCATTGACAAAATTCCGCTCTTTTAACTGGACAAAAATCCAACCATCCCTGTTTTAGAGGAACAAAACCAGATATGGCATTTTTATCTTTCTTAAGCCATTGATAAAGTGTAAATATAGCTTTACCCTCAAAATAAGCATGGCCAGCTAATAGATAATAATCATTTTTATAGTAACGCAAACAACTTTTAAAATTAGCGCCTAACGGTTGCAGACAAGACCATGAGGCATTTTTTTGCTTAGTCATAACCCAAGGTTGATATTTTCCCCAAGCCAATGCAGACTCAGCTTGCTCAAAAAAAGCCAATAACTTCGTTCACTTTCCAACATCTGCAATATATTATTCTGATGATGATGCAACGCTTTTAACATTAATAAACTCATAGAAATAAGCATTATTATTGCCATTAATAAAACGCTCCCTTGCTGTTCAAACTTGTGAGGAAAAAACCAATTTATCAGTTTCATATCGATTGATTTCTTAAATAAATTTTTAGTTGGTATTCCCCTAATAGATCTGGATATGCTCGCGGAGATAGACTTAAAAATACAGCTAAAAAACGTTTTTCATCCATGATCACCTCTTTTAAAGCAAATTGTGAAACTATTATCTGTTTGGGATCAAATAGGTTTATCCATCCTTGCCCTTCACAATCTACTCCGCTACGGTGTATTTCCAGCTTACCTCGATGAATACGATAGATAAAGAAATCAGAAGTCTCATCTGTTGCTTTTTGCCATTTGCCATCTAAATTGTAATCGTAAATAAGATGAATACAGGAATGCTTTGCCTCGCCTCGTTTTTCACTAATTTTCAATGCCACTCCGACACAATCACCAAAACAATAACCTGAACGTCGAACATCTTTTTCCAACATTAATAAGAATTGTCTCGCCACAATATCAAGATGATAAGCTTGATATAATCGATTGATTTGCTGCGTCAGTAATGGATATAGCGTTATGATAGCGAGAAAAACAATACTACTTATTATTAAGCTGATTAGGACTTCTATCAGAGAAAAACCTTGTTGCTTACAATTAAAAGAAATGTGTTTATTTAGCATTTAGCTATTCCCCCCAGCCTTTGATTACTACATAAACGCACTCGTCCCAAACCCGAAATAATGATCGAGATCTCTGCTGATTGATTGCTAAAACGTAAAGTTGTCGGTAATTCCGTTCCTCTTTTACCTAGCAACAAGGTCGATATTCGACTGTAATTATGCAACACTACTTCATTATGCCTATTAATCCACTTCATCTCCGTACTTTGCTGGGTATCTTTTTTACCTTTAATTGCAACTATCAGCATCCAATTTGAAGTTTTATCCGTTTGAACTATCAATTGCCTCTCTTGATTCAAATAAGCCGCCTGCATTTGATGACGGGCAATAAAAGCGGCAACTTTTTGCGTAACAACAATTAAATGTATTTTTTGTTGATAATTTCGCCACCCCTTAATGCTAACAACAGCAATCAAGGCTGCTATGGCAATCGCAATCATAATTTCAAGCAGAGTGAACCCTTGTTGGCGCATATATTTTTGCCATATGTAGCACAATTAATGCAAACTATTGTTATGTATTTAGGATAAAAAAATAAATGCTCAAATAAGATAGAAGGGAAACAGATCTATTAAAAAATTGGTATTACAAAAAACTGGGGAGCAAAGATAGAAACGCCTCCCAGATTTTAATGTTTTTAGTAGCTATTTATTAATTAAACCATAATATTAATTAAAAACAGCAAATAAGATGGTAGTCACCTTCTTGATGTTAATGATCAAAGCAACCCATAAAAAATGTCATACCGTAAATGGATATTTAATTGCATCATGATATTGGTAACCAATTACTTCAAAATCATCACTAGTCACCCAGGTTTCAATATCTTCTAATGTTTTAATATTAGGATTAATACGTAGTTGCGGCAAAGAATAAGGAGTACGCTTCAACTGGATATCACGCATAATCGAAAGTTGATTTTCATAAATGTGAGCATTCACTATCTTATGGTAAGCCTTACCTGGTTTGTGACCCGTGATCTGAGCAACCAGTGCCAGTAAAACAAAACATTGAATTTGATTAAAGTTTAGTCCCAAAGGAACATCACAACTACGTTGATATGAAGTTAAATAAAGCGTATCAGCTAGCAGAGAAAAAGTGTACGTATGCATACAAGGGCGTAAACAACCTAATTCAAACTCACCCGGATTGTAAAAAGTGATTATCTCGGCACGATCATCTATTCCTGCCGAAAGGTTGCTAATAACTTTTTGCAGCTGATCTAAATAAGTACCATTAGGCCGTTGCCATGAACGCCCCTGAACACCATAAACTCGCCCCATGTCATCTTCACCTTTACGGTTCGGATTATTGAGCCATGCCTGATTTTCATTCGCATTGGCATTCCATGTATTACAGCCAATATCACGAAATTGTGCAGAGTTAGAATAACCTCTTAGATAACCTAATAATTCAGCAATAGCCGCTTTATAAAAACTTTTGCGAGTCGTAATTAAAGGAAACTGGTTATTTGCGACATCATATTCAAGATCAGCATTGATAACCGTTAAACACCGAACTCCAGTGCGTTTATTTGCTACCCACTGACCTTTATCAATAATACGCTGACATAAATCCAGATATTGTTTCATTATTATTACTCGCTTAGAATCTATTATTTAATACTATAAATAAAAACACTGTATTAAAATTTTCTGCTACTTACTCTTTTCTGCCTTGCTAGTAATGGAATAGTCCGTACAATGGCTATCTTTCTTATAGGCCCAGATCATCATTAAAATACCAATAATGATCATAGGAACTGACAAAATTTGTCCCATACTTACACCACCAAATAGCCCCAACTGCGCATCCGGCTGACGGAAAAATTCAACAAAAATACGGAAAGCCCCATAACCAATCAAAAACAATCCTGAAACACTGCCCATTGGGCGTGGTTTACGAATAAACAGATTCAAAATAATAAATAAAATGATCCCTTCAAAAAACATCTCATAAAGTTGGGAAGGGTGTCGTGGTAATACGCCATACTGCTCTAAAATCGGTAATAAAGAAGGGTCTTGACTAACAATCTGAATGTCTTCTGCTCGTGAGCCTGGGAATAACATTGCCCATGGTGTATCTAATGTTACACGTCCCCAAAGTTCACCATTAATAAAATTACCAATACGTCCCATACCTAATCCAAATGGGATTAATGGGGGAACAAAATCGGCAACTTGAAAAAAATGGCGATGAGTTCTGCGTGCATACCACCACATAGCGCATATCACACCAATTAACCCACCATGAAAAGACATTCCTCCGTCCCAAACTTTAAATAGATACAAAGGATTGCTCAGGAAGGCCGGCAAATTATAAAATAAAACATAGCCTAAACGTCCACCGATAAAGACACCTAAGAAACCAATATAGAGCAGATTTTCAACTTCGTTTTTGGTCCAGCCACTATTTGCTTTTCCGGCTCTCTGTTTTGCCAACCATAGAGCGAAAACAAATCCCACCAAATACATCAAACCATACCAATGAAGGGCTACTGGACCAATCGAGAATATAACAGGATCAATATTAGGAAACACAATATAACTATTATTCATCGTCTCCACTCTTTAGTTTTATAGAGCTTGATAGAATTGCATGACTGCATGCGGTTTAAAATCTAATAGTATTTTATTGATTAAATTCATCAACAAATCTATCTAATGCATACTTTGGCTAGTAAATTTTCCAAAAAATAAACAAGAGTAGCTTTCACTACTCTCACTTCGCTTTCAAAACGACAAAAGTTGGCTATTAAAATAAACATAAACCTACTTTCTTTCGCTAAATTTATTTAGCCACGTTTACGCCTATAGGTATGGCTTTTATTTGATGTCATTGTACTATTTTGCAGTGACATAACCATCGGAGCAAATTCTTTCATAACACGCCGATAAACATCGCGTTTAAAAGAAACAACCTGACGCACAGGATACCAATAACTCACCCAACACCAACTATCAAATTCAGGCGTTTTACTTGTTTGCACATTAATATTATATTCATTACAAACCAACTGTAACAAAAACCAACGTTGCTTTTGCCCTATACAAACTGGCTTTGTGTCCCAACGCACCAAACGTTTAGGTAATTTGTAACGTAACCAGTTCCGGGTAGACGCTAATATTTTAACATCTTTACGATCCAACCCAACCTCTTCGAATAATTCCCGATACATTGCCTGTTCTGGCGATTCTTCAGGATTAATGCCCCCTTGAGGGAACTGCCATGAATGTTGCCCATAGCGACGAGCCCATAATACCTGGCCCTGCCGATTACAAATTACAATTCCTACATTCGGGCGGTAGCCATCATTGTCAACCATCTGACTACCTCGTTAAAAATTTAAAAGATAACTTATTGTTTCATACTACTCTATATGGTAAGCCTTTATCAAATATAGTATTTGCAATTATAAGATAACATCTTACAATAAGGCCATCTCAACGGGGTGCCTGCTATGATTAATATTGTTAATAGCTGGCTGAGAAAAACTCGTCGAACCTGATCCGATTAACATCGGCGTAGGGATTTGAGCCACTCTAATGATTTATTCATCAATAAATAGCTTCATTACTGTCCATTCCTCAGATCCTAGAGCATCACTTTTATTTAATTATATAGGAGAACTCAGTATTGAAGAATATACTGCTAAAAATAGTTAGTATTGGTTTAATTTGTTGTTCAGCTTTCGCTCTTCAGGCAAAACCTATATTAACCGTTTACACTTATGATTCCTTTATCGCAGATTGGGGGCCAGGGCCTACAATAAAGCCTGCCTTCGAACAAATCTGTCATTGTGAACTGAAGCTAATTGGCCTAAGTGATGGGGTTGCGTTATTAAATCGCCTTAGAATGGAAGGAAAAAATAGCCCAGCTGATATTGTGCTCGGACTTGATAATAACTTAATTGATCTAGCAAAAAAAACGGGCTTATTTACTGAAAGTAAAATTGACATCAGTCAACTGAAATTACCTATAAAATGGGATAACAATATTTTTATCCCTTACGATTATGGTTATTTTGCTTTTATTTATGATAAGACGCGGATCACCGAAGTGCCTAAAAGTCTTGATGAACTTATTAATGGCCCCCAGCCATGGAAAATTATTTACCAAGATCCACGTACCAGTACACCAGGTTTAGGGCTATTACTTTGGATACAAAAAATTTATGGGCAAAACAGTGCTCAGGCTTGGCAAAAAATAGCCAAAAAAACCGTAACCGTCACTAAAGGTTGGAGCGAATCATATGGATTGTTTTTAAAAGGTGAAAGCGATTTTGTCCTCAGTTATAGCTCTTCACCAGGTTTTCATCTGTTAAATGATAAAAAAAATAATTATGCTGCGGCACTATTTAGTGAGGGGCACTATCTGCAAATTGAAGTGGCTGCCCAATTAGCAACCAGCAAGCAGCCTAAACTAGCTCAACAATTCATGCAATTTATGCTATCACCAACGTTCCAAAAAACGTTGCCGACAACCAATTGGATGTATCCAGTCATTGATATACCCTTACCCGACGTTTATCAACAAATACCTGTGCAAAAAAAATCATTACAATTTAATGCAGAAGATATTACTCAACATCGCAATCAATGGATCAATTTATGGCAAAATGCCGTCAGCCACCAATAGGGAGTTCACTTTGGCCTGGCATAGTTGTGTCCGGCCTATTAATCACTATTGCGGTAGTTACTTTCAGCACTTTATGGTTACATGCCCCGCAAATAAGCTGGCAAGAATTTATTGATGCCAGCTATTTATGGCACGTCATTGGCTTTACATTTTGGCAAGCATTACTATCGACCGTCTTATCCGTTATCCCTGCAATATTTCTCGCCAAAGCCCTTTTTCGACGCCATTTTCCGGGTCGGATACTGTTTTTACGCTTATGTTCGATGACACTGGTATTGCCAGTACTAGTGGCCATTTTTGGCTTATTAACCGTCTATGGTCGGGTGGGATGGATTGCTCAATTTTGTCAATGGTTAGGTATTAATTACCAATTTACCCCCTACGGCCTAAAAGGCATTTTATTAGCACATGTCTTTTTTAATTTACCATTAGCTATGCGGATGCTGTTGCTTGCGCTAGAGAATATTGCAGTTGAGCAACGTCAGCTTACCGCACAACTCGGCATGAACCAATGGCAACATTTTCGGATTGTTGAATGGCCTTATCTTAGACGACAAATTTTACCAACATCAGCTCTGATTTTTATGTTGTGCTTCGCCAGTTTTGCTACCGTACTGACGCTTGGCGGGGGGCCTGCTGCAACCACCATTGAACTCGCTATCTATCAATCATTAAGTTATGATTTTGATCTCAATAAAGCTGCTTTGCTGGCTCTGATCCAACTTTTTTGCTGTTTAGGGCTAGTATTATTAAGTCAAAAATTAAATGTCGTCTTTTCCGTCGGTGCTAGTCGACAATTGCGGTGGACAAATCCAGCTGATAGTCGATGGCAGAAATGGTGGGATACATTACTGATTAGTATGACCCTATTTTTCTTAATTCCGCCTTTCTTGGCTATTATCGTTGATGGTTTAAACTTAACGCTATTACACGTGTTACAACAGCCTGGCTTATGGCAAGCAGCCATTAATTCGATTTTTATCGCTATTAGTGCTGGGGTACTTTGTATTATTCTTACTATGATGTTGCTTTGGAGTAGTCGTGAATTACGTCTGCGCCGCTCAATACTACTTTATCGAACTTTCGAATTAAGTGGATTATTAATACTTGCAATGCCAGGCATAGTTTTAGCTACCGGCTTCTTTTTATTGCTAAATAATACTATTAATTTAACCTACTCGCCTTATAGTTTAATCATCTTGACGAATGCTTTAATGGCTATTCCTTATGCCTTAAAAATATTAGAAAATCAGATGGATGACTTAGCTGAACGCTATAATTTATTATGCCTTTCATTACAGATCAAAGGCATAAATCGACTAGCTCTAATTGAATTAAAAGCTTTGAAACGTACAATAGGACAAGCCTTCGCTTTTGCCTGTATACTCTCAATAGGTGATTTTGGTATTATTGCACTGTTTGGTAATGAGAACTTTCGTACCCTACCTTATTATCTCTATCAACAATTAGGCTCTTACCGTAATAATGATGCGGCAGTTACCGCGTTGTTAATGCTATTACTTTGTTTCAGCTTATTCAGTTTATTAGAATATTTATCAGGAAAAGAGCATGATTAAATTAGATCAACTTGTCTATTGTTATGAAAATCTAACAATGCAGTTTGATTTTCAAGTAAATAGAGCTGAAAGGGTGGCTATATTAGGCCCTAGTGGCGCAGGAAAAAGTACTCTACTGGATTTGATCGCTGGATTTCAATATCCCAAACAGGGGGAAATTTGGCTAAATAGCCAAAATCATACTGCTACACCACCCGCCAAGCGGCCAGTTTCTATCCTTTTTCAGGAAAATAACCTCTTTTCTCATTTAACTGTTTGGCAAAATATTGCGTTAGGCATTTCACCAAATTTAAGATTAGAAAGAGCTCAACATCGCGCAGTAAAACAGATCATAGAACAAGTTTCTCTTAATAATTGTATCACTCGTTTGCCTGCACAAATATCAGGCGGACAACGCCAACGTACTGCGTTAGCTCGTTGTTTGATCCGCCAAAAACCGATTTTATTGTTAGATGAACCTTTTTCTGCTCTCGATCCAGCTTTACGTAATGAAATGTTAACATTACTTAAACAGGTGTGTGATGAACGCCAATTAACCTTACTGATGGTTTCCCATAATTTGGAAGATGCTAGCCAAATAGCAACTCGGTCTATCATAATTGCAGATGGAAAAATTGCCTATGATGGTCAACCAGATTGTTTAATTAATGGATTAACACCCGCAAGTAAACTGCTGGGTATATCTCATTTTTGACATTATTTATAATAATTAATTATTAATTCACACTTTGGCAAAAAATTGGATGGTATTTTTCGACCTTTATAATACTATTTGTTGTATTAATACTCAGACTACTTTTTCTAATACAAAGATATATGTTTTCACAATTTTATTAAAAACGTATCTATTTTTTGTTTTTTATTTAAAAAATCCTTAAATATTAAAAATATCAATCCACAAAAAATTTATTTTTTCAATAAATTGAGAACATAAAATAAATATTTAAAACAAAATACCTACATGTCACAAATTATAACAAAATTTAATAATTATTTATTTTTTTATATGATATAGAAGAATCAATAATTGAGTAAATAAAATTAAGCGTAACTTTTTCCATCATTTTTTATCTTAATATTGATTATTTCATCTCGCTTTTAGCAAGAATAACATAGATATAAGCGATTATAGTACTCTATCAATTTAACAAAAAATTAAATAACTTATTATATAATATCGATAAAAAAACATTTTTTTTAAAAGATTATTTAAAATAGCACAAAATTTTATTAAATGAATGGATATATTAAACGAAAATTTTTATTACATATAATATTATTATAAAAAGCTAAGATTGTTGCTCACTAATTACAAAATAACTAACTTAACTAATTATTTTTAGTGATTAAAAAAATAAAAATGACTAATATGCGAAAGCAATTAACCAAAAATAATAAAGCTAATTTTAATTTGTTAAATAACTAAAAAATTATTAAAGAGTGATATCAAATACTTTGTTAAATTTATTATTAACTATAACCATGTTTATTTTATACTTTTAAGAATTAATAATTGAAGACTAAAAATATTATAATAACTTCATTAATCTTATAAAAATTTTCATCATGATGTTATATCATTACCTTATATTTTTATATAAATAAAATTTATTTTTTATACTTTATATAAAAATCCATTTTTTCAATAACAATAAAAAAATAATAACAAAATTTAATAATGAAAATTCTAAATTTTAAATTTGATTTTATATATAACTTAAAGCAATGTAGCTTATGTGTTATATAAAATATAGATGCGCATCTAATTAGCAAAATTTTAATATACCAAATACTAGATGAGGTTATATATGTCAAATAATAAAGAACAATTAGCCATTCGTTTTTTAAACAAAACTGGTGATGGTTTTCCTTACCGGGCTTTTATCCGCGTACATGGAATCGACGAACCAGCAAATATCGATTCAGACAAAGATTTTGTAACAGTTGGTGATATTCTTGATGATGGTATGCAACATGTTGCTCATCTCGTCATTTATGATAGATATAATTTAGTTAAATTTAACACTGCTACTTACTTTGAATATAATGCTGTAGAAAATCAAATTGAAGTCAATTCAGATACCTTACCATTTGAATTAGAATTCGAAAGAGTTGATGGCTTCCACTTTGATTTAATCTTAAAAAATGATGATTAATGTTATTTTTTCAGAAATTATAGAAAAAAGTTAATTAACTACCCAATCTTAATCTAATATTGATGTATTATTTATACTAATATTTATTAGATTAAGTTGGGTTTTAGAAATTAAGCAGATAATTTTAATAGATGTGATAAAAATATTTATCCTCCAGTAAAAAATTTTAAATAACGTAGCATTTTTATTTCTATGCTTTATTTTTATCAATATTAAATTAGCCATAACATCTATATAATTTTCTTTATATATTAGTTAATTATAAATTAATGAGCAAAAACAGTAGGATGTAGAATAATAAAAAATGGTGATTTGTTCTTTTTTTCATCTGCTTAATACCTTAACATTCTCTGTTAAAACACAAATAAATAATAATATCTTATAAAAAAGCATTTTTATAGGCGACTATTGGCACCGCATTTATTAACATACAGTCCTTTCAAAAAGAGAGTAAGATATTGTTTTATGATTAATATAATTACTCTCTTCAAAATGAACAACCCATAATTTTCTCAAACATACGGATAAACTGAGTTAAAATTTATGCCATTTATTCTTGGTCAACGCTGGATAAGCGATACAGAAAGTGAACTTGGATTAGGTACCGTGGTAGCTATTGATAGCCGCATGGTTACAGTACTTTTCCCTGCAAGTGGAGAAAATCGCCTTTATTCAATAAATAATGCACCAATTACACGCGTTATGTTTAATGAAGGCGATCTGATCACCAGCCATGAAGGCTGGCAGTTGAGAGTTGACAATGTACAACAAGACGAGGGAGTACTTGTCTATACAGGAACTCGTATCGATTCTGATGAAAAAAACGTCAGCCTGCGCGAAGTGTTTCTTGATAGCAAGTTAACTTTTAATAAACCACAAGATCGTTTGTTTGCCGGTCAACTTGATCGAATGGATCGTTTTGCATTACGCTATCGCGCCTTGCGTTTCCAATACCAACAATTTGGTCACCAAATCGGTGGACTAAGAGGTATGCGTGCCAATTTGATCCCTCACCAACTTTATATTGCTCAAGAAGTAGGTAAACGCCACCATCCACGTGTTTTATTAGCGGACGAAGTTGGATTAGGCAAAACTATTGAAGCAGGAATGATCATTCATCAACAGTTACTTGCTGGACGTATTGAACGAGTACTGATTATCGTACCTGAAAGTTTGCAACACCAATGGTTAGTCGAAATGCTACGTCGTTTTAATTTGCGTTTTTCGCTGTTTGATGACAGCCGTTATACCGAATCATTACACGATAGTGAGAATCCTTTTGAAACAGAGCAGCTGGTCATCTGTTCTCTTGATTTCGTTCGCCGCAATAAAAAACGTTTTGATCATCTGCTAGAAGCCAGTTGGGATATGATGGTTGTTGATGAAGCCCATCACCTGATATGGAGTGAAGAGTCGCCTAGCCGCGAATACCAAGCTATCGACACGCTGGCTCAGCAAATTCCTTCAGTGCTGTTATTAACCGCCACCCCTGAACAGCTGGGTCAAGAGAGCCATTTTGCTCGCCTACGTTTACTGGATCCTAATCGCTTTCATAGCTATCAACACTTCATTGAAGAACAACAAAATTATAGCCCGGTTGCCGAAGCCGTTAGTTTGCTCCTTTCTGGTGAAAAATTAAATAATAAGCAGCAAAATTTACTAACAGAATTAATTAAGGAGCAGGATATTGAGCCTCTTCTTAAAGCCAGTAACATTGATAATGAAGAAAGTAAAAAAGCACGTCGCGAATTGATTACCATGTTGATGGATCGTCATGGAACGAGCCGTTTACTATTTCGCAATACCCGTAATGGCGTTAAAGGCTTTCCTCGGCGTGAATTACACGCTATTAAATTACCTTTACCCCCACAGTACCAAACGGCGATTAAAGTTGCTGGCATCATGAATGCTAAGAAATCCGTTGATATCAGTGCGCGGGAGATGCTCTACCCTGAACAAATCTATCAGACGTTTGAAGGTGAAAATGCAACTTGGTGGAATTTTGATCCCCGGGTTGAATGGCTAAAGCATTTCTTAACAACTCATCGGCAAGAAAAAGTTTTAGTTATCTGCTCTCAAGCAACTACTGCCTTACAATTGGAACAGGTACTAAGAGAAAAAGAAGCGATCAGAGCGGCCGTTTTTCATGAAAATCTATCATTACTCGAACGGGATCGGGCGGCTGCCTATTTTGCCTCCCAAGAACAAGGTGCCCAGGTATTACTATGCTCTGAAATTGGCTCTGAAGGACGTAATTTCCAATTCGCCAACCAGTTAGTTATGTTTGATTTGCCTTTTAATCCTGATTTGCTTGAGCAAAGAATTGGACGTCTGTATCGTATCGGTCAAAATCGGGATATCCAAATTAGCGTACCTTACCTTGAAAATACTGCCCAAGCTATTTTGCTACGTTGGTATCATGAGGGGCTTGATGCCTTTGAGTATACTTGTCCAACTGGTCGCGCTATTTATGATCAATATTATCAGCAACTGGTTGAGTATTTGGCTAAACCCACCGTCATTGATAACTTTGACGATTTTATTAAAGCTTGCCGAGCTAAACATAACCAACTCAAAACCCAATTAGAGCAAGGGCGTGATCGCTTATTAGAAATGAATTCTAATGGTGGCGAAATTGGTCAAGATTTAGCCAAAAAAATTGCAGAACAAGATAATAGTATTGATTTGATTAATTTTTCATTAAATTTGTTCGATATCATTGGTATTAACCAAGAAGATCGCAGTGATAATCTGATCGTTCTTACGCCTGCTGAACATATGTTGATACCTGATTTTCCTGGCTTGCCGCAAGATGGTTGTACTATTATCTTCGATCGTACTCAAGCATTGTCTAAAGAAGATACCGAATTTATTAGCTGGGAACACCCGATTATTCGTAATGGTATGGATTTGATCCTTTCTGGCGAAATTGGCAGTTGTGCTGTGTCTTTATTGAAAAATAAAACCTTACCAGTCGGTACACTACTTACTGAATTAATTTATGTTGTTGAGGCACAAGCACCCAAAAATCTACAAGTCACTCGCTTTTTACCGCCAACGCCAATTCGTATTCTAATGGATTTAAAAGGTAATGATCTGGCTAAGCAAGTAGAATTTGAAAGTTTTAATCGTCAGCTAAATACTGTGAATCGCCATACTGGTAGTAAACTGGTAAATGCCGTACAAAAAGAGGTACATAACATACTGCAACTTTCTAAAGCCATAATAGAAAAAGAAGCAAGCATGTTGATTGCCGAAGCAAAAACACAAGCGGATAAAATATTATCGTTAGAGTATTCGCGATTAGAGGCATTAAAATCTGTCAATCCGAATATTCGTCCTGATGAATTAAGCGCTATTGAATATGAACGCCAACAATTATTGCTCAATATTGATCAAGCTAATTGGCGATTAGATTCTATACGCCTGGTGATTGTTACCCATCAGTAATTATTTATCGCCAGAAACAATAAAGTTTTTGGCCACGTTGGAGCAACTGATATGTTTTACAATCCGCCTATCGATCCCTGGCTACACGTTCTTTATCAAGATCAGCATATTATTGTGGTGAACAAACCTAGTGGTTTGTTATCAGTACCTGGTAAAGCCGCCGAACATAAAGACAGTATTATGACACGGGTTCAGGCGGATTTTCCAACAGCTGAATCCGTTCATCGCCTTGATATGGCAACCAGCGGAGTTATGGTCGTGGCATTGAATAAAAGCGCAGAAAAAGAGTTAAAACGTCAATTCCGTGAAAGAGAGCCACAAAAAATTTATCAAGCAAGGGTTTGGGGTCTTATTACCAATAAAAAAGGACTTATTGATCTGCCTCTGATCTGCGATTGGCCTAATCGGCCTAAACAAAAAGTGTGCTTTACAACCGGTAAACAAGCACAAACTAAATACGAAGTGTTAGCTTATGAAGAACAAACAACGCGAGTTAAACTTGTTCCGATTACAGGTCGCTCACATCAACTACGTGTTCATTTGCTGTCACTGGGTCATCCTATTATTGGTGATCGATTCTATGCTCATCAAGCAGCGCTAATACTCTCTTCACGTTTACAATTACACGCAGAAGCGCTTTACATTACGCACCCAGTTTATGGGTCACCTATCCACTTCACGTGTAAAGCCGATTTTTAACAGCTGGAAAATTTATTCAACTAACGTTTAATATTATATACTATTTAAAGTGACGCTCTTTTTTAATTAAATCATAAGCTAATTGAATGGATTGTGCTTTTTGTTTGGCAATTTCCATCATTTCTGGTGGTAATCCTTTAGCAACCAATTTATCTGTATGATGTTCAGCCATTAATTTACGATAAGCACGTTTAATTTTGGTTTGTTCATCATCAGGTTGCACACCTAATACCTTACAAGCATCCGCTAATGTTGGTCCTTGAGCAGTATGTCGATAGCGATTGGAACCATAAGAATAGTTACTACTATGCTCAAACCGTCGACCGCCTTCCATCATATGTAAGAATTGTTCAAACTGATTATGTGAAATGCCTAACTCTTCAGCAATAATAAACAGTACTTTTCGCTCATTTGGATGTAAAGCGCCATCGGCAAAAGCAGCTTGTATTTGAATTTCCAGAAACATCTGGATAAGATCAAATCGACCGAAACAAGCTCGGCGTAATTTTTTCAGCGTTTGTCTTAGAGGAAAATTTTGTTCCTTACCTTCTCTAAATGCATTTTGTGCTGAAATTCTGGCATCACCATGCAACTGCATTCTATCCATCAGGTTTGTTGTTAGTTGAATATCAACTTCAGTGACTCGGCCTTTTGCTTTCGTTAAATGGCCTAAAATCTGAAATGTGCTGACAAAAAAAAGTGCCTGACGGCTCTGCTTAGTGCCTGTTTTCTCTAAATTTTGCTGTTCTGATGCTTTATCATATGCATGACCGATAATGAAACCGATGATAACACCCCAAATATGAGTGCCAGACATGATCCCCAACATAACACCAATAATTTTTCCCCAATACCGCATAAACTTCTCAATTCCCCAATGCCCTGAGTATAATTTTGCATTATCATACTACTCATTCTACTCTGTGCCTAATAACCTGAATATATAGCTGATGGTTTTATACAGACGAGAGCCGTTAAGTACGTTAATTGTTGAACTTTTGCCTACACGATAATATCGATGAAGGAACTACATACAGAATGATGAAAAAAAGTCACCCGACACTACTTGCTACCATGATTTGGATAGCTGTTCATAGCCAACAGGCCCATGCTGATCTAACAGAACAATGCATGCTAGGGGTACCGGTATATACTAAACCCATCGTGAAAGGTAATCCCAATGATCTACCCATCCATATCACCGCAAAAGATGTGGCTGGTGAATATCCTCATTTCATCGAGTATAAAGGTAATGTAGATATTCAACAAGGTAACCAGACTCTCACCGCCGATGAAGTTAAATTGACCCAAACAGAAACGACAAGTAAAAATCCATTACGTACGGTAGTAGCAACAGGAAATGTACATTATGATGATCCACAAATCATCCTAAAAGGGCCAAAGGCATGGTCAAATCTTAGTAATAAAGATACCGATGTCGAAAAAGGTGACTATTTGATGGTCGGGCGTCAGGGTCGCGGCTACGCAAATAAAATGAAATTACGCGGAGAAAATCGCTACACCATTTTAGAAAAAGGCATGTTTACTGCCTGCCTTCCAGGTAATGATAGCTGGAGCGTTGTTGGCTCAGAAGTTATTTTAGACCGCCAAGAACAGGTTGCCGAAATATGGAATGCACGTTTTCGCATTGCTAATGTACCTGTTTTTTATAGCCCTTATTTACAATTACCGATTGGCAATAAACGTCGATCCGGTTTTCTACTACCTAATGGTAGTTATTCTAAAGGTTCAGGCTTAGACTTTGCACTACCCTTTTACTGGAATATTGCACCTAACTACGATGCAACCATTACGCCACAATTTATGACCTTTCGTGGCGTAAAACTGAATAACGAGTTTCGTTATCTGACAATTGCTGGAACCGGTACCGTTGCCGTTGATTGGCTAAAACACGACCGCAGTTATATTAAAGATAAAAATAGTGGCAAGTATCCCGCTCGTGATAGTGATGATCGCTGGCTTCTATATTGGGGTCATTCGGGCGTACTCAATCAAGTATGGCGTTTTAATATCGATTATACCAAAGTCAGTGATCCAAAATATTTCACCGATTTTACCTCTAAATATGGTAATAGTACTGACGGCTATGCCACTCAGAAATTCAGTGTCGGTTATGCACAACCTAACTGGAATGCAACCTTAACACATAAACAGTTTCAGGTTTTTGTCGATTCACCGAATAGTAAAGCTTACAAAACTGAACCGCAATTAGACCTAAATTTTTATAAATATGATCTGGGGCCATTTGATCTGAAAACTTATGCCCAAGCAGCGCGTATTACCAGTGTTGGGGCCAATAATCCTGATGCTACTCGGTTACATATCGAGCCAGAATTGAACCTACCACTAGCAAATGATTGGGCCAGTATTAACAATACTGTAAGGGTAATGGCAACTTATTATGATCAGGATATCCCTGACAAACTGGCTAATGGCACGCTAAAAAAACATGTTACTCGCGTCTTACCGTCAGTAACTTCTGATGCGAAACTGGTTTTCGAACGTGACCTGCTGACAAATAGCAATTATGTACAAACGTTAGAACCTCGGGTGCAATATCTTTATATACCTTATCGCGACCAAAGTGATATTAATAATTATGATTCATCCCTGCTACAGGCTGACTATAACGGTTTATTTCGTAACCGCATTTATAGCGGCTTAGATCGTATCGCTTCAGCTAACCAATTAACGACCGGTATCACTACGCGTATTTATGATGAAGAATTAACCGAACGTTTTAATTTTTCTGTCGGACAAATATACTATTTTGAGCGGCCCAGAACTGAAGATTCCAATTTACCAATTGAAGATAAAAGTAATACCGGTTCATTATTATGGGCCGGTGATACTTATTTACTCTTAACCGATAACTGGGGACTGCGTGGTGGGCTCCAGTATGATAGACGGCTGGGTGATATTACAATGGGGAATGTTGTGACCGAATATCGCCTGGATTCAGATCGTTTAATTCAGCTAAATTACCGCTTTGTCGATTGCGATTATATTCAAGCAACAGTTAGAAACGCACCAGCCTTTCAAAAAGGAATTTCTCAAATGGGGGTGGTAGTGAGCTGGCCTTTAGGTGAGCGCTGGGGTTTTGTTGGCTCATACTATCATGATCTAAAAGAAAACCAACCCGCCAGTCGATTAATCGGTTTACAATATAGTACGTGCTGCTGGTCAATTAATATGGGCTATGAGCGTAAAATCGTCGGCTGGCAACAACAAAACTTCAATAGTGACTATGATAATCGCTGGTCAATCAATGTGGAACTAAGAGGCCTAAATAATAATCATAATTTGGGAAGTCAGGATATGCTTGCTAGTGGTATTTTACCTTATCAACGAGCCTTCTAATAAAATTGATATTTTCAACTATCAAATAGAAGAAACCTGAAATAGGATCAAACCTTAATATAATCGAACAAAATGAGAACCTTATGAATTATTGGAGAAAACTGATTATTGGCTTGTTGTTCACTGTTAGCACTACCACACTGGCCGCGCCACAACCATTGGATAAAGTGACTGCTATTGTTAATGATGGCGTTGTGCTACAAAGTAACGTAGATAATATGCTAGATATAGTAAGAATAAACGCCAGAAATGCAGGACAACAAATTCCTGATGAAAATGCATTACGTCAACAAATATTAGAACGCTTGATCATTGACAAAATTATTATGCAAATAGCCGAAAAAATGCAGATCCAGATCCCTGATCAAGCAATAGATGCTACTATCGCCAATATTGCAGCCCAAAATAGATTAACGGTTGGCCAACTACAACAACGATTGTCAATGGATAGTATCAATATACAAAATTACCGCAGCGATGTTCGTAGAGAAATGATGATCGCAGAAGTACGTAATAATGAAGTTCGTCGACGGATAACCGTCCTGCCGCAAGAAGTAGACTCACTGGCTGCCCAACTTAATTCACAAGCTGGCCAAGATGCTAATGTTAACTTAAGCCATATTTTGATCCCATTACCAGAAAATCCAACTAATGAACAAAGTCAATCAGCGATGGCTACGGTAAATAAAATTATCGCCCAATTAAAGCAAGGCGCTGATTTTGGTAAGCTGGCCATTACTTACTCTGCCGATCCTAATGCTTTAAAAGGCGGGCAAATGGGCTGGAGTAAAGTTGAAGAATTGCCAACCGTTTTTGCTCAACGAATTCAGCATGCTAAAAAAGGCGATATCATTGGACCTATACGTTCTAGTGTCGGTTTTCATATCCTAAAACTTAATGATATACAAAGTGGCAATATGCCGATTTCGGTTACCGAAGTGAAAGCTCGCCATATACTTATTAAATTTTCACCTATTATGAATAGCGAACAGGCATATGCAAAAATACAACAAATTGCACAGCAAATTAAAACGGGTCAACTAACCTTTGCCGAAGCAGCTAAAAAATATTCACAAGATCCTGGCTCTGCATTACGTGGCGGTGAACTTGGCTGGAATATGCCCAATGTTTATGATCCAGCATTTCGTGATGGTTTAATGCGTTTAAATAAAGGTGAAACAAGTCAACCAATCCAGTCCTCTTTTGGCTGGCATCTTATTCAGCTGGAAGATACTCGCCAAGTAGATAAAACCGATGTAGCCCAGAAAGATCATGCCTATCGTCTATTATTCAATCGTAAATTTAACGAAGAAGCGCAAATTTGGATGCAAGAACTACGCGCATCTGCCTATGTAAAAATTCTTAATGATAGCGATGCACAGTAATCTTTATGGAAAAAAAAACTAATACTATAGTTCTCACCCCCGGTGAACCGGCCGGGGTAGGCCCTGATCTTTTGATCCAACTCGCTCAACAAAATTGGCCGGTTAGATTAGTTGCTTGTGCTGATCCAGACCTGCTAATAAGCCGAGCGGATCAACTCGGCTTAGAATTAGAATTAACTATTTATTCGCCAGGAACTCCGAATAACAACCAAGCTGCCAAAACATTGACCGTGTTACCAATAAAATTACCTGCGCCGGTCAAAGCAGGCCAACTTAATAAACGAAATAGCACTTATGTAATAGAAACACTTAGCCGCGCCTGCGATGGCTGTATGACTGGTGAATTTTCAGGATTAGTTACCGGCCCTGTTCATAAAGGAATTATCAATGATGCAGGTATTCCCTTTACCGGGCATACTGAATTTTTTGCTGACAGAAGTAAAACAAAAAAAGTCGTCATGATGTTAGCGACAGAAACATTGCGTGTTGCGCTAGCAACAACCCATTTACCGCTCAAACAGGTTCCCGCTGCAATTACTTTTCAAAGCCTACAAGAAGTTATTTATATTTTAAATGAAGAATTAAAATCTAAATTTGGCATTAAAACACCCGCCATCTATATCTGTGGATTAAATCCTCATGCCGGCGAAGGCGGACATATGGGACATGAGGAAATCGATACTATCATCCCAGTTATCGAGAAATTGCGTCATGAAGGATTGCAGCTTTATGGCCCTTTCCCGGCGGATACTCTATTCCAACCCAAATATCTGAACCAAGCTGATGTGATTTTAACTATGTATCACGATCAAGGTCTGCCTGTGCTAAAATATCAAGGTTTTGGCCACGCGGTAAACATTACTTTAGGCTTACCCTTTATTCGTACATCGGTTGACCATGGTACAGCGATAGAGCTAGCAGGAAGTGGGCAAGCAGATGTTAACAGTTTTATAACCGCCTTAAAATTAGCTATTAGCATGATACAAAATAACAATGAATAAACGAATCCATCAAGGGCACTTTGCCCGTAAGCGCTTTGGGCAAAATTTTTTAACTGACCCATTTATTATTGACAATATGGTTACTGCTTTTAACCCAAAGCCTGATCAAGCTATTGTTGAAATTGGCCCGGGTCTAGGCGCCCTAACATTACCTATTAGTGCACTTATAGAGAATATGACGGTAATCGAGTTAGATCGTGATCTTGCCGCCCGTTTAGCTGCACACCCTGCGCTAAGTGCTAAACTAACAATTATAGCAAACGATGCAATGACGATTGATTTTGGCGCAATAGCGAAAGAAAAGGGTCAACCCCTTAGAGTGTTAGGTAATCTTCCTTACAATATTTCAACTCCGCTAATGTTCTATCTTTTTACATATACTAATGCTATTGCTGACATGAATTTTATGCTACAAAAAGAGGTTGTAAATCGCTTAGTCGCAGGACCGAATACTAAAGCATATGGTCGCCTTAGCGTTATGGCGCAATATTATTGTCAGATAATCCCTATCTTAGAAGTACCGCCGTCGGCTTTTTCACCTGTGCCAAAAGTGGATTCAGCTGTCGTGCGTTTAATTCCTCATCAACGAAACCCTTACCCTATTTGTGATGTCAAATTATTAAGTCGTATTACTACACAGGCATTTAATCAACGACGTAAAACTATTCGTAATAGTTTAAGTGATTTATTTAGCGTGCAAGATTTTGAGCAATTAGGTATTGATCCAAATTGTCGCGCTGAAAATATTTCAGTAGAAAATTATTGCAAGTTAGCCAGCAAATTGGCTAAAACCTCTCGCTAATAGTGATAAACTTTGGGGGCACTATGCTAAATGAACCTAACATCTGTATACAAGTTCAAAGTGTCTATATTGAAAATCAATCTTTCCCGGAAGAAGCCAGATTTGTTTTTGCCTATACGGTTTCTATTCGCAATCTAGGCCGCACGCCGGTACAGCTAATAAGTCGCTATTGGTTAATTACCAATAGTGATGGTAAACGTACCGAAGTACAAGGACAGGGCGTGGTAGGAGAGCAACCTATCATTCAACCAAGCGCCGAATTTCGTTATACCAGTGGTGCTATTATAGAAACGCCAATGGGAACCATGGAGGGCCATTATGTGATGTTAGATAATGATGGTAAAAATTTTTATGTTGATATCCCAGTCTTTCGTCTTGCTATCCCAACAGTTATAAACTAATTATGGCTACTTATCTTATAGGAGATATTCACGGTTGCTATCGTGAACTTAAAGCACTTCTCAAGCAAGTGAAATTTGAACCACAAAAGGATGTTTTATGGCTCACCGGTGATCTCGTCTCCCGAGGCCCGGATTCACTCAAAGTTTTACGTTACATTAAAACATTAGGCTCATCCGTCAGAATGGTACTAGGTAATCATGATCTCCACCTTATCGGTGTATATGCCAATATTAGCCATAATAAACCCAAAGACAAACTGAAAAAATTACTGACAGCGCCTGATGCTGATGAATTAGTTAATTGGTTACGACGTCAACCATTATTACAAGTTGACAATAAGAAAAAAATCATCATGGCACATGCTGGGATCACACCACAATGGGATTTAGCAACAGCACAGATGTGTGCCAAAGAAGTAGAGGCTATTCTTAGTAGTGATAGCTATCCTTTATTTATCGACTCCATGTATGGCGATATACCGAACAACTGGTCACCCAATTTAACAGGGTTATCCCGTTTACGCTTTAGTACTAACGTCCTGACTCGTATGCGTTATTGCTTTCCTGACGGTCAGTTAAACATGACCTGGAAAAATAAACCTGAAAACACACCTCCTCCTTTAAAGCCTTGGTTTGATCTGCCGCGAAAAATACCACCAGAATACGCCATTATTTTTGGTCATTGGGCTTCCCTTGAAGGGAAAGGAACACCTGAAGATATTTATGGGCTTGATACCGGTTGTTGCTGGGGAGGAAAATTGACTTTATTACGCTGGGAAGATAAAAAATATTTTCACCAGCCTGCATTTACCAAAAGATAACTAATACTATGCTTATTTTGCTATGCAACAAATAATGGAATATAAGTAATAAATTAATTAATTTTGTTTTAATATGACTAAAATAATAGCTATAAAAGCTATTTGAATAGACCCTTATTTATAAATATTTGACTTAAATTATTTAATTAAGAATACAAATTTAATTTTTATTTATATATTTAACATCCACTAATTCAAATTAATAATAAAAAACCGAAGTATTAGCCTTCGATTTTTTATTACCACCAAGAATCTCTCTTAGCTTTGTGAACGGCGTTCTAATATTTCAAAACAATAATTATGAGAATTTTTATCATCTGCTTCATGGTATTCAGTAAATACAGAGTCCCACTCATTAGGCTCATAAACAGGAAAATAGGTATCACCAATCACTTCCGCATCTATATGCGTTAAATAAAGACGATTCGCCAGAGGTAAGAATAATTCATAAATTTTTCCCCCGCCTATAATCATTATTTCTTCTGCTTCTCCTGCTGCAGCTAGTGCCTCATCAACTGAGTTAACCCAAACAACGCCATTATCATCACTCGAATGAGTATGACTAAGAATAATATTCAAACGTTGAGGTAAAGGTTTACCTATAGATTCATAAGTTATACGTCCCATTATAACTGGCTTATTTAACGTATTACGCTTAAACCAGTCTAAATCACCGGATAACACCCATGGCATGTTATTTTCCAAACCAATCACCTGATCCGCCGCCATTGCTGCGATTAAACTAATATTCATTAGGTCACCATATTGGCATAATAGAAAATTGGATTTTACATTTAATAAATCCAATCACTCTTCGATAAATCTACATTTTTATAAAAACGATCAAATTATTAATTACTATTATATAGATAATTTTAAATAATAAATAACAATCGAAATAACAAAACATAAAATAATACAATCACTTTTTTATAATCAGCTACAAAATATTCTATATTATAGAAATAAATTAAGTTGATGGATTGATCACCATCTGCGCAACTGAGCCTTTATCCGCTTTCTCTAAATTTTGACTAAAATACAAAAAAGGAAAATGATCATAAGACGGTTGTAGCATATTAACTAATAATTCACTGTATCCATTGATCCATACTGTATCTTTCCAGCCATAATCTTCCGGCCCTGGTACAACGCCATTATGATTAATAACTTTGAAACGAACACCTTCAATATGAAATGCTTGCGGCTCATGCGCTTTTACCGTCCAGCGTTCCCATGCTCCCTGCTGGGTGATTAAGTCAATACGATTTACATCCCGCATCATACCATTAATGCCAAAAGGTTTGCTAAGGATCACTTCACGATTACGGATCGTCGACGCGATTTGGCTCGTGTCATTAACTAGAGTCTCTGGTAAATTATCTGTTACTAAGGATAATAATCCTGAAGAACAAATGGTTAAAACTTTGGTTGAATTTAATAAAGTTGACGGTTCGAAAAGTCCTTTGATACGATCCATAACCCCTGCTGCTCTTCCAGCCGTTATCGTCAATAACTCTGTTTTAGACATATCAATCAACACTTCTCGACGCTCGCCAGGCGCCATAGGTAATCTTTCGATACTTACTGGAGCAGGTAGCAGCCCTTGATCACTACCTATCAAATAAAATGGCCGCTTATCACTGATTTCCAATATATAACGCCTTGAATTCGATGCATTAAGCAGCCGTAAGCGGAGCCAGCCGCGAGCAACTTTAATATACGGCTCCTGCACACCATTAACTAATAAAGTATCACCTAAAAAACCTTCAGCTGTTGCTTTATAGTGAGGTGCGCCAAAACTATCTAGCCGTTTATCTTGCATAATAATAGGAAAATCATCAACACCGTAATGATTAGGAATATTTAAATTCTTACTGGTTTTATCTGACACAATCCACATACCAACCAAGCCATCATGAATTTGTTTTGCCATCTTGCCAGGTGTATTAGCATGATACCAACAGGTCGCAGCCGGTTGACAGATCGGCAGTACCGGCGACCAATCAACATTGGGTGACATTAATCTTGCCGCCCCACCAATTTGAGTTCCTGGAACTTGCAACCCACTGACTGTCATAGCTACTTCTTCAGAAAGTCGATTGCTATATACCAATTTCAAATCACTACCATTTTCTATTCGAATGGTTGGCCCCAAATAATAACCATTACAACCAATAGTATTAGTGCGATGACTACCATCAAAAGACCAATAAGATTTTTTCAACGTAAGAAACAGCGGTTGACCAACATGAGATTCCAATAAAGGTGGGATTGCCAATAATGGATACCCTTCATTTTTTTCTGCTCTAACCGCAGCAGGAAGCATAGAAAGACTCATAGCTATATTTGATAGCTTAAGAAATCGACGCCGACTTAGTGACATATCTTCTCCACAAAATCATTAATAAGCTAGCGCCATTTATTGTTCATCCAGGAAAGATCCTTATCTTACTATCCGCTAGTAATTGTATTATCACAATTGTTTGATAACTATATTCCATTAAGACGATAGATTGATACAACGCCAAATATTAATATATTGTTAAATATGACAATTTAGAAACTAATTTGCTTAAAAAATGAACTTAAACTTTATTTCATTTTTTGTTCTATTTCTGCCACTTCTTTATTTAATTCTGCAATTTTAACTTTGAATAAATCATGGCAATATTCTGCTAATTCACGCACGTTTTCCCGATTATACTTTGTTGTATCAATAGGCGGTAGCATTTCGACAATCACTACTCCATTATTCCAACGATTCAGTTTAATGCGCCCTTCTGTTTCAGATAAACAGACTGGTACTATCGGAACCCCAGCTGCAATTGCTGCATAAAATGCACCGGTTTTAAATGGTAGTAAACCTCGACCACGACTACGGGTTCCCTCAGGAAACATCCAAACAGAAATTTTTCTTTTTTTTATCTGCTTAACAACCTGTGAAATGGTATTGTGCGCTTTAGTTCGATTAGCCCTATCAATAAGAATATTACCGGCCAACCAATATAGTTGACCGAAAAAAGGGATAAATACTAAGCTCTTTTTTCCAACAGTAACGGTATTTGGCTGTACTGCATTTGACATAGTTACCATATCATAGTTATTTTGATGATTACCGATATAAATACTGGGACCGTAATCTTTCGCTTCAGAAGGCACCCGATTAATAATAGTAATACCAAAGACATAAGATAATTTGCCAAACAGTCGGCCAAAGCGCATAACATGGTGTGGATTTCTTGGACTTAATAAGCAATAAAAACAACCTAACACGCAAACCAATATCGTAAATAGGATCACAATAATAATACGAACAATAGCTAACATATTTACCTCAAGTAATAAGTAACTTCACACACCTATAAAAAAATCAAAAATTATCCATTACTGGGAGGAGTTACTTCTATACGTTCAATACTCTGTAATCCACGAGGTAATGAAGAACCTTTACGACCTCGTTCAGCACGATATTTTTGCAAATCTTCTGGATTTAATTTCAGTTTTCGTTTGCCAAAATAGAGGGTAATTGAAGACTGAGGCTGCAAAAACATTAACCAAACTAGCAAATCCTCTCTGCTGGCTGATTGAACCGCTGCAATATTAATAATTTTATTGCCTTTACCTTTAGAGAGCTGAGGGAGATCACTAACAGGAAATATTAACATTCTTCCTGCGTTAGTAATTGCCAATAATAAATCTTGCTGTTCATTATTGACTTCTAATGGCGCCAGTACCTTTGCATTATTAGGTAAGGTAATTAATGCCTTACCTGCTTTATTTTTTGCCACTAAATCGCTAAAAGTACAAATAAAACCATAACCTGCATCCGATGCTAACAAATATTTTTGTTCTTCGGGAGCAGTCAATACATGTTCAACCGTTGCGCCAGGTGGTAATGCCAATTTACCAGTAAGTGGCTCTCCTTGTCCGCGGGCAGAAGGAAGATCAAGCGGATCAAGGGAATAACTACGTCCAATACTATCAAGGAAAACAACCGGTTGATTCGTTTTGCCCCTTGCTGAGCTACGGAAACCATCTCCGGCTTTATAGTTAAGATTAGTCGGATCAATATCATGGCCTTTTGCGCTTCTCACCCATCCCATAACAGAAAGAACAATAGTAACCGTCTCAGAAGGCAAAATATCATGTTCATTCATGGCTTTTGCTTCAATACGCTCCTTAAGTGGTGAGCGACGATCATCACCATAAGTCTGGGCATCGGTTTCAATTTCTTTCTTGATCAAGGTGTTTAAACGACGCTCAGAGCCTAAAATAGCTTGCAGTTGATCACGCTCTTTAGCTAATTCATCTTGCTCACCACGTAATTTAAATTCCTCCAGTTTAGCCAAATGACGCAATTTCAATTCCAGAATAGATTCAGCCTGAGTTTCTGAAAGCGCAAAACGGGACACTAATACTGCTTTAGGCTCATCTTCATTACGGATAATATGGATAACCTCATCTATATTAAGATAAGCTATTAATAAACCCTCAAGGATATGTAAGCGTTTTAATACTTTTTCTAAACGATGATTTAAGCGATTACGTACGGTTTCTCGCCTAAATAATAACCATTCATTTAAAATTTCTACCAGTCCTTTAACTGCCGGACGATTATCCAGACCAATCATATTCAAATTGACCCGATAACTTCTTTCTAGATCGGTCGTGGCAAATAAATGTGTCATCACTTGTTCTAAATCAATCCGATTACTTCTAGGTACAATCACTAAACGTGTTCGATTTTCATGATCTGATTCATCACGTAGATCTTCTACCATCGGTAATTTTTTGGCACGTATTTGTGAAGCAATCTGCTCCAACACCTTAGCACCTGAAACTTGATGAGGTAGTGCAGTAATAACGGCATTGCCATCATCCATTTCCCATACAGCACGTAACCGAATAGAACCACGGCCTGTTTGATAAATTTTTTGAATATCTTCTTTTGATGAAATAATTTCTGCTTCTGTTGGATAATCAGGAGCGGGAATAAAACCCATCAACATTTTAAGATCAGCTTTTGGATTTTCCAGTAAAGCAATTAACGCGCTTGCTACCTCACGAGCATTATGCGGCGGAATATCGGTCGCCATACCAACGGCAATTCCTGTCGTGCCATTTAGCAGAATATTGGGTAATCTTGCCGGTAGTGTTTTGGGTTCGGTTAATGTTCCATCAAAATTAGGTGTCCAGGATACCGTTCCCAATCCTAATTCACTGAGTAGCGTTTCAGCATATTTTGACAATCTTGACTCGGTGTAACGCATCGCAGCAAACGATTTAGGATCATCAGGGGCTCCCCAGTTTCCCTGACCATCAACTAATGGATAACGATAGGAAAATGGTTGTGCCATCAATACCATGGCTTCATAACAAGCGCTATCACCATGCGGATGATATTTTCCCAATACATCACCGACTGTACGAGCTGATTTTTTATACTTAGCGGCATTACTCAAACCAAGTTCAGACATGGCATAAACAATTCGTCGCTGAACAGGCTTTAACCCATCACCAATAAATGGCAATGCTCTGTCCATGATGACGTACATGGAATAATTGAGATAGGCATTTTCGGTAAAGGTATAAAGTGGTTGCTGCTCTACACCATCGTGAGTTATCTCACTCATTCATTTGATTCCTTAATCTCTGGTTAACAGTATCGATTACACTTCAATTTCTATCGCATCGCCTTTATCTTGTAACCAATTTCGACGATCTTCTGCCCGTTTTTTCGCCAATAACATATCCATCATCGCTAGTGTTTCTTGATAATTCTCATCATTAATAATGAGCTGCACTAAACGTCGTGTATTGGGATCAAGTGTGGTTTCACGTAATTGAGTCGGATTCATTTCGCCTAACCCTTTAAAACGCTGGACATTCGGTTTGCCACGCTTATAGCTTAGTCTGTCGAGAACCGCGTCTTTTTCACCTTCATCGAGGGCATAATAGACTTCTTTACCTAGATCAATACGGTATAAGGGTGGCATAGCAATATAAATATGGCCTGCTTTTACTAAAGCGGAAAAGTGGCGAACAAAAAGCGCGCAGAGTAAGGTTGCAATATGCAATCCATCTGAATCTGCATCGGCAAGCACACAAATCTTACCGTAACGGAGTTGGCTAAGATCATCGCTGTCTGGATCAATACCAATAGCTACTGAAATATCATGGACTTCCTGTGAAGCTAAAACCTCATCGGAAGAGACTTCCCAAGTATTCAATATTTTCCCTCTTAGCGGCATAATCGCCTGATATTCTCGATCACGAGCCTGCTTAGCCGAGCCGCCGGCTGAATCTCCTTCAACTAAAAATAGCTCAGTAAAATTAAGATCTTGAGAAGTACAATCAGCTAACTTGCCGGGTAACGCAGGCCCGCTGGTCAGTTTCTTGCGCACGACTTTTTTCGCTGCTCGCAGACGCCTTTGTGCACTTGAAATGGTGAGTTCCGCTAATTGCTCAGCTTCTTGAACATTTTGGTTTAACCACAAACTAAAAGCATCTTTTACTACACCGGAAACAAACGCAGCACTCTGGCGAGAAGAAAGACGTTCTTTGGTTTGGCCGGCAAATTGTGGATCTTGCATTTTGACTGATAAGACATAAGCACAGCGTTCCCAAATATCATCACCTGTCAATTTAACACCGCGCGGAAGTAAATTACGGTATTCACAAAACTCCCTCATCGCATCCAGTAAGCCCTGGCGTAACCCATTAACATGGGTACCCCCCTGTGGGGTTGGAATAAGGTTAACATAACTTTCGGTTAATAGTTCTCCACCTTCTGGTAACCAAAGCAGAGCCCAATCGACCATTTCTATTTGGCCGGCAAAATTACCAACAAACGCTTTCTCAGGTAAAGTCACTAAGCCGTTCACTGCTTCCATTAGATAGTCGGTCAAGCCATCGTTATAACGCCATGTCTGCTCAGTATTATTTATTTTATCCTTAAAGACGATTTCAACACCAGGGCATAGCACAGCCTTGGCTTTTAATACGTGCACTAAACGCGAAATGGAAAAGCGTGGGTTGTCAAAAAAATGGCTATCAGGCCAAAAACGGACACCGGTACCGGTCGTGCGTTTAGCACAACTACCAATAACCTCAAGTTCCTGAACTTTTTCACCATTTTCAAAAGCAATTCGGTATATTTGGCTATCACGACTAACAGTTACTTCAATACGTTTTGATAATGCATTGACCACTGAAATACCAACACCATGTAGCCCGCCAGAAAATTGATAATTTTTATTAGAAAATTTTCCCCCGGCATGTAACTGCCCCAAAATCAGCTCTACAGCCGGTACCTTCTTTTCTGGATGAATATCAACCGGCATACCTCGGCCATCATCAATCACTTCCAGTGACTGATCTTCATACAAGATTACATCGATACGTTTAGCATAACCGGCAAGCGCCTCATCCACGCTATTATCAATTACTTCCTGTGCCAGGTGATTTGGTCGAGAAGTATCAGTGTACATGCCTGGGCGACGACGTACAGGTTCTAAACCACTGAGGACCTCGATTGCCTCTGCATTATAACTAGATTGAGTCATATTATTTTCTGCGGTAATTGACGATTAATTAGGCAAATAAATGCTGAGATACTGATGATAATAACAGTCATTTAGCTATTTTGGATAATTTTTTACTTATTTTGTCTTTGCCAAAGCTAAAAAACGCATAATTTGTGGAAAATAGTAGTCAAATCCAACAAAAGCATGGTTACCTCCTGGCGCTATTGTTTGCTTACACTCCATAAGATAGGTAACAGCTTGACGATAGTCCAATATTTCATCACCTGTTTGTTGTAATAGCCAAATCAAATCAGGAGCGGTTAATGCATCAATTTGTATTGCTTGTAGTTCATTTAAATGGTGGGATTGTAAAATGTAGCGTTCCTTTGTATAAGGATTGACTTCCTCACCTAAATACTGCTCAAACAAATCAAAAGGACGTACCGCTGGATTGACAACCACAGCGGGTAAATTAAATTTCTGCGATAACCAAATAGCAAAATAACCGCCCAATGAAGAACCTAACAACCCAATCTGCTCTCCCGCATGGGCTGCTACGAGATTCTGTAATAACTCAATCGCTTCTGCTGGATAACAAGGAAGCTGGGGTATCAACATATTAACTGCTGGATGTTGTCGCTCTAGCCAAGTTTTTAAGCTATTTGCCTTCTGCCATAAGGGGGAACTATTAAAACCATGTATATAAATTAATGTTGACATTAATAACCACCTGAGTCGAAATCTGGGCGAAATTTATCACTATCCAATCTGAAAACTTGTGTATCCAACACATTTTCACCGTTATCATTGATAGAAAGATCAAGATAACGCCACCCCGGTGCCATTGTATCTAATGTGAAATTAGTACAATGAGGTTTAAATTGTATACAGGTTGATGGTGTTGCCATCATACGAACCCCTTGCCAATATTCATCTATTTCTTGGTGAATATGCCCACATAAAATCGCTTTAACTTGTTGATATTGATTTAAATAGTCAGCCAAAATATGAGAGTTACGCAAGCTATGTTGATCAAGCCAGGTACAACCCGAAGGCAAAGGATGATGATGTAACATTAGTAAATGACTACGCTCCCTGTATGCATCAAAACAACGTTTCATCCATAACAACTGTTGCTTAGATAATTTTCCATGCACAGCACCTTGAATTTGGCTGTCCAACATCAGGATTTGCCAATTATCATTAATTAGCACCTGCTTAGAGGGTAAAATTCCTGCTTTTGCTAAAGTAGCAACCATTGCCGGTTGATAATCGTGATTGCCCGGCAACCAAACACAAGGAGCAGATAACCGTTTGATCCCTTCCGCAAAATGCTGATAAGCTGATGCCGATTGATCTTGAACCAAATCACCGGTAGCAACAACCAAGTCAACATTTTCATTGCACGCTAAAATTGCATCAATTACTGCATGAAAACTACTAAAAGTATTGACGCCAAGTAGAGTATCATCAACATTAGCAAAAAGGTGAGTATCGGTAATTTGCAAGATCCTCACCAGTCTTTTTTGCTTTGTTGTTAATTTAAACAGACTATCCAAGCAATTTCCTTAGTTTCTACCTACTTTATACGTTATTTTAACATTAATACTTTATTAATATCTGTAGGCTGATACACACTTCTTTTTCATGTTATGACAAACCGTTATTTTAAGTTCTTCAACCAGTTATTTTTCAACCTAAGATGATTTAATTGTAACCATTGTATTGCGATTACGGTAGCCGCATTATCAATTACCCCTAACTCCATCCATTGATAAGCTTGTTCACGACTAACAACATGGACACGAATATCTTCATTTTCACTGCTTAATCCATGTACACTGCCGGGTTTGATAGCAGATGCATCAATTTCACCGATATGAACATAAATACGCTCAGTTGTACCCCCCGGGCTGGTAAGATAACTTAGAGCATAGTAACAACGCTGAATGGTAATACCCGCTTCTTCTTTTGCTTCGCGACGAACTAGCTGTTCTAAGTTTTCATTTTGTTCTACCATGCCAGCAATAACTTCTAACAACCACGGTGTTTCGCTCGTATCCATCGCCGGGATCCGTACTTGTTCAACTAACACTACCTTATCAAGACAGGGATCATAGGGTAAAATAACGCCAGCATTACCCCGCTCCAAAACTTCTCGCCGAATTTCCTTGCTCCAACCACCATTAAACAACTTATGTCGAAAATGGTATTCAACAAAACGAAAAAAACCATTATAAAGATCGAATTTAGCGGTAATTTCCACATCATTTTGGCTAAACTTGAAAGGTAAATTTTTTTTATCGCTCATAGAAACTCTCTGAATTTATATGCACTAACTGACAAAAAGTGAGACTTGTATAACGTTTTTTAAGGAAATTAGCTTATAAATAATGTAGCATTGGCCAGATTTAACATGATAGATGGCACAAACAGCTACTATGGAATAATGACATATTCTGCTAAAATTAGCGGTGTTCATGTTTTTCTGAGATAACTAAAGCAAAAAATTGTATAATCAAGGAATCAGAATGAAAAAATTTATCTCTCTTTTTATCACAATTAGCCTAGTTGGACTAAGTGCCACTGGGCAAGCTGAAAATTTATTGCAAGTCTATCAGAAAGCAAAAGAAAGTAATCCGGATTTACGTAAATCGCTAGCAGAACGTAATCAAGCATTTGAAAAAATTAATGAATCTCGTAGTCCTTTGCTACCACAATTAGGTTTAGGCGCAAATTTCACCTATAACAGCGGTTATCGTGATAATCGTGACACAGAGAACAACCAACTTGGCGCCAATCTGAAACTCACCCAAACCATCTTTGATATGTCAAAATGGCAACAGTTAGACATGCAGGAAAAAACCGCCGGTATTGCAGATGTCACTTATCAAACTAACCAGCAAAAATTAATTCTTGATACCGCCACAGCTTATTTTGACGTATTACGTGCTATTGACTTATTAGACTATATTGAAGCACAGAAAAAAGCCGTTTATCGCCAGTTAGATCAAACAACCCAACGTTTCAACGTAGGATTAGTCGCGATTACCGATGTACAAAACGCCCGCGCTAATTATGACAGCGTATTAGCTCAAGAAGTATCGAGCCGTAATCAATTAGAAAATTCGCTGGAAAAGTTACGTCAAGTTAGCGGCATCTATTACAGTCAATTAGCGGCTTTAAATATTGCTCATTTCAGTACCCAGACACCCGCACGAGTAGAGAAGCTATTAAAAGATGCTGAAACACGCAACTTAAGTTTACTTAGCGCCCGTTTATCACAAGATCTGGCGCGAGAAAATATTCGTTATGAACAATCAGGACATTTACCTACCCTTGGATTAGAAGCGTCAACCGGTGTTAGTAACACCCAGTATCATGGTAGTGCTAATCAACAAATATGGAATAGAAATGGTCCTAGCTATACTGGCCAAAATAGTGTCGGATTAACGTTGAGTGTGCCTTTATATACAGCTGGCCGAACTAACTCACGCGTTGAGCAAGCACAGTATGGTTATATTAGTGCCAGTGAACAGCTTGAAAGTACTTATCGCAATGTTATTCAGATAGTACGCTCTTCCTATAATAATGTGATTTCTTCTATTAGTAGCATTAAAGCCTACCAACAATTGGTTGTTTCAGCACAAAGTTCGTTATATGCGATGGAAGCAGGCTATCAGGTCGGCACTCGGACTATCGTGGATGTATTGAACGCAACAACAGCCCTTTTTCAGGCGAAACAGAATTTAGCCAATGCACGTTATGATTATCTGATTAATGATCTGAAAATTCAGTATGCCCGTGGGACTTTAAATGAAGGCGATCTGCTCCGTTTAAATAGTAGCTTAGGAAAAACATTATCTACCTCACCGGATGCTATTATCAATCCGATGAGTGTTCCGCAAATACACTAAATAAATAACCCACTATTAATACCCATATATTGTGGGTATTTTTTATTGTAACGAAAGTTAATTAGAAAAGTTGTATTTTTACCACTTAAAATAAATACACGAGTTTCGCACCAATAAAAAAACGCTCTATTTTTAAGTTTAATTCAGCATAATATGTAAATAGATAAAACCTTATAAATTAAATATAACTTATTGTAAATTAAGTAAATTTATGCATTTCAGTAACTTGCAGATTAATCATTACTTTTAAGCCATTTCTAGAATTTTATAGGCCTGTGCGAAACTCGTGAAATAATCAGGTTGATAGCCATCTTTCTATCCGTTTTATGCTTTAATTTCCAGCGTAATTACCCTATTCTATCCTAGTTTCACGATTTTTATTTCGACCTTTAGGATAGGTAAATGATGATGAAAATAAAGCGCCCGAAAAATATTTCGCTACCAATGTAAAAATGATCCACTTGCTAATGTAAAACTGATCCACTAAGAGTAAATATGGCAGTTTTAAGGTACTGCCGATGATAACATTGGAGATCAGAGTGGAAATTTCTGTTTTACATCGCCGGGGTATGTCTATACGTGCGATTGCGCGACGGCTTTCATGCTCAAGAGTAACCGTGAGGCCATATCTTCGTAGCACTGAAGCGGCGGCGAATATGCGTTATAAATCGAGAGCGCCTAGACCCGGTAAGTTGGATCCCTTCAAGGTATATATTCTCGAACGCGTAGAGGCGGCCAGACCTGATTGGATACCGGCCTGCGTATTGCTACCGGAGATCCGTGAAGGAGGCTACACAGGCAGCTATAGCTTGCTGACCGCTTTTCTTCATCCTATGAAAAAAACCGTTATTGAAGATGTTGTCCGCTTTGAGACTGAACCCGGTGAACAGATGCAGGTTGACTTCACGATTATCAGACAGGGGAAGAATCCTTTGATGGCATTCGTTGCCACGTTAGGCTGGAGTCGCTCCACTTTTGTTAGGTTTTACATCTGTCAAAATTCAGCAGCCTGGGGCGACGGGATTGAGTCAGCCCTACAGTATTTTGGCGGTACGCCTCGTCAGCTGCTATTTGATAATGCGAAGACCATTATCATTGAGCGTGATGTTTATGGTCCTGGTAAACACCGCTGGAACCCACAGCTTATCAAGCTTGCCGAAAAATATGCTTTCAGTCCGAAAGTCTGCCGTCCATACAGGGCGAAGACTAAAGGTAAGGTTGAACCTTTTAATCACTATCTTAAGAACAGTTTCATTGTTCCACTAACCGCGTCATTTCGTCAGGCAGGGCTTACTTTGGATGCTACCGCCGCCAACTCACGTATTGGAGACTGGCTGAGTACAATAGCTAATGTACGTAAACACGGCACTACGGGTGTATCGCCGGAAGAGCGCATGCTACAGAACGCTTGGCACTGTTGCCGCTGCCGAAAGTCATGCAAGCATTTCCTTTACCGATACATCAGACTCGCCCCATTCCTATCGAGAGCCTACAACATCCTTTGTCCGTCTATCAGTCGATTCTGGAGATGCCGATATGAGTCTTCAGTATGAACGCATCGAAAAATTCTGCCAGCAGCTTAAACTGGACAGACTAAGCACAGAGTGGCCAGCTGTAGCGCAAGGAACTGTCGACAAGAACGGTACACTCGCTGACTTTCTAGTGTCTGTTTTACGACACCAGTATGAAGGACTTACTGAACGTCGGCGTCAAACGATACTCCGTTTATCTGGGCTGCCAGTGATAAAGACGTTGGAGCAGTTTGATTACAAATATGCCAGCGGTGTTCCCCGTAACCAAATACAGGAACTGGCTGGACTGGCTTTTATTGAGCGCCAGGAGAATATCGTGTTGTTAGGTCCGTCTGGTGTCGGTAAGACCCACCTTGCTACTGCCATCAGCTATAGGGCTGCGATGCAGGGATTAAGCATCCGTTTTCTAACTGCGGCGGACATGATGTTGCAGCTGCTTACCTCTCATCGACAAGGTGACCTTAAAGGATATCTTACCCGAGTTATCAGTAAACCTAGACTATTGATTATCGATGAAGTTGGCTATTTACCTTTTGGCAAGGAAGAAGCAAACCTGTTCTTCCAGGTGGTGGCAAAGCGATATGAAGCGGGTAGTGTGCTCTTAACTAGTAATCTGTCTTTTGCTCAGTGGTCAAGTACATTTGGTGACGATGAGACGCTAACAGCGGCTATGCTGGATAGATTGCTGCACCATGCACATATTGTACAGATTAGTGGACAAAGTTATCGGTTAAAAGACAAGCTAAAAAGCGGTCAGCTACATAAAAAATTGAAACCGGAACTTAGCGAGTAAATTAAAGGGGGTGGATCAGTTTTACTTTAGCAAAGTGGATCAGAATTCAGTTGGCATTGACAAATATTAATCAAGGTGCTTTTCGCAAAAGCTGGCGCGTCTACCGCTTAGCACCTGTTGCCTTAGCTATTAGTACGGTATTTATGTTGTCCGCTTGTGAGCAAAGCGACGAAACCGTCTCTTTATATACTAACGCAGAGGATTGTGCCCAAAAAAAACCCGGCTCAAAGTGAACAATGTTCGCTGGCTTATAAAAATGCATTGCAGGAAGCGGCTAAAACTGCACCTAAATATGCGACACGTGAAGACTGTGTGGCCGAATTTGGGGAAGAAAAATGTACTCAGGCTCCCACTCAAACCGCAACTCAAACCACAACTACAACCCAAACTGCATCTCAAGCTCAAGCTGGTTTAGCGACAGAAAATCAAGCTAGTGGACAAAGTGGTAGCTTCTGGATGCCATTAATGGCAGGTTACATGATGGGACGTCTAATGGGTGGTGGTACAGCTGCGCCAGCCCCTGCAGCGCAACCTCTCTTTAGCTCAAGCAATCCTGCAAGTCCCGCCAATGGAAAATTTGTTGATGCTAGTGGCAAAAACTATGGGCCGGCTGTAGCGGGAGGTAGAACTATGGCCTTACCTCCATCAGCTCTTGCTCCTAAACCGGCAACGACCACCACTATCACTCGTGGCGGTTTCGGTGAATCAGTCGCTAAACAACAGACTCGCATGCAGCGTCAAAGTGCCACAACGCCTTCTCAGCGTTCTATGGGAGGTTGATAGCGATGATAAGGATGCCCATCACTGAACGCACTGATTGGAAAGAAAAGGCAGCTGAATTTGGCACGAGTTTCGCACCAATAAAAAAACGCTCTATTTTTAAGTTTAATTCAGCATAATGTGTAAATAGATAAAACCTTATAAATTAAATATAACTTATTGTAAATTAAGTGAATTTATGCATTTCAGTAACTTGCAGATTAATCATCACTTTTAAGCCATTTCTAGAATTTTATAGGCCTGTGCGAAACTCGTGATAAATAGAAAAAATCTCATAAATTAAAAATAACTTATTGTAATTTAAGTAAATTTATACGTCTTAGCAAGTTACAGATTAATTATTGTTCTGAAGCCATTTCTAGAATTTTATATGCCCGTGCGAAACTCGTGTTTGGTTTTCATTTTCACACCTTATACGGTGAACCTTACTGGTGTGAAAATGCCTATTACCAATTTACTATGCAACAAATCGAAGATCTTGAAGCAACCACCGCTGAATTACATCAAATGTGCCTGCAAGTGGTCGAAAAAGTGGTTAGTAACGAGGAATTATTGATAAAATTTCAGATCCCTAAACATTGTTGGGAATTTGTTAATCACTCATGGAAAACTAACCAACCTTCACTTTATTCTCGATTGGATTTAGCTTATGACGGTAAAAGACCTGCAAAATTATTAGAAAATAATGCAGATACACCAACATCTTTATATGAAACCGCATTTTTTCAGTGGATTTGGTTAGAAGATCAAATCAATGCTGATCAATTTAATAGCATACAAGAACAACTTATTGAACGCTTTGCGTTTTTGCGTGAATCATTTGGTTTTAACTGGTTACATTTCAGCTGCTGCCAAGATAGTGACGAAGATCGCGGCACCATACAATACCTACAAGACTGTGCTAACGAAGCCAATATTCCCACCGAATTTCTCTATATTGATCAAATCGGTTTAGGTGAAAAAGGACAGTTTACCGATCCTAATAACCAAGTTATTAGCAATCTGTTTAAATTATATCCTTGGGAATTTGTCAACGATCACCGAAAACTGATCCACTTTTTAGCTAAATCCGATCAATCAAAATTGATCCACTTTTACTCAGTCATTGCTCCTGAGCGCCGCTTATCTTTCAATCGATAGCTTTCACCGCTTAATTGCAGTACATGCGAATGATGAAGTAAACGATCAAGCATAGCGGCAGTTAATGTTGCGTCATCAGCAAAAGCATTTGGCCATTGCCCAAATGATAAGTTACTCGTCAATATGACACTGCCATGCTCATAACGCTTGGCAATCACATTGAAAAACAGGTTTGCTTCTTCTCGCCCAAACGGCAGGTATCCAATCTCATCGATAATCAACAATTTCGGGGCCATCACCGAACGTGATAGATATTGTTTGAGCTTATTTTGTCGTTTGGCAGTTGAGAGTTGCAACATCAGTTCAGCTGCCGTGGTAAAGCGGGTTTTCTTCTTGGCCTGTACTGCTTTTAATCCTAACCCAATAGCTAAATGCGTTTTGCCTACACCGCTTGGGCCAAGCAACACGACATTTTCATTACGTTCAATAAACGTTAATGCGCTTAATTCCTGTATGTGTTGTTTGGGGATCCCCGTTGCAAACTTAAAATCGAACGTATTAAGTTCTTTATGTGCTGGGAATCCTGCCATCCGACTCAAAAGATTACGGGTTCGTTCATCTCGTTGTTGTTGCTCACATTTTAATAGGGACAGTAAAAACTCTCCGTAGCTTTTGTCTTGGGCAATGCATTGTTCGGCAAGTGATGACCAATGAGTCGGAATAGAATTTAATTTCAATGACTCACACAGGTGTTCAATTTGTTCATGCAATAACATGTTCACCTCCCAGCAATGCTTCGTATACGCTGATTGAGTGTTGCAAACTGACAGATTCAAGGGGCGGTACGATACGGATATTAAGCGTATCAGTCTGCGGGATAGATTGGCAAACCCTTGCTGGTAAGGGTAGAAGATACTTAACTTCCTTAGCTAGTCTATCTGCTGGCTTCTCTAACGTTGTTCCATGAATCCGCTGATGGGCAACGCGTTGTAACCAGGGCCCCACTCTTGCATTAGCTATCTCAATATCCAGTTCAAGATTATGAGCACGAAGGTCGGTATTTAATGGTACGATAAAGCTGTTTTTTAAATAGTGGTTAAAGCGCTCTACTTTCCCTTTAGTTTTTGCCCTGTAGGGGCTTGCAAGCACACAATTTAAACCCGTAATCTTTCGACATTTGAAGCATTTCGACATGTAATTTATGTTCACCTTCTGCATAAGCATCCCGTTCGATGATGAGGGATTTTGCGTTATCACACAATATTTCCTGTGGTACACCACCAAAATAGTCGAAAGCTTCTCGTAAACCTTGTTGCCACGATTCTGCTCGTTCATTATCAAAGAACTTTACATAACTCGCACGCGAATAGCCTAGCGTTGCACCAAACGCTTTTAGTGATTTTTTACCTCGCCGGATGCTGGTGAAGTCGATTTGCATTTGTTGACCTGGCTGTGTTTCAAAACGGACGACAGCTTCGGGAACAATGCTTGGTTTAAATTGACAAACAAATCGGCGTAATTGAGCAATACCGCCTTGATAGCCGCTTTCAACTACTTCATCAAATAAGACTGTTGCAGGGATCCAATCAGGTTTAGCCAGTTCAATTCGCTGAAGCAAATAAGGTTTAAAGGGTGCTAATTTAGTCGGTTGTTGACTTCTTTTAGCATAAGTTGGCATTGTCTGTTGTTGTAAATGATGTTTTACGGTGTTACGGGATATGCCCAATTCACGGGCAATTTTTCGAAGGCTTTGTCCTTGTGCAAAGCGAACATGAATATCCACAAATATCTCCTTGGTTAACATAAATTATCCGTACAAAAATGTGCGAATAATACCAAGTGGATCAGTTTTAGATGATCGTTAGTGGATCAGTTTTGCATGATCGGTGACAGGAATTTATGTTTAGAGAGATTTTTTCTACTAAGTTAGCAGATGCTGGCGTAAGGTGGTTAGAACCTGCTTGGAAAAGCATTATTTCTAACAAAGCATTACTACCTATGCTATGGGAAATGTTTCCTAATCACCCCAATTTGTTACCGGCCTATTTTGCAGAAGCTAATCCGCCAAAACTGGACAGCTATGTAATCAAACCTATTTTTTCACGAGAAGAAGCAAATATTCGTATCATCGATAATGAACGTGAAATTGCCTCAGTAGACGGTCCATATGGCGAAGAGGGGATGATTATTCAACAATTTTATCCGCTACCACAATTTGAAAATAACTATACATTAATCGGTGGTTGGCTGGTAAATGATCAACCGGCAGGAATTGGTATTCGAGAAGACAAACAATTAATTACCCAAGATCTATCCCGCTTTTACCCGCATATTATTCTAAATTAATCCATGCAACATAAGAACAAGATAATGATAAAGCAATCATTATCTTGCTGTTTTTACTATTCACGAGTTTCGCACAAAACTAATTTGGGTACGCTAATAAAACACGGATTTGCTCAGTAATAGCACTTTTGATTACGTCCCAATTTTGTTGATAAAGGGTTATTTTTTCAGATATACGACGTTTATGTTGTTCAAACCACGCAGAAATAGCGAGAAAAATATGATTTCTTTGCGCTCGGCTCGTGCGAGCGTGACAGCGTTCAATACCACAGTTTTGTTTAACTTCTCGATGATAAACTTCAACAGACCAACGGGCATCCATGATAGATTGGACGTATTGACGGGTGGGATTCTCTTTGTTTGTTACTATGTAATCAATACGGCCGTTTTTGGCTGTAAATTTGAAAACGGTTACCCAACCATATCCTCGCAAGTGTATTGACGTTCCTTCTTCTGAGATGTCTAACTTGTTCAGTTGTTTGTTATGGTTAACAATCCTATTTTTCCTCAGCGTGTTTACCCAGATCCAACCATGAGAGCGAATTGATTTCAGGTTATCCAGGCTAGAATACCAAGCATCCATCACTACGGCTTCTGGTATGATCCCTCTTTTTTTAGCAAGAGTGAGCATTTCGGAAAAGTGCGTGTTTTTTGTTTTTCCATCAGAATCTTTATCATAAATACGATAATTGATAGGAATTGATTCAACCTTCGTCAGATCATGCCAAAGCAAATTAACTAAACCTATGCCAGCAATAACATCATGTTCATTACCTGAATATTGATAATGGACCATCTCTATTTTTTTACTACGTGTTTTGGCAATCAATGTATCATCGGCAATTAGTACGCAAGGGCTTTTTTTGTCTATAGAAGGTTCAACTAATCGCCATAGGTCTTTAGGTCTAAAACATCTACTTTTTAGCCATCGGCTAACAGTGTCATGAGATAAAGGCGATGGGCTTACTTCTGATAACGCTAAACCAGAGTATCTTAAACTGCTTACTTGTAAGAATGTTTTATAGATATCTTTAATACATGGATAACCCGACAAAATATGAACACCCTGATTTTTTCTTGTTTTTAAATTTATACTTCTTTTTTGGAGATTGCGAAACTCGTGCGTTAGTGAAATACGCCGAAAAACATCCGGAGCTTAGAATGCTCTACATTGCCTTTAATCGCTCAGTGGAGAAGAGGCGGACGAAAAATTTCCCGCTAATGTGCTTTGTAAAACATCCCATCAACTGGCATGGCCTGGTTTTGGTAGAAATTATGCTAATCGATTAACCCATTCTCTGCGGCTTTTGGATATTGCTAATGCCACTCAGAGTGATGACTGGCTATACGTAAAAGCGATTCAGGACACTTTAAAGAATTTTATGTGCAGTGTGGATAGTCAGATTATGTTACGCCACTGTCCCTCAATATTGATGGGTGAAGTTAAAAAATCATTTACCGCTAATGAGGTGGTCAGCCAGAGTGAACAACTCTGGCATCGAATGATTAACCTTTCTGATAATTTCCCCGTTATTCATGATATGTATTTGAAGCTGTACCAACTTTCACAACCTAACCTTTCTCACCGTTTTGACGTTATTTTGTTTGATGAAGCGCAGGACGCTAATCCGGTTACTCACGATATTGTGTTTCCTCAAAACACAAACACGAGTTTCGCACAGGCCTATAAAATTCTAGTAATCTGCAAGTTACTGAAATGCATAAATTCACTTAATTTACAATAAGTTATATTTAATTTATAAGGTTTTATCTATTTACATATTATGCTGAATTAAACTTAAAAATAGAGCGTTTTTTTATTGGTGCGAAACTCGTGCTATTATGACTAATGAGTTGAAAAAATAACAAGTAAAATTCCATTGCCAGCTAATTATTTACAAACTATTTTTTGTCTAATTGGCATTGCCAGATGAACAATACAAATCTTGATTTAACTTGGGAAAAACATGGGGACTTGAGTATTTCCATACCTGCTGCCAATATTCTGCAATTAATTCTTCCACCGCCTTTTTGCCTTCTACCACATAATTAAACTCAGAAAGATGACCTGGATAAAGATTGCCAAAGCCGACAACATATAGTTCATCGTCAATAATCATTAACTTGGCATGATTTGCCGGAGCAGCCGGCACCTTAGGGTAAATAAACCCACTGCCTTCAATGGTTGACATAAGAGAACTACCAATTATACCTCGTAATGGCGGCTTTTTTACCAGAGGCTGCTGCTTAAGCGTGGCGGTATATGCCGCCAAATCGAGATTCGGCCATTGATAGGTTTTTCCCTCCGTAGTTTGCTGTTCTGATAGCCTATCAGTGAAAAAAAAGGGCGCTATCAATACTCGCTTCAATGCATCAGCACGATCGCCATTTTCATCACTCAATAATTCATCGGTATCAAGATCATGAGTGATGTAATATTTTAACAATTCAAAGGTTCGTTCAGCACCGGAGCCAAAAGAGTATTGATCACCCGCTGCCCCGGCGGCGGCATCCAAAGGAGACACAACCACATGGAGTTGTAATGATTTATTAGCAAGCAATGCTTCAATAAGCCACCGGCAAACAGTATGATCAACCGATCTTTTTTTCCATGCACTAATTAAATCTTGCTGCGAGATCCTAATCATATAGCGGGCATTTTTAATCAGATGTTCTTTCATAATTTCTGAGCCGTGATGATAATCGGTATTCATATTAGGTCCAGTCCAGTATTTACCAACAGACAATATCCTATCAGCTCGCTTATATTCTTCGATTTTACTATAGTCGTCTCCCTTGTATCTTGAAATTTGGTTATAATAATAGCGATTAGATTTGGCAAGGTGTATGTAATCCGATTGTCCCTGGGGTTTATAGCCCGTAGCAAAGCGAATGATGCATACACTTAGCCACTCATCTGAAACCCGAACAGTTGTCCGTAATTCATAACGTATTTGCAAGGATGGGTAATATGAGTCAGCTAAATCCAATTTGTGTAGGAATTGATGTTTCTAAAGCTTCATTGGATATTGCAGGCACCAATAACATTGAGCAGTTCAGAGTCAGCAATAACCCTGACGGGTTCGATACCATCATTTATCAACTGAAAAAGAACAACATAGCCTTGATTCTGATGGAAGCTACAGGTGGTCTCGAGGCAGCGATTGCATGCGCTCTTCAGGCTGAAGGTTTTGATGTTGCCGTTATCAATCCCAGGCAAGCCAGAGACTTTGCTCGATCCATGGGCTATCTGGCAAAGACTGATAGAATAGATGCCAGAGTTTTAGCTCAGATGGCTGATGTCATTAACCGCCATCCTGAGCGGTCACGTTTTATCCAGGCTATTCCTGATGCAGAGCGTCAGATTCTTGCTGCTATGGTGGTGCGCAGACGCCAGCTGATTGCAATGCTTGTAGCTGAAAGAAACCGGATGCATCCATCTCACCCGCAAAACAGAAAAAGCATCAGTAACATCATCAATGCACTAGAAAATGAACTTAAACGGATTGACGAGGATATGCATAAGCATATTACGGATCATTTCAACGAGCTTGCAGAGCGGCTAAGTACTATCAAAGGCATTGGTATGATGACTGCTGCTACATTGCTGGCAGAAGTCCCTGAGTTAGGGAAACTCTCGCGCAGGGAGATCAGTGCACTGGTTGGGGTAGCTCCTGTTAATAGAGACTCGGGAACCATGCGTGGCCGACGAACCATTTTTGGCGGTCGGGCCGGAGTTCGAACCTCTTTGTACATGGCTGCACTGGTTGCAACTCGTTTCAATCCGGTGATAAAAGCATTTTACACACGGCTGGTTGCAGCAGGAAAAGCCAAAAAAGTGGCGCTGGTTGCCTGTATGCGCAAACTGCTGACTATCCTGAATGCGATTCTCAGAAAGAACCAAGAATGGGATGAGTCGTATCATAACGTTGCTCCATAAATATACTGTTCAAGACAGTTGCTTGCTCCGCATTGATTATCAATATCTTCATGCAGCTGAAGCAGATATTTTTGCTGCTCGGTTACCGACATCATCACAACTGGATCTTGTAGTGGATCTTCCAGTTTTCCTTGTAATTCAGTGCCAATCTGCCATGACATACTTTTTACATCAAAATATTCTTTCTTGAGCAGAGCACTATTGCATAACCACATTTCATTTAAGTAACCTGAGTTCGGGATAAGAAATAAAGAGAAAGTCTTGATATTCAAATAGTTGAATGAGCCTGTTTTGTTAAAATACTCTAACAGTCTGGTTAAAGAGTAGAGCATTGTTAAACAATTATGGAAAATCTTACTGAACTTTATTGCCTGATGGATGATTTTTGCAAAGACTTCGAGCCAAAAATGCATGAATATTTGCTGACTAACGGTACTAAGCGTCGTAGACGGTCTACTCAGCTTTCGTTGGCGGAAATGATGACACTGGTTGTGTTGTTTCATCAACTCCGATTCAGGCAATTCAAGGTATTTTATCTCTATTATGTCCGCTTATATCTCCGGAAGGAATTTCCTAACTTGCCATCCTATTCACGCTGTGTAACCTGAGTTCGGGATAAGAAATAAAGAGAAAGTCTTGATATTCAAATAGTTGAATGAGCCTGTTTTGTTAAAATACTCTAACAGTCTGGTTAAAGAGTAGAGCATTGTTAAACAATTATGGAAAATCTTACTGAACTTTATTGCCTGATGGATGATTTTTGCAAAGACTTCGAGCCAAAAATGCATGAATATTTGCTGACTAACGGTACTAAGCGTCGTAGACGGTCTACTCAGCTTTCGTTGGCGGAAATGATGACACTGGTTGTGTTGTTTCATCAACTCCGATTCAGGCAATTCAAGGTATTTTATCTCTATTATGTCCGCTTATATCTCCGGAAGGAATTTCCTAACTTGCCATCCTATTCACGCTGTGTAGAGTTACTTCCGCGTAGTGCCTTAGCGTTAACGGCACTGTTTGAGTCAATTAAGGGAAAATGCACGGGGCTATCGGTTGCCGATTCTACTCCGATAGCGGTGTGTGATAACTTACGGATCCGCAGACATAAAGTCTTCAATGGGATAGCTGAACGGGGAAAAAATTCAACAGGTTGGTTCTTTGGTTTCAAGCTTCATGTAATTATCAATCATTTGGGGGAAATACTCAGTTTTCGACTCACACCAGGAAACACCGATGATCGGAAACCATTGCCTGAGCTGACAAAGGATCTTTCTGGTTGTTTGTACGCAGATAAAGGGTATTTATCGGCTTCACTGAAACAGCAACTCAAAACGATGGGAATTAGCCTTATAACGAATATCAAGAAGAAAATGAAGCCTATTAAACAGACTTGTTTCGACAAAGCCATCTTGCGTCATCGTTCTGTCATTGAAACGGTATTTGATGAGTTAAAAAATCTTTGTCAAATAGAGCATACGCGACATCGCTCTCCGGCTAACTTTGTAGTGAATTTATTAGGCGGACTGGTTGCATATTGTTTAATGCCATCTAAACCAAAGATACCTGTTGCAGGTACGTATCTTCAAGTATAATTGATAATGCTTATCCCGAACTCAGGTTATTTATGATAAAGATTCTGATGGAAAAATAAAAAACACGCACTTTTCCGAAATGCTCACTCTTGCTAAAAAAAGAGGGATCATGCCAGAAGCCGTAGTGATGGATGCTTGGTATTCTAGCCTGGATAACCTGAAATCAATTCGCTCTCATGGTTGGATCTGGGTAAACACGCTGAGGAAAAATAGGATTGTTAACCATAACAAACAACTGAACAAGTTAGACATCTCAGAAGAAGGAACGTCAATACACTTGCGAGGATATGGTTGGGTAACCGTTTTCAAATTTACAGCCAAAAACGGCCGTATTGATTACATAGTAACAAACAAAGAGAATCACACCCTTCAATACGTCAAATCTATCATGGATGCCCGTTGGTCTGTTGAAGTTTATCATCGAGAAGTTAAACAAAACTGTGGTATTGAACGCTGTCAGGCTCGCACGAGCTGAGCGCAAAGAAATCATATTTTTCTCGCTATTTCTGCGTGGTTTGAACAACATAAACGTCGTATATCTGAAAAAATAACCCTTTATCAACAAAATTGGGACGTAATCAAAAGTGCTATTACTGAGCAAATCCGTGTTTTATTAGCGTACCCAAATTAGTTTTGTGCGAAACTCGTGTTCTGAATAAATCCATATTCAAATTATGCCCCCCTACCAGAGATTCAACCCCATCAACAGCAATGATCTTGGTATGATTCCAGGTCATTCTGGTATCATTAATTGGCAGAAAATCTGGAAAAAGGTTTTTTATAAAAGAATTGATCATTCCTTCATCAAGGCGGAAAAAGCGACTTATCCAAATTTCAGGCATTAATTCCCAATCTTGCGCTCGTGATTGAATAAGTTTTAATAGCTCATCTTTAAAAGCAACGTAATCAAAGGGACCTGTTTCTACCGCCGACAATCCATTTAAAAATACTGTTGGCGACTGACCAAAAAGAAAACGAAATTGAGTTGGTCTGGTTCGCCCTATTTTTTTTGACAACCCATTATCAATCGCCTGCAATATAATTTTACGCCAATCAGCATCAGGGCTGTTAAGTGAAGAAATATCACAGCGGTAACGTGCTTTTTTGATTATCTCAATGATAGCTGTCGCAAAGTCTTGCTGGCGCTTAAAAGAATGGGGCATAATTTGTTCATCGAATGAGCTTCCCCAAGCGTGCGGAGTATCCATTAGGCGAACATAATTTGGACCACTAAGACGATGAAAATATTTTTTAAGCTTTTCCAACAAATTATCTATCTGACTCATGTTTAAAATTCCTTTTAAAATATGATGATCATGATGGAATAATTGAAATAATATAGAGCTGCCAATTGAAACAATCCGGTTTTACCGGCAAAACAAATTTACGCATCATTCTTCAATCGCCATAGTTTTCCATTATGGCGATATATTTCAATATGGCAGGAATTTGAGAGAAAACTTTCCAGTATTGAACATACTGGTTTAAGCATAAAACTCAGATAGGATAAAATTCAATCACCAGAAATAGCTTATTCAAACTGCTAACCTGCTTTTTTGGGAAATTGCTGACGATAAGTTACCAAATCCTCAATAGTTATTACCGGCATATCATGTTGCTTGGCAAAGATAAGTACTTCTGGCATACGGGCCATGGTACCATCGTCATTTGTCAACTCACATAAAACACCTACTGGCTTAAAACCGGCTAAAGTCACCAAATCAATGGTAGCTTCGGTATGACCACGACGCTGCAATACCCCTCCTTCTTGGGCTCTCAACGGAAAAACATGTCCAGGCCGATTAAGATCGGTCGGTTTTGCATCATCGGCAATTGCTTTACGGATAGTCATTAAACGATCACTGGCTGAAACGCCGGTTGTTACACCTTCGGAAGCCTCGATGGTAATAGTAAATGCGGTTTGGAATTGACTAGAATTTTCTTCAACCATCATCGGTAATGCTAGCTGCTTACGGCGTTCTTCCGTTATACAAAGACAAACAATTCCACTGCCATGGCGGATAGTTAATGCCATCTGTTCAACAGTCATAGTTTCAGCAGCAAAAATAATATCACCCTCGTTTTCACGGTCTTGGTCGTCAAGTACCATAACACCTTTACCTTGACGTAATGCCTTAAGAGCACGTTCTATACGTTCGATCGGATTGCCATACGTGGAAAGTGACGTCTGATTCATGGTAAAACCTCATCAATAAATACTAAATTACCAGAACCAGGGCAAACGTGGGAGTATAAAAAATCAAATCAGTATCTTAAAAATCTGCACACAATTGGCAGGCCTCAAAACTACAGATATCGTTATTCTCTCCCATCCGGACTATAACCGTCGGTTCCAGAATCTCACTGGATCTGCTGACTTCCATCACAAAATGCTATAATGGAACGCTCGCGGACTTAATTATTCAATTAACAGAATAAATATCACCGCCGGTGGAGAATTTCACTCCGCCCTGAGATAAACAGCTAAACTATATCGTGAATATAATTCTGTAGCAATCAACAATAACAAAATATATCGTGGAATAGTATTTTCATTTATATAGTCAGCCAACTTAGTATTAAGTGGTTATTGCACTAATTTAGACCCATTATTCTCAGCAAATTTATTAAAAATAATTTTGTCAAAGTAAGCTGATTATTTTAAGATCTGCTACTAAATAACCTATAGATTATAATTTGTGACCTAAAAGGATAGCGTAATGCTTGACGCGAAAAAAATTGAACAAGTTGTTCGCCAGATCAAAGATACCTTACCGCAAGGAATACGCGACTTAAGCGAAGATCTTGATAAAAAGCTACGGGCAATATTACAGTCCCAGTTAGGAAAACTCGATTTAGTCTCACGTGAAGAGTTTGATATTCAAACACAAGTTTTACTGCGAACCCGTGAAAAAATGGCACAAATGGAAAAACGCATTGAACAATTAGAAAAAAAACGGCTAGCCAACGAAAACAAGAATGAATAACAAAATGCCACGATACTACTATCGTGGCATCGCTATTTTTTATCTCAAAATATTAATCACTTTTCATAATGGTATTAATAATATTTGTCGTCGACAGCCCCGCTTCAAAATTAAGCACTTTAACTTCACCACCTGCCGCCCAGACCTCTTGGCTACCAGCAATATCTTCCGGCTTATAATCGCCACCTTTGACTAATACATCGGGTAAGATTTCACTGATCAGGCGTTGAGGAGTATCCTCTTCAAAAGAGACCACCCAATCTACTGAACCTAGCGCCCCTAACACGGTCATACGCTGAACTAATGGATTAATAGGACGATCATCACCTTTTAGCCGTTTAGTTGAAGCATCACTATTCACCGCAACAATTAATCGATCGCCTAACTTACGTGCATTGGCTAAATAGATAACATGCCCAGCATGTAAGATATCAAAGCAACCGTTGGTCATCACAATCTTTTCGCCACGGCTGCGGGCAGCTGCAACAGCATGCTTTAGCTGCTGCTCATTCATCACACCAAAACCATCATCAGTTCGACCATGAATGGCATTCTCCAGCTCAATGGGTGATACCGTTGAAGTACCCAGTTTTCCAACCACGACTCCAGCAGCCGCATTAGCTAATACACAAGCTTGATGAAAATCGAGTCGAGCCGCCAACGCCGTTGCCAAAACACCAATAACCGTATCACCAGCTCCGGTAACATCATAAACTTCCTGCGCTTGGGTCGGTAAATGTAAAGGCGGTTTTTCACGCTGCAACAGTGTCATCCCGCGTTCTGAACGAGTGATAAGTAATCCCTTAAGATCAAGGGAATCAATTAACTTCATTCCTTTCTGCTCAATTTCGCTATTGTTTGCACATTTACCAACAATAGCTTCAAATTCAGACATATTGGGAGTTAATAAAGTCGCTCCACGATAACGTTCAAAATCACTACCTTTCGGATCAATAAGAACTGGCACTTGAGCAGCATTTGCTAATGCAATGATCTGCGAAATTTGTGCTAACGCACCCTTACCATAATCAGACAATACCAGTGCCCCGACGCGTGGCAAAGCTTGCCGAATCCGATCTAACAGCGGATTTATATCGACATCACCGAATCCTTCTTCAAAATCTAGTCGAATAAGTTGTTGATTATGCGATAAAATTCTCAGCTTAGTAATCGTAGGATGCGTTGATAATGTAACAAAATCACAACATACATTAGCTTGATTAAGCTTCTCGGTTAATACTTCAGCAGCATCATCAATACCAGTCAGCCCTAGCAAACGAACATTAGCACCCAAAGCTGCAATATTCATGGCAACGTTAGCAGCACCACCAGGACGTTCTTCTTTCATTTCCACTTTAACGACCGGAACCGGCGCTTCTGGTGAAATTCGGTTAGTTAGTCCATACCAATAACGATCTAACATAACATCGCCGATCACCAAAATACTAGCCTGTTTAAAATCAGGGAGAGTGATTTTCATCCATACTCCAATTACAAATAAATTACCGCAATCAAGATTGCTACCAATAGTAACATAGCCCAACTCTATCAATCATACTAAAAGTACGGCGAGTCAATTCTATTTCAACTTAACTAGCATAAAACCATTTTTGCCAACTAAGCAGAACTTTTTTACGTTGCTGTTCAAACTGAGAGACTAACACTTTACTGGGTAACGCCTGTAATGACAAATGATGCAAGGTATCTCGCATTTCAGTATAAATTTGAATTAACTTTTCAGCTTCCTCGGTAGGCATTACAGCATATTCAGCTAACATGGTAAAAATACGTACATTATCTGACCAACGGAGTAATGCTACATTGTCTGCGCAGTAACGTAATATCAGATATTGAGCAATAAATTCAATATCAGTTATACCACCAGGATCGGTTTTTAAATCAAAATATGCCTGCTGCCGATTAGCTTGATGCTGATACATTTTTTGTCGCATTTCAACGATCTGTTGACGTAATATCGTTTCTTCTCTTGGTATGAGCAGTGCTTCGCGTCGAATTCGATTAAACTCTTGTTCTAATGACGGTTCAGCGAAAATCGTTCGTGCTCGGATCAAAGCTTGATGCTCCCAGATCCATGCTTGCGTTTTCTGATAATCCTCGAATGATTGCAAAGTACTTACCAACATGCCAGATTCACCAGATGGACGCAAACGAGCATCTACCTGATAAAGAATACCCGATGAAGTTCGCGTACTAAAAAGATGAAGAATTTGCTGAGCTAATCGTAAATAAAACTGGCGAGCTTCGATTATGTGTCGCCCATCGGTAACAACACCCAATGGGCAATCAAACAAAAAAACCAAATCTAAATCAGAACCATAACCCAATTCAAAGCCACCTAGCTTACCATAACCAACCACTACAAAACCAGTTACAGCAGCTTGTTGTTGAGATAAATGAGCAGGTTTACCATAACGCTTAATTAACTTATTCCACGCCCGTCTTACCACTGCATCAATAATGGCTTCCGCTAAATAGGTTAAATGATCACTCACTTTCATAACAGTAAGAACACCAGAAATATCTTCTGCCGCAATGCGTAACAGCTGTGCTTGTTTAAATTGCCGCAATGCTTCAAGTTGCTGTTCATCATCATCTTCATCAATACGCAATAAATATTGTCTCAATTCATCGCGATAAGCCGTAACAGGTAAAGGCTGATATAGTGAGAAGGAATCGATTAATTCATCCAGTAACAACGGATGACTAGCTAATTGCTCAGCGATCATTGGGGAAGCCGCACAAAGACGGATCACATGGGTTAATACCTGTTCAGACTCTAAAATTAATTCTAAATAAGTTGTTCGGCTAACTATACTAAGTAGCAAAAGAATAATTCGTTGCAAAATACTATTAATATCATCTCTATGAGAGATTTTAGCTATCAATTTTGGCATCAATTGATCAAGAACATCACGACCACGGGGACCGATAGTTCGCTTAGCTAAATCTTGGTGAAATAGCCATAACTGTTTAATAATATTTTGCTTTTTTTCGTCATTAAATTCAGAAAATAGTGGGGGCAATTCACTTTCATTAGCAATTTGTTGCCAAAAATAGACAAAAAATGTTAACTCCGTATCATCGCTTTTCTCATCATCTTGGCCAATAATTTGCTTAAATATAGCGTGGACACTTTGCATTCTGACGATGAGTTGCTGATAAAACGCCGACCAATCGTCAAACCCCATCGCCCATGCCAGTCGAGCGGGATGTAAAGTTTGCTCAGGTAACGTCTGGCTTTGTTGATCATTAATCGATTGCAATATATTTTCTGCTCGACGCAAAAACAGATAATTATCCGTTAATTGCGTGACTTGCTCCTTTGTCAGCAATGAAAGCTCACCGATTGCAATCAATGTAGGTAACAAAGCCTGTGAGCGCAATTTAGGTTCACGACCACCTCGAATTAACTGAAAAACCTGGCCAATAAATTCGATTTCACGGATACCACCTGCACCCAATTTAATATTATTCTGCCAACCATGACGGCGTACTTCACGCGCTATCATGTTTTTCATATTACGCAACGATTGAATAACACTAAAATCGATATAACGTCGAAAAACAAAGGGGCGCAACATATTTTTTAATCCATCAGTATAAATTGAGCGATCATTACCTATCATGCGCATTTTGATCATGGCATAACGTTCCCAGTCGCGCCCCTGCTCCTGATAATAATCTTCTAAAGCAGCAAAACTAAAAACTAATGGTCCACTATCACCAAACGGACGTAGACGCATATCAACGCGATAGACAAAACCATCTATCGTTTTTTGCGTTAATAGGCTAATTAATTTTTGGCCTAATCGGGTAAAAAACTGGCCATTGTCCATCTGACGACGACCCCCTTGGGTAACTCCATTTTCAGGAAAGGCAAAAATCAAATCAACATCAGATGAAAAATTTAACTCTCCGCTGCCTAACTTACCCATAGCAAGGATCAACAATGGTTGTGGTTGCCCTAGGTTATCACAAGGTGTTCCCCAATTATGACAATACTGGACATACAACCAATCTCTCGCAGCGATGATTAACGTTTCGGCAAGCACACTCAGATGCTGCAATATTTGCGGCGTACTATCCTTATGTAATATCTGTAGCCACGCTATTCTAATCAGCATTTGATGGCGAAATTGCCTTAGGATCCGCTGCAACTCTTCCTCGGCAGTTATATTGGCTAGCTGTTCGATTAACCATTGATGATAATGTTGCCATTCGCCTATTTGCGGTGGCTGTTGACGTATAACCGTCCACCAGGCAGGATGGTTTTTGATCTGCAAGTAGGCAAAATCACTTAAGGCAAAAAATATTTTTTCCTGTGACGATAGAGGTAAAAGTTCAGGCGCGTAACGCTGAAAATCATCTACCACCCTTTGCGTCTGCTGAACCAAGATTGATGGCAGCAATTTCATAAAATGCCTTTCATTAGGATAGTGTTAAAGCCGTAAGCCATTGGGTAAAAGCAAGTTTGCAACGCAACCAATCCGCACTATAACAGAGTTGCTGGGGTTGAATATCCGCAGTAGCCAATAATGCCATTATTTTTTTTAATGGCGATGCTTGAACAAAATGAGGAATAGAATGAGAATAATGGACTAAAAATGCCTGTATCAATACCAGCAAATGACTCAAATTTTGCTTTGCTTGTGGCTGATTATCTAACCAACACTCTTCATAATGCTGCCAATACGCTAATAACTGGTTTAAGCCCTGTTCAATCGGCATAGTATGCCAGTTACAGTGTGGCAAAAAGTATTTAGTATCAATATAGTCGCTATGTTGAACTAACGAATAGCCTCGTTCAGCCTTACTTTTATTTGCTAAACGCAACCCTTCAATGTTAACAAACTCTTTTGCAAACGCTAACAGCTCGATCAATGTGCCCTTTTTTAGTTCCAGTTCAATTTCCATAATTGGTTTTTTTCTGGCACCGGCATAAATGCTACCTTGATCCAATACAATTTCAATTTCACTCCCCTGATAAGTAACAATCCATTTTTCACGAGAGAAATCAGTATAGAACAAGGTTGTTAACTGTGACTGTAAATGAGCAACATTGGTATTTTTTGGCGATATTTCGCGTGGAAATGCCAAAAGATTCAGCTCAGGTTTATTAATTTCTACATTATATTCAGGCCGTTGATGTAAACCACCAATAACCTTACCGGCAGTTTTTATCGTCATTTCATAACGACCATCACAACCGCGGATCCTTAACCCCATATCCCAGCGACGTAATTGATGATCCACTGTTTCAAAATAGATATTTGACAGTTTATGTAAGGAGAAATGTGTATAGCGAAAACATATTATTTTTTCACGGATCCGCTTAATAGCTTCCGGGAGAACAGATAATTTTAATTCAATTTCTAGCTGACGCATATTTAGTCCAGATTTTCGGATATTTCTCCCCCGAAGGATAAACGTTTCTATTTTTATTTATACTGTCTAGACGCATACTTAATGTAGATTGTTATTTTTTCTATTTACTCTGTCGCTGATTAAAAACGGACAGTTTCATGACTAACGATATAAAGGAGTTTTAAGTTTAACATAAATAAGCCAGAAAACAGCAGCCAAAGCGTGATTCATTTTTCCTTACTAACAGTAAAAAATTTTTTCTAAAAACAAACAATTCTAATATTAATTAAGTCTATATTAATAACTAAACACCAGAAAAATAACTAACAAAGAATTTTATTCTATGGTTTTTACCTGAAAATAATAAAAAATGAAATATTATTAATAATGGCAAATCAATTAAAAGAATTATTATTTTACCTTTTTAGATTTGCATCAATACATTTAACGCATTAGTATCAGCTAATAGCACTTTTTTCACAGTTTGAAGATAGTTGAATACAATGAGAAAATTTCCTTTATTTATCTTAGCATTGATAGGATTTAACCTGCCAATGACAACTCAAGCAGAAGAAACGCTTTATGTTTCTGATGAACTGCCTACCTTTATCCATCGAGGACCTGGAACCGATTATCGCATTATTGGTAGCCTTAAAAGTGGTGATCAAGTTCAGTTATTGAACACAGATGCTGAAACCGGCTACGCCCAAGTTCGTGATTATAAAGGACGAGTTGCTTGGTTACCCAAAAATCAACTCAGCAAAACACCCAGTGTAAAAGCACGTATTCCCTTACTTGAAAAGGAAAATCAAGAATTACGTGAAAAATTGACCAGCATTGATAGTAACTGGAATAATCAAACCAGTGAAATGCAAAGCAAAGTGGCAGCCAGTGATCAAACTATTGCTAATCTAACCGCAGAAAACGAAAAACTGAAAAATGAGTTAATCCGCTCAGGAAAAAAATTAGAGATTGCACAAATCAATCTTGATAATAATCGCCGTGAGCTCATTTTACAGTGGTTTATGTATGGCGGTGGCGTTGCCGGTGCAGGTTTAATTTTTGGTTTATTATTACCTCATCTCATCCCACGACGTAAAAAACGTAATGAACGCTGGATGAATTAAAAAAATACCATGCAGATTTATCTTGTTGGGGGCGCGGTAAGAGATCAGCTATTAGGGTTGCCTGTTTCTGATCGTGACTGGGTAGTAGTCGGAGCTACCCCAGATGATTTAATCAAATTAGGTTTCCAGCAAGTAGGTAAGGATTTTCCCGTTTTTTCTCCATCCAAAAACACGTGAAGAGTATGCCCTGGCTCGTACAGAACGCAAAACGGGTGTTGGCTATACCGGTTTTTCTTGCTATGCCGCACCTGATGTCACGATAGAAGAGGATCTGTTACGTCGAGATTTGACCATCAATGCGATTGCGCAAACTGAAGATGGCCAACTGATTGATCCTTACCATGGTGAACGGGATATAAAAAATCGCCTATTACGCCACGTTTCCGCTGCTTTTGCCGAAGATCCTTTGCGAATACTCAGAGTGGCACGTTTTGCTGCTCGGCTAGCTAACCAAAAATTTACTATTGCCAATGAAACACATTCGTTGATAAAAAAAATGGTTTTTAATCATGAGCTTAGTACAATTAGCGCAGAAAGAGTGTGGGGAGAAACGGAAAAAGCACTACAATCATTATCGCCTGAAATCTATTTTCGTGTCTTATATGATTGTGGCGCGCTAGCTATTCTTTTTCCTGAAATTAATCAATTATTTGGCACACCGGCAGCGGCAAAATCACATCCCGAAATAGATACCGGAATACATACGCTTTTAACCTTAAAGGTAGCGGCCTCATTAACTGACAATGTCGAAACTCGCTTCGCTGCTCTCTGCCATGACTTTGGTAAAGCGCTGACCCCATCTGAACAATGTCCCGCTCATGACGATTATGTTAGCAAAGGTATTTCGCTAATTGAGGCTATGTGCAATCGACTACGTATTCCTAATAGAATGAAAGAATTAGCTAAATTAGTGGCTCGTTTTCATCAACAAATCCACCAAATTCATCAGTTAACACCAGAAACTGTTATTAATCTATTTAATCAATTAGATAGTTGGCGCAAGCCGGAGCGTATCAATCAATTAGTCATCGCCTGTGAAGCAGATACCCGCGGCCGGATAGGGCGAGAGCATATCACTTATCCACAACAAGCTAAATTTGTTATTGAAGCGTTTAAGACTGTACAACAAGTATCAAGCAAAGATCTTATTGAGCAGGGTATAACGGGGATCGCGATCAGGGATGAGCTTAACCGAAAACGTATCCAAACATTAACTGACTGGTGGCAGCAACAAACCATTCTACCGATTTAAGCTAACCTAAACAGATTTTGTCCGCTCTATAATCACACCAACCTGCTTAGCCTGCGCCACCGCACCTGGCTTACAAACTTTAACGCGGACCCAACAACTATTGAACTGATTTAAAATAATATCAGCAATCTCCTGCGCAACCCGTTCTATCAATGCAAATTTTTGTGTTTCTATATGTTTAATTACCACTTGGCTAACCTGCGCATAATCTAAACAATTTTCCACTTGATCACTTTTGGCTGCCCGCTGATTATCCCATCCCATCTCAATATCGAGCAACAATTTCTGTTGGATCGTTTGTTCCCAATCATAAGCACCAATGGTTGTGAATACTGATAACTGTTCAATAAATATAATGTCCATTTAACCTTCTCTCATTTTTTAATTGCGATAAATAATCGCTTTCCAGATACTTCTCTATTATCATTGACAAAAATGGCCCAATGATCACTCATTTTAGTAAAATTTGCGGCAATAATAGGAGATTAACGACTATCATGCTGACAGATTTTGCAAAAAAACCAAAAAGTTGAAAAATAATTCACTATAACTAAAAAATAAATTTAGCAAAGATATTCCTTAGTTTCACTAACAACTATACTGTATATTTTATTAATGATCTGATATCCCTATGATCTTTAAAACACGGTATGCAAATAATACTTCGATAAAATACATGTATTATTAATGCGTTAAGTTAAAAAGGTCTTGATTATTTGGAGTAATGATATGAGTGCAATCGCACTTGGCATGATTATCTTCGCTTATCTCTGTGGTTCAATCTCCAGCGCCGTCTTGATCTGCCGATTGATAGGTCTTCCTGATCCCAGACGCCATGGTTCCGAGAATCCTGGAGCAACCAACGTGTTACGCATTGGTGGAAAAGCGGCTGCTTTAGCTGTGCTCATTTGCGACATCCTAAAAGGGATGATCCCAGTATGGCTAGCCTATTATTTAAATATTCCTCCTTTTTACCTTGGAATTATTGCCATTGCCGCCTGTTTGGGCCATATTTACCCCATTTTCTTTGGTTTTAAAGGTGGAAAAGGCGTTGCTACTGCTTTTGGCTCAATTGTTGCCATTGGCTGGGGGTTATCTGGCGTTGTCGCAGGTAACTGGCTACTGACTGTACTACTCAGTGGATATTCATCATTAGGAGCTATTGTCACTGCTCTATTAGCTCCCTTCTATGTTTGGTGGTTTAAACCGGAATTCACCTTCCCGGTTGCGATGCTTTCATGTCTCATACTCTTTCGCCATCATGATAACATTCAGCGTCTGTGGAGAGGCCAAGAAAGCCGTATATGGCAAAAAATAAAGAAAAAAAGCGAAAAAACAAATAAAGAACTGATTCAAGCCACTAAAAAGCAAGAAAAAAATGATTAACTACTGATTACTGTGTTAATTTTTAGACTTTAAGTCGATTTATGCACAGTTGTTGTTGCTAACGGTGATAAATCTGCTAGTGGCCAACGTGCTTTCACGTTGATATCCAGGCTATTACTTACGCTATTTTTTAAACGGATCATGCCGGCCAGTGCTATCATTGCGCCATTATCAGTACAAAATTCTGGTCGAGCATAAAAAACCTGGCCGCCAATTTTTGTTATCGATTCTGCCATTTTTAGCCGTAAGGTACGATTTGCACTTACACCACCTGCCATAACCAAACGCTTAGAACCCGTTTGTTCTAAAGCACGTTTACATTTGATCACTAATGTATCCACAACAGCATCTTCAAATGCCCGAGCAATATCAGCAGCGGTTTGTTGATCCATACTATTATTACGAATGGTATTGGCAGCAAAAGTTTTTAACCCTGAGAAACTAAAATCCAGTCCCGGGCGGTCTGTCATCGGACGAGGAAATACAAAACAGCCAGCCTGTCCCTGCCCTGCCATCAATGAGAGTGCTGGCCCGCCCGGATAATCCAAACCTAATAATTTTGCTGTCTTATCAAAAGCTTCACCCGCAGCATCATCAATTGATTCGCCTAATAACTGATATTGACCAATCGCTATTACATTAATTAACTGAGTATGCCCACCAGAGACCAATAATGCTACAAAAGGGAATTCAGGACTATTTTCTTCCAGCATTGGCGCCAGTAGATGCCCTTCCATGTGATGAATAGGAATAGCCGGCACTTGCCAAGCAAATGCTAATGAACGCCCGATTGTTGCTCCCACCAATAAAGCACCGATCAAACCAGGACCCGCGGTATAAGCAACCGCATCAATATCACCAGCAGTTGAATCCGCTTGTTGTAGTGCCGCTTTAATTAAAGGAATTGTTTTACGAATATGATCGCGAGAAGCTAATTCAGGCACCACTCCGCCATAATCGGCATGTAATTTTACCTGGCTATATAATTGATTGGCTAATAAACCTAATTGATCATCATAAATCGCGATACCCGTTTCATCGCAAGATGTTTCTATACCTAAAACACGCATATATTACTCACCACCTTAGCTAATATCGCAAGTTTATCACTATTTATGTAAAAAAGGTGCAACTTCTCAGCAAATAAATAACTGTCTATCTGGATTAAATCAGTTATAATTAATATAAATAATTTGTAGGGCTTATTCATTATCATCTAGACTATGCCAACTATTTTGTTATTAAAAATAAATAATTGGGTGATTTTGTGCGTTTCGTTTTTATACAGCACTTTACAAAGCCCTACACATTGAAGTAAAATTCAGCACCATTTTAAAGACAGCTGGCTATGATATTGCTAGCAAAAACCGATTTTTTTGAGGTGAAAGGCACATGCCGGTAATTAAAGTACGTGAAAACGAGCCATTTGACGTAGCACTACGTCGTTTTAAGCGTTCTTGCGAAAAAGCAGGAATATTAGCTGAAGTGCGCCGTCGTGAGTTCTATGAGAAACCAACGACTGTACGTAAACGTGACAAAGCATCAGCAGTAAAGCGCCACTCTAAAAAATTGGCTCGCGAGAGCGCACGTCGTACTCGTTTGTACTAATTGCTACGGTTCAACAATCGTAACAATTCGACAGCAGTGATTAAGTGATTACAAGAAGGCCGTGCTTTCTAACAGGAAGCACGGCTTGTTATCTTTCATCAATGAAGAGTTTATGGCTGGACGAATCCCGCGTACATTTATCAATGATTTATTGGCCAGAACCGATATCGTTGATCTTATTGATACTAAAATGCCGCTAAAAAAGCAAGGCAAAAACTATCACGCGTGTTGTCCATTTCATAATGAAAAAACGCCCTCATTTACAGTTAATGGCGATAAACAATTTTATCACTGTTTTGGCTGTGGCGCTCATGGTAATGCCATTGATTTTTTGATGAACTATGACAAGCTTGATTTTGTCGAAACGATTGAAGAACTGGCTACCATGCACGGACTGGAAATTCCTTATGAAACCGGCAACAGTTCAAACCAAATAGAGCGGCATCAGCGACAAAATCTTTATCAATTAATGGATGAAATTAATCAATTTTATCAACATTTATTGAATAAATTAGACTCGCAGAGTGCAAAACAATATTTAATACAGCGCGGCTTAAGTGATGAAGTTATTTATCGCTTTTCTATCGGTTTTGCCCCAAGCGGCTGGGACAACCTACTCAAGCATTTCGCTAAACACGCTGATAGCCATAAACAGCTAGATGCTGCTGGTATGTTAGTTACCAATAATAATGGCCGCACTTACGATCGCTTTCGTGAACGTATAATGTTTCCAATCCGGGATCGTAGAGGACGTGTCGTAGCATTTGGTGGCCGTGTTTTAGATGACACATTACCAAAATATCTCAATTCACCAGAAACTGAGATTTTTCATAAAGGCCGTCAATTATACGGCTTATATGAAGCAACACAAAATAATCTGGCACTTTCTAAACTATTAGTTGTCGAAGGTTATATGGATGTTGTCGCTCTGGCGCAATTTGGTATTAATTATGCCGTAGCGTCATTAGGTACATCAACCACGGCAGAGCATATCCAGTTACTTTTTCGGACAACAGATACGGTTATTTGTTGTTATGATGGGGATAAAGCTGGTCGCGAAGCCGCATGGCGAACGCTTGAAACGGCACTTCCCTATTTGAGTGATGGCCGCCAACTACAATTTATGTTTTTACCTGATGGCGAGGATCCTGATTCACTAATACGCAAAGAAGGTAAAACAAATTTTGAACAACGGATGGATAAATCCCACTCTTTGTCTACATTTTTGTTTGATACATTGCTTGCACAAGTTGATTTAAGCAGTCATGAAGGTAAAGCAAAATTCAATCGTCTTGCTATCCCTTTAATTAAAAAAGTGCCTGGTGATACTTTACAGTTATATTTGGCACAAGAATTAGGTAATTTTATTGGTATTCCTGATACTTCGCGTATTTTTGCCATGATCGAAAAAGGATCGGCGGAAAAAACAAATTATCAGACACCAAAAATTAAACCGACAACAATGCGAATATTGATCGCATTATTGGTACAAAATCCAAATTTTGTCAGCCTAATTCCTACTCTTGATGGAATTAAGCACTCACAATTACCAGGATTAGCGCTGTTTTTAGAGTTAGTTGAACTTTGTCAATCTCATCCTGGCATAAATACTGGTCAATTATTGGAATGCTATCGTAATAATAAATTTGTTAAACAACTTGAAAAACTGGCAACTTGGAACGATATAGAGATAGAAGAGATAGCGGAAAAAATGTTCAAGGATGCGTTGGAGCATTTATTTATTACCGCGCTTGATGAAAGGTTCGCATTTCTGATGGCAAAAGAGCGAACAGAAGGCTTAACCAGTGAAGAACGTGAAGAAGTTCGTTTAATTACTGTTGCAAGAATAAAGCAGTAATCTTGAAAAAGTAAAAAACATCCGGCTTAAGTGCCGTATAACGTAGGGCAAGCGCCTGTAAGTTGCCATGATGTAAAGGGCATGGCACATAAAATAATTAAATTCCCTTTAATTTTATTGTTGGCTGACTTGTTTTCGCCGACCAACACCAACCCAAATTATGAAGTGTGGATACCCTCTTATGGAGCAAAACCCGCAGTCACAGCTGAAGCTACTAGTTACCAAAGGTAAAGAGCAAGGCTACCTGACCTATGCTGAGGTCAACGACCATCTGCCGGAAGATATCGTCGATTCAGATCAGATAGAAGATATCATCCAAATGATTAATGATATGGGCATTCAAGTGATGGAAGAAGCGCCTGATGCCGACGATCTTATTCTGGCAGAAACTGATACTGACGATGATGCTGTTGAGGCTGCTGCCCAGGTATTATCCAGTGTTGAAAGTGAAATAGGCCGCACAACAGATCCTGTGCGGATGTATATGCGTGAAATGGGCACCGTAGAACTACTGACCCGTGAAGGTGAAATCGATATCGCTAAACGCATCGAAGATGGCATTAATCAGGTTCAGTGTTCTGTTGCTGAATATCCTGAGGCTATCGCTTATCTATTAGACCAATACGAACGTGTTGAAAAAGGTGAAATCCGCCTATCTGATATTATTACCGGCTTCGTTGATCCAAACGCCGAAGAGGATTTAGCACCGACAGCAACACATATCGGTTCAGTGTTACCGGAAGAAGCCTTAAATGATGACGAAGATAAAGACGAAGACGACGATAGTGACGACAGTGATGAAAACAATGTCGATCCAGAACTCGCTCGACAGAAATTTTCAGAACTTCGTGAGCAATATGAACGTACGTCCATTGAAATCCAAAAAAGTGGCCGTAACCATGCTAATTCAGTAGCAGAAATCGAGCAGTTGTCTGAGATTTTCAAACAGTTCCGTTTAGTACCAAAACATTTTGATTATTTAGTGAACAATATGCGTGATATGATGGAACGTGTTCGTTCTCAAGAACGTCTCATCATGAAACTCTGTATTGAACAATGCAAGATGCCGAAGAAAAACTTCATTACCCTATTCTCAGGTAATGAAACCAATGGTAATTGGTTAGCTGCGGCAAAAGCAATGAATAAACCCTGGTCTGAAAAATTAGTTCAAGTCGAAGAAGATATACAACGCTCGTTGCAAAAACTACAACAAATTGAAGAAGAGACTGGTTTAACCATTGAACAGGTTAAAGATATTAACCGCCGAATGTCTATTGGTGAAGCAAAAGCGCGTCGAGCGAAAAAAGAGATGGTTGAAGCTAACTTACGGTTAGTTATCTCTATTGCTAAAAAATATACCAATCGTGGCCTTCAATTCCTTGATCTGATCCAGGAAGGTAACATTGGTCTAATGAAAGCGGTTGATAAATTTGAATACCGTCGTGGCTATAAGTTTTCAACTTATGCAACCTGGTGGATCCGACAGGCGATCACCCGTTCAATTGCTGATCAGGCGCACACAATTCGTATTCCAGTGCACATGATCGAAACGATCAACAAATTGAACCGCATTTCTCGCCAAATGTTACAGGAAATGGGTCGTGAACCCTCGCCTGAAGAATTGGCAGAACGCATGTTAATGCCTGAGGATAAAATCCGTAAAGTACTAAAAATTGCTAAAGAACCTATCTCGATGGAAACACCTATTGGCGATGATGAAGATTCACATCTTGGTGATTTCATTGAAGATACTACTCTAGAGTTACCGTTAGACTCTGCTACCTCGGAAAGTCTAAGATCAGCTACCCACGAAGTTCTAGCTGGCTTAACGACCCGTGAAGCAAAAGTTCTGCGCATGCGCTTTGGTATTGATATGAATACGGATCACACGCTAGAGGAAGTGGGTAAACAGTTTGATGTTACTCGCGAGCGGATCCGACAAATAGAAGCAAAAGCGTTACGTAAACTGCGCCATCCAAGTCGTTCAGAAGTGTTACGTAGTTTCCTGGATGAATAACGCTTATTTATCTTTAGAGTAATAAAAAGCACCTCTAGATAGGTGCTTTTTTATTGATAGTTATGTTAACTCAGCAGATCATTAATAAAAGTTTTAGCTACTGTAATTAGATAACATGGTAAAAACGCTAACAAAATGTTGCCTAAACACCCTCGATTCAATTTCCAATCTGATATTTAGTTATCCATCAATATTAATTATTGCCAGTTATAGAGCAGAAATGGTTGTTTTAATTGCACTGATGTCGTCGATAATTGTCGCCACCGCTAGCTGCTGGCCGTTAGTGATAAATCCGTTGCCTACAAAGACAAGCAAAATCTGTGGCTTTAGAATAGCAAAAACCACTCATAGGAGAGTGGTATCAATTGGCTGCTATTATAGCTAAAATTTGGTGGCCCCTGCTGGATTTGAACCAGCGACCAAGCGATTATGAGTCGCCTGCTCTAACCACTGAGCCAAGGGGCCTAAGTGGGGTGCATTATACGTGCTGTTTTAGTGCGGGTCTAGTCTTTATAAATCATATGCTTGTTTTATAAACAAAATAAGTGAAATTAATGATTTTGCTGTGTGTAATTTATTTATTAACTATTTCAGTTTAAATTCATGGCCAATAACTGAACAAAAATAACTTATTGATAAATTTGCATTCAAAAGTTAACAGCCAAGTTATGGATAAAATATAAACTAACTCATTAGGAAATCTGCAAAAGTCTATTGATAGAATTTAAGTATTGATAATAGGTTATAAGCATAATTGATGTTGAACAACATCAAGAAAATAAATATGAATATTAAAAAGCTTATACGTCTTATCTTATAAGAAATAACGATCTGGATAAAATAAATAATCTAATTAATATAAATTATTGTATTGCATTATTATGTTGAATTTAAAGAAAAAATTAGAAAAATTATATAGTATAAATTCGATATATCTGATTATATATCAATACTAATAACATATTCAGTAATATTAATATATATCTATTGTTGTAATACCATTAATCAAAAATAAGCCAATTGCACTTATTTTAAATTTAATACTATTAGGGAAATAGGAAGTATGGCATATATAAATATGGATCCCAATCGTTGTTCAATGTTTACTAATTACGCAATAAATATTAACCCGATAGAAGGAAAAGAATTAGCGACGTCACCGAAAAGCTTATTTGAACATATTATAAACTTTTTTACCCTAGGCGGGGTGGAAAGAAAATTATCTAAACAATACGATAATTTCATGCAAACAATGACCACCGCACTAGAAGAAAAAATTGCCAATTCAAATTATTATCATATTCCTAAAGAACTCAAATTTAATTTTGATGGTTGCACGGTAGCTATTAAACCCTCTGAATATCATTCAGACAAATTATCTGTTACCGTTGAAGGACAAACAGGAGAGAGTTTTACTTCAGATATTGATGTAAAAGGATTTAAAAATACCGCCACTTTAATGTTATTAAACAATAGGGTTGATCCAAACATATTTATAAAGGAAGGAAAGATTCATTTATTAAATACAGATCTATCTGCCAGAATTTTAGAAGGAATTGATTTAAGCGAGGCATATTTTTCAAATGTAAATCTAAACGGAACAGACTTATCCGACGCCAATCTGCAAAACACGAATATTATAAATACAACATTTGATAATGCAAAATTAATTGAAGCAAATTTAAACGACGCAAAAATTGAAAAAACGACATTCAAATATGCAAAATTAGATTCAGCATTATTAGAAAGAGCCTCTATAGCTGGCGCTAATTTTGATCACGCAACACTTACTCGCGTAAACATGGTCGATGCAACCATTCAAAACACGACATTCAATCATGCAGTATTAGACTCAGCATTGTTAGTAAGAGCTACCATAGCGGGCACTAATCTGGATGACGCAACATTTATTAAGGCTGACTTGAGTAATGCAAAACTGGCCAGATTAAAACTACCCAACGGAGAAATTAAAGCCACTACATCACGAGTTTCGCAATCTCCAAAAAAGAAGTATAAATTTAAAAACAAGAAAAAATCAGGGTGTTCATATTTTGTCGGGTTATCCATGTATTAAAGATATCTATAAAACATTCTTACAAGTAAGCAGTTTAAGATACTCTGGTTTAGCGTTATCAGAAGTAAGCCCATCGCCTTTATCTCATGACACTGTTAGCCGATGGCTAAAAAGTAGATGTTTTAGACCTAAAGACCTATGGCGATTAGTTGAACCTTCTATAGACAAAAAAAGCCCTTGCGTACTAATTGCCGATGATACATTGATTGCCAAAACACGTAGTAAAAAAATAGTGATGGTCCATTATCAATATTCAGGTAATGAACATGAGGTTATTGCTGGCATAGGTTTAGTTAATTTGCTTTGGCATGATCTGACGAAGGTTGAATCAATTCCTATCAATTATCGGATTTATGATAAAGATTCTGATGGAAAAACAAAAAACACGCACTTTTCCGAAATGCTCACTCTTGCTAAAAAAAGAGGGATCATGCCAGAAGCCGTAGTGATGGATGCTTGGTATTCTAGCCTGGATAACCTGAAATCAATTCGCTCTCATGGTTGGATCTGGGTAACCACGCTGAGGAAAAATAGGATTGTTAACCATAACAAACAACTGAACAAGTTAGACATCTCAGAAGAAGGAACGTCAATACACTTGCGAGGATATGGTTGGGTAACCGTTTTCAAATTTACAGCCAAAAACGGCCGTATTGATTACATAGTAACAAACAAAGAGAATCCCACCCGTCAATACCTCAAATCTATCATGGATGCCCGTTGGTCTGTTGAAGTTTATCATCGAGAAGTTAAACAAAACTGTGGTATTGAACGCTGTCAGGCTCGCACGAGCCGAGCGCAAAGAAATCATATTTTTCTCGCTATTTCTGCGTGGTTTGAACAACATAAACGTCGTATATCTGAAAAAATAACCCTTTATCAACAAAATTGGGACGTAATCAAAAGTGCTATTACTGAGCAAATCCGTGTTTTATTAGCGTGCCCAAATTAGTTTTGTGCGAAACTCGTGCAAAAGAGAATTTCTGGCAGACATTAATATAGCTACCAAAAAGATTGAAGAGAAAGCAAAAAAAATAAAAAAACAAGTTCAATAAACTACTCCATTGAAAACAGGTAAATCTTATGGTTATAAAACACAATATATTTGCAATCATTAAATAAAATTACTGCTAACTTTTTTATGGTAACTCAAAGTTGGCAGGCAAACGGCTACGCCCTATTATTACGCTTAGTGATAGCTATCAATAAACAAAAAAGCCCACATCAAGTGGGCTAAATGATAAACAGAAGATTTAACTCATCACATATGGACAATTGCTGTAGGTAATTATTTTAACTAGAATCAATTCTCACCATCCAGTTCCGTCCCATCACACTAGGTAATTTTGCCAAATAATTTATAGATATTTTAGCCAAATTAAATCCTTGCGGCGCGCTTTAAACTGGCTAAACAGCTTCACAAACGGATAAAAAAGTATCGCTAATATGATGGTCACTAACCAGATCATCGCAACATGATCAAAACCAAAATACTCACCTTGATTTGTTCCCCAAATAGCCACTGCGATCAAATAGAGAAATTTCAATATATAAAGATGCAAAATATAAAAAAACATCGTTACTGAACCATAGGTTACTAAGGGCTTTAACCATGGTAAATTTTGTTTTAGCTCAAGTAATCGAAGCAGTAGTAAGCCAATACCCAGCGTCAACATAATGAATAATAAAGAGGGCGGATATTTGGTAATATTCAAAAAACTCATCACGGTATCCAGCCAAGAGCCCGCTAATATCCATGGTTTATCGCCATAGATATTAATTGTTCTTAAACAAATAAAACCAACTAACAGGCCAACACCCCAGCAATTTAGTTTCTTTAATCGCTGTTGCTGATTACAACTTTCTGTAAACCATGAACCAGCCAAATAACCAAATATAATTAAACCGATCCATGGTAGTATTGGATAAGATGTACGCGCTTTGATACTGTCAGTAATCTCAATCCATCCTCTATCATGCAGTATTGCCCAAGGAATATGCATAAAATGATCGGTTGGGAAATGCAATGTATCTAATAGATTATGACCCGCAATCAATAAAACCGTCAGCACTACCAGCAGCCATCTTGGTAACCAAAGTAAAATTGCTAAGGCAATCATCGAAAACCCAATCGCCCATATAACCTGCAGAAAAATTTTTGCCGGCGGTAATTGAAAAGTCCAAGCAAAATTGATCAACGTGAGTTCAAGGATGATAAGAAATAACCCGCGTTTAAATAAAAATTGACTAGTGGCTAACTGGGAATATGTTTTTTTACTTCCATACAAATAAGCCGATAAACCGGTCAAAAAAATAAAAACCGGCGCACAAAGATGAGCAGTAAATCGACTAAAAAAAAGATCAGCCGGTGTTTCACCCGCTATCATTGGATCAGGGACCTGCATATGAAGGAAAAATGTTTCTCGCACATGATCTAATAACATTAAAAGCATGACAATGCCCCTTAATGCATCGATCGATAATAATCGATTACTAACGTTGGACGGACGAGTTATAGCACAATTCATAGTAATGAAAACTCCCTGTGTGGCCTAGTTAAAATAAAAAATGCTTCATTAGTGATAAATAGCAAAATACTTATGTTATAATATAACATTTCACTATCGGGTTAATTAATAAAAAACAATAACTATGCATCCCTGCACCAATAACAGTTAATAATGTTGTCGCATCATTGTTTTTTTATTTAACTAAAAATAAACATTTTTTATCATTTTTCATTAAAATGTAAAAATAATTAGTTAATAACATTAAGAAAAAATATTTACCAATTTGTCACTCAATTAAACATTATATTTCACATATATTTAATTAATTATTAAAATTAGCCCAAATTATCTTACTATTTAGTCTTCAACAAAAAATAACTAAATAGCCAGACTACTATTTGATATTACACAGAAAAATATTGCTATATGCAGATTAAAGCAAAATAAATACAAATAATTATCAACATTAATTTAATTTTAATTTTAATTTTAATTTTAATTTTAATTAACAAAGTTGCATTATATTTCCCAAAATTAAAATATATATCACTAAAATTTAATTATTTTATTTTATTTTATTTTAATCTACTATTAAGATCACATTTTTATATCAATTAACTTACTTTCATTTTTTTATTTTGCCAACCTAGGCTTATATTTTTTCGTTTAGTAAATCAAAAAACATTTTATTCGTGAACAAACTCATAAAAACAAAAATTACCATTAGATAAATATATCTGTTTTTATCTAAAGTTACATGCAAATTGAAACGATTCAGCTTGCATAAAATAAAACCTAAAATAGCTTTTGTGGTTTGACTGTATAAAAACTGCAGCGTTTCACTCATTTATGTGAATAGGAGAAAACATGTTTGATATGCCTAAAAAAGATATCCATTTAGCACAAATTGCCTATCATAAACAACATGCCATCGCACAAGTTGCCCAAGCATTGATCAATGCGGGTTACGTTACGCCAGATTATCTAATCGGTATGCAAAAAAGGGAAAATCAAGCGTCAACTTATTTAGGCAATGGTATTGCGATTCCTCATGGTACCGTAGAAACGCGCCATAATGTATTACAGACAGGTGTACAAGTATTTCAGTTTCCACAGGGCATAGATTGGGATAATGGCCACAAAGCTTATATTGTCATCGGCATCGCCGCTAAATCAGAGGAACATTTAACCTTATTACGACAACTGACACATATTCTAAGTGATGAAAATATTGCCAAGCGATTGGCAACCACGACATCAATAGACACAATATATAATATATTGCTTGCCCAAGAGTCGATTGATGACTTCATTTTCAACGCTTCCATGATCTCTTTAGATGTTGATACCGACCATATCATGACACTACAAGCGTTAAATATTAATCACTTACAGGATGCAAATGCCATCAATAATGATTTTATCGTTGATGTGATCACTAATCCACCGCTTTATTTAGGCCAAGGTATCTGGCTGAGTGATAGTAAAAAAGGTAATCTAAAAACAGCAATGGCCATTGCACGCCCTAAAGAGCCTTTATCTTATCAAGATCATCAACTTTGCCTACTTATCACTCTATCATTCAAAGATAATCTAGCTAATAATACTTTAAATCACCTGGCCAATTTATTGATCGATAAAAAAATAGCGAAATTATTACAAGCATCAAATGCCGTACAAGTATTTAGCTTGCTAACGACTGAAACAAACGAAGAAAAAGAGACACTATCCGTGGAGTTTACGTCACGAGTTTCGCACAGACCTATAAAATTCTAGAAATGGCTTAAAAGTAATGATTAATCTGCAAGTTACTGAAATGCATAAATTCACTTAATTTACAATAAGTTATATTTAATTTATAAGGTTTTATCTATTTACATATTATGCTGAATTAAACTTAAAAATAGAGCGTTTTTTTATTGGTGCGAAACTCGTGTACGTTAAACAATAAACATGGATTACATGCACGCCCAAGTTGACAATTAGTTAATACAATAAAAAAATTTAATAGCAAAGTCACTATTACTAATTTGGATGGAAGCGGAATTCCCGCCAATGGCCATAATATAATGAGTGTCATTGGATTAGTTGCACGTCAAAATCATCGTATCCAATTTAAGATCAGTGGCCCTGACGCCCAAGCAACCTTACATGCTATTGAACAGGTCATTAGCGCTAATATGGATGAGGAAATTGCATGAAAAGTAAGGTTGCTACCATTACATTAAATCCCACCTATGATTTAGTCGGTATGCTAGACAATATTGAAAAAGGTGCCGTCAATTTAGTTAAAACCCATGGATTATATCCAGCAGGTAAAGGCATTAATGTTGCTAATACATTAAAAAATCTAAATATTAATGTCACTGTTGGTGGTTTTTTAGGGAAAGAAAATTTAACCGGTTTCCAACAGGATTTTAAGGAACGCGGGATCATAAATCGTTTTCATGTCATCGAAGGTAGAACTCGAATTAATGTCAAATTGACAGAAAAAATAGTGTAGTTAGTGATTTTAATTTTTCCGGTTTTGAAGTCAACAAACAGGATTGGCAGCATTTTGCTCAAGATTCACTGAGCTGGTTAAGCCAATTTGATATGGTCACGAGTTTCGCACAGGCCTATAAAATTCTAGAAATGGCTTAAAAGTAATGATTAATCTGCAAACTACTGAAATGCATAAATTTACTTAATTTACAATAAGTTATATTTAATTTATAAGGTTTTATCTATTTACATATTATGCTGAATTAAACTTAAAAATAGAGCGTTTTTTTATTGGTGCGAAACTCGTGATGGTATGTGTAAGTGGTAGTTTACCCAAAGGTATCGATTTAGATGATTTTACTGACTGGCACGAGTTTCGCAATCTCCAAAAAAGAAGTATAAATTTAAAAACAAGAAAAAATCAGGGTGTTCATATTTTGTCGGGTTATCCATGTATTAAAGATATCTATAAAACATTCTTACAAGTAAGCAGTTTAAGATACTCTGGTTTAGCGTTATCAGGAGTAAGCCCATCGCCTTTATCTCATGACACTGTTAGCCGATGGCTAAAAAGTAGATGTTTTAGACCTAAAGACCTATGGCGATTAGTTGAACCTTCTATAGACAAAAAAAGCCCTTGCGTACTAATTGCCGATGATACATTGATTGCCAAAACACGTAGTAAAAAAATAGAGATGGTCCATTATCAATATTCAGGTAATGAACATGAGGTTATTGCTGGCATAGGTTTAGTTAATTTGCTTTGGCATGATCTGACGAAGGTTGAATCAATTCCTATCAATTATCGTATTTATGATAAAGATTCTGATGGAAAAACAAAAAACACGCACTTTTCCGAAATGCTCACTCTTGCTAAAAAAAGAGGGATCATGCCAGAAGCGGTAGTGATGGATGCTTGGTATTCTAGCCTGGATAACCTGAAATCAATTCCCTCTCATGGTTGGATCTGGGTAACCACGCTGAGGAAAAATAGGATTGTTAACCATAACAAACAACTGAACAAGTTAGACATCTCAGAAGAAGGAACGTCAATACACTTGCGAGGATATGGTTGGGTAACCGTTTTCAAATTTACAGCCAAAAACGGCCGTATTGATTACATAGTAACAAACAAAGAGAATCCCACCCGTCAATACCTCAAATCTATCATGGATGCCCGTTGGTCTGTTGAAGTTTATCATCGAGAAGTTAAACAAAACTCTGGTATTGAACGCTGTCAGGCTCGCACGAGCCGAGCGCAAAGAAATCATATTTTTCTCGCTATTTCTGCGTGGTTTGAACAACATAAACGTCGTATATCTGAAAAAATAACCCTTTATCAACAAAATTGGGACGTAATCAAAAGTGCTATTACTGAGCAAATCCGTGTTTTATTAGCGTACCCAAATTAGTTTTGTGCGAAACTCGTGACTGGATGAAACAGCTACGTGATCAATGTATGTGCGTCATATTTGATAGTAGCCGAGAAGCATTGATTGCTGGTTTAAAAGCCAATCCTTGGTTGGTAAAACCAAATCGACATGAATTAGAAAGCTGGATTGGCCACCCCTTACCTAGCTATCAAGAAATTGCCAAAGCAGCACAGCAATTACGCACTCAAGGCATTGCTCATGTTGTCATTTCCTTGGGTGAAGAAGGTGCAATGTGGGTCAACTCGTCCGGTGCCTGGTTAGCCACGCCACCGAAATGCCACCAAGAACCTATCTTGCTAAGCAAATATTATGTCAACAGATACAACAACAATCCTTAAAATTAACGGATAATATTGCAGAAGCGGAACTAATTATTGTTATTGGTGAAAATATATCTGATGAATACCAATTAACTGGTAAAAAAGTTTTTTTTACTGATGAAACACAGACAATATGTAAGTCAGAAAAAATTCTCTCTATAGCCAAAAAAGAAGCGATTATTGTGGACAAGGTCAATTTTAGCAAACCAGCGGTGGCAAAAAATCAGCGTGTTTTAGCCGTGACTGCTTGTCCTACTGGGGTAGCTCATACTTTTATGGCAGCAGAAGCCTTAGAAATTGAAGCTAAAAAGCGCGGCTGGCAAATCAAAGTAGACACGAGTTTCGCACAAAACTAATTTGGGTACGCTAATAAAACACGGATTTGCTCAGTAATAGCACTTTTGATTACGTCCCAATTTTGTTGATAAAGGGTTATTTTTTCAGATATACGACGTTTATGTTGTTCAAACCACCCAGAAATAGCGAGAAAAATATGATTTCTTTGCGCTCAGCTCGTGCGAGCCTGACAGCGTTCAATACCACAGTTTTGTTTAACTTCTCGATGATAAACTTCAACAGACCAACGGGCATCCATGATAGATTTGACGTATTGAAGGGTGTGATTCTCTTTGTTTGTTACTATGTAATCAATACGGCCGTTTTTGGCTGTAAATTTGAAAACGGTTACCCAACCATATCCTCGCAAGTGTATTGACGTTCCTTCTTCTGAGATGTCTAACTTGTTCAGTTGTTTGTTATGGTTAACAATCCTATTTTTCCTCAGCGTGGTTACCCAGATCCAACCATGAGAGCGAATTGATTTCAGGTTATCCAGGCTAGAATACCAAGCATCCATCACTACGGCTTCTGGCATGATCCCTCTTTTTTTAGCAAGAGTGAGCATTTCGGAAAAGTGCGTGTTTTTTATTTTTCCATCAGAATCTTTATCATAAATACGATAATTGATAGGAATTGATTCAACCTTCGTCAGATCATGCCAAAGCAAATTAACTAAACCTATGCCAGCAATAACCTCATGTTCATTACCTGAATATTGATAATGGACCATCTCTATTTTTTTACTACGTGTTTTGGCAATCAATGTATCATCGGCAATTAGTACGCAAGGGCTTTTTTTGTCTATAGAAGGTTCAACTAATCGCCATAGGTCTTTAGATCTAAAACATCTACTTTTTAGCCATCGGCTAACAGTGTCATGAGATAAAGGCGATGGGCTTACTCCTGATAACGCTAAACCAGAGTATCTTAAACTGCTTACTTGTAAGAATATTTTATAGATATCTTTAATACATGGATAACCCGACAAAATATGAACACCCTGATTTTTTCTTGTTTTTAAATTTATACTTCTTTTTTGGAGATTGCGAAACTCGTGAACTATTGATAATGCCCATAACAAGTTGCAAAACCAAGGAATGACGGTGTTATTTACCTCACGTTTTATTGCAGTATTAAGGTACATGATCCGATTAGTCGCCGGCATGTTATTAATGAATAGGACTAAAGTATACAGTATCTGTTTATTATCAGCGGCAATATGGGCAGCCGTATTTATTTTAATTGTTAAAGGCGCATTTACTATTATCGCTCCAGAAACACTTATATAAAATAAATGAAATGATTTAAGGTAGTAAAAACAAAAAGTTAAAAATATTTATAATATTTCGATTAAAAACCAGCTAATTTTTCTCCATTCATATTTCAAACAAACATATCTTTTACTTTATAATCAGATAAAAACAATATTTCCTTATTTTTCACAGTTAAAATTTAATTTTGTTAAATCTTAACTAAACAACTTTAAGAAAAAATTGTAATCAAGATAAGTAAATTTATAATCGCTGGCGTTCAACATTGTTGACGTGAAATACAATAAACGATCTCGTTATGGCGAGGCTACCTAACAAACAAAAGTTACTGCCGTACTTGCATGGAGACAGGCTTGTATTGGTAAAACAGGTATGATCGAATCAAGGTCTTACAAAAGTAACTTTACGCTTGGAATACGTTGTTAGAAGCTAAAAGCTAAACGTTGGGATCCATTTCCCACGTTAGTTCGCCCCGGTGAGAGATATTAACACCTATAGGGGACTGTTATATGGCTTTACCTATCCAACAAAATACATTTAAACCTCGCTATCATGTAGACCAGACAAACGCGACTGCGGCTTCATATATGACCCAGAATTATATGACTCTACCAGAACATATTTCTGTCGCTGAAGCAAAAAAAGTTTTTCTGGAAAAACTTGAGGAAAATAGTATTACTAACCAAATTTTCATTACCACTAATGATAAATTAATGGGTATTTTATCAGTGAAATCACTATTAAAATACCCTAACGAAAGTGATAGTATCAACCAACTCATGCAACCTAATTTTTTCTTTGTTGCTCCTGGTGATAAACGCACTGAATTAGCAAAATCGTTGCATGACTGTGGTTTTGATCTAGTACCAGTGTTAGATAAAGGATTATTAGTTGGTGCACTTAGCGAACGAGAAATTGATCGCATATTGGAAGATGATGCAACCGAAGATGCTCAACTGCAAGGTGGTAGTTTACCGTTAGATAAACCCTACCTTCAAATGACGCCTTTTGCTCTATGGAAAAAACGTAGTGTTTGGTTACTTTTACTGTTTATTGCGGAAGCTTATACCAGTACTGTCATTAAATCATTTGAAGATCAATTAGAGGCTGTAATTGCTTTAGCCTTCTTTATTCCACTATTGGTAGGAACAGGTGGGAACAGCGGTACTCAGATCACATCAACAATTGTACGTTCAATGGCAATTGGAGAGCTTTCAATTAATCACATATGGCAGATCTTGCGTAAAGAAATGTCAACTGCGGTACTAATCGCCATCACATTAGGAGCAGCTGGGATCCTGCGTGCTAGCTTTATGAATATCGGTTGGACCCTGTACACGATTCTGTGTAAATGCCTTTTCTCAGTAGTGACCGTCCAGGCGGTCACCGAACTCGATAATAAAGCGGCTCATCGCCATACGCCAGTCCCTAAGCGGCATTGTCCATTTCTGTGACGCCGCCTGGATTGCCAGCCACACCACCTTTTTCACTGCGTCATCCGTCGGGAACACCTTACGCTTTTTGATGGCATGCCGGATCACGCTGTTCAGCGACTCTATGGCATTCGTTGTGTAGATCACCTTGCGGATGTCTGCCGGGTAAGCGAAGAACGTCGCCAGGTTGGCCCAGTTTGTCTGCCAGCTCCGGCTTATCTGCGGGTAGCGGCTGTCCCATGCGCTGGCGAACGCTTCCAGCGCCTGCTGGCCTGCTTCTTCCGTGGAAGCCTGATAGATGGCTTTCAGGTCGCGTGTGACGGCTTTGTAGTCCTTCCAGGAGACGAACCGCAGGCTGTTACGCACCATATGCACGATGCACAGCTGAATGCGGGCTTCCGGATACACGGTGTTGATGGCGTCCGGAAAGCCTTTCAGACCGTCGACACAGGCGATGAGGATATCGTTCAGACCACGGTTTTTTAGTTATGTCAGCACACTGAGCCAGAACTTCGCGCCCTCGTTTTCGGCCAGCCACATACCCAACAGTTCTTTCTGACCTTCGATGTTGATACCCAGGGCCAGAAACACGGATTTATTGATGACGCGACTGTCCTGCCGGACCTTCAGGACGATACAGTCAAGATAAACAATAGGATAGACTGCATCCAGTGGGCGATTTTGCCATTCGGTAACCTGCTCCATCACGGAATCGGTGACCTTCGAGACCAGCGCCGGTGAGACATCCGCGTCATACAGTTCTTTGAACGCAGCCGCTATCTCGCGGGTGGTCATCCCTTTGGCGTACAACGATAAAATCTGGTTATCCATCCCGGTGATCCGGGTCTGGTTTTTCTTCACCAGTTGCGGTTCGAAAGAACCGTCACGATCGCGCGGAGTGCGTAGTTCCAGAGGACCATCGCCGGTGGTAACGGTCTTTGTGGAATAGCCGTTGCGGGAGTTGGCACCCGGTTTGGGCTGATTTTTATCGTAGCCCAGATGGTGGGACATTTCGGCGTTGAGAGCCGCCTCAACGCTGATTTTCTTCAGCAGACGATCGAACTGGCTGAGATCGTCAGGGGTTTTGAGATTTTTGGCCAATTCATTAGCCAGAGCCTGCAATTGTTTTTCGTCCATAAATTAACCTTCATTTGATGCTGGATTGAACATATCAAAATCAGGCAATTATACAAATTTATGTACAGGCTCCATGCTGGCATGACATTACTAAATGAAAGTGGTGCTGAAATTAACAACATGAGTCTGGAAGATATCAGCAATAACGGTATGCTGCTAGCCGCGCTTTTGCAGGAACAACTTGTCCCGGCTGAATATAATCAATATTTCAAATTACCGGCCATGATCCATGGCCAGCTAAGCAGCGAAAATAGCTCACCAGCAACACCATTGGCAATGACGTCCGTATATGACAGTTATTTTGATTATTTAAAACAATCTGGCCAAAATAATCCTTTTATCAAACTGATTACTTTGCTACAGAAATGGCAATCCCGGCCAGAGCTTGCCCGCCAACAATTAAAACAGCATGATATTGATGAAGGTTGGTTAAATGACTATTTGTATAAAAATCGAGAGGTTAAATATACCAATCAGCGAGGTGAGACGCCATTATTACCCAATATCGATAATGTATTTAAAGATCAGAATCAACAAATTGCTCAGCTGACCGAACAGATAGAAAAGATCCTACTACCTCAGTCCTTTAACTCACTTAGCAACGAAGAACAAATTTTTATTCAACAGTCTGACATTCAACTGATGGAGGTCAAATTTGATGCTACTGATAGTTTCAATAGTGTTCCGCTACCGCCATCTGCAAGGCAAGGAATAAGGAATTCAGATGAATTTGTCAGCCGCGTACCTGAATCGATCGATATGCTAAAGTGTACATTTAACGGCAAACAACGGATGTATGCATTAACCACTAAACAAGGTATCGGCAATTATAAATTACATCGTGTCGACAATAATAAAAACGCCATTCTTGAGCTGTTTTATCATGATGGTAAAGCACGCGATGATGATGATTATAAATTAAAACCCTCTGCCATTTTGTGCTTAAAAACCGCCAATGATAAGCCAGACATGCTAATCGACAAGCTTATTAAACGGCGGGGTGAAAAATTATGCGAAAAACTGCAACAGGCAGGTTATGAGGAAACAACCCGGCAAAAAGTGGAAGCTTTTATTTTAACACGAGTTTCGCAATCTCCAAAAAAGAAGTATAAATTTAAAAACAAGAAAAAATCAGGGGGTTCATATTTTGTCGGGTTATCCATGTATTAAAGATATCTATAAAACATTCTTACAAGTAAGCAGTTTAAGATACTCTGGTTTAGCGTTATCAGAAGTAAGCCCATCGCCTTTATCTCATGACACTGTTAGCCGATGGCTAAAAAATAGATGTTTTAGACCTAAAGACCTATGGCGATTAGTTGAACCTTCTATAGACAAAAAAAGCCCTTGCGTACTAATTGCCGATGATACATTGATTGCCAAAACACGTAGTAAAAAAATAGAGATGGTCCATTATCGATATTCAGGTAATGAACATGATGTTATTGCTGGCATAGGTTTAGTTAATTTGCTTTGGCATGATCTGACGAAGGTTGAATCAATTCCTATCAATTATCGTATTTATGATAAAGATTCTGATGGAAAAACAAAAAACACGCACTTTTCCGAAATGCTCACTCTTGCTAAAAAAAGAGGGATCATGCCAGAAGCGGTAGTGATGGATGCTTGGTATTCTAGCCTGGATAACCTGAAATCAATTCGCTCTCATGGTTGGATCTGGGTAACCACGCTGAGGAAAAATAGGATTGTTAACCATAACAAACAACTGAACAAGTTAGACATCTCAGAAGAAGGAACGTCAATACACTTGCGAGGATATGGTTGGGTAACCGTTTTCAAATTTACAGCCAAAAACGGCCGTATTGATTACATAGTAACAAACAAAGAGAATCCCACCCGTCAATACCTCAAATCTATCATGGATGCACGTTGGTCTGTTGAAGTTTATCATCGAGAAGTTAAACAAAACTGTGGTATTGAACGCTGTCATGCTCGCACGAGCCGAGCGCAAAGAAATCATATTTTTCTCGCTATTTCTGCGTGGTTTGAACAACATAAACGTCGTATATCTGCAAAAATAACCCTTTATCAACAAAATTGGGACGTAATCAAAAGTGCTATTACTGAGCAAATCCGTGTTTTATTAGCGTACCCAAATTAGTTTTGTGCGAAACTCGTGTTTAAGTCTGATTCCATTTTATACCATGATCACCGAGGCGAAAAAGGGCAATACCGAGCAGGCTATTATGGCAGGCGCATTTGATCTGTTAGGTTTTTTACCCTTTATTGGTAAAGGCGCGCAGGCTGGGGGGCGGTTCAGTATAGCGATCGGAGAGGCTGCAATTAATGGCACACGAACCGCATTAAAGCAGGCGGCATTCAAACAAGCATTACGTGAAGGGGGCAAACAGTTTGTTAAATTTGGTATTCCTCATATAGCAAACCGTTTACCGGCTAAAACTTACTTAGACTTAGGCGTGAATTTTTTACGTGGTGCGGATCCCGGTTTTGAATTATTAATATCGTGGGGAAGAAAAGGTATTAATGCCTTAAAAAACGCCGCGCAGAAAGTTCGCGGATTAACCCCATTAATCAAAGCACTGGAAAAAAAAACGCAAGATTTGCCGCATGAGCCGATTAAGCCGTTTAAAATAGAGGTGGCTTATCGTCCTGATTTGGAAAAAGAGGTTCAGGTAGTTAAGATCGGTAAACAGCGGGGTAAAGACATTTGGGTGCAGATCAATCTGGAAACGAATACCTTTTTGGCTGTAAATATCTGCGCAATTCGACAGGTGAACTGAAATTAGCGCCAGTGTCAATCCGCGAGCGGCTTTATCAACTAAAAACTCAAGGAATGGGCGGCAAACGGGCGAATGAAGCCGCTAAAAATTGGCCACTTCAATCTGAAGTTTCCTCTTTCTACCAATCACAACAACAAAAACTGCAAGCATTAAGCACACAATTGGCAAAACGCCGGATTGGGAGCAAACTTAACTTATCAAGTGAAGACTTAAGTTACATGGATCTTACCCAAGTTTTTGGTGGCTACCATAACCTTGCTCACGCAAATTTACAAGGTACTAATCTAAGCAGATCTAACCTGAAAGACATTATCATCATGGAAGCTAACCTAACAAAAGCGATAATGAACCAAACTCAGCTGGCTAATGCTAATTTACTCATGGCTAATCTAAATTGAAGCACAATTAGCAGGAGCTAACTTAACTAAGGCTAATTTATGTAACACTAATTTAGTCAACTCTGCAATGAACGGAACTATACTGCAAGAAGCCTACTTAAATAATAGTAACTTGACTAATAGTGATTTGACTGGCGCCAATTTGGCGCAAGCTAAGATAGCGAACGCTAACTTGACTGACGCCAATCTGACCAAGGCTAATCTAACTGGTGTGATATTAGTTGATACTAACATCAATGGTGTAAATTTCACTAGTGCCAATTTAACGCAAGCCAAATTGAATGGCCTTACACTACGTGAGGCGATTTTTGATCAAGCTGACCTAACTGGGGCTAACCTTGCGAACAGCGATGTTAGCAACGCTGATCTGAGTAATACTATCTTAAAAGAGTTAACAATTAGTAACACTAATTTTGCCGGTGCTTCTTTACACGACAGTTTTACCCTTCACCTGCCTGGCGAGTGGGATGAGGATACCCTAGATGCACTACTGAATCATTTCAACAACCAAAGCAGTCTGCTAACTAGCCTTAATACGATCGATAACCGGTATAGTGAACTAAAAAACAAATTAGCTCTACAGCTCGTTCATTCCCTTGACCAGCCAGACATTAATCTCAGCCATGTCACTTTACCACTATTAGATATTTTGGGTAAACCGCCGTTTATTCGCAATGAAGAAATTAGCAATTTTATCAATAAACTGATGGATAATTACCTGGCAAACCCCTCAACACAATTAATTAATATGCTGGAAGCGCGTCCTGCTAATATTAATATTTTTCTCGATTATTTTAACCATCAACCAAAACTCATGGTTTCCCCCCAATTTAACAGTAGCTTTATTCAAACTATATTGGCTGCTAGAACAGTAGGAAATATTGATAGCAAAATCGCCCCAATGGCTAACCAATTGTATGAACAATATCTACAACTTCCTGAAATAAAACAACAACTAGCATATCAACAAATTAAGGAAATATTTGGCAATTATGATGGAAAGGCAGATTGGGCAGAGAGCAACGCGCAAAACTATCTGTTACTTTCACCGAAAAATGCAGGTAGAACATTAATAGTTGCGGAAAATATTCTGACAAAAATGCTACATCCTGATCTGGAAACCAAGTGGAATAACATTTTTATTTTTCACGATGGCGAAAATTTAGGCCCGCAACAATTCAGTCTAGATGAATGCTTCAACCAAGATTTCTCGCTGTTTTCTAGTCATTTTTCTTATAGCCAACACCAAGCAACATTCAATAAGCTGATTGAAGCACTAAATTTAGGCGAACAGCTGGACACGCTATTCCTTAATGCACAAAAATCCAATATTTCTACCACTAAATTAGTTGATCAGGCGTCGCAACAGACACTAAAAGAGATTTTTACTCATGTGCTTGATTTTGAGCATGGCTATAGCTTAAAAAATGAAAATTATAATAAAATCATAAAACTATATAATTTGGCTAACAGTAGCGAACGAAATAAAGCTGAACATCTGCTGGCTTTATCCGCTGTTTTTACCCGTTATTCATCCAGTGCTGTGTTTGGTACCGAATTGGATTCTCCTCTGATGCTAAGATATTATGCTTACGCCTTAATGGAAAAAGCCCATAAACTTGATCCCACGCTGATTGCGCAAGATACCTTTAATAATTGGAAGAATCGATTACTTGGCTGCGAAAACGCTTTTTCTTGCACTGCCATTTTATATGATCTGATGATTGATTATGCAATAGAGCACTGTCATGATGTTTTGAAAAAAATTCAACCATCCGCCTGGCGATAAGTGCTGCAAAAAAATTTATAATAGCCTAAAAAATGATTATTAACGGTAGCAAAAGATATTAAATATAATGAAAAATTTAAATTTTTTATACGATCCGTTAATAATCATCTATAATTAGGATCATATTAATGAAAGATAGATGTTTAAATAATATTGTCATCTAATCTAATAGGAGGTTATATGAAAAAATGCCTATCGCTGATTGTGTCGTACTTATTGATGATAATCGCTTTTCTGTTAATATCATCGATTTCATTCTACTCTGCATGTTTTTATTCGACTGGCATGACAAAGCCACTGGCTATTTATACCTTATTGGCGCGGTAATCGTATCGTTAATCCTGCTGTATTTATCTGATAAAATCAAATGCATTGCATGTCATCATAAACATGATCATATCTAGTTTGATGACACACTGTTTTTTCTACCTCTTTTGTCTAAGCTAAATATTTTTAATATTATTGCATTAGAAAAAGAGGCAAGAAAAAACAGTAAAACTATTTTTCAAGTTCAAGACAATGAAATGCCATCCCAGTTCGAGCAGTTAATAACTCACCCCAAGCAACGCGTTGTTCATTTCGCAATAAACAGACTCGTGTCTCTAACATCACCTTACCAGTCAAATTTTCGGCGGCTATGAGGGTATACAGTTGTGCTAATGGCAAATCGATGGTAGCAATCTGAGCTAAATAGGGTATTTGGTTAAATGTAACCGTCGGTCGGATTTCCTTTACCCATAATTGATTAACATCAGTTAATGTCACGATAGCCAATGGTTCATGCCACCATAATAATGCTTCGCCTTGTCGAATATCCACATCACCAGCTAACCAATAACCATACTTATGACGAATATTTTCACAATCAGCAATAAAACCGGCTAACAATTTAACCGTCACTTGCACAGGTGGGGCTTGAAATGGCGTCCAATCTGCGAAAGCTGCCTGCCACTTTTCTGCTCCAATATTAACCACCACAAACTGACATTCATCTACCGTAATAACGGGATAAATGCCCTTAGGTAACCGGTAATTAATCGGCTGTTGGCTCAATTTTGCATTAACCGTTTCACCAAGCAATGCAAACCAGGCTGCGCTAATGCAAGGAAACAAATCTTCAGTAACAAGCGTTGGATCAGCACTACCACTATAGGTTTGCAGCGCCTGCTGCCAATTAGAGTGGTCACACCAAATACCTGCCGAATCTTTCGATAACCATGACCACCACTGACCATCCCCTTCAACATAAGCAAGCTGAATGCGACAATTACCTTTTGCCAAACCGGTAGTTAACCACTGGTAAAGCATTCGCTGTTCATTGTGCTCCATCTTCTATCTCCAAAGATGCTACAATATTTTTTCATTATATATCAATAAACTATATTTACTTTATCACTATAATTCACTGTTCATTCACTATGAATTATACTTCAATCCATCCATTATTTCTATCATCCTGATATTTTGCGGTCATTTTCGCTGATTTATGGCCTAGTAATTTTTGAGCAAAATCACTGCCATTTTTCTCTGTATACAATCTTGCAGATAAACTTCTTATTTCATGAAATGATGGAGGTGTACCTTCCCATGTTAAATTTGTTTTATCCCTTAATTTTGCAAATCCTTTTGATATTTTTTCTATTGAAACTTTTTTGCCAGCATCATTAATAATATATTCTGAATCGTTTTCGTTAATTTTTATTATGGCTGATAGCTTAATACCTATTATTTCAACGGTTAAAGGAATAACTATTTTAGTTCCTGTTTTTTGTTGAATAATCCATAACTTGTCATCATGAAGATCTTCATATTTCATTTTTGATATATCAGAGACTCTCTGACCTGTAACTAAAGCTAATTTCAGGGCTATTGTTAACCAATGTGCTTCATCATCTATTGATTCTAGAATTAAATTAAAATCATCTAAAGATAACCTTGTTCTTTGTACTTTAACTTTTGGTGACTTTGTAGGTAAAACAGGATTATTGTTTATAATACCTAAACAATATGCTTCATTGAATATATCTTTTAGTGTTATTCTGTAAATGCTTGCTGAGGAAGTTTTTCCGTCAATTATATATGCATGAATAAAGTCGGTGATCATTTTAGTAGAAATATTTTCTATCGGCGCGTCAAGAATTCCTTTTCTTATCGCTAACAGTTTACTTTTGTAATCTATTAATGTTTTTTCTCTTAAGCCCCTTGTTTTCAATATTTCTTCATATCTATCTAAAAACTCATGAAAATAGACACTTCCCTGTCCATCGATCCTTTCTGTTAGAGGTTTTACTTTCTCTGTATTGAGCAATAACTGATTCGCACTGATAGCCTCGTTAATTGCATAGGCTTTGTTTCTGCCTAATCCGTATTCTTTCCGTGTACGCGGGTCTCTATAGGAATAATATCCATTTCTTTTGTACAGGTTAGGGGGCAAATCTCTATTTTTTATTTTTCTGATTCCGGTCATAACCTATCCTTTGCAGCAACATACTTTGATGGCTAATTTCGCTAATACAGTTAACTTTGACGGCATATTCTTCGACAAGGTATTCTCTGCCGTCCTTGATGGGTGGGGGCTGTATAAGTCCGTTTCTTGCCCAAATTCTGACGGTATCCATTCGGCGTGGCCTATCCCTTCGAGCGTTCCATTCCGCTAAAGTAATCATGTTTATTTATCCTCATTTAAAAACTCACACTATTCTCAGGCGCTTCATTGCCCCACAAAAAGAGATAGCCTAAGCACGAATGGTGATATTCGTTCTTTGTTAGGTAAGGGGATATGATTTGTGGGGAAGAGTATTAGGATTTATTTGCTGCGCCGTTTGATGCTTTGTTTTGGTATTGCCAGGGTGGGTCTGCGAGTATCAGGTCATACTTCACTTCATCTTCTAAACATACCCGCTTTTATTTTTATGCAAGTCGTCTATTTTTTCTAACACAGTGATTTTATTGCCGCCATTTCCGGTTAATGTTCCGTTTTCTCCATCGGTATAAAATTGATATATCAATCCTTTGTTTGTTAATTTTTTCTCCTTCAATCCAATTATTTTCATCATCTCACCATGATAAATAACCTGCATCCCTGCTTTGACATGATGTAACGTTGTTCGGTATTCATGGGTGTTATTCATACAGTTCCTCTAGTTATTTGTTAATAAATAGTGTAAAACTCTTGATTTTATTTATTAAATGAATGTAAATGTTGATTGAAATATGGTCATTTATGAAGTGTTTGTGGTAGTATTGTTGCCGTTGTGTGTTGGTTAACAGCAACATTTTCCCTGGTGTTGGCCAGCCTTGCGCTGGTCTTTTTTTGAGATATTTGGAAGTGCCAAATAGCTGTCAATTTCTAGTGAATACGTTGGCTATTAGCAAATAACGATTTCAGATTGATACCGTATACCTGTAGCCATGATTCAGCAGGCCATGACTTAACCTGACCATAACGAATATCGGGTACTTCGGTCGCTTCCACCTGATTCTCACGACACCATCGACGAAGTGGCGCAAATTTATATTCTTTCCCTGTGGCATTCTTTACTGCTGTGATAGTGGCATGTTTAAAACTTTCTCCCAACCGTTCTGTTAGCTCCCGATTTTTACGGGTAGCCACACTAAGTTTACCCATTGCAGAAGCTTCACGAGTGCGGCTGATTTGTGATTTTGTTCGAAGTGCTTGATCTCTCTGGTCAGTAATAACGGCTTTTTCCTTTTCGGAGATAACTAGGGCTTCCAGCGCTTCGATGTAATTACCCGGTAATGACGGTTGTAAAATCCGTCTTTCGCATTCGAAGTACTGCCTCGCCTGTTTCCCTTTCTCATTACGCTCAACCATGGATAGCTCTTTCGCCATATTGAGAGAGATTGCGTATTCTTTAAGCACTTGTTGCCTAGAATTCGCGCTCCCCGATTTTGGGGAGCTCAAATTTTCTACAATTATGTAGTCCTGATTTTCAGCAAAGCCGTATTGCTTAATTCTGTCTTTGATCCATGTAGTAAAATCTTTACCGATTTCCAAAAACGCATGTAAATCACGGGCGTTAACCGTTTGGATTAATTCACCATTGATGTTTTTTGTTTTGATATTGATTAAATTTTGCATATAGGAATACCTCAAAATTAATTGATGAAATGAATATTGATGTTGATTAAGTGGAATAGATTAGGATGGGTAATGACTTCTTGTTTTGTAACTATTTCTTCAAGGTATCGAGAAATATCCCAAAATAGATTAAGAGTGCAGGAACTAGCATGATGCCAATAACCAGTAGCTCTTGCCCGCCTAAATGAATATTGCCTAATTCGCCACGTTTAAATCTGATTTGTGGGTCAATAATGGTATCGGCATGCGCAATGTGACCAACTATCAATTCGAAAGCAAATGCCGCGCTGATAAACAATAATGTCGTGATTAATAATTTAATGATGTTAAGTTTCATAACTTAACCTCCGGTATAATTAGCGTCTAGAAAGGTATATCTTCGTCTTCAAAATCAGCTTGATGAATAGCGTTACTGTTCGGCTGGTTAGTGGTTGGTATACCCGTTTTACCTTGACTTTCCTGCGGTTTTCTTTCCTTCCGGTTGCCCAATATTTCAACGTCATTGACTAAAAATTCGGGGGATATCCTTTGCTGACTGGATTTGTCTGTCCATTTATTTTCCTGATAGGCAGTGGTAACACGAACAAAAGTGCCTTTTTGTGCATGCTTCTCAATATATTCGGCTATTTGCTTAAATGCCTTGCAGTTTATCCATGTTGTGTCATCAATCCATTGACCGCTATTGTCTTTTCTTGATTTGCTGATAGCGAGAGAAAATACGGATATGGGATTTTTATCCTGGGTGTAGCGGATTTCTAATTTACCGATGCGTCCGGTAAAGTGACACTGGTTCTGGTTTGCCATGGAGCCTCCACGTATTGATTAATTTTGTTGATTTCTGATTTCAATTTTTCAATAAATGCCTGAACAGCCTGTTCAATCTCGTTAATTAAATTGTCATCCTTGATAATTCGGATTTTATAGTAGGCAAGGTTAGGGGGGAGTCTGTCATCATAGCTGACAAAATCGCACCAGTTTCTCCCTGTACACGTCATTTGCCCATGCATTTGTAACAGGTATTCGTGTTTGGGTTTTCCTGTGATAATGGTTTCAATGTGGGTAGTGGTGTTGGGGCATTTTATTTCGATAAGTCCATCATCATTCACCAAACCGTCAGGACTAGCACCAAATAGCGCAATAGTCGGGTGGGGAATAAAGCCCACTTCGGTGACCGTGACATCAAACTCATTGAGGCAATATCGTGCTCTGGCTTGAGGTTCAAGGGCAATGCCCCGTTCAATGGCCTGATTGGTTTTAATTTCTTCTCGTCGTCCGGTGAGCGTTTCACAGATTAACTGCATGAGGTAGTTTCGTTGTGTTGTTCCCTTGCCTTTGGATAACACCTTGTGTAAATTGCTGGCGGTGACTTTCCCAAGTCTTGCCTGAAACCACTCGTCCGTTTTCTGCTTCATGATTAGCCTCATTTTTCATTGCAATGTTGCGATAAATAGCCATTTTATTTTCTTCGCCAATGATATCCGTCTCTTCTGGTTTTAATTGCAGCCAATGGGATTTCATTGATTCAACACCGCCTTTTGCTGCTATTTCTAATTCCTTGATTAATTGATTGTAACGAGCCTTTTGTTGCGCTTCTTCTTTCTGCATCACAACTTTTTCTTGCTCAGGTAAATCTTCACCCGCATAGATATAAAATCCTAATCCAAACATCGAAATGGCTTTAGTGAGGCAGCGCATCAGCGCTTTGTTGATATCAACAGCGTTAGGTTTGGAAATAGCCTGATTCCGGTAATCCATAACGGGTAACCACATTTTGCGCGGACATTCGTTATTACCCTGTTTGACGGTGAGGGTTAATGACACCATCGCACTGCCATCATTGTTATAGCTAACGGCATCAATGACATAGTAGGATTCTGGGTAATGTGCCATTAATACGCCCCACGCCCACGCCCACGCCCACGCCCATGAGAGATAAGAAAGGCGGCTTTTCTTTTCAACTTTATCGTTAACATTAATCGCCGACAGCGTTTCCCAAACCTGTTGTTGAAAACTGCTCTCTTTTTCGGTATGTTGTGTTTCGCTCATAGATATTTCCTCTTAGGCGCTCGAAGTGCTTTGTACTGATGGATATTCTCATTTTTGAAATGGTCAAACAGTGCCTTCCAGATATCGTCAAAATCCTCAATACTGAGTTTTCGCATCACTGAGGAAGGCAGGCAGTCATAAACAGGCTGGACAAGTTCGCTGATTTCGTCGTCCAGCCTGTCCTCCCAATAAGCAATTTCTTGCTGTTGTTCGTACCAGTAATCTTCCATGGCGTAAGGGTTCATTTGACCTCCTCGAACTGAAATAGCATCCTGTTTTTTCTGGCTTTAATCTCTGTGACTAATAACTCGATTTCATTTTGTGAAAAGGACGAATCCAGTAGCAGAGTGATAATTTTTTCTTTAAGATGGCGTTTTTTCGCCTTTTCAGATTTAAGGGGCATGATGATTTTTTCCATAAGCTTTTAGTTGCAGTGATAAAGCGATTAGCCATATATCTTGTCGTTGGGTATTAATCGCTAACTTTGCTGCCTCTCTTGCCAGTGCTAGCAGGATGTTGTCTTTGTTCATCGTTACGCCTTATGCCACCTGACTATATTTTTCGTGGGTAAATTCACCATTCCACTCTTTCTTCATCGGTAGCTTAGTTTTGAGGTATTGGTTATATAGCCATGAAGCCCCCTTTTTTAGCAGAACGATTTTGTAACACTGACGTTGCCAGTAATCGTTTGTCATGATGAAGGGTGATTCGGTTAAATATTTATCTCTTGCATAAGAATGAACACGCCAGACATGAGCCTTGCTGATATCCTTTTCTGCATCGTAGAGAAAATGACGCGATTCTAGAAAAAGGTTAACCTGGTTAATATTTACGCCATTAAGTTGTTTGCAAAACTGAACGGGTGACATACCAACCTGAAACAGGTTTTTTAGGCTATCGATTTCTGTTGTGAGGTTCTTGTTTTCTAGTAATAGCTTTTCTTTATCTTCCTCAGCCCGAACAACCATGAGTGCCAGTTCTTTGGTTGTTGGTAGCAATGTTTGAGGTTGTAAAATCCGTCTTTCACATTCAATGAAGTACTGCCTGGCCTGTTTCCCCTTTTCGTTGCGTTCAACCATTGATAGCTCTTTCGCCATGTCGAGGGAAATGTGATAGTCAACCCTTGAACCACCGCTTACTAAATTTTTAGTAAGCGTTATAAAATCTAAGTTTTCTATAAAGTTATATTCTTTAATTCGATTTTTTATCCAGTCATTAAATCTGGATTTAATCTCTAAAAATTCATGTAGATCTCGAGCATTTACCGTTTGGATTAATTCACCACTAATGTTTTTTGTTTCGATATTGATTAAATTTTGCATGTAAGAATCTCTCAATAGTTAAATTGATGAATGATTGCCCCTGAAAAGGGGCGTTAAGATTATTTAGTTACGTTGGGGGAAGCGATTGACGTTCGCTTGTTGCCATTTTTCAAGTGATTGGCTCATGACGCTATCGTGTTCGTGAGTACTGGCTTCTAACAGTTGTTGCATTTCACGAAGTACCGTCTCGACATTTTCTTTATGGCGGAGTAGACGACGAATAACTTGTTTTTCAGCATCAAAAATAGCGGATTTAAGTGTATTAGTCATGCCGTAAATTCGTCGGCATTCTTCTGCGATTATTGCTATTTGATTGACTTCGAAGTGCTGAGGTGAGGCAACTCCTGTCGCATCACGTAGCGCATACCAAATACCTTGTGTCCATGCTCTCTCAAATCTAAATCCATTCGCCATGCTCCATACCAAATGAGCTAGGTTACGAGTATCGTTATCGTTTAAGAGTTCGGGTGCTTCTGGTCTGGGTTGTGGATTGCCAACTTCCTTGTCTAATATATCGAGTACCCATTTTCTGAATTCTTTGGCTACTGGAGTACGAGCAAACATAGCAACAAGATGAGCACCTCGTAGGGAGAATATACGCACTTCTTTTTCTGAGTTTCCGTTACCAAATCCCTTGACCTTCAAATTGAGTGTCAAGGTCATGTCGGCGGTAAACTCATCCGCATTTCGATCATAGATCTGACTTACTGCATCTGATTTTTTATAACCCAAAGCTTGAGCTATTTCTGTAGCTGTAAGCCAAATATGGTTATTACGACGGATTACATTAAAATGAACATTACGAAATGTTATTGTTTGAGTAGTCATAGTTTTTACCTTTAGATAAGGGTTAACTACCACCACCGAAGCTGTGAAACCCGACATCTGATTTTTCAGATGCAAGTAAACTATAGCGCATGATTTATTCTTTCGTCAATGGGTATTTAAAATGTCAATGTTTTATTATGCTGCAATCCCGTTCATCATCACGCTTAGCAGTCTGGGAAATTGGCTGTTGATAGAATATTTTCTATGCCTATGTACTTACTCAATTTATTTGTCGCGTTAATTATTTCAGAAGGCTTGAGATTAAGTTCTGTTTTTGCAAAATCCAGTAATATAAGTCCCGCATTAATCTTATCGGTAAATTCTTGTTGATGAGTTATTAGGTTATAATTACAGGCTGTTGTTGCTCTATTTTTTTCTATAATTCACGAGTTTCGCACCAATAAAAAAACGCGCTATTTTTAAGTTTAATTCAGCATGATATATAAATAGACAAAACCTTATAAATTAAATACAAGTTATTGTAATTTAATAAAATTTATGTGTTTTAGTAACTTACAGATTAACCATTGCTTTTAAGCCATTTCTAGAACTTTATATGCCTGTGCGAAACTCATGTAATTGTTTCTTTTTTAAGCCACGTAGCGTAACGGATAGCTAATGTTTCTACAGCCCAAATTCCTGATTCAATGCCACCATGCATTGTGTTTAATGAGTTATTACCTAAAGCTTTTGCTATCTTACGAATACCTTTGCTTTTTAAAAAAGCTGATGGCCGCTGAGATTCGGTCACTTTACCTTGCGCAACTGCTGCACGATGTAAATCATTTAGACAGTAACGGCCGAAAGCATCTTGCCGAACAACGGTATTTTCGATAACAATTAATTTAGACATAAAAATATTTCTCCGTAGTTAAACGAATTAAGGTATTAACGTGAAAGATTTTGCAGATTGAACCCTAAACCCGTTATACTTCCCAAAAAGGGGGATAACGTTATGGGTCAGGTTGCATTTGATACACAAGAATTTGTCGAAACATTAGAGAATGCAGGTTTGCCAAAAGAGCAGGCAAAAGCAATTTCTATTGCTGTACGTAAGTCACATAAGGTTGCTGATGTAGCAACAAAAAGAGATTTAGAAGACGTACGTAAAGATATGGTTGCTCGCTTTGAAAAAAACGAAGCTCAAATCGCTGATGTTCGCAAAGACTTATCTGCTGAAATTGCTGATGTTCGTAAAGACTTATCGGCTGAGATGAATTTACGTTTCGAAAAAACTGATGCTCAAATTGCAGATGTCCGTAAAGATTTATCTGCTGAAATTTCTAATGTTCGCAAAGATTTATCTTCTGATATAGCATTAGTCCGAAAAGATGTTGAAGCTTTAACTAATAGTCTCCTTATAAAGCTAAGTGCTGTCATGTTAGGGATTGTTAGTGCTGCAACAGCAATACTCAAATTCTTCTAATTATTGCACTATAATTACCATAGGGCTGTTAGCTTAATGATATAGCAGAGGGTTTAATTCTTCGGTTGCAGGTTCAAGTCCTGCACAGCCCGGCAATCTCACGATGTACCTTCATCAGTCTTAAATTCTCTTTTTTGAGACGATTATTTTCTTTTGTTAAGCAGTGTATTATCGTTTTGAAAGTTCTTGTTTCCATGTCGTCGTCATTCCATATATCAATGCTGCTTAAGTATTTCGCATCGCTCAAATTACGGCTACCATTAGTCACCCCAACCAGATTTCCCATATTTGGGTGTTTTGCCGTTACAATGTGTGGATTATCCAATCTCATGATGTGTACTCCCTCGTTAACATTTACTGAAAAGGTAGGATGTGTGCCAAGTGCCACTTGGTGTCCGATTACAGTCATCACGGACGGGTAAACGCAATCAAACTATATTTAGCTATTTTTGAAAGATAATTTATAGTCTTGACTGTCCCACGAGCGCTGAGCCGCATTCACACATCCTGAAATTGATTTGATTGCCTGATTATTTAGCCACCTCAGGCGGCAGTGGTTTGCGTATTTACCACAACACACAAAACAGGTTATTATATGCTCACCACAACACATAGAAAAAGGAATGACACGCTCAATGACACCAATTAAAGAGAGGCATTTAATGCTAATTCGAGAATTAAATAATCCTGATAGCCCCATGCAGCCAATAAGCACTGAGAAATTTGACTTTTTAGAGGAAAAGATAGGCACTAATCAATTAGCATTAGATCTTAATTATTTGATTGAAATTGGTCTTGTTAAAAAAGGTGCAGTTGTTTTAGGTCATAATAATTATTCATTATTTTATGTTGAGCATATGGCTTTAACTGCTAAAGGTTTTGATTACGCCAATACCGATACTATCGGTAGTGAACTAAACGCCGTTACAATTAAAATACACAAAAATACTCTTGAGCAAATTGAAACAATTATCAGATCGGCTAATTTAGCTGAACCAGAAAAGCAAACGCTTTTAAAACTAGTGAAAGAAAAAGGCGCAGAATCTGTTGTAGGCAAATGTGTTGATACTTTGTTTGCTAATGCTGGTACAGTGACTCAAGTTCTTTCTGAATTAGCTAAAAGTCAATTTAACTCTTAATTGATTTGATTACCTGATTATTTAGCCACCTCAGGCGGCAGTGGTACACTTGGTGTTTTCCACAACAACCAAGAGGTAGAGTAATGAATGATTCATTAGCTAATTTCGATAGAAATTTACAATTTGAACTGCTTGAGTTAGCGGTGTACGATTATCCCGATGTTATTGAAACAGAAAATATTCCTGATCATTTACGTTTAGTTGATAAGAAAAAGCTTCTTCAAAACATCGCCTATTTGCAAGAAGAAGGAATGATTAAGGGAGGAATTCTTGAATGCCTTTCAGGAAAAGAACCTGCAATACATCTGATTAAAGCAACCAAAGACGCTATAAACCTTCTTACTGAGGAGGGTGGTATTTCAGCTTCTTTGAAGATCGTTACCGTAAAACTCCATAATGAATCTCTAGCGGTTATTCGAGAATTTATTCAGCAAAATGTTAACGATTCTGAAGAAAAAAAGCTGTTTTTACAGCAGATAAAACAGCTTCCCGCTGACGCCACAGAACACATCGTGCTTGAATTATTGGGTAAGGGGTTAAATCACATGCCGAACGCAATTCAGTGGCTACAAACAGTGCTCCATTTGGGATAAATTCATCCTCCGTGCTGTGTTTTTCAAACTTTATCCAGCCAATGGTGGGAGCGATTTCTAGCCAAAAATCTTTTCGGTCATTGGTTGATAAAGTCAATTTGTTATTGAAAAAAGTTAGCGCATAAATACGAAAATCTAATAGGTCGTCAGTATTTTGACTCCCCATTAATTCAGGTTCGTGGTTTTGCATTTTTACCTCTTTAACTTTTACTGTTTTCTTATTCTCAACCATTAGCAGTGACTCCAAAGTTGGATTTAGGTTTATTGTTAAAACGTTTGGCGCTGTATAGAGCTGCTATAGGCAAACAGCAGTTATTAAATGTGTCATACACTTTAGTAGGACAAATTGATATTGCTTTTTCAACACGATTTATCACTTTTCTTTCTAGTGAAAGGATAGGGCGTTTAGTGTTTGTTGATGCGGCGTGCGATATTTGAAGCCAAAACGTGCGATAAATGGTGAGCTACTCTTGTTTCCATCAGTGCAACGGAATTACACTGTTATTTTTCATCGGAGGCACTTTGGTCTGTTCTAGTGGTACGATCAACGGGACAATATTTGTAGATGATGGCCGATGAAACTAGATAAAGTAATACAAGCTTTTTTCTACTATGGCAGGACTCAAGTAATTCTTGAGCCTACTGTTCCTATACATAAGATAAATGAGCAAGACCTACCGCCGATACGCTCTCTCTGCTTCTCGCCGCTGTAAGCTCCATTAGCCCCAAAGCGTTCATCACATAAAAGAACGCCCTACTTACGAATAGATGTTGATAGAATCTGTCAAACTATGAAAATGAATCCCTTTATCTTTCAATTCAGAGATTAAACCGATTAAATTCTTGATGCTGTGTCCCAGCGAGGGCAAGATAGCGAATATTTATTAACCAAACTGCTCGTCAATAGAGCACTCATGTTCTCACCTTAGTCTCAGAGGTAGCACTTAAAATGCTACCTTTTGAACTATGGACACTCCATGTGTATATTTCAAGAGTAAAAATTAATCAACCGCTGATTGATAGTTTTAAGGTCATATGCTCGTTCAGCTATGTCGCACATTAGCCACTCGTGTAATTCTTCACGCTCTGGATTATCAACATCTTGAATATCTTTGAGCTTTTGGTAATATCCCCAAAGCCCCCCAGAGTCTTCAGATGGGCAGGCTTCCGCTCCCTTTATACAGATGGGGAGCTGGAGTAATTCCTGATCAGGCAATGATGATTCTTCAAGCAAAATGCAATGATCCCAGTTGTCTCCGAAATCGTATAAGTAAACCATTTTTTCTCCTTTCTTACGAAGGAGTTTGCTCAAAGGCACACCTGTACTATCTTGCAGATATGTTTCTTTAAAATCGTCCATAATCATTCCATATCGCAAATCTCCTTTTTCAAAACTGTACAAATGATCATTTGTCCAACCCATAGCTAATTGTATAACCATGTGTAGTTCATCAAGAGGTATTGTCTTCAGAACGATCAAACGTCGCCAAATTAGTGGTTTACTATCAATTAGTGTGATTTTTATTTGATATAAATCCTTTCCCGAAAATTCACTCATTATTATCCCCCTTAAATAAATACAGTCTCTTTAGTCTCACACTCCACTAAATTTTTCAAGTCTTTGCTAACGTTTGGCAATCACATTGAAAAATAGGTTTGCTTCCTCTCGCCCAAACGGTAGATATGCAATCTAATCTATGATCAATAACTTCGGGGCCATCACCGAACGTGATAGATATTGTTTGAGCTTATTTTGTCGTTTTGCAGTTGAGAGTTGCAACATAAGTTCAGCCGTCGTGGTAAAGCGGTTTTTTTTCTTCGTCCTCTGCTTCTCGCTGCAGCCAAACCTGCCTGAGTACGTTCAACAATAAGCTCCCGCTCCATTTGCGCCAAGGCACTCATCACATGAAAGAAAAAACGACCTGCTGACGAAGAGGTGTCGATAGAATCCGTTAAACTATGAAAATGAATGCCTTCATCTTCAAGTTTGGATATTAAAGTAATCAAATGTTTAATGCTGCGACCCAGTCTATCCAGCTTCCAGACCACCAATGTGTCACCCGATTTCAGTGCGTTTAGAGCACGTTTTAATCCGGGTCTCTGGTCTGTTTTTCCGCTGATTTTATCCTCAAAAATCTGTTCACAATTTGCGCAAATCAAGGATTTTTGCTGTAAATCGGTGTTTTGGTCATTTTTTGACACCCTCATATAGCCTATTTTTGCCATTTTAGCCCCTTAACCTTCCTCTAAAAGACTTATTATGCCTGGTTTTGGTCAAAATATTAGCTAAATTCTGAATTCAATAAAACCTTGGTTTAACGGAAACGGTAGATTGTGCAAAAAATGCACTGGATAAACGAACGGGTGGTAGCGTCAATGGCAACCTCCATGTGACCCAATCTGTGCATATCGGCGATAACGATTCAGGATTACGGGCTAATGGCGATGGCAACGTGGCATTTTATGCTAATAATGCAAAAGTAGCTTCCTGGAATAATGATCGATTGCATTGGTTAAAGAGTGTAGAAATTGATGGAACCATCAATACTCATAGCAATTTGCATATCTCATGGGGCGGCAGAACCGCGGTTTATCAAGAAAATGGTGATGTAACTGGCCCTATTTGGGGCGGGGCGTTAAGCAGCTGGCTTAATATGCAGATTAACAATCGAGGAGCAAAAAATACAGCTCACCTCGCTACGAATGGATGGTGGAAATGTGGTGACAGCGGCCTTATCAGACAATGGGGCATCACACCACCACTCAATGCCGGACAGATTTATACGGTATCTTTACCTTGTCCCGTCCCTCATGCCATTTTCTCGGCAAACGCGACGGTAAAATACAAAGGTATTGCTCCCGAGGGCAATTTAGGTACTTATGTCGAAATAGTCGGAAAATCGTTAATTATCAGTGCAGATTATACCAGAACAGGGATTAAAGCGCCGAGAACATGGGAGCTGGTTTGCTACTAACTCAACATTATCAGGCCGCCCTGACAATGTAGTTAAACGCGACATTTCGCGGGCGGGTTTCGCTACCGCCTGCATTAGACGTTGTTTTGTCAATGAATAGAAAAGAATCATTATCTCCATCCGTAGCACGTGAACCTGTATCTGCATTATACCCTACAGGCATTTTTTCTTTATTGTTTGCGTGGCCTAGTGGACCATCATCTTCAACATAATACCTGTCCCGATAACCATGAGCGTGGCTCTCGAGTGATGCAGTTTCAGACGATAAAACCTTACGCCTAGGATTCACGCCTCGCCCAGCATCCCAGCCACGAATAAACTCACCACGTAAATCAGGGAGTTTTCCTGATGGATAGGCGAGTGCTAAAAGCGGGTATTTTTTCTTATCGAATGGCTCACCGTTGCAGATAAACCAACCGGTCGGCGCTCTTTCAGCAGGCCAAGGCAGGGGAATACCTACCGGGATTTCGACACGCAATACTTCGGGTGTAACAGCATGAACATCTGTGGCAGTTAGCTGCACATCCTGAGTGAGAGTTTTGCCGTTAATTTTACGCTGATTGGGTGTGGCATTTTTAGCCAGATTTACCGTTTCTAACAAACCAAGGTTTTTTATAAATTGATTTTTGTCCGGGATGTCGGCCCCATTCTCATTTTTTGCCAGTTTTTGACTCAAAATTTGCATGACGTTTTCAGCAAATTTGGGGTTATTGCTGATCGCTTTCGCCAGCTTGTTCAGCGTATCTAAATCAGACGGCGCTTTGTCAACAACCGCATTCACCCGGTCATTGACCGCTTTAGGCGTCGCGGCGGTAGTTTCGTCCGCGCTGCGAGGGGAACTGTTTAACTGCACTATCCCTTTGCGGTGAAGCGTCGCCTCCTGAATGCCGTCCTGGGTCGCCAGCTTGCCCAGGCCCAGATGCGTACGGGCCTTTTTCTGTGCCCCTTTGCCCGCTGCGGCAATTTCCGCCAATGCCTGGGTTTTCAGTAACGCCTCCTGACCGATAATCGCCCGGATAGCCAACGTCAGCTGGTTTAGCTTGCCCTTATCCGGGCGGATGCCCGCAGCTTCCAGCAAGGCCAGTTGTTCGGCTTGCTGGATATTGAACCAGTCCTCCCCCGGCCAGCTGATGCCCTTGTGGCCGTCACCCTCGGTAAACCATAACGGCGTAGTGCTCTGGGTTTCTTTCAGCGGCGGCATGGTGGCTATGCCGCTGTTGTTATCTAAAAAATACATTAGCCTTTCTCCTTTTTGTCAGCATACACATAGCGAAAGTCCTGATGCGCCGGCTTATAGCGGTTTAACAGGCATTCGAGTATCCCGGCGTAATAAATACGCAGCGGCGTGGTGATCGGGTCAAGCACATGCATCGGGCGATAGTCCACGTGGGTCTCAATCGTCACCATCGTGACCCACTGATTATCCGGCAAGGTGCTCAGGCTCACCGTAAAGCCATAAGACCGCGCCAGGTCAATGTAAAACTGCCGGTTGAGGCTCGGTTTCATCCGCAGCTTGTTGGCCGCATAGCGCTGGCGCTCATCGATACCGGCATCGTCGCCGATATCACAGTCCGGTAGCCCTAAAAAACGCTCCCAGTCAGCCAGCAACCGTGTGGCGGTCAGCGGAAAACGCTCGGCCAACAATTGCTCGGCGCGTTCGGTGACGCGTGCTGTGCTGCGGGCCAGGCCGTCGGCCAGCGACGCCAGCAGCGTATCCGGCGCTTTGTCCCAGGCCAGGCCATTAGGCAGCAATTGCAGCAGTGCGCGTTGGTGTGCTTTTAAAGCCATGTGATATCCCCCATCACCAGTAGCTCGGTTTTTCCGCTACTGACCGGCGTCAGCGGGGTTTTCAGGGCGTAATCATCCAGTCCGCCTATCCCGGACAGCACGCGCCAGAATGCCGAGGGCAACAGGGTTTCGCCCGGTTTGGCCGCGGTGTAAAACAGTTGCCTGAGCGCCTCGCGGATACGGGCCTGGTTATCCGGGGTATTGGGGGCGATACGCAGCGTGATATCGACCTTTTTTGCCCCCGGCGCAAACACCGTCACCGTCGGCCCCTCCGGTTGGCCGACCCACTCGCCGGTGGCCGGGTCCCGGTGGCGCGCGAGATAGTCGGTCACCCGCGCAATATCGGCCGGGCCGGGGAAGATATCCGGGTGATGGTCCATCACGAAGGTCACGCCCACCGTGCCCGCCCCGTTCCAGGTGGGCAGACACCAGCTGCGGGTGACGCCCGGCACCTCGCGCGCCCAGCGCTCGTAATCCCAGCGTGTGCCGCCGCCTGGGGGAAACTGCACCCGATACAGCAGGCGCGACAGCAATTCCTCCACGCGCTCGCGGTCAGCGCCGCCCCGGATCCCGGGCGCATCGGTCAGCGCCTGCGGGGCCACCCCGGCAACCGGGGTGACAAAACCGAGTGTCTGTCCCGCACCGCAGTCACCTGCCAGCCCCGGCTGGTCGGCCTCGACGTTAACCGTTAAGGTTCCCGCCTTACCTTGGGCGGCGTCTGTCAGGCGGTAAAGCGCGCCGTCGGCCCGTTGCAAACGCGCGCCAACCGGCACACTGGCGGCATCATACAGCGACAGCCTGACCGGGCCGCTGGCCCGGGCGGCCTGCTTGCGCACCACGCCCCAAAAGGCGCAATGTTTGAGCAGCTCGCTCTCGTCGGCATCGCTCGGAATAATCTGCCGGGCTATCCAGCCCAGGTGCTCATGCTCCAGCGCCGACAGCCCGGCCTGCGCCATCGCCATGGCCCCCAACAGACTGTCCTCGGCCGGCAGCGCGCCCGGCAGGCGTTGCGCCACATCCTGCTGCGTCTGGCTGATAAGCTCGCCGAGCGTGGGTATCTGATACGGCATTTACATCCCCTCCAAACGGGCTTTAAAGGTAAACGGGCGCGCACTGCCGTCCTTGAGCGTCAGGCGCACGGTCAGCCGCAGCCAGCCCGGCAGCGGGGCACTCGCCTGGCAATGCAACTGGCTGATCATCCCGGCGTCCAGCAGGCCACGCAGCGCCTCATGGGCGTAGGCTTCTGCCCGCGCCAATACCGCAGGCAGCGCCTTTTCCCGTGACAGCAGCCACAGCCGAGAACCCACCGGGCGGTCGCGATAACTGTCCGCCCACCATCCGCGCCGGTCATGGCCACCATCCGGCAAACGGTCGGAGATCTCAGCGCGCCGGTCGGTAAACAGACACAGCAGCACCGTGGTCGTCAGACTGTCGTCGGCGAGTAAATCTGCGCCCGCCTGTAACAGCATCCCCTCGCCATTCATCCAGCGCAGCGCCGCGTCGCTCATTGCGGCCCCCCGGTCAGACTGCCCTGGCCATTTTCCTGATGGCGGTGGGTGCTGTGTTTGACGCCACCGATAACGGCTTCCGGCGCGGCAAAGGGACCTTGGGACTCCGCGTTCCCGGCAATCGTCATGTTCTGTTTCACCGTCAGGTTTTTCTCAATCACCACATCATCGGTAAAACGCGCGGTCGGGGTGTTAAACACCGCCTCCTGCTCGGCGACCACTTCCAGTGTTTTACAGGTGATGATGCAGCGCCCGTCCCGGGTCAGACGCAAGCGATGCCCTTCATAGTGATACAGGCCGCTATCCCCGGCGGGCAGCCCGGTCGGTCGATAACGGCGGTCTTCTATCACCAGGACTGTCGCCTGATCACGACTGCCGCCCAGGCAGGCAAACACCACCTCAGCCCCCGGCAACGGCACGCTGATATGCCCGTATTGTTGCGGGCGCTCGACCTCATCGAAGGTTTCGCCGTCCAGCGCCGTCAACTGGACGTTTTGCGCTTTCAGACCGTCATTCACCCCGGTCAGGACGCCCCGCCCGAACAACAGGCGGATCCCGCGCATCACCGGGGCAAGCAGGCGTTGCAGTGCGATATTACTCATCGAGTTTATTCCCCTGGTTAAGCCAGGCCCGCACCAGGCCATCGACGCCACCGTCAGCCCCGTTGGCCTGACGCTCCGCCTCCGCCGGCACGATAAACGCCTCGCGTGGGGCAAGAATTAGCGTTGTACGCTCCCCTTGGTCTGCATCGAGATCAAACCGCACCTGGCTAATTAAAAGGTCACGACTGACCATCGACAGACGCGGCGCAATGACGCGAGTCAGCCGGTTGGTCTGCCACAGTTCGCCGCTTTCGCGCCGCCACCCTTTGACCACGGCGGTAAAGCGCTCTGACTGGGCCAGTGCCCGGCGACTTTCCCGCAGCGCGCGCGCCCGTGCGGTGGCGGGGGTCAGTTTGCTGTCAGCCAGAATCACTTTGGGGCGGTAACGAGCAATCGCGGGATCGTCGCTTTCTCCCTTGGGGGCAGCGCGTAGCGCGTTGGTGTTGGCGTCGCCCGCGTGCCCACCGCCGCCGCCGTGGCCTTTAACCAGATATTGACTGTGGCGATCGCGCCAGTCTTCGGTGTACTCGGCGGACAACAGATTTTCCCCCAGACGCAGGGTGTCAGTGGCGGTGTTCGCCGCCTGGGTAAACACCAGATCGCCGTCGGCATCACTGGTCACCAAAACGCCCCGGTGACGCGCCGCCCGGCTCAGCACATCCGCCACGCTTTCAGACAGTTCAAGGGTAAAGGAGGTAAAGGGTTTGGCGGCCTCGGGGTCAGACACCGCCCAGCGCACCGCAATGCCAAAAGGGCTGCACAGGTCTTGCGCAATCTGTTGCAGGGTGCGGTGACGCCATTGACCGCCCGGATAGATCGCCGAACAATCCACCAGATCGCCGGTTTTATCCCGGCCCTTTATCGTGACCTGTGCCGCGTCGGCCCCCATCTTGTGCGATACGCTGTCCAGGTAGCCGGTGATGACCGGTTGCCCGTCAAGGGTCAGCGCCAGCGCCCCGCCGGCGCGCAGGCTGTCGGGCAACGCCTGGCCGGGCATCATGATCCCGAGGGTAAAATCCCCGGCCAGACGCGCCAGCCCCCGGGTAATGCTGACCGAGAGCCAGTGGGTAAAAATCCGGTTGTCGATGCGCAACGCCACCTCAGCCACCGAGCACCTCCACGCGCTCGCCACCCGGCACAAACAGCGGATGACGCAGCCGGTTGCGACGAATAAAGCGCGCCGTGTCACGCGCATCGCCGGTGATGCGGTACAGGGTCACCAGCGCCGGCTCGGTGATTGTCACTGCGGCCTGGATCAGGCCGGGTAACGCCACGCCGCGATGGGATAAATCCGCCACAAAGGCGCGGCTTAACGCCCGCACCTGCAAGGCCAGGCTCTGATAGCCCAGCGCCGAGCTGGTCAGGGCACACGCATCCAGTCGGCGCGCGACCTGCTGGCTGACGCGCACCACATCCGGCGTACTTTCCAGCCAGACGCTGGCGCTGTCACTGAGCGGCAGCGGGGCGGGCGAGACCGTGTGTGGCAACACCTGCGCCGGTGCGTTTGGGCCGACCGCCGCCAGACTGGCGGTAAGCAGGGACGACAACATCTGTACCTGCACCACCGCCACCGCCAGGCGCAGCGTATTGTGCAGCAGTTGCACCGTGGCGCGAGTGGCAGGTTGCAGCCCCTGCCTATCGCGCAGGCGATCCTGACGGACCAAAGCGCTGTCCAGCCGGTCGGCCAGCTGGACTATCTGGTGCTGGAGAGCGCCGGGCTGCGGGGAGACTGGCGCGCGTGCCCGGTTTTTTATCTGCTCAGGTTGGGGGTAAGCCGGCAGGCGCTGTATGCCCTGAAAAATGCCCTTGAAGGCCAGCGCCAGGCGGTCGGGGGTGGTGATAATGCCCTGGATATTGCCGCGCAGGGCGGTAAACGAGGCGATAAAGCTCTGCATATCGGCCAGCAGCCCCAGACCCGTGAGGGCGCTTTCCAGCGTGTTGGCCTGCTCGCTAACGGTATCCATTAATGCCTGCGCGTCATGCAACGAGGTCTGCCAGCCGTCAGCCAGGGTGGAAAAGAGTGCGGCCAGCGTGCCATCCCCTAAGTGATTGACCACCCCAGCGGTATCTTGCGCCACCGTAGGGGCGGTCTCATCGGTCACCGGCACCACCGTGACGGTAAACTCCACCAGACGCTGGTTATCGACGCTGTAGCGGCTTTCAAAATGTTCAACCAGCACCGACAGCGTACCCCAGTCCGGGTGCAACAGCTCGCCCGGTCCCGGCGCATTGAGCGCCTGCGTCAGCCGTACCCGCTGCGCCTGCACATCATCGCCGGTCAGTGACAGGGTGAAGGTGTGCTCAGGCAGTTTTTTTCCTAAATCGTCTGCCCCGCCGTGTTCGCGCAGCGGATATTCCCGCCGCACCACCCGGCGACCGCCGCGACTGCGCTGCTCTTTGTAAACCCAGAAAGGCACGCCGCGAAAGCGGCCCTGACCGGTACTTTTCATCTGCGCACCTCAATAAATATGATAATTATCGCCGTTATACACATCGAGCTGTAAGCCAAAGGCGTTGCTGTCGGTGACGGCGCTGTTTTGCAGCACCAGGCCCGGGGCCAGGGCGATACGCATGTCGGCCTGGGCTTTCACGGGTGGCGGCATCGCCTGTTGCTCGTCCTGCTTGTCCCACCGGGCGTAGATATCGCCCAGCCAGCCGCCGAGTTTTTCGCCGAGCACGCTACCCAGCATCGAGCCGGCCACTGCCCCAATCGGGCCACCGATGGCCCCGACGAGGCCGCCCACCGTTGCCCCGGTTGCCGACCCCAGTGCGCCACCTTTATCCTCGGCGCTGGCATTCTTGTCCAGCAGCGTCGGGGCCAGCGACAACGCCGTCAGCGCCGGGCCGCCCAGGCGCATTGCGCCGCGCCCGAGTGCCCCCGTAGACCGTCCCAGCCAGCCGGTGAAACCGGATAGCCGCGCCGTGGCCCCACCCAGCAGGCCACGCGCGCGCTGCCCCATATCGCGCAACCCGCCGCCCACACCGGACAGCCAGCGCCCGACCGTGCTTACGCCCGGTAGTCGGCTTAACCGTGCGCCAGTGCGATTGACCAGGCCGCCAAAGAAGCCTGAGACGGCGGAGGCCGCCCGCCCCAAACGGGAGCGCGGCACCGAGAGCGCTGGACGGCCCGGACGCAGGCGCGAGCCTTTACGGCGGGTGCGTCCGCTACCATCGACATAAGTCTCACTGCCACCCCCGACGCCGCCCGCCGGCCAGTTGGTGACCAACACGCTCACCGGCGCGCCCAGTCCGCCGCCCATCGCAAACGGTGCGGGACCAGGCAAACCCGCCGGGGCATTTTTGCCGCGCCCACACCACCACCGATAAGCCCGCCACGGATAGCGTACCGGCGCACTCGACAGCCCCCAGGCGGGACGGGCTATCGCCATGCCGACACGGGCCAGTTTCGAGGCGACGTAAATCGCCAGCATGGCTTTGGCGGTGTTAGCGGCATATTTGCCGATAGTGTCGAGGGTGTCGCCGTAACCGGCTTGGCGTAGCGCTATCAATTCAGCATTGACCCGGTTCAGGCCATTTTTAAACAGCGTGACCCCACGGCGGGCGCTGTCGAATACGCCATTAAAACGACTGGCCAGCCGGTTGGCCCATTGGTCCTGCAAACCGCTTTCCTGCGCCTCGCCGGCAACATCCAGAAAGTCTTTTAACTCGGTTTTAAGCCGTTTAAACGGCCCTTGATTCATTACCTTGACGGCGAACTGCTGCCAGACATGACCCAGCTGGGAAGTGAGTCCCGTCCACGAGTTCATGGCGTCTTTCTGCGCCCCTTTGGCCTGCTCGCGCAGCGCCTGGAACAACAGCGCAACCGATTTTGCCCCGAGTAACCCTTTTTCGCCTTGCTGGGTCAGTTCGTTACGGCTTTTGCCGAGCTTTTCTGCCAGCACGCTATAGACGTCAATGCCATAGCCGGTCAGCAGGCTTGCATCCTGCGCCTGAATGCTTTTGCGCGAATACATCTGTTTGAGCTGAAGAGAGGCTCCCTGGGCTTCCGGCAGCGTCCAGCCGTGTCGCGCACCCTGGTCTTCCAGCATGGTAATAAAGTGGCGCGCTTCTTCACGGCTTATGCCAAACCCGCGACTGGCGGTGTATTCCTGCACCACCCCTTGCAATCCCCAGGTAGAGTCCTTGGCATTCTGTAGCGCCCATTTCAGGTCAGCGTCGGTCTGGGCTTTATCATGATGGTTCAGGGAGTTCAGACGCAGCGTCATGTTTTCCATTGCCGCCGCCGGGTCGATAAAGGCTTTTTTCAGGCCAACCAGTGCCGCGCCCCCGGCCAGCAGCCCGTAAAGGCGTGCTACGCCGCCATAGGCCGCCTTGGCGCGCGTCTCCAGATGGTCAAAACCGGATGACACCGACGCCAGCCCCAGGCGCAGACCGCTAAAGGTGCGCTGGCCCTGATGGCCCAGCCGGTCAAGCTGACTTCCCAGGCTATTCGCCCGCAGACCGAGACCGTGCAGGGATGCGCCGCCTTGCCGCCCCATGCCGACCAGACTTTGACCGAACAGCCGCGCCTGCCGGGGCAGGGTGCCCAGCAGGTCAACAATGACGGCGGCTTTGACTTTTTTTTCTGCCATCGGTTACTCACGCTGTAATAAATGGGTGGCTTGCTGGCAGTGCCGGTAGAGCCGGATTAACGGCAGGGAAAGCGCCCAGTCCATGCCCGATTTGGTAACGGTTGCGAGCATCAGCGCCGCTTCCTCAATTTTTTCCCGACACTGCATCCAGTCGCCCCGCATCAGCCGCCAGCTGGCCGGCCAGCGCGCTGCCGCCCAGACGCTGGGCGATGATAAGGCGTTCAATATCCCGCGCCGACAGGCTTTTCAGTTGCAGCAGCGACAATGGGCCGTTGAGGTTGCCCAGCCGGGCGACCTGGCGGCGCAGCAGCTCAAACTCCACCATCGCTGGCGAACGCACTAACTCTGAGCCGTTAGCCGTCTGCACCACCCGCTCGGCGGCCAATTCGGCATCAATAATGTCCTTGCCGGTTAATGGCCGCAGGGTGACGTCCGTATGGCGCTGTTCATCATCACCGCTGCCGGTGACCAGACCGTCAACCAGGGTCAGTTGCCCGCGCGCCAGTTCGTCGGCGACACTGGCGATATCCGGCGACACCCCTTCAACCTCGTGGGCCGCCGCCAGGGTTTCCATGCTGTGGGTCATGCTTGCTCCTTACGCCACACGCTGGCTGCGAATGGCGGTAAATTTGGCGGAAATTTCGCCCGCGTCCGTCAGGGATTCTTCCCCGTTGCTCCAGGCGTTGGTCATCATGTGCGTTTCGCCGGAATCGGCGGCAAACTCCAGCGTGACATCGTGCCAGCCGTTGATGACGTCCACACTCAGATCACCCCGCGCCGGGAATTTGCATTCCAGCGTGGCGGCGCGAGGTGTCGATTTGTAGCCATAAACGCGTGCGCCGGTCACTTCCTCGCGTTTTTCCCCGGACGGGGTAAAGGTGGCCCCCGTCAGGGTCGGGTATTCCTGCCCGTTAACCCGGACAATGGCCTTGCCCTGGTATTGCAGTTTGCCAAATGCCATCGTACCCCCTTACAAAATGAACTGAATTTGTTCTGCGAAAATGCGGAACTGGTTGACCACATCCGGCCTGCACAGTACGTCTACCCGGTTGCGGTCGTTTTTGTTGCGCTCGACAATCAGGCTGTCGCGGAAGCGCTCGAAGTTCTCAATCAGCCCCGCCTCCAGCCACTCTATCGCCAGCGCCAGTAACTGGGTGCGGATAATGGCCGGCGTCACCATCGCCTGCCCCGGTGCCACCGGCGTACCGTCATCGGCCAGCTTATGGCGCGGAAAGCGCTGGGTGATGCGTACCCCGGTGGAATAGCGCAGATAAGACAGCGTCGCCACGGTATTCACATCGAGGTAAGACGGATCCGGATCGCCATAGGCGTTGGTACGATAGGTGGTTATCTGCCGCTCAATCTGCACCCCATCGTCGGCCCCCACGGTCACGGTAGCGATGCCGTCATACAGCAGCTGGTTACGCTCATTGGGGCGCAGCCGGTCAGACAATGCCGGCGCCAGCCGTCGCGGCAGGCGCAGGCTTTGCAGCGGGCGCGCCGGATCAAGACTTAAATGTTTTGCGCCAATGGCGCACAGGGTGGCCGCCCACAGATAGCCCGGCTCGGGGGCGCGCTGAATGCCGCTACAGGTCAGCAGAAAATCATTGCGCGTCTTACCGAACTGGGTGATTTCCCCCAGACTGCCGGTATGGGCCGCCCAGGCGATGCCGTCAGACATTTTGGTCGGTCCCCAGCGATCGCGCAGCGCTTCACTCAATAATTTCAGATTAGCCGCATCGAGCCAGGGCATGACAATATGGTGATACTGGGTATCCCCCAGCGCGGCAATACTGTTGGCCAAATCAGGGTTCGTCGCCCGTGCAGCGGGCGCGGCAAGTGTCACTGCCAGCCCGGGCGGCGTTATCTCGCCATCGTAATAATTCAGGCGGATATCCTGCGCCGAATAGTCGGAAATAAACCGTGCCGTCAGGGTCACCACCGTTTGATCGGCAGTGACATTTTCACCCCCCGGCGCGGCAGACACCGCGGTCACCGGCAGCGACGGCAGGGTATTAATCGCTGTCGCCAACGCATCACCGACCGTCTTACCCTGCTGGCCTTTCTCCACCGTCACGCGCACCCGCACACCGCCGAGATAGACATTCAGTACCCCGGCCTGTTGTGCTGTGCCCGATAAGGTCAGGCTGCCGGCATCGGCCTTGCCCGCCCCGTTACCCTGCGCCATCACGGTTAACACCGCATCCGGGTTATCGGTTAAAAATTCCCTCACCATCGCCGCCAGCATCGATCCCTGGCCCCAGAGTGTCGCGGCATGATCGGCGCGGGTGATGCGGACCGGCGTGTCTACTGCGCCGCTGCCGTCGACCTTGCCGTCCTTGATGGCGGCCTGACCCAACATCAGCACCTGGGTCAGCGTGGTCGGGGTACCGGTGACGGCCTGCGAATTATCAATCTCAATATGCGTCAGCGGTAGGCGAACCCCGGCGCTGATTTCATTAAAGCTTATGGTCATGAAGGCGACTCCTGTTTACTCAAGGCGGCAGGGGCTGACGTTTGCCGGGTGGCCGCCGGTTTGGATGGGGGCGGGATTTCCAGCACATCCTTGAAACGCAGCAGGCGTGTTAGCCAGAAAGCATTGCGCGGCACCCAGGCCCCCGTATCCGGTAACATCCGCAGGGAATTCGGTTCACGCACCGCACGCTCCGGGGCCGGCACCACAAAAATCATCGGTAAGTCATGCGGGTTAGGGAAGCGCATCAAAGCGTTATCGGTGTCATTCATGGTCGTTGTTCTCTCCGCGCAGGGTGATAGGGGCGGCGAACGGCGGGCTGCCGTCCGTCTGGGTAAAGGTTTGATAATGGCGCAGGTACGCATCCACACCGTCATCCTGAAGCAAAGGCGGCACCGGCTCCTCGCAGGTGAAATAAGTGCCATACAGCACCACGCCATGTTGCCCCTGTTGCTCGGTGTACAGGTTGCGCCCTTCTTCAAAACGCATCGGTCCGGCATGACCGGGACGAAAACCCGACAAGCCCGCTATCAGCCGCGCCACTATCTGGTAGAGGCCGGGGCGGTCTCCCTCGGCACCATTGATAACCTCGGCCACCACGTAAAAAACAAAACGGCTGTCAATCACCCCTTTCACTTGACCCGCCTGCGCTCCCAGCCACACCAGATATACCGAGGGCGGTGTAAGTAGCACATCACGCAGCCCCGCCTCGCTCCAGTCGCCGGGATGGGTGGCGATATCACGCAACGTGTTGCCAAATACCTCATGTAGTCGCGCCAGCAAGGCGTTTTCGGTGGAGACAATCATCAGATAAACCCCTTCTGCCTGCGCCCGAACACCGACGCCTCGGCCTGCATCTGCGGCAGGTCGGCACTGTCGGGAGCCTGGTTATCGTTATCCACCCCGAGCGGCAGTTCACCCTTTTTCACCGCCTCCAGCCAGCGCAGCGCATCCTGGTAACGCTGGCGGGTTTGCTCAGTGGCCCGCTCGTCATTCAGGTAGTAAAACGCCAGGGTGCAGGCATGCTGTTTCAGCACCGACGGCACCACCGAGAGCGGCAGCGCGTAACGGGCCGCGATAAAGCTGTCCATCAGGGCGCTGGCATCGCTGAGCGCCTGGTCCACTTTCTGCCGGGCTGCCGCCTCATCGCCGCGCCCGTCGACCAGTTTTTCTATCAACGGGGCGCTATAGCGGGCGCGTAAATCCTGCTCACTGGCATACATCCACTGACTCTCCGTTAATGACCGTTAAAACCCGGTTTAAAGGGCGTTTAGAGCGCATCCGCCACCAACAGTGTCAGCTTGCCTTTCATTTCGTTAGAGACCGTGGTGCTGCCCTCGGCCAGTAATTCCCGCTCCAGTAACTGGGTGGCGGTTTTTTCCAGCTCCACCGGCACCACCAGATGGGTCGGGCGAATACCCAGCTTGCGACCGCCATCGGCACTAAAGCCGCGCATGGCGCTCCAGCCTTTCCAGAGGTTATCCAGCGTCAGTGACGCCTGCATGCGGTAAGCCATCTGCCAGAAGCCGTAGCCCACATTGCGCCGGGCGGAGGCACCAAAGACAAATTCGTTATCGGTAAACGCGCGCCCCTCATCGACCTTGGTCAGGGCGAGTAACTCCGGCGGGCGGCGGTTCTGGAAAATCAGCGGTTTAAGCGCCCGTGAGCAGTCCAGCAGATACCATACCGCCCCCTCGTAGTCTTTTTCTGTTGCCCCGGTGCCGGTTTTTTCAATCAACTGGTTGGCGACCTTTTTGGCGGTGCCGGTGCCGTCGACCTTGGGATAGACCGGATGCTCGCTATCAAAAAAAGGTTTACCGTCGTAGCAGTCGGTTTTATTGCCGTCGCGCAAGGCGGTAAACACCAGTTCGTCCGGTTGTGCGGCGGCAGCGCGCCCCATTTCCTGAAACAGCGGGGTATACACGCCCAGATTGTCATCCTCGAAATCATCGCGGGTAATGGCCACCGTACCTTCATAGGTCTTGTTGTTGATGGTGTAACCATAGACTTTCATCTGCTGGATACTGCGTGCACCGACCCACTCACGGAACGCGGGAAACTGCCCCAGCCAGCCGTAGGTATTGGATTTTGACGTCGAGGGCACGCTGGTCGCCACCTGCTGATAGTGAGACGGGGCCATCGCCAGCCCGTTCTGAAACTCTTTGCGAAAGCCGGTCATCAGGGCAGTGATTTGCGACGGGGTAATGGGGGTTGGCATTATAGTGCGTCCTCGGTCTTGATTTTCTGGAACGCCGCCGGGGTCATCCCCAGCACGCGCGCGGCCTGTAACTCTTCCGCCGACAGGGCGACGGTGGCGGTTTTTTCACGGTTTTCGGGCGGCAGCGTCAGGGTTTCGGTCTGCACCCGGGTCAGGGCGGCTATCGGCTGGCGCGTCGCTAGCTGCGCCGACAGCGCCGTCACACCCATCTGGTCGCCGAGTGTTTCCAGGTAGGGGCGCTCGGATTTCAATATCCGCCCGTCCTGCTCGGCCTGGTCCAGCGTCTGCGCCAGGGTGGTTTTTCCCAGGTCGGCGGACAGTGACACCACCTGCTCACGCACCGCGTTATAGGTCTCGACCGGGACATAGCGGCGTAAATCCACGGCCGCCGTCGGTGCCTGGGTTTTCAGGGCGTTCAGGTCAGCGGACAGGGCCGCCATAGTGGTTTCCAGCGCGGTAGCCTTGTCCGCCTGGCTTTTTAGCGTGGTCACGGCAGACAGGGCGGCGGTGGCGACCTCATCGGTCAGCTCGCCGCCCTCCGGCACCGTCAGGCCCAGCGCGGCCAGCAGCGCTGTTAACGATGGATTCATTGCAGGCTCCTTAGGGGAGGAAGGGGGAACAGTTAACGCCTGGTAGATATCTTCGGCGCTCAGAGCGGCCACCGGGCGCAGGCCCGTCAGACCCGGATCGCCGGTAATGGCTAACATTCTTAGCTCCAGGGGTTCGCCGCTGCGCGCGTCATAGCCCATCACCGGCGAAAAATAGGGAAATTCATTGTTTTTTAGGCGCTCAAGCGCCGGCGGGTTCCACTCCGGCTTGACCCAGACCCCGGTGTTGTCGTCCCAGCGAAAACGTGCCGGGGTAGCCGGAACAAAGCCGGCTGCCGGGGCCGCTTCCTGTTTAAACAGCGTCTGGTGGTTATAATCGATTTTGACAGGCTGATTGAGTGCCACCACCCGCGCCACCATGCGGTTAAACGCGGCTTCGTTAATCAGCCAGCCTTCGGCGGGCGTCTCGGGGCGACCGTCACGCGCCCGGACATGGCCGGCGGGCATCACCTGACACCAGCCGTCATGATCAAAGGGCGAGAGCGTCGCGGCGTTGAGCACCGCATAGGCTATCTTGGGAACAGGGGGTTTTGTCGTCATGCCGGCAGTGTGGCAGCCTGAGTGCGGACGGTGGGATTACGCTACATTAACAATCAAAGAGGGGGCCAGTTTTACGTTGGCAGGGGGGCAGATTTCAATGGGCACTGACAACGGCGGGCGATCGCCTGAATAACCCCGTTCAAAACCCCTTCAAAAACGCCGTAGCGCGTTCAAAAGATTTTTTTGATGCAAGGTATACCTTCTCCGTCATCATCGCGTGGTGGGGCGCACTGGCGTTTATGGGTGCAGGGCGTTGGACAGGCGTTGCGCCAGGGCGTCAAGGATATCCCGCTCGCCGGTCGGATCCAGTCCCATAAACGGACGGGCCGGGATGGCTGCCGGCCCCGGACGCATCCCCGGTTTGCCGCCCCACTGATGGATGGCCGCCTGCGGCGCATTGGCCCCGATACGCGCCCAGCTATCCCCCCAGTCGATGCTCACCGAGCGCGCCATATCGCCCTCACGGGTTAACACCTTGATCGGGCTATAGCCGTGCCGCTCACGCCAGCGGCGATACGGATCGCTCAAGGGTGCCCAAGCTGCCCCGGTATCCGGCGCGCGTTCGCGTTCAAACGCCTGCTCAGTGGCCGAAAGGAGGCTGGCGGCAACGATACGGGTGATCGCCTTGCCGTCTTCGCCAACGCGTTGCAGTTCAGCAAACAGGGTTTGCAGGCGCTGGCGATCAATCACTGCGGTTAATTCAGTCTGTGACATCTTGCCCTCCGTATGGGGGTCGGTTAAAATACAGCCAATAGACCGGTGTACGCTTAATGGTAAAGTCGATGTCAGTCCCAGCAATGGGGCATAACATGTATGCAGGTTCGATCCCTGCCACCGGTTTAGTCTAACGTTCCTGCCAGCAGTTCTAGCTTGCCACCGGCCAAATCAGATTTCACTTTATTGAGGTTGAGAATGCGATAAGCATTGATCACCACATCCAGGGTATCCGGGTGTTTCTTAACGCCATAAGACGCATTAACCACAATACGTGCCAGCCCCGCTTTTCCTGGCACAAGAAAAAGCAGGTTTTGGTGAGCCTTATCCCAGAGTACAGCTTGAGGCTTTGCCAACAAGCCAGGAAGTGCGGCCACATCCTCGGGCAACAATGCCACCCCGGTTTTAGGGTGCTTGTCACTGTCGGCATGCAACAGGTTTTTTTCGCTCATTGCCAGCAGACGGGCCGGTGCTTGCCCCGTGCGTGCCTGTACCGCACGGGCAATGGCTTCCGGCAAAAAGCCCAGCGTGTGAATGCCGTTGCCGGCACGCCGGCTTTGCATAATGCGCGTGGCCCACAGCGAAAAACTCAACTGACGCACCGGGCTGTTGTTCAGATCCTGCACCACGGCTTCACGCAGCGCCGCGTCTTTGACCTCAAGGAGTTTGCGGATCATGGTCTGGTCAACACCGAACGCCGCCGCGCCGGGGTGATAGGACCAACCCACATCCGGCGTCATTTTTACCTTGCCATCATCAAAGGTGGTCACGGGGCTGGTGACGATTTCCCCACTACGCTTATCGACACCCGCCGCTGCCTCATGCGTGTGTAGCTGACCGGCCTCTTCCGTAACGTGCAGGCCCAACGCATCGAGTCGGCGTTTTGACAAGGCGCGTACCCGGCAGCGGCAGTTAAACCCGTTGGGCGGGTAATGACTTTGCCAGAAGGGGTGATCGTAACGAAAGACCTTGCCATGCAGGGCGGCATGCGAGGGCCGGGTGCGGCTATCCCCGACGGCGACATACTGCCAGTAGGGATACAGGTCTGCGGTGGCCATCATCTGTGCATAGCGCCCGGCATTATAGGCGACGCGGGTATTGACGTTATATATCGTCGCCAGACGGCGGGCGCTGCCCAGTTGTACGACTTCGGCCTTGCCCTGGCTGTCGACCACGACCTGCTTCCCCCACCATCCGAGCGTTTGCAGCCGGGGCGTCAGCGTGTCGATAAAATCCTGCCGGGATATTCCCTGTGATTTTGCTCTATCCACCTCGTCACGGATCGCACTCAGGACGTCCAGCCGCGCCGCCTTGGCGACGGTAAATATCCGGGCATGAACGTCCGCCTGTTGCTCAAACCAGTTCCAGGTGATGTGATACCCCTTGGCGCGGAAGTAGGCGATGGCCTCTTTTGGCGGCAGGCGGGCGACGACGCCCAAATCAATCGGTTGTGGCATCGAGACGCCCCCAGACTTCCAGTGCAAAGGTGGCGCGGGTCAGCAGTTCAATCAGCGCGCGGTCGTCCATCTCGGGGTAAAGAATCGCCGCCTGCTCCAGCGCCGCCTCTGGCCCCTGCTCACGGATAGCGGCTATCACCGGTGCCAGTAGCGGGTCGGCACTGGCGTTCAATCCCGGGGCGTCAAGTGCTGTCTGCACCGCGTCCAGCGCGTCGCTTATCGGCGCTGCCGGTGTGAGGGTCGCGGATAGCGCCGTTTGCGCCACTGCCGGTGGTGACGAGACGGTAAACACCGCCTCATTGCCATCCGGCACTGGAATGCGCAGCTTATCGTAGATCCAGGAAACCGGTATCGCCATGCCGGTCGCCAGTTTGGGAATAGCCTCGGCAAAGCTGGCCATATCCTCACATTCCAGCGTATCAAACACCAGGCGGGGGAGTCGCCGCGGGTCAAGCGGGACCGGGCTGTTCAGTGCCAGCAGCGGATAAATGAGATCACGGTTAAAGGTCCGTGACAGCTGGCGTAAATCGGCGTTGCGGATCTCCTTGCGCACCGCATTGTGCACCTCGCCCAGCGAGCGCGCGCCTTTATCGCCCGCCTCTGAGGTCAGTGTCCCGCCGAGGATCGCTTTAGATATCGCGCGCTCTCCCCAGGCAATCATCGCCATAAACGGGTCAGACTGACCGTTAGCGGCGGCCTCAAACTCCAGGCTCATGCCGGCGGGAATAATCCCCCCGGCCCGGCGGCCAATATCCATCACCGCCCGCATCAGGGCGCTTTTCTGCTCGGCACTCGCGCCGCTGGGGTATTTCCCCACCCGCAACGGTAGTCCGTAAATCTCCAGAAACTCGGCGAAATCCCGCACGCTGTAATTCTTGAAGATAAACGGCCAAATCAGCGTGCGCACCAGCCCCTGGGTGCCGGGGTAGCCGGTTTTGGCCTTGGCCTCATGGCAAATCCAGCCAAACGGCTGTAACACCTGTCCGGCATAGCTGCCATCGCGCAGCCGCAGCTCGCGGTAGTCGTCGGGATTGACGCAGAACAACGCCGGATCGCGCCAGTGGACAGCGCGCGGGAAAAATTCGCCGCCGCGCCGGGGACCCCAGATAATTTCCTGCATCGCATAGCCTTTGAGAAGGGCGTCGGTGGCGTCAAACAGCGCATTGTCAAACCAGGGCGCATCGGTGAGCCGCGCTTCCAGCGCCACTGCCTGGGCTTTCTCCTGGGCGTTGGGGTTATCCGGCGGCTGAATACGCCATTCCACACTGTGCAGCGCCAGGCGGCGCTTGCTGAGTTCAGAAAACAGATGGGTATCTTTTTCTTCCAGATCGGCGGCCAAATCCACCAGAGCGGTCATGTCACCGTGCTCTGCCGCCCGCAAACAGCGTGCGGCACGGTTAGGGGTGATACCGGACGCCGGATGTTCTGGCGCACGGCTGGCCACCTGGGGAATATCGGTCTTTGCCGTCTGGCTGTCCGGTGAAAACACCCGCGGCTGTCCCTGAATATCTACAAGCCTTTTCATTACCAGCATCCTCGCTCATCAGCGTTATCATCGTCATCGCCGACCTCATCGGCATACTCCATCGCCCGGATACGGGCTGGCAATGCCTGACAGGCCGCCTCATCCAGCACAAAACCGTCCAGCGCGGCGGCGCGGTTGGCCATACAGAGCGCCACCGCATAGTCGCCGTGACGGCGCGCGCCCTGAACGCCTGACGGCGTATCCTTGCTGCGGCCCTTGTCAATTTGCGGTATCCCGTTCACTACCTTGATATGCAGCAAATCATCCAGCGTGGACTGATGGCGGGCCAGGGTCAGGTTTTGCGCTTCCAGCTCACCTTTCAGTTTGGGCATCCATTCGGCATACCATTTTGCCGAGAGCGTGACGCAATCCACCATGTCCGGGCCGAAATGCAGCCGGGCGGCTTCGGCCAGATAGCCGCCGTTGCCGGTGGCGTCAAAGGCGGCCCCCACCAGACGCGGCAGCCGGGTCAGGATGGTGAGCATTATCTGCTTTTGCTGGTCATAGGTGACGTTGCGCAGCTCGACGCGCAGCGCCTCGCGCTTGCTTAAATCCGGGGCGATGGCCAGTACCACAAACACCGACAGATCGCCCTTGCGAGCAAAGTCCTCGCCGAAACAGTAACGACAGTCCGGCGCAAGGGTCGTCAGCACCGCCTCGAGGTGCGCCTGACACCAGGCCTCCACTTCAGCTTCACGCTGCGCGGCGCTCCACAGTTCAAATACCGCCGGGGCCTCAAAGCGCAGCAGGGGGACACGGCCTGTCGGGGCCATCGCCGCCTCAATCAGCGGGCGGGCAAGATAGGCACCGCCCGACTTGCGCGGCACACAGCCGTATTCCTCCTCGGCACATTCGCGATTGGGGGCATTTTTATACAGGTTATCGCGCCACGATTTTTCGGCGTCAGGCGACCACATCTGCCCGGTGACCGTGCAGATACGGCGATACAGTCCCTCGCCAATCGCCTCATCGAGCGTGATGCGGTGCAGGCTGTAATCCTTGCGCCCTTCGCGGGCGTCCTGAATGTAGGCATTAAACGGGTTATCGACCCCGTTATGGGTGGAAATCAACCGCACCCGCGCGCCCCACATGTTGAGCGCCAGCGCCGCCTTGAGCAGCTCTTCAAGGGATTCATGGAACGCCGCCTCGTCAATCACCACGTCGCCCTGCAAGCCACGGAGGTTGGACGGGCGAGCGCTTAACGCCTGAATTTTAAAGCCGCTGTGCGGAAAGCGGATCATGTACTGGAGAATTTCCTCGTGTTTCTCGCTGTCCCAGAAAGTGGACTCGTAAACATCGGCCTGGGCCAGCTGGTTAAAGGCGCGGGCAAACAGCGCGCAGGCGGCAATATATTCCAGCGCCATCTCCTTCTTGCTGCCGACGTAAAACACGTTGCGTCCGCCATCGCGCCGCGACTTGCTGGCGGTGATGACGTTGCGCCCGGCCTCGGCCCAGGTCAGGCCGGTACGGCGGGATTTTTCGGCAATGCACACCGGGCTGTCGTCGAGGAACCAGCGTTGTTGATAAGGCAAAAACACCGGTTCATTTTCGGGTAACGCCAGTGATTCGGGCACATCGACGCCGCAGGCGCGGGTGGCCTCGCGCAGGTCAATTTTGCGCGGGTCGGTCAATCGGTGCATCGGGGCCGGTTGTTCAGCGGTTCGCATTGTCTGTTTCCATTAAAAATCAAACCGTTAAAAAATGCATTAGGCCTTACCCAGCAAAATGTCGCGGATTTTGCTTTCCATCTGGTGACTCATGCCCTCTTGTCCACGGAGCGCTTCACTGACGGCATTCGCCGCTTCCTCAGCATAAGCCTGGCGGATTTGTGCCTCGCGCTTGTGGCTCATCTCTGCCGTGCGCTCCAGGCGCTGGGCGGCCAGCATGGCTTCTTTGAGAAAATCAATATCAATCTCGTCGTTATCCTGGCTGGCAATCTGGTGCTTGCGGATGCCCTTGAACAGCAGGGAGCGCGCCATCTCCATAATCAGCCGCGAGGTTTCGCCGGTGGGTTTTTCGCCCAGTTCAGCGGTCAGGGCGCGGGTCTGCTCACGCAGCTCGCGTAAATCCCGCGCCACGCGCTCGTTTTGCGTTGCCAGCCGGTTCACCCCTGAGCGGGACAGTTGTTGCTCGACCGGGAGGCCTGCGGCATCAATCAGGCGGTTAATCTCGTCCACAATCTGTAACTGGGTAATGCGTTTTTCTCGCAGCAGGGCAAACAGGCGTTGACGAATATCCGCCGGTAATAAATCCACCTTACTGGCGCGCCCGCGCGTGAGGTTTTCTTCCATCGCGACCTCCCTAGCGCCGACGTGGCTTCTTCACGCCCGGCACGGTTGCGCGACCCTCGGCGACCTCCTGCCCGCGCCCGCTCAGATGGGCCACTAGATAACCCCCGGGCAAGGTATCAAGCCGCAACAGGTCCTGCTCCGCCAGCCAGGCCAGTAACACGCGCACCCGGTCGCGCGACACCTTATGACCGTAGGCGTCGAGGCAGTCCTGCAACACCGATTCATTTAATTCGCCGTGATACTCATTCAGTGAACGCACTATCACCAGGCGTTGGTCTTGCGTCAAAATATCGTCAATCATCCGTCACTCCGGTAAAGGGCTTTTTCCACCAGTAACTCTAGCTGATGCGTCACCGCCTGCAAGCTGGCGCGGGTTTCTTTCAAATCGCCGCGCAGCTCGGTGATTTCCACTTTCAGGGCATGCACTGTCTGTGCCGACGGCGCATTACCCAGCTGGGTTTCTACCGTCAGCAGACGGGCGTTAAGGCGCTCGACCTGCTCGCGTCCGGCAAAGGAGCGGCGCATCAGCCACATAAACAGCGCCCCTGCGGTGCTGGCAGCAGAGAGCGCCGGGGCAATAGAGTCTTTAAGCACGTTAACCCACACGCCGCCGCTCCCGTCGTGCCTGGCAGGCCACACAGCAGCGCGCCTGGGGCATCACGGCCAGCCTTGCCGGGTCTATCGGAACCCGGCACGCGGCGCAATAACGCGCGGGCGGGGTTCGGGTCCGTCCGTTGTCCGGTATTGAGGGGGTTATCGTTTCCATCGTTTACTCATCATGGGGTTGCTCTTGTCGGTAATGCTCGGCCTGGCGCAACGCGGCCTTGTCGGCATTACACTGTTTAATCACGGCCAGCAGTTGCAGGGAATAGTCCACGCTGGCCCCAAAGGTCAACGGCTCCGGTGGTAGCGGAGCCGGACAGGCCGCCAGTAAGCCTTCAGGGAGCGGTACGGGCGGCAACGTCACCACTTTCACGGGCGGCGCGGCGCACCCGGTCAGCCACAGGGCCAGGCACAGGCTCACGGGCACAATTGACCCACGATAACCGCTGGCGCACCTGTTGGCGGTCCTTTTCGCTTTCTCCGCGCAGGTGTTGTTTTTCATGCGTGACGGTCTGCTCCAAGGTATGAAATACCTGCTGTATTTGGCGTTGCTCTGCCAGTGCCTGCCAGGCTTCGTCCCGCTCCTGGCGCAAGTCGTGCAGCGCGGTTTCCCGCAGGCGTTCACGTTGCCAGAGCCAGCCGGCAGTAGCGAGTAATAACGCCAGCAGGCACAGCGTCAGCCCCGTTTTAAGTAACGTGTTCACAGCGTCGCCTCGGGGTCAGGCAGTCCATGCCGACACAGCCATTCATCGGCGGCGCGGCGATTGACCAGACCGTTCAGCGTGACGCCCTTCACCTTAACCCAGCGACGAAACTCATCGCAGGCCGCCGGGATATCGCCGGCATTCAGGCGCTTTAGCAGGGTCGAGCGCGCAAAGGCCCCCGACCCGACATTGTGAATAAACGCCGCGAGCGCCACGCGCTGCCCGTCTGACAGCGGTACGGTGACCTGCTGGTCAATCACAGCGAAAGCCTGGCGCATATCCGCCGCCAGCAGGGCCTCACATTGCGCCGGCGTTTGGGTCGTCTCGGGGGTGATATCGCTACCGGTATGGCCGTAGCACACCGTCAGCACCCCGCCGCTGTCGGCATAGGGCTGGAGGGCGTGACCTTCCCAGAACGCGGTATAGCAGGCGGCAATAGTCAACAGACCGGCACCGGAGACGGCGAGGAGTTTTTTACGTAACGGGTCGGGCAACGGCGGCATAGCGATACCTTGATACAGGGATTCCTGGTCACAGGGTAAGCGTTGCGTGATAAGGCGGGGGATTACGCTCCGTTAACAATCCGTCCCCTGGGGGCCAGTCGATTGTTCGGATACGTTAGCAGGGGTTAGTCGGCAAACAGGGCGGGTTGGGTACGCTTGACATAGCGCTGGCGCTGGGTGGCAATCACTTTATAAATCTGTATCTGGCCGAGCCGGTATGCCTTGCGTAGCGTTTCAATCGGTGTGCCCTGCTGCCAGCGGTGGAAAATTTCATCGTCGCGTAACGCCGTAAGCAGACTGTCGCCTTTGGGCAAATAATAGTTACGCCCACCCGCATACGCGGCCAGGGCCGCCGCCATTTTACGCGCCAGAGGGCGAGATTGGGGGGCGGTAAATCCCTGGCGTTGCAGTTCATTATCCATCACATCCACCAACGCGGCGAGTAATTGTGGCCACTGAGGCTGTAAGGTTTCCTCATCCACCGTGTCTATTCGGTCAATTAACGCATGCAGCTGGGTATCATCGGCGAGTAAATCTGCTTGTTGTATCTTCATCGTCTACCTCATCAGGTGAGTTGAGTAATAATGTTATTATACAATATATTATCCCATAACCCTAAAGCGAGACGCCCCTTCTGCCCACGGTGAAGATACCCCGTTACCGACGTTATGACGATACACGGGTCTCGGCCTCATAACGCTGACAAACGCGCGGATAACTTTCAGCCGGCGTACCCGGGGGGAGTGTCGCCAGCATGCAGCGCCGATGCCAGCGCTTAAGACTTTCAAGCACCTTGACGGCCAGGGCGTTATCCTGATTGAGCCAGGCCAGCTGTGCCACCCCCAGGCCACCGTTCTCCCTTGCCGTGGTACGCCTTATCCAGGCATTCAGTGCTGCCTCATCGCCGGACTGCACAAACCCCTGGCGGTGCATGGTCTGCCAGATGGCAAGGATTTTAGCGACCGGTGACGCGGGTTTAACGCCGCGTAAAACCGGCTTTGAACGCACGGTAAAGCCTTTTTGCTGAAAGGCATGTAACACCCTGACCAGCTCGGGTACCGTCATTTCCCGGCAACTGGTTTTATCGGCGCACACCTTCATCAGCGCCGCGCGGTAGGTCGCTTCGTCCAGCTGCAACTCCCGACGGGCCACATGGATAAGTTTGATTAAGGTAGCCCGGTTCATGACTTATCCTTCCCCCGTGTTTATCGTCGCCGGTTGTTGGGTCAATAGGCGTTGCGACAAGGCGTCCAGCTTGCGCACTTTTTCATCGTCAATCATCGCCGCCAGACCGTTCAGGCGAAGCTGGGCGAGCATGATTTCCATGTCCGCCACGGTTTGACAGACTTGTCGCATATTCTGCCCCTGCGAAAGAAAACGGCACAGCGCGCCGGCCAGTGCCCCACAGCGCTCAATGGTTTTTAACATTTGCCGGTCATGGCGCCAGGGCGGCATCATAAATAGACTGTTCATTCACTGACATAATATGTCCTCGGCTGAATTTGGCGCGCACGAAGCCCTGACGCACGCGCCGGATTTAACACTATTAGAACCTGAGTTCGGGATAAGGAATATAAATTTTTTCATTATATATTCAATTACTTAAATTAAAATTATTACATAAAACAGTGCTAAATTTTGGCTTTTTTCATGATTTTAGCAGAGAAAATAGCTTATTTTTTAACCTACAACCAACTAAAAATATTCCTTTTTTTATCATTTTATTGATTTTAAAAGGTTTTTATTGATAAATGAGCTATTTTTATTTTCTCATAACTAACGCTTATCCCGAACTCAGGTTATTAGAGGTAAAACGAAATAACGCGCGCGGAATTATCCGGCGTCTTTTTGTTCAAAAGGCTTGATTTCAAAGTCCTCCACACCGTTTTTCACGGTAATGCCGACAATCCCTTTTACGGCACTGGGGTCGTTTAAAATCGCCTCCTTGTTAATTTCTTCCTTTACCCGAATAAAACGTTCAAGCTGCATACGTCGGAGTACCTCCAGGACCTCATCCGTATGACGGATAGCGCAGGAGGCTGGACGCAATCGCCAACTGACGGTACCGGTGGTAAAGTTGACCGTTTTCACTTTACCGTCGAGCGTCAGCGCCTGACGATGCGCTTCACACCAGGACTGGATACCGTTAAGTAATGCCTTGCCTTCTTTTTTCAGCTGTTCAAGCCTGGGAACATATTGCCCGGTAATATTGGCAATCGCGTCATTCATCTGCGTCTCGGTGCGCACTTGTTCCCGTTTCAGATCGCCCAGGGTTTTTATCGCCTGGCAGACCGCTTCCCGACTTTGTGGTACGGCTTCGCTCGCGGGATTTTTCATACGTTGCACGCTATTTTTCATCGCTTTTATCACTCCTGTGGTCTCTTCTCTTCTGTGGTGTCCCAATACACCAGACACCCCTCAATCTGGCGGGCATACACCTGACGGCGCTCTCCCTGGCAGCAAAGGGTGATTTCCGTCGCGTTATCCCTCTCCCCCGGGCGTACCGGCGGGGTGATTTTTATAAACGGGCGCTGGCAGTAACGCCGGGTATGCAGGATGTCGCTGCCCGCCTGACGTAGCCGGCGGCGCACGGCGTTCATGGCATCAAACATGTTCATCATGATGACCTTTCCTTATTCAGCCTTTTCATTGATAACCGAGCCTCATACAGTAGCGTGCTCAGTAAAACCGGCCCCGATTCGGACGGCACTGACCGCCCGGACAGCAATGCCCGTAAGGTGTGCCAGGCGGCGTACCACGCCTGACGCCGGCTTGGGCCAGAGAGATAACAGCCCAGTTGCAGCGCTTCCCAGACATCCACATCAAATCCCTGCCACCGGTAATACTGTTGCTGGGCCGGGGGCAAGGTCGCCGCCGCCATCTCATACCGGTCCAGCCAGAGGTACGGCGTTGCCCCGCGTGACAGGGTAATATTGGGCCGGATAGTGCCATCAACGTTATAGCTGGCGTAGCGGGCCATACGCCGCAGGGCGCGGACTTCATGGCGTAAAGGGTTATTCATCACTGGCTCTCCTGAGTAACTGGTTCATGTCATGACAGACCTGCATCATCACCTCCTGCGCATCCGGCAACACATAGAGCGCGTCTCCCCGGTTGCCAAACGACACTAACAGGCTGTGTGACGATTCCAGCGAGACAGACACCACCCGCCGGGTATTGAGCAGCACCTGGCGTCCGGCGCTGTCGGTAAAGAGCACACCGCCCATACTCACCCCCTTGCCGGCAGCAGGTCGGTATCGGTATACACCTCCCTGAAGGCCGCCTTGATGTATTTTTCCCCCAGCTGGACCTGTGCATCACCGCTGGCCATCAGCCACGCCTGGCGCAGGGTGTGCGACAATACCCGCAAGGCACCGGCTTTCTGGGCAATGGCCTGTACCAGCGTCAGCTCACTTTCGCCGGTAATGCCCCAGGCGGCAGCAATCGCGGTCACATCGGCTTTTTTGGCCTTTAACAGCCGTTTGGAGCGGGCGATACGGCTGTACAGCCGAGCCAAGTCATCCGCCCCCTGGGTTGAGCGGGCCGATTTCGACAGGCCGCGCGGGTTACCAATCAGCACCATCCCGACCCCGGTCGCACCCTGAATGGCGCGCAGCTGCTCCAGGCCGTCAATGCCCAGGTGGTCAGCCTCATCGACAATCACCAGCCCGTGAGTGCCGGTCAGCCGCCGCCGTATCGCGCGCGCCAGCGTCCCCTTGTTTTTGGGCAGGTCGCTAAGACCCAACGCTTCCGCCAGCTCCAGCAGACACTCGGTAATGCTGGCGTGGGCCGGGGAAAGGGTCACCATCCAGGTATTGGCATGCTGGCAGTACTGACAGGCAGCAAAGGTTTTGCCCACCCCCGGCACCCCGACAATCACATTCATGCACTGCGCCAGCCGGACAAACTGGAACACCGCCCATATCTCCTTGACCGTGGCCGTCTCCACAAACTGCGGCGGCGCGGGCAAAGTCTTTTTTTGCTGATAATCCGTCAGCCAGCGGGTTAACAGTTCACCGACGCGCTGGTTATTGCCGTTATAACTACCGTTGATAAAGCTGGATATCACTGCACTCGACTGGCCGGTTTCACGGGCAATCTGCGCCTGTGTGACCTGGCCTGAATCAATCAGTTGATGCAGCGTCTTGATAAGATCATCATTTTGAGTCATCATCTTGCCTCTTTGAAAGAAAGTGTTTTTGTGTTTCGATAAGGCCATTCGGTTTGCCGACCAGATGGCTTTTTTACAACAGCGGGTCAATCTGCTGGGCTTCCAGTAATGCCAAACCCCGTTGTAACGCGGCTTCCGCATCAAGGTCGCTCTGTTCTTCAACCTCAGCTTTTAATGCGGTATTCCCCAATTGCCGATAAACATTGACCGGTAAGCCGAGGTCATTGACTTTTTCAGCCGGCAACGTCAGGGTATTTTCTGCCTCTGCTAATGCCACTTTCTCCTCACCCCGCTTACGCATCCCTTTGATACGTTGCTGCCGGTTGTGGTATTCCGCCGTTACCGGGAAGGCCAGCTGTTTATTGCCGTCCCACAGGGCGTCACAGAGGTAAGTACCGTCCATACGGCGCACGATAACCTTGCTGGCATCGTGAATGTCGTAACTGATTAACACCTTGCGGTCGTGCTCCTCGGCCAGTTTGGCGGCATAATAAATATTGTTAAGGAAACGGATTTCACAGCGCCTGACCGTGCGCTCGGTCTGTGGCATAAACAGGTCGCGCAGTTCAAACTGTGTCAGCCACTCCAGCTCGGTGGCTTCGTTTTCCAGCTTCCAGCGGCGAAACTCGGCCGGACTGTAATGCTGGCCATCGGGGCGTTTGGGTAATTCACTGTGCGGACGGGCGTTGTACCACTCGACCCCGGCCTTGATTTCATCAATCAGCCTCTCCCAGGAGGGCAGCTTGCGTAACGTGCTCTGCTGGGCGACCGTCAGTGCATGGCCCTTTGCCTGAGCGTTTAAGGCGGATTTAAGCGCCTTGCCAGTCTTGCGCACGGTTTCCCGGTCAGCGCCGGTACCGTAATAAGTGGCAAAGCGGCGGGCAAGGTACATGGGCAAGGTACGGTTAAGGCGTTCGATAATGCCGCGCCCCTGGGGATTGCCGGCGATACCGGTCGGGTGGTCAATCTCGAGCCGCCGCAGAATACCGGTCACGTCTGCATCCAGGGTGAGATTGGTTTCACCACTGCCGTTATCTGAGTAGTAGAGAAACGGTTTGCCGTGAGTGGCAATGCCATACCGCAGGGCATCGGTAACGGCAATCACGTTCTCGGAGAGCGACAGGCTCCAGCCGGTGATATAGCGGCAGCTGCCATCGATAATAAAAGTCACTTCCGGCGAAAAGGGTTGACCGTGGTCGGGATGGGCGACTTTCATCTTCATGCCGTGACCGTCGCCAATCCAGACGTAGTTAACCGGCAGGCTGGTCCAGTCGCGGCGGACAAACCCTTCCAGCTGGCGATATTCGCTGCCGGTTTTGCGCCCGCGCTGTTTGACGATTTCGGGGAGTTTCTCCATCGCGTACAGCACCGCATCGTAGGAAGGCTGCGCGGCCAACATCAGCGGCTCATCGGCATAGCGTTGTTGCCATTCGGCGCAAAAATCCACATAGGCCTCTTTCATGCTGCACCCGTTTGGCTTGCGATAGTGCGCCAGATAGTCATGTAACCAGGCTATCTGCTCCGGTTTGACCACCTCGCGCTTACCCGGTGCCAAGATAATCAGGCGCTCGGCGGGCGTGGCGGCTTTTTTGTAGTCGGCCAGCCAGCGCTTAAGGGTGATTTCACTGAGTTGACGGCTTTTGCCCTTCTTGGCATTAGCCACCTGTGCCGCTTGCGCGATGCTTTCGGGCAACTGGCCTTTTTTCGCCTGCTGGACAATAAAGCGGATGGCCTGTGCGCAGCTATAACGCGGCTGTTGGCCGATAGTAAGGATATGCTGTACCAGTAACATTCTCGCATCGGCAATCTGGCGCTGCTTGTCCGTCAGGTCGGCCAGTTTATTGCCAATCAACGCAGGGCAACGGCGATAAACGTCCAACTTGCCAAGCTTCTCCGGATCGGTGTTGACCTTTGATACAGTGGGTTGTTTGGCAGCATCATCCACCGGTGCAGCGATCATCAGTTGTTGAAGATGACGCTCACGGATCGCGTTCTGGGCTTCAGGTGGTAAGCAATCAATGTGGTACTCGTAAGCCTTGGTGCCTGGACGTTTGCGTTTCATCGAAACAGAACCAGCGGCCCATTTATTTAGAGACCAACGCAAGCCTTGCACAGTACTAGGTAAACCAGGTATCCCGATTAATTCATTCACTGATACAAACATAATCAGGCTACCTCACGGGCACGACGATACCGACTTGGCCAGATTTCTTCAGGAGCAACACCGATCGCCTCCGCAACAATACGTTCGTATTTTTTACAGGGGCGATATAGCACGTTTTTTAGTGAATCTGGCTTTAATCCTGCCTGAACGGAGAGCTGGCGAAGTGTGAACCCTTTCACATGCACCGCAGCCACAATATGTTGGCGGTGCCAATCACGGTTTAAAACTTCATTTATAAGCATTATTCGATTATCCTAAAAGGTTAGATATGCAGATAACATGGGTGTGTTATCCATAGATATTATTATCTTAACTTGAATCAAAGTAAAGCAAATTAGCTCCTTTCTTTTCGTTTTTAACACGAAAATTGCTCAAGTTAAAACAAAGCCTTTTGATTCAATAAATTAGAGGAAAAGAAAATGACAGATGCTAAAAGCAAAGATTTTTCTTTGCAACATACTGAAAAAGAAAGTTTTAAAGACCGATTGAAAGCACTTATAGGTAGCAGAAGTGTACGAGCAGCCGCAAAAGACTGGGGGATTCCAACATCAACTTTGAATAACTACTTAAGCAAAAATACTCAACCTTTACTAAGTATGATTCAAAAAATCGCTTGTAAAGAAAATGTCAGTATTGATTGGTTAGTTAATGGCCAGCAGCCACAACAGCCACAACAGCCACAACAGCCACAACAGCCACAACAGAATGAGTCATTACTTGATCGTAACTTGCAAGATCTTAATGCTATTTTAAGGTCGTTGGAGCCTGTAGAACGGGAAAAGTTAGCTAGATTACTTGGGCGCAAAGGTGCTGAATTATTAGCTTTATTACTAGAACAGGGGGGTGTAGATTTACTTAAACTTTCAGGAGAGGCAAGGGAGGCAGCTCTTAGTTTGCAGGAATTACCACCTAATCGCGTAAGAGAGATTTTGCGTGAAATCAAGCAATGTAGTACCCTTTCTGAAGAAATAAATCATAAGCACCAAGCCAGTGCTTGAGGCGCTTGCTAAGCTAATGCTTTTTACTATATTAAAGCTATTTTAAAACGGTATTAAATCCATTGCAGTAAGTATCAAATATTTTGCCTATAGGCTCATTTTTGTTCATATTTTGCTCATCGGTATCAAATAGATAAATCCGAGCTAACCCTAAGAAATCCCATGAGTTCCCGCCAATTCCCGGATGTTCCCACAAGTATCAAATAAATTACTTCTTTATAGTTGATTCGGTATAACCAGCCATGTAGAGTCCATCAGCACCGGCGGTACAAAGCACCAGATCAACCCAATCAAGCACTTTATCGGCAGCTAATAAGGGATCTTTGATCCCCGTCAACTCTAACGCTTCATCTTCGTTCATTGCCACAACAGAAACTATTTAGCGAGAAAATCTTGCCAAAAGGAGGGATCATCGGCAATAACAAATTTAGTGCCCAATGTCAGTACCACCGGCACATCATGTTTTTTAGCATACTCTATTGCTTGCATTGTTGCGGCAGGCATCGGTTCACCAGGTTGGCAGCGGACAAGATAAGCAGTAATAACCAGTGCTGATGCTTCTGCAATAATTTGCTCTGGAATACTATCAGGACGCAATTGGTTCATTAACCCTGGACTAATTGCAAATGTTCGTTCACCATTTTCCGTAATTAAGGTAAAACAGCGACCAATCGGACCATCAACACCCTGTAAATAATTTAAATCCATCCGGCTCGAAGTATGGCATAAATAACGATAGGCATAGCTACCAATTTGAATGTTATTACACATCGTACCCAATAACACAGATCTATCATCAGCTAATAACGAGTAATTATGTAAAGTATTCCCTATCGTGCCACCAGCAAATTCATGACTAATAAGATTGCGCTCCGTTAACTCACGATAAAGTTCTTCAGCAGTAGTCTCTTCAATAACGAGTGAGTGCCCCTGACTAAGTTGATAACACTGAATAAAATCATCATCAACTTTTGCTTCAATATCAACCAAAGTTTGATCTATACCAACTATATATGCATGATCACTGTCACTATTGATTAACTTTTGATTGGATAATAAGGGATCTCGAAGACTAACAGGAAAATAGTGCTTGGACTTACATTGACCAGGGAATTTCATAATAGGTAGATTAGTAATAACGAAAGGAGCGAGTCTAACATAACTAACATCATTGAGCAGCAGGAAAATTACCTGCCGCTTATATAAAATTATCTCATCAGACTTGTTGCTTGCGGCTATTTATCATATGACGTAATAAAACATAAACACAACCCAAAATTAAACCGGCTAGTCCAGCTAATACAACTATATACATTTGCTTGGGTGCCTGTTTAGCAAGCGGTAAAGTTGGCTTTTGTATATATTTCACCGGCTGAAACCAAATATTTTTAGTGCCTAACGCCTGTAATTGCTGGATATATTGTTGGCTATTTAAAAGTTCAGGATCTAATGGTAGCTGATCATTATCCTGTTCAATAATAGCTAACTTTTTAGCTAAAGCTTCTGAACCTAATGCAATAGGGTAATCTAAATCATCTTGAATAAAGTTATGAGTAGTTGAAACCGGTTTTTTTAACTCCAACAGATTAAGCTATTGTTAACGAATTCTTCAACCGCTGAACCGCAACCCGATTAGCATTTTTTAAAGCCGTCAACTTAATAGCATATTTACCTTTAGCATAAACAATTTGTTGTGCTATTTTTTCATTTAACTCGGCTTTAATTTCCTGTCGTATACTAGAGCCAACATAACGCAGATAATCAGACAATAAATTCTTGGCATCTTGAGCAGTTGCCGCCGAAAACTCTACGCTTGCTTCTATCGGCTGCGTAATATTATCTACATTATTTTTTGCATTTTTACTAAAAATGACGTTGCCAACAGTAATATTATTTATCATATCACGTAAAAGCTGTTCTTCTCTCTCTAAGGGTTGTGACTCTGTTGATTTAACTAACTGCTGAAAATAGTAACTACTTTTCAGAAAATTTTCCTGTAACAACTGAGAACGATAAGCATCAAGAAATTTTGCATAAACTTGCTCAGCATCGATATTTGTTTCAACATCCATTACTCTTAATTGACTAAGGAATTCATTCAGCTTAAACGTTTCTTGAGCGGTAGGTTGAACAATCATGGCTTTGCTTGCCCATTTTTGTGGTAAAAATAACGACCAACAAAAAGCGGCTGCGGACAATACGGCAACAAAAATCGCAATCAACAATTTAGATCGATAAAGAATAGAAAAAAGTTCAAATAAATCAATTTCATCATCTTGTTTCGTATCGGCAGAATAAAAAGAGGGGTCGAGTTCTGTAGTTGCATCTAATAATGGTCTATTTGTCATAGGTTATAGCTTCTAACAGTTATGTTGTTAATAAATAATTATAAATGCTCATCTACTTTTATCTTACACAGGCTTGAATAACTAAATAATCAAATAATTATCATCGAACTAGAAAAGTTTAGTCATAATATTCTATATTGCCAAAATTAATAAAACACACAACTCATTTTTATCAATAATGTTTTTATTTTTGCAATCACTATATTTCAACTAATTAGCATACTAAAATAATCAAATAAAATTTAACCAAATACTAATTATTCTAAAATATAAAAGTAAATAATAAAAAATTTCTTAAAACCGACTAAATGTCATAAAAATTATTTAATATTTTATACAATAAATAATTAATATTACTGGATTCAATATGGGATTTTATAAGCATTAATTAAAATTAATCATTTAAAACAATTAGTTATAGCGATAAATTTAAATATGTAATAGCATTACAATCATTAAAATAACTTTTAGTTTTAGCTAGATTTCCATTTAAATAATGGCTAAATCTGTGACTAATTCAGCCATTAATATAATATGACTCTCAGAGGCATTAAGCGCAGGTATATAATGATATTTTTCGCCACCAGCAGCATAAAATAATTTCTTATTCTGCTCAGCAATCTCTTCTAGAGTTTCCAAAGAGTCCACCGAGAAACCTGGGCACAACAGCTGAACATGTTTTATTCCATGCTTTGCCAACCTTTTTAAGGTAATATCTGTATAAGGTGTAAGCCAAGGCTCACGGCCAAAGCGTGACTGATAAGTCATGATGATTTTATCAGCAGGGAAATTAATTAATTCACTGAGTAAACGGGTTGTCAGTTCGCATTCCTGCGGATAAATATCACCTGTTTCTGCGTACCGTTTAGGAATACCATGATAAGAAAGCAATAATCTCTCTGGTGTACCATAGCGTTCAAAACTTAACTCCACCGACCTTTTTAATGCATCAATATAAGAAGGGTGAGCAGCATAACTACGAATAAAGTTAAGACCGGGTATCGTTCGATATTTTTTTAACGCTCGGCTAATCGCATCAAAAACTGCCGCTGTGGTTGAACAAGAATATTGTGGATAAAGCGGTAACACAATAATATTTTCAACCTGCTGAATTAATAGTTTATCAATTGCTTCGGCAATAGCAGGCGAACCATAACTCATACCTAATTCCACAGGAATATCGGGCAGTTGTTTTGCCAGCGCAGCCCGCTGTTGCAAACTATAATTTAGCAATGGGGAACCAGCTTCGGTCCAAATTGACCGATATAATTTAGCTACTCTTGGCGAGCGTATTGGTAAAATAACCAAATGTAATAGCGGCTTCCAAATTATCCTCGAAATATCAATAACTCTTACATCACTAAGAAATTCTGCCAAAAAACGTTTCACTGCTGTAGGCGTTGGTGCATCAGGCGTCCCTAAATTAACTAATAAAACACCATACTTCTTAATGCTCATGCCACTTGGCTCCATTTTATTTATCGCTAATTATTTATAACTTTATCATAACTTATTAAATATTTTTATTTCCACTAATTAGCCATAAATAAAAAATAGGCACCCAAATTGGATGCCTATTTTATCAACTAACAACTAACCTAAAATGTTAGCCAGCTCTTCACTGACTTCAGTAACCTTACGGGTACCATCCAATTTAAAGTACTTAGTATGATCAGCAGCAGCTTCTTGACGATAATAAGCAATTAAAGGCTCAGTTAACTGATGATATTCCACTAATCGCTTGCGGACCGTTTCTTCTTGATCATCTTTGCGAATGCTTAATTCTTCACCGGTAATATCATCTCTGTTTGCTCTTTTCGGTGGGTTAAATTTAATATGATAAACACGCCCCGAAGGCGTATGAACTCGACGACCAACAATGCGTTCAACAATAATTTCATCGGGTACATCAAACTCCAACACATAATCCACCGCAATACCCGCATTTTTCATTGCGTCTGCTTGTGGGATAGTGCGAGGAAATCCATCTAGTAAGAAACCGTTTCGGCAATCATCCTGGGCTATACGCTGTTTAACTAAAGCAATAACTAATTCATCAGTGACAAGCTTACCATTATCCATTAATTCTTTCGCTTGTAGACCCAACTCTGAACCCGCCTTTACGGCAGCACGTAGCATATCACCGGTAGAAATTTGTGGAATACCATACTTTTCCATGATGAATTGTGCCTGAGTCCCCTTACCTGCGCCTGGCGCGCCGAGCAAAATAATACGCATTGCGTAAACCCCTTGCTATTTCATTTTTATAATTTGAAAGAAAAGTTACCTTATCATTAGGCATACCTATAACTCAAGAAAACAGATAACCATTGAATAATCAAATTATTTTCGTTAAAAAAAACAACCCACGTCTTAAAATAACTAAAACGTGGTTTTATGAACAACTTGGTTAATTAAATAAATTTTAGCCCAAAAGTAACTTATTCATACGGCGAATAAATTGATTAGGATCTTCTAGGCTACCTTGTTCAACAAACAACGCCTGATCTAATAATACCTCTATCCACTCAGAAAATAAGCCATCATCAGTTAGCTCTGTCGCTTTTTTAACTAATGGATGTTCAGGATTAAGTTCAAAATTATATTTTACTTCCGGCGCTGATTGACCCACCGCAGCAAAAAGTTTTGCCATCTGAGTACTCATATCATTCGCATCGGTCGTCACGATTGCAGGCGTGTCTGTTAAACGGTGTGTTAACTTCACTTCCTTCACCCGTTCGCCTAATAATTTTTTTACCCGCTCAACGAAAGGCTCCAGTTTTTTATCTGTCTCTTCTTCCTCTTTCTTATCTTCATCAGCCAGTTTTTCTAGTGACTCATCTGTCTTACTAACAGATTGAAAGGATTTGCCTTCAAACTCTGGCAAATAGTTCATCATCCACTCATCAATCCGATCAGATAATAATAAAACTTCAATCCCTTTTTTACGGAATAATTCTAAATGCGGGCTATTTTTCGCAGCGGCATAACTATCTGCAGTAATGTAATAGATCTTTTCCTGCCCTTCAATCATACGACTAACATAATCTTCTAAAGAAACATTCTGTAAATTACTCTCATTATGCGTTGATGCAAAGCGTAATAATTTAGTAATCGCTTCTTTATTAGTTGTATCTTCCGCAGGCCCCTCTTTCAGCACTAGTCCAAATTCCTGCCAGAATTGTTGATACTGTTCAGGTTCACTTTTGGCTAATTTTTCCAACATTTGCAATGCACGTTTGGTTAATGCACTGCGCAAACTACGGGTGATATCACTATCTTGTAAAATTTCGCGCGAAACATTTAATGGTAAGTCATTTGAGTCAACTAACCCACGGACAAAACGTAAGTAATTTGGCATAAATTGCTCTGCTTCATCCATAATAAAAACACGATGAACATAAAGCTTTAAACCATGTTTATTATCACGATTCCATAAATCAAAAGGCGCTTTAGTCGGTATATAAAGTAGGCTGGTATATTCTTGTTTACCCTCTACCCGATTATGACTCCATATTAAAGGATCTGCATAATCATGGGAAACATGCTTATAAAACTCTTTATATTCTTCAGCCGTAATATCGTTTTTGTTACGTGTCCATAGCGCCTGGGCTTTATTAATTTTTTCCCAAATAACAGTATCATCTTCTTCGTTCTTAGCTTCAATTTCCACTGGCAGGGCAATATGATCTGAATATTTGCTGATCACTGAACGCAAACGCCAGTTATCTAAGAATTCCGTTTGGTCTTCACGTAAATGTAAGGTAATTTCAGTCCCACGCTCTGCTTTTTCAATATCAGCAACAGTATATTCACCCTCACCCTGAGATTGCCAAAAAACCCCTTTATCGGCGGCTACGCCCGCTGCCCGAGTACGCACTGTCACTTTATCTGCAACAATAAAAGCTGAATAGAAACCAACACCAAACTGACCGATTAATGGGCTATCTTTCGCTTGTTCGTTACCTAAAGACTGTAAAAAAGCCTTGGTGCCAGATTTAGCAATCGTCCCTAAATTATCAATAACCTCTTCGCGCGCCATGCCAATGCCGTTATCACTAATTGTTAAAGTTTTTTTGTCTTTATCAATAGCAATTCTAACTCTTAAATCACAGTCATTTTCATAAAGATCAGATTGTGATAGTGCTTTAAAACGTAATTTATCCGCTGCATCAGATGCGTTTGAAATCAGCTCGCGTAGAAAGATTTCTTTATTGGAATAAAGAGAATGGATCATCAATTGCAATAACTGTTTTACTTCTGATTTAAATCCAAGAGTTTCTTGTCCTTTCATACTCATTAAATAGCCTCAATTTTAGAATAATTTTATTAGGTTGAATGGTTATGAAACTCAGATGGGGATATAACTTGAAAATTTCAAGTTCACGGTCGTGAAAAGCGTGCTTGATAGCCGATATGATTAACTTTTTCACAAAAAAATAAGCAGAGTATTTAACCTCTGCATATGTTTATTTTATATTACGCTTATACTATCAATAATTAATTTTCTGACGGCCAATAATTGAATGTGATAGCGTGGTTCCGTCAACCATTTCAAGCTCACCGCCAACAGGAATGCCATGAGCAATACGACTGGCCATCACCCCATATTGAGCACATATGCCAGCAATATAATTAGCGGTTGCTTCCCCTTCAATTGTTGGATTGGTCGCCAGGATCACTTCTGATACCGTCTCAGTCGCGAGTTTATCGGCTAAGCTTTCCAGGCCGATATCCTTAGGTCCAACACCATCTAATGGCGACAAATGCCCCATTAAAACAAAATAACGCCCGGCAAACTGCCCTGTTTGTTCAATTGCATAAATATCAGCCGGACTTTCAACTACACATATTTGGCCAGTTTGTTGACGCCTCGGATTAGTACAAATAGAACAGTGATCTTTTTCAGTAAATGTTCGACAACCCTGACAATGGCCAATTTCCGACATTGCACGTGTTAATGCCTGAGCCAATTGCATGCCACCACTACGATTGCGTTGCAGAAGATGGAAAGCCATACGTTGCGCTGATTTTGGTCCTACACCAGGTAAACAGCGTAGCGCTTCCATTAAAGATTCAAGAAGAGGGCTCGTTTGCATCAAAATGGCATCTTAAAGCCTGGAGGTAATTGCATGCCATTAGATACATTGGCCATTTTTTCTTTTTGGGCTTCTTCTATACGACGCGCAGCATCATTAAATGCAGCAGCAATAAGATCCTCTAACATATCTTTATCATCTGCCATTAAACTAGGATCAATTTCAATCCGACGACAATTATGCGCGCCATTAATGGCTACTTTAACAAGACCTGCACCCGATTCGCCGGTAACCTCCATGTTAGCAATCTCTTCTTGAACTTTTTGCATCTTTTCTTGCATTTGCTGAGCCTGTTTCATCAGGTTACCCAGCCCACCTTTACCAAACATAATATTCTCTCTTTCTGATCTGTTACAAAAATAGATTTTAACATTGCAACATTATACTTAAAGGTATGCATTTGGCTACACCGGCCGAATACTTTCTTCATCTAACTGCGCATCAAACAGCGTGCGCAAAGTCTGAATCGTTTTATCCACTATAATAGATTGACGGGCCTGTGCTAGCTTCTCTTCATAAATTACCTGCCGCCATTCCAAAGGTGTCTTGACGGCTGAATTATCATCTTCAATGATAACCAGTTTTATCGGCTTACCATATAACTCACTCAAGGCTTTTGTTAATGTTTTATGCGCCGGTTCAGTATTCAAATGCCGTTGCGTTGAGCGTAAATGTAAACAAATTTCCGTTTCACTTAACGCTTCCTTATAAGCATTTAACGCAAGTTGTTCTATCAATTTTGGCATTTTTAACTGACAAATCTCTGCCGACCAGTGGTCACGTTCTCGAGCTTCAAGCGCAATTTTATTGGCAAGTTCCGGCGTCCTTTCATATTCCAAAGCTTGTTTAATATTGCCAGAGGTGGTTACTCGCTCTACTTTTTGTTCAGAAACATTTTGCGGGCGCCATTGATAAGATTTACCCTTTTGATTTTTTTCATTTTTATTAGCTGTTTTAGGCTGATTTAAAACAGAGAGCTGATGCTGTGCCGAAACGGTAGCTAACCTTTCTAACGCCGACATCGCTAGTGGCGTTTTTGTCTTTGGTGATGCTGTTTCAGACTTTTTTAACGGCGTTTTCTCTTGCGCTTTATTTAGCGATGCTTTTGCTTGCAATAATTGCAATGTAGGTGTACTAATTAATTTTTCATCCGATGAGCTTGTGGCTTTATTGATGATTTTTTTTTTATCTTTTAAGTTAACAGAAATATCGACATGATTATCAATATCATTGGCTATAGTAGTTGTTTCAGAGAGACTTGGTGATGACACCAATGGAATTTCAATATCATTAACAGACTTAGGATGAAATGCTAATGCACGTAACAATGTCATCTCAACTCCCATCCGCCTTTCTGGCGCATAGGGAAGCTCTTTACGTCCGACTAACAAGGTTTGATAATAGAGCTGTAAATCCGTTGGCTTAATCAAGCGCGCAAGTAAACGTAGACGCTCGTCTACGGGAGATGCAGTATCTTGCATCTCCACAGGTAAAAGCTGGATCATCGCAATACGATGAATTAATGATAACATTTCAATCAATACGCTTTCCCAGTCACCGCCTCGCAAAGCAATATCTTCTACTAAAGCCATCATTTTTGGACCATCAGCATGCACAATCGCTTCAATGATCGCTAGCGGCTGTTCATCATCTAATATGCCTAGCATTTGGCTAACTGAATCTGCCGATACTTGCCCTTGCCCCATAGCAATAGCTTGATCTGTTAAACTTAATGCATCACGTAAACTACCTTCGGCAGCTCTAGCGATTAATTGGCGGGCACGTTTATCACTCGATATTTGCTCAGCCACTAAAATACGTTCAAGTTGACTGCTTATTTGGTCAATATCAAGTGATCTTAAATGAAATTGCAGGCAACGTGATAAAACCGTTATCGGTAATTTCTGTGGATCTGTCGTTGCTAATAGAAATTTCACATGTTCTGGTGGTTCTTCCAGCGTCTTGAGTAAAGCATTAAAGCTATGACGAGATAGCATATGAACTTCGTCGATTAAGTACACTTTAAATCGACCGCGTGCCGGTGCATACTGGACATTATCTAGTAGCTCGCGGGTATCCTCAACTTTCGTGCGCGAAGCGGCATCAATTTCAATCAAATCAACAAATCGCCCATCCGCTATCTCTAGGCAGTTAGCACATTTACCACAAGGGTTTTGGCTTATCCCTACCTCACAGTTAAGCCCTTTCGCAAACAGCCGCGCAATGGTCGTTTTGCCAACTCCACGTGTACCAGAAAATAAGTAGGCATGATGGAGCCGCTGCTGATGCAAACCATTTGCCAGCGCGGTCAAAACATGTTGTTGCCCAACAACATCGGTAAATGTTTGTGGGCGCCATTTACGGGCAAGTACCTGGTAGCTCATGATTCCTATTAGACATTAAGTATATAGATTTGCCAACCTATCGCTGTTCGCTAGTCAGCACATTTTGCTAGAAAATTTTGCGCATTAATCTGCCTGGGAATTCAACCAAATTAAAACAATTGACCCCTTGCTTTTTTAAACGTTCGATACCACCCAAATCAGGCAAACAGATAATAAATGCCGCTTCATTAACTTTACCACCAAGCTGCCGGATCAAGCTTACTGTCGCTTCAATCGTTCCACCTGTAGCGAGTAAATCATCAACAACTAAAACATTGTCTTTGGCTGAAATACTATCTTTATGGATCTCTAGTGCATCGGTACCATATTCTAGCTCATAATTTTGTCGTAATGTGGCGCGCGGTAATTTTCCTTCTTTACGTACTGGTACAAATCCTACACCTAAACGCAAAGCAAGCGGCGCCCCAAATAAAAATCCTCTCGCTTCAGTGCCAACAATTTTAGTAATACCTTTATTTTTATAATGCTCAACGAGTAGATCAATTGTGGCCTGATAAACGTCCGAATTATCCAATAAGGTTGTAATATCACGAAACAATACACCTGGTATTGGATAATCAGGAATTGTTTCAATACTATCTTTTATAAATTGTATTTTTTTCATTAACCATCATAATTATCATCATAGATAAAATAATCAAACGCTACAATCTATGAAAACTATTATAAAAATGCAATAACTAGCTTACCAATATGCGCGTTTTTACTGTAAGAAGTCAAATCGCAATTATATGTTTTATTATTATGGCTTAATATATGAAAACACAAAAGTTGCTAAACACGCTTGAAGAGCAAATTGAAGCATTGGCAGAAAAAATAAAACCAATTGCACACTCTTCTTTTATAACATTACGTTTTGATCAAAAATTATTTCATCGAAAAAGCCATCAATTAAGCGAATGTTTATTTGAAATTAAGCAACATTTTAATCAATTAAAACATGCGGTTATTACGTCACGTTCAGAACAAGTTACTTTTTTGACAGAAAAAATCATTGCCCAAATTGGTGCTATAACGCGAGAATCTGCAACCCAAACTTTAAGAGAACAAGAAAGTCAACATAGCCAAAAAGAAAAAACCATAGATCTTTACGAACGTTTAGTTCAACATCAAGATTATGAACGCCGCCTAATCGCAATGATAAATGATCGAGAGCAAAAATTAGATAAACAGCAGTCATACGTCGCTTGCCAGAAGCTACAACAAGAAATAGCTGCATTAACTGGAAGATTAGTGAGATGCCGTCAGGCTCTTTCACGCATAGAAAGGGCAATTGAACGCTATGAAAATCAAAGTATTGAATAAAAAATAATATAGGTGATATTTAATGAATCTAGAGAATGCTTCAATAGAAATCCAAGTTGCCATTGATTTAATTTATATTCTAGAAATTAATCAAATAGAACCCACTACCGCACTCAAAGCACTTGATATTGTAAAAAAAGATTATGAGAATAAAGAAGCCATTTTATTACTTGCCAATGCAACTAAAAAGCGTTGATAAAAATAATTCAATGATTATTCCGCAACATTATCTCGATTATTTTTATCCTGCTGTTTCGATCGCTTTTCGCCACCTAGCGTACGCTCAACTTCTTGCACAGAATCACCTTTGCTATTATGAAGGTGAACTTCTAACTGATTAAAAGCAATATTGATATTTTGTTCTCGACATAAGCGATCAATCAGTCGATTAACTTCGTCCAAGGTTGTGCTTCTATCCGCTATCTGGCGAACATAAAAACGTAATTCATGATTAAGAGTACTGTCGCCAAAATCAGTAAAAAATACTAATGGCGCTGGATCTGACATGATCTTATTATTACTTTGCGCTGCCTGTAATAAAATCGCCTTCACTTTATCAAGATCGGAACCATAAGCAACGCCTAGCTTGATAATAATACGGGTAATAGTATCTGTTAACGACCAATTTATTAAACGTTCAGTCACAAATGCTTTGTTGGGAATAATGACTTCTTTGCGATCAAAATCAGTTATGGTGGTTGCTCGAATACGAATTTTACTCACTGTGCCTGAAAAATTACCAATCGTAACGGTATCACCAATTCTGACCGGCCGTTCAAACAGAATAATAATACCCGAAACAAAGTTGGCAAAAATTTCTTGTAGACCAAAACCTAAACCAAATGTTAATGCTGCCGCTAGCCACTGTAACTTATTCCAGGTAACACCTAACATTGCTAATACAATAATTGTACCAATACCGATGATAATATAGGTCAGCATCGTGGTGATCGCATAGCTTGATCCCTGCCGCAGCTTAAGCCGGGACAATACTAAAACCTCTAACAAACCTGGTATATTTCGTGTCATCACTAAAGCGACAATAAAAATAATAATCGCCAAAATTAAATCAGCGAGGGTAACTGCTTGTAAAGTATGACCAGCCTCATTTTGTACATTCGTATGCCAAAGTTGAATACCATCTAAAAATGAGAAAATAGTAATGAAATCTGACCAAATCCAATAAAAAGCGACGATAAAGATCAAAAACAGTACCATACTGGTTAAACGTAGAGATTGTTGACTAATCAATTCAATTGACATTGGTGGTTCAGTGATCGGTTCATTTTCTTGTTCTTCTCGCGTCATATTATGACGACGCTCTAACGCCCTTTTATAAGCAAGCTTGCGCGCTGCAATCGATAATCCACGAATACAACTATGGTAAATAATATACCAAAGGAGTAATAAATAGAGACTATCAATCCAACGACTTGAAAGCCGAAGAGTAGTGTAATAATAACCAACCATCATTAAACCAATTAGCACTAATGGAGAAAAAGCCAGTATGGTAATAACAATCGTGCGAGTTAAATGCCCACCTTTTAGTTGCCAGTTCCGACGGCAAAACGGCAAAGTAAATAGAAAAACTAAAAACAGGAATATTAGAACAATCAATTGTCCAATGACATCATCCGCCAACCGCAAAGGATACATGACGCCATAACTTGACCAATAAATCAACACAATCAACGGCAGCATCAAATTTATCAAATGTTGGCGTAACCAGGCATTCTCTTTTTTAGCAATTAAAAAATGATTTTCTGCAATACCATCAGGCTTAAGAATATTAATACACCAGCTAAATAAAACCCAAAATAAAGCCAATTGCAGGGCAAAACTCCAAACAAAATCACCATGAGGATTACCTGTTTTTAAAAACCAGTAACCGACAACGAGTACAATAAAAGCACCAGGAAACGTCATCATTAGGGTTAAAATTAACGCTACAGGGGTATGTAATTGACTATCTTTTTTGAAGACTCTAACTTCCTCATTGATTTCTTTTAAACGCTGTTTAAACTTGCAATTCATCCAAAAAAAGAACAGACAAGCCAACAAAAGAGGAATCGTGACAACAGAAGAGTTAATTAAGCCTTTGACTATGCTAACTAATGGTAATTTAAAATTAAAAGTAGTAATTTCAGCTTTCGCCGCATCAGGAAAAGAAGTTAGCCATGTCAGATCAATCGGTTTATTACTATTCACCCAAAAAATTTGCTGAGCTAATGTCTGTTCTAAAGAATCAATGACACCCAGTAATTGTTGTTGATCTAACTGTAAATTAATCGCCTGAGAAATCTGATTACCCAGTTGAATATTTAACTGATCTAAAAGGTCACGGCGTATATCAATCAGTGACTCCAAAGCCCGCCAGACTTCCTTCGAAAGTGGCATGTTCTTAGTCTTATCTACCATTGAATCATTTATTGTATCGGCCAACTTATTAATATAATTAGAAGACTGATATAACTGATCACGCTCTTGGTTAATATCAAACTGTTCCAGTCGTAAATCAGCAATTAAGGTGGGCAGATTTTTTGTTAGTATATTCGGTGGCAAATTAATCTGTTTTTGAAAAAGGATGCGTGAAAGTAATAGACTTCCTCGTAAAACAGTAATTTGCTCTTTTAAATTACTCTCTACTTGTATGGCTCTTTCTAGCCAAGATTTAATCCTTATTCCTTTTTGTACTAATTGGTTACTATTTTGAGTTACTGAGATCAAACGTTCACTCAGTGCTTTATTAATCGCTTTTTCATGTTTAATTACCGGATATTCTTCCACTTCCTGACTATTTATCGTTGAGCGTTGCGCTTCTTTAGCAGTTTCCTCAGAATAATTTAAGCGTTTATTATTAATAGTAGCCTGAATATATTGTATATCACTTTGAATTAACTCAAGATAAGTTGCTGTATAATCACGTTGCTTCTGTAGCACATCCTGTAATTGAGTATTAGCTTGTAATGCGTGTTGTTGAAATTTATTTTGCTGCTGCAGGTATAATTGTTCCAGTTGTAATAATACTTGCAAAGAAGGCCGAATATCGTCATTGGAAGAAAAATCATTATTTAGTTGGTAACGAATATCTTGTAGCCGCCGAGCATTTTCTAGCATTATATTCATTGCTCGCTCTGGCTGGGTTTGTAATGCAACTAAGTTGTTATTAATATTGGCTAGATTTTCCTGCTGGTTTTGTAATATTTCTAATTTATTTTTTAACTGGCTCTCTAGTTGCGATAACGATAAATGCTGATATTCAGTTTTAGTCTGCTCACTTTGTTGTTGCTCACGTTTAATTCTAGCTAAATTATCAAGTGCATATCGCGCTTCTTTTGGCGCTTGCATCACTCTTTTTTGCATTAATTCAGCTTGTTTTTCTAATCCAGCTAATTCCTCATAAAATTGGATGGCTTTTTTGTAGTCAGATAAAGCTAGCGTTTCATACGCAGTTAAATTGCTACGATTACTTAAGGCATTTAATTGGTTTTGAATAGTTTGCCTTGAGGTTATATTGGTTAAGGTAGCACTCTCAATTAACGTAGCATTAAAAAGAAAGAATAAACCACAAGATAAGGACAAGAAAGAAACTAACCACTGCCAACATGTTCTGCTTTGCAACCTTCGACTAAATGAAAACATAGTAGTATCCACTAAGTTAGATTAAAAATAAAAAAACAGTTAAAAATCTCTCCTTAGGATTTCTTTCCTTGCCTCAAATATTATTATATCTAAAAAGTTAAAACTTTATTGGCTACTAATGTCCACTGAGCTAACTCTACCAAAGTGCCGATGCTGACCCCTTTAATTAACGGTAATTCACTGATACCTCGTGCATCAGTACAAGTCTTACATAATTTTATTTCCACTTGCTGCGCAAGCAAAATTTCTAACATCTGTTTTAAATTATAACCATCAATTGGCTTTTGATTATCAAGACCTGCAACAACCGCATCAGACATTAAAAAAATTTTCATTTCAGTTGTCGCTGCCTGTTCCTTAACTGCAATCGCCAAACGTAGCGCATTAAAAAGATTTTCATCACCATAAGCGGCACCATTAGCAATAATCAAAAATAGTTTTTTTTCTGGCATCAAATTCTCCGTAATTATGTAATAAAACATTTCAATTGTTTCTTATTGATGGACTGTATTTCATCATATCAATCATTGTATCCACATAACGAATCGCATTTTCTTTGATACTAAAACTATCTGGTACACATAACCAATTTTCAAACAGGCCAGTAATCGCTGCACGTATCATAATTGCTGCGCACTGGGCATCGATATTGACAGGCAACTGTTTTTTTTCCACACAGGCACTTAACAGAGTGACTAGTCGTTGATGGTTAATCATATAAATTTCACGCCGTAATTCAGCAAACTGTGCCATTTCACCTATCAATTCACATTTATGAAAAAAAATCTCAGTTAGCTCCCTGTTTTTAGTATCGTCAAAAAAAGTAAATAAAATATAATGTAATAATTTTCTCAATACAAAAAGTGGATCATTGGGGTATTTTAACTGATACTTTTTCTGAGTTTCAGCCATTTGTTCATCAGTAAATTTACAAGCTTCAGAGAAAAGATCGACTTTATTTTTAAAATGCCAATAAATAGCACCACGAGTTACACCTGCAACCTCTGCTATATTAGACAATGAGGTAGATGAAACACCATACTTAGAAAATGTTCTAATTGCTGCATCAATTATTTCTTGGCGAGTTATTTTCGCTTGTTGCTTAGTTTTTCGTGCCATTTTAACTAACTTTCTTCTTATTGAAGTAAATTTACATACATTCATGTATGTTTGTGCAATAGAATAGGAAACTTATAACATAATAATTCACTAGGTTTCAGATTTGAAATTGATATTTGAATATTGAGGTTTATTTATGCAAAAAAACAGAGGGGTCTTACCTCTGGTAATATTACTACTCTCAAGCTGTTTGATCTTGACAGCATGTGGCGATAATTCCCAGCAAGGTAATATTGCACCTCCAACACCTGAAGTTGGTGTCGTAACATTGGAAGTAAAGCCATTGACAGTTACAACTGAACTGCCTGGCCGTACTAATGCTTTTCGTATTGCCGAGGTAAGACCTCAAGTAGAGGGTATTATATTAAAAAGAAATTATAAAGAAGGTAGTGATGTTGAAGCTGGAGCTTCTTTATATCAAATAGATCCTGCAACCTATAAAGCAAATTATGACAGTGCAAAAGCTAATTTAGCAAAAGCAAAAGCCAATGCAGAAATTACTCGTTTAACTGTAAGCCGTTATAAGCCTCTATTAGGAACAAATTATATCAGTAAACAAGAGTATGATACTGCAAACGCTAATTATGCTCAGGCATTAGCTTCTCTTAAAGCTGCTGAGGCGGCAGTTGAAACCGCGCGTATCAATCTTGATTATACCAAAGTAGCAGCGCCTATTTCAGGCCGTTCCGGTAAATCCAGCGTCACAGAGGGTGCATTAGTCACAACCGGGCAAGCTACTGCGCTAACAACCATTCAACAGTTAGACCCTATCTATGTTGATGTTACCCAATCCAGTGACGATTATCTGCGTTTAAAAAATGAGATTGCTAGCGGCAATTTATCTAAAGAATCACAGCAAGCACCTGTTAGTTTAAAAATGAATAATGGCGAAGTTTATGCACAAAAAGGTGTTCTTCAATTTTCCGATGTAACCGTTGATGAAAGTACGGGTTCTATCATAATGCGGGCTATTTTCCCAAATCCAGAAAAACAATTACTGCCTGGTATGTTTGTTCGTGCTGTTTTAGAAGAAGGCGTGAAAAAAAATGCGATCTTAGTGCCACAACAAGGTGTAAGTCGGACACCTCGTGGTGAAGCCCAAGTGATGATTGTTAATACCAATTATGAAGTCGAAACCCGTACGGTAATTACTGCGCAAGCAATTGGTAATCAATGGCTAATAGCTAAAGGACTAAAAACTGGAGAGAGTGTCATTGTTATTGGGCTACAAAAAGTCAAGCCTGGCATGAAAGTGGTAGCTAAAGAGACATCATTAACTCCAAATACAGCAGAAAAATAAATTTTCTCCGCAAAAGTCTTAAATTAAAGTCTTAAATTAAGGGAGTCGATAATTAATGCCTCAGTTTTTTATAGAACGGCCAATATTCGCATGGGTAATAGCCATTATTACCATGCTTGCTGGTCTATTGGCAATTATCAAATTACCGGTGGCGCAATATCCAACCATTGCACCACCTGCTATATCGGTTTCAGCAACCTATCCTGGAGCTGACGCCACCACTGTACAAAATACCGTTACTCAGGTTATCGAACAGAATATGAATGGGATTGATAATCTGGTTTATATGTCGTCAACCAGTGATGCAATGGGTAACATGTCTCTGACACTTACCTTTGAAGCTGGAACAGATCCCGATATTGCACAAGTACAGGTACAAAATAAATTACAATTGGCCATGCCATTACTGCCCCAAGAAGTACAGCAGCAAGGCATCCATGTTAATAAATCTACCGGTTCTTTCTTGATGGTAGTCGCTTTTATTTCTAAAGATGGCTCTATGAATCAAGAGGATATCGCTGATTATGTTAACTCTCACATTAAAGATCCTATCAGTCGAGTAAAAGGGGTCGGTGAAACCCAGCTGTTTGGCACTCAGTACGCTATGCGGATCTGGTTAGATCCAGATAAACTTGTTAAATACAATATGGCCACTCAGGATGTTATCAATGCCATAAAAATTCAAAATAACCAAGTCGCTGCCGGTCAGTTAGGTGGCACACCACCGATCGCAGGCCAACGACTGAATGTTTCGATTATTGCTCAAACGCGGCTAAATAATGCCGAACAATTTGCCAATATCCTGTTACGAGTTAATTCGGATGGTTCTCAGGTTCGTTTAAAAGACGTTGCCGTCGTTGAGTTAGGTGCGGAAAACTATAGCATCAAAGCAAAATATAATGGCACGCCATCAGCCGGTATTGGTATCAAATTGGCTACCGGTGCCAATGCCTTAGATACCGCAAAAGCCGTACGTGCTACGCTCGCTGAAATGGAGCCGTTTTTCCCTAACGGATTAGAGATTGTTTACCCTTATGACACCACGCCGTTTGTAAAAATTTCAATTAACGAAGTAGTGAAAACGCTGATCGAAGCTATCATGCTAGTCGTCGTTGTTATGTACTTATTCCTACAAAACTTCCGTGCAACCTTGATCCCAACGATCGCAGTTCCTGTTGTTTTGCTTGGTACATTCGCTATTTTGTCTGCGATGGGTTATTCAATTAACACGCTTACCATGTTCGCAATGGTGCTCGCTATCGGACTCTTAGTCGATGATGCGATTGTGGTAGTAGAAAACGTCGAACGTGTAATGCAAGAAGAAGGATTATCACCTAAAGAAGCTACCAAAAAGTCGATGGGGCAAATTCAAGGGGCACTTGTCGGTATAGCCTTAGTATTATCGGCGGTATTTATCCCTATGGCTTTTTTTGGTGGCTCAACGGGCGCAATCTATCGTCAATTCTCGATTACTATTGTCGCCTCAATGGTGCTCTCCGTTCTGGTCGCGTTGATCGTAACTCCCGCCTTGTGCGCCACAATATTAAAACCTATCCCTAAAGGTACTCATGGTAAACAGACTGGCTTTTTCGGTTGGTTTAACCGTACATTTGAAAAAAGCGCGCATCACTATACCAATAGTATTGGCCATATGCTTAGAGGCACGGGCCGTTACCTGGTTATTTATGTTATATTAGTTGCCGGTATGGCATTTTTGTTCCTAAAGTTGCCCTCTTCATTTCTTCCCGAGGAAGATCAAGGGGTACTTTTGACTATGGTTCAGCTACCACCTGGTTCAACCCAGGAACAAACAGTCGCAGTGCTTCATGATATTGACCAATATTATCGCACCAAAGAAAAAGCGAATGTTAAATCTGTCTTTACCGTAAGTGGCTTTGGCTTCGCAGGACAGGGACAAAACATCGGGCTTGCTTTCGTGGTACTACAAGATTGGAAAGAGCGTCATAGTGCTGAAAGCCATGTTTCTCAAATTATTAATCGTGCCAATCTTGCCTTTTCAAAAATACAAGAAGCTATCATCTTCTCTTTCAATATACCTGCTATACCTGAACTAGGTACTGCCAGTGGTTTTGATTATGAGCTTGTTGATCAGGGTAATTTAGGCCATGACAAATTAATGGCTGCTCGTAATCAACTACTAGGGCTTATCGCTCAACATCCTGATATATTGCAAAATGTCCGTCCTAACGGGCAAGATGATACTTCTCAATATCGTTTTTATATTGATCAACAGAAAGCGGAAGCATTAGGTGTTTCTATCAATGATATTAACGCAACGTTAAGTACCATGTTTGGCGGCATCTATGTAAATGACTTTATTGATCGTGAACGCGTTAAAAAAGTTTATGTACAAGCCGATGCCCCATTCCGGATGTTACCTGCTGATATTGAAAAACTTTATGTCCGCAATAATCAAGGAAAAATGGTACCTTTTTCTGCATTGATTGATCATAGCAAAGATCCATGGCTATATGGTTCACCACGTCTGGAACGCTATAATGTTTTATCTGCAATGGAAATCCAAGGTTCTGCGGCACCAGGGAAAAGTACCGGTGATGCCATGCTATTAATGGAGCAACTTACTGAAAAATTACCTGAAGGTATTGGTTATGAATGGACCGGTATGTCTTACCAAGAACGTCTTTCTGGCAATCAAGCACCTGCTTTATATGTAATTTCTCTTATTGTCGTCTTTCTCTGTTTAGCCGCTTTATATGAAAGTTGGTCAATTCCTTTTTCTGTTATGCTAGTTGTACCATTAGGAGTTATTGGGGCATTACTCTTCACTTCAATTCGGGGATTAGAAAATGACGTTTACTTTAAGGTAGGTTTATTAACAACTATTGGTCTATCTGCCAAAAATGCCATTTTAATTGTTGAGTTTGCTAAAGACTTAATGGAAAAAGAAGGAAAAGGATTGATTGAAGCGACGCTAGATGCTGTCAGAATGCGTTTACGGCCTATTTTAATGACATCATTAGCATTCATGCTTGGCGTTTTACCGCTCGTTATTAGTAACGGTGCAGGTTCAGGCGCGCAAAACTCTGTAGGTACCGGTGTACTTGGAGGAATGATTGCAGCAACCACATTAGCAATCTATTTCGTTCCAGTATTTTTTGTCGTTATACGTAGACGTTTCACAAATAAATATTAGCTTAATTAGATTATTAGTAATATTTCCATTAAAAGGCCAGATATTCTGGCCTTTTAAGTAAACATGTTTTTTAATAAATGAAAAATAACTCTAAATATATGACTAGAACTTATTTTTTAATAAAAAAATAAATAATAATAAAATAACCTGAGTTCGGGATAAGAAATAAAGAGAAAGTCTTGATATTCAAATAGTTGAATGAGCCTGTTTTGTTAAAATACTCTAACAGTCTGGTTAAAGAGTAGAGCATTGTTAAACAATTATGGAAAATCTTACTGAACTTTATTGCCTGATGGATGATTTTTGCAAAGACTTCGAGCCAAAAATGCATGAATATTTGCTGACTAACGGTACTAAGCGTCGTAGACGGTCTACTCAGCTTTCGTTGGCGGAAATGATGACACTGGTTGTGTTGTTTCATCAACTCCGATTCAGGCAATTCAAGGTATTTTATCTCTATTATGTCCGCTTATATCTCCGGAAGGAATTTCCTAACTTGCCATCCTATTCACGCTGTGTAGAGTTACTTCCGCGTAGTGCCTTAGCGTTAACGGCACTGTTTGAGTCAATTAAGGGAAAATGCACGGGGCTATCGGTTGCCGATTCTACTCCGATAGCGGTGTGTGATAACTTACGGATCCGCAGACATAAAGTCTTCAATGGGATAGCTGAACGGGGAAAAAATTCAACAGGTTGGTTCTTTGGTTTCAAGCTTCATGTAATTATCAATCATTTGGGGGAAATACTCAGTTTTCGACTCACACCAGGAAACACCGATGATCGGAAACCATTGCCTGAGCTGACAAAGGATCTTTCTGGTTGTTTGTACGCAGATAAAGGGTATTTATCGGCTTCACTGAAACAGCAACTCAAAACGATGGGAATTAGCCTTATAACGAATATCAAGAAGAAAATGAAGCCTATTAAACAGACTTGTTTCGACAAAGCCATCTTGCGTCATCGTTCTGTCATTGAAACGGTATTTGATGAGTTAAAAAATCTTTGTCAAATAGAGCATACGCGACATCGCTCTCCGGCTAACTTTGTAGTGAATTTATTAGGCGGACTGGTTGCATATTGTTTAATGCCATCTAAACCAAAGATACCTGTTGCAGGTACGTATCTTCAAGTATAATTGATAATGCTTATCCCGAACTCAGGTTAAAATAACACAGTAATACTGTAACTTTTTGTATATATTTGATATTTTGCTCTAGATTAGTTCCTTGATTAACATCATATAACAAAAAACTTTATACAGAGATAGTGACTTATGCGATAATAGTGCTATATTAATATCCAGTAGGTTGTTTGCTTTACTTTTGCTATACTCACACAAGTATAAATTATCTACATTCTTCTGATTGTTTATCGACACCCATTTATAATTTTGGTAACAATCATAATTAATAGTGTTTTGATTTTACAAAAAATAAAACAATATATTAATTCAATGGTAATTTCTTCATCTTTAGCAGTATTATGCAATAAAAATGAGTAATAACCCGTAATCTGTGTTTTAAATGGAGGTGATTATGGATGAGCACTCACCAAGGAGTTATGATATCTTAGTGCTAAAGTATTTATGTGATGCTCTATATCGTGAAGCGATGTTAACTTTGCATAGGACAAAAACCCATTGGAAAAATGATCTTGGTTCCGATCAAAGCGTTAAACTTAATGTATTAATTGATTATATCACAGATTTTATTGGTCAATTTAAATTAAAATATCCGAATAACGTAAACCTTTTTATTTTTATTGACGAATATTTGGATGAAACTTATAACCTATTTGGTAAACCTGTAATGAGCCTAACAGATATTTCTGATTGGCAAAAAATGAATGAGCATTTGGCTGAAATATTAACAAATGATATAAAATATTCATTAAGTAACACTTGACGCAACCAACAGCCAATAACATTCATATTTTATACATCTATAATTTAAAGAAAGGAAATTATGACTAAAATTGACTATCTGAGGCGCTTAAGAAGATGTAGGACTATCGAAACATTGGAGCGCGTAATCGAAAAAAACAAATATGAATTATCTGAAGACGAACTTGAATTATTTTATTCTGCCGCAGACCATAGGTTAGCAGAGCTCACAATGAATAAACTTTATGACAAAATTCCTTCGTCAGTTTGGAAATATGTTCGCTAATAAGTAAGTCTTTCCTTTATCAGATAGGATATGGTTATAATTTTAGCCGATAGCCGTTATCGGCTTTTATTAATAACTATATAACTTAAAATATTCATTTATTGCACGGATAATTATATCGTGGTGTTGTTTACGTTATTAGATTAAACAATGAACCATATTTATATTTTCACTTAATCAAAAAATAACCCTATAATTATCCTCACTCAACCATAACTCTTTTTCATTAATAAAAACCATACCCAAACAATAACTATTTATGAAAACAATCAATTCAATGCTATTATTTTTTAATTAATAATTCAATTGCATCATTAATCAAAATTCTTAATTTCACATAATCTTATTTTTCTATAAAAACTAAACCAAAAACTGACATTTAGATTAAAATGAAAATTCATTAAATTAATTGAAATTTTTCTCTATGTAAAAAACCAACCATATTGAATTAATTTAGCAATTTTCAACATAAAAACAATTTTTGTTAACTGGATTAATTTTATCTGAAAAAATATAAATATCTTAGAAGTGTTAAAGTGGCGGAGTCCTGTCAGCGACATCCCGGCACATACACCCCTTGCTATGGCTGCTTCTTTCCAGACCTGACCAAGTTAACAAGTTAGCATTGCGGGAGAACCAACAGGACCCCATTGAATGGCTCTATAAGAACAATATAGGCACGCATTATGCGCTATTCATATTCAAATAGCAAGAAAACAAAAATCAAGTGTTGTTTTCTTATTCAAATAGATAATATTAAACATAAAAATAGTTTAACAGTATATAAATAATAACAAAAAAGATTAAAGTTGACCTTATTTACAACAAAATAAGTATCTAATCTAGTATAATCTTAATTTACCAATCTTCGAAGTGTCAACGATCACCGAAAACTGATCCACTTTTTAGCTAAATCCGATCAATCAAAATTGATCCACTTTTACTCAGTCATTGCTCCTGAGCGCCGCTTATCTTTCAATCGATAGCTTTCACCGCTTAATTGCAGTACATGCGAATGATGAAGTAAACGAGCAAGCATAGCGGCAGTTAATGTTGCGTCATCAGCAAAAGCATTTGGCCATTGCCCAAATGATAAGTTACTCGTCAATATGACACTGCCATGCTCATAACGCTTGGCAATCACATTGAAAAACAGGTTTGCTTCTTCTCGCCCAAACGGCAGGTATCCAATCTCATCGATAATCAACAATTTCGGGGCCATCACCGAACGTGATAGATATTGTTTGAGCTTATTTTGTCGTTTGGCAGTTGAGAGTTGCAACATCAGTTCAGCTGCCGTGGTAAAGCGGGTTTTCTTCTTGGCCTGTACTGCTTTTAATCCTAACCCAATAGCTAAATGCGTTTTGCCTACACCGCTTGGGCCAAGCAACACGACATTTTCATTACGTTCAATAAACGTTAATGCGCTTAATTCCTGTATGTGTTGTTTGGGGATCCCCGTTGCAAACTTAAAATCGAACGTATTAAGTTCTTTATGTGCTGGGAATCCTGCCATCCGACTCAAAAGATTACGGGTTCGTTCATCTCGTTGTTGTTGCTCACATTTTAATAGGGACAGTAAAAACTCTCCGTAGCTTTTGTCTTGGGCAATGCATTGTTCGGCAAGTGATGACCAATGAGTCGGAATAGAATTTAATTTCAATGACTCACACAGGTGTTCAATTTGTTCATGCAATAACATGTTCACCTCCCAGCAATGCTTCGTATACGCTGATTGAGTGTTGCAAACTGACAGATTCAAGCGGCGGTACGATACGGATATTAAGCGTATCAGTCTGCGGGATAGATTGGCAAACCCTTGCTGGTAAGGGTAGAAGATACTTAACTTCCTTAGCTAGTCTATCTGCTGGCTTCTCTAACGTTGTTCCATGAATCCGCTGATGGGCAACGCGTTGTAACCAGGGCCCCACTCTTGCATTAGCTATCTCAATATCCAGTTCAAGATTATGAGCACGAAGGTCGGTATTTAATGGTACGATAAAGCTGTTTTTTAAATAGTGGTTAAAGCGCTCTACTTTCCCTTTAGTTTTTGCCCTGTAGGGCTTGCAAGCACACAATTTAAACCCGTAATCTTTCGACATTTGAAGCATTTCGACATGTAATTTATGTTCACCTTCTGCATAAGCATCCCGTTCGATGATGAGGGATTTTGCGTTATCACACAATATTTCGTGTGGTACACCACCAAAATAGTCGAAAGCTTCTCGTAAACCTTGTTGCCAGGATTCTGCTCGTTCATTATCAAAGAACTTTACATAACTCGCACGCGAATAGCCTAGCGTTGCACCAAACGCTTTTAGTGATCACGAGTTTCGCACCAATAAAAAAACGCTCTATTTTTAAGTTTAATTCAGCATAATATGTAAATAGATAAAACCTTATAAATTAAATATAACTTATTGTAAATTAAGTGAATTTATGCATTTCAGTAACTTGCAGATTAATCATTACTTTTAAGCCATTTCTAGAATTTTATAGGCCTGTGCGAAACTCGTGGTGATTTTTTACCTCGCCGGATGCTGGTGAAGTCGATTTGCATTTGTTGACCTGGCTGTGTTTCAAAACGGACGACAGCTTCGGGAACAATGCTTGGTTTAAATTGACAAACAAATCGGCGTAATTGAGCAATACCGCCTTGATAGCCGCTTTCAACTACTTCATCAAATAAGACTGTTGCAGGGATCCAATCAGGTTTAGCCAGTTCAATTCGATGAAGCAAATAAGGTTTAAAGGGTGCTAATTTAGTCGGTTGTTGACTTCTTTTAGCATAAGTTGGCATTGTCTGTTGTTGTAAATGATGTTTTACGGTGTTACGGGATATGCCCAATTCACGGGCAATTTTTCGAAGGCTTTGTCCTTGTGCAAAGCGAACATGAATATCCACAAATATCTCCTTGGTTAACATAAATTATCCGTACAAAAATGTGCGAATAATACCAAGTGGATCAGTTTTAGATGATCGTTAGTGGCTCAGTTTTGCATGATCGGTGACATCGAAGTGATGAAAAAACAATTTTCAATATGAAATATAAAAATATATTAATAAAAAATCCACAAATAAGTAAGAATAAAATAGAAAAAAGATTAATTAACCACATCTAGACGTTCTACGCTATCAGCATGTAATAAATTACCAATTTGTTGCAATTGGTACATCTGAGCATAAAGCCCCGAGTGTCGTAATAATTGATTATGTTTGCCTTGCTCAACGATTTTTCCACGATGTAAAACAAAAATTTTATCCGCGTCTATAACGGTAGAAAGTCGATGAGCAATAACGATTAATGTTGTCTGCCGACGAATTAACTGTAAAGCTTTTTGGATCGCTCTCTCAGTTCCCGAATCGACATTGGCCGTTGCTTCATCCAATATTAAAATTTTCGTCGTTCGTACTAAAGCACGCGCTAATGCCAATAATTGCTTCTGCCCCGCAGATAGCATGTTACCTTGCTCACCTAACAGCGTATTTAAGCCATCAGGCAATTTATATACCCAATCAACAAGCTGCACAGTTGCCAAAATATGCCAAACCTTCTGTTCTGAAATTTTTCTTCCCAGAGCGATATTGTCAAACAAAGTCGTTGCTAAAATAACCGGATCTTGCTGCACTATAGTAATAGAATTACGCAACACATGGTGAGAAAGTGAGGATAACGGGCGTCCATCGAGTAATATTTGTCCTTTTTGCCATGGATAGTATCCCATTAATAAGTTAGTAATCGTGCTTTTTCCACTACCTGTATGCCCAACTAATGCGACAAATTCGTTATCCTCTATCTGCAGATCAATATCGTACAATACATATTTATCATCACGATAAGCAAAAGAAAGCTTTTTCATATCCACGCGCCCTGACAATAAAGGTAATTGATCACAGCCATAACATTGTCGAGGGCTATCTATCAATTCAAAAATTCTTTCTCCTGAAACTACCGCTTGTTGTAATACAGATTGTTGTGAGGTTAATTTAATTAATGGCTCATTTAAACGCCCAAGATAATTAATAAACGCATACAATACTCCAACACCAATAACATCTATTCCCTTAAATCCAAATAATAGAATTAATCCACAAAGAGTTAGTGCAGAAAATAAATTCAATAGTGGGCGTAAAAGAATACTATCTAACTTTAATGCTTGCATCCGGGCTATATAATGCTGGCGATTGACTACTAACATTTTCTCACCAAATCGGGCTCGTTGCCTAAACTGTTGAATAATAGTCATGCCGTTAATTATCTCATTAAAACCATCGTTAATATCAGCTGGTAAGTACGTACTCGACGAACAATTGGTGTACTTAAACGCTGATAAATTACCATGACCAAAAATACTACAGGGAAAATTAAGCTAGCAACTATTGCCATTCTCCACTCTAAAAAAACATCGCTACTAACATGGCAATAATTAGCGCTACACTACGAAATATAGTCGGAATAACGGTTACAAATAGATCCTTAACCACTTCAGTATCATTTGTCACTCGAGAAATCAGTTGCCCTACTGGTTGATTATCAAAAATACTCAATGACTGCCTGATAGCGGCACTCATCACATCTGTACGTAATGTTTGAACAACTCCGATAGCGGCTTGATTAAATAAGATTGTTTGATAATAGTGTGAAATGGCAGCAATAATTTGTGATGCAAAAAAAATTATTATTAATATGACCGTGCTTTTCAACGGCATGTAACCTGTTGCTAACATATTATCAATAAAGTAACTCACCAAAAGGGGCCCACAAATTTCTGCCCCAGCTGCTATCCAGGATATCAAAACGGCAATAATTATCGGTTTACGAAATGAATTTCCATAAATTAGTAAGCATTTTAAAGATGGCCATAAACGACGACGATTATTCATGCTCATTTTACAATGAGGCTTCAATTTGCTGATAGCTATGCATATCTCGATACCAACCAGGTTTTGCAATTAATTGCTGATGAGTACCTTGAGATAAGATAGTACCTTGCTGCAATACAAGTATCTGATCTGAATCCACTAATGCAGACAATCTGTGGGCACTAATGATGATAGTATGACACCCTTGCCACTGGCGTAAATTTTTTAAAATTCTATTTTCAGTCTTTCCATCTACCGCAGACAAAGCATTGTCTAATATCAAAATTTCAGTATTTAATAATAGTGCTCTTGCAATAGAAATACGCTGTTTTTGTCCACCAGACAACATAATGCCACGCTCACCAACTTGTGTGTTATACCCATTAGGTAAACGCAAAATATCTTCATGTACATCAGCTAGTCTCGCCGCTTCCTCTATTTCTGTTTGGCTAGCAGTCGGTTTACCTAAAGCAATGTTACCCGCTATGGTATCGGAAAATAGAAATGGTATTTGGTTCACCACTGCCAGTCTGGCATGCCATTCTCCCTGCTGAATATCAGTCAGAGAAATAGATTGGAACAAAATTTCACCATCAATAACATCAAAATGGCGCTGTAATAATGATAATAATGTTGTTTTTCCTGCCCCGGTTGGACCACAAATTCCAACTAATTGCCCTGGCTGTATATGAAATACAATATTATGTAAGGAAGATATTGCCGCACCTGGATAATTAAATTGCCAAATATTCACCTTCAATTGACCAGCTCTTTGCTGTAAACACTGTTTTCTATCAATAATTGATGGGCGTTGTTCAAATAAAACACAAATCCTACTATACGCAGCGCTTCCACGCTCAACAATATTAAACATCCAAGCAAGTCCTAACATTGGCCATATCATAAGTCCTAAATACATAACAAAACTGGTCAAATCACCTAATGTCATTTTATTATGCAAAACCATCCAGCTACCACCAGCTAGCGCCAAAAAATTTGCAGCGCCTATCGCAATATAGATTGTAGGGCCAAATTTCGCATCAACTTTAGCAACATGCATATTTTTACGTCCAGCCTCTAATGCGGCAACCTCAAACTGATGGGATTGGTGATCTTCGATACCAAACGCTTTAATCATACGGATACTAGTTAAATTTTCCTGGGCATGGTTATTGAGAGAAGAAAATGTCGCTTGAGCAGATTTAAAGCGTGTATGCAGTTGCTCACCATATCGCTTAATAATGACTGCCATGATTGGCATTGGTAGCAATGAAAGCAGGGTCAGTTGCCAACTAATCTCTATGCTCATGACAATTAACACAGCACAACCCATCACCAAAGAGTCGACTAGTGTCAGGACACCTTCTCCCGCCGCAAAGACAACTCGATCAACATCATTTGTTGTACGTGCAATAAGATCGCCTACTCGATGTCGTAAATAAAACTCGCGAGTTTGGCGACTAAATTGTTGATAAAATTTTTGTCTTAACTGTACAGCTAATTTATAAGAAGCGCCAAATAACCATAACCGCCAAATATAACGCAATCCATAAATAATAAATGCAATAAGCACCATCACCCTTATCCAGCCCAAAAGTTGTTTAATACTCATGGTTTGCTTACTAATACCATCAATAATAAAGCCAACAATCCGTGGTGGAATAAGTTGTAACCCTGCAATAAAAATTAATAACATGACAGCACCAAAATACCGGCGCCACTCAGTTAAAAAATACCAAGGTTTTATTGAATTCAGGATTTAGCTTAAATTTTGACCAAAACCAGCAATGACAAGGCTTTCAGAGGGAGAATAAGGGGCTAAAATGGCAAAAATAGGCTATATGAGGGTGTCAAAAAATGACCAAAACACCGATTTATAGCAAAAATCACTCATTTGTGCAAATTATGAGCAGATTTTTGAGGATAAAATCAGCGGAAAAACAGACCAGAGACCCGGATTAAAACGCGCGTTAAATGCACTGAAATCGGGTGACACCTTAGTCGTCTGGAAGCTGGATAGACTGGGTCGTAGTATTAAACATTTGATTACTTTAATATCCAAAATGGAAGATAAAGGTATTCATTTTCATAGTTTGACGGATGCCATTGATACCTCTACGTCCGCTGGCCGTTTTTTCTTTCATGTGATGAGTGCGTTGGCACAGATGGAGCGAGAACTGATTGTTGAGCGTACTAAGGCAGGTTTGGCAGCGGCAAGAAGTAGGGGGCGTATTGGCGGCAGACCTCAGTCGCTATCTTTTGCACAGCAACAGGAAGCTCAAAAATTATTGGCGAATGGTCATAGCAGAAAACAGCTTGCATTACTGTATGGGATTTCATTGACCAGCATCTACAAATATTGTCCCGCTGATCGTGCCACTCAAACAGACCAAAGTGCCTCCGATGAAAAATGACAGTGTAATTTCGTTGCACTGATGGAAACAAAAGTAGCCTGCCATTTATCGCACGTTTTGGCTTCAAATATCGCACGCCGCATCACCAGCCGGCATTAAAAGCCCGTGCGCTAACGCATATTCGGCGATATCCAGCGCACCTTCAATGTCACCGGCATCAATGCGCCAGAGCATCACCATCATTAGCGTGTCATCCTGATGGCCGTCGCCGTTTTTCAATACCCCACTCACCCAGGGGGTATAACGGGGTAACACGGTTTTTTTATATTCCGCTTTTCGTTCGGTTGACTGAATGCGCTTTAACTGACGTTTGTCCTGCTGAAACATCAATTGAACTTGCTGTGTCGCCGCATCCCATAACGGATGGGCGTCATCCGGTTTTTCACCCGCCAAGCGCAGCTGATGACATTGCCAGGGGGTGAGCATTAGCCACCGCCCTGATTAGTCTGACTGCTGCCACCTGAATGGGGTGTATTATCCCCTTGCTGTCCTGATTGGGGTTTCTCTTCAGGTTCGGGTAAGATTTCAATATTTTCGACCAGTGCTACCCCGCGATAATCTTCCACCACATAGGTTTCATTGACCGACTCGTAATTTTCAATCCGGTCACGCTCGGGCGTATCCTTGATTTGGCGACGACGGGTGTCTTGCTGATAGTAAATCGAGAGATTATCCAAACGGGTAATGAGCAAGGATTTATCTGGGAAGAACGGGGCGTGAATAGCCGGTAGCCCACCCAGGCGTTTTTGACTGATAATCACATCGGCAGCCAGCATTTCGCTATTCGCCTGTTCTTTGTTAACAATCGGAAAGTATTTATCGGCAAGCAAGGAACGACCACAAATAATCACCAAATCTGTATCATCCTGATACATTTCATCAATCACCCGTTCAACCGTGTCCATCACCAGCGCATCCAAATTTTTGTAATCGCCTTTTTCGCCAATGCGGATGGTGCTTGAGGTGACTTTACCTTGACTGTCGGTGATGTTTGCCATCACATGGGTTTTGGCATCGTTACGAATTTTTTGCAACCAGCCGATATTCACATCCTGCAATTTGGCATTTTGGCGTCGGTCGGAGGTTTTTTCCCGCTTGACGCCATTAAAGCCAATCATACACGAGTTTCGTACAAAACTAATTTGGGTACGCTAATAAAACACGGATTTGCTCAGTAATAGCACTTTTGATTACGTCCCAATTTTGTTGATAAAGGGTTATTTTTTCAGATATACGACGTTTATGTTGTTCAAACCACGCAGAAATAGCGAGAAAAATATGATTTCTTTGCGCTCGGCTCGTGCGAGCCTGACAGCGTTCAATACCACAGTTTTGTTTAACTTCTCGATGATAAACTTCAACAGACCAACGGGCATCCATGATAGATTTGACGTATTGACGGGTGGGATTCTCTTTGTTTGTTACTATGTAATCAATACGGCCGTTTTTGGCTGTAAATTTGAAAACGGTTACCCAACCATATCCTCGCAAGTGTATTGACGTTCCTTCTTCTGAGATGTCTAACTTGTTCAGTTGTTTGTTATGGTTAACAATCCTATTTTTCCTCAGCGTGGTTACCCAGATCCAACCATGAGAGCGAATTGATTTCAGGTTATCCAGGCTAGAATACCAAGCATCCATCACTACGGCTTCTGGCATTCCCTCTTTTTTTAGCAAGAGTGAGCATTTCGGAAAAGTGCGTGTTTTTTGTTTTTCCATCAGAATCTTTATCATAAATACGATAATTGATAGGAATTGATTCAACCTTCGTCAGATCATGCCAAAGCAAATTAACTAAACCTATGCCAGCAATAACCTCATGTTCATTACCTGAATATTGATAATGGACCATCTCTATTTTTTTACTACGTGTTTTGGCAATCAATGTATCATCGGCAATTAGTACGCAAGGGCTTTTTTTGTCTATAGAAGGTTCAACTAATCGCCATAGGTCTTTAGGTCTAAAACATCTACTTTTTAGCCATCGGCTAACAGTGTCATGAGATAAAGGCGATGGGCTTACTTCTGATAACGCTAAACCAGAGTATCTTAAACTGCTTACTTGTAAGAATGTTTTATAGATATCTTTAATACATGGATAACCCGACAAAATATGAACATCCTGATTTTTTCTTGTTTTTAAATTTATACTTCTTTTTTGGAGATTGCGAAACTCGTGTTTATGTCAAACGCAATATTTTAAGCAGTACCTTTGTGCCACATAAATGGTTAAGTTGTCAGGATTTTGACCGCTTTGCGCTGGATTTTTTGATTTTTGGTAATGCCTATCTGGAGCGGCGGAAAAATGGGTTAAATAAAACGATTCAACTGAAATCCATCCCGGCCAAACTCACCCGGCGCGGTGAGGATTTAGCTACTTACTCCCTTTTGCATGCGGGTTTTGACAGCGTGCCGTTTACTTTTCAGAAGGGGCAGGTTTTTCATTTGCTTGAGCCGGATATCAATCAGGAAATCTACGGCTTGCCGGAATATCTGGCAGCCATGACCGCCATTTTGCTTAACGAATCGGCGACCCTCTTTCGCCGTAAGTATTATCTCAACTGCTCCCATGCCGGCTATATTCTTTATATCAGTGATACCGCGCAAAATTTACAGGATATTGATAACATCCGCGAACAGTTAAAAAGCAGTAAAGGGCTGGGGAATTTTCGGAATCTGTTTTTATATGCCCCCAATGGCAAAAAGGATGGCATTCAAACCATTCCTTTATCGGAAGCCGCCGCAAAAGATGAATTTTTAAATATTAAAAATGTCAGTCGTGACGATATGTTAGCCGCTCACCGTGTGCCCCCGCAATTAATGGGTATTATGCCGCAAAACGTCGGGGGATTTGGGGATGTACAAAAAGCGGCCAATGTGTTTATCTGCAACGAACTACATCCGTTGCAACACAAAATGCAGCAGCTTAACGAGTGGCTCGGGGAAGAGGTAATTCAATTTTCTCCTTATGCACTGAATAAATTCAAAGGTAACTAGCCAACAGTTACTTCTTAATTAAGACTCCCCACATAGTTAACTTCTTTTTCCATGCTAAATATTCAGGCGATGATAGTTTTGTTAATGGCAAATGCTCTGGTTTTACCTGTATTAATAACTGACGAATCATATCATGTACCCAGGGTGCTTCTTTTATATTCTCGTATCCTGGTACTTTTTCAAGCTCTAGTAGTAAATAGTATAAATTAGTTAATTTCGTTTCAAAATATGAAAGTTTTTCTCTTTCTTTTATATGCAAAATTTTAGTGGCGAGGTTCATTAAGTTGTTCTTTGGAAAAGATGCTATTTCTATAATTGAGTTATTAAGAATTTCAATAGCATTCTTATTATTTAAGAGAACTAACGTAGTATCGTCGTGGGTTGTTGGTAATAATAAAAAGTTATTATTTATTATTTTTTGTAAGATAACACTATCATCTTTTAATTTTTCTATATAATCTTTTATTTCCCTTATATCATAAGCCTCTAAAATTTTTTCATTCAATTTTATTTCCGTTGCTTTAGATATTTTATCTTTATCTATTCTACTATACATGCTTAATATTTTTTCAGAAAGAGTAGCTAATTTTTTTAATTTATTTAACTCAAGATGTAAATTATCTACTTCATTTTTTAATTCGATTATTTCTTTAGTATTCCACAACATTGGAAATGTGGTTTTTCCAACTTTTATATAGGATAATTCCTCATGAAAAACTTTTTTTTCTTCTTCGTTAAGATGGTATTTATTCTGTGTAATCTGATAATGCTCTATATTCTCAGTAATAATTCGTTTAAATGAATCAGACTCCTGATCTTCTAATGTATCTTTAAATTTATTATAAACTCCTTCAACTTCGATCATGGTTTTTTTAGCGCAAAAAAACGGTAGTTTAGCTCGTTCTTCGTAAGATTTTGTTTTCTCGAAAACCTTATCACACGAATACAATGTAAAATCATCTATCTTTAATTTATACCCCCAATCATCATTAATATCTTTTTCACTTATTTCTAATGTAAATTTACTTTGATGTTCTGGATTGGCTAATTTTCTAAGTTCTATGAATTTTTCTAAACGATTAAATTCAGGACTAATTGTATCTTCATTTTTAATATCTTGAATAGCAAAGAATAAGTCTTTTATTGTTTCATGTTTTACTCCCCCGTTAAACCAGTCAATAATTTTATCAATAAGATCATATAAGTTATTTAACCTGGTCGCTTCTTCTAAGGTATTAGCAGTCAAAACTTGATTAAGCTTTGACTCATTCAATGCTAGGTTTATATCTGGTGTTGAAAAAGTTATAGACATAAAAATCCTTGTAAAAATGGAGTTATGTAAAAAATCGTTACATAAGTTTATTTTCTGTTATTTAAGTTTTTTGTACAAAAATTGATTGAAAAATCAAAAATTTTTCTCTAATCAGTTTATCTAATTTGTCATTATTATTGTTTTATTTATATCAGGTGATTACCTTAATTTCTAAAAAACATGAAAAATCGCAGTAGTAGCCCCGCCGCGCCTGCCCGCTAAAGGTGTCGTTTTTTGTGCAGCTGCACAATGCCACTCAGCGTAGGCCAGTACTGGCCTTTACCGTGATTTAAGGTGAGCAAAAACTTGTGCAAATCCATGCACTTATTTTTTAATAAAAATAAAGAACACTAAAACAAGAAGAAAAAGCCTTTTTGATATTTAACATTTTAACGAAATATTAACTTATTTTTCGCTAAAAAAAGGGGATATGTGTCGGAAAACGGTTACAACACGCAAAAAAAGGACTTAACTCTATAATTAAAATACTCTTTTTTTGTAATCTTTAAACGGTTACAGGGAGTTACAAAACAGAATAAAAAAGTTACATTGTTATAAATCAATAAGTTAGGTTTTCAGTTTTAAACGTTTTGTAACCGTTACATGTAACCCTGCTGTAACCGTTTTAAATTTTAAAAATATATAATATTATCAATTAATTATAATGGTTTTTTATTTTTGTAACCATTGTAACCATTGTAACCGTTTTCCGACACATACCCCAAAATTTTGAAAATAGCACGAGTTTCGCACGGGAATATAAAATTCTAGAAATGGCTTCAAAACTATGATTAACCTGTAACTTACTAAAACATATAAATTTATTTAAATTACAATAAGTTGTTTTTAATTTATGAGATTTTTTCTATTTATATATTATGCTGAATTAAACTTAAAAATAGAGCGTTTTTTTATTGGTGCGAAACTCGTGAATAGATAATAACGACTAAATAATGAACATTTATGTTAAATAAATATTAACGTTTATGTATGATGAATATCTTGCTATTTTAGCTGTGAGTTAATCGCTCGTGGTGATGCCTGGAAAATATCGCTAAACGATTTTTTAAGTCGCTTAGCGAATTCAAAGAGATATTGGTAATAGGTACTAAGGAAGAAATTTTTTAAGTTTATTCTCTAAAGATTTTACTTTATTGTATTCTGTTGTAATCAAGTTAAATTTATCTTCAATATTCATTTTGAAAGATAACCCTAGACTTATTATCGATAGGATAAAAATTATCATGATGATAAGTGTTAACCCTGATAATAAGTTCTTGCGTTTTATATTATTTTTTATTTCCTCAATATCTTTTTGAATATCAACTAATAAGATTTCTTTTTTATCTTCGGTCATGAATTTACCTTATCGATAGTTAATTTTATTTATACACGAGTTTCGCAATCTCCAAAAAAGAAGTATAAATTTAAAAACAAGAAAAAATCAGGGTGTTCATATTTTGTCGGGTTATCCATGTATTAAAGATATCTATAAAACATTCTTACAAGTAAGCAGTTTAAGATACTCTGGTTTAGCGTTATCAGAAGTAAGCCCATCGCCTTTATCTCATGACACTGTTAGCCGATGGCTAAAAAGTAGATGTTTTAGACCTAAAGACCTATGGCGATTAGTTGAACCTTCTATAGACAAAAAAAGCCCTTGCGTACTAATTGCCGATGATACATTGATTGCCAAAACACGTAGTAAAAAAATAGAGATGGTCCATTATCAATATTCAGGTAATGAACATGATGTTATTGCTGGCATAGGTTTAGTTAATTTGCTTTGGCATGATCTGACGAAGGTTGAATCAATTCCTATCAATTATCGTATTTATGATAAAGATTCTGATGGAAAAACAAAAAACACGCACTTTTCCGAAATGCTCACTCTTGCTAAAAAAAGAGGGATCATGCCAGAAGCGGTAGTGATGGATGCTTGGTATTCTAGCCTGGATAACCTGAAATCAATTCGCTCTCATGGTTGGATCTGGGTAACCACGCTGAGGAAAAATAGGATTGTTAACCATAACAAACAACTGAACAAGTTAGACATCTCAGAAGAAGGAACGTCAATACACTTGCGAGGATATGGTTGGGTAACCGTTTTCAAATTTACAGCCAAAAACGGCCGTATTGATTACATAGTAACAAACAAAGAGAATCCCACCCGTCAATACCTCAAATCTATCATGGATGCCCGTTGGTCTGTTGAAGTTTATCATCGAGAAGTTAAACAAAACTGTGGTATTGAACGCTCTCAGGCTCGCACGAGCCGAGCGCAAAGAAATCATATTTTTCTCGCTATTTCTGCGTGGTTTGAACAACATAAACGTCGTATATCTGAAAAAATAACCCTTTATCAACAAAATTGGGACGTAATCAAAAGTGCTATTACTGAGCAAATCCGTGTTTTATTAGCGTACCCAAATTAGTTTTGTGCGAAACTCGTGTTATAGTCAAAGAGAAAGGGTAAGCTACTGGATGACTGGTTTAACGTTCAGTGTATTACCATTAATGGAAATGACTTCCACTTCAGTACCTGCACTCAGTTCAATGCTACAATAAATACGCCAACTGCCATCTGCAACGCTCACACGACTATAACCATTATGAGTCGGTTCGATTAGCGTTGCTCGTAAGCCTATCATTTGTTGATCCCGTTGATTTAACATCCCTTGCTGTGGTTTACTCATTTTATTTAACCAATACCACCAAACAAATGCAGTAACGACCGTTAAAACTGAGAAAAGCAAGCCTTGAAATACCAAACTGAAGGGGATAAGTCACACTAAAATACCAACGATAACCGCAGCAATACCGCTCCATAACAGATAACCCCCTGCACCTAACATTTCAGCGACTAAAAGCAGGCCACCCAGTGAGAGCCAAAACCCGTATGGATTGGCTGCAATCTGTTTAAGCATAGTTATTTCCCTTTGGCACTTTTACGCTCGCTGATAAGTTCGGCAATCCCACCCATTAAATTGCTCTCTTCCAGTGGCATCATAATCACTTTATTGTTAGTCGCTGAACCAATTTGCTGCAACGCATCCGTATATTTTTGAGCGATAAAATAGTTAATAGCTTGAATGTCGCCGGTGGCAATCGCATTGGATACCATTTTAGTCGCTTGGGCTTCCGCCTCTGCGGCTCGTTCACGCGCTTCAGCTTGCAAAAATGCAGATTGGCGCTCCCCTTCAGCTTTTAATATCTGGGATTGTTTTTCACCTTCTGCGCGTAAAATAGCGGCTTGACGTACTCCCTCTGCTTCCAGAATATCGGCACGCTTAGTTCGTTCCGCTTTCATTTGGGCATTCATAGCAGAAATAAGCTCAGTCGGTGGACGAACATCACGGATCTCGATACGAGTGATTTTAACACCCCAAGGATTGGTCGCTTCATCAACAATATGCAGTAATCGACTGTTGATACTATCTCGTTGTGATAACATTTCATCCAATTCCATCGAGCCTAATACGGTACGGAAGTTAGTCATCGTTAAATTGACAATGGCTAATTGCATATTACTCACTTCATAAGCGGCTTTCACTGGATCGATGACCTGAATAAAACAGACTGCATCAATAGTAACATTAGCATTATCACGAGAAATCACTTCTTGAGAAGGAATATCTAAGACTTGCTCCATCATATTAATTTTTCGCCCAACCCGATCCATAAACGGCACAACGATGTTTAGACCTGGCATCAGCGTTTTCGTATAACGCCCAAAACGTTCGACTGTCCACTGATAGCCTTGGGGCACAATTTTAACAGAAGAAACTACAATGATCAGCGCGACAATAATAAGGATTGGGATAACTGTTAACATATTTTAGATCCTGTCAGGAGAGAGATAGGTTTCTATATTACTTGACAGAAAGCTAAATGTAACCATCCCTGATAGCTAACGGATCAAAACAGGATATCAATAGTGATAAAATCGGTAATATCAATTCCTGATTCAGGGAGAGTAAAATATGCAGGATCAATATGAATAATCTATCGAAAAATCGTTAAGATTAGCAAGATAAATCTAAATAATAGTCAGATTATAAACAAAAAACAGCGTAAAATAATTTATGCATAAAACTCCGTCCCTTGCGTTAATATCTGATAAAAATAAAGACAAGATAGAAAGATTGTTTACTTTCTAATAATTTGTTTCAAATACCCAACACTTAACGACGTCAGGTTTTTTCATCGCACTTAAGGTCGGCAATACCTGATTATATTGGCTATTAACGTGACTTCTCACCGTTTTAATCCCAACAAAACGACGTCTTTTACCCATCTTAAGCAGCGATTTAATTTCTGACAGATTGGGCATATTTTGACGGTATTCACTGGCCACCTGTGCCAGATGATTAAAGTTAACCGCATAAATATTCTCTTCATTACTGTGATTAACGCCATGTGGGGTATTTTGATTGAGATAATCAAACATATCCCAAAACTCAGTGACCAGGGTATTATCGGCTTCCAATGATTTTACGCGCTCTTTTGCCAGTTCGACGATAAAAGTTTCTGTTTCTTCTACTCGGCTTTCTTTGATGGGCAGAAAACAGGATAACGTGCGTAACAGAACGATGAGTTGAGCGTGATTTTTAGCAATGCGCTCATGGCCAATCGCTTCATCATCAAAGAGTTGTCGTTGAACTTCATCGAGAGAAGTTTCGTAAGCCGTTACAATCGCATTTTCACTTAACAGCGCTTTCGGCAGAAAGCCCGATAATCGTTCAATAGGGTAGCGTTCCAGGCGAATGGCAGCTTGACGGGTTTGTTCGCTTTGACCTGACTTATCGGTATGGAGATGAATAATCCGCTCTAATACGGCTCTTGAGGCCTCGACACTGCTATTCTGGGCGATAATAATGCTGCCCTTAAAAAGCGGTTCATAGGTTTCGTTCTGATTGGTTTTTATACCCGTTGAGCGTGTAGCTCGGCCATTGTAAAGGGATTTCATTTCTTCCCAGTCAAAAGCCCGTTTTACGTTATCCTGCATTCGGTCACTTTCTATCAAACAAACAGGAAGATTACTCACCTGAGCAAAATTACGCGCACGGCCTACCAAGGTCGACTTTGAAGGGTCAAAGCCTTCGTAATCGGCGCGACCCGTTAACCGCCAGAAGAACTCTATCAGGGTACTTTTTCCTGAGCCAGGTTCGCCCATAATTTCCAAAAAAGGGTAACTTTTGCTTAATTTTCGTATCTGTTCGGCAAACAGTGACCCGAGCCAGAATGCAAGTACGGTATAACCTTTAACCCCAAAAGCCAGCCACAAATCATCGAGCCAGTGAACATCAAAGTCCCTGAGTTCATGATTAATTTCGAGTCTCGGACTGCTACTTAACCTGAGTTCGGGATAAGCATTATCAATTATACTTGAAGATACGTACCTGCAACAGGTATCTTTGGTTTAGATGGCATTAAACAATATGCAACCAGTCCGCCTAATAAATTCACTACAAAGTTAGCCGGAGAGCGATGTCGCGTATGCTCTATTTGACAAAGATTTTTTAACTCATCAAATACCGTTTCAATGACAGAACGATGACGCAAGATGGCTTTGTCGAAACAAGTCTGTTTAATAGGCTTCATTTTCTTCTTGATATTCGTTATAAGGCTAATTCCCATCGTTTTGAGTTGCTGTTTCAGTGAAGCCGATAAATACCCTTTATCTGCGTACAAACAACCAGAAAGATCCTTTGTCAGCTCAGGCAATGGTTTCCGATCATCGGTGTTTCCTGGTGTGAGTCGAAAACTGAGTATTTCCCCCAAATGATTGATAATTACATGAAGCTTGAAACCAAAGAACCAACCTGTTGAATTTTTTCCCCGTTCAGCTATCCCATTGAAGACTTTATGTCTGCGGATCCGTAAGTTATCACACACCGCTATCGGAGTAGAATCGGCAACCGATAGCCCCGTGCATTTTCCCTTAATTGACTCAAACAGTGCCGTTAACGCTAAGGCACTACGCGGAAGTAACTCTACACAGCGTGAATAGGATGGCAAGTTAGGAAATTCCTTCCGGAGATATAAGCGGACATAATAGAGATAAAATACCTTGAATTGCCTGAATCGGAGTTGATGAAACAACACAACCAGTGTCATCATTTCCGCCAACGAAAGCTGAGTAGACCGTCTACGACGCTTAGTACCGTTAGTCAGCAAATATTCATGCATTTTTGGCTCGAAGTCTTTGCAAAAATCATCCATCAGGCAATAAAGTTCAGTAAGATTTTCCATAATTGTTTAACAATGCTCTACTCTTTAACCAGACTGTTAGAGTATTTTAACAAAACAGGCTCATTCAACTATTTGAATATCAAGACTTTCTCTTTATTTCTTATCCCGAACTCAGGTTACTTAATGTTTTGATATCGACATGCTCCAGTGAAAAATAATCCTCTTCATTCAGGGTATATAATTTACCGTTTTGCACGGCAATATCATTAAACACATACACGCCTAGCGCTTTGTTGTAACCAATAAAATTTTGGGTTTTTACTTCCTTGATATGCGGTAATTCGTTTTTGCAAAATCGGTCAAGTTGATGGGTATCCCCAGTGTAAACTGCGCCTTTAGCGACATGTAAAAGCCGTTTTTTGAATTCAGAAGCGCTGGTTAACTGACTGGCGGTAAAGGTAGCTTTAACGTTGGGTCGTTGTTGTGGGAAATCCAGTTTTAAATAATACCAGGATTCGTCGGTTTCTTCGGATTTCTGAAAATGAAGCGGGGTCGGGTAACAGTTGGCAATTTCGTTGACAGCGCCTGATTCTTTTAATGCTTTTGTGGTTGCTTCCTCTTTAGTGAGTTTTTCTGAGTCTAAAATTCGCTCAACTGCTTTTAAGTGCCTTTCAATATCCAGTTTAAACCAGTAAAAACGGCTATCAAATTGAAAGTAGAAGTCATTACGGTGGGTATCATTGTGTAAATCGTTCCAGTCTTCATTTTTAAATTGCGAAGGTAAGGCGGCCCAGGATTTGCAGCCTTCCTGCTGACTACGGGCAACGTGTTTTCTTATTGCTTTTTCCCCCGCATTACCCTTATCAAGTGCCCAGACCAATAGGGGCTTTTTATTCGCGCCCACTGCCGTTTTAAGCGCCGCCAAGGCGTGCTCTGGGTAATTATGGTGTCAGCGATCATGCAAAACTGATCCACTAACGATCATCTAAAACTGATCCACTTGGTATTATTCGTACATTTTTGTACGGGTAATTTATGTTAACCAAGGAGATATTTGTGGATATTCATGTTCGCTTTGCACAAGGACAAAGCCTTCGAAAAATTGCCCGTGAATTGGGCATTTCCCGTAACACCGTAAAACATCATTTACAACAGCAGGGAATGCCAACTTATGCTAAAAGAAGTCAACAACCGAGTAAACTGGCACCCTTTAAACCTTATTTGCTTCAGCGAATTGAATTGGCTAAACCTGATTGGATCCCTGCAACAGTCTTATTTGATGAGGTAGTTGAAAGAGGTTATCAAGGCGGTATTGCTCAATTACGCCGATTTGTTTGTCAATTTAAACCAAGCATCGTTCCCGAAGCTGTCGTCCGTTTTGAAACACAGCCAGGTCAACAAATGCAAATCGACTTCACCACCATCCGGCGAGGAAAACAACCCCTAAAAGCGTTTGTTGCAACGCTCGGCTACTCGCGTGCGAGTTATGTAAAATTCTTTGATAATGAGCGAGCAGAATCCTGGCAACAAGGTTTAAAAGACGCTTTCGACTATTTTGGTGGTGTACCACAGGAAGTATGGTGTGATAACGCAAAAGCTCTCATCATCGAACGGGATGCTTATGCAGAAGGTGAACATAAATTAAATGTCGAAATGCTTCAAATGTCGAAAGATTACGGATTTAAATTGAGTGCTTGTAAGCCCTACAGGGCAAAAACAAAAGGTAAAGTAGAGCGCTTTAACCACTACTTAAAAAACAGCTTTATCGTACCATTAAATACCGACCTTCGTGCTCATAATCTTGAACTGGACATGGAGATAGCCAATGCAAAAGTGGGGCCCTGGTTACAACGAGTCGCTTATCAGCGGATTCATGGAACAACGTTAGAGAAGCCAGCAGATAGATTAGCTAAGGAAATTAAGTATCTTCTTCCTTTGCCAACAAGGATTTGCCAATCTATCCCGCAGACTAATGCGCTTAATATCCGTATCGTACCGCCGCTTGAATCTGTCAATTTGCAACACTCAATCAGCGTATATGAAGCATTGCTGGGAGGTGAACATGTTATTGCATGAACAAATTGAACACCTGTGTGAGTCATTGAAATTAAATTCTGTTCCGACTCATTGGTCATCACTTGCCCAACAGTGCATTGCCCAAGACAAAAGCTACGGAGACACGAGTTTCGCACGGGCATATAAAATTCTAGAAATGGCTTCAGAACAATAATTAATCTGTAACTTGCTAAGACGTATAAATTTACTTAAATTACAATAAGTTATTTTTAATTTATGAGATTTTTTCTATTTATATATTATGCTGAATTAAACTTAAAAATAGAGCGCTTTTTTATTGGTGCGAAACTCGTGGTAAATAGGCATCGGCCGCGGCATATGGGGCTTTCTCCGTTTTGGGGTAATGTGTTGACCAATCATGAAATAGTTCAGGATAGATTTCTTTAACAATAATTTCGGCACCACATTTATTTTCACGCCCACATTTGAGCACAAAGGGTTTTTCAATGGCGGTAAATAATTCCTTTTTTTTGCAATCGGGACAAATCCCTTGCCGTAAATACCCATTTTGTTCTTTAAATTGGAATTCCTGAATTAATTTCGAGGTAATTAAATTCAACCGCATATTATTTATCATTGAGTTAACTCCAAAAATGCACTTTTATCGTGCATTTTTATGTGATTTTTTAGGTAAAAGAATTCCCTGACGTTGTCGCCATTAAATCAATCTATTATTATTTAAAAGGGGATGACGATATTTTTTGGTATTAATGCAACCAGCACTCGCAATTGAAATATTGCATAAATAATTGCCTGCTTTTCTTGTTTATTAAATTCTTCAAACTTTAAATAATGTTTTTTATTATCAATATTAGTTAAATAAAAAATTAAATTAACAAAGCGTTTATTATGTCTTCGTAAATATTCAATAAAGCCGGATAAACACTTATTATTAGGGTCGTTATTAAAATAAACTGTTCGTAATTGAGCGCATCTAATTAAACCATCAAACCGTTGGTTTATTGATAATTCTGTATTCTGATAAGTGTTCATTTTCCTTTTATTTTTTCTATTGATATCATTCATATTATTTCTTAACAGTTTAATAGAATGAACTAAGGGTGGTGTTAATTATCCTGTATTTGTTATCATTACGATTTAATAACAATCGTGATAAAATAAAAAACAAATAACACGCCAAATAAAAGAATTAATTTATCCATTAACAATAATTTCTTTTTTTTATTATTGTAATGATATCTCTTAATAGACTCACCCGTTAAACGATATTTGTATTGCTGATTAAGTTTACTCATATTAGATATCCTTATTGATTTATATGATTTTTACTCTACATTAACCAAAATAGATGTTGTGTTTTATTTATTACTTACTTTTTGTGTATAAAAAATTCCCTGGTGTTAAATAAAAAGCGAATACTTATATTCTCAATGGTTAAATTGCACATGTTTGATTTCTGGTGATAATTCAATTTGTATCAGTAAATGGTCATGAAGGTATAAACGTAATAATTTACCATCACAGGAGGGCACAACGGAAAGTGCATCAATACCCATCACATAAGCCAGTCTTGTTGCTTTGACGCTTAAGTTAGGATTGCTCATTATTTATCACCTTTGAGAGTTTGACGATGCAAAAATCACGATAATAAAAACTGTACGTTGTATGCTTGAGCATATGCATTGTTTTTAGCTATTTCTTATTGCGTCTTTTAACATGGCAATCATGTTGATTTGGATCTTTTCTTTAGCGCCTTTTTTTGGCCTGATAATGATCTCACCTTTGTTCACCATTGCCCGTACAGTGTTAACCGGTATACCTGACAACCGCGAATATTCTTTAACCGATACATAAGGCGACCCAACACTAAAATTAATTGTGATGTCTTTCATTCACGAGTTTCGCACAGGCGTATAAAATACTAGAAATGGCTTAAAATCGATGATTAATCTTCAAGTTACTAAAACACATAAATTTTATTAAATTACAATAAGTTGCTTTTGATTTATAAGATTCTGTCTATTTATATATTATGCTGGATTAAACTTAAAGATAGAGCGTTTATTTATTGGTGCGAAACTCGTGTCATTATTTCTTCTGTTCCGAGAAATATTTCAGACCAGTAAGAAATATCAATCTCGCCATTGCTGATATAGAGCGGCTTTCTTTAACTGCAATTGCTTCTAGTTGTCTTTTTTCATCTACAGACAATCGCATCGGTATAGGATTTTTTGATGCAATACCTTTAGGCAAATTCGAGCAAGCAATATGTTTTTCTTGATCCATAATGTTATATTGTGATCCACTAGTTTTTACTTAATTACATTATTTGCAGAAAACAGCAAATAGTCAACAGGAAATTGTAGAAATATGCAAATTGGTTCTCGTTTAAGAAAAGAAAGGGAAAGGCTGAAACTTACTCAGAGTCAGCTTGCAAAAGCATGTGGAGTGTCTTTTAGGGCTTATTGTGATTACGAAATAGGAAAGACAGAGCCAAAAGCATCTTTTTTCTTCAATCTGCATGAATTGGGTGCAGATATAATGTTTATTTTAACAGGCAAAAAATTACCAGACATTGAAGATATCAATAGTGATGAAGCTGAAATCATAAAATATTATCGTTCCGCTCCACTTTCTGTTAAGGCCGCTGCCTATGGTGCACTAACATCTACTTCAGTTCCCTCCGGTAGTACCTCAATTATTACTACTGGTTCAAATCAGCGCATAGCTGGTCGAGATTATAATGAAACAAAATAATAGCTTTTGAATTAATTTAGTAATATGAAGCTCTTATATAGATATTAGTACTAAAGTAATAGCAAAATTACGAACGTTGATTTTACAGGACTTATAACGATCCCTATTCGATAATATAGCTAGGTGGCTTAATTTTGATTACAAAAAGATATTTTTTCCAATATAAATATACTGATACAGCAAAATTATTTGTAATCATTTTAAAGTCGCTTAACCATATTGTAAATTAGAGAGTAAATAAGTGACTAATTTAGCTAAAAAAATAAAAGAAGAAAGAAAACGCATTGGTTTAACACAAGTCCAATTTGCTAAAGTGGCAGGTGTACAACCCACCACTCAGGTTAACTATGAAAAGGGAATTAGAGTGCCTGATGCTGCATATTTGGAAAAAGCAGTGATTGCGGGTGTTGATGTGCTTTATATTATTACTGGTCAAAGAACAGTTAATCTTAATGGCATAACAAATGATGAAGCTGAAATCATACAGCTTTATCGCTCAGCACCACTCTCTGTTAAAACTGCTATTTATGGGGCATTAACATCCACTACATCACCTTCGGGCGACACGTCAATTAGCGTTACTGGTTCGGGTCAGCGTATAGCTGGTCGAGATTATAATGAAAAGACATAATAGTTTTCACTGAATAAGTAACGTGAGGCGATTGATGAATATTGATGTTAAAGGGCATGATAGCAAAATTGTGGGAAGAGATTTTGAAGAGAATACCATTCATATTGAACAATATGAAGAGAGCAAAATAATAAACATTCTACCGAATATTGAGCAAAAAGATGTGAGGTTATTAGTTTCAGCTCAGCGCAAAAAACTTAATGAATTAGTCAAAGAAGTTGCTGAAAACTGTGGGGAAGAAAAATTTATCATATGGCAAAAAGTTCATGCTGAAAGTGGCGTCAATAATATCAATCAAATTACCATCAATCAGTACCATCCGATTATTGACTATCTTGAAGGTTTGTTAGATGACTTCAAGGAAGAAAGAGACAAGAAAGCATTAATTCACTTCCTATTAAAAAATACTGACGATAACAAAGAATTAAGAGACGATCTCATGGTTTATTGCCAGTTTAAATTTGCCATGAAATCACTATTTTCCGAATTAAATTGCTCGCAACTTAGGCAAGCGTTTGGGTGGTTATATGAAAAAATCCATGAAGAGAAAAACCCATCGTATATTAAGAATTTGTTTGACCTATTAGGCAACTATTTAAAAGAATTTACAGTTGTTTTTTTAGTAGGCTTTTTTATTGGAATGATTATTTATTCGTTGTTTGATAATTAATCCAAATTTTAAGTCTTGATGTAGTTCGATGCTAATACAAACTTGAGTTTGAGAAGATAATTAAGGATTGTAAATTGTGGCGGTCAGTAAACTACCAAATGGTAAATGGTTATGTCAGTGTTTTCCTGATGGGCGTAATGGTGTTCGTATAAGAAAGCGTTTTGTGACTAAAGGTGAAGCATTAGCCTATGAAAGGCAACAGATGTTTAGATCTGAAGATGATGATTTTGGGGTTGATGATTCTAATGCTACTAAGTTAAGTAATTTGATTAATCGTTGGTATGACATGCATGGAAAGACATTAACACGAGTTTCGCAATCTCCAAAAAAGAAGTATAAATTTAAAAACAAGAAAAAATCAGGGTGTTCATATTTTGTCGGGTTATCCATGTATTAAAGATATCTATAAAACATTCTTACAAGTAAGCAGTTTAAGATACTCTGGTTTAGCGTTATCAGAAGTAAGCCCATCGCCTTTATCTCATGACACTGTTAGCCGATGGCTAAAAAGTAGATGTTTTAGACCTAAAGACCTATGGCGATTAGTTGAACCTTCTATAGACAAAAAAAGCCCTTGCGTACTAATTGCCGATGATACATTGATTGCCAAAACACGTAGTAAAAAAATAGTGATGGTCCATTATCAATATTCAGGTAATGAACATGAGGTTATTGCTGGCATAGGTTTAGTTAATTTGCTTTGGCATGATCTGACGAAGGTTGAATCAATTCCTATCAATTATCGTATTTATGATAAAGATTCTGATGGAAAAACAAAAAACACGCACTTTTCCGAAATGCTCACTCTTGCTAAAAAAAGAGGGATCATGCCAGAAGCCGTAGTGATGGATGCTTGGTATTCTAGCCTGGATAACCTGAAATCAATTCGCTCTCATGGTTGGATCTGGGTAAACACGCTGAGGAAAAATAGGATTGTTAACCATAACAAACAACTGAACAAGTTAGACATCTCAGAAGAAGGAACATCAATACACTTGCGAGGATATGGTTGGGTAACCGTTTTCAAATTTACAGCCAAAAACGGCCGTATTGATTACATAGTAACAAACAAAGAGAATCCCACCCGTCAATACCTCAAATCTATCATGGATGCCCGTTGGTCTGTTGAAGTTTATCATCGAGAAGTTAAACAAAACTGTGGTATTGAACGCTGTCAGGCTCGCACGAGCCGAGCGCAAAGAAATCATATTTTTCTCGCTATTTCTGCGTGGTTTGAACAACATAAACGTCGTATATCTGAAAAAATAACCCTTTATCAACAAAATTGGGACGTAATCAAAAGTGCTATTACTGAGCAAATCCGTGTTTTATTAGCGTACCCAAATTAGTTTTGTGCGAAACTCGTGACTGAGAGTATTGATTGAATAAAATTCTGGAAACTTGATCATAAAACCTCTGTATCATCATGAAATGGAATGTTATTAATTAGTGCAGACCGCGCTAATGCTTGTTATCAATGTTTTTAATTAAGGTGAAAGATAATCAGACCGAATTGTTTTGTGTTTACTAGATGTGGAAATCTACTGGGCTGTTAAAATATTTTTAATTAACGATTTGAATAGCGCTTTCCTCATATCAAATGTTGGAAACACTAAACATAATTGTTAGCCTAAATCGCCAACTCATATCACATTAACAAACTTTTTGCGGACCGCACTAATACTTTTTTCACATTTTTGTGCCGAATAAACTTTCACCTCCGGATCCATGTCTAATCGGACGGCGAGCAGCGATAAACAACCGTCAATAAAGCCTTCTGCAATCTGTAATTTTGCCCGTATCAGCCGCTCATCCACCCGACGTCGGCGAGCGATAGCCCGCTTCGAATAGCCCTTCACGTAATACGCAATAATCAGATTTAGCTCTTCCGGCTGGCGCACTTTTTGCAATTGCAACACGCAATTATCGATAATCAGCCCATCCTCATCCGAGCACGAAGAGCGCAGAGAGGGGCGCAAAGAAAGCAATCCCTTAAAACCGGCGGCTATTGGCGACCAGTCTATCCCAGTGTTGTTATCACGGGCCCAGGTTCCCCATCGTTCTAACACTTGTTGAATATCTCTGCGCATCGTATTTTACCCTCAGTAGTACTCTAATTGCTTTATTCGAAATATTTTACGGGGTGAATTTGTCAGTTCATCGGTAGTAGAAACCAGCATATGAATTACCCGCACATCAGCCGCTCCAGTGGAGTAGTATTTTCTCTATGTCTCTGCTCATGGTCTCTTCGCTCCTGTTGTGAACGGGAAAATTTTTACTAATTTAATCTTCATATCCCCGTATGCGTCTGTAATGAGCATACTGCTTCTCCGCTTTCTCCCAGAAAATTTTCGTCCCTTCTTCATGTTCCGATAACACTAAGTAAAACCATGTAGTACATTCTTCACACCTAAATTTCAAACGAACACCACTACGTTTAGGAGAAGGGTTATCAGTCATGTATGTATCTTGGTGTATATCCCCGTAATATACCGTTACATGCTGTCCATACTTACTGTTTCTCTTTCTGTTAAACACGTGAACCGCATCGTGGGTTAAATAAGAACTACTACATTTTGGGCATAACAAATCTAAATCCGTATTGGTCACCATTTTCATTCTATTTTCCTTTTCTAAATTATTAAAAATTTTGAGGTAACAGATAGGTAACAGATAAAAAGTTAACTGTTACCTGCCTTAACGCCTTTTGCTATAAGGCTTTACGACTATTAAGGTAACAGTTGTTTTCAACTCTATATACACACATAACATGGTGTACGTATGCACCCACATCTCGCGCGTTATATGTTTAAAACAACTGTTACCTGTTACCTTTTGTACTTAAGGTTATGATTTTAATATAAAAATAGAGGTAACAGATCTGCTTTTATCTGTTACCTATCTGTTACCTTTTGCACTTAATTAGTCAAAAATCCTTTTTTTAACTGTTACCTGTTACCTTTTTTGCAGTGGAATTTTTGTTTTATAAACTTTGCCCTTGCAATTTTTCATAAGCACGAGTTTCCCACGGGCATATAAAATTCTAGAAATGGCTTCAGAACAATAATTAATCTGTAACTTGCTAAGACGTATAAATTTACTTAAATTACAATAAGTTATTTTTAATTTATGAGATTTTTTCTATTTATATATTATGCTGAATTAAACTTAAAAATAGAGCGTTTTTTTATTGGTGCGAAACTCGTGATAAGTTTCAAAAAGCCCACGTAATTCAGTGCTACTAAATTCGCGATTTTTTTCCAATATCCAAAAACGGTAGGCTATACCTTTAATTTTGTAGCAGGCCGCTTCGTTCTTTCTTTTAAAATTCGAGTAATATGTTTCTGGTTAATATCAGCTTCCAATCCAATTTCCTTGATAACTTCATTAACTATTTGCTGATAGGTCATAGCCGGTACGGGAGGATTCTCTAGAAGCGTAATAATCGCTACTTCAATATCACTTTTATTACTTTCGATCATTAATTGGCGTTCTTTGGTTTTGGGGGCACGTTGCCAATTAAACTTTGATATATCAACACCCATGAGATACCAATGCACCTGTGCGATAAAATCACTATCGCTAAGTGCACTATATAATTCGGCATAATGATCTTCATTAGCGGCAGTATCAGGCCCTACAAGAACCGCTATGCGTCGATCTTCCTCTGGTAACGCTAAAGCGTCATAATGGTTAGTGTAAAAAAGAAATCCTGTAAATATATCAATAGTCATTTTTCGTCCGTATTTCCTGTTAACCTCAAAACGAGACTCTGTCAGCACATCACGGATTTTGTCATTAACCTCATACCTTTTAGTGTTTTCCTTAACTTCATCTACAGTGCATAATAACGTGTGGTACAGATAATCGTGATACTGGTTATCACACAAGACATTCATACGTGTTCGGGAGCAGTTCCATGCTCATAACACTCTTTCCATTAATTGGCTAATCCACCCCCTGCCTGTACCATGTGCAGTGGCCACATGCAATATGGATATAGGACATCTACGTTCTGGACGCTGAACAAACCATGCCAGACGTGCAATGAAAAAATTACGTTGCCATTCATCTGGCACTAAATAATTCATATGGTTAAGAAAGATCTCAGTCTTACGTGTGTTTAAGTTTTTTTTATGCTTCGGCATATAGAATTGATTAATTTCAAAACGCCCGTCAGGACGTTGTACTAACCTATCTTTCCCAGGTTGATACCCCGCACACTCAGCAACGCGTTTTTTAGGATGCTCTATCCAGCGTTTCGTTGCAGCAATTGGCTGACCTTTTTTATTTGCTGAAGGTAGTTGATAAGGTGCCATCAGATTTTTAAACGATCTCATCTCCATCACACAATTATAAGGAGGCCATAGTAGGTCACAGACCTGATCACCTTCAATCACATAAATAAACCGTTCAAGGAAATGGCTTGTCATATCCATATTGATATCGGTAAAACCCTCTTCAGTCTTATTATCCGACAGATCGTCAAAATCATCTTTACCAAACCCAATAGAGTGCAAGAAATCACCATCGTTTCTATGCGCACAACTGGCGTGCAGACATTTAAAATGCCCGACTTCAAAACCCGCTGTATTTTTAGGGAAATACGCTGTACTGGTGACCCCACTATCCGTGCTATGTCCGCTTTCAAAAGGACAAGTGATATAGCGTTCACCATTACGGCCATAGTCTAGTGTTAGCCCCTGACTATCCAACAACTCAGCGACTTCATCAGTTGCATTGGGCGTTGCGATCGCACGGTCTCTTACTTTACCTACGCGATCAGACTCTGACGACGACACAACGGGTAATTCGGCAGCTAAGCCCTTCCAGAAATCATTGAATTGTTTTTCAGTGATCATGAAAGGTTCAGACGGTAAATCATTATCCCATTGAAGCCTCGCACCGCTAGGATGTGTCCCCATAGCGACAAACTGTTGCCCTTTAGCGAGCAGCTCAACGATCCCCAAATTGTTTTCTAAACGATGTACACGTTTAGAATACTCACCTTCTACTGCGATGAGTAAAGGCATTTGTTACTGTTATCACGAAAACGGCGTGGTGGGATTTGACCAAAGGACTGTAGCATAAAGGACTGGATACAGGCTTGGACATCAGCATCGTCACTATCACAATCCAGTGCTACTATGCCAGAGCCTGTTTTGACACAAATACCATAATCAGGCTCCATCATCCATTTTTCAATATCTGCCCCTGAGGAAGATTTGCTAGTCCATTCGGTTATACCAATAACCTGTCGCTGAGAATTATAGATAGAGGGCGTTTTGCCTAGCGCTTTCATTTTACTGGAAGGCGAAATAGTAGCCTCAGTATTACAAACAAAAGGTAATAATCTATCGGTATAACCAAGGACTAAATCGAAGTGCGCCCATTCATCAGGCAACGCACCCCATAATTTTATGTGATCAAGCTCGGCAAAAGAGCCAGCAACAGGAGTCCTCGGGCGCTGATCACTCACACTACGCCCGACAGAATAATTGATTTGCATGGGTTATTTGGCCCTTAAAGGTTTTCAACAATGTAAGTGTCGAAATACGAAATTGGCTGTTAAATCGCATAACTTTAAAACTTGTGCTATTTGGTATGAGGAAATACTTTTGGTAGATCTGGTCTTAATTCATGAGCCTTTACCTTTCCATCAGTAAACTCAACAATTTCTGGAACTGAAGAGACTGATACTTTTTTTTGGTTGTATAACCATGCATGAATTAAAGATTGTGGGCGGCCTAATATTTTACCTAATGCTTTTTGTGAACCTGCAATTTTAATAGCAAGCTCAACATATGTATTTTTCATTTTCCCTCCAAAATTAAATCAATAGAGATTGACTAATAACTATAGTGATACATGAAAATTTCAAAAAATACAACTTTGATTTAATATCACCAAAGATATAAACTTATTTAAAATCGGAGAACTATAATGACGTTATCAAAAAGACTAGCTTTAGCCATGAAGGAAAAAGGGTTTACACAATCTTCTCTAGCCAGAAAAGCAGGGATGGCTCAATCGATGATATGGAAACTTATATCCGGTAATGCCCATAGCACATCAAAAATTGTCGAATTGGCAAAAATCTTAGGCGTCAGACCCGAATGGTTAAATGATGGTGTTGAGCCAATGTATCCTGCCCATCCCCAACAGCATCCAGTATACTATTCTAATTTAACGCCTGTAAAAATATATAATGGATCGCATGATACAGAGCATCTACTTATGATTCCCAATTTATTAAACACAACAAACTGTAGGGCTTATAAAATAACAAGCGATAGTGGATGTTATGAAGCACCTAGAGGAACATTTATAGTGGTTGATGCTAATGAAACTCCCGGGAATAACGATCTTGTATACGCAAAAATTAAAGAAGATTATTCAGTTTATCGTTTTGTTGATGGTGGTACAGATAAATATCTTGCGGTTGATGATTCTCGCGTACCTTTGATTTCAATTTCTGAAGTGGAATTATTGGGAGTTATAGTATATTTGTTGCGGAATTTAAAACGAGTACAAACAGGTAATAAAGGCAATACTGAAATATAAGTCCCAATTTTTATTCTCATCAATTCCTTCATTTTTACCTCAATTAGTCAACTAAATAATTTTAAAATGCTGTATTTATATACAGCATAGCACTTATATTCACCTCTTCAATATTATTAAAAAAAATTATTTTTAATAATTGACTTGCAATAATTATCACTTTAGATTTAAACAAGCTATCATTTAAGATTTAAATCACAGAAGCAAAATAGGGTATTGAACATGCCTCTGATTGTAAAAAGATTCAGTGTTGGTGAATACAAAGACATCGTATCTGATGAATCAGTATTAAAGATAATCAATAGTGCTAAAAAGAAATTACCAAAAAATGCCGCAAATACTGACACTAATGAATCTTCTGTGGTGAAAAAAAATAATAACGTTTAAGTATGCTAAACACGCTCTTTAACAATTTAGAAAGTCGCAATGTACAGCGCGTTATGTCTGTAGGAGTGCAGTAATGCACGTTGCATTGAGTGCGATCCGCTCTTTGCAAGACAGCGGTGTCAAGGGACAAGCAGCCATAACAGAGTGTACAAACGCAAACAACACTAATTATAAGTCATTTCGCGAAGTGGCCTATGGTGAGTGCTTTTTACTTAACTTACGGTCACAAAATACCAATGATTATCTTTATTATGCTGAAAAAGCGAACCACAAAACACCCAAACAGTTGGTTTTGGGGTGTGAAATAACCAAAATACAGTCATGAAGTTAAAAACCAACACCAGGGTACTACCAATAGGGCTGTAAATATAAACCGGATACCTCCGGCACACACCACCAAAACTGACTTGTCTTTAGGAGAAATGATGAAATTTGAAGAATTAAGTGAAAAATCTCAAGAGAAAGCCAGTGAAGCGTTATTGTATGCATTACAGGCAGAAATGGATTCAAATCTATTGATAATGTCAGGGCGAAAGCACTTGCTTCAGCTATAAGAGACGGTTTTATTACGTTGGAAACAGAAGAGTACACGAGTTTCGCACCAATAAAAAAACGCTCTATTTTTAAGTTTAATTCAGCATAATATGTAAATAGATAAAACCTTATAAATCAAATATAACTTATTGTAAATTAAGTAAATTTATGTATTTCAGTAACTTCCAGATTAATCATTACTTTTAAGCCATTTCTAGAATTTTATAGGCCTGTGCGAAACTCGTGGAGTAGCCATCAAACACCATTTTGTAACCCCTACCATCGGAAAAGCCGCCATGCAAAACATCAACCTTTTTGCAATACTTATTGACGAAAGAAGAAACCATGCGCTATAGTTCGTTTAGGTGGTCAAAACACCTTACGAACGGCAACCGCGCCCGTTAGTTCTGCGGTTTTTTCGTGCCCATATTTTAGATATGGCCGAGTGTGGGTGAATAAAAGACCAGTAATGGAAATAAGCCCGCTTGCTTTCGTACAAGTTTTGAGCACTTGGCCGCCTGAGCCTTTCAGGTTTCCTCTCAAAAAGGATACGAAAATGAACACTAATACTGTCTATAATCTTAATATTGTAATTCACAACGGTATACCTGTTATACCACAGAGCTACTCGCTAAATTGTATGGCGCTGAAATAAACAGCATTCAACAAAATTTCAAACGTAATGCAACCAGATTTATTCAAGGTAAACATTTTTTTAAGTTAGAAGGAAGCGAACTTCGTAAACATAAAAACAGACTGACAGAAAGTCAGCCTGTTGGTAAAAATGCACGAAGTCTCATACTTTGGACAGAACGAGGACCCGCTCGTCACGCAAAAATGCTTGAAACAGATAAAGCATGGGATGTATTCGAACAACTAGAAGATTGTTACTTTAATTCAGAAAAAGTTAACAATTCTCAATCCCAGACGAAAGCCGTAGAGAGTTTTACCCATTCAGACACCCGTAACCTGACGCATTTAGTTTGGTGCATGACAAATGGCTTTCGGTTTGAACGTTCATGGAGTAATGCGGTCTCGCTGGCTTTACGTGAAGTGACGGGCACGCCATCGCCGGAGCGTTTTCAGGTAGAGCATATTCGGTTAATGGCTGACGAATGCAGACGTATTTACTACATCACCGAATCACTACGCCAGATTATTAATAACGCAGAAAAGCAGGTTATTAAACGACTTTTACGTAAGCGTGAAAATATCGATACCGTGTTAGCGGAAATAAAACAGCTTTTTGAACAATTCCACCATCAACAAATCGGGATAATTACCGCACGCACTGACCATTGGTACGAAGGTGAGTTGACCCACTTCCTAGAACGTCACTAATTAATCTTAACGCCCCTTCCTATAGGGGCAATCTTTCATCAATTTAAGTATTGAGAGATTTCTACATGCAAAAAGCAAAAATTCTGTCATCGGAGCGATTTCCGATGAACAACAACGTCCGGCCTTTACGTTATTTACAAAAATTAGAAGCGTTAAAACGCAATGTCAATCACCAATTCCCTATTACTTTATACCGTTGAGGCCTCCATCATGCTTCCCCAAATAGTCCCCTGCTGGCAAGACTGGCAGAAAACCACACGCAAATGGTCATGGCTCACAATCAACTGGCCGAAGCCCATAAAATGTTAATCAGTCAATTGGTCGGACACCCTGAAAATGACCCGAGCGGCCCACACGAACCGACAAGGGTAAACAAACCAAAAACCTTCACACCGGATGTTAAGCCACAACCCGTTGTGCCATCTGCTATGGTTGAGCCTAAAGAAACGATTAAGCCTGAAATTACTATAGAAGTGCCCGCTAGCGCTGAAGACAAACCAGCACCGGTTGTTGCCGAGAAAAAGGTTCAAGCCCCTAAGGTAGAAACGAAACCTGCTAAAGCCGTTAAACCGATTGTTGAAGCACCTAAAGAAGAGCCTAAAACTGAACCTAAAGTAGAACCGGTTGATATTGAATCGCTTGATTTGCGTCACGTCGTCGCCCTGTCGGTCTTGTTTGGAGATAAAGCGCTTAAACCTGACAATACGCAAGTCGCTAAAGCCAAAGCCACTTTTGCGGCCGAAAAAGCAGATAGCGTTACCGGACAAATTGATGCGCTTTATTGCGCTTTAAACGGCATAAGTAAAATTAAAACGCTCTCAAAAACATCGACTTTTGATTTATGCCTAAAAATATTGGCTAATTGGGGTAATCTCCATGGACTTACCGATCGTCGCGAATTTGCCTTGTCACTACTGCGTGAATTGCCTACCCCAGCAGAAGTCAAACCAATTGATTTTAAGGCACTTCGCAGTGAGGCTTCGGCCTACATTACTCAACTGGTCAAAGGCGGATATCGCAATGAAGCGCTGGATATCCTCGCCTCATTCAACGCTAAAAAGATGGGTGACGTAACCGATGACAATCTGGTTCAGTTTATCGAGAAAGCCCAACGCGTTTTAACCGATGATAACGCCGAGGGCAGTGATGGCTGAACATGCAAAACTTGCCCCCTCCTCAGCCCATAGATGGATTAAATGTAGCGCCAGTCTCGCAGTAGAAGCTACCTTACCCGATAAAACATCGCCGTTTGCGGAAGAAGGCAGCGCGGCGCATGCCTTAGCGGAAAGTATCTTAACGATGCGCCAAAACCCCTTTAGTGACGGGCGTAGACGAACATCTGGCTTTGATGCAAAGGATTATATTGGCACTTATCCCTTGTTAAAAGCCAATTCGCCACAAGTGGATGAGGAGATGATTGAGCACGTCCAGAGCTATGTTGATACTGTTTGGCAGCTTGCGGACGGGAAACCCTTACTGGTTGAAGAACGCGTTGACTTTTCAGCTGTCATTGGCGTAGAGAATTCGTTTGGTACCGCGGATGCGATTATTGTCAGCGATGATGAGTTACAAATCCATGACCTGAAATACGGTAAAGGCGTTAAAGTAGACGCCCTGAGTAATGAGCAACTTATGCTCTATGCGCTAGGAGCGTTACATCAGTTTGACCTTGTTTATGATTTTAACTCTGTTCGGCTTTTTATCCATCAACCCCGTCTTAACCATCTGTCTGAATGGGCGCTATCGGTTGAGGAGTTAAAAGACTTTGGTGAGATGGCTAGATTGCGGGCGCAAAAAGCCATGGAGATGGCAACCCTCGCCGAGCGCAACGGGCTTAATGCGCTACCCGATAGTGCCTTTTCACCGGGCATTAAACAATGCCAGTTCTGCAAAGCAAAAGGCGGATTGTGTTTTGCTCAGGCGCAGTTTGTCCATAATGAAGTCAGAGGCGATTTTGTCGATTTAACCCAACCTTTGAACCCCCAACTAAGTAATGCACCAAAACGCATTACGCTACTAACCCCTGAGCAAATGGCAACACTCTACCCGCATGTCGATTTGATAGAGAGCTTTTGTAAAGCCTTACGCAATCGGGTCGCCGAGGCATTACACAACGGGCAATCGGTACCTGGCTTTAAACTGGTTACGGGCAAACAGGGGAATCGCGTATGGGGTGATGAACGTGAAGCCGAAACGCTGTTAAAAAATGCCAAACTTAAACAGGAGCAAATCTACCACAAGAAAATTATCAGCCCACCACAGGCTGAAAAATTGCTTACACGAGTTTCGCACAAAACTAATTTGGGTACGCTAATAAAACACGGATTTGCTCAGTAATAGCACTTTTGATTACGTCCCAATTTTGTTGATAAAGGGTTATTTTTTCAGATATACGACGTTTATGTTGCACGAGTTTCGCACCAATAAATAAACGCTCTATCTTTAAGTTTAATCCAGCATAATATATAAATAGACAGAATCTTATAAATCAAAAGCAACTTATTGTAATTTAATAAAATTTATGTGTTTTAGTAACTTGAAGATTAATCATCGATTTTAAGCCATTTCTAGTATTTTATACGCCTGTGCGAAACTCGAGTGTTGTTCAAACCACGCAGAAATAGCGAGAAAAATATGATTTCTTTGCGCTCGGCTCGTGCGAGCCTGACAGCGTTCAATACCACAGTTTTGTTTAACTTCTCGATGATAAACTTCAACAGACCAACGGGCATCCATGATAGATTGGACGTATTGACGGGTGGGATTCTCTTTGTTTGTTACTATGTAATCAATACGGCCGTTTTTGGCTGTAAATTTGAAAACGGTTACCCAACCATATCCTCGCAAGTGTATTGGCGTTCCTTCTTCTGAGATGTCTAACTTGTTCAGTTGTTTGTTATGGTTAACAATCCTATTTTTCCTCAGCGTGGTTACCCAGATCCAACCATGAGAGCGAATTGATTTCAGGTTATCCAGGCTAGAATACCAAGCATCCATCACTACGGCTTCTGGCATGATCCCTCTTTTTTTAGCAAGAGTGAGCATTTCGGAAAAGTGCGTGTTTTTTGTTTTTCCATCAGAATCTTTATCATAAATACGATAATTGATAGGAATTGATTCAACCTTCGTTAGATCATGCCAAAGCAAATTAACTAAACCTATGCCAGCAATAACATCATGTTCATTACCTGAATATTGATAATGGACCATCTCTATTTTTTACTACGTGTTTTGGCAATCAATGTATCATCGGCAATTAGTACGCAAGGGCTTTTTTTGTCTATAGAAGGTTCAACTAATCGCCATAGGTCTTTAGGTCTAAAACATCTACTTTTTAGCCATCGGCTAACAGTGTCATGAGATAAAGGAGATGGGCTTACTTCTGATAACGCTAAACCAGAGTATCTTAAACTGCTTACTTGTAAGAATGTTTTATAGATATCTTTAATACATGGATAACCCGACAAAATATGAACACCCTGATTTTTTCTTGTTTTTAAATTTATACTTCTTTTTTGGAGATTGCGAAACTCGTGGCTTAAAAAAGACAAACCGAGTCGCTGGGCAAAACTAGAAGCACTTATTGAACGTGCAGACGGTAAACCTGTTATCGCACCGGAATCTGACCCTCGACCTGCCATTATTACTAACCCCTTAAACGACTTTGACGATGTGACCGAAGCGGCACTCGCTGATAAATCCATTTAATTAACCTGAGTTCGGGATAAGCATTATCAATTATACTTGAAGATACGTACCTGCAACAGGTATCTTTGGTTTAGATGGCATTAAACAATATGCAACCAGTCCGCCTAATAAATTCACTACAAAGTTAGCCGGAGAGCGATGTCGCGTATGCTCTATTTGACAAAGATTTTTTAACTCATCAAATACCGTTTCAATGACAGAACGATGACGCAAGATGGCTTTGTCGAAACAAGTCTGTTTAATAGGCTTCATTTTCTTCTTGATATTCGTTATAAGGCTAATTCCCATCGTTTTGAGTTGCTGTTTCAGTGAAGCCGATAAATACCCTTTATCTGCGTACAAACAACCAGAAAGATCCTTTGTCAGCTCAGGCAATGGTTTCCGATCATCGGTGTTTCCTGGTGTGAGTCGAAAACTGAGTATTTCCCCCAAATGATTGATAATTACATGAAGCTTGAAACCAAAGAACCAACCTGTTGAATTTTTTCCCCGTTCAGCTATCCCATTGAAGACTTTATGTCTGCGGATCCGTAAGTTATCACACACCGCTATCGGAGTAGAATCGGCAACCGATAGCCCCGTGCATTTTCCCTTAATTGACTCAAACAGTGCCGTTAACGCTAAGGCACTACGCGGAAGTAACTCTACACAGCGTGAATAGGATGGCAAGTTAGGAAATTCCTTCCGGAGATATAAGCGGACATAATAGAGATAAAATACCTTGAATTGCCTGAATCGGAGTTGATGAAACAACACAACCAGTGTCATCATTTCCGCCAACGAAAGCTGAGTAGACCGTCTACGACGCTTAGTACCGTTAGTCAGCAAATATTCATGCATTTTTGGCTCGAAGTCTTTGCAAAAATCATCCATCAGGCAATAAAGTTCAGTAAGATTTTCCATAATTGTTTAACAATGCTCTACTCTTTAACCAGACTGTTAGAGTATTTTAACAAAACAGGCTCATTCAACTATTTGAATATCAAGACTTTCTCTTTATTTCTTATCCCGAACTCAGGTTAATTAAAAGGTAACGTGATGAAAATTAAATTAAACAACGTACGTCTGGCTTTTCCTGAATTATTTGAACCTACACAAGTCAGTGGCCAGGGCGCCTTCAAATACCGAACAAATTTCCTTATCGCCAAAAATCGTACTGACCTGATTGAGGAAATCAAAACGGCGATTAAGGCGGTCATTAAGGAAAAATGGGGAGCCAAAGAGGTAGAAAAAATTTATAACAGCATCTGCCACTCCAATAACCGTTTTTGCTTCCGCGACGGGGACAATAAGGAATACGACGGTTATGCCGGAAATATGTACATCACCGCCAGTAACAAAGATCGGCCGTTAGTCATTGACGTAAATCGCACACCACTCACCGCACAGGACGGACGCCCCTATTCGGGCTGTTACGTTAACGCCACCATTCAGTTTTACGCGTATGACAATAATGGTAAAGGGGTTTCAGCCTCCTAAGAGGGGTTCAGTTTTTCCAGGATGGCGATGCGTTTGCAGGTGGAAGCGTGGCCTCCGTTGACGAATTTGACGACCTGAGCATGGCTGAGGAAGAAGAATTATTAGCCAGCTAAGTTAACACCAGGGGAACTACCGCCGCCTGAGGTGGTGAAATAATCAGGCACCGCGCTAAATTCCTTGAGGAGGCTTAAAAATGAAATTAGATAATATTGGTGAAACCATTGCGCTCACTAACCCCAGTAACAACAGCCGTTATTTACTTAACTTAGCCCAACCCGTTTTCGCCGATGAGGAAACCAAAACATTAATCAATATGATCCAACTACTAGCTGAAGAAAACCAGTACCTGAGAAAAGAGAATAAGCGATTGGCAAAAAGCCATCGGTAAAATGGTGTCGATGCACGTGTTAAAGACCCAATCAAGGAGTACAGGATGAATTATCTTACCGGAAAAAAAACCTCTATAGATTCAGTATTAAAAAATATTGAGGAGCTGAAAACAGCAATTTATGGATTACATAAACTAGCAACAATCAAAGCTAAACATATAGAAATACAAGGTGTTTTTATTGAAAAAATCAGGATTGCAGTAATTATCAGCGAGAAACTCGCAGTTCTATTACACAACATTGCTCAAGACGTTGACTGCCTTAAAAGAAACATTTAAACAATCAACACACTTATTGCTAGCATATTGATAAATTTAACCACCCCATAATTTAGGGATTACTTCTTTAAATAGTAAACCGAGAATACCCGCCAATAAGAACCATTGCAGCCGATCAAATTTTTGTTCCAGTCTGTCAAAACGTTTTTCTGAAAAATCAAGGCGCTTATCTATCTGAGCAATATCCTTACGGACATCAGCAATCTCAGCTGATAAGTCTTTACGGACATCAGCAATCTCAGCCGATAAATCTTTGCGGACATCAGCAATCTCAGCCGATAAGTCTTTGCGGACATCAGCAATATTGCGGTTGACTTCAACAATATCCGCTTTAGTCGCAACATCAGCAACCTCATGCGATCTACGTACTACCAGTGAAATAGCTCTAGCCTGTTCTCTGGAAATACCCGCATTTTCTAGTTCTTCCGATGCTTGTAGTGCATCAAATGCAACCTGACCCATAACCATACCTCCTTTTTATGGAAGTATAACACAACCATTTTTATTGTGAACTCAGTGAGAAATCGTCGCTGACTTGTCAACGATCACCGAAAACTGATCCACTTTTTAGCTAAATCCGATCAATCAAAATTGATCCACTTTTACTCAGTCATTGCTCCTGAGCGCCGCTTATCTTTCAATCGATAGCTTTCACCGCTTAATTGCAGTACATGCGAATGATGAAGTAAACGATCAAGCATAGCGGCAGTTAATGTTGCGTCATCAGCAAAAGCATTTGGCCATTGCCCAAATGATAAGTTACTCGTCAATATGACACTGCCATGCTCATAACGCTTGGCAATCACATTGAAAAACAGGTTTGCTTCTTCTCGCCCAAACGGCAGGTATCCAATCTCATCGATAATCAACAATTTCGGGGCCATCACCGAACGTGATAGATATTGTTTGAGCTTATTTTGTCGTTTGGCAGTTGAGAGTTGCAACATCAGTTCAGCTGCCGTGGTAAAGCGGGTTTTCTTCTTGGCCTGTACTGCTTTTAATCCTAACCCAATAGCTAAATGCGTTTTGCCTACACCGCTTGGGCCAAGCAACACGACATTTTCATTACGTTCAATAAACGTTAATGCGCTTAATTCCTGTATGTGTTGTTTGGGGATCCCCGTTGCAAACTTAAAATCGAACGTATTAAGTTCTTTATGTGCTGGGAATCCTGCCATCCGACTCAAAAGATTACGGGTTCGTTCATCTCGTTGTTGTTGCTCACATTTTAATAGGGACAGTAAAAACTCTCCGTAGCTTTTGTCTTGGGCAATGCATTGTTCGGCAAGTGATGACCAATGAGTCGGAATAGAATTTAATTTCAATGACTCACACAGGTGTTCAATTTGTTCATGCAATAACATGTTCACCTCCCAGCAATGCTTCGTATACGCTGATTGAGTGTTGCAAACTGACAGATTCAAGGGGCGGTACGATACGGATATTAAGCGTATCAGTCTGCGGGATAGATTGGCAAACCCTTGCTGGTAAGGGTAGAAGATACTTAACTTCCTTAGCTAGTCTATCTGCTGGCTTCTCTAACGTTGTTCCATGAATCCGCTGATGGGCAACGCGTTGTAACCAGGGCCCCACTCTTGCATTAGCTATCTCAATATCCAGTTCAAGATTATGAGCACGAAGGTCGGTATTTAATGGTACGATAAAGCTGTTTTTTAAATAGTGGTTAAAGCGCTCTACTTTCCCTTTAGTTTTTGCCCTGTAGGGCTTGCAAGCACACAATTTAAACCCGTAATCTTTCGACATGTAATTTATGTTCACCTTCTGCATAAGTATCCCGTTCGATGATGAGGGATTTTGCGTTATCACACAATATTTCCTGTGGTACACCACCAAAATAGTCGAAAGCTTCTCGTAAACCTTGTTGCCAGGATTCTGCTCGTTCATTATCAAAGAACTTTACATAACTCGCACGCGAATAGCCTAGCGTTGCAACAAACGCTTTTAGTGATTTTTTACCTCGCCGGATGCTGGTGAAGTCGATTTGCATTTGTTGACCTGGCTGTGTTTCAAAACGGACGACAGCTTCGGGAACAATGCTTGGTTTAAATTGACAAACAAATCGGCGTAATTGAGCAATACCGCCTTGATAGCCGCTTTCAACTACTTCATCAAATAAGACTGTTGCAGGGATCCAATCAGGTTTAGCCAGTTCAATTCGATGAAGCAAATAAGGTTTAAAGGGTGCTAATTTAGTCGGTTGTTGACTTCTTTTAGCATAAGTTGGCATTGTCTGTTGTTGTAAATGATGTTTTACGGTGTTACGGGATATGCCCAATTCACGGGCAATTTTTCGAAGGCTTTGTCCTTGTGCAAAGCAAACATGGATATCCACAAATATCTCCTTGGTTAACATAAATTATCCGTACAAAAATGTGCGAATAATACCAAGTGGATCAGTTTTAGATGATCGTTAGTGGATCAGTTTTGCATGATCGGTGACACTGACTGAAGGAACTCCCATCCCAACAGCCAGCTAACCCTAAACCTAGTATCAATAGGAGTAAGGCTAATGAAAAATTCTATTACCGTTATCGCTGTCTGTAAAGTTTTTGTGAAGGTAATCTGATGCTGCCTCTCACTGAACAACAGCTCACACGCTATAACGAAATCTTTCCAGAACTTGCTTCCGAGCAACTTGAAACCGCGGTTTTATACGCAATGGGAATACCTGAAAAGCAAATTTCGTATTTCAGATCGGCTACGGATACCACCGTCAGCAGAACACTTGAAAAAGTAAAAGAGATATACAAAACGGATTCAGTCAATCACTTACGCGCCATTTTTCAGGCAAGAATGTTTCATTTTAGTATCGTGGGTAATTGCAGCAGTCAGGCTAAACCGCCTATAGAAAAGACCAAACCCTTTTCCAGACGTGAAAACGAGGTCATCTACTGGGTGAGTATGGGGAAGACGTATCCTGAAATAGCAATGATACTGGGTATAAAAATAGTCACGGTTAAATTTCACATGGGCAACCTATTAAAAAAACTCGGGGTATACAGTGTAAAACAGGCAATAAGAATCTGTCACGAGTTTCGCACAGGCCTATAAAATTCTAGAAATGGCTTAAAAGTAATGATTAATCTGCAAGTTACTGAAATGCATAAATTTACTTAATTTACAATAAATTATATTTAATTTATAAGGTTTTATCTATTTACATATTATGCTAAATTAAACTTAAAAATAGAGCGTTTTTTTATTGGTGCGAAACTCGTGTCTGTGTTGAACACAATCTTATCGCCCCCGTTTTACGGAATAAACCTTAATTTCACCAAGAAGTCATCCACTAACGCCACTAATCAATCTTAACGCCCCTTTTATAGAGGTAATCTTCATCAATTTAAGTATTGAGGAATTTTTACATACAAAATTTAATGAATGTAACAAAAGTCAGGCTTCCCAACAACGAAACGATCGACTCGCAACAATTACTGGTCATGGTTAATGAAACACGAAAAGAATATGGTGAGCCACCGATTAGAAATAACGTCTTCATCGATCGCATTAAAGATGAACTCGAAGGAGAGACCTACAAAATTTTTGTAGGTCAAAAAAACGGCGCTGATACACGAGTTTCGCACAAAACTAATTTGGGTACGCTAATAAAACACGGATTTGCTCAGTAATAGCACTTTTGATTACGTCCCAATTTTGTTGATAAAGGGTTATTTTTTCAGATATACGACGTTTATGTTGTTCAAACCACGCAGAAATAGCGAGAAAAATATGATTTCTTTGCGCTCGGCTCGTGCGAGCCTGACAGCGTTCAATACCACAGTTTTGTTTAACTTCTCGATGATAAACTTCAACAGACCAACGGGCATCCATGATAGATTTGAGGTATTGACGGGTGGGATTCTCTTTGTTTGTTACTATGTAATCAATACGGCCGTTTTTGGCTGTAAATTTGAAAACGGTTACCCAACCATATCCTCGCAAGTGTATTGACGTTCCTTCTTCTGAGATGTCTAACTTGTTCAGTTGTTTGTTATGGTTAACAATCCTATTTTTCCTCAGCGTGGTTACCCAGATCCAACCATGAGAGCGAATTGATTTCAGGTTATCCAGGCTAGAATACCAAGCATCCATCACTACGGCTTCTGGCATGATCCCTCTTTTTTTAGCAAGAGTGAGCATTTCGGAAAAGTGCGTGTTTTTTGTTTTTCCATCAGAATCTTTATCATAAATACGATAATTGATAGGAATTGATTCAACCTTCGTCAGATCATGCCAAAGCAAATTAACTAAACCTATGCCAGCAATAACATCATGTTCATTACCTGAATATTGATAATGGACCATCACTATTTTTTTACTACGTGTTTTGGCAATCAATGTATCATCGGCAATTAGTACGCAAGGGCTTTTTTTGTCTATAGAAGGTTCAACTAATCGCCATAGGTCTTTAGGTATAAAACATCTACTTTTTAGCCATCGGCTAACAGTGTCATGAGATCACGAGTTTCGCACCAATAAATAAACGCTCTATCTTTAAGTTTAATCCAGCATAATATATAAATAGACAGAATCTTATAAATCAAAAGCAACTTATTGTAATTTAATAAAATTTATGTGTTTTAGTAACTTGAAGATTAATCATCGATTTTAAGCCATTTCTAGTATTTTATACGCCTGTGCGAAACTCGTGGAGATAAAGGCGATGGGCTTACTTCTGATAACGCTAAACCAGAGTATCTTAAACTGCTTACTTGTAAGAATGTTTTATAGATATCTTTAATACATGGATAACCCGACAAAATCACGAGTTTCGCACCAATAAAAAAACGCTCTATTTTTAAGTTTAATTCAGCATAATATGTAAATAGATAAAACCTTATAAATTAAATATAACTTATTGTAAATTAAGTGAATTTATGCATTTCAGTAACTTGCAGATTAATCATTACTTTTAAGCCATTTCTAGAATTTTATAGGCCTGTGCGAAACTCGTGAAAATATGAACACCCTGATTTTTTCTTGTTTTTAAATTTATACTTCTTTTTTGGAGATTGCGAAACTCGTGTTGTTTATTCATGTTTACTGTACCGCAACTGATGAATGAGTGTGCTGACCTCATTTTCCTGTTTAAGATGGGTTTGGGTGGTCAAAAGCGTGCTTTCTGAATTAAGTTGTACGAGATTCCCTTGTTTAATCGCCTTGTTAATTTCCTTCCGTAATGTTTCTAATGCTTTCGTCTGGCAAGGGATGCGATTAATAACATGGGTTAATAATGCATCATAGGAAAATCGGGTGTTTTTATCCGATAGTACCTTAATGGATTGTGAGATAGCCTCTTTTAGATTAACTATAGGTGCAGATGGGTTGAGGTTTTCTGCTTTTTTCACGTTATCCGCGCAATAACCGGTTTTTGCGAGCACCGCTTGCCATTCTTTATGCAGTGTTTCAACATTGGTGAAAGTTTTTGCCTTACGGTTTGCTAACACGGCGGCACTCTTTTGTTTGGCGGAAGCGGATTCGCCTACCGCCTCAACAACCTCCTTGCGTCTGGATGAAAAAGGTTCGGTGGGTACGCCTTCTATTTCCCATAAGCCATTTTTTCCGGTTGAAACAAAAGAAAATCCCTGCTTTTGCAAACTTTCTTTTAGGTGCTGGCGATAAATAGACCCAAAGGTGATCTGTAAATCGCGGATAATTTCGTTAAAGCCATTGCGATTAATGGTATCCGATGACAGCGTTTTCCAGCCCCTTTTATCTGACCAGGTGGCATTAATCAATAGAGCATGCGTGTGTAAATTAGGATCGAGATTGCGGTTAGTCGTGTGAAGGAAAAGGGCAGCAATCGTATTGCCGGTGATTTCCGTTTGCGTGACCCCTTTTGTCATTGAACGGGTTGAGGCCACGCTTTCAATCTCTTTGAGTGCTGACATCACCGCCTTTTTATGTGCATCAAGCACCGCAGTATTACCTTCAACCAGGGCTAATACTGAGACACTTTTGGGCAGCGGAAAAGGTTAAGTCATAGCCTGGTCGATGCTGATTCTTACCGGCTTTATTAAAGGTTAATTGCGTGCCATCCGGTAGTTTCCCTTCCAGCATCTGCTCAAAGGTATTTCTATCCACCGTACCGGTTAATCCTAACCGTTCAGCGCCTTTACCAAACCACCCAGTCCCTTCTTCACCGACAAAGTAATAGTTATCCTTTTCCTCATAATAGTTAGCACTGGCGGAAGCGCCGCCACTGGTGAGATTTTTAACCGAGAGCATAGGCTAAATCTCCTTCTCGGTGGTTTGGTTTTTTCTTAAGTTGATATTGGTCTCTTGTCCGTTTTCAATAACATCATTACTTTTAACAATAGAAACGGGTTCAGTCGCCTTAACACCACCATAGTTAACGGTCTCAATATAATGCGTGGGTTCAGGGTGTGTTATTTCCATCGTCTGTGGGTTGTTGGTCTGGTTTTGATTGTTTTGGTCTGATTGCGTGCGCCGACCGGTGACCAATTTATCCACTTTATTTTCAATCCCCGTCTTTTCCAGTTCCTGCTCAATCTGATTATAAAAAATGGTGGAGACATCACGCTCAATTTTCCCTGCGGCAATCGTTTCATATTGCCTGTGCTCCAGCGTGAGTTTGACAATCGGCACATTCCCTCGGAGCGAGACAAAACATTCTAAATCATCCAGATTCTGAATATCGGAAAAACTGACAATTTTTTCGCGGGTATCTTCTTTCGAGAAGTTTACGCCATCACGGATGGTATCGACCCCATAGCTATACTGGTCACGGAATTTCAGTAAACGGGTTTCCCACAGTTCTTTTTGTACCCATTCGGCGACACTGCCACTGGGGGCACGGAAATACAAGGTGGTATTCGCCAAATCCCAGATATTGCGGGCGTCATGAGCGCCATAGTTTGCTTCCAGTTGCGAGAAGTTTTGAATGCCGATGAGGGTCGCCCCGCCAAATTTACGGGCTTCGGAGAGATAATCGCTAATAACGGGTAGCTTATGAAGACTGGGTAACTCATCTAACACTGTCCAGATACGACTTTCCCTGCTTGGTGTTAACGCCAGTACCGATTGCATGGTGAGATTGAGCCAGGTACTGATTAACGGCTTTAAGGCAGTATGTAAGCGACCATCGCTGGAGATAAAAACCCACGCATCTTCATCGGCATTTTGTACCCACTCCCGAATGGAAAAAGGCGGCTTACCTTCTTTTTCCAATCCCTGACAGTAGCGTAAGGCTTTGACATAAGCACTTAACACGGTACGGATGGTCATGGCCGTTTTTTCAATACTGCCATCGACCAGATTGGCCGCATCGGTGCCCTGTACAAAATCATGTAACTCAGGGAGCGAAATCGACAATAACCGTTGCAATAGTTTTTTAATTGAACGGTCAGGATGTGAGCGCATATGCTCTGCGGTCGCAACAAACAACAGGCGAGCAGACATGAGCCAAAACGGGTCACCACTTTTGGCATCGGGGAATAAGGGCAGTGCAAAGGTTTCAAAATCGGCGCGGTCTTGACATTCACGCCATAAATCCCAGTTCGGGCAACGTGCATCCATTGGGTTTAAGATAATGTCCTTGCCTTCGCGATAAAAAAGCGGGATAAATTTATTACCTTTATCGTAGATAATGGCTCCTTTCCCCTGTTGTCTTACCTGACTCAACAGGTCATTTATGACGGTGCTTTTTCCTGTTCCCACCGTGCCATGCAGTCCAACATTTTGTTGTTCACTGTTTTCAACCAGGTGCAAATCCCCAATTTTAAGCGATGAGAGTTTACCGTTGGCTTTTAAAAAGCGATTAATCTCTTTTACCGAACTGGCCAGATAGCGACCGCCGATAATCTCATTTTTTCGCTGCTGCGCCCCTTTTTTACCTAACCACCAGAACACCGCCACAATCAGGCCAACAAAGGTAAAGGAGGAAACACCCCACGCCCAAAAAGCCGTGTCTTTCAATAACACATAGCAATGAATAAAATACCTGTCGAGACGTACCTCGCGGGCGGTTTTTTCAAATTCAACCACCTGACCGGTTCGGGGATTTAACCAATGGAAGGTAAAAGTGCCCCCTTCGCTAGTGCCAATGGCTTCCTGTAGCGGTATCACCAGGGTATCCATTGCCCAGTACGCTAATCCGTGTATCATCTTCTCAAACGGGATTTGAAAGGCAATGGTGGCAAAAAAGACAAGAATAGTGACCAGAATTACCCAGAACGCCACGATATTGGCAATCTGCATAAACATGGCCACCATGTATTTAATCACCTGACCACCCTGGGTCATGTTTCTGGCATCAAGACTCATAATCAAACATTCCTTTACGAGAGGAAGCCCAATTCGTTATCGAAAAAGCGTGATGTTAACTGGGCTTTATTTTGTGAGAAATTAAAGAATATTAGCGATGCTTTTGGCTAACTGGTTTTCCAGTTCCGGTTTCGCTTCTTCAAATTTCAGATTGACCTTGTTGGCATTGGACACAATGCGCGTCTGGTATTTATGACGGTTGGTGGTTTCGGTACTGGTCTGAAGTTTTGCGCCAGAAGTGCCCTGTTTTAAGCGTGCGGTATCATTTACCGTCACCTTGGTGCCGTTGCTTAATGCGCTAATTTGCAAGTCGGTAATCATGGTGTAATTTACATCTTCCACCATCGCATCGACCGCGGCGCCAACCAGCCCTGCGGCTAATCCAACACCTAATGCGCCGCCGGTGGAATCGACGTTATAAGCCATGGCACTTGCGCCCACTGCTGCGCCAAGGGCAGCGCCTTCATAACCTTGCGATAAAAAGCGTTGGGCATCTCTTAAGTCCATCTTATCGGCTTTTAACACATTGGCCTGTATCCAGTAATAGGCGGCGTTGGGGTTATTCACCACGGTATAGCCTTTCGCTTCCACCGCTTTTCTAATCAAGCTCGCTAAATCCGACATATCTTTATCGGAGGTGTTTTTAATTTGCAAGTAAACGGTTTTCTGGGAAGCGGGGTCTAACCAGATGGTTTCACTCATTTGGGTTTTTACTTCGAGATTGCGTTTTTTTACTGTTGTGCTGACCGCACTACAGCCTGTTATAGCCACAGATGTCGATATTAAACTAACTAACAATAAACGCTTAAAAGGGTGTGCCATTTTTTAAAAACTCCTTGAATTAAGGTATAAGAAATCACTTGAACATTAAATTGAACAAGTGAAGTAAAATTATTTAGTTTTTAGATAAAGCGATTAATCATCGCTTGCGCCATAGGGATTACCACCTGCATCAAGACCACCACACATAGGAAGTCCTGTAGCGGGGTTATAATCTAGGTCTTCATTCAATATATTGTGTGAGTTATTAATAGATATGAAGAGAAGGGGGGCAAATGAAATTTTTAACCTTTATCATCATGATAGTAACGCTTGAATCATTATGTTTGTTTTTCTTTAAACAGACCTTTTCTATGATTAGTATGTCAATCATAACAGTTTGTGGTTTTCTTTGTTTTACTGCAAAAAACTGGAAAACCTATAACAAAGTAATAAAAAAGGGGGTGGTTGGAATATTTTGTTTTGGAATAATGCTGATATTCTTAAAAGAACACCTAAATATAACACCACAGAGTACTGATTCGGTGACCGATGAGCTCTATGTTTTATCTATTACCTTCTGTTTTATTTTATTAGTTATGGCTGTTTTTTTTATCAAATTCAATGCTAATAATATTAGCCGATTTTTCCTTATTTATCGCCTTTTCATTGGCGATTATTCTATCCTGAGTGGGTTTGACGTTGTGCCCAAAATCGGTTTTCTCTGCCCGTATTGCTTTTGCATATTCGCCGGTATTGGCTTCTGCAGATTCAAGTAGACTGACTTTATTGCTTTCACCGGTTTCAGGGTTAATGATTGCCTGATGTTGTCGAATTTGGCCTTTATTTGCCATTTTTTCCAATTGCCCCGCATTTTTATTAAAACCGGCTGGATCATATTGACTGGCATCATGCGGTACCTGAATACCTTGATAATGACTGGCGACTACCGTTTGATTGGCAAAGTGATTATGGCGGATATCTTCTGCAATCCGATCGCTAAATTCACTCACCAGCGCTTCACGCTGTGCTCTGACCGTGGGTGACCCTGCATCCGTTACATGACTTGCCTCGGCTTCGCCTAAACGCGAATAAGCAAACTGGGTAAATTCCTGCTCCAGGCGATGGGAAGCACTTAAACGTTCTGTTTCGCTTAAGTTTGCTTGCTCCGAGATACTTTGCTCTTTGGTTTGACTGGCGGTAAATCCGGCGAAGTTTTCGCTGGTATTTTGCACGAGTTTCGCACCAATAAAAAAACGCGCTATTTTTAAGTTTGATTCAGCATGATATATAAATAGACAAAACCTTATAAATTAAATACAAATTATTGTAATTTAATAAAATTTATGTGTTTTAGTAACTTACAGATTAACCATTGCTTTTAAGCCATTTCTAGAACTTTATATGCCTGTGCGAAACTCGTGTTTTGCAGAGAGCTCGTAGATCTCTGACTAAAGATCTGGTTTCCGCGTTGGAAATCCGGCTAACATCATTATCGGTCATATTTTTTATGACCGATGCGGATTGACTGGCTGAAAAATCTCTCGCTACCTGCAAATCTTCTGATGTTTTATTACTTTTTGACGCAGAGTCTGTGTTCTTGTCTGTCCATGTATGCCTATAAGAGGCTTCTCCTTTCACTGATAAAGCACCTTTACTACCACTAAGACTGCCTGATATACCCAAAGAAACATTATCTATGCTATCCGTGGAAGTTGTATCTTCTCTTGATGTACTGTTATTTGATGAAAGAGAAGATTTTGCCTGTTGTGATTGTCGCTGAATATCCTCAATCGCCTGACGCTGCTCTCCGGTTAACCCGCTTTCAAATGACCCTTGCTTGTTAAACTGGTTACTTAACGCGGTTGAGATATTGTAGGTGTCCGAAATCGCACTTTTTAATCCCTGATGATAGCTTTCGGTCTCGCGGTGTTGGCTGCTTAACGCTTTGCTAAAGCTGGTATCGAGCATCGAACTGGTGTCCAGACTAAACGGCAATTTCGAGATAGCTTGTGTGGTATCGACAATATGCTGACCACTTTGAGTGGCGCTAATCATCGCCCCGTTATCGATTTGCTGGCTGGAAAGCCCCGCCTTGTAACTGCGGTTTAAATCGGTCTTAAAGCCGTTGATGTTTTCCACCTGCATATTAGCCATGTTGTAATTGCCACTTGCCACCACTGAAGCATCCGCAGTGGTTGCCCCTGCCAGGGCATTACCCAGATAGGAGCCGGCACTGGCAATCTGTTGTCCGAGGGAAGTGAAGAGTTTAAAACTTAAAAACGGAATCGACATCATCCAGCCGGCAATCCCTGCGGTAGTACTGCCGGTTTGGGTCAGTCTATCCAGATTCGAGAAGGTGACACTCTCGCCACTTAAGGTGGTGGCCATCATAAAATTATAAATGTGATTAAAGATAGCAAACATCACTGGCCACAACATGAGGCTGCCCATGATGTTCAGATAATTAATGATGACTTTGTACGTTATTTCTCGCACAAAAAGCACTAATGCCATAATCGGAAAGAGCGAAATGCATAACAGCATCAGCACGGTATTGAGTTGCGGTAACATTTCACTCGCCAGATGATAACTGGCCTGATGGGACAAGCACATTTTGGCTAGCGACTGCTCGGTGGTAATGAGATTTAACCCTGCGGGGTCATTCATCGCTGCCGCATAGGCGTTAAAGCCTTTTCTTAACCCTGCTATCATGATGTTCTGTTTTAAAATATCGGCGGCAGATTGGCTTGCTTTCATAAAGTAGTTGTAGCTACCTTCGAGCATATGCGGTAACACCACCGATGCATCGTCGGCCTGGAAAGAGCTTTCGTGCATAAAACATTAATGTGCTGCCGGTTCCGGTGGTATCCAGATTAAGCAGCGATTTAAGTTTCACCGTCGCTTGCTGACAGGTCATAAACTGACTGCGTGCCCCCTCGGTGTTTTCAGCCTCCCACCCCTGATAATAAATCCCTCTTAAGGGACTCGGTTTTGAGAAAATCAGACTATAAATATCGCGGGTATTGAGTAGCTGACTTAAGCTGTATTTGTGGTTTAGCTGAATATCAGGGATAATACAGTTTTTGACGTATTCGCTGAAATTGGCGTTAATCTCAGGACTGTGGCTGTGAAAGGTTAGGGATTCCTGCATCAGCTTTTGGCCAAACATTAAGCCGGTTTTGCTATACGCAACACTGTCTGGCAGATGGAAAAAATCATCATAAAATGTCGCTACCGAATGACCGATACGACCCTGTACACGATTCTGTGTAAATGCCTTTTCTCAGTAGTGACCGTCCAGGCGGTCACCGAACTCGATAATAAAGCGGCTCATCGCCATACGCGAGTCCCTCAGCGGCATTGTCCATTTCTGTGACGCCGCCTGGATTGCCAGCCACACCACCTTTTTCACTGCGTCATCCGTCGGGAACACCTTACGCTTTTTGATGGCATGCCGGATCACGCTGTTCAGCGACTCTATGGCATTCGTTGTGTAGATCACCTTGCGGATGTCTGCCGGGTAAGCGAAGAACGTCGCCAGGTTGGCCCAGTTTGTCTGCCAGCTCCGGCTTATCTGCGGGTAGCGGCTGTCCCATGCGCTGGCGAACGCTTCCAGCGCCTGCTGGCCTGCTTCTGTTGATGGCGTCCGGAAAGCCTTTCAGACCGTCGACACAGGCGATGAGGATATCGTTCAGACCACGGTTTTTTAGTTCTGTCAGCACACTGAGCCAGAACTTCGCGCCCTCGTTTTCGGCCAGCCACATCCCAACAGTTCTTTCTGACCTTCGATGTTGATACCCAGGGCCAGAAACACGGATTTATTGATGACGCGACTGTCCTGCCGGACCTTCAGGACGATACAGTCAAGATAAACAATAGGATAGACTGCATCCAGTGGGCGATTTTGCCATTCGGTAACCTGCTCCATCACGGAATCGGTGACCTTCGAGACCAGCGTCGGTGAGACATCCGCGTCATACAGTTCTTTGAACGCAGCCGCTATCTCGCGGGTGGTCATCCCTTTGGCGTACAACGATAAAATCTGGTTATCCATCCCGGTGATCCGGGTCTGGTTTTTCTTCACCAGTTGCGGTTCGAAAGAACCGTCACGATCGCGCGGAGTGCGTAGTTCCAGAGGACCATCGCCGGTGGTAACTGTCTTTGTGGAATAGCCGTTGCGGGAGTTGGCACCCGGTTTGGGCTGATTTTTATCGTAGCCCAGATGGTGGGACATTTCGGCGTTGAAAGCCGCCTCAACGCTGATTTTCTTCAGCAGACGATCGAACTGGCTGAGATCGTCAGGGGTTTTGAGATTTTTGGCCAATTTATTAGCCAGAGCCTGCAATTGTTTTTCGTCCATAAATTAACCTTCATTTGATGCTGGATTGAACATATCAAAATCAGGCAATTACACAAATTTATGTACAGGTTCGCCGATACCGGTCAGTAACCAAAGTGGGGCGGCCAATCCTACCGGCACATTATCCACCCGATTGATTTTATCTGGCCTCGTCAGGTCGTTAACCACCACGGTGACTTTGGGTGTGAGCAGGAGTGCCGTGACACAAACAAAGGTAAACCCCCAGGCAAAAAGCCCTTTTAGGTCATGGGTTTTTACGTACGTCATGACGCACGTTAAAATACCCAAGGTTTCCGCTAGATAAAGCAACCCACCCCAGGTGCGGTGATTGACCATCGCCGCCACCGCATTTAAGGTTTGGGTCACCATGTCACCACCACTAATAAACCAGGTATCTAACACCATCTTTACCCTCCAAACTGATAGTAGCTCATCAATCGGTCAGACAAACCTGATGAGAGTTGCTGGCGCAAATAGTGCAAATTGCGCTCAAGCTCCAGCAGATGAGTTTGATTAATCTGCATTTTGGTTAAGCGCTGCGCCATTTTCTCGCGCACGGTTTTAAGGCTGTTTTGAAACTGTTTGTTTTCTTCTTCGGTATTCAGACTCCCTGCGCCTGCTACTTCCACCAAATCAATCAAGCCATCGATATAGCTCACCACCATATCGCTGGCGATGTACTCAGCCAGCGACGTCACCATTGATTCATCGAGGCTTAATGAGGCACTGTCAATCACGTAGCGCAGGATTTGGACGCGGGTACTGCCAATCAATGCTGTTTCCTTATCGGTAAGTGCTGCATCGGTGGTCGTTTTTTTAAACAGGCTTGACAATAACTTTTGGATTTGTGCTATCATGCCATGGCTGGCGGTGACTGTGATTTTGCTCTTCGTTGGCTTTAGGCATTGTGTGACATTGTCACAACGATAAACCTCCGTTGTGCCACCTTTTAAAATTGCGTCCATGACACTGTCACCTAGCCCTGGTAAAATCGACAATTCTCCTTGATTGCCATAAATCACGGTGCCGACCAGCGACATCATGAGTTCCTTTAATTCCCTGTCTGAACTTATAAACTGATTAATCTTTTCAAACACACTCCAAGTTAAATTACGGTTGCGCGGTATGCGCTTTTTCTCTTCGTCATTAGCATGGTTGAATACTTTATTGGTTTCATTACCCACGCCACAGCCCTGACGGGACGCTGCCCAATCGGCACGCTGTGGTTACCCGCGATGTCCTGACAGACATGCTGGCTCGCTGCTTGTGATTTTGGCCATAGCCCGCCGACAATCCCTTGTGCCGCCTGACAGGTAGAAATGTTCATGTTGTTAATGTCCGAGGCGAGCTTTTGCAGATAATCCTTGACGGCTTTCACTTGCGGCAGTGCGGTTTCCAATGCCAAATCAAACGCATAACCGGCGGCATTACTTAAAATCTGTTTGGCCATCACTTTTATTTGGTCGGAGTTAATAAAGCTAAATGACCCCAGATAGGCATCAATGCCGCCACAACCGGATTTCACTTCGGGTAACGTCACCGAGATAAGCTGGATTTGCCTGACGGGATTGCGCAGAAATAGCGACCCACCGGTGAGATAACCCGCTGCCTGTCCTTGCCACGCGGCTGCTTGCGTGACATTTGCGCCACTGCCGCTATTGAGCTCCTGGAAAAACTTGTTTAAATCTTCATTGATACCGGCCTGGGCGGTAGCACAAAAAAGCGTCAGCGCAATTAACGAGTCCCGTTTTTTCATTGCAATACCCCCAGTTTTTCAGCAAGCAAAAAAGATTGTTCCAGCCGATTAACCAACGCCGTTGCGCTCAGCATGCCTTGCGAAACGGGAATAGCGACCAGGGTTTGGGTGTTAACAATAAAATCTGTTGGCGTCACCTGCGGTAATTCAGGGAAAAACTCCCCAATCACATCAGGGGTTACCGGTAATACGTTGCTAAAGGTACTATCACCGAATCCGTCAAAACTGTAGACCACGAGTTTCTCAATCTCCAAAAAAGAAGTATAAATTTAAAAACAAGAAAAAATCAGGGTGTTCATATTTTGTCGGGTTATCCATGTATTAAAGATATCTATAAAACATTCTTACAAGTAAGCAGTTTAAGATACTCTGGTTTAGCGTTATCAGAAGTAAGCCCATCGCCTTTATCTCATGACACTGTTAGCCGATGGCTAAAAAGTAGATGTTTTAGACCTAAAGACCTATGGCGATTAGTTGAACCTTCTATAGACAAAAAAAGCCCTTGCGTACTAATTGCCGATGATACATTGATTGCCAAAACACGTAGTAAAAAAATAGAGATGGTCCATTATCAATATTCAGGTAATGAACATGAGGTTATTGCTGGCATAGGTTTAGTTAATTTGCTTTGGCATGATCTGACGAAGGTTGAATCAATTCCTATCAATTATCGTATTTATGATAAAGATTCTGATGGAAAAACAAAAAACACGCACTTTTCCGAAATGCTCACTCTTGCTAAAAAAAGAGGGATCATGCCAGAAGCCGTAGTGATGGATGCTTGGTATTCTAGCCTGGATAACCTGAAATCAATTCGCTCTCATGGTTGGATCTGGGTAACCACGCTGAGGAAAAATAGGATTGTTAACCATAACAAACAACTGAACAAGTTAGACATCTCAGAAGAAGGAACGTCAATACACTTGCGAGGATATGGTTGGGTAACCGTTTTCAAATTTACAGCCAAAAACGGCCGTATTGATTACATAGTAACAAACAAAGAGAATCCCACCCGTCAATACCTCAAATCTATCATGGATGCCCGTTGGTCTGTTGAAGTTTATCATCGAGAAGTTAAACAAAACTGTGGTATTGAACGCTGTCAGGCTCGCACGAGCCGAGCGCAAAGAAATCATATTTTCTCGCTATTTCTGCGTGGTTTGAACAACATAAACGTCGTATATCTGAAAAAATAACCCTTTATCAACAAAATTGGGACGTAATCAAAAGTGCTATTACTGAGCAAATCCGTGTTTTATTAGCGTACCCAAATTAGTTTTGTGCGAAACTCGTGATGGATAAACTTTTTATCCCTGCGATAAGCGGAAATAATCAGGAAGATACTCAAACGACAGCAACAGAGACGGCGGGTATGACACAACAACACGAGTTTCGCACCAATAAAAAAACGCTCTATTTTTAAGTTTAATTCAGCATAATATATAAATAGATAAAACCTTATAAATCAAATACAACTTATTGTAATTTAAGAAAATTCATGTGTTTTAGTAACTTGCAGATTGATCATTGCTTTTAAGCCATTTCTAGAATTTTATATGCCTGTGCGAAACTCGTGAACAAAAAGAACAAACACCAAAAACAAACATTCAACATCCTGAATCATCGGAAACCCTCGAACCGCCTGATGAAAAAACCGCAAAATCACGAGGGGATGGCAAGATAAATAGCCATCAACAACAGCATCGTCAAGAAGAAGTTAACCTTAATAAACCTAAACCGAAAAAAGACCGAAGGCTTGAACTGTAATGATATCATTCAATCGGATTAAATCTGCCCAAAGTGCCGGAGACACTATACCCAGAAAGATAACTATTATGTGTTAGAGAGTATGGAAGAGCGTTACTTTGGCAAGGGGGCAGAAATACTGGGGTTAAAAGGAGAGTTTGATAAAAATACCTTCCGTGAATTACTCGAAGGCAAGCTGCCTGATGGAACCGAGTTAACCTTTCATAAAGACGGAAAAAATCAGCATCGACCAGGCTATGATGATAGGACGTGAGATATTTAAACGGGAAACGTGCGATAAATGTGGATCTACCTGGGACAAACTGGATCTATCTGGGACAAGTCAGAGGGATTAAGTTGCACATAGTGAAACAGAAATCATGTTTTAAAACCCATTAATTGAAACCATCCTCTTTACTGAACTATACTCAATAAACTTCAAGATGCAGGGAAAGGAAGCTTAACGGCCTTACTACCCGTGCTTTTTGCTGAATAGTCGCCTGCATCTTGAAGTATGTTGAGTATAGAATCGAATCTACTACGATTGATTTCATTTAGAGGAAGTTTCCATGACGACCAAGAACAACAATCATGATAGTTCCGACTTTACAGAGAATCCCAAAAATGACCGAGTAGTCACGTTTGAAAAAGATGCCAGCAAGGAGAATAAACCCACCCCATCGCAACAGTCAAATAACCCGCCTGGTATCCGTCCTAAAAAATGAGTGATAGCTAAACCTTAGGAGGCGTGGATGCAGTTTTAATCTTGTTCCTCCTAATTTCCACCCTAGCTATTTGCTCTGCAGGAATGTAGGTCGCCAGCGCCCCCCAGGAGTCATCGATCACACCAGCAAACTCGCGCCATTCATCACTATCTGGTGCGCTATGGTGTGTTACATAAAGAATGACGTCTCCCGTATTGCCCAGCGCAAAAGGCCCATTAGGGAGCCCTTCAAAACGAGCCAGAGGCCGCGATAATAACCCGCTGCCATCCTTGAGAATAACAAACACTTCAGTGGCTCGGTACTCAATCTGTCCGAACAGCTGCTGCCACGCGGAATGGGTGCCATCAGACCATGAGATGTTTAAGGCGCGCATGAGCTTGTACATCCATCTACGCCCGTATTTACGCCATACGGCTCCTGTTATTATTGCGGTAACCAGCGCTACAAGGGTTGACCAGTAAACCGCATATACGGCGACGGATTCATAAGCGGTTGCAGATATAAGACCAAAAACTAATGTCGAAAACGTTATGTCAACGGTTTTGTGGTGCTCTTTCAGACCAACATTGGCAATAAAGTATCCAACATAGCCAGAAGCCAGCGTCACCAATGTTGCCCAGGGCAGATTTAGCAGTGATGAATCGAGCATATGAAATATCCTTCTATTGTTTGGTTAGCATTAAACCAATGCTCACTATCTGGTGTATAGGTTATATTTTTCTCTCCGACGTTTCACTATGTGAAACGAGAAACAGTCATCGAGACGGCTTATCTTCATCTTCAAACAGATTGCCCTGGATGCGAGCAATTTCTTCTTTTTTAACCCGTTTTATCACGGAATAAATCCACTGTAGCGAGACTTCGTACTTGCGTGCCAGGGCGCGGTGGTTATGGCCATTGAAGTCGGCAAATATCTCCCGGTCGCGCTGGTTTATTTTCCACATCAGCCCCATCGGGAAATAGACATTTTGCCCGCCCCATACCGCCATCATTTGACTGGCGACGGCATCGCCTATCTGGCTGGCAACAGCGGGGTCAACATCGATAATCTGTCTGACGATCTGCGCCGTGTGGTCGGCCAGCTCAACCAGTAACTCCGGCCCTTTACTGCGAAAGGTATGCTCTAGCATGAGGTTGTCCTTGCCACGCGTTTTTGCCACTGCTTGAGTTTCTCGATAACCTGGCTGGCCTGTTGGCTATCTAGCCAGTAAGGCGAATCACCGCCGGTTTCCCGTTTAACAAAGTGGGCCAGGGCTGTTGCTGACGCATCCCGGACAATGCCCTCATCGGCCATTGCCTGCCACAGGGCCTGCATTTTCTGGATTTGCGGACGGTCGGTCTGCTTTTTCGTCGTGGGTTGAGTCGGCTGGATACGAAAACCTTTGGCTTTTAGGGCGTTTAACACTTGCGCCAGTTGACCGATATTCAGGGCTTTTGCTGATGTTTTCCTCGTTAGCCTGTGCAGCATCTGGCGGTAAGTCGTGTCATCCAGTTTGAGGTGGTGGGCGGCAATATGGATTAACTGCAGGTATTTTTGTCGGGTCATCGGAGGCGTCCTTTATCGTTGTGGTCGGGGTCAGGATTCCTTATGCCATGAATAAAAAAATAATCCTTCGGGTTTTGAAGGATTATAAAATGAATATCGTTATTATACAATTGAATGCAGTAAACGCCGCTTTTCCGCTATGACTTCTTCACGCAAATCGCCTTGGCATCCATATCCTTGAAGGTTTCAAATTTTTCTGCGAACTGTTTGGCGGCCTGTTGACAGGCGGTTGCCGTGTCAAACGCCTGTGTATGCAGCGTGGAAAAAGCATTACCGGCATAGGGACTGGCGTATAGGGCTAAAATTAATATCCACATGATAATTTATCCTCTTTCACTGAATTAAGGTCGGATGTTCAATAAAACAAAGGCTGACCGCAATGAACACCAAGAAACCGGCAAACAGGCGGTTTTGTTGTTTGCGGGTTTCGGGCGATTGAAAATAAGGCCGCAAGCGGGCGGCAATGAGCGCGTAAAGCGTCATCATCAGCGCATCGACCATTACCATCGTCAGAGTCATAAGGGTAATTTGTGGCCCTAACGATTGGGACGGATTAAGAAAGACCGGTAGTGTGGCAAGTAGGAAGGCGAGCGCTTTGGCGTTGGTGATATCGGTCAGAAAACCCCAGCAGAACCGTTGCGCACAGCGGGTCAATGTCACGACATCGTAAGCATCCATGATGACTGGTGCGCGCCAGGTTCGGTAGGCGGCAAACAGTAGCCAGAGTACGCTAATGCCTTTCAGTAACAGCCAGGCTGTCGCTGAAGCGCGCAACGCTTCCGTGCCTAGTGCCACAATGGGTACCATCAAGCCTAATGCGGTCGCCTGACCGGCAATAAGCGGTAGCGTCTTGCACCATCCCCGCTGGAAGGCATGGTTAAGCGTGAGGATAGCGCCAGCGCCGGGTAATACGGCACTGAGCAAGGCACCGCCTAAAAAAACTAACCAAAGGTCAAGGTTCATGGTTTATTTACCTCGTGCGTTTGATGATGGGGTGGTGTTGATGGCGACTTTGCCGTGATACCTTTTAGCGGCACGACATCCCAATTAAGTACCCAGGCGCTATACCGCTGTCCGCAGTGTGGACAGGTCAGTAACAGGTCAATCCCCCACTCGCCGCTTTCCGGTTGTTGGATGATCTCGGCCTGGGTAGGATTCAGGCGTCGCGTTGCCTGATGGCAGCTGATGCAGGTAATGGTCATAACGTGTTTTCCTTATCTAAGGCGACGATGAGTTCGGCCAATATCTCGAAGGCATTTTGAAATTCACAATACGCGGCGGCAGAATGGTCTGCCTGCAGGTGATGCATGGCGCGGTTTATGTGCCTTTCAATTTGGCGGCGCAGAGGTTTTATTTCCTGATAGCTCATGAGGTCACCTCCTGCTCGAAGGGCGTAATAATGAAATCCTCAAGCTGATTGCGAAACGTAATGCCGGGAATATTCAGTCGCTGGATAGTGTCCTGATTTTTGAGCAGGGCATTTTTATCAAGCTGTGCTTTGCGAATAATGCAGTCGGTCTGTCCGTTTTCTTCCAGCGCCTGAATGATATCATCCACCCCTTTTACCGAAACGGACGGTGGGCGGTTACGCCATGACACCTCGCCGGTTATCAGGTTGGCGGTTTTGGTTTTGCCGTTTTGGGTAAGCGCCTCACGGTTGGCCTCGCACCAGGTCTGGATACCTCTTTGCAACAGGGTGATGCGGGCTTTCCTGGCTTCAATATCAGCCGCATGTTGATGGGTTAACCGCGCAATTTCATCATTAATCTCTGTCTCCAGTCGGGTCATTTCCCGCTGGATATCGCCCAGATTTTTAATATCGTTTATTACCTGCTCACGGGTTTGCGGCGTGCAGGCACCCGCCGCGGCTTTAAGCCGCGTTATTTTCTTTGCCATCTTTTTTACCTTTTCATTAACAACGTCGGGAATTAAACGCGCTCGAAAATAATGTCTTCCAGGGCGTCACTGTGTTGAATATGCTCAAATAAATTCATGTTGTATCGGGTCGCGATTTCACCAAGACGCTGGTCTTGTTCATCAAAATCACGGCAGTTCTCGCAAATCGACAAATAGGTTTCATCGTCCTGTTCCGGCATATCGACGGTCTTTGCCAAATAAACCGATTGGCGAGCGGTAATACGGACAGGGCGTGTTGTCATGATTAACGTACCTCCCAGGTGATTCGGCAGTTATCTTGCAGGAACTGGTATTTTTCCCAGCGGCCCTGACGGTCAGTACCCAGGGCATAGCGAACGGCATGGCCGTTTTTATATAACGCATCACACCGTCGGTCATGCAGCAGGGTAAGGGTCGGACGGCTATAGCCATCAACGGTAAACTGACTGACGATAAAACCTTCCTGGCTGAGTTTATCCATCACCGACAGGCATTGCCTGAACTGCTGCTGGATGGCCTGGTAGGTCATCGCTGACGGGTTTTTAATGGTCACGGCGGGGTTCAGCATAAAAGCCTCCTTTAATGCACACTGTGAATAATATTGGCGTCGATAACCGGGATGGCGTTTTGCGCGGCCAGGTTCATGGCGGCGGTCAGCAGGTTGCCGATAGCCAAGGGGTAAAGCAGGCTGACCGGCGTGTCTTTTTTCGGGCGCAGCCAGCTTAGGCGTTGACGCAGTGCCGGTATCGCATCCGGGCCAAGGACTTTGCTAAGGTCGCCGCCGACGCGTTTAAACTTGAAATCAAGAAAGTCGTTCAAGTGTTCATCTAGCGGCGGCAGGTCAATTACCTCGCAGCGCTGTACCACTTCCCTGACCGCTAACAGGCGCTCGGATAACTTGTCGCCCAGTTCGGGTTGTCCCAGCAGGACGATGGACAGCAGTTTTTTAAAGCCGTCTTCCAGCTCAAAGAAGCGTTTAAGGTGCTTTAAGGTCGGGATGGGCAGGCAATGGGCTTCTTCAATCACCAGTACATGGCTGTACCCGGCGCGGCTGCTCTCTTTTAATAGTCGGTGTAGCTGACGAAAGCGGGCCTCCGGCGAGCGTTTGAGTTTTTCCAGTGGGGCCAGGGTATGGACAATAGCCTCGGCGAGACTGGCGGCTTTCAGGGTTTTGCCCTGATGGTCGTTGTCTTCCATCGCCAGCACGTAGGGTTCAATCACCACCACCGGGGCGTTTTCCCGATAGATGCGGTCAGTCAGGTCACGTCGCAGCGTGCTTTTACCCGAGCCGGATTCACCGATAACCGCGATAAAGCCGCCATAGCTGGCGGTCTGGTACAACGCCTCGCGCACATAACGACTTTCAGGGGTTAAAAACACATCTTCATGACCTTGTACCGCGTTGTCGTCAAATGGGGCACGAAACAGCCCAAAATGCTTTTTGGTGGCAGTCAGTAATACCTGTTTTTTCAGTAACATGGTGTCTTCCTCGTTGCTAGGTGGTGTGTGCTTTTCCTTGCTGCTGGATGTGACCCCGTCAAAGCAGTCGTCCGCCGCGATGCCCTGGTCACTTAGCCAGCCACGGATGCGGTGTTTTAGTGCGTCGGTATCCTGTTTCGGCCACTGATGGTGATTGACTATTTGCGCCAGCGTCGCCTCGGAAAGGTCAAGCGCACGGGCCAGTGCTGCCTGGGTCAGGTTGTGGTGTTGTAACAGGGTTTTGAGTTTCAGCATGATGGCCTCCCGTTAACCGTGACTGGCCAGACTGACCACCACCTCGGTGGACTGGGCCATCAGCTCATCACCCAGCGCGTCGACCTGGTCAGCGGGTATGCCGTCCGGGAAGCGTTGGGTTAGCGTGGTGTAAAATTCACTGCGCCAGGTCTTGCCCGCCGCCTGGAAACGCGCGCGCAACTGTTGAACCACCACGACCGGGTTTAAACGTTCTTCAAAACGTGGCGCGCAAACCGTGGAAGCCTGGCCCTGTTTGGGCAGGTAAATGGGTGGGGTATCGCGTTCATTGTCCAGATAAGGGTTAAAGCGACCGCCCAGTGGCAGCGCTTTGGCTTTTTGCGCGGCAGCGGTTTCGGTGGGACAGGTGGTGCCATACATCGCCTGCTCGACTTCCGCCAGATGGTGTTGCGCCGGGGTGTGGGGTAATGCCTTGAAGGATTCGCCTAATGTTGGGGCATTGAGGGGAAAACCGTACTCGTCTTTCACCACTTCCGGTACCCGGTAAAAGACTTCCATGCCGTCCTCATTGATTATCACCACCTGTGCTTCACTGTCGCGCCAAGGGTTACGGACTATCTGTAGCCAATCGTTGTTACAAACACCCGGCACACCCCTAACGTCATATTCTTTGCTCCCAAATGACACGCGAAGATAGTCATTGACCTTACGGTTTTCCGGCAGACTCACCGCCAGTTCGCGGCACACTTCAACGGGTGGTGCCTTGATTAACTGCTGCGGAGTGATCCGTAGCCAGCTGTCGGTACGGGTCATGCCGGTACGGCGATGCAGCGCGGTACGGTTATACTTTTTACGCCATAACCCGACCCGGTGGTTCAGTTCATCAATATTATCGACTTGCACAAACCGCAGGCCGGATTCAAAACTACACTCCAGAATATCGCGCGCCTTTTCCACTGAGCCGGTGGCGCGGGCATTACGGGCTTTATGGGCGATAAGTTGAATACCGAGGGTTTTGCACAGGTTGCGCATCGTGGCTGAGACCAGCGCGCAGCCGGGGTCGGTATAAAGGATACGCGGTACACCATGTAATACGTCGGCCCCACTGCGCTCCTGCATGGCATTAATCAGCACATCGGTAAAGTTTTGTGCCGTTTCGCCGCCGAAGCGGTACTCGGCGTAAATCCAGCCGCTGGTGTGGTCGGTCAGTTCAAATGACCAGACGCGGTCATTGACAATACGGGCCAGATTTTTGGGCTTGTTCTTGTTAAACTCGGCCTCACTCATCATGCGCAGGCCGCTATCGCGCGTGGTGCGCCCTTTGGCGGGATTTTTCAGGTAATAGAGCACACACAGCGACGCATCCAGCTGCCAGACATGATTGGGATGCCCGGTTTTTAATTGAACGCACGGGGCAGGTACCCGTAACTGGTTGGGATGCAGGCGATAATGGTACAGTGCCCGGCTGATGGCATCGACCGACAGCGGAAACCACTCGCCAGTTTCATTATCAATATACCCGGCATCAATCAGGTTGTTCGCCCGCAGGTCATTAACCGTTTGCTGTAGACTGTAGAGGCGTTTACCATTATTGCGTTCAGATTCCATGATGACGCCGGATATCAGCAGGGCTTCGTCGCGTGTCAGGGCGCTGGTACCATAATCCACCCGCTGCTTGCGCGGCGGTTTATAACTGACCTGTTTGATTTTTCGCAGCAGCGTGGCTTTGGAAATACCGAGTGCCTGACAGCCTGTCTGATACACCGCGTCTTTGCCGCCATGCCCGGCTCTTTCAGCAGTCTGGGCAATGGTTAACAGACGTTCGGTCAGGATGGGGTTCATTGCACCACCTCCTCGACATTATCCTGTCCGGTGCCGCGCAGGTGTTCCGGTAACTGAAAATCCGCATCGTCGGCATCCGCATCGGCTTTTGTCCAGTCAGGCACCAACGCTGATACTGCGTGGTGGGGTAACGAAAAATCACTACGTAACACATTGATTTCAAACTCAATATCATTAAGCAAGCCCGCTAAATAGTCGGCGTGGGATGTGATATCACCACTGTGGCTGCTCAGTTTTTCCAGCCCTTCCCGAAAGCGCCCCATTAATATGGCTTTAACATCAAAGCCCACCAGGCCAATTTCTTCACGGAGCTGGCGTATGCCTTCTTCCCCTAACGGGCGATGCTGATTAAGCAGGCGTTTTTCGCTCAGTTCATTGATCTTTTGATCTTTCTCATTGGCCAGACGGCGGCTGGCTTCAAGTGACTTTTCCGTATCTCGCAGTTTTGCGCGCTGTTCTCGCACTGACATCCGGTCAACCTCATCCAGTGTCAGGCCCGCAATGGTGCCGCCTTCGGCGAGTTCGGCGAGATCTTCGTCATCTTCTAACATCAGTTCATAGAGCTTTGAACGCCCCAAACTTTGAAACGTTTCTAATTTAGAATTCAGTGTTGGAGATAAATACTTCAATGCAGCCTGAGCCATTTTTCTAGCTATGTGATATTTGAGACCTAGATGTTCTTCAACTATTCTCATAAATTTACCATGTGGCTCATTTTCTTTAAGGATGATGAGTCGTTTGCCTGCTTCCAGCATGGCTTCGGCGCTCTGTGCCATATAGAAGCGCGCTTCATGCACAATCCGCTCGCGCTGATAGGGCAAGCCTTCACCGTACTTGTCCATAATAGCCTGCTGATGTTCAGCCAGGGCGTTAAGGTTGTTCATTAAATCCGGTGCCAATGCCTGTTCGGGGGCGATTTCAGCCGTCATCGGCAATGCTTTTCTACCCATGATTTTTTCCTCTTACAGTTTTGACGATGAGGCTACGCAGCGCCCATGTCGTTCTGCCATCTTGATTTGTGCGCGTTCGGTTTCATCGAAAAATGCCAGGGCAATCTGTATCAATTCTTCACTCAGGGCGTAATTCCCATTGAGGCGTTTTTCAATCATCCCTTCTTCCACTAAAAATGGCAGGGTGCGACTGATATTGGCCGCAGAGTCATTGATTAGCGCCGCCAAGGCTTTATTGGACAGGCCGTCGCGATAATGCCCTTTCATGGCTTTCAAAATACGCAGCGCCCGTCGTGTGCGTGAAGAAGGGTGCAGTAATAAGGTGTTTTTCATCGGATGTCTCTTTTTCATTAATGGAAATTGTGTTACCGTCAGTGAAACAGAAAAATGTTATTTTTTATGGCGTCTTTTACTGTGTGGCATCGCTGAACCTACTATCTGTTCAATAGCGCGTTTTGCTTTACGGGCTTTTCCGCGTGTGCCTTGGCAAGCACCATTCAGTAACACATAGATGTCATGAGGCTTAAAACCAGATTCCTCTGCCCACTTAGCGACCGAAGGATATTGCTGATAGACATGCTCGTAAAAATTGCGCTTAAAGTCGGCGGGGTGTTGCAGTGACATGGTATTATCTCCGTTATAAAAAGTTAAAAATAAATATACATTAACATACAAAATGATGTAAAGTCTTTTTTGTCTGTTTTTGTATATTTCTTATCACCGTTAAAAATCACTGGCTGTTATCGGCCTAAAGGAGAGCTGTATGGCAAAGAAAAAAGCGGCAACCAGCCTGTCTGTGAGTGCAGCGGACAATATCACGATTGCGGGGGGGGGGGGGCAATTGCATACCCTGAAAAAAATGCAGAAAATAGTGCCCAACAGGAGGTAATGGCGCGTTTTGGTGATGGCCTGCCCTATGAGCGTGAGCGCATTGTGCATGAAGCGCGCTTCTATATGGCGCAAAGTGCCGAAGCCATGCTGGAGGCCGGGAAGCGGCTGATTATTCTGAAAGAGAATGAACCTCATGGGGAATTTACAAAAATCCTTGAAAAGGATTTAGGGCTTATACCGCAAACAGCTCGCAGAATGATGCAGGCAAGCCTAAAGTTTTTAGGTGATGGAATTGAAACCCCAAAACGCGCAACGTTAGGCGTTTTGGGAAAAGCTAAACTTTATGAATTATTAACTGAAAATGATGAGGATCTAGATGTTTTAGCCGAAGGGGGCACTATCGCGGGCCTGACGCTGGATGAGGTTGATCGCATGTCGGTGCGAGAACTGCGCGCCGCACTACGTAAAGATGAAGCAGCCCTTAAACGCAGCCAGCAACTGGTCGCCGAAAAAGAGAAGCAACTGCAACAGCTAAGCCAGCAACTGGCGGGCAAAACCTCGTCGGTTGCTGCGAGCGATGAACAAACACCACTCGATACCCAGCAGTGGGTGACACTGACACTCGAAGGGGTGGGAGAACGCCTTAAATCCGAGCGCCTACGATTGGGGCTTAGCCAGGAAATCTTCGCCGAACGCTGTGGTGTCAAAAAACTCACCCAATATAACTACGAAAAAAGTGAGCGGCATCCTGATACCGCTTACTTGATTGCTGCAAAAGCTATTGGGGTAGATTTACTCTTTCTTATTACCGGGGAGCGCAGCGATGAAGCCAGTGCGCTCGATGTGGTGAGAGATGAGGAGGAAGCAACTTTATTGACGACGTTCCGACATATTCCTGGTGAAACACGCGAAGTAGCACAACGTACCCTGGCTGCAATGGCAGAGAAAAAAGTCGCCCGTCACCGCGCTTAAGCCTTCCCCCTTCGTTGGCGCAAAGGGGATTATTTAACGGTAATAATCAGCTCACGCCGTTGCGTGGGCTGATTGCTATTAAGAGTATACCGAATCGGGACGCTCTCCATCGCAAAGCCCTGAAACACTGCTCGCATTTCAGGAATATCATTAACGGAAATAATCATCATGCCCGCCAGGTCTCGTCCCATCCCCGCCAGTTTTTCATATTGCGCCAGGCCAAAATCCACGCCATAGCCTTCTGTCCCCCAGTACGGTGGGTCGCAGTAAAACAGCGTGTGCGGACGGTCATAACGGGCAATACAGCTGGCCCAGTCCAGGTGTTCAATGGTGGTGCGTGATAACCGCAGATGCGCGAGCGACAGCTCTTCTTCCATGCGTAACAGGTTCAGGCGTGGCCCCGTGGTGGTGGTCACGCCAAAGGTGTGTTCAGCGACTTTGCCGCCGAACGCCTGTTTTTGCAGGTAGTAGAAGCGTGCCGCCCGCTGGATATCGGTTAAGGTCTCGGTCGGCGTGATTTTCAACCAGTGATACATCGCCCGGCTGACCAGTGCCCATTTAAACTGGCGCATAAACTCTTCCAGATGGTGTTTCAGCACCCGATAGAGATTAACCAGCTCGCCGTTGATATCGTTAATCACCTCCGCCTTGCTGGGTGACTTCATAAAGAAGAGCGCCGCTGCGCCACAAAACGGCTCCACGTAGCAGGTGTGCGCCGGGAAGCGCGGTAAAATCTGTTTTGCCAGCCGCCGTTTACCGCCTATCCAGGGCAGTATCGGTAAAAAATGTTGTTGCATTCACTGTAAGCCTTTTTCACTAATGGAAATTCGTGTAGACTCTTTCCTGTTCTCGAGGACGGAAAGCGCCACGGTTGACTCACAGGTCGGGTCTGTGTGTTGACGGCCTGTCCGGTGTTCGTGCACCGGGTGGGTCGCGCTTTTTCCCTTGCACCATTCGGGGCAATTGCTGAGCGTAATCTAGCGACTACCGGCTATCCCCACTAGTAAACCGCTTTAAAAGCGTTTAGCGCACTGCCTTGTCACACTGTCTGCCTGATATTGAGGGAGACCGCCATGAAAACCCGAAAAAAATTGATGTTACCCCCCTTTAAAACCCCACGCCTCGGCGGCTGGTTGCTCACTGCGGCTGGTTTGTTGCTGGTGATTGGCCTGGTCTCACCGCAGCAATTGCCGGTGGTGCTCTACAAACTGGCCTTAATCACCCTGGCGGCGGTAGTGGGTTACTGGCTTGACCGTTCGCTGTTCCCCAAGGCCCGCCCCGGTCAATACCTGCACCATGACCACCCGGAGGTGGCACAGGGTCGACATCCGGTACGCGGCGGCTGCCATCAGGTGTTTGCGGCAGCCCAACTGCGTCGCGCGGTGATTGTGGCAGCAGTGTGTCTGAGTGTGGCGATGGGGTTATGACCATGAACCGCTATCAACGTCCGCAGGGCGACCCCGGATGGCTGTTATTCCTTTTGCTGATAGTGCTCCTTGGTGGCGCGCTTGATGCCGATGCGGCGCGTCCCCCACAAGCCGCACTGCCATACCGGGCTGAGCTGATACGCAACGCCCGTCTGGTGTGGGGGCTTAATGCGCCAGTGGCGGATTTTGCCGCCCAGATTGAGCACGAAAGTGGCTGGCAGCCGGCCATCACCAACCGTATCGGTGCGCAGGGTCTGGGGCAGTTTATGCCCGCGACCACGGCCTGGATTGGGGAGGTAATGCCGGCACTGGCGGCCAAAGCGCCACTCAATCCCAGCTGGAGTTTACGTGCGGTGGTGAGTTTTGATAACTAGCTATGGCAACGATTATCGGCGGTCAATCGCTGTGAACGTATGGCGATGACCCTGTCGGCCTACAACGGCGGTTTGGGCTGGGTGCAGCGTGACCTTCAGTTGGCCAAACGTCTCGGTCACGACAGTGGGCGCTGGTTTCACCACATTGAACGGGTCAATGCCGGACGTCGCGTGAGTGCCTGGCGTGAGAATCGCCATTATCCCCGCCGTATTTTAAAAAGCCTGGCACCGCGTTACCTGACCTGGGGAGGGGCAAGCTGTGTTTAGTGCAGTCAGCCTGAAAAGCCTCGGCGGGGTTCTGGTAATGGCGCTGCTGTCGGGTATCTGGTGGCACGGCTACACGCAAGGCGCAGGTCGCGCAACCGAACGGTGCGTGGCAACCCTCAGTCAGCTGCGCGAGACGTTTGCCATGCAGGAAAAACAGCGCGCCGAGCAGGCCGCGCAAAGCCTGCAAGCCCTGCAACAACGATTTGCCCATCAGGTGAAGCTGGCGCATCAGGCTGAACAGGACTACCTGAATCGCATTGCGCAACTTCGTGACAAAACCCAACACTTAACAAGGCGGATAGAGGATGTTACCCAACATTGGCGGGATGAAAAAGGCCAGCCTCATGCTATGTCCTGCGTATTTACTCGTGGCTTCGTGCAGCACTACAACGCCGCCCTCGGGCTGTCAGACGTTGATGGTTCAGGCGTTGCCGCCCTTACCGGCGGCACTGGCAACCCGACCCGGTCAGCTGAGACCCCTGGCGAGCGACACACCCCGAGTCCAGTTACCCAGCGTGATATCCTCGCCAATATCACCGACAACGGGCAGCAATGTCAGGTCTGGCGGGCACAGGTCAATGGATTACTGGATTATATTGAAGGATTAACACCATGACATTACAGGTCGATTTTTGGGTACTGGTGAGCTATCTGTTTGGGCTGGCGGGCTTTCTCGCGGGGCTGGCCCGCTGGTTTATCCGCGAGACCGAAAAGCGTCAGGCCGAACGGTTTGCATCACTGGAGCGGTTGATGCGCGAGGCGTCCGATAAAGGGGTACGCCTTGAGCGCGAGGTACTGGAATTCAAAGTGGAGGTGCCGGAACGTTACGTCCGGCGCGACGAATTTATTCATTATCAGCAGGTGGTGGAGTCCCGGTTAGACGCGATTTACCAGAAGCTGGAAACGATACAACTGCGTCAGGTGGCAGGAGGATAAGAATGATAGAGACCGAACAGGCACGCCGCGAAGGGTTGCGCTGGGTGTTACTGCAGGTGGTCAACAAGGCGCGGCCGTATCCGGCCAATGACCGGCTACTGTGGGATGTGGGCCATTCGCTTTACCCGGACATGACCATGCTGGAGCTGCAAAAAGAGTTGCTGTTCCTTGAGGGCTTCAGTCTGGTTCGCCTGACCCGACCGCCCGCACGTTCATGGACGGCCACGCTGACGCCGGAAGGGGTCAATCTGGTGGAATACGTCACCGACGATATCCCCGGCATTGCCCGCCCGGCCAAATACTGGAGGGAGTGACGATGGCACCGCGCAGTCATATCGAAGTCTTGCCCGTCTCGGTGCGTGAATGGCTCGACCGGGCGCTGACCGAGCGTAATTTCAGTGGCTACCGGGAGCTGGAAGCCTTGCTGCGTGAGAAAGGCTATAGCATCGGTCGGGCGCAAATTTCTCGTTATGGCCAGAAGGTACAACGCCGCTTTGCCGCCATTCGTGACGCGACTGAAGCGGCGCGGCAACTGACCAAGGGTGCGCCCGATGACCAGGATACCCGCTCAGAATCCATTATGGCGTTGGTGCAGACTGAATTACTCAATAGCCTGCTGGAGGCACAAACCATCAAGGAAGAAGCGGGGTCGCCGGTTGAACGGGCTGAACGTTTTGCCCGCATGGCGAAAAATTTGGCCCCGATTATTCATGCCAGCGTCAGCCTGAAAAAACTGCAAGGCCAGCTTAAAAAAATCAGCGCGGAAATGGCCACGCTGGAGCAGGAAGCAGCGCAGCAAGGCAAGGGACATGTCAGTCTGGAGACCCTGAAGCGGGTGCGTGAAGAAATTTATGGGATTATCGCATGAGCAAAAATGCTGAACTCTACCCTTACCAACAGCACTGGCTGCTCGACCGGTCGCGCTTTAAAATCGGCCAGTTTGCCCGTCAGACCGGCAAAACCTTTACCACCACGCTAGAGCTGGTTGACGACTGCTTTGAGACCGAGGCCCGTGGCGGTCGCACCCGCTGGGTCATTCTCTCGCGCGGTGAGCGCCAGGCCAAAGAGGCGATGGAAGAAGGGGTGAAAAAACATTGTCAGGCCTACGGTCTGGCTATCCGTGAAATTGAAGGCAGCGTAAAAGGCCCAGGCAGCGAACGTTACACCCTGCTGGAGGCGGTGCTGCCCGGCGGCTCACGCATTACTGCACTCCCGGCTAACCCCGATACGGCGCGCGGCTTTGCCGCTAATGTGTTTCTCGATGAATTTGCCTTTCATGCCGACAGTCGCAAAATCTGGGCGGCGCTTTTTCCGGTGATATCGAACGGCTACAAGCTGCGCGTCACCTCCACCCCCAATGGCAAGGGCAACAAGTTTTATGAGCTGATGACCGACCCGTCGCTGGACAGCGTCTGGTCGCGCCATCGGGTCGATATTTACCAGGCGGTCAAAGACGGCCTGCCACGGGATGTGGCCGCCCTCAAACAGGCGCTCAATGATGAAGACGCCTGGGCGCAGGAATTTGAACTGCACTGGCTGGATGAAGCCGCCGCCTGGCTTTCCTATGACCTGATTGATGGCGTTGAACACCCGCAGGCGGGCAAGCCTGAGCACTATCAGGGTGGCCCCTGTTTTGTCGGTATCGATATCGGTCTGCGCCATGACCTGTTTGTGATATGGGTGATTGAACAGGTGGGCGATGTGTATTGGACGCGCGACATCATTACCCGCAAGCGTGCCCCCTTTGCCGAACAGGATGCGCTGCTCGATGCGGTCTTTGCCCACTACCGGGTACTGCGGTGCTGCATCGACCAGACTGGTCTCGGCGAAAAGCCGGTGGAAGATGCCAAACGCCGTCATGGCAGCACGCGGGTCGAAGGGGTGTTATTCACGCCCAGCAACAAGCTGACGCTGGCAACACGCGGTAAAGAGGTGTTTGAAGACCGGCGCTTGCGTTTGCCGCAAGGAGACGGGGCGCTACGGGCCGATTTGCATAAACTGAAAAAAGTGATGAGTCCGACTGGCGCGCCGCGTTTTGTGGCCGAGAGCGATGCCGCCGGGCACGCTGACCGTGCCTGGGCGCTGTTTTTAGCGCTTAACGCCGCCGACCAGCCGCACGGCCCGGTGCGCGCTTACTCCTGCTGCCCACGGCAGGCCTCATCCTTGCTGGAGGGATATTGATGATTATCGATAAAAAAGCGTTGTTCAGTGACATTGCCACCCGCGCCCGCAGTCCGGCGGGCCTGGGGCAACTGTTTGGCCATTTACCCAATCCCGACCCAATATTAACCTGAGTTCGGGATAAGCATTATCAATTATACTTGAAGATACGTACCTGCAACAGGTATCTTTGGTTTAGATGGCATTAAACAATATGCAACCAGTCCGCCTAATAAATTCACTACAAAGTTAGCCGGAGAGCGATGTCGCGTATGCTCTATTTGACAAAGATTTTTTAACTCATCAAATACCGTTTCAATGACAGAACGATGACGCAAGATGGCTTTGTCGAAACAAGTCTGTTTAATAGGCTTCATTTTCTTCTTGATATTCGTTATAAGGCTAATTCCCATCGTTTTGAGTTGCTGTTTCAGTGAAGCCGATAAATACCCTTTATCTGCGTACAAACAACCAGAAAGATCCTTTGTCAGCTCAGGCAATGGTTTCCGATCATCGGTGTTTCCTGGTGTGAGTCGAAAACTGAGTATTTCCCCCAAATGATTGATAATTACATGAAGCTTGAAACCAAAGAACCAACCTGTTGAATTTTTTCCCCGTTCAGCTATCCCATTGAAGACTTTATGTCTGCGGATCCGTAAGTTATCACACACCGCTATCGGAGTAGAATCGGCAACCGATAGCCCCGTGCATTTTCCCTTAATTGACTCAAACAGTGCCGTTAACGCTAAGGCACTACGCGGAAGTAACTCTACACAGCGTGAATAGGATGGCAAGTTAGGAAATTCCTTCCGGAGATATAAGCGGACATAATAGAGATAAAATACCTTGAATTGCCTGAATCGGAGTTGATGAAACAACACAACCAGTGTCATCATTTCCGCCAACGAAAGCTGAGTAGACCGTCTACGACGCTTAGTACCGTTAGTCAGCAAATATTCATGCATTTTTGGCTCGAAGTCTTTGCAAAAATCATCCATCAGGCAATAAAGTTCAGTAAGATTTTCCATAATTGTTTAACAATGCTCTACTCTTTAACCAGACTGTTAGAGTATTTTAACAAAACAGGCTCATTCAACTATTTGAATATCAAGACTTTCTCTTTATTTCTTATCCCGAACTCAGGTAATATTACGCGCCAGAGGCCAGGCGATTAGCGTTTACCGCCAGTTACGCGCTGAGCCGTTGGTGGGTAGCAGTATCCGGCGGCGCAAATCCGCAGTCAAATGCCTGGAGCGCGGGTTGGAGGCGGGGCAAGCGCCCGCCCAGGTGGTGCGCTTTATTGAACATAAGGAGCCGGCCACCAAAGGTGCGTCGAGCAGTCTGTATAAAGACCTGATTGAAATGGCCCGCAGTGAAATTACCATTGCGCTCTTGGGCCAGAACCAGACTACCGAAGCCGAAACCAATCACGCTTCCGCCCAGGCCGGGCTGGAAGTGGCCGCTGATATCCGCGATGGCGATGCGGTGATGGTAATGAGTGCGGTAAACCAGATACTCCGCTGGCTGGTTGAGCTGAACTTTGGTGATGTGCCCGCGCCCGTGTGGCGACTGTGGGAGCAGGAGACCATCGATGAGGTACAGGCCAAGCGTGACCTGAGTCTGGCGCAAACCGCCGGCTTTTTCAGCGCGCAATACTATCAGCGTGAATATGGCTTGCAACCGGGTGATTTGCTGATGGAAAGCCAACAGGAAACCCCTTCACCCCCTGCTCCCTCGCTGGCCTTTGCCGAAGGCGAGACGCAGAACGTGCACGATGCCCAGGCGCAACTTGACCGGGCACTGGACAGCCTGATGAAAAACGGCACGCTGGACAACACCCTGCAACCGCTGCTCACCCCGTTATTTGACGCGGTAAAATCGGGTATTTCCCCCGGCGAACTGAGGGGGAAACTGGCCGCACTTTACCCCGAGATGCAGGCAGAGGCGCTCCAGGAGACCCTGGCCCGGGTGATGTTTGTTGCCAACGTCTGGGGGAGGTTACATGCCGACACTCAATGATAACGAACTGACGGCGCTGTTTAGCCTGCCGCCCAAACGGGCGATAGCCTACTTAAAAGCCAAAGGCTTTACCTTTTCCTGGGACTGGCAGGACGTCTGGCAAGCCGCCCATGCCCAGAGCGCGACGGTGGCCAAGGTGACGCGACTCGATATTCTGCAAGATATTTATCAGGCGCTGGAAACCGCCCTGGCGGAAGGCAAAACCGGCCAGTGGTTTGCCCAGGAATTAACCCCAGTACTGCAGGCCAAGGGATGGTGGGGGGAGCAGGAGACCCACGACCCGGTGAGCGGGGAGCCGGTCACGGTGCAATCAGGCAGCCCGCAGCGACTGGAGACCATTTATCGCACCAATCTGACTACCCTCTACAACGCCGGGCACTGGGCAGAAATGCGGGAGAATGTTGCGGCCCGTCCCTACTGGATGTATGTGGGGATACGCGATAATCGCACCCGCAAAAGCCACCTGGCGCTGCATGGTCGGGTGTTTCCTGCCGATGACCCGCTATGGCGCGCGCTCTACCCGCCCAATGGCTGGCGCTGCAGCGTGATTGCACTGTCTGAACGGGACATCAAAGCGCGAGGACTCACGGTGGAAACGTCCGGCGACCGCCTGCTCTGGTCGTTGCAGGTGGTCTCGCGCAAAACCGGCGAAATGCAGCCGGTGGCCCAGCTGACACTCGACAATCATACGGTGTTTTCCCCGGATATCGGCTGGTCGTATAACCCCGGTGAAGGGTATCGACCGGACTTAAGCCGCTATCAGGGGCCGTTACACACCTTGGCCGTTAACACCCTGGGGAGACCGGAATGACTGCTACTATTCTGTCGGTTGAGATAACCGATAACGACCTGAAACAGGCGCTAAAGCGCCTGGAGAACGCCGCTTACGACCTGACCCCGCTGATGAGACGCTGGTCTGAAACGCTGAAAACCGCTACTGACCTGAACTTTGAGGCGCAGGGGCGGCCACGCTGGCAACCGTCGGTTGCGGCCCTCGCCCGCCAGGGCATGACGCTCTCCCGTGACGGGTATTTACGCCGCAGCGTGACGCCGGAATATGATGCGCATCAGGCACGGGTCGGCACGAATCGCGTTTATGCACGTATCCATCAACAGGGCGGGAAAGCGGGGCGGGGTGGGTCAGTGACGCTGCCCCCGCGCCCTTACCTGCCGGTATCCGAGGGGGGACAGCTACAGGCTGAAGTCAAACGCCAGCTGCTCGATGAGGAGCTTGATTATTTGCAACAGGCTAGCCTCCGCTAAGCGCTGCCTGACGCGTTCGAGCGCTTAAATAATACAACGCGATACCCGAGCGCGTTTCCGCCCTTTATAAAGCTTTATAAACCCCTTCCTGACGCGGTTATCCCTGATAGCCGCCGCAGCATTCTTCTGTCATCAAAAATATTCAAATGAAAATCTTTAAAGCCCTTTAAAAGGGAAATCAGACAACCCGACATAGACTGTTGGCATGATAGTCAATGGAGGTGCCATGAAATCCCTGCATATTTTTACGCGCGGTCGGCATACGGATAGCCACGGGCAGGTACTGAACGTGAGCGAGCAGGATTTACGCGCCTGTGCGGATGCCTACGATCCGGCGTTACATGAAGCCCCGATAGTGACCGGCCATCCAACCACCGATGCGCCCGCTTACGGCTGGATCAAACAGCTGTCGGCGCAAGGACGTGATCTGCTGGGAGAGCCACAGCAGGTTGATCCGGCTTTTTCTGAACTGGTGACAGCGGGCCGCTACAAAAAAATCTCGGCGTCGTTCTATTTACCCCACGCGCCGAATAATCCCGCACCGGGTGCCCTGTATTTACCCCATGTCGGTTTTCTTGGCGCACAACCGCCTGCTGTTAAAGGGCTGCGCGCGGTCTCTTTTGCGGATACCGAGGACGGAGTGGTGGAATTTACCGAAGATCGGGATGACAGCCACGACTCGCTGCTACTTCGGCTACGGGCGTTACTGAGCCACTATGTGGGTACCCCATCTGCCCCCCTGCGCTAACCACCGAAACCCTGGCCTTTTCTGACGCCAAGGTCGTCAACCCTTATCCCACAACGGAGAGCCTCACTGTGGAAAAAACCGAAACCGAAAAACAGCTGGAAGCCGAGAACACGGCGTTAAAGCAGCAGCTCAGCGCCCATCAGGCCGAAAAATCCGCGCAGGCCGCTAAAGTCGCTCATGACGCCAATGTGGCCTTTGCCGAAAGTCTGATTAATGAAGCACGCCTGGCCCCTGCCGGACAAGCGGTGATGGTGGCGTTACTGGATGCGCTGTCTGGCAAAGAGCAGGCGTTGACCTTCAGTGAGGGCAGCAAAACGCAACCACTGGTTGATGCCGTCAAGTCTCTGTTTACCAGCGCTACCCCGCTGGTTGATTTTAGTCAGCGGGCGGTGCCGGGAAGAGGCAACACGCCGCAAAACAGTCTGACCTTTAGTGAGCGGGCATCCGATCCGGATGCGCTGCATCAACAGGCCATGGCGCTTAAGACGCGTGAGTCCATCCCTTACGAAGCGGCGGTGAAGCGCTGCCTGTCAGGAGAGTCCTATGTCTGATTATTTAAAAAGCAAACGGGCCAACGACCCGGTGCTGACCCACATTGCCGCTGAATACCGCAACGCCAGCCTGATTGGGGAAAAGCTGTTTCCTCTCGTCAGGGTAGAAAAAGAAGGCGTCAAGGTGCCGACCTTTGGTAAAGGACGGCTGGCGTTGTATGAAACCAAACGCGCGGTCGGGGCCAACAGCAATATCCTGTTAAGAGAAAAACAGGCGTTCACCGATATCGTGCTCGATGAGCATGATTTGGCGGTGCCGGTCGATCACCGCGAACAGGCGGAATCGATGTTCAATGAAGAAATCAAGGCGATTAAACGCGCCACCGACGGTATTTTGCTGCGCCATGAACAGTATGTGGCGGAGCTGGCGCAATCGACCTCGGTCTATGCCAGCAATGCAAAAAAGGCCCTGACCGGCGATGCCGCCTGGAACAAGAAAAATGGCGAGCCGCTGAAAGATATTGAAGCCGGGATGCAAGTGGTGCGGGCCAATATTGGACTGCGACCCAACGTCATTACCATGGGGGCGAGCGTGATGGCGCTATTGCGCTTCCATAAGGTGCTGCAAGACGCGCTGGGCGGGAATGAACGTAAGCGTATTACTACCGAGATTTTAAAAGATTTATTCCAGGTGGATGAGGTGCTGATTGGCGCACCCGTTCAGCTAGACAAAGGCGGTAAAAGCACCACCGACCTGTGGAAAGATAACCTGATGCTGCATGTGGTCAGTCCCGCGGAAGCGGGCAGTGATAGCGCGGATGAGCATAGGCCGTCCTTTGGCTATACCTTCCGTCGACAGGGTATGCCGCTGGCCGACCGCTTTGACAGTGTTGGCGGCAAGGTGGTCAATATCCGCTACACCGATATTTATAAGGTCGCGGTGGTGGGCAGTGAAGCCGGGTATCTGATTAGCGGGATTAAAGGAGCGTAAAAGATGGTGACACAACAGGTGGTACTCACCACCACCGTCGTGGCGGTGGAGGAGTTAACCGCCCATCGTCTGGAGGGCATCACGGCAAAACCCTTTAAGGGCACCGGGACGGAACTCGGTGTCGCCGAGGTCTCCGGTAAAAAAGGGGACAGCGTGCCGATTAATGTGCTGGGCATCATGGCGGTAGAAGCCGGTGCCGCGATTAGCGCCGGTGAACTGCTCAAGGCCGACAGTGAAGGTCGGGTGGTATCAGAAAGCGCATTAACCGGTGGCGGGCTGCCTGCTTCAACGGTGGGGGTGGCATTGGATGCCGCCACTGCCGCCGGTGAGATTATCCGCATGGTCAGAGGTATCTGATGGCCTACTGCACGTTGGAGGATATCGGGCAATTGCTCTCACACCATACGCTGGTTCAGCTGACGCAGGATGTCTCAGGCGAAGCGCTGATGGGTAGCCTGCCCAATGTGATTAACGACAAGGTGCTGAGCGACGCTATCCGCTATGCCGATGAGCTGATTGATGCTCATCTGCGCGGTCGTTACGTCTTGCCGCTGCAGACCGTTCCCACGGTACTGCGCGATATGGCGGTCAATCTGGTCAGTCATCGGCTGTACCTGCGTCGTCCCGAAGGCCAACTGCCCGAGGCGATAAAAGAGGTGTATCGCGGCAGCCTGAAAATGCTGGAAGCCTTGCGCGACGGAAAATTGACGTTAGGTATCGCCGCCAGTGGTCAGGTGCTCCCCGAGCCGGCGGCCTTTCATGTTCATGCCCGTCCGGCGCGCTTTAGTGGCCCCGGCGGCTTACTGGAGGACTTTGAATGACGCTCGATATCATGCACGCCCTCCTGGCCCTGCTGACAAAACGCTTGCCGCAGCTGGAGGTTACCTTCTTTCCTGAGCATCCGGAACGCTTTCATCTCAATCATCCACTCGGTGCGGTGCTGCTCAGTTTTGCCCGCTCGCGTTTTGGCGACATTCAGGATGTGGGTAGGGTGTTTCAGCCCCGGGTGCTGCATTTCACGTTGACCCTGGTGATGCGCCAGCTTAACGGTAACGAGGGGGCGATTGCCCTGCTCGATAAGCTGCGTCAGACCGTGGGCGGCTTTATGCCGCCGGACTGTCGCCGCCCACTGTGGCTGATTGATGAGGTCTTTTTGGGGCAATCCGAGGGCTTATGGCAATACGCGCTGACGGTGGCGACCGAAACCTGGTTTGTGCAGGACTGGCCGCAGGACATCTTACCCCGCACGCAGGAAACGATAACGATAAATGATAATAACGAGGTGCTGCATGGCGAAGTTTCGCTACAACGGTGAGTCCCCGAATGGGGCAGCCCTGCGTCTGGCTGATGGCCGTACCCAGGATGTGATGTTTTATCCCGGTCAAGTCGTCGATGTGCCGGTCGATCATCCGTTTATTGTCTCGCTGGAAGCCCAGGGCTATCTGACCTTTCTGGGATTCGATTATCCCGATACGCCGCCTGAACACCCCAGGCCACTGACCGATTTTGAACAGCGATCACTCGCTGCCAAACACCCGACCGGCACACTGGCCCGTTACCGTTATGACGGCCAACAGATGAACGGGGCCGCTTTGCGCTTACCGGATGAAAGCATCCTGGATGTGATGTTCTGGCCGGGTCAGGAAGTGACCTTACCGATGGATAACGATTATGTGCTGGGGCTGGAAGCCCAGGGCTATTTAACCTTTCTGGGTCAGGAAGCAGAAACCCCCGTCAAACCCATCGTGGCTGCACCGTTGGCACAGGCAATCACCTCATCGGGCGACACCGCTGCTCCCCGCCCTGATGAGGCCAAACCCGTCGAAGTGCCGGTCAGCACAGCGTTAGCGATGCCCGCCAGAAAACGCGGAAAAGTACCAGCAGACACAAAAAGTAACGAGGTCACCCCATGAGTAGAGAACACCATCACGGCGTCGATACGCTGGAAATTGAACGCGGGACCCGTCCGGTCAAAACGGGAAAATCGTCCGTGATTGGCCTGGTCGGTACCGCGCCCACAGGCCCGGTCAATACCCTGACCCTGTGTACATCGGAAAAGGATGCCGCGCAGTTTGGCGATGAGCGAAGTGGATTTACCCTGCCACAGGCATTACGCGCCATCTATGACCACGGTGTCGGGACGGTTCTGGTGGTCAATGTGTTTGACCCCAAAAGCCATCAGAAAACGATAACCGCGGAAAGTATCACCTTCGATAGCACGTACCACAGTGCCACACTGAGCCAGTTACCCGTGGGTGATATGGTGGTGAAAAGCGTTGATGGGCAGACCACCTATAAGGTGGCAACCGACTATACCGTGGCCGCCGCAACCGGCAAAATCACCCGCGTCACCACCGGCGGTATTGCACAGGGGGGCACGGTCAGTGTGACCTATCACACCCCTGATGTCTCAAAAGTGACCGCAGCAGAGGTATTGGGTACCACCAATGCCGCTGACCAGCGTACCGGGATGAAAGCGCTGGAAAATGCCGACAGCCTGTTTGGTTATCGCCCCAAATTACTGATTGCACCGGGCTTCTCGCATTTTAATGCCGTGGCCACCGCCATGATTGCCCTGGCCGACCAATGTGAGGCCATCGTCTATATTGATGCCCCAGCGGGGACGACGTTTGCCCAGGCCATCGCCGGACGGGGGCCACAAGGCACGATTAATTTTAATACCGCCTCTGATCGGGTACGCCTGTGTTATCCGCAGGTCAAGGTCTATGACAAGGCAACAAACCAGACTCGCCTGGAGCCGCTGTCGGCGCGCGCGGCGGGTCTGCGGGCCAAAGTTGACCGTGAAAAAGGGTTCTGGTGGTCGTCTTCCAATCAGACACTGATGGGCATTGTCGGGATTGAGCGCCCGTTAAGTGCGCGCATTGATGATGCCAATAGTGAGGTCAATCTGCTTAACCAGAATGGCATTACCACAGTATTTAACAGTTTTGGTAGCGGATTACGCCTGTGGGGCAACCGCACGGCGGCCTGGCCGACCGTGACGCATCTGAAGAATTTTGAAAATGCGCGGCGCACCGGGGACATGATTAATGAGTCTATCCGCCATTTCAGTCTGCAATATATTGATCGCCCGATTAATCAGGGGCTGATTGATGCGCTGACCGAATCGGTCAATGGCTATGGCAGGAGGTTGATTGCCGATGGGGCGTTGTTGGGCTTTCACTGCTGGTATGACCCGGCGGACAACACCGAGGATGCACTCAGTCTGGGGCAGCTGAAACTGAATTACAAATACACCCCGCCGCCGCCGATGGAGCACCTGACCTTTGAGACGGAAATCACTAATGAATATCTCACCTTCCTGAAAAGTGGGGTTTCCACATGAGCGTGACGCACAGGGTCAATAAGATAACGATAAGGAGGAGATGATGGCGGGCAATGCACTGCATTTTATCACCAATGCCAACGTCTACCTGGACGGCAATAGCCTGCTGGGTCGGGCAAAAGAAATCAAGCTACCGGAAATCAACGTGGTGCAGCAGGAGCATCAGGCGCTGGGAATGATAGGCAAAATTCAGCTACCGGCAGGGTTTGACAAGCTCGAAGGGGAAATTCACTGGACCAGTCTGTATGAAGAGGTGGCACTGCGTACCGCCAATCCCTTCAAGGCGTATCCACTGCAATGTCGCGGCAGCCTGCAGCGCTATAACCCGGCACAGGGTCGCCAGGATGAACTGCCGGTGGCGGTGTTTATGACGGTGATGTTCAGCAAAAATAGTCTGGGCAGCTTTAAGCAGCACGAAGTGCCGGAGATGAGCAGCAGTTTTACCTGCAGCTATATCAAGCAGGTGATGGATGGTCAGGTGCTGCTGGAGCTGGATGTGATCGCCAATATTTTTAAAATCAACGGTGAAGATATGCTCACCAACTACCGCGCCAATCTGGGCGCTTAACCTGACAATCCGAGGAGTGATGATGACAGACCGTATTCATTATAGTTTGCAATACCCTTATGCCCTGGGCAATGGTGAGAGGCTGACCCAGGTCAGCTTAAACCGGCTCAAGGTCAGTGACATCAAGGCGGTACGCCGCTTAAGTGAAAACGTCAATGACTGGGACAGTCTGTTGATTGCCCGCATGACCGGCCTGATACCGGAAGATATCGACAATATGGATTTGGTGGATTATCAACAGTTGCAAGGCCACTTTCGTCAGTTTGCGGGGCTGGATGCACTCGCCGAAGGCACTGCGTCAGGCACAGGCGCTGTTGGCGAGATGGTTCCGCTGGCAGCCCAGTGAGCTGGATGCGCTGACGGTGATGGAGTTTGAGGACTATTTACAGGAAGCGGCTGCCCAAATCCGGCAGGAGCACGGGCAACGCGGGGCAAACCGATAAAGAGTGATCGGGTGTAACAGAGGCAGGTGACGCAGTGTCGAGCACATTTTCGATTGGGGTGGTGATCAAAGGAGCGGTGGCCGGTGCCTTTCGTTCGGCGATGGGCGATTCACGGCGTAGCCTCAATAGCCTGGGTGAAACGACTCGTCGCCTGCAATCCCGCCAGCAGCAACTGACTCAGGCGGTAACCCGCTACGGTCATTTGGGCGCACAGGCCGCCCGTAACCTCAATAGTGAGCTGGGTCGGGTGGGTCAGACACTTTCCCGTCTCGAGCAACAGCATCGCCGTTTGCATCGCACGCTGATGGCCAGTTAGATTGCCGGGCAACAACGACAGGCCCTGATGGGGCAAGGACTGGCGTTAGGGGCCACCACGGCGGCAGCGGTGGGCGCGGTCGCGCCGTCTGTTAAGCATTCGATGACCTTTCAGGACAATCTGGTCGATATGGGTATCACTGCCGGTTACGACAGTGCCACCCAGGCGGCGCTGGGTAAGGATATCCGCGCCTGGAGCCAGCAATACAACCAGACCCAGGATGATTTACAGGCCGCCACCAGTGCGCTTATTGGCAATAACATTGACAACCTGGACGATATCCGCGCCTACCTGCCACACATCGCCCGAGGTGCAACCGCCACCCGGACGTCGGCTGAACTGTGGGCACAGGCGGCGGTGACCACCCAGCAGTCGCTGGGCATTGCGGCGAAAGATTTTGCCGCGGTACAGAACATCATGGCGCAAGGGGGTAAGGCCGGGTCATTTGAAATCGCTGACCAGGTGAAGTGGTTGCCCGAGCTGGCCCCACAAATGGCCAACGTGGCCCAAGGTAAGGCGGCAGTGGCCGAGATGGTCGCCGCCTTGCAGGTGGCAAAAATAGGCGCTGGGAGTACGGATAAAGCGGCGAACAATTTCAATAACTTTCTTGAAAAACTGTACGCCCCTGAAACTAAAAAACGTTTTGGTGATGTCGGTATCGATATTGAAAAATCCTTAATGCAGCAAAAAGCGCACGGGATTTCGCCGATTGAAGGGATGATGAATACCCTGCAACGCTATCTGGCGCAAAAGAGTCCCGAGGCGCTGGCACAATTTAAATCAGCGATGGCGCTGCAGGACGATACCGCGCGCGATAAAGCGTTACTGGCCCTGCAACAGAACTTTGGGTTAGGTGAACTGTTTGCCGATATGCAGGTGATGGCCTTTGTGCGTCCAATGTTGGCCAATATGGAGAAGTACCGGCAAATCCGCGCTCAAGCCCTGGCTGCCGCTGACAAGGATGTATTGGCCGGCGACTATAAAAAACGGCTGGCCTCACCGATTGAGCAGATGAAAAAGTTAGGGGTTGCCAGTCGAGAGCTGTCACTGAGTATCGGTGAATCACTCAGCCCCGCCGTACTGTCGTTAACGCAAACGGTTCTGCCTTATCTGAATGCAGCCAGTGGTTGGGTCAAAACGCACCCCCAGCTGGTCAGTGGTATGGCTAAAACGGTGGGCGCGCTCCTGTTGTTTAAGGGGGGATTGTTGGCCACAAGGTTGGCGTTCAATCTGCTGGGTTCGCCGATACGCCTGCTGTGGGGTGGGTTTACCCGGCTGCGTACCGGCTGGCTGTTACTCCAGAGTGCTTTCCGCATGGGTGGGCGCTTAAGCCGACTCGCAGGCAGCGTAGGACGATTGGGAAGGGTGCTGGCCGGTGGGCTGGTGACGGGCCTGCGCCTGGCGGGACATGCCCTGCTGTGGTTGGGGCGGGCACTGATGTTTAACCCTATCGGCCTGACTATCACCGCAATTGCTGCGGGCGCTTACCTGATTTACCGCTACTGGACGCCGATAAGCGCTTTCTTTCAGGCCCGTTGGGCCGAGGTGAAACAGGCGTTTTCTGGCGGTATTGCGGGCGTTGGGGCACTTATCCTTAACTGGTCGCCCGTGGGACTGTTCTATAAAGCCTTCGCCGGGGTGATGCGCTATTTCCATGTTGAACTGCCCGCTAATTTTACTGACGCGGGTCGCCAGCTGATTGAGGGTCTGGTCAACGGGATTAAAAGTCGGCTAACCGCTGCCAAAGAGACGATTGTCAATTTTGGTGACAGTGTGTCGGGCTGGTTTAAGGAGACGCTCGGCATACACAGTCCCTCAACGGTGTTTGCCGGATTGGGGGACAATATTGTGCAGGGCGCGGTGGTGGGCATTACCCGCACCACGCCCGCATTAGAGCGCGCCGTCGGCGGCCTGATGCCGCTGATGCAACCGCCGTCCCCGCGTGTACCCCACTGGCCTGATACCCCGATCCCCTCTGCCGGTCAGGGGAAGGCATTTTCAGGCATGCAGATCACCTTTGCGCCGCAGATTGTGATGAACGGTCAGTCCCAGGCGACCCCAGCGGCGTTACGCGAAGCCCTGGCTATCAGTGTGCGTGAGCTGGAAAAACGCCTGGCGCAGCTGATGCACCAACAACAACGGCGGGACTTTTACTGATGCTGGCGATACTCGGTGAGATTGAAGTGCAGTTACAGACCGGCTTTACCGCGCTGGAAGCCACCCTCGGCGGTGAGTTTGCCGAGCAGGCGCGCATTGGTCGTAAACCGGGTCTGCAGTGGGTCGGCGACAAGTGCGATGAATACCGTTTAAGCGTGCGGTTTCATCAGCAGTACTGTCAACCGACCGCGCAATGGCAACGGCTACAGGCCGCCTGTCGTGCCCATCAGGCACTGGCGTTTGTGCTCGGCAATGGCGAGTACCTGGGGCATTTTGTGATCACCACGCTTACCGGTCGCACGCTGTTGGCCCATGCCGACGGGTTTGCCCAATGCCTGGAGGTCGATATCCGTCTGCGTGAATTTACCGGCGATCTGCGCCAACCACTTAAGCCGCCGGCGATGGCCACGACACTGAACAGAAAAGCCGCCGGGCTAACCCGGACGATCGCCACCGGTACACCGTTATCGCGGGCGGTGGGGCTGGCCCGTCAGGCGCAGTCGGCACTGGCCACGGCCTCACAGGCGATCCGGGTGGCGCGTCAGATGAAAACGGATCCGGTCGCGGCGTTAACGCGCGTGCCTGGGGTCATTAATAGCCTGGGTGAGGTGGCCACCCCGTTGATACAGGCGCACCCGTTGTTGGCCGGCCTGGAAGCCCATTTTCCTGCGGCCAGTCACCTGACCCGTGCGGCGGGCAAGGTGGCGACCACGGCCAGCCAGGCGAAAAACACGCTCAGTGCCCTGACCCCCAGTACCGGCCAGGCACTGCCCGGCGCACTGGATACGGTGGCCGGTCAGATGGGCGGTGCCCTCAGTACCTGGAACGACGTCGCCCCGGTGCTGAGCCGTCTGACGAGCCATCTGGTGACGCGCCGTTAAAGGAGAACAGGACGATGTTTGCAAGCCAACATGAAGAAGAACATAAGCCAGGCGCCTGGCAGCATATTACCCGTGAGGGCGAGCGCTGGGATACGCTGGCCGCCCACTATTACGGTGACGCATTGGGCTATGTGCGGATCATCGCCGCCAATCCGGCTATTCCGATCACACCGGTGTTGCCTGCCGGCATCACCCTGGCTATCCCGCTGATTAACGCACAGGACACCGTGGAGGAGACACCGCCATGGTGTCGTTAACGACACAACGACAGCAGGCGGTACCTGCCCCGACCTGGATCCTGCATTATGGCCAAAAGGACATCACGCACGATATCACCCCGTACGTGCTCGGGATCCGGTTTACCGATCAGCTTAGTGGCCAGTCTGACGAGCTGACGGTCGAACTGGAAGACAGCGCCGGGCGCTGGCGCGGTGCCTGGTATCCGGGTAAAGGCGATACACTCTCATTGGCGCTCGGCAGGGTCGGCGCGCCATTACGTCCCTGTGGCACCTTTTCGATTGATGAAATAGAACTCAGTGGCCCGCCGGATACGGTGTCGCTGCGTGGGTTATCCGCCTCAGTGACCACTGCGTTGCGCACCCGGAGCTACCGGGCGTTTGAGCAGACCAGCCTGGCGGCCATCGCCCGACGGATTGCCCAAAAACACCACCTGACACTGGAAGGGCAGATTGCGCCGCTGCCCCTTGACAGGGTCACGCAGCAACATGAAACCGACCTGGCTTTTTTGCGCCGACTGGCCGAGGAATACGGCTATATCGTTAAAGTCACGCCGAGCAGGCTGATTTTTTCTGAGCGCGTCAGATTGCGAGAAGCCTCGCCGGTTAACGTCATTACCCCGCAAGCCGTCAGTCATTACAGCCTGCGCGATACGCTTAACCGTATCTACCAGCAGGGCAAGGTGAAATACCAGGACAGCCAGCGCAAACAACTGGTCACGGTCGGTATCAATGCCGATGGCACGATAGGCGAGGTGGCGCGAGAAACGGCACCTCAAAAACAGGGACGTACGACCAGCGCCGATACCTTAAGACTGCACAGCCGGGCACGGAGCCGGGAAGAAGCGACCGCCAAGGTGTGCGCGGGCCTGAACCGGCATAATGAATATCAACGGGTGGCGACGGTGGAACTTGCAGGTAATACGCTGTTTCGTGCTGGGCTCACACTGCGCCTGGCCGATTTTGGTCGCCTGTCCGGGGTGTGGCTTATCACCGAAGTCCGCCATGCCCTGTCGCGCCAAAGCGGTTACGCCTGTGAACTGACCCTGGGCCAGGGGCCGATGGCGCGCACCAACAGGAAAACGACGCAGGCGGATAAGTCGGCGACCCCACAGGTGATTGGGGTGAAAGCCGATGGCAGTGTGGGGCCGCTGAATGAAAAAGAGACGATACGCGGAGAAACACAACCATGAAAGGACTGCAATTGATGTTCGGTACCGTGAGCCAGATTGATGAGCAAAACGTCCGGGTACGGGTACGGCTGCCGACCTGTGACAATCTGCGCACCGCCTGGCTGCCGGTACTGCAACGTAATACCCAGCATAACAAGGATTACGGGCTACCCGATGTGGGTGAGCAGGTGAGCCTGCTGCTGGATGCTGACGGCGATGATGGCGTGGTGTTAGGGGCAGTGTATTCCGAGGTAGACCGCCCGGCAGTGGCAAACCGCGATAAACGGCGAGTGGATTTTGCCGACGGAACCGTTGTCGAGTATGACCGCAAAAATCACGCCATGGCTATCGGGGGCGAGATACAGACCCTGACGCTCACCACCCAGACCACGGTGCTAATTCAGACGCAAAATGCGACGGTGAAGGCAAGTCATACCCTGTTGCTGGATGCGCCGGACACCGTCACAACGGGCAACCTGACGGTGCAAAAGCGACTGACTTACCAGGGCGGCATGAGCGGTTCGGGCGGCAGTGGCGCGGCCGCCATCATTGACGGCACGCTCCAGGCCAGCGGTGATATCCAGGCGGGTCGGGTGTCGCTACAAAATCACCAACACAGTAACGGGCATGACGGTAAGCCTACCGGCAAGCCGTTATAAGCAAGGGAGGAGGAACTATCATGATGAACACAATGACCGTTCTCAGCAGCGCAGACTGGCAACCTGCGTTGCATGCGTCGGGTGAACGGGTCAGTGGCGTCGAGGATATTCAGCAGTGCCTGCGACTGATTTTAGGCACTCCGAAAGGCAGTGACCCGCATCGAGCGGATTTTGGCAGTGACCTGCATCGTTATCTGGATATGCCGGTAGAACGCGCCTTGCCGCATGTGGTGCGGGAAACGGTGGAGGCCATCAGACGTTGGGAGCCCCGATGCGAATTACATCAGGTCACGCTGGCTGCGCAGGGTGAGCGGGTCAATCTCCTGCTGCGCTGGCGACTGCAGGGCAGTCAGGTCAACGCACAAACGGAGGTGGCATGGCGTTAACCCTCGAGAAGCCGGTTTTTGTTGCAGCGGATGCGCAGGCCATTACCCGCGAGATGATCACGGCCTATGAAGCGGCCAGCGGCAAGATCCTGTGGCCGGCGCAGGCTGAGCGGCTATTGATAGACCTGTTCGCCTACCGGGAAACCCTGGTGCGCAGTGCCATTCAATCCGCCGCCGAACAAAACCTGGTGGCCTTTGCCCGTGCGCCAATGCTGGACTATCTGGCTGAGCTGGTCGGCGTTTACCGTCTGCCAGCCCAACCGGCGCGCACTACGGTGGAATTTTCGCTGGCGGTCGCGCCTCCGGTGACGATAGCGATACCGGCTGGAACACGGCTCAGCGCCACAGACAGCCTGATATTTACCACCGACAGCGAGGTCAGGCTGACGCCAACGGCATCCCGGGTGACGGTGAGTGCCACCTGCAACGAGGCAGGGATACAGGGTAATGGCTGGCAACCGGCGCAAATCAGTACCCTGATGGACGCCATCGATGACGGGGATATCCAGGTCACCAACACGATACCGAGCGCGGGCGGCTCAGACGCTGAGGACGATGAACATTTGCGCCGCCGTATCCGTCTGGCTCCGGCGTCGTTCAGTACCGCCGGTTCACGCGAAGCCTATCGTTTTCATGCCATGAGTGCCCATCCGGGGATTTGTGATGTGGCGGTGACCCGCCCGAAACCCGGCACGGTCAACCTGTATCCGCTGCTGACCAGCGGGCTGCCGGACAAGACGGTGCTGAGTCTGGTGACGGCCCTGTGCTCGGAAGAGCGGGTGCGCCCGCTGAACGATACAGTGCAGGTGCTGACCCCTGAAAAGGTTGACTATACCATTACCGCACAGCTGACCTGTTATGCCAGCCAGCCGGGCGAGCCGGTACTGAAACAGGCGCGGCAGGCCGCTGAGCAGTATGTGGCCCGCCAGGCTAAACAGCTGGGTCGGGATATTGTGCCCAGCCAGATTATCGCGGCACTTTCGGTTCCCGGCGTTTACCGGGTGCAGCTCACGAGTTTCACTACCCTTGAACCGACGGTACTGTCTGCCCAGCAATGGGCGCATTGTAGCGACATTCAGTTGACCCTGGGCACGGAGAGCGGCGATGACCGATAACAGCCTGTTACCACCGCTGCTGGCGGCGAAGAACCATTTTCAGGCGCTGGCAGCGCAGGCCGCGCGGTTGCAGCAGATTGACCTGACGCTGCTGCTGGTTTACCTGCTGGATATGACCGAGGCGTCGGCCTTGCCCTGGCTGGCAGAGCAGCTGGCGTTAACCGGGGTCAATGGCTGGCATTTAGCAGAATCGGATGATGCCCGCCGTGCGATGCTGAAATCGGCCATCACGCTGCATCGGTATAAGGGCACCCCCTGGTCGATTCGCGCCATGATACGGGCGCTGGGATTGGGGGAGGTGACGATAACCGAAGGGGGAGCCGCCCTTAAACCTGAACAGGCCACCGCGTATCCCGATGGCGAGACGCACTGGGCGCTGTATCGGGTCATCCTCAACCAGCTTATCACCAATGACCAGGCGGCCAGATTACGCGAGACGCTCGCGGCCTTTGCGCCGGCGCGCAGCGAACTGGTAGCGCTGGATTATACGGCGGTGCCGTTGCGCTATAACGCGCAGACGACCTACCACGGGCGCTATAATCATGGCAGCAGTTAAGGGTATGCAAAAATACTTAATGAATAGACAAAAACAGACTACACTATGACTAACAATCCGCCCACGATGGGATCCAGCCCGATGGAGAACGATGACATGAGTTATTTAAAAGAAACGGCTGCCTGGGAGGACGGTATCTACCAGATAGAGACCTCCGACCCGGTATTGGGTGGGCCAGACGGTATCACCAACCGACCTACGCGTGAACTGGCGAATCGCACCGCCTGGTTAAAGCAGCAATTAAAAGCGGCGGAAGCGGCGTTAAAGGGGCATACACGCTCCCGAAACCACCCGGATGCGAGCGTAAGTGAAAAAGGTTTTGTCAAGCTCAGCAATGCCAATCAGAGCAGCAGTGAAACGGAAGCCGCAACCCCTAAAGCGGTGAAAATTGTCAATGACAGGTTGAATGCGGTGATCGACAGTGCACCCTCAACATTGGACACACTGAATAAACTGGCAAAAGCCATCGACAATAACCCTAAATTTGCTGAAAAACTCAATCAGCTTCTTGAGCAGAAGTTATCAAAAAATGACAACGGTGCTGACATCCCAGACAAGAATCAATTTTTAAAAAACCTTGGTTTTCTGTAATTTAGAATTTAGCTAATATTTTGACCAAAACCAGCAATGACAAGGCTTTCAGAGGGAGAATAAGGGGCTAAAATGGCAAAAATAGGCTATATGAGGGTGTCAAAAAATGACCAAAACACCGATTTATAGCAAAAATCACTCATTTGCGCAAATTGTGAACAGATTTTTGAGGATAAAATCAGCGGAAAAACAGACCAGAGACCCGGATTAAAACGCGCGTTAAATTGCTTAAAAACGGGCGATACGTTAGTTGTTTGGAAACTGGATAGACTAGGCCGCAGCATCAAACATTTAATCGGTTTAATCTCTGAACTAGAAGATAAAGGCATTCACTTTCATAGTTTGACGGATTCTATCGACACCTCTTCATCCGCAGGCCGTTTTTTCTTTCATGTGATGAGCGCGTTGGCACAAATGGAGCGGGAACTGATTGTTGAGCGTACTCAGGCGGGTTTAGCCGCGGCGAGAAGCAGAGGCGGTATCGGCGGTAGACCTTGCTCATTATCTTCTGTACAGCAAGAGCAGGCTAAAAAATTACTTGAGTCCGGCAATAGTAGAAAACAGCTTGCATTACTCTATGGGGTTTCATTAGCCAGCATTTACAAATATTTTCCAGTTAATCGAAACGCTCAAATAAGCTCTGATGAAAAATAAAGATATAATCTCATTGCTCTGATAGAAATTAATTCTTCACCACAAAACCCATTCCTACGATTAACAATTTCCCCAACCGCTCGCCGCCATAAACGGCGCTGCGGCTTTATTTTAGCAGAGGTCATTATGGCACACATCACATTATTCGAGTGGAATAGAATTAACTTAAAACACGAACTGCTTGACATTCTGCTTGAAACAATGAAAAAGAGAGGTTTGAAATGATTGAAACCTTCGATGATTTTCTGAGTGAAACTGTACCAGACGGTTTTGGCGGTATGTCAGAACGTCGCTATGTTTGGAGTCATATACACATTGAACAGGCTAGAAAGGTATGGTTAGCCGCACAACGCGCCGCGAAAGTTAACAGACTACAAACAGAGGCGACATCTGATGCTACAAGATTTATGGGGTATGAAGAGATGGAAAAGAAATTGAATAAAAGCAGAACAACAATTTGGAGGATGATAAAAAAGGGTGAATTTCCCAAGCCGAAAGTGACGAAAGGTGGACTTTTTCTTGGCTGGTCAGAGGAAAGCTACAACCGGTGGGTTGAATTACAGAATAACTAACTTGACCCATTGCTCGACCTTAATTTTTAACTTAACCTCGTGCTAATCTGCATAATGCATTGATTTTATTGGCGCGACCTGTAGGGCTCGAACCTACGACCTACGGCTTAGAAGGGCGATAACTTCTGATTTTAAGTCATAACAGATGATTTCATTCGCTTTCAACTTACTGTAATAAAAAGATTTTCACATGTTGCCTGATTTCATATTATAACATAGTATTTCACCATAACAACACCCGTAAGAGCACCCGTAATGGCAGGAACACTACTCACTGACAGCAAGATAAAGGGCATCAAACCCAAAGAGCAAGCATATTACGTGTGGCAGGCATCAGCCACCAGAGGTACAGGACGCTTGGGTCTGAAAGTTTACCCTTCCGGCAGAAAGATTTTTGTTTACAAGTACCATAAAGAGGGTGCTCGAAAATTCCTTTCACTGGGAGATTATCCTACAGTAACGCTCGCAGAAGCAACCGCAAAAGCCCTCACCGCCGCTGCCAATATCACCGCGCCAGAAACGTCTATTGCTGAACACGCCACTATAAAACAATTGTTTGACGATTACATCACCACTCAAAAAAAACAAGGTAATCGCTCTTATGACAAAACAAAAAACAGACTCAACCAGGTGTTAACCAGTAAGTACATTGATCCTGCTACACCCGCTAAGGAAATAACACCCGTTCAGATCAAGCGTGTTCTTGCCGAGTTTATAGAACGTGGGGCAAACGCTGGGGCAAATAAAATTAGAGCTAACCTTCATGCCGTATTCAATTTTGGGTTATTTGCGGACAACGATCCGGCCAACATTAACGGAAAAACCATTTACGGGCTTGACCGAAATCCAGTTAGTGTCATTCCACCACAAAAACGGGTAGATAAAGCACTTGATCGTTTTTTGTCATGGGACGAACTCAGCGAGCTATTAAGATTGCTCTCAGTAACGGAATCAGCTTGCCCCATTCATCCAGACTTCGCTCAATTGACCCTGCTGTGTATCTTTAGTGGCGGGCAGCGCCCGTGGGAAATAATGACCAATACTCGTGATCACTGGGATGAGAAAAATAAAACCCTTACAGTACCCCCTCACATATCAAAAAATAGTGATTTCCATATTATCCCACTGAATCAAAGCGCCACTGAGATTTTAAAACGGCAGAGGGAAAAGTATCCAGACGCGATGTTTCTTTTTCCGGGCAATACAAAAGAAGGGCATTTGTTGTCTGCTGAGTATAGTAAACAACTCCGTAAATTTTGTAAATTAACCGGTTTTAATAAATTCACTCCCAGAGATATTCGCCGTACCTTTAAAACTCTGGCGGGGGATATGGGCATTAGTGCGGAAATGCGTGATAGACTTCAAAATCACAAGAGGCCAGGTGTGTCAGCGAAACATTACGATAGGTATGATTATCTAAGAGAAAAACGAGAAATAATTGAACAGTGGGAAAAAAAATTACTTGCTTTATGATGGATATAATTTTACATAAATTAGCTATTAGCTCTGAACGGCTAATAGATTATAAATATAGGGCCTCTACCGCTAGGAATACTCTTTTGCGGATACAAAAGGAGCAAGTATGCAATCAGTAAAAGTAGGTATCACTGCTATACAACAACTGGATTCAGCTCCCCTAACAAAAAATCAAAAATCCCTTATATGTATGCTTACTATTGGAAATATTCTCGAATTTTTTGATTTATTTCTAGTCGGTTTTGTCATTACCCTGCTTATGCAAGATCAACGGTGGTCATTAGGCACAATACAGTCTGGTTTTATCCTTGCTGGGGCAGGACTTGGAACTGTCATCGGCGCAATTTTTTGGGGGTGGCTTGCTGATAAATATGGCCGTAAGAAATCATTTTTCTCATGTATTTTATTACTTGTAATATTTACCGGACTGGCTGCACTAACGCCTGAAAATAATTGGCTCTTTTTGTCAATCATGCGAGTTTGCGTAGGTATAGCCGTTGGCGGGCTTAATGTGACTTCTGTGCCTTATGTTCAAGAATTTGTACCTTCTAAAAAAAGAGGACTGTTTACGGGTTTGACTTCAGCATTTGTACCATTGGGTCTATTTCTTGGATCATTCGCTACTCGTTATCTGGCTGAACCGCTTGGTTGGAGAGGACTTTTAATTATTGGTTGTCTTCCTGCTATTTTATTGGCATGGAGAAAATTCATTCCAGAATCACCACGATATTTACTCTCTAAAGGACGTTTTCAGGATGCCCGTGAAGCTTACGCCTGGGCGATGAATATCCCTGTAACTAAAGTGGGGCATTTACCTGAATATGTATCGATTAGCAAAAGGTCTTATCTAAATATAATAAGGCACTACCCAAAACAACTGACTATTGTCGCTATTGGTTCATTTTCTTTTATACTAGGAAGTTTCGCTATTCAGTCATGGGGACAGGTATTATTGAATCAGGTTTTCCATTTTAGTATTAATGTTGTGGCAAATTTATTCATGATACTGTCTTTAGGGGATTTAGTTGGCCGATTATTTTCAGCATGGATTTCCGATTATCTTGGAAGGCGTCGAACTCTCTTTTTATTCGGTCTTATTGGTGCTTTTGGATGTATAATTGCAGCATTGTCTATACAGATCAGCACAATCGTGCATTTTTTAAATTTGAATATGCTATCTTCAAGCTGGATTTTCTTTTTTGGCATTCTTATCGCTATGATGTTTGGCGATGGGGCATTTGGAATTATTAATACATTTGGTGGAGAAATGTTTTCTAATCAGGTACGCTCGACCTGTCTTGGACTCGGTTATGGTGTAGGTGCTACCGCTAAAATTGTTGGTCCTGTTTTTCTCGGCGGTCTAATCGATGGCAAAAATTTTTCTGAAAATGTCGTGTTCGTACCTTTCCTCATATTTGCGTTTATTTTTTTTATCGGTTCTATTGTTTATCTGTTTGCTCGTGAAACCCGTAATATCCAGCTTGAGGCTATGTAATTGATATCAATCTATGACTCAGATTCGTTAGTATTCATAGATATGAATTTGATCACTTAAAAGCAATATTTTATGTAAAATTCGGTTTCAAATCAAATTGTTAGATGCCCATTGCCATATATTCTGTATAAAATCAGTAACCCATAATTTATTACTTATTAATATGTCAAAGGGATACAGAACAGCATATACCAGTACCAATACACAAAATATTCGTTCCCACTTAGGATATTTACTGGGGTTCAATATTGGCATACAGAAACGTCGACGATATGGCCATAGTAACGGTATTCCTGCTGGTGTTAACATATCAGATACAACGTGGCTAATATAACCAACGACCATGGCATGGACAAAATCTACCGGTATCGGAATGATAATTCGTGACAATAAGTCTGAAGAAAGAAATATGCTGCACCCTACAATAGCCAGAAAACTGTGAGTAATGCCTCTATGACCGAACACTTTGGCAATGGGTATCGAAAGCCATTTTAATCGTTGGCCTAAAAAAGACTTGGGGTGATCGATGTCTGGTAGTAGGCAGGTTAATATTCCGCCAATAATGATATGCCCCCAGTTCCCTTGAGCTAATGCTGGTGATAACGCCAATTTCTTCGCAAAAATAGCGCTTGCTAAAGCAAAGATGAAATGCCCGCCAGCAGTCATAGTCACCACACATAGTTATATTTGGATATAATTATTTGTTTGCGTGCATTATGCAGCTAAAATAATCCAACAATCAACAGTTTACTAAGTTAAAAACTCCGTCAATGCCAGATAGCTATTGGTGACATCCATCAGAAGCGATCCGGCTTATTAGAGGTTTAGTAATTTCAATGGTAGACTATCCTCTTAACGCGGTATAATACACCCATGACAAAATCTTCACTATCCCAACATGACTCACTCTTCAAAAAATTCCTTGGCGATATTGCTGTAGCTCGGGACTTTCTTGAAGTGCATTTGCCACCTCATCTTCGAGAGCGCTGCGATTTCAGCACTCTTGCAATGGAATCAGGTAGCTTTATCGAAGATGACTTGCGTACCCAGTGTTCAGATATGCTTTACTCTGTGCAGATGAATTCGGGGAAAGGTTATATATACACAGTAGTCGAGCACCAGAGCCGCCCTGAAAAGCTAATGGCATTCAGGCTGTTACGGTACAGTGTAGCAGCGATGCAGCGGCATATTGAGCAAGGTAACAACACCTTGCCGGTAGTGATCCCAATTTTGTTCTATCAAGGCGCTACGTCACCTTATCCTTATAGCACGCACTTTCTGGACTGTTTTGCTGATCCAGAATTGGCAGCTACGGTATATCAACAAGCATTTCCGCTGGTTGATATCACCACGATACCGGATGAGGAGATCCTGACGCACCGCCGAGTAGCACTACTGCAACTAGTACAAAAACATATCCGAACACGCGATATGTTGGAACTTGCTGTAGAATTAGCTACTCTAATAGAAAAGTGGCAATATTCCAAAGAACAATGCAAGAGTTTATTATATTATATAGCTAAAGCAGGAAATACGATTGATGGCGAGGGATTCATACGTACCCTTGCGGAAAAAGCACCGACTTACCGGGAGGATTTTATGACGATTGCAGAACAGCTTGAGGCTAAAGGTCGTAAAGAGGGTATTCAACAAGGCAAACAGGAAGGCTACCAGCTAGGCCGACAGGATGCTAACAAGGAGCTAGCCAAGCAGCTTTTAGCCGATGGTGTAGAACGTAAAAATATTAAGCGCTATACCGGCCTTTCAGATGGTGAATTAGATAAACTATGAGGCAAGAAGCTAACTTGCCTCTAGCTTAGATATAAATTTTAATATAAAACGATAGCTTATAAGTTTTTTTATACCATATTTCCTTATCCGTTTCAGCATCCAATCAATTTCAGCAAAAACTCCCAGAAACTATCCTGATTTGCTAACCAATTATCAAACTCATTTTGTATAGTCATCCAGTTTTCTGGTCGTAGTGGGACGATCTTACATCCGAATTCTCGCCCGTTTTTCTTCTCTGTTTTTGTGCTTCCCCGCCATTGGTTCCAGAGTGTGCGAGAGCCGGCGCTATTTGGCCGGCTGATGGTGCAATTTCATCTAGCAATAACCACATTGCATATTTACTAAACATTGTTGTTCTTGCAACTCGCTCCATCACTTCTGATCTGGCCGGTCTTTGACCAGTTTCATAATTTTTTATGGTACTCAGGGATATTCCAGTAATGCTTGCAAAGCGTTGTTGAGTTAATCCTTCGGCTTTTCTTATAGCTAAGAGTTTTTCTGAATAATCAGTTGACATGGTATGCATGGTGAGACTATCCTTATGTTTAGTATGCACAGTGAAACTATTTAAAAATAAGTTGATGCCATAAAGCTTCGGCAATCATGGCAAACGCATCCAGTGTTAAGCATAACAGATGTCAAGCTGTATTTTCAGATTTAAAAGACTTAGAGCGACTTAGAAGTACCTAGAAGCACTTTGAAGGATATGAGGATCGGATGATTAAGAATGACTACGACGTTAAATATCCGCTTGACGCAGTCAGCATTGAAAAGTTTTCCGAGCTACTTGGAAAACCAGAAACCGCTGTCAGAAAGATGATAACCAATAACAAGTTACCTGTTGTTGAGTTAACCGATCCCGAGGCATCTACATCACGTGTTGGTGAACGCTGGGTAGTCATCTCAGAATTTAATCGCAGAGTCCTTGAAGCCTATTACAACCGTCCCGCAGAAGAACGAGACGCTTGGATTAAGTGGTTTAAGAAGTAATTGTACGAAAGGGCTGTGGCCCTCTACAGCAAGTTTTCCGGCTGTGAAAGTTCCTTAACATTTTGGTATCAGCAAAAAAGTCTGTGAAACGGATGGCAGGGAAATTGCGCCTGTAATTTGCTGATAGCTTCGTAAGTTGTTTATGCGAAGCGGAGTTGAACCTACTATCGTAGGGACTTTCCAGCCGGGGTACGCTGACGCTAGCGTACACAAACACCAAATAACCAATAGGTGGATTTGTAGTAAGCACCGTTTGTGCTTAGCATAAATCTTCTTGTTGAAGGATTTTTATCATGAATTCAAGGGTTAAAAGAAATTTTCTGCGAAAAACAAATTATATAGAAAAGTGTAAAAAGGAAGATGAAATCCGTTTATTGCTGTCAACGATCACCGAAAACTGATCCACTTTTTAGCTAAATCCGATCAATCAAAATTGATCCACTTTTACTCAGTCATTGCTCCTGAGCGCCGCTTATCTTTCAATCGATAGCTTTCACCGCTTAATTGCAGTACATGCGAATGATGAAGTAAACGATCAAGCATAGCGGCAGTTAATGTTGCGTCATCAGCAAAAGCATTTGGCCATTGCCCAAATGATAAGTTACTCGTCAATATGACACTGCCATGCTCATAACGCTTGGCAATCACATTGAAAAACAGGTTTGCTTCTTCTCGCCCAAACGGCAGGTATCCAATCTCATCGATAATCAACAATTTCGGGGCCATCACCGAACGTGATAGATATTGTTTGAGCTTATTTTGTCGTTTGGCAGTTGAGAGTTGCAACATCAGTTCAGCTGCCGTGGTAAAGTGGGTTTTCTTCTTGGCCTGTACTGCTTTTAATCCTAACCCAATAGCTAAATGCGTTTTGCCTACACCGCTTGGGCCAAGCAACACGACATTTTCATTACGTTCAATAAACGTTAATGCGCTTAATTCCTGTATGTGTTGTTTGGGGATCCCCGTTGCAAACTTAAAATCGAACGTATTAAGTTCTTTATGTGCTGGGAATCCTGCCATCCGACTCAAAAGATTACGGGTTCGTTCATCTCGTTGTTGTTGCTCACATTTTAATAGGGACAGTAAAAACTCTCCGTAGCTTTTGTCTTGGGCAATGCATTGTTCGGCAAGTGATGACCAATGAGTCGGAATAGAATTTAATTTCAATGACTCACACAGGTGTTCAATTTGTTCATGCAATAACATGTTCACCTCCCAGCAATGCTTCGTATACGCTGATTGAGTGTTGCAAACTGACAGATTCAAGGGGCGGTACGATACGGATATTAAGCGTATCAGTCTGCGGGATAGATTGGCAAACCCTTGCTGGTAAGGGTAGAAGATACTTAACTTCCTTAGCTAGTCTATCTGCTGGCTTCTCTAACGTTGTTCCATGAATCCGCTGATGGGCAACGCGTTATAACCAGGGCCCCACTCTTGCATTAGCTATCTCAATATCCAGTTCAAGATTATGAGCACGAAGGTCGGTATTTAATGGTACGATAAAGCTGTTTTTTAAATAGTGGTTAAAGCGCTCTACTTTCCCTTTAGTTTTTGCCCTGTAGGGCTTGCAAGCACACAATTTAAACCCGTAATCTTTCGACATTTGAAGCATTTCGACATGTAATTTATGTTCACCTTCTGCATAAGCATCCCGTTCGATGATGAGGGATTTTGCGTTATCACACAATATTTC